>CAWAXS010000019.1:0-38034 GCA_963786055.1 uncultured Actinomycetes bacterium | reverse complement strand
CGACGACCCTGGAGCACCTCCATGCCTTTGCCACATCCCCTTCCCGAGCCCGTCGTCGAGCTCGTCGCGCGGCGCTTTCGCGTCATGGGCGAGCCGATGCGGATCCGGATCCTCGACCGCCTGCGCAACGGCGAGGCGACGGTCGCCGAGCTGACCGAGAGCCTCGGCACGTCGCAACAGAACGTCTCCAAGCACCTCGGCGTCCTCCACGAGGCCGGGATTCTCGGCCGCCGCAAGCAGGGGACGCACACCCTGTACGCGATCGCGGACGAGAGCGTCCTCGGCCTCTGCGAAGAGGTCTGCGGCGGGCTCCAGCGCCAATTCGCCGACCTCGCCGAGCTCGTCGGGGGATCGCTGCGATGAGCTGCGCGCGCCTTTCGCTCACCCGCGTCCTGTTCGGGCTCGCCGGCACGATGACGCTGATCGCGATCGTCCTCGCCGTCGCCGTGAGCCCGTGGTTCCTGCTCCTCGGCGTCTTCGTGGCCGCCAACCAGTGGCTCTATGCGCTGGTGGGTGCCTGCCCCGCGTCCGTCGTGCTCGGACGCACGTCCTGCTTCTCCGGCGAGGTGACGCCATGACCTCCGTCGGCCCCATCGGACGGCTCGGCCGCTGGACGGCGAGCCACGTTCGGCTCGTGGTCGTCGCCTGGGCGGTCGTCGCGGTCGGCCTCGGCGCCCTCGCGCCGAAGGCCGAGCATGCGCTCTCGGGCGCCGGCTGGGAGGCGAGCGGCTCCGAGTCAGTCGCCACGCGGAACGCGATCGACGCGTCGTTCGCCGGGCAGGGCGGCTACGCCCTCATGGTTGCCGTCCACGGCCCGGGCAACCCCGACGCTACCGTCGCCGAGGCTACCCGCCTGCTCGAATCCGACCCCCGCGTCTCCTCGGTCGGGCCGCCCCAGGTCTCGAAGGACGGCCGGACGGTCCTGCTGAGCGGCGGCGCGGCGGCGAGCCCGACCGAGATGGTGCGCGCCGCGGACGACCTCAAGGGGAAGCTCGCCGATCTCTCGCACGGCTCGACGACCGTGAGCCTCACGGGAGCGCCGGGCATGTGGTCCGACTTCAACGAGGCGAACAAGAGTGCGATGATGAAGTCGGAGGTCCTCTCCTGGCCCGTCACGCTGGCGATCCTCCTCCTGGCGTTCGGCTCGCTGGTGGCCGCGGGGCTGCCGCTCCTCCTCACGATCCTCGGGCTGATGGCCTCGGCCGGCAGCCTCTTTCTGATCACGCACCTGTTCGACGTGTCGATCTGGTCGATGAACTTCGCGCTCATGTTCGCGCTCGCGCTCGGCATCGACTACGCGCTCTTCATCGTCGCCCGGTTCCGCGGAGCCCACTTCGGCTCGCAGGTCACGACCCGCGACGCGGTTGCCGTCACGATGGACACGGCCGGGAAGGCCGTGCTGTTCTCGGGCGTGACCGTCCTGATCTCGCTGTCCGCGGTGATGCTCGTGCCGAGCCCGGCGTTCCGCTCGATGGCGCTCGGGATCATGCTGTCCGTCGCGTTCATCCTCCTCGCCACGCTCACGCTGCTGCCCGCAGTGCTCGCGTGGCTCGGCGATCGCGTCGACAAGCTCGCGCTGCCGTGGGTCCACGCCGGCGAGCACCGGTCGCCCCGGTTCGCACGGTGGGGCGAGCTCCTCTGGCGCCGCCCGGCGCTGTTCGGGATCCCCGCAGTGGCGATCCTCGTCCTGCTCGCACTCCCGGTCCTGCGCCTGGACACGGGCATGCCGTCGATCAAGGTCGTCCCGAAGACCGATGGCTCGAGGGTCGGCTACGCGCAGGTGCAGGAGGCGTTCGGCCCCGGCGCGCCCGGGACGCTGCAGGTCGTCGCCCCGGCCGCCGACGCGGCCCGGGTGCAGGCGGTGCTGAAAGCCGACCCGGGGATCGTCGCCGTCACGCCGGCGCAGCGCTCGGGTGACCAGGCGCTCGTCCTCGCCGTCCCCGCCGCCGACCCGTCCGATCCCGCGGTGGGCTCCACGGTTGACCGGCTCCGCACCGCGCTACCCGCGGGCGCGCTCGTCGGCGGCGCTGCCGCGGAGAACCACGACCTCGAGGCGGCGCTCGCGGCGAAGACGCTCCCCGTCTTCGTCGTCGTCCTCGGCCTCGGCTTCCTGCTCCTCCTCGTCGCCCTGCAGGCACCCCTGATCGCGCTGGCGGGAGTGCTGACGAACCTGCTCGCCACCGCGGCGGCGTTCGGCGTCGGCGTCCTGATCTTCCAGGACGGCAACCTCCAGGGGCTTCTCGGCTTCGAGTCGCAGGGCTTCCTGAACGCGTGGGGCCCGGTGTTCTTCTTCGCGATGATCTTCGCGATCTCGATGGACTACACCGTCTTCCTGCTGTCGTCGGCGAAGGAGCACTGGGACCGCTCCCACGATCCGCGCGACGCGATGGTCGGCGGAGTGGCCCATTCCGGCCGTACGATCTTCGCCGCGGCGGCCGTGATGGTGGCCGTCTTCCTGACCTTCGCGCTCTCCGGACCGATACCGCCCAAGGAGATGGGCGTCATCCTCGGCGTCGCCGTCCTCCTCGACGCGATGCTCATCCGGCTCGTGCTGATGCCGGTGCTGCTCCGCGTGATGGGACGGTATGCGTGGTCCCTGCCGCGGTGGCTCGACCGGCTGCTCCCCGACGTGAGGTTCGGTCATTCGTGAGAAGCTCGGGCGGTGCGTGGAGGTCGTCTCAGAATGAATCTTGTGCCGCAGGAACGCGCTATGCGCGCACGCTGCCGCGTCCTCAGTCGCCCCGATAGCATCCGGCTATCGAGGCTCCCTGCGTCCTTGCATCGCACGCGCCTATCGCGCCCCTACGACGAAGCTCATTCTGAGACCACCTCCTGACGAGGAGCGAGCGCGCGCTGCCGTCCGGGGCGCCGAGCGGTTCCTCAACGCCTGGCACGGCGGCCCCGCGGCGCGGGGCCGCCTGCTGGAGGTCGTCGAGGCGATCGACGACGAGGAGCGGTTCGACCGCTACGGGTCCGGAGACCGGATCGAGCGGCTCGAGCAGCGCGTCGCGGAACTGCTGGGCAAGGAGGCTGCCGTCTTCATGCCGAGCGGGACGATGGCGCAGCCGATCGCCCTGCGGATCTGGAGCGACCGCCGCGGCATCCGCACCGTCGCCTTCCACCCGACGTGCCATCTCGAGATCCACGAGGAGAGGGGCTACGAGCGGCTGCACGGGCTCCACGGCAAGCTCGTCGGCGACCCGAACCGGCTGATCACGCTCGACGACCTGGAGGGGATCCGCGAGCCGGTGGCCGCGCTGCTCCTGGAGCTGCCGCAGCGGGAGATCGGGGGCCTCCTGCCCTCCTGGGACGACCTCGTCGCCCAGGTCGGATGGGCCCGGGGACGGGACGTGGCGATGCACCTCGACGGAGCCCGCCTGTGGGAGTCGCAGCCCTACTACGGGCGGCCGCACGCCGAGATCGCGGGACAGTTCGACAGCGTCTACGTCTCGTTCTACAAGGGGCTCGGCGGGATCGCGGGTGCCGCGCTCGCGGGCGACGCCGCGCTGGTCGCCGAGGCGCGCGTCTGGCAGCGGCGCCACGGTGGGAACCTCGTCACGCTGCACCCCTTCGTCGTCGCGGCCGAGCTGGCGCTCGACGAGCGGCTCGACCGGATCCCCGTCCATGCCGACCACGCCCGCGCGCTCGCCGCGGCGCTCGCGAAGGTCGACGGCGTCGAGGTCGTGCCCGACCCGCCGCAGACGCCCCTCTTCCACCTCCTGCTCCGCGGCGATCGCGAGCGGCTCGCCGACGCAGCGCTCTCGATCGCGGAGGAGCGAAAGGTCTTCCTGTTCGCGGACCCGAGCTCGACCACGTCGCCGAGCTGGCAGCGCCACGAGGTCATGGTCGGCGAGGTCACGCTCACCCTCGAGCCGGCCGAGGTCGCCGACCTGTACGCCGAGGTGCTGGCTCGCGCGGCCGCGCCGCGCCCCGCGCGGAAGCGCCGGGCACGACCGGCGCGCTAGCGCGGTCCTGAGACCGACGCGGCGAGCCGCGCGGCAACCTCGCGCGGGTGCGGCATCGCCGCGATCTCTGCACGCAGCGCCTGTGCGCGAGCCCGGTGGGCGGGCTCGGCGAGAAGCGTCTCGACCGCCTCGTGCACGGCGCTCGCACTGACCTCGCCGGGCATCAGCACGAGCCCCGCGCCGAGCTCGGCACACCGGGCGGCGTTCTCGAACTGATCGGCTCCCTGGGGCACGAGCACCATCGGGAGCCCTTCCGCCAGGGCGCCCAGGATCGAGCCCGAGCCGCCGTGCGTCACCACGACCGAGGCGCGCGGGAGGATGAACGACTGCGGGACGTAGCGCTCGACGACGGCGTTGGCCGGGAGCGGCGCGAGCGCCGCGGGGTCGTTCCCGCGGCCGACCGTCACGACGACGTTGACGTCGAGATCGGCGAGCGCGTCGAGCAGCCCCCGGTACGTCGAGACGTCCCCGTGGAGCGTCCCGAGCGTCACGTAGACCGTCGGGCGGTCGGGGAGACCTTCGATCCAGCCCGGCGGGGACTCGTCCGCCGTGACCGGGGAGAGCGGTCGCACCGGCTCGACGCGGGTCCCCGCCGGCAGCGACGTGCTCTGGAGGCTCGGAGGGCAGATGTCGACGTACGTGGCGGTGAACGCGCCACAGAGAGGTTCCGGCTCGACGCCGAGCTCCGCCCACAGCGGCTCGGACTCCGCTGCCGCCCTTTCGAGGATCTCCACCGGGACGACGCGCCCGAAGCTGTGATTGGCGCGCGGCAGCCCGAGGGACGCCGCGACGATCGGCGCGGCCAGGTCGGCAGACCCGTGGACGAGCAGGTCCGGCCGGTACGCCCGGGCCGTGTCCCGGAGCGGGACGAGCTTCGCGGGAGCCTCGATCGTCGCGAACCGCCACGTGAACGAGAACGGACGCCTGTCCGGGACGGGCATCGTCTGGAGCCGGGCATGCAGGGGAGCGAACCGCGCCTGCAGCTCGCGGTGATCGGCGCCGGCCGGCAGGAGCTCGAAACCGGCTTCCTCCACCCGCTCGCCGAACGAGGCGGACGTCGCGAACGCGACCTCGTGGTCGCCGTCGGCGAACGCGCGCGCGAGCGGAACGAGCGGGAGGAAGTGCCCATAGGTGGCAGCGGAACTGAACAGGACCCGGATCCCGAAAGCCTGTCACAGACCTCGAGGACCTGGGAGAATCGCCGCGTGGGGTACACGATCTTCCACGCCGACGAGCTCGAGTGGCATCCGCGCCGCGAGGGAGATCCCCGGCTCGTCGCCGAGCTCTCTCCGGCGATGACGGAGGCGCGCGCGAACCTCTACCGCTATCCGGCCGGGTCCGTCGGACGACGCCACATCGACCCGATCCAGGAGGAGGTCTTCGTCGTCATCGACGGGACACTGACGATCCACATGGGCGAGGGCGACGAGCCGGAGCGGCATGAGCTCGGGCGCGGCAGCGTCCTGATCGTCCAGCCGGGCACGGCCCTGCAGCTCTCGAACACGCACGACGAGGAGCTGCGGTTCTTCGCCGTCGGAGCCCCGCCGGAGCGCGGCGAGACGATGTTCTTGCCCATGGTCGAGTAGCCCTGCCCGCGGAGCACGCGGTGGGCCTACCTCGGGGGCCTACGGCTCCGCGAGGAAGCGGACGATCCGCGCCGCGATCTCCTCGCCCCTGTCCTCCTGGAGGAAGTGCCCCGCGCCCGCGACGATCTCCGCGGGGAGCGCGCCCGGGATGTGGGAGGCCATGCGCTCGGCGTGGGCCGGCGAGAAGACGCGGTCGGAGTCGGAGAACAGGACGAGCGCCGGCTTCTCCCAGCGAGACAGCCTGTCGCGCACCTCGAGCATCGCCGCCGCGGAGGGGTGGTCGAGCTCCGTCGGGACGAGCTCGGGGAACGCGAGCGCGCCGGCCTTGGCCTCGCCGACGGGGAACGGCGCGTCGTAGCCGCTGATCGCGTCCTCGTCGAGCGCGGAGACGCACGCGACCTGCACCAGGCGGCTCGCCGTGAAGTCGGTCCCGACCTCGCGGACGAGCTCGCGGAAGCGGAGCCAGTCCGGTGAGGGCGCGCGGCCGGCGCCGACGCCCGTGTTGAGGATCACGAGCCGCTCGACGCGGTCGGGATGCGACACGGCGAAGCGGAGCCCGATCGGCCCTCCCCAGTCGTGGACGACCAGCGTGAGCCGCGCGAGGTCGAGCTCGAGCGCGAAGCGCTCGATCGAGCGGTAGTGCGAGTCGTAGGTGTAGTCGGCCTGCGCCCGGGGCTTGTCCGAGCGGCCGAAGCCGAGGAGGTCGGGGACGACGACCCGTCCCACGCGTGAGAGCACCGGGATCGTCTTGCGGTACAGGAACCCCCAGGTCGGCTCTCCGTGGAGCAGGAGCACCGGGTCGCCCCCGCCCTCCTCGACGTAGTGCACCCGGAGGCCGTCCTGCGACACGTAGCGCGGCACGTGGGGCCAGCCGCGAAGGTCGTCGAAGCGCTCGTCGGGCGTGCGGTAGGCGTCCACGTGGCGACTCTACGCCTAGGCTCTGATCCGTGAGGGACGCCGCAGCCGCCCCGCCGTCGTCGCGTCGCGTCCTCACCGGCTACTTCACGCTCGCCGGCCTCTACACGCTGTCGGCCGCCGCCATCTGGGGCGTCAACACGCTGTTCCTCCTCGACGCGGGGCTCAGCTTCTTCGAGGTGTTCGTCGCGAACGCGGCGTTCTCGGCGGGCATGGTCGCGTTCGAGGTGCCGACCGGTGTCGTCGCCGACACGCTGGGGCGGCGCGTCTCGTTCCTGCTCTCCGTGTCCGTGCTCGCTGCGACGACGCTGCTCTACGTCGGGCTCGCCGAGGTCGACGCGGGCGTCGTCGCGTTCTCCCTCGTCTCCGTTGCGATGGGCCTCGGGTTCACCTTCTACTCCGGGGCGATGGAGGCGTGGCTCGTCGACGCGCTCCACGTGACGGGGTACGAGGGGGCGCTCGACGCCGTCTTTGCACGCGGCCAGCAGATCACCGGTGCGGCGATGCTCGTGGGCACCGTCGGCGGCGGCCTTCTCGGCCAGATCGACCTCTCGCTCCCGTACCTCGTGCGGTCGGCGCTGCTGGTCGCCGTGTTCGGCGTGGCGTACGTCGTCATGCACGATCTCGGCTTCACGCCGCGGCGCGTGACGGCGGCCGAGCTGCCGGGCGAGGTCGCAAGCAATGCGAGAGCCGGCGTCGCGTACGGGTGGGGCCAGCGGCCGCTCCGGCTCCTGATGCTCGCGTCGTTCGTGCAGATGGGCTTTCTCAGCTGGGCGTTCTATGCATCCCAGCCGTACTTGCTCGATCTCCTCGAGAGCGACGCCGTGTGGGTCGCGGGGCTCGTGACCGCGGGCATCGCCCTGTCGACCATCGCCGGCAACCAGCTCGTCGGCGCGATCTCGGGTCGCTGCGGGCGGCGGACGACGCTCCTGCTCGGAGCCGCCGCGGTCGAGACCTGTGCCGCCGTGGCTCTGGGGCTCGCCCCTTCGTTCTGGGCCGCGCTGCCGGCACTCCTGCTCGTGACCGCGGCGACGGGCGTGACCAGCCCGGTGCGCCAGGCGTACCTGCACCAGGTCGTCTCGAGCGAGCAGCGCGCCACGGTCGTCTCGTTCGACTCGATGATCTCGAATGCGGGCGGGATCGGCGGGCAGGTCGGCCTCGGCGCCCTCGGCGAGGGACGGTCGGTCGGTGCCGCGTTCGTCGCGGGCGGGCTCGTGACCGGGCTGGCACTGCCGCTGATCGCGCGGGTGCGTGCGATCGGAGGCGCCGCCGACCGGATCACGGGCCTCGGCGCGGGAGTCGACGGACCCTGCGCTGCCGCCGGCCTTCCGGAGGTGGTGGCCGTCGAGACCGCGGTCGTTCCCTCGGGCAGTGGATAGGGCGGCGCGCGTGTGCCGCACGCTGCGCGACCATGCTCATGGGCTCCGCGGCGGCCGCGGCCGCCCTCCTGTGGCGCGGGAACCGGCGTGCCGCACCCGCCCTGGCCCCCAGCGCGTCTGCACGCACATCGTGATCCGGGCGACGCACCCCGATCCGCTGCGCGTGCGCTTCAGCATCGAGCGGTTGCCACCGTTTCGGAAGATCGCGTCCGTTGCGTTCCGGGTCGTCCTGCCGACGATCGATGTGTTACGATATATCGCGATACAACCAACGAAAGGAGCGGCATGACCGCATTCGCCATTCCCAACCAGCGCGGCCGCGGAGACGACCGCGTGCGCTTCATGACAGGCCGCCACCGGCGGCGCCACCGTGGGGGCTTCGGCCCCGGGTACGCCTTCGGCCGGCGTGCGGGCCGCGGCGACATCCGCGCTGCGATCCTCGCGCTGCTCGCCGAGCAGCCGATGCACGGCTACCAGATCATCCAGGAGCTGGCCGAGCGGACCGGCGGCGTGTGGCGCCCGAGCCCCGGCTCGGTCTATCCCACGCTGCAGCAGCTCGAGGACGAGGAGCTCGTCCGCGAGACGGCGTCCACCTCCGGCAAGCGCGTCTACGAGCTGACCGACACCGGACGGGAGCTGGCAGCCACGACGCCCGCCCCGTGGACGGCGGTCGCAGGCGAGAGCGAGGACGCGCTCGTCGCGCTTCACGACCTCGCGCTCCAGGTGCTCGCGGCAACCCGCCAGGTTGCCCACGCCGGTACCGCGGCCCAGCTGGAGGCGGCGCAGGCAGTGCTCCGCGACGCCCGCCGCAGCCTGTACCGGCTGCTGGCCGAGGAGGACGATTAGAGGGGCGGGGAGCGATCCTCCCCGCCCCTCCCGACCTCAGTCGATCGCGTGCTTCGCCCGGAAGATGCCGTCCGGGTCGACGTCCGCGCGGATCTCCGCGAGGCGGCCGTAGGCCCCGCCCGGATAGAGCGCGCTCGCGTCGACGTCGCGCTCGGCGAAGTTGAAGTACGCGCTGCGTGAGAGCCACGGCCCGGCCGCGCTGCGGATCGCCTGGACCCTCCCGTCGATCGCCACCACCGATTCGGGGCCCATGGCGATCCCGATCGAGTACATCACGTACGGCGCCTCGAAATGCGACAGCACGCCGCCGTTCGGGTCGGGACGACCGAGCGCACCCTCGAGGTGCCTGACCTCGACCGAGATCAGCGGAGCCGTCCCGTCCATCGCCGCGGCCTCGACGATCGCCTCGGCGGCCGACGCGTCGAACGCCTCGAGCATCCAGCCCTCGCCGCGGCCCGGCACCGGGGCAGGAGGATCCTGGTGGAGCTCGGTGAGCGCGCGCGCGGGCACGACCCCGAAGGTGTCGATCTCGGGCTCGAGCTCGAGCAGCGGGCGCAGCAGCTGGCGGCCCGACCGCTCGTCGCCGAGGTAGGCCGCCTCGACGACGACCACCTGGCGGCCGCGGAGCATCTCGGGCATCTCCGGGATCGGCGGGATCTGGAGCAGCCGGCCGAGCGACGTCACGTCCTCGGGCGCGTCGCGCGTCCACTCGGCCCACGCGCCGAGCACGTCGCCGGCGCGCTCCATCGGCCAGATCAGCCACCCGGCGAACGCCTCGGTGACGGGGTAGAGCGCGATCTCGAGCTCGGTCACGACGCCGAAGCTCCCACCGCCGCCGCGAAGCGCCCAGAAGAGGTCCGGGCTCGTCTCGGGGTCCGCGCGGAGAACCTCGCCGTCGGCGGTGACGACCTCGGCCGAGAGCACGCTCGACGAGGCGAGGCCGTGCTTGCGCGCCATCCAGCCGATCCCGCCCCCGAGCGAGTAGCCGACGACCCCCACATCCGGGGCCGAGCCGTGGAGCGCTGTGAGGCCGTGCTCGACTGCGGCGTCGACGACGTCGATCCAGATCGTCCCGGCGGCGACGCGCGCGACGCGCGCCTCGACGTCGATCTCGACGCCGGTCATCCGCGCCGTGTTGATCAGCAGCGTGCCGTCGAGGGGAGTGCCGGGGGCGCCGTGGCCCGTGCCCTGGACCGCGATGCGAAGCCCGAGGGTGCGCGCGTAGTCGACGGCCGCGACGACGTCGTCGACGGTCTCCGGCAGCGCGACCACGGCGGGGCGCTGGTCGACGGCGAGGTTCCAGGCCTGGCGGGCGGCATCCCAGCCCGGGTCGCCCGGAAAGACGAGGATCTCCGGGGAGGCTTCGCTGCGGGTCGCGGATCCGGTGTCGATGAGCTGTGTCATGCGTGTCGTCTCCTGGTGCGTCGGTGTCCGCACGCAGGTTCGCGACGCCCGCACCCGGGGCCGGTGCGGTTACCCACACCGGCTCTTGGCGTCAACCGGCGTTTTTCGCCGGGAGGCGAGGGTCCGTCGCGAGCGTCTGGGCAGCGGTCGACGCGAGGTGAGCGGCGTCGCGCAGCGCGAGCTCGACGGAGCCGGCGAGCTCGACCAGCGTGATACGCGGAACCTCGTCCGCGGTGCCCGGCTCGGCGTCTCCGGCCACGACCGCAACGGGCGTCCCCAGCTCCTGTGCCTCGTGCAGCACGTTCCCCACGACCTTGCCCACGAGGGACGTTGCGTCGAAGCGCCCCTCGCCGGTGATCGCGAGCGACGCGCCCGACAGCGCGGCCCGGAGGCCGGTAGCGTCCGCGACCAGCGCGGCGCCGGGAACGAGACGCGCGCCGACGGACGCGAGGCCGCCCGCGAGGCCCCCGGCTGCGCCCGCGCCCGGGAGCCGAGAGACGTCGACGCCCCGCGCGGTCCGGTAGCGCTCGGCCAGCTGCGCCAGCCGTCCTCCGAGCTCCTCGACGGCATCGGCGTCCGCGCCCTTCTGCGGCCCGTAGACGCGCGCCGCGTCGACGAACATCGTCGCAACGTCGCATGCGACGACGACCTCGACGCCGCGTAGGTCGAAGTCGAGCGCCTCGAGCGCGCCCAGGCCGCCGTCGACCGTCGCCGACCCGCCGACCGCGACGATCACCTTGCCGGCTCCTGCGTCGAGGGCGGCCCGGATCAGCTCGCCGGTGCCGAAGGTCGTCGCGCGGAGCGGATCGTTCCGCCCCTCCACGAGGGCGAGGCCGCTCGCCCGCGCCATCTCGATGACGGCCGTGTCGCCGCGCATCCCCCACTCCGCGTCGACGGGCGCCCCGAGCGGCCCGGTCACACGCGTCGCCCGCCGGTCCCTGGCCGACGGGCACAGCACGTCGAGCGTCCCCTCGCCGCCGTCGGCGAGCGGAAGCCGGGCGGCCGTGCGCCCCGCGCGCTCGACCCCCTCCGCGAGGGCGTCTGCGGCTTCGCGCGCGGTGAGGCTGCCCCGGAACTTGTCGGGACAGCAGAGGACGGGAGCCTCGGCCCTCACGTCGCGCGCATCAGCTCGGCCGCACGCTCGGCGACCATCACGGTCGGCCAGTTCGTGTGACCGCGGGGCAGGGCGGGGATCGCGGACGCGTCGACGACCCGAAGCCCCTCGACTCCACGCAGCCGGAGGTCCGGCGTGACCACCGCCGCGTCGTCCTCGCCCATGCGACACGTGCCGACCGGGTGGTACAGCGTCTGCGACCGCGCCCGCAGGTGCGCACGGAGGGCGTCGTCGTCGACCTCGTCGGCCCCGGGGAGCAGCTCGCCGGTCACGTGCGCGGCCAGCGGCGCGGTCGCCAGAATCCGGCGGGCGCGACGGATGCCCTCGAGGAGCAGGGCGGCGTCCTGCCCGCCAGGGTCGGTGAGGTAGCGGGGATCGATCTCCGGCGCGGCGAGCGGATCCGCGGACGCGAGTCTCACCTCGCCGACGCTCCGCGGCTGCAGCAGCACCGTGGCGACGGTGACGCCGTCCTGCGACGGCGGGACGGTCCCCTCCTCCTCGAACAGCACCGGGGCGAAGATCAGCTCGAGCTCCGGCCCGGGGGCGGCGGGGTCGACGCGGACGAACGCTGCGGCCTCCGCCACGTTCGACGTGAGCGGGCCGCGTCCCAGGGCCAGCCACGAGAGCAGGTGACGCGGCCGCTCGGCCGTCCGGAGCGTCTCGGCGTCGACCGTCGCGAGCACACCGTTCGCCAGGTGGTCGCGCAGGTTCCGGCCTACGCCGGGCAATGCGGCGACGACGGCGATTCCGTGCCGCTCGAGCTCCTCGGCGGGGCCGATCCCGGAGAGCAGGAGGAGCTTGGGCGTGTCGATCGCCCCGGCGGCGAGCACGACCTCGCGCGCGGCGTGCGCCTCCTCCTCGTGCCCATCCAGGAGGTACGCGACCCCGCGGGCGCGACCGCCCTCGACGAGGAGGCGGGTCGCGTGCGCACCGGTGACGACCGTCAGGTTCGGCCTGTGCATGACCGGTCTCAGGTAACCGTCGACGACACTGTGGCGCCGACCGCGGAGGATGGAGACCGGTGTGAGCCCCACGCCCGCGTTGTCGGCGGCGTTGAGGTCCGCCGCACGCGGGATGCCGTCGGCGGCCGCCGCCTCGAGGAAGTCGAGCGTCAGCGGGCTCGGGTCGCGCTGGCTCGCCCGGGGGAAATGGAGATCGCTCCGCGCATACGACGCCGCGACGTCGTCCCAGCTCCAGCCACGCGGCCACCGGTCCTGGTCGGCGCGATGGCCGCGGATCGCCATCATCGCGTTGATCGACGACGAGCCGCCGAGCACCTTGCCCCGCGGAAAGACCACCCGCCGGCCGTCGAGAGCGGCCTGGGGAACCGTGTCGTAGCCCCAGTCGAGCGGCGAGCGGAAGAGCTTCGAGAACGCGGCCGGCACGCGAACGTGGAGCTTCCGGTCGCGACCTCCCGCCTCGAGCAGGAGGACGCTCGTCCCGGGATCCTCGCTGAGCCGCGAGGCGAGGACGCATCCCGCCGAGCCTGCCCCGACGATCACGACGTCGTGCACCCGGCCAGCATACGATCGGGCCATGGCCCAGCACGACCTGCCGCACGCAGAGTTCGGCTTCCCGGGGCCGCTTCGCGACCGCCTGGTTGCGGCGATCCTCGACGGCGAGAAGGTGTCGACGACGGGGCTCCTCGAGGAGTACCGGCGGGAGGGCACGCCGGTCGGGGAACCGGGTGACCGCGAGCTCGTGGTCGACTCGGAGGGTCGGGGCGTCGGGGTGATCGAGACGACCGAGGTCGAGGTCAAGCGGATGGGCGACGTCGACCTCGCGTTCGCGATCGACGAGGGCGAGGGCTTCGAGACGCTCCGGGAGTGGCGCGAGGCGCACGTCCGGTTCTTCACGAGCCCCGAGATGGTCGCGGCGCTCGGCGACCCACCGGTCGAGATCGACGACGAGACGCTCGTCGTCTGCAGCCGCTTCCGCCTGGTCGAGCGGCTCTGACCGTCGGCGACCCGCCGGGCGCCGGCTCAGGTGCGCCGCGCTGCCTCGTGCAGCACCACGGGACGGTCGAAGTCCTCGAGCGAGCGCTCCGGGAGCGGGTGCAGCTCGAGGCCGGAGAGATCCAGCCCGTCGAGGACGCTCGTGGTCGTTTCTGACACGAGCACCTGCCCTCCGTCGGCGGCATCACACACGCGCAGAGCGCGAATCAGGCCGAACCCGACGTAGCCCGACCGCCAGCGCTCGGCCTCTCCGGTGTGGATCCCGATACGGACGCCCGGTCGCCAGCCCTCGACCCAGTCCGTCCCGTCGAAGGCTTCCCGCGCCTCGACCGCGGCGAACAGCGCGTCGCGCGCCCGGGCGAAGACGGAGATGAACGAGTCGCCGACCATCTCGAACGTGTGGCCGTCGTGCGCGGCCACGGCGTCGCGGACGATCAGCTCGTACCGCTCCAGTGTCGAGCTGTAGCCCTCCATTCCGAGCGTTCGGAGCATCGCGACCGACCCGACCATGTCGGTGACGAGGAACGTCACCGTGCCGGTCGGGAAGCGCGACCCCTCGATCGCCTGCGCGAGCGCGGTCACCGAGCGCAGCGGTGGGAACTCGTCGTCGAGCCCGTCGGCGACGAGCTGGTAGACCCGCTCGGGCCGGTCGAGTCCCTTGAGCACGTGCTCGCCGAGATCACGCAGCTCGAGGCCGGGGATCTCGTCCTCGTCGACGAGACCGGCGGTCGACCGGGAGAGGAGGATCTGACCGCCGTGGCCGAGCGCACAGATCCGCGCCGCCCGGTGGACGCCCATGCCGAAGTAGCCGTCGCCGGACAGCTCGGGCTCCGCGGTGTGGATCCCCATCCGGACGCGAACGACCGACCCGTCGGGCCAGGGCTCGACGGCGTGGGCGCACTGCGCCGCGACGGCTGCCGCCACGGAGTCCTTGGCCCGCCCGAAGGCGACGAAGAAGCCCTCGCCCTGCGTGTCCACCTCGTGCCCGTTGTGCGCCTCGACCGCCGCGCGGATCAGCTCGCGATGCCGTCGCAGGACGTCGCCGTACTCCCTGCCGAGATGCCTGACGAGGTTGGTCGACGCCTCGACGTCGGTGAACAGGAACGTCACCGTGCCTCGGGGAAGCTCGCGCATCACGGCGTCGGACATCGTTGCACGTTGCGTCGTCGGTCGAACGTCGCAGAGTCGGCACGCTCCCGGCACGGACACGTCACACGTTCTGCGCTACGTTGTCCAACGTGGCGACGGTGACGACACCCTGGGGCAAGGCCTCGAGCCTCGAGGAGGTCGCCGTGCCGCAGCGGGCGGGAGAGAGGCGCTTCACGACCCGCGTCGAGCTGCTCGAGACGCGGGGCGGCGAGCGGCTCGTACGCTTCTCGTACGCCACCGGCGGGAGCGGGCGGCGGGGGCCGGTGACGCTTCGCGAGCGGGATCTGGCGAGGCTCGGCGTCGTGCTCGAGCGTGCGCCCGAGCTCAGGCGGCTCATGCGCGAGCTCGGATCGCGTGACGGCGACCCGTGACCGAGGAGTCGAGATGACGAGCTGAGCACGGACCGCCGCGGGCGCCAAGCGTCCCCGGACGAGCGCCGGGGCGCCTTCCCGACGCGCTCTACTGCCGGCCGACGGACGACGCGACGCGCTCCTGCGCCGCGGCGATCAGCCCCTCGAGAATCGGGATGCCGCCCGTCGGCCCGAGCAGCGGGTCGACGGCGTGCTCCGGGTGGGGCATCAGCCCGAGGACGTTGCCGTCCTCGTTCGCGATCCCCGCGACGCGGTCGCGCGAGCCGTTCACGTCCTCGGCGTACCGGAGAACCACCTGGCCCCGGTCGAGGACCTCGGCGTAGAGCGCATCGTCGACCACCCAGTTGCCCTCCCCGTGCTTGACGGGGATCACGAGCTCTTGCCCGATCGGGCACGCGGCGGTGAACGGCGTGGCGTCGGACTCGACGGTCACGGTCACGTCGGCGCAGAGGAACTCGAGCTGTCGGTTCGCGCGGAGGACCCCCGGGAGCAGGCCTGCTTCGCACAGGATCTGGAACCCGTTGCAGATGCCGAGCACCGGCCCGCCGTCCTCCGCGAACGCCCGAACGGCGTCCATCACCGGCGCCACACGGGCGAGCGCGCCGCAGCGGAGGTAGTCGCCGTACGAGAAGCCTCCCGGCAGGACGACGCCGCCGACGTCCACCGGCAGCTCGGTCACGGTGTGCCAGACGGAGACCGCCTGGGCGCCGAGCTGCTCGAGGGCGAGGCGCGCGTCGCCGTCGTCGTTCGAGCCGGGGAACGTGATGACGGCGATCCGGGGGCGCTCGGGCGTCATTCGGCTTCCTCGACGATCTCGAAGCTCTCGATGAGCGGGTTTGCGAGCAACTCCGTGCACATGCGCTCGACCTCCGCGCGTGCCGCGGCCGGGTCGTCCGCATCGACCTCGAGGTCGACCAGCCGGCCGATACGCGCGCTCGTGACCGAGAACCCGAGAGTCGCGAGCGACGCCTGGACGGCCTCGCCCTGGGGGTCGAGGATCCCGGCTTTCGGCCGGATCAGGACGGTCAGTCGCACAGCACGACCTCCGGGTCGGCGACGTAGTCGTCGAACGCCGTCTCCGTCAGCAGCTCGAACGCCTCGACGTAGCGGGCCCGCGTGCCGGAGACGACGTCTGCGGGGAGCTCCGGGCCCGGTGCGGTGCGGTCCCAGCCCGTCTGCAGGCACCAGTCGCGCACGTACTGCTTGTCGAACGACGGCTGAGGGCCGCCCGGCGCGTACTCGGCGGCGGGCCAGAACCGGGACGAGTCGGGAGTGAGCGCCTCGTCCGCGAGCGTGACCGTCCCGTCCGCGTCGATCCCGAGCTCGAACTTGGTGTCCGCGACCAGGATCCCCCGCTCCTCGGCATGGGCCGCGGCGAAGCCGTACAGCGCGAGCGCTGCGGCACGTGCGGCTCGATACCGCTCGCGGCCGCAGAGCGCCTCTGCCTCGGTCTCGGTGATGTTGAGGTCGTGCCCCTCGGTCGCCTTGGTGGCCGGCGTGACGATCGGCTCGGGCAAGGGGTCGGACTCGCGCAGGCCGGGGGGCAGCAGGTGGCCGGAGATCGCACCCGACTCCCGGTAGTCGACCCAGCCGGAGCCGGCGAGGTATCCGCGCACGACGATCTCGACGGGCAGCATCTCGAGCCGCCGGCACTCGAGCGAGCGGCCGTCGGGGCGCAGCGCGAGGAAGTGGTTCGGGACGATGTGCCGCGTGCGGGCGAACCAGAACGCCGAGAGGCCGGTCAGCACACGCCCCTTGTCCGGGATCTCCGTCGGGAGCACGACGTCGTACGTCGAGATGCGATCCGTGGCGACGAGCAGGAGCCGGTCGTCGTCGAGCGCATAGAGCTCGCGTACCTTGCCGCTGCCGACGTGGGCCTCAGGCATGGACGGCGGCCTCACGCTCGGCGACGAGCGCCCGGAGCCGGTCGAACACGGTGTCGACGTGCGCGGTGTACGCCTCGAGCGCGAACACGCGGTCGAGGTCAACGCGGCCCGTGACCTCGGCGTCTCCCCGGGCGAGCTCGCGCAGGTCCAGCTCCTCGTCCCACGCGCGCATCGCGAGCCGCTGCACCAGCCGGTACGCGTCGTCCCGTGACAGCCCGCTCTCGACGAGTGCGAGCAGGAGGCGCTGGCTGAAGAAGAGCCCGTGGCTCGCATCGACGTTCGCCCGCATCCGGCCGGGCCTGACGACGAGCCCCTCGACCAGCCAGGCGAACCGGTCGAGGACGTAGTCGATCGCGAGGAACGAGTCGGGTATCACGATCCGCTCGGCGGACGAGTGCGAGATGTCGCGCTCGTGCCAGAGCGCGACGTTCTCGAGGCCGACGAGCGCGTTCGCCCGCACGACGCGCGCCAAGCCGCAGATCCGCTCGGCGGTGATCGGGTTGCGCTTGTGCGGCATCGCAGACGACCCCTTCTGGCCTCGCCCGAACGGCTCCTCGACCTCCCGCACCTCCGTGCGCGCGAGATGGCGGATCTCCGTCGCGAACCGGTCGAGCGACGACGCCATGACCGCAAGTGAGTTGAGCAGCTCGGCGTGGCGGTCGCGCTGAAGGATCTGCGTCGAGCTTGGCGCCGGCTCGAGCCCGAGACGCTCGCACGCGATCCGCTCGACCTCCGGGTCGATGGCCGCGTACTGGCCGACCGCCCCGGACAGCTTGCCGACCCGCAGGCCCGACAGGGCGTGCTCGAGCCGTACCCGGTCGCGCTCCAGGGTGAACGCCCAGCCGGCAAGCTTGAGGCCGAACGTCGTCGGCTCCGCATGGACACCGTGGGTGCGCCCCATACAGAGCGTCTCGCGGTGCTCCTCCGCGCGGGCGACGACTGCGCGGAACGCCCGGTCGAGCCCGTCGAGCACGAGCGTCCCCGCCTCCTGCACGGACAGCGAGAGCGCAGTGTCGAGGACGTCCGAGGACGTGAGGCCGAAATGGAACCACCGCCCGTCCGGGCCGAGCGTCTCTGCGACCGCGTCGACGAACGCCGCGACGTCGTGGTTGGTCTCCCGCTCGATCTCCGCAACCCGCTCCGGGGAAGGTGGCCGCGCGACCGACCGAATCCGCTCGACGGCGTCGGCGGGGACGACCCCGAGCGCGCTCCAGCCGTCGAGGGCAGCGAGCTCGACCTCGAGCATCCGCGAGAGCCTCGCCTCGTCCGACCAGATCCGCGCCATTGCGGGACGGGCGTAGCGCGCGATCACGAGACCATTCTAGAGGTGGCCCCCGGCGGGGCCTCGATGGGAAGGACACGAAGCCGGCACGAAGTCGGCACGAAGCCGTCACCCATTGTTGCCCGGTCAGACGATAGAATGGAAAGCGGGTGGTGGGATGGGGTGCCCCAGGAGGCGCCCGCAGTTTGCGAGATCCGCACTACCCTTCGGCGGCGACCAGGGCGATGTCGTCGCGGCGGCGGGAGCCGGCGATATGGATCAGGTCGGCCGCCGTGTAGGCACGTGCCCGCGCCGCCGCGAGCGTCGGTCCCGTCCCCGTGACGCCGAGCAGCCGCCCCCCGTTCGTGACGAGCCGCCCGTCGTTCAAGGCCGTCCCCGCGTGGAACACGAGCGCGCCCGACGCCTCGGCCTCGACGACGCCCTCGATCGGCGTGCCGCGGTCACCCGCGCGCGGATAGTCGCCCGCCGTCAGCACGACGGTGACCGCGCCGCCGCTTCCGCGACCGAGGGGGACGCCGGCGAGCGAGCCCTGTGCCGCGGCGGCGAGGGCGCTCAACAGGTCACCGTCGACGAGAGGGAGCACCGACTGGGTCTCCGGATCGCCGAACCGGCAGTTGTACTCGAGCACCCTTGGGCCGCGCGCCGTCAGCATGAGACCGGCGAAGAGCGTCCCGACAAACGGCGCGCCCCGTCGGACGAGCTCCGCGAGCACGGGCCGCATGCACGTGTCCACGAGTTCCTCGAGCGCGTCTTCGGCGAGCTCGGCCGTCGGCGCGAACGATCCCATACCGCCCGTGTTCGGCCCCTCGTCGCCGTCGTAGGCTCGCTTGAAGTCGCGCGCCGGCGCAAGAGCGACTGCCTCCGCGCCGTCGCAGAGGGCGAGCACCGACACCTCCGGCCCCTCGAGCAGCTCCTCGACGAGCACCGGCCCGTCGAACGTCCGCGCGATCTCCAGCCCGGCGACGACCTCCGCGTCCGTCCGGCAGACGACGACGCCCTTCCCGGCCGCGAGGCCGTCGGCCTTCAAGACGCACGGTGCCCGCGGCGCGTCGAGCAGGGCGGCGGTCGGCACTCCGGCTGCGGCCATCACGTCCTTCGCGAACGCCTTCGAGCCCTCGATCCGAGCCGCCGCGGCCGACGGCCCGTAGACCGGGATCCCGGCGTGTCGCAGGACGTCGGCCACACCTGCGACGAGCGGGGCCTCCGGCCCGACGACGACGAGATCGATGCCGAGCGAGCGCGCCAGGCCGAGCAGGCCGTCGCCGTCGTCGGGTACGACCGGATGACACGTGGCGAGCGCCGCGATCCCGGGGTTCCCGGGCGCCGCGTGGAGCTCGGTGAGGGTGGGCGACGAGGCGAGCCGCCACACGAGCGCGTGCTCGCGACCGCCCGAGCCGACGACGAGAACGCGCACCGCCCGAGTCTACGAGCTACAGCGCGAGCACGGCATCGCGCGACGCGCCCGTGCCGACGAGCGTCACCGGAACGCCGAGCGCGTCGCCGACGAACGCGACGTAGCCTGCCGCCGCGGCGGGCAGCGCCGGCCCGGTGAGCTCCTCGCGCCACCCCGGAAGGGTCTCGAACACCGGGGCGCAGTGGTGGAAGTCGGACTGGTGAGCGGGGAAGTCCTCCGTCTGCGATCCGTCGGGGAGGCGATATCGGACGCAGACCGGGATCTCGTCGAACCCGGAGAGCACGTCGAGCTTGGTCAGCGCGAGGGACGTGATCCCGTTCACCCGGACGGCGAAGCGCAGCGCCACGAGGTCGAGCCAGCCGCAGCGGCGCTCGCGGCCGGTCACGGTGCCGAACTCGCCGCCGATCTCCCTGACGCGGTCCTGGGCGGGCCCGTCGATCTCGCTCGGGAACGGGCCCTCGCCGACCCGCGTCACGTACGCCTTGGAGACGCCCACGACCTCGTCGATGCGCTGCGGGCCGATGCCGAAGCTCACCGCGGCGCCGGCGGCGATCGGGCTCGACGAGGTGACGAACGGATACGTCCCGTGGTCGAGGTCGAGCAGCGTTCCCTGCGCCCCCTCGAACAGGACGTCGCGTCCGTCGCGGAGGGCACGGTCGACGAGCAGCGACGTGTCCTCGACATAGGGTGCGAGCCGCACGGCGTGGTCGAGCGTGCGGGCGACGACCTCCTCGGCGTCGAACGGGTCGATCCCGTAGACACGCTCGAGCCAGACGTTCTTCTCGCCCGCTGCGAGCTCGACCTTCTCTCGCAGGATCTTCGGGTCGAGCAGGTCCTGCACCCGGATCCCGATGCGTGTTGCCTTGTCGGCATACGCAGGGCCGATCCCGCGCCGTGTCGTGCCGATCTGCAGGTTGCCGAGGCGGCGCTCGCGGGCGCCGTCGAGCGCGACGTGCCAGGGCATGATCAGGTGGGCGTTCCCGGAGACGAAGACCAGGCCGTCGGTACGGTGACCGCGCGCCTCGAGGTCGTCGAGCTCCTCGATCAGCACCGCCGGGTCGACGACGCAGCCGGCGCCGATGGCGCTCGCGACGCCTGCCACGATCCCCGAGGGGATCGCGCGGATCTTGTACACCTCGCCGTCGACGACGATCGTGTGCCCCGCGTTGGGGCCGCCCTGGTAGCGGCACACGAGGTCGGACTCCTGGGCGAGCAGGTCGACGATCTTCCCCTTCCCCTCGTCTCCCCACTGCGCCCCGACGATCACGGTCGCGGGCACGTGGCCCATTCTCGCACGCGCCCCGGCCCACCGGTGGCCGAGCCGTGTGCCCGAGCCCGTCTAGGCAGCCTGCGCGGCGCCCGCGAGGTCGGCGAACTTCGCGTAGCGCCGCAGGAAGCTGAGCTTGATCGCGTCGGTGGGACCGTTGCGGTGCTTGGCGAGGATCAGCTCCGCGAGCCCCTGCTGGTCGGACTCCTCGCCGTTGTAGTACTCGTCGCGGTAGACGAACAGCACGAGGTCCGCGTCCTGCTCGATCGACCCCGACTCGCGCAGGTCGGACAGGATCGGCCGCTTGTCGTGGCGCTGCTCGACCGCGCGCGAGAGCTGCGAGAGGGCGAGGATCGGCACGTCCAGGTCGCGCGCCAGGACCTTGAGGTTCCGCGAGATCTGCGAGACCTCCTGCACGCGGTTCTCCGCGCTCGAGCCCGACGTCATCAGCTGGAGGTAGTCGACGACGATCAGGCCGAGGCCCGGCTCGCGGCTCTTCAGCCGGCGGGCCTTCGACCGGAGCTCCATCATGGTGATCGAGCCCGTGTCGTCGACGTAGATCGGCGACTTCATCAGCTTGTCGCAGGCGGCCGTGAGCCGCGGCCAGTCCTCCTGGGTGAGCTTCCCGGAGCGCACCCGGTCGGACTCGACCTTCGCCTCGCTGCACATCAGGCGCTGCGTGACCTCGGCCTTCGACATCTCGAGCGTGAACAGCGCAACCGGCGTCTGGCTGCGGACGCCGAGGTTCGCCGCGATGCAGAGCGCGAGCGCCGACTTCCCCATCGACGGCCGGGCCGCGAGGATCACGAGGTTGCCGGGCTGGAACCCGGAGGTGAGGCGGTCGAGGTCGCGGAACCCGCACGGTATGCCGGTGACGTCCACACCCGCCTCGTAGAGCTTCGTGATCCGCTCGAAGCTCTCGGTGAGCAGCGGGCCGATGTGGTCGAAATCGCCGGTGACCCGTTGCTGCGAGAGGTCGAACACGATCTGCTCGGCACGGTCGACCAGCTCCGCCGTCTCGCCCAGCCGCTCACGGCCCAGCCGCGCGATCTCCTGGCCCGCCTGGATCAGCCCACGGAGGGTTGCGGTCTCCTTGACGATCCGCGCGTAGTGCTCGACGTTCGCCGTCGCCGAGACGAGCGCTGCGAGCTCCGCAACGCGGGCGCTGCCGCCGACCTGCTCGAGCTCGCCCCGCTCCTCGAGCTCGTTCGCGAGCGTGATCGCGTCGACGGGCTCGCCCTTCGCCCAGAGCGCCAGGCAGGCGCGATACATCGTCCCGTGGGAACCGCGGTAGAAGTCGGACGCCCCGATGATCTCCGTCACCGCGCCGATCGCGTTCTCCGAGAGCAGCATCGCCCCCAGCACGGCCTCCTCCGCCTCGAGGTTCTGCGGCGGCACCTCGGCCGTCGGGAGTGCGTGCGCCGTGCTCACGAGGCAGCATCAAAGCCGTCGGGCCGAGCCGCGTCCAGACGGGACGCGTCCCCCAGGGACCCGTGGCGCGGAGCAGGAAGAACGGAACACATGTTCCCATGCTATCCCCAACGCCGGACACGGTTGTCCACCGGAGCGCGCGAAACTGTTCGTCGGCGGTGCCCGCTCGCTGCGGAGTTTTCCTGCGCTCGTCCACACCCCCGAGGGCCGCGCTGTGGGAAGTGTGGACGACGCTGTGGGGAACGAGAGAGGGCCCCATGCGGGGCCCTCTGGTCACTCGTTCTCGGCCTCGACGGCCGCCATAGCGTCGTCGTCGTCCGGGACCTCCGGTGCCGGCGGCTCCACCTCGGTCAGCGCCTCCTCGGTCGCCCTGAGCGCCTCGGCATGCGCTTCCGCCGCGGCCTCGGCCTCGGCCCGCTCGGCCGCCTCCAGTGCCGCGAGCTCCTCCTCCGGCGGGAGCTCGCCACCCTCCGGCACGACGAGGGTCTTCACCTCGGCGGTGACCCCCTCGAACACGTGCACCGGGATCGAGTAGCGACCGATCCGCTTGATCACGTCCAGGTCGATCTTGCGCCGGTCGACGCGGATCTTCCGCGTCCGCCAGAGCTCCTCGGCGATGTCGGTCGGGGTCACCGAGCCGAACAGCGCGCCGGTCGGGCCCGACTTCACCTCGAACCGCAGGACGGTCTTCGTCAGCGTCTCGGCGATCTCGCCGGCCTGCTCGGCCGACCGCGCCTCGTGGCGCGCTCGCTCCGACTCGATGCGGCGGAGCTCGGCGACCCGGCCGGCGGTCGCCACCTCGGCGAGCCGCCTCGGCAGGAGGTAGTTGCGGGCGTAGCCGCGCTTGACGTCGACGACCTCGCCCTTGAGCCCGAGCTTCTCGACGTCCTTCGTGAGGATGACCTCCATCACGCCCCCTGCACGTACGGCAAGAGCGCCATCTCGCGGGCCCGCTTGACCGCGACCGCGACCTGCCGCTGGTGGCCGCGGCACGCGCCCGTGATGCGGCGGTTGCGGATCTTGCCCTTCTCCGAGATGTAGCGCCTCAGCTGGTTGGCGTTCTTGTAGTCCACCTCCGCGACCTTGTCCTTGCAGAAGTGACAGCTCTTGCGCCGGCCGCCGGTCGTCCCGAGGCCGGGCCGCTTGCGTGGTTGCGTCTTCGCAGCCATCGTGGCCTCCTAGAACGGGATGTCGTCGTCGGTCGGGGACGAGGGGAAGTCGCCGGCAGGCGTCGCGCCGGCGTCCGCGGGGATGTAGCCACCGCCGCTCTCGCCGTCCCCTCGACTGTCGAGGAACTGCACGTTCTGCGCCACGACGTCGACCTTCGAGCGCTTCGTCCCGTCCTGCGCCTCCCACGATCGCCAGTCGAGGCGGCCGTCGACGCCGATCCGGCGTCCCTTCTGGAGGTGCTGGGCGAGTGTCTCGGCCTGGCGGCCGTACACCTTCACGTCGAAGAAGTTCGGCTTGTCCACCCAGTTCCCGGCATCGTCCTGCTGCCGGCCGTTCACGGCGAGCCCGAGCTCGAGCACGGCCGTTCCCGACGGGATGTGCCGCAGCTCCGGGTCGCGGGTGAGGCGCCCCACGAGCGTCACACGGTTGATGTCGCCGGCCATTACTCCTCCTCCAGGGTGTCCGCGGGCCCGGTCTCGGCATCGTCGCCGATCGCAGCGCCGACCGCTATTGGCTCGGACGGACCCCCTCCGGGCGACGCGTCGCCATGTGGCGCATCACGTCGTCGTCGATCTTCAGCACGCGGGAGAGCTCGTCGAGCGTCTCCGGGCTCGCGGTGAAGCTCAGGAGGTGGTAGACGCCCTCCTCCTTCTTGTCGATCGGGTAGGCGAGCTTGCGCCGGCCCCACACGTCGTGGCGCTCGAACGTCCCGTCGCCCTCCTCGATCAGCGTGCGCAGCCGTCCGACGACCTCGGCCTGCTTCTCTTCGGCCAGCTCGGGGTCCAGCAGCAAAAGAATCTCGTACTCGGTCACGCGTTCCCTTTCTCCTTCCTTCGGTCTGAATCGGCCCCGCCGGGTGGTGCGACGCCCGGGAGCGGCGGCGCGCGGCGTGGCAGGAAGCCGCGGAAGGGTAGCAGCGGAGCGTCCGAGCTAGGATGCCGCCGTGCGAAAGCTCTTCGGCTGGATGGCGGGGCTCGTGGGCATCGCCGCGCTCGCGCGCATCCTGGCGGCCCGCCGCGCGCAGGTTGCGGCTCCCGTCCGGACGACGATCGGGCCCCCCGGAGCCGATCCCGCGGAGGCGCTCCGCCGGAAGCTCTCCGAGACGCGCGAGGAGCCGCGAGCGGCGGCCGAGACGCCCTCGACGACGGCGGCTCCCGCGCCGACCGAGACGCTCGAGGAGCGTCGCGCGCGGGTGCACGCCAAGGCACAGGAGGCGATGGACGCGATGGACGCCCTGCAGGAGCCTCCTACGTGAGCGAGCAGCCGACCGGGGACGACGTCGCCGGCGTCCTGACGCGGCTCGAACAGGAGATGACCGCGCTGCACGAGGAGGTGCGGCGCCTCGGCGCGACGTCCGCCCTCCCCGCCCCGGCGATCGACGTGCTTCCGCCTCCCGGCAGCTACGCGTGGGTGGGGTCGCTCGACGTTCCGGTCCGCCGCCGTCCGCAGGTGCCCCGGCTCCTGCTGGAGGGCCTCTTCCTCGCCGCGGCCGCGGCCGCCGCTGCGATCGCCGACCTCGATGCGGTCGCGATCGGCGGCGTGATGGTCGGGGCGTGGGTGCTCGTCGCCCTCATCGAGTGGGCGGCCTCGCGGGCCGACCGTCGGCCGGAGATCCCCTTCTACGCCCCCGCGGTAGCCGCTCCGGCGGGAGCGGATCCTGCATGGTTCAGCCCACCCGTGGAGCAGACGCTGCTCGACGCCGCCTCGGGCGACAACGTCACCGAGGTCACGCGGCTCCCGCCGCCCATCGACGACACCGAGTCGACGGTCGCGCAGCGGCCCGCCTCGTAGCGCGCAAGCTCCGCCAGACGAGCGCCGCGGCGACCGAGGCCTCGCGAGAGAAGCCCCGGCCGACTGTGCCGCCGCGCAAGCGGCGGCCTTCAGGGGTCTGCCCCGCCGAAGGAGGGGATCCGAGCGGCGGGGATCCGCTCCTGCGGATCCCCGCCTTGCGAACAAAGGGAGGCCCGTAGGCTTCGGCCCCGCGTGCTCTTCCCGACCGCAACGTTCGCGATCTTCTTCCTGATCGTCCTGCCGCTCTCGTGGCTGACGATGCCGTGGCCGCACCGATGGCGGCCGTTCATCATCGTCGCGAGCTACGTCTTCTACAGCTGGTGGGACTGGCGGTTCATCTTCCTGCTCGCCGGCTGCACCCTCTGGAACCAGCTGCTGGCGGTGCGGATCTGGCGCGCCCGCGCCCCGTCCCGGCGCAAGGCGCTCCTC
Source organism: uncultured Actinomycetes bacterium (assembly GCA_963786055.1). GTDB lineage: Bacteria > Actinomycetota > Thermoleophilia > Gaiellales > Gaiellaceae > Gaiella. Next base: position 12,680 of record CAWAXS010000019.1, on the reverse strand, counting down.
GTCCTCGCGCTCGCCGGCAACCTCGGCGTGCTCGGCTACTTCAAGTACTACGACTTCTTCGTCTCCTCGACCGACAACCTGCTCTCGGTCGTCGGGCTGGACGTCCCCCTGGGGCTGAAGTCGATCGTGCTCCCGGTCGGGATCTCCTTCTACACGTTCATGGCGATCAGCTACGTCGTCGACGCGTACCGCGGCGAGTTCGAGCCCACGACCCTCGAGCGGTTCGCCGTGTACCTCTCGTTCTTCCCCCATCTCGTCGCCGGCCCGATCGTCCGCCCCTCCGAGCTGATCCCGCAGATCGACAAGCCGCGCGACCCCCGCCGGGTCGACACGAGCCGGGCCTTCTACCTGATCGCGACGGGCCTCTTCAAGAAGGTGGTGATCGCGAACTACCTCGCGTCCTCGATCGTCGACCCGGTGTTCGCCGCGCCCGGCCAGCACTCGTCGCTCGAGATCCTGATCGCCGTCTACGCCTACGCGGTGCAGATCTACGCGGACTTCTCGGGCTACACGGACATCGCGATCGGGATCGCGCTCCTGCTCGGCTTCACGTTCCCCCAGAACTTCGACTCACCGTACGCGGCCGTGTCCGTCCAGGACTTCTGGCGACGCTGGCACATGACCCTCTCGCGCTGGCTGCGGGACTACGTCTACATCCCGCTCGGCGGCAGCCGCGGGAGCACGCTCCTCACCTACCGCAACCTGCTGCTGACCATGCTGATCGGCGGCCTCTGGCACGGGGCGGCCTGGACGTTCGTCGTCTGGGGCGGGCTCCACGGCACGGCGCTGGCCTTCGAGCGCTGGCGGCGCGAGCGGCGCGGCGCGGCCGCCCGCGTCGCGGCCGGGTGGCCGCGCTGGCGCGCCCGGATCCTCACGTTCAACTTCGTCTGCCTCGCCTGGATCTTCTTCCGCTCCGACTCCTTCGGCGCCGCCTGGGACATGATCGCGGGGCTGTTCACGCAGTGGGGCGAGCCGTCCCCGCTCGTCACGACCGGCGTCCTGCTGGCGATCGCCGTCGGCATCGGCTCCCAGTACCTGCCGGCCCGGATCCCGCGGCTCGTCATGGCCCGCTTCTCCCGGCTCCCCGTCCTCGGCCAGGCGACCGTGCTCGCCCTGGCGCTCATGCTCACGAGCGTCCTGGGGCCGGAGGGCGTGGCACCCTTCATCTACTTCCAGTTCTGATGACCGACAGCCCGCTTCCTCCGCTTCCGCCACTCCCCGACGACGAGACGCGCACGCTCGAGCGCGCCGCGCCGGACACGTCCGCGCCCTCGCGGGCCGAGACGCGCAGCCGTCGCCGCCGCGAGGACGACGACGGGCCGCCCAGGAGACAGTGGAGCGCGGGCCACGCGCTCGTCGTCTGCGTCCTCGCCCTGGCCATCGGCCTCCTGCTCGACGCGCCCGGCATCCACAAGTCGGCCTACAACAAGCCGGACGGCTGGCAGCGCGACGTGGCCCTCGCCTTCACCGGCCCGCTCGCCGACGTCAGCCACGCCCTCCTGCTCGACCGGCCGCGCAAGGGCGTCCAGGCACTCGTCGGCCGCACGGATGCGGACGAGATCGACACCGACCTCGGCCTCCCCGCACCCGCGCCGTCGCAGACGTCCACCGGCGCGACCTCCGGCGGCCCGACTCCGTCGGTCGCACCGGCCAGGCCGAAGCCCGCCGCGCCCAGGAAGCTCGCGTTCTCGCCGAAGCGGAAGCTCCGCCTCTGGGTCGCCGGCGACTCGCTCGTGATCACCCCGGGCTACGCGATCCTCCGCGCCGCGGGATCGAGCGCCGCGATCGAGTCGGTGGGCGGTGTCGACGGGCGGGTCGCGACCGGCCTCACGCGCCCCGACGTCTTCAACTGGTTCGACGAGATCAGGCAGAGCGTGAAGAAGCTCCGGCCGCGCGCCGTCGTGCTGGCGTTCGGCGGCAACGACGACAAGGCGTACATGACCGGCGTCCCGGAGGGTGTCTTGATCGGGGACTTCGGCGGCTGGGCGTGGCGCAAGGAGTACGCGCGCCGGGTCGGCGGCCTCATGGACGTCATCAACCGGGCCGGCGCGTTCGTCATCTGGATCGGGCTTCCGCAGACCACCTCGTCCGAGCAGACGCAGCGGTTCGACGTCGTCAACGCGGTCGTGGAGAAGGAGGCGCGGAAGCGCGAGGGGCGCGCGGCCTACATCGACACGTACACGATGTTCGCCGGCGACGACGGCGGCTTCACCGAGTACCTGGCCGACGGCTCCGGGCGGCTCCAGAAGGTCCGCGCCGCCGACGGCGTCCACTTCGAGCGCGAGGGCGGCGACATGATCGCCCGGGTGGTGCTCAAGGAGCTGAACCGCGAGTTCGACCTGACGAGCTGGCGGAAGAAGACCGCGTCGGCCTGATCCGTCACGAGCCGTCGCAGAACGCGTCGAGCTGGGCCCGCCTGACCGCCGCCTCCAGCTCGCCCGAGAGCGGGTAGGTGTTGACGACGAGCACGAGCTGGCGCGAGGCGTCCCGCGTGTTCCACGCGACGGCGACCGTGCCCTGGACGTTGCCCGTGTGGCCCCAGGCGGATCCACACGGGGTCGGGAACGTCGCGATCCCGAGGCCGTAGCGCTGCCGACCGGCGGGCACCAGCGTTTCCATCTCGCGGAGGACGGCGGGCCCGAGCACCCGTCCGCGGAGGAGCGCGGCGAAGAAGCGCTGCACGTCACCCGGCGTCGAGACGATCCCGCCCGCCGCCCACGTCCACCACGCAGGCTCAGCGCCGATGTCGACGGGCGCGCCGGTCACGACGCCCTGGTGCGACGGCGCCCGGTAGCCGTGGACGTAGTCGCCGTGCAGGTCGCCGGGCTCGAAGCTCGTGCGGCGCAGGCCGAGCGGCTCGAACAACCGGTCGCGCAGCTGGTCTCCGAGAGCTGCGCCGCCTGCCTTCTCCGCGATCAGGCCGAGGAGGACGTAGTCGGTGCTCGAGTAGGCGAACGCGCCGCCGGGAGGGCCTCGCTCGTGGGAGCGCGCGAGCGCGAGCGAGACGAGCTCCGTCGGCGTCCACCGCCGCTCCGGCTCTCTCCGCAGGCGGGGATCCTCGACGTAGTCGGGAAGGCCCGCGGTGTGGGAGAGGAGGTGTCGCACGGTGATCGAGCGGCCGCCCGGGACGAGGCCCGGAAGCCAGCGCTCGACCGGGTCGTCGAGCCGCAGCCTGCCCTCCTCGACGAGCCGGAGCACGAGCGCCGCGACGAACGTCTTCGTGACGCTGCCGATGCGGAAGCGACCGTCGGCCCGCATCGGCCGAGCCGCGGCCCGGTCGGCGAAGCCGCGCGCCTCGACGCGCACGGTCGACCCGTCCTTCACGACGATCAGCGCCCCCGGCGCCCCGGCGTCGACCACATGGTCGAGCAGCGCCCCGAGCTCCTGCCCGTCGTCGTCCCGTGTGGCGGCCCAGCCGACGAGAGCGAGCGCCGGCACGGCGAGGACGATCGCGACGGCGGTCAGCACGCCTCGCACGGGTGCAGCGACTGTACTCCCCACGCCGCGCACCGGCCAGGTGCGCAGGGCATTCAGTGCGCGACGACGAGTTGAGGCATCACGCCGAGTGGATGCGGAAGCCTTGCTGTGGCGTGGAGCACGCGGCAGCGAGAACGGAACCAGGACGCCCGGGCCACGCCCTCGCGACCAGACGGGTCGATTCGATCGTGACGCGGGCCGCGCCCCGGTCGGGGTGCTGGAGTCCGTCCGGGGCGCTCTCACGTATTTCGGCAGACCGTCCCGTCTGCACGAGTGACAGACGACCGAAGTCGGCTTGACGGAGCAGGTCACGCGTACGTCAACCGCAGCATCCGGGCGACCTGGAGCACCACGCAGAAGGTCGACTGCCGCGGAACGTTACGTCGCTCGTCTCAAGCGGAAAGCGGGAGCCGGAGTGCTTGCCGGACGCCCGAGAGAATCTCGTACGAGCGGACTCGTGCCGCGTGGTCGTGGATCGCGGAGGCAACGATGAGCTCGTCCGCTCTCGTCTCGGCAATCACTCCTTCGAGGCCAGCTCGAACCGTGTCCGCCGACCCGACGTAGGAGCGGCCGAGCATGTGGGAGACGCGTGCCCTTTCCTCCGGCGACCAGTACGCCTCGATGTCGTCGACGGGTGGCGGCAGCTGCCCGCGAGCGCCGCGGAACACGTTCGTGAACGACTGCTGCACGGAGGTGAAGAGGTGGATGGCCGTAGCGTCGTCGTCCGCGGCAACGACGTTCACAGCGACCATCGCGTACGGCTCTTTCAGCTGCGCCGACGGCTGGAAGCGGGCCCGGTAGACATCGAGCGCGGGGAGCAGCGCGTCGGGCGCGAAGTGCGATGCGAACGCGTACGGGAGCCCCAGTGCCGCCGCGAGCTGCGCGCCGTAGAGGCTCGAGCCGAGGATCCAGAGCGGAACGTGTGATCCCACCCCCGGGATGGCGAACACCGTCTGGCCCGGCTGCGGATCGCCGAGCAACGCCTGCAGCTCGAGAACGTCGTGGGGGAACGAGTCGGCACTCGGATCCTGCCGGAGCGCCCGCAGCGTCACCTGGTCGGTGCCGGGCGCACGCCCCAGGCCGAGATCGATCCTGCCCGGGAAGAGCGCCTCCAGGGTCCCGAACTGCTCGGCGATCACGAGCGGCGGATGGTTCGGCAACATCACCCCACCGGCGCCGACGCGAATCTTCTGCGTCCCCTGTGCGAGGTGCGCGATCACGACGGAGGTCGCAGCGCTCGCGATCCCGCTCAGGTTGTGGTGCTCGGCGACCCAGTAGCGGCTGTAGCCGAGCCGCTCCGCATGCTGCGCGAGGTCCAGCGAGTTGCGCAGCGCCTGCGCGGGCGTTCCGCCCACGACGATCGGGGCGAGGTCCAGAATCGAGACGGGCAGCACGCATCCGACCATACCGCCGGCCGTGGGTCGCGATCTCCGTGCCGGATCGCCGGCGAGACCCAGCGACCCCTGGTGCACAAGAGGGCGTCGACGCGGCCCCGCTGTTCGTTGCTCGGGGCGTCAGGCCCGATCACGCGCGAAGCGCGCGCGGGCGATGTCCTCGAGGTCACGCTCGGCGAGCTCGAGCTCGAGCCGCCGCAGGGCCCGCTCGTGCTCCGGGATCCAGCGACGCTCGATTGCCCGGAGCCGCCGCGTGGTCGCCGCGAACTCCCTCTCGATCGCCTCATGGGCGGCCCGTGCCGCTGCGTGCGCGGCGGCGGCGGCGAGAGCCCGTCGGTGCGCGTCGGCCGCCAAGGCGACGGTGGCGCCGCCGCCGAGCGCGACGAAGTCCGGGGACTCCGCGATGTCGACGCGCACCTCGGTCGGGATCACCGTCCCGATCATGTTCCGCCAGGTGACCTCTGCCGTCGCGGGGCGTCTGCAGTGGACGGCGCCGAGACGAAGCCGGCGCTCTCCCGCCAGGGCCAGGGCGCGGTCGTTGGACTGCGTCGCGAGGCGCGCTTCGCGCTCCCAGGCCGCGGCCGCGTTCGCGAGCGCGGTCGCCGTGCGCTGGCGCTCGCGCAAGAGCGTGCGCCGCTTCTGGTCGAGCACGTCGGTGCCGCGCGCGGCCACCTCGAGCCGGCGCATGAGCCAGAGGCGACCCGCCCTACCCGGCGGCACCCTGATCGCCATGTCCACCCTCCACGTAGTGGGCTGCGAGCGCCTCCTCGGAAAGCATCGTCAGCTCGCGTCGCGGCAGCAGCGATGCGACGCGCCACGCGCGGTCGAGCGTCTCCTCGAGCGCACGTAGCTCCTCCACTCCCTGGTCCACGAACTCCGTCTCGAAGGACTCGACGAAGCGGAGGTAGGCGAGCTCGGCGTCGCTCAGCGCGTCGGCGCCCACGACCTCGGCGAGGTCGGCGATGCGCCGGGCCTCGGCGACCAGCGCGTACAGCTGTGACGCGATCTCGAGATGGTCGGCGCGGGTCTTTCCCGCGCCGGCTCCGAGGCGCATGAGGCGGGAGAGCGAGCGCAGGGGGTCGAACGGCGGATAGACGCCGCGGACGTGCAGCTCGTGCGAGAGCACCACCTGCCCCTCGGTGATGTAGCCCGTGAGGTCGGGCACCGGATGCGTGATGTCCCCGCCCGGCATGGTCAGGACGGGCACCTGCGTGAGCGACCCGCGTCCGCCCCGGATCCGCCCGGCCCGCTCGTAGATGCTCGCCAGGTCGCTGTAGAGGTAGCCGGGGTAGCCGCGCCGGCTGGGAATCTCGCCCCGGGACGAGGAGACCTCGCGCACGGCCTCGCAGTAGCTCGTCATGTCCGCCATCACCACGAGCACGTGCCGCTCGAGGTCGAATGCGAGGTGCTCGGCCACGGTGAGCGCCACACGGGGAGCCGTGATCCGCTCGACCAGGGGGTCGTCCGCGGTATTGAGGACGAGCACCAGGTCGGCCGCCGACTCCCGTCTCTCGAGTCGCTCCCGCATGGCCGATGCGTCGGCATTCGTCACGCCCATGGCCGCGACGACGACCGCGAACGGCTCGTCTCGCACGGTGGCCTGCGCGGCGATCTGGGCGGCCAGCTCGAGGTGCGGGAGACCGCCGACGGAGAAGATCGGGAGCTTCTGCCCGCGCACGAGCGTCGCCAGCCCGTCGACGACCGAGACGCCGGTCATGATCGGGTCGCCGGGGGTCGCGCGCTCGGCCGGGTTGATCACCAGCGCCCCCGATCGGACGGAGCTCCGAGCCGAAGACGGGCGGGCCGCCGTCGAGCGGCTGGCCGCGGCCGTCGCACACCCTGCCGAGCCACGCCTCACCCACCGGGACGCGCATCGGGCCGCCCCCGAACGAGACGCGGACACTGTCGAGGGCGAGCCCGGTCGTGCCCTCGAAGACCTGCACGACGGCGAGCTCGCCGCTGGCCTCGAGGACGACGCCGTGGCGTGTCTCGCCCGAGTGCAGGTGGATGGCGACCACCTCGTCCCACCCGACGTCCCGCACGCCCTCGACGCAGAGCAGCGGCCCGTCGATCGACGTCACCGACGAGTACTCGACAGGCGCACGCGGGCTCACGTGAGCTCCCCGAGGGCGGACAGGATGCCCGTCGCTATCTCACCGACCGCAGCCGCGTCGTCGGGCGGCACCACGTCTCGCGCCCGCGTCACGGGTGAGAGGTCGACCTCCTCGACCCTGGCGAACGGGACACCTCGCTCCACGAGCGCCGCGCAACGGTCGTGCACCTCGAGCACGAGGTCGAGGAGGGCCTGCTGCTTCTCCGGCGGGCAGTACGCGTCGTTGACGCTGAGGCTGCTCTGCTGCAACACGCTGTCGCGGAGCAGTCGGCCCGCCAGCATCGTCACGCGCTCGTGGTCGGGCAGCGAGCCGGCGCCCACGAGCTGCGCGATCGACTCGAGATGGTCGGCGTCGGCCAGCAGGCGCAGAGCACGCACACGCCGAGCAGCCCATTGTGGCTCCTGGCTGGTCGTGTGCCACTCGGCGACGCGATCGACGTCCCGCGACGAGGAGTCGCGCCAGCTCACGGCCGGGTAATGGCGTGCATAGGCGAGGTCGGCGTCGAGCGACCACACGGAACGCACGAACCTGCGCGTGTGGGCTCCGACGGGCTCGGTCATGTCGCCACCGGGGGGAGAGACGGCACCGATGATCGTGACCGAAGCGTCCGCGCCCCCGGAGGTTCGCACCCGCCCCGACCGCTCGTAGAAGGCGGCGAGCGCGGAGGCGAGGCCCGCCGGATACCCCTCCTCTGCGGGAAGCTCGCCCGTGCGGGAGGACACCTCGCGCAGCGCTTCCGCCCACCTGGACGTCGAGTCGGCGATCAGCACCGTGTCGTAGCCCATGTCGCGGTAGAACTCCGCCACGGTGACGCCGGTGTAGATGCTCGCCTCCCGCGCGAGCACCGGCATGTTCGACGTGTTGGCGACGAGGACCGTGCGGTCGAGGAGCGGACGGGCCGTGCGTGGGTCCTCGAGGGCCGCCATCTCCTCGAGGACGTCGGCCATCTCGTTGCCCCGCTCGCCGCAGCCGACGTAGACGATCACGTCGGCGTCGCACCACTTCGCGATCTGCTGGAGCAGGACCGTCTTTCCCGTCCCGAACCCGCCCGGCACGGCAGCGCTGCCGCCGAGAGTCACCGGGAAGAAGAGGTCGAGCGCGCGCTGGCCCGTGCGCAACGGGACGTCGGCGCGCAAGCGCTCGGCGACAGGACGCGGGCGCCGGACGGGCCACTGGGTCGCGAGGCACACGTCCTCGCCCGACACGCGGGCAACCGGGTCGGCGACCGTGTACGCGCCCGCCGGTGCGATCCATTCGAGCGTCCCCCCGAGCCCGGGCGGGACGAGAGCGCGGAACACGATCGCCTCGGTCTCCTGCACCTCGCCGACGACGGCGCCGGCCGCGACCTCGTCGCCCACGGAGCCGACGGGGGTGAACGGCCAACGACGTGCCTCGTCGAGCGTCCCCGGGCGGGCGCCGTCCGCGAGGAGGGTGTCCGCCCCCGAGAGACGCCGCAGCATCCCGTCGAAGATTCCTCCGAGCAGGCCCGGCCCGAGGGTGGCGCGCAGTGGATGGCCGGTGGCGGCAACGGGATCGCCGGGGCGCACGCCGCCCGTGTACGCGTAGACCTGAACCGTCGCCCGCCCGTTCCGGAGGGAGATGACCTCGCCGGGCAGGCGCGCCTCGCCCACTTCGACGAGCTCGAGCATCTCCGGCGTGAGCCCCTCGACCTCGAGCACAGGCCCGCTGACCCGGTAGACGCTGCCGGTGGTCACGCCCAGAGCCGCTCCAGGGCAACGCCCAGCTCGTCGATCGTCCGGTCGGCCATCGCCGGCAGCGTGTAGTCCACCGACGCGTCGCCGCGGCGGCCGATCACCCCGCCGCGGCCCGGAGGATCGACCTCGAGCTCCGCGTCGTCACCGAGCTGCGACCGCGCCGCGTCCGACAGGCGCTCGAGCAGCTCCGGGTAGCCCGGCTGCTCGCGGAGCTCGAGCGCGGCCTCCCGCGCGCGCCGGCGCAGCTCGTCCACGAGGCTGCGCCGCGCCGCGAGCCTCGTCTCGCGCGCGCGGCGGGCTGCGGCAGCGCGACGGCGCGCGGCCTCGCGCGCGGCAGCGCGCTCGCCCTCCACCCGTGCCTCATGGGAGAGCTCATGCGCACCGTCCTCGGCCTCCGCGACGATGCGCTCGCACTCCGCCGTGACCTCGGACCGGCGGCGGTCGGCTGCGGCCACCGTCTCCGCGCGGAGCGCGCGCCGGAGCGGCTCGAGGTTCATGCCGGGACGACCGTCCACAGGAAGCCGCCGGCCTCGAGACGGTCGGGGAGCGCTGCCCGAGCCTGCGTCGTCAGGAGCACGAGCGAGGCCGCGCCGGCGGCGTCGGCCCACGCCCGTCGCACGAGCGCGGGCTCCGGCGCGTCCACGACCTCGACGCCGACGAGCGCGTAGCCCGCGAGCTCGACGGCCTTTCCGATCGCGACGACTCGGCTCATGCCTTGCCGATCAGGATGATCGCGATGACGAGCCCGTAGATGGCGATGCCCTCGGCAAGGCCGACGATGACGAGTGTGCGACCGAAGATCTCCGGCTTCTCGCTGATCGCCGCCAGAGCGGCGGCGCCCGTGTAGGCGACGGCGAAGCCGGCCCCGATCGCCGCCCCCGCGACCGCGATCCCGGCGCCCAGCAGCGCGGCCCAGGAGTCGGACGTCGCCGGTGCGCTGGCGGCCTGAGCGGGCTCCACGACGCCGAGCAGGAGCAGCGCGGCGAGGCCCAGCGTGGCGAAGAGCACGAGGCCGTTGACGGCGAGCAGCCGCCTGAAGCCCCGGGCCGGCGCGCGGCGCAGGGCGGCTGTGGTCACCGCGAAGACGAGCGCAAGCGCGGGCAGGGCCGAGACCAGCGTGACGATCATGGTTCCTCCTCCTGAAGGACGGTCATCCGCCACGGCGAGAACGGATGTCCTTCGCCGGTGAAGATGCGCGAGTAGAGCTCGTAGTACTCGAGGCGCAGCGCCTGCACACCGGTGACGAGGGCCTCGAGCGCGAACGCGAGGAGATTCCCTCCGACGAACACGAGCGCGGCGGCGATGGAGCCGGCAACACCGCCCCAGAGCGCCGTGGCCCCTGCGAAGACGATCGCGCCGATGGCTGCGTGCATCAGCCCGAACGCAGCCAGGCGGGTGAACGAGACGAGGTTCGACGCGAGCCTGATCACCGCATCGACGAATTCCACGGTCGCCTGAGTGACGGCCGCCGCTCCGCGGCCCGCGTCGAGCACGAGCCCCATGGCGAGCAGGACCAGGCCGACGGCTGCGACGATCCCTCCGACGACCGTGACGGCCGGAAGGCTCTCGTACGCGCCTCCGACGACGACGAGCCCGCCGACGAACACCAGCAGCCCCGCGACGCCGAACTGCGCGAAGAGGGCTTCGCGCAGCCCGCCGCGACGCCAGCGGTTGACGATGCCGAGCACGTAGCTCACGACGAGGAGCACCGCTCCCACGCCGAGCGCGGCGACGAGGAGCTTGATCGGCTCGTCGAGCGGGTCGAGCCACAGCGTGGGAAGGAGGCCGGTCGGCCCGAACGCCTCGCCGTAGAGGAAGCCGAAGACCACGGCGGACAGCCCGGCGGCCAGGACGATCGGCCAGAGGTGGCGGATGCCCGCGAATCGCCGCCCGCTCCATCGGCGGAGCACGAGCGCGATCAGCACGAGCATCAGCCCGTGACCCACGTCGCCGAACATCATCCCGAACATGAGGACGAACGAGACCAGCGTGAACAGCGTGGGGTCCACGTCCCGGTACGGACTGGTGCCGTAGCTCCGCACGAGAGGCCGGAAGGGCTCCTGCACCGCCACCGGGCTGAGGAGCGTCGGCGGCTCGACCCAGGCGGGTGCCGGCAGCTCCACGACCGCCGCGTCGAGCGTCGCGAGCCCGTCGTTCAGGTCCTCGATCCCGCCGCTCGGCGTCCACCCGAGCCAGGCGGTGAAGGAGCCGTGGTCGACCGCCAGGCGTGCACGGCGTTTCAGCTCGACCTCGCCCTCGAGCAGCCGCTTCCCGCCCGCCTGCTCGAGCGCGGCGGCGTCCGGCCGGTGGGAGAGGAGGGCCGGCCCCTCGCCGTCCTCCTGCCCTCGCCGCGAGAGGCGGCGCAGCGCCTCTGCCTCCTCCCCCTCGGGCGGCGGCAGATTGCCCACGAGCTCCACGGTGCCCCTGCGCGCGAGCTCGACGAGGGCGTCGCGCCCACGGGATCGCGGGGCGACGACGGCGATGCGGCTCATCCTCGCCGGCAGGACGACGTCAGCAGAGGGCATCGAGCACCTCCGCCGCCGGCGAGGCGCCCGACCGAGCGGCGACGGCGAGCGCAGCGTTCACCCGCATTGCGTCGAGCGCGAGAAGCGCGACGGCGCCGAGCACCACCCCGGGATCGTCGAGGCGTCGGCGGGTCATCGACTCTGCGTCGCTTCCCACCCGCCGCCACCACGTCGGCTCGGCACGCCAGAGGTCGGACGGCTCGTCGACGCCCGCGAGCGCCCACGCTGCCCGGCCGGGCAGGCGCTCGCGCAGGGCCGGGATCGTCGTCGCGTCGCGCCAGGCCTCGTCGAGCCCCAGCCGACGCGCGACCGCCGGGTCGAAGAACCGGCCCGCAACGAACATCTCCGCGGCGAGCAGGATCGCGAGCGCCCCGTCCGCCCAGGAGCCGGCCGCGGGCGCCTGCCTCGCGACCCGCCTCGCCCAAGACACCCGCAGCCACAGCTGGATCTCCTGCGGCTCGTCGCTGCCCGGGTCGCCCCAGACCGAACGGCCCAGGAGCCGGCGCAGCTCGTCCAGGCTCCCGGCGGCAGCTGCCGCGTCCCAGACCGACGAGAGGACGCCCAGCTCGAACGGGGGTCGCAGCTCCCCGCCCTCCAGGTAGGCGATGCGGTCCTCGATGTTCGCGAGCTCGAACCACGACGCCATGGCCCTGATGCCGACCGCCGCCTCGCGTGGCAGCCAGGCGGCGAGCACGCGGCACGAGAACGCGACCGAGGCGGCGACGGCCCGCTGCGCGTCCTCGAGCCCCTGCCCCGCGACCGCGGCGGGCGCGTACGGCGTTCTGGCGAGCACCTCCAGCGCGCGGCCCAGCGACGGCGACCGCCCGAGCTCTCGCGCGGTCTCGGCCCCGGCACGGTGCTCGAGCAGCAGCCGGGCGCGAACGCCTCCCGCGATCCACCCGGGATTCACGAGGCACCCTCGCGCACGCGTTCGACGACCTCGGCCACGAGCGCCGGCAGGCGCTCTTCGCCGCGGCTCCGGATCGAGCTCGCCTCCGCCTCTCCCGCGGCCAGGATCTCCGCCGTCTCCACGTCTGCAGCGCGTAGGCCCGCCTTCAAAGCGTCTCCGCGCTCGAAGCCCGCGCGCTGGTGCGCCTCGGCCGCGAGCGCCGCGGCCTCCTCGCGCGCGTCGTGGAGCCGCTGCGCCGCCATGCGCTCGGAGCCGTCGCGGAGTGCCTGCGCCTCGCGCTCGAGCGCGTCCAGGGCAGCGAAGACGGGGGCGAGCTCGACGGCCGCCTCGTCGCCGACCCGGGCGGGCATCCCCGGGGTGCGCCGAAACCGCTCGAGGAAGCCGCCGATCGGCCCGATCGGGCCCTGCCGGGCAACCGTCGATCCCGGGGCCTGTACCACACCTCCACGATATGCCGACCGTGCGGCAGGCGTCCGTGTGACGGTTACTCGCCGGGGAGCAGCGAGAAGAGCGTCTTGTCGACGCGCCGGCCGTCGGGGACGGGC
>CAWAXS010000018.1:0-29278 GCA_963786055.1 uncultured Actinomycetes bacterium | reverse complement strand
TCATCGCGCTCCATTGTAGCCCCCGAGCGCGACACCAGCGCCGACCCTGCGGCATGATGCCGGCCACATGAGCACGACCGCGGCGGGGTCGACCTCTCTCGAGCGTCCGACGACGATCGAGAATAACGTGCTCGACGCGACGCTGGGCGGGGCACGTACAGCGGAACGAGGGTGGCATGACCACTCGCCGCATGGCGCTCGGGCTGGTCGCGATCGCGACGTTCGGCGTTGCGTTCGCCCTTACAGCAGGATCCCGGCCCGACGCCCTCGCCCATTTCGCGCTCGTGAGCGCGCTCTCGAAGGGGACCGCGGCATCGGCCCGGGTGTCACCATTGACTCCGCCTACATCGGCGGGAAGTACTTCGCGACAAGGCACCCGGGCTCGCGTTCACGATTCTCCCGGCATATCTCGGGCTCCGGGCGATCGGCCTCCAGGAGGCGTCGTCCGAGCCGGCGGCCGGGGACGACTACCGCGGTCGCCTCTGGCAGCTGACCCTCTTCGGCGCCGTACTGCCCGCAGTCCTGCTCATGCTCCTGATGTTCGTCGCCGTCGAGGGAGTCTGGCCGGGATACGGGGCCTTGACGGCGATCCTGCTCGGCGCCGGCACGCTCCTCCTCCTCCTTCGCGACGCTGCTCTTCGGCCACATGCTCTCGGCGACGCTCGGGTTCGGAGCGTTCGTCGTCCTTCTGGTGGAACGGCGGCGAGAGCCCTCGGCGTGGCGCACCGGGCTCGCCGGCCTCCTGGCCGGATTCGCGGTCGTCGTCGAGTACCCCCTGGCGATCGTCGGAGTCGTGCTCGCCGGCTATGTGGCGTGCAGCCCGCGAGTGGCTCGGCGCCTCAGCGCATACACCGCCCGGATGCCTGCTCGGGCTCCTGCCGCTCGCGGCCTACAACACCTGGGCGTTCGGTTCGCCTACGACCCTGAGCTACACGAATGTCCTCAATGCACCGTCGGGACCGGGCGCACCGACTCTTGGCGGGGGCAACTCCACAGGCTTCTACGGCATCGCGCTTCCCGATCTCCGGGCTGCGCTCTCGCTGTTGTTCTCGGAGAAGGGGCTGTTCGTCGTCACGCCACTGTGCGTCGCCGCGCTGCTGGGACTTCCGGTTCTCTGGCGATCGGGCCGTCGTGCAGAGGCGCTCGTGTGCACGACCGTGCCCTTGCTGTTCCTCGCCTACAACGCCTCCTACTACCTCCCCTTCGGCGGCCAGGGGCCGGGCCCGCGCTTCCTCGTTCCTGCGCTCCCGTTCCTTGCTCTCCCCCTGGGAGCGGCACTCGGCCGGCGCCTGCTGCCGGTGCTCGTGCTCGGCCTGCTCTCGGTCGGAGTGATGGCGCTCGCCACCGCGACCGCCCCTCTCGTCACGGGAGCCGACCATTCGATCGGGGACTGGGCTCGGCTTCTGGGTCGCGGAGACGTCACGTCGACGGCGCTTCCCTTGGGTGGGCGGCTCGGGCTGGTTGCGGCCGCGCTCCTTCTCGTCCTCGCACTCGGTCTCGCGCTCGTGAGCGCCGCTCCGGCCGGGGAGGCGCTGAAGCCCGGACTCCTCGACGCGCTCCTGATCCCCGCGTGGGTCGTGACGGTCCTCGCCGCGCCGAGGTTACTGCCCGCCGATGCAGCACACGGGACGACGGCAGGGATGCTCGCCGTCGTCTGCCTCGTGGCGTCGATGGCGGCCGGTCTCGCGCTGGTCGGACGCCGGGGTCCCGTCGTCGCAGTCGCCCTCGCACCGCTCGCCCTGCTCGCCTTCCCGGCGGTGTACACGCGTCAGCAGCTCTCGCTGCTCGTCACGGTCGCCGCGCTCGCCCTCGTAGGCCTCGCCGCGCGCGCCAGGAACGTCCGCGCGGTCGCATAGTCGCGCGCCACCGCCACGCGGTCGGGCCGACTGCAGGAGTAGGCTCGGTCGCCGATGGGCGGCGCCCTTCTCCTCGCAGCGGCCGTCGGTCTACTCGTCTGCTTCGGCTGGTTCGCCGCGACATCCCTCCTGAACGGGTTCATTCCCGCTCCGGCTTCTCGCCGCATATGTGCTCGCGTGGGCGGCGCTCGTGACGGCCGCGGCGCGTCCTCTCCGTGCCGGGATGGTTGACCCGCTGGTCGCTCACGCTCTTGATCGCGGCGCTCGCCGGGGCTGCGCTGGCGACCGGCTGCGGCAGCGAGAGCCGTCGGCGGCCTCGCTCGATCCGGGCTGGCGGGAGGCGCTCCGCGACCCGGTAGTCCGGGTGCTCGCGGTCGCCGTGCTCGCCGCCGGCCTCTACCTCGGCGCGCTGGCCGTTCTCACCACGCCGAACGACTGGGACGGCCTCACGTACCACGAGACGCGGGCGCTGCTGTGGGACCAGCAGCACGGCCTGGGATACGTCCCGTCGGGGAACGACCCCCGGCTCGACGGCAACCCGCCGGTCGAGGAGATCGGCCTCTACCTGGTCATGATCCTTCCCCGCTCGGAGCGCTTCGCCGCGCTCCCGCAGTACCTCGCCCTCTGGGCGAGCCTGCTCGCCGTCGTGCTCGCCGCACGGCGTCTCGGCCTCTCGCGCCCCGCCGCCGCGTACGGCGGGCTGGTCTTCGCGACGCTCCCGATCGTCGTCCTCCACGGCGCGTCGATCCTGAACGACCTCGTGGTCGCGTCGTTCCTGCTCGCGGCGGTCGTCTTCCTCCTCGGTCGCAGCAGGGCGGAGCTGGTGGTCGGCAGCCTCGCCCTCGGTCTCGCGCTGTCGACGAAGTTCAACGCCGTGCTCGCGCTCCCGCTGCTCGTCGCGGTCGTGCTCACCGGCGTGCCCGGAGAGCGACGGAGAGCATCCGCGCTCGCATGCGGCGCGGGCGTGCTGCTCGGGTCGCCGTGGTACGTGCTCAACGTCGTCGAGACGGGCTCGCTCGACGGCGACCTCGGCGACGCCACGGGGCAGACCGCCGACCACTCGTTCCGGGGGATCGTCGGGACCTTCCGCGCGCTGACGTTCGACGTCGTCGACACGTCGGGACTGTGGCGCTCGGAGCTCTACGTCGCGGTCGCGGTGGGTGCGGCGCTCGCCGTTCTCGGCCTCGTGCGTGCGCGCGGCCGGCTCACGACGGCCCGAACGCTCGTCTACGCCGGGCTCGTCGCCGCGCTGGTGCCGCTCGTCCTCCGCTCCGTCGCGACGCCCACGGAGTGGTTGTGGAAGCACTTTTGGTTCAAGTCGGGCGGCGAGGACATCGCCGCTCGACCACGGGGACGCCTGGAAGGTGCTCAGCGTCCCTGACACATCCCTGTCGTGGTACGGGGCCGCCGGGGCGGTCGTGATCCTCGGCGGAGCCGTCGCCGCGTACCTGGGCGTTCGCCGCGGCGAGCTACGACGGCCCTCGCTCCTGTTCGCTCTCGCCCCCCTTGTCCTCGTCGCGACGTTCGCGCTCACGATCGTCTACGACCCGTGGCGCGGGCGGCTCCTGATGTTCGGCGTCGGCCTCGCCTGCGCCGCCTGGGGCTGGACGCTCCGGGCGCGGTGGCTGTCCGCCGGGGTGGCAGCGCTCTGCGTCACGACGCTCGCACTCTCCCTCGTCCACTCGTACACGAAGCCGTCGGGGTTCGGGCTCCTGGAGCCTGCGATCTCGCGCTCGGTGTGGCATCGCGACCGGATCGACACGCTGACCGTGATCCGCAACTACGACGGGACGCCGGCGCTCCTCCGTGAGGTCGAGGCCCGGATTCCGTCCGACGCCGAGATCGCGGTGGCGACCCCCGTCGACACGTTCCTCGCACCCCTCGCCGGGCCGCATCTGTCCCGCACGCTGCGGCTCCTGGAGGACGGCGCGCGCGTACCGCCGGGGGCGACCTGGGTCGTGATCCGCGGCCAGGCCGGCGTCACGGGGTGCCCCGGCGCGTGGGAGACCGTCTTCACCCAGGACGACTACCACTGGCGCCTGCTCCGCCGGACGGCCCCGGATGCGTGCGGCGCCGCCGCCGCCCTCTAGGGGCGAGGCTCGCGCCTCCGGTGTGCCTGCCTCCCTAGCGGCGCGACGCTGCGGGCGCGCCAGAGCACATCGCAGAGCTCGCGCACGCACCCGCGCCCGCCCGGGCGCTCGAGCACCCAGCGGGCGAGGGGCACGACCTCCGGCCAGGCGTCCGCCGGAACGACCGGAAGCCCCACTGCCTCGAGGCACGACCCGTCGTTCACGTCGTTTCCCACATAGGCGACGGAGCCGAGACCGACTCCGGCGCGCGCGGCCTCGTCGCGGACGACCGCGAGCTTGTCGTCGACCCCGTGGACACAGCGGGCGCGGAGCTTCTCGGCGCGGCGCGCGACGACCGGGTTGGCCTCGGTCGAGACGATCACGTACGGCACGCCGACCTCGTCGAGGCGCCGGAGGCCGATCCCGTCGCCGCGCCAGCACGCGACCGACTCCTCGCCGGTCTCGCTCACCCAGACGCGGTTGTCCGTGAAGACGCCGTCGAAGTCGAGGACGACGAGCCCGACCGAACGGAGCTCGTCGTCGGTGGGTGCGGTCACGGCGCGGCGGCCGTCGCGGGCGAGGCGTCCGCCTGCGGCAACGCGGCACGTGCGGGCTCGCCCACGTCGCCGGGGAGGATCGCCTCCTCCTCGGCGAGCGCGCGCGTGAGCGCCCGTCCGACCAGGTCGTCGAGCGCGTAGGGCGCCAGGCCGCCGTCGGCAGGCGACTTCGCGACGAGGTCACCGTCGGAGACGACGTGGCCGGCCGGCAGCGCCCGCGCGGCGACGAGCTTCTTCCCCATCTTCTGCAGCGGCCTCTCCTCGCTCGGGAGCGGCCGCTTGACGCCGTCGCCGATCGCGACGGGGACGCGCCGCAGGTCGCGGACGAGCTTGCGCATGCCCTCGGGCATCAGGGAGAACGCGTGGTCGGTGCCCTTCGCGGTGTGGCTGAGCGTGAAGTGCTTCTCGATGACGCGGGCGCCGAGCATGTACGCGACCGGTGCCATCGCGATGCCGTCCTGGTGGTCGGACAGCCCGACCACGACGTCGGGGTACCGCTCGCGATAGGTCGTGATCACGCCGAGGTTCAGCTCCTCGACCGCGGCGGGGTACGCCGCGGTGCACTGGAGCAGGCAGAGCCGTGGGTTGATCGCGGTGACCGCCTCGACCGCGCGGTCCACGTCCTCGATCGTCGCCCCGCCCGTGGAGACGAGCAGCGGCTTGCCGAACGACGCGACGTGGCGGAGGAGCGGCGTGTTCCGGAGGTCGCCCGACGCGATCTTGTACGCAGGCAGGTCGAGCTCCTCCAGCAGGTCCGCGCTCGCCTCGTCGAACGCCGTCGCGAAGAAGACGAGGCCGAGCTCGTCCGCGCAGTCGCGCAGCTCGGCGTAGGCGGCACGATCGAGCTCGAGCGCCTCACGGTGCTCACCGTAGGTCGCACCGAAGCTGTTCTCGTTGTCGTACGGGCTGTCGTAGAGCGCGCGCGTGAAGAGCCCGCGGTTGTCGCGCTTCTGGAGCTTCACGGCGTCGACGCCGCACTGCTTCGCGAGCGCGAAGAGCTCCCGCGCCTGCTCGACGCTTCCCTGGTGGTTGTGACCGATCTCCGCGATGACGAAGCAGCCGGTGTCGTCGCCGATCCGGCGCCCGCCGATGACCAGCTCGCGCACGGGGGCGATGGTACCCCTCCCGGGCGTGCCGCGGCCTCGCCGAGACGGGAGATATCCTGCGGCGGCCTTGGGCGCGACGGCCGCTCTCCTTCTCGGCCTCGGCCTGCTCGGGCTCGGCTCGGTGCTCCTCGCCCCTTGCCTCGGTCCGCAGGGGCCCGTCGCCTTCCTGCTGGCTGCGGTGACGGTCGGCTGGGCCGCGCTGGCGGTGATCCTGGTGGTGCTCTCGATCCCGGAGCTCGTGACGCGCGGGTGGCTGCTGGCCGGGCTCGCGGTCTACGTCGTGGCCTCGGCCGCGGTATGGCACGCGCGGGGGCGCCCACGCCCTCCCTCGCTCTCGGCCGCGCTGAGAGTCGCGGGCGGCGTCGTTCGCGACGATCCCGCGCTGGCGGTGGTCGCCGCTCTCGTCGCCGCCGGCACGGCGTACGTGGTCGCGCTCGCGTTCGCGACGCCTCCGCTCGACTTCGACGCGCTTCTCTACCACCTCCCTCGCGCAGCGCTCTGGAGGCAGGAGCACGCAGTCGGCTACATCGCAGGTGCCAGCGACCCTCGGCTCGACGGGAACCCGCCGGGCGCGGAGCTCGGCGTCCTCGCCACGCTGGTCCTGTGGGGCGGCGACCGGTTCGTCGCGCTGCCGCAGCTCGTCGCGCTCGGCACGTGCTGCCTCGCGACGCTCGGGACCGCTCGGCGGATCGGCCTCGACCGGGGCCAGGCGCTCTTCGGCGCGCTGCTCGTCGCCACCCTGCCGGTCGTCGCGGTGCAGGCGGTGACCGCGTACAACGACCTCGTCGTCGCGGCGTTCCTCGCGACGGCCGCCTACGCAACCCTGGGACGCACACGCGCCGACCTCGTGCTGCTGGCCCTCTCGCTCGGCCTCGCGCTCACGACCAAGCTCACCGCGATCGTCGCCCTCCCGCTCCTCGTGCTGCTCGCCGCCGTCGGGGCCCCGCGGTCGCGCCGGGCAGCGCTCCTGGTGTCCGGCGCCTGCGGGCTCGCGCTCGGCTCCACCTGGTACGTGATCAACCTCGTCGAGACCGGGAAGCTCGACGGCGGGCTGTCGGCGGACGCCGACCAGCGACAGCCGCTCGCCCTGCTCGAGGTCGCGACGACCCTTCGCCGGCACCTCTACGCGCTCCTGGACTTCTCGGGGATGCGGTCGGTCGGCCTCACCGCGCTCTTCGGGATCACCGCTCTCGTGGTCCTCGCGGTCGGGCTCGTCGCGGCGGCCCGGGGGAGGAGCCGGCGGGGCGGTGCTCCTGGCGCTCGGCGCCGCAGCGGTCGCGTTCCTCCCGCGCGCGCTCGTCGAGGCTGGCCGATCTGGGCATGCGCGGCTGGGTCAAGGCCTGGGTCGTGCTCGGGCGCCGCGACATCGCGGACGCCGATGCGTCGTGGCAGCCGCAGACGGCGTCGGACGCCGGCCTCTCGTGGTACGGGCCGCTGGGTGCGATCCTCGTCGGCGCGGCGCTCGTCCTCGCCGTGGTGGGACTGCGCCGCCGGTCGACCGGGTGGACGACGGTCGTGCTCGCCTCCGCGCCGCTCGTCCTCGTCGCGATCCTCGCCCTGACGGTGACGTGGGACCCGTGGCGGGGGCGGTTCCTCGCCTTCTCGATCCTGCTCTCCGCCGCGACCTGGGGCCTGGTGCTCCCGCACCGGTGGCTCGCCTGGGGCACCGTCGCCATCGCGCTCGTCACGCTCCCACTCGCCCTCCTCGACACCTACGGGAGGCCGGCGGGCTTCGGCTGGCTCGACCAGGACCGCTCGGTCTGGAGCGAGTCGCGGCCGGCTCTCCTCGCGTGGCGCCAGTCCGGTTCCGGCTCCGTCCCCGTCGGACGACTGCTCGACGCCGCTGCGGGCGGAGCGCACCGTCGCGATCGCGCCGCTCCCAGGCGACCTCGTCTACCCGCTGCTCGACCCCGACGGCAGGCGGCGGAGCGTCCTCGTCCCGATCGACGGAGGACGGGTGCCGAACGCCGCGACGTGGCTCGTCGTCGCGCCGGGATCGCGGGTCGAGCGCTGCGGCGCGTGGAGCGTCGTGAGCACCACGCGCGGGTGGCTCGTCGAGCGGCGCACGGCCGAGGCGGGCCCCTGCACGACGGTCGAGGCGGCATCGCACTGATCGCTCTCGTGCTCGCGTGCGTCCTGGTCGCCGTCGCGGCGACCTGCGCCGCGGCGCTCCTTCGACCTCGGGGTGCCGTCGCCTTCGTCCTCGCGGTCGGCGTCCTCGCGTTCGCCGAGGTGGTCGCCCTGTCGCACGCTCTCTCGCTCGTCGACGCCTACGAGCGGCGCTGGTTCCTGGTCGCGCTGCGCAGCCGTCGCGGCGATGGCGGTGGCACCGGGCGGCCGTCCGACCACCGCTGCCCGCCGCCGCACGCGCCGGGCGACTTCGCGCGACCTCGCTCCGCGACCGGCTGCTGGTCGTGCTCGCGTCGGTCGCTCGTCATCGCCGAGGTCGGATACCTCCTCGCGCTCGCCGTGCTTCACACCGCCGAACGAGTACGACGTCCTCACGTACCACCTGACCCGGGCGATCCTGTGGATCCAACAGGACTCGGTCGTCACCGATTCCGGGGGTCACGGACTCTCGTATCAACGACTTCCCCCCGACGCGGAGATCCTCCAGGCATCGACGATGCTGCTTTCGAGATCCGTCCGCTGGGTCGGGCTGGTGCAGCTCGCCGCGCTGCTCTTCGCAGTGGTGGCGATCTACGGAACCGCGACCCGCATCGGATTCGACCGCCGTCGGGCCGCCTTCGGCGCGCTCGTCTTCCCGACGCTTCCCGTCGTCGCCCTGCAGGCACCGACGGCGAACACCGATCTCGTGGTGGCGGCGCTGGTCGCGACAGTGGCCTTCTTCGCCTTGGGGCGGAATGGCTCGGACACCGTGCTCGCGGGCCTCGCCATGGCTGTTGCTCGTGGGCACGAAAGTGACCGGCCTTCCTCGCGCTCCCCGTACTGCTCGCCGTGGCGCTGCCTCGTCCATCGTGGGCGCCATCTCGTGCTTCTCGTCGCGAGCGGCCTCTGCGGTGCGGCGATCGGCGCGGCGTGGTACGTGGTCAACGTCGGCCGAGGCGAGCAGGCACTCGGCTCGGCCGGCGAGACCGTCGGCGCAGGCGACGGTGCTCGTCGCGATCGTCGCGCGCGCGACGCGCTATCTCGTCGAGACCGTGGAGCTCCCGGGGGCACAGCGGACGGGACGCGTACCTCTACGTCGTCGCCGCCGCGATTGCGGGCGCCGCTTGCCTCGCGTCGGGGCGTCGGAGGACCGCGCTCGTCGCGATCGCGCTGACGGCGCTTCCCGTGGCGACGCTCACCCTGGAGCGATGGCTGCATGCGGTGTACTTCCACGGCTGGCAGCTCGTCGGGTACGACCGTGCCACCGCGCTCGGCGTCATCAGCGAGCCGACCGTTGCCTCGAGCCTCCAGTCCTGGTATGGCCCGGTCGGCGCTCGGCCTTGCCCTTGCCTCGCTCGTCCTCGTGGTTCGGCGGTCCGAGTGGGCTCTCTCCCGCGGGTGACGTTGGTGCTCGTGACGTCGCCGGTGTTGTTCCTGGCCGGCTCGGCGATCGCCATCGGCTACCACCCGTTCGACGGTCGGTACGTGATGGGCGGCGTCGCGCTCGGTGCCGCGACCTGGGGCGTCGTCCGCCCCTTCCCGGCCGGGCGTGGTCGCCACGGTCGCGGTCGCCTCGACGACGGTCCTGCTCTCCGTCGTCGAACTCGAACGAACAGCCTGCGGGCATCGGCCTCCTCGAAGAGCCGACCGGCCGTCGATCTGGGACGCTACCGCGCGCGTGGGCGCAGAACATCAAGCCGGAGCTCGCGAACGTGACCGTCTACGTCGACGCGCACGTCCCGCCGGGGGCGACGATTGCGCTGACGCGAGATCAGTCCGTCTACCCGTTCGTCTACGTCGGCTACCCCGGCGATCGACCACGAGATCGTCTACGCGGACACGCTCGCCGCTGCTGCGGAACGGCACGCCGGCTGGGCGCTGCTGCCGTTCACGGGCCGATGCGCTCCCGGCTGGGCGCTCGCCCTTCGGTCGGATGGCTGGGGTCTGTACCGAACGCGAGGAAAATGCGACCTGCGAACGAAGGTAGGCAGGCGCATGGGTCACACGCTCACGATTCTGATGCCGGTCTTCAACGAGTTCAGCAACGGTCGAGCGCGCGATCGACGACGCCCTCGGGGCGGAGCTCCCCGTCGACTCGCGCCAGCTCGTGATCGTCGACGACGGATCGACCGACGGGACCCGTGAGCTGCTCCAGGGCCGCGAGTGGCCCGAGAACGTGACCCTCGTGCTGCACGACCGCAACCGCGGCAAGGGCGCGGCGATCCAGACGGGGTTGCAGCACGCCACCGGCGAGTTCTCGGCGATCCTCGATGCAGACCTCGAGTACCGCGCGTCCGACCTCGCCCCGATCCTGCAGCCGCTGCTCGACGGCGGCGCGCGCGTCGTCTTCGGGACGCGCTCGTGGTCGAGCCACTCCGCATTCAGCTTCTGGTACGTGATGGGAAACAAGGGCGTCACGTTCGCGACCAACGTGATCTACAACTGCTGGATCTCCGACGTGATGACGTGCCACAAGGCGATGAGCACGGAGCTCTTTCGCTCGCTCCGTCTCCGCGAACGGGGCTTCGCAATCGAGCCGGAGATCGCGGCGCGCGTCCTTCGCGCCGACGAGCGGATCTACGAGGTCCCGATCTCCTACGCGGCCCGCTCGCGCGAGGAGGGCAAGAAGCTCACCGCCCTCGATGGGCTACGCGTGCTTCGCACTCTCCTGCGGTGCCGGCTCGACTGAGGGGCGGTCCGGCTCGACCGCCGCAGGAGCGGATCGCCAGGGGTACGACACACGTGGTGGGAAGGCGAGCCGCCACGGCTCGATGGAATCGAGCGCGAGGTTCGGGTTGTGTGCCGGGTCGATGCGGAGGCGGTGACGCCACCGCCTCTGCATCTCCGCGACGTCCTCCTGGTACTCGGCACTGCGACCCTTCGAGTGGGAGCCGAACGACGCCGACTCGAGGTGCGTGAGGATCGCCTCGGGCGTGAACACGATCCGCCAGCCGCGCTCGCGGAGCCGAAGGCAGAAGTCGACGTCGTTGTAGGCGACGGCGAACCGCTCGTCGAAGCCGCCCACCTCGTCGAACGCCTCCTTCCGCACGAGCATGCAGGCGCCCGTCACGCACGAAAGGTCCTGGTTCAGCCCGCGGCGACCGGCGTACGACGGATCCGCGAGCGTCGCACCGAGGTAGAGGTGCCCCGCAACTCCTCCCTTCTCGGGCGAGCCGAGCAGAACCCCGGCGTGCTGGACGCGCTCGTCCGGGTAGAGGAGCAGAGCCCCGACCGCGCCCACTCCCGGCTGGGAGACGTGACCGACCATGATCTCGAGCCAGTCCGGGTGCATGACCTCGATGTCGTCGTTGACGATGAGCACGAGCTTCCCGGACGCCGCCGCGCACCCGAGGTTCACGGCACGAGCGAAGTTGAATGCGCCGTGCTCGAGCTCGACGTCCAAGCTCGGACGCCCGTGGGCCGTCACCGGGAGCGGAGGCGACGCCGCAATCGTGCCGAGCCTCGCGACGCGAATCAGCTCGACGGGCTCGTACGTCGTGGCCGCCAGGCCGGCGGCGAACCTGTCGAAGAGCCCGTCCCGCATCGTCGTGGGCACCACGACGCTCACGAGTGGACAGTCGGCTGGGGGGTCATAGCGGACGTTTTGATGGATGCCAGCTCGCACCACTGCGCCGGAGACACCGATCCTCCGCAGGTGATCTCGCACCGCCGCGCGGCCCGCGGGGAGCGCGTACGGCTTGGCATCGGTCGGGGATGTGACCGAGGTAGAAGTCGTCCTCCAGTGGTACAGAACATGCGGGATGTGACCGATCTGCTCGTCGTCGAGCCGCTCGGTCAGGCGGAGCGCGAGATCCCAGTCCTGGGCGCCGTCGAACTCGTTGCGAAACCCTCCCACCTGCTGCGCGAGCTCGGTGCGGAACGACGCGAGGTGACAGAGGTAATTCTGTGAACGAAGCAGTTCCCTGTTCCAGTCTGGCTTGAAGTAATGGGTCTTGCGGACGCCGGCGTCGTTGATCATGTCCTCGTCCGAGTAGACGAGTCCGAGGTGCGGGTTCTCGGCGAACCGTTGCGCGACGAGGAGCAGGGCGTGTGGGCGCAGCACGTCATCGTGATCCAGGAGCGACACGACCTCGCCCTTCGCGAGCTCGAGGGCTGAGTTCGATGCGGCTGAGATTCCGCCGTTGGTCTCGCGGAAGACGAGCTCGACCCTCGGGTCCCGACGAGCGTACGACTCCAGCAGCGACCTGACCGCCGGATTGCGGGAGTAGTCGTCGGCGACGCACAGCTGCCAGTTCTCGTAAGCCTGAGCGAGCACAGAGCCGATTGCCGCCTCGAGGTGGCGGAGCTCCGGGTCGAACACCGGCATGACCACGGAGATCGACGGCATCGACGGAAGCGACTTGGCCAGCCGCTGCATGCCGTCCACGTCCACGGCGCTCAGCGCGTCATACGTGTCGATCCAGTTCGAGTATGCGTGCCTACCGCCCCTCCACTCGCTGGCGCGCTGAGCCGCGTAGAAGGCGCGACGCCTATCGAGGCTAATCGGGACGTGAAGGAGGATCCCCCTCCTCAGCGATGATCGCCAACGGCGGGACACGTCGGTCGCCCCGCGAAGCGGCGAGGTGATCCTCCAGCTTCGCGATGACTCCATCACATGTCGCACATCCTCCGAGGTCCGCAGCCGGACCCGGAGCTCGAGCGTCTCGCGCAGCAAGTCATAGCCGACCCCACGCGTCGCGCGAGGCTCGGGCAGCGAGTCGGAGACGCCGCGGCGGTGACCGATCCGGCTTCCGAGGAGCTCGTAGGCGTCACGTACGGCGACACGCAACGCCTCGTCGTCGTTCGCCTCGAGCAGTGTGCGCACGGACATAGGGAGCTCCGTCCCGGTGCCAACGACCCCAAGCCCGTAGTCGTGAGTGAACCGGAAGCTCGGGAACGTGACCTCAAGATCGTCCATGAGCCGCCGAACACCGAAGTTGCGCTCGCTGACTTCGGTGTCGTGAAGGACCACCACCCCGCGGGTCGACATCCTGGGCAACCACGTCTCGAAGTCGTGGCGCACCGCGTCGTAGGTGTGCAGTCCGTCGAGGTGGAGCAGATCGATCTCGCCGTTCCCGAATCGGCCGGCGGCCTCGTCGAACGACGCCGTCACGATCGTCGAGCGGGGGTAGCGCTCGTTGTGCGCCTCGACCATGTCCCGCACCCCGGGCTCGAGCGTCCCCGCATGCTCGTCCCCTTCCCAGGTGTCGACACCGAAGATTCGCGCGTCCGGCGCGTGGCGCGCCGCCGCCTGGCAGAGGGTGAAGTACGAGAATCCCCTGAACACTCCAAGCTCGACCACCACCCGGGGCGAGAGCGCCTCGACGAGCCAGGACGCGAACGGAGCATGGCCGTACCACGTGGACTCAACTGTCCAGTCGGGCGTCGCGAAGGACGCGTCGGTGACGAGCTCCCTCAGACGAGCGGCGAGGGCATTGCGCTGCGTGCGTTCACCGGTCGAGTTCGTTGGTGGCACTCGGAGGACCAGCGTACCGCCCTAGCACCGTCGTATAGAGGAGGACGAGCGCCGCGGCGGCGGCCTCGTGGGAGAAGGCTTCGGCGACCGTGCGAGCCGCCGCGCCGGCGGCCGTACGAAAGGCCGGATCCTCGAGAACGCGCTCGATCGCGTCCCGGAGCGCCGCCGGGTCTCCGGGAGGGACGAAGACACCGGTCACGCCGTCCTCCACCGCGTCGACGAGGCCTCCCACGGCGGTCGCCACCACCGGACGGCCGTGGGCCATCGCCTCGCGCGCGGCCATGCCGTAGCCCTCCCGCCGCGACGGCACGACGACGACCGCCGCGCGCTCGTACCACGGGCCGAGCTCGTGCGGCGGCACGAAGCCGACGGCCTGCGGGAAGAGCGACCGGAGCGGGCCGTCGCCGACCACGACGAGCGGCAGCCCCTGGGTGGCCTCGGCGAGCTCGCGGACACCCTTCTCCTCCGACAGCCTCCCGACGTACAGAGCGTGGGGCGGCTCGTCCGGCTCGCCCGACACGCGCCGGGATCGTTGACCCCGCTCGGGATCAGGCGCACGTCCCGCCCGCCGAGCGCGCGGGCGTCTTCGACCAGCGCCGACGAGGCGCAGACGACGATCCGGACGCGGCGCAGCAGCCAAGCGCGCGAGCGGACGCACGTGCCGCGCGAGGGCGACGTCCGAGCCCCAGAGCTGGAGCACGATCGGCTTGCCCGTGGCGAGGGCCGGCAGGGCGCTCGGGAGCCAGTGGGCGTGGACGACGTCCGCGTCGCGACTCGCGCGCCGCGCCGCGCGCGCGAACGACGCGAGGAACAGAGGAAGGACGAGCAGCTTCCAGGGCGAGCGGCGAAGGTTGTTGACGATGCCGGCCCCGTAGGCGATCCCGTAGTGCCGGAAGGCCGCCGGCGAGACGACGCGGACGTCGACGCCCTCGGCGCGGAGCGCCTCCACCCCGTCGCGCACGAACGTCCCTGCAACGTCGTCCGCGTCGCGCGGATACGACGTCGTCAGGACGACGACCTTCACTCGCGTTCGCCGAGGTGGTGCGCCAGCGCGGCCGGCGCCGCGATCGCGAGCAGCGCGAGCACGTAGAAGTAGTAGAAGGACATCGTGAGGTAGAAGAGGTTGGAGACCATCGTGCTCACGAGCGCCGCCGCCAGGCCCCAGCCGAGCGGGCGGATCCGAGCGGCGAGCGGATCGCCGGCGGCGGCGAGAGAACGGCCGATGCGGCGCGTCAGCCCGGCGCGCCGGAAGAGGTAGACGAGGAACGCGGCGAAGAGAATCGTCCCGACGAGGCCGTACTCGACGAACGACGCGACGTAGAACGAGTGGGGCCCGAAGTTCGTCTTGCCCGTCTGGAACTCGTAGTAGACCGAGAAGGTGTTGAGGCCGAGCCCGAAGAGCGGGTTCTGCGCGAGCACGTCGGGGATGAACGAGTAGACGATGAAGTGGGTGTCTGCGCCTCGCCCTTCCGTCGAGAGGCGCGAGCTGAGCACCTCCGAGAAGAACTGGGCGCGACGCGCCACGATCACGGTGAGCCCGGCGAGGAGCAGCCCGAGCGGCACGATGAACCGCGGCTGCAGCAGCATGCGGCGGTAGGGCACCGCGAGCACGAGGAACCCACAGCCGAGGCCGAGCAGGCCGCTGCGCGAGAGGGTCGCGAGGTCGACGATCGTGAGGAAGGCCAGGAGGGACGCGAGCGGCACGCGCAGTCGATGACCGCGCTCGAGACGCAGGTAGATGGGCAGCACGAGCAGGATCGCGGCAGCCACCTCGATGCCGAGATGGTTCGGGTCGCCGGTGAGAGCGTTGACCCGGTAGACGAACGACCCTTCGATCGCGCCGAAGATGTTGATCTTGCTGGCCCCGCCCGTGATCGGCTGGAGCCACGCCTCGTCGAGGTTCGCGCCGGTCGTCTCCGCGACGGCGAGCTGCGCGAGCCCGTAGGCGCCGTTCGCTGCGATGCCTCCGACGAACGCCGCGAGCGTGAGCCAGTAGAAGCGCAGCCCCCGCCGCGCGATCAGCGCGACCCCCGCGATGAGGAACAGGAAGTGCAGGACGAACTTGACCATGCCCTTCGTCCACTGCGCGAGCGACTCCGCCGTCTCGAGGTTGAACCACCCGATCAGGTAGACGAGGAGAAAGGCGAGGAAGAACACGAGAGTGACGACGGCCGCGCGCGGCAGGTGACCGTCGAACCGCTCGAGCCGGTGGACGAGGAACGCGACGAGGAACAACGCGGTCACGACGTCCGAGAAGGACATCGTTCCCGCGACCTCCCACTGGAGCTTCGCGAACGTGACCGTGAAGACGGTCGCGAAGAAGAGCCCCTCGACGACGGGCGCGCGTTCCGCGAGGGCGCGCGGACGGTCGAGGGCGATCGCGGTCACGGAGGCGAATCGTAGGGGCTAGCCCTATGGCTGGATCTCGAGCCACGCCTCGAGGCCGGCGCCGTGCGCCTCGGCGGCCGAGCTCGCGCCTTGATCGTAGGACTCGATCCCGTCGTAGATGACCTTCCACCGCCCGCACCCGTCTCCGCGCACCTCGGCGTCGACGTAGCCGACGCCCTGGACGCGCTTCGAGCAGGCGCTCGGCCTCGGTGATCGTGTCGCGACGGCCGAAGACGAGGTCGAGCGCGGCCGTCTCTCCCGGCGAGGCGATCCGGACACAGTCCGCCGGGGAAGGGAAACGGGCACCGTCCGCCCCCACGACGAGCGGGTAGCCGATCAGCGGCACGGCGACGATCGCCGCCGCGACCAGGCGCGCTGCGGAGCGGGTCAACCTGCTTCTCCCGGGGGGTCGCGCCACGCGGACGCGAGCAGCAACGGCATGACGACGGACGCGAGGACGACGATCGCCCCCGTGTACCGCACGATCGGGTTGACGGATTCGTCGGCGGTGACCGGCAGCGAATACGAGTACGTGACCCACGCCCCCCCGAGGAAGACGAGCGCCAGGAGCCCGGCGACGAAGGTCGCGAGACGGCGGTCGCCCCACGCGAACGCCGCCGCCACCGCGATCAGGAGGACGAACGGGACGACGGACCAGAGCGAGGTGTCGAACAGCACGTCCGCCGACAGCCGGAGCGAGTCGAGCGCGCGGTCGAGCGACGCCCCGGCCCCCAGGCTCGGCGGCGCCTCGCCCGTGAGGTCGTGCGACCGGTACCAGAGCCGCCAGGGGATCGCCGCCGCGACGACGACTGCCGTCACCCAGCCGAGCGCCGGCCACGCCGATCGCCGGGACCCCCAGCTCGAGGCGAACGCCACGCCGAGCGCGATCGCGGCGAAGAGCAGCCCCTCGCGCTTCGTCAGCGTCGCGCCCGCGAAGAGCACGGCGACGGCGGCGAGGCGCCAGCCGCGCCGGTCGCGCAGCCAGAGCACGAGGAGGAGCACCCCGACGGCGAAGAGGACGTCGACGAGGACGTCGGCCTGCGGGATCAGGAGGCGTCCGCCGAAGCGGGGGACGACCATCACGAGCACGACCGACGGCCAGAGCAGCCACGCGGGCGCGTGACGGTGCAGGCAGCCGACGATCGCGGCCACCGCACCCGTGACGAGGAACCAGAACTGGAGGTGGAACGTGACCGTGTCGACGGTCCCCATCGCGTGGAACGCCGCCGCGTCGAGGATCGGGAGGATCGGCGGATAGGTCGGTCCGGCGCTGGTCGTGAACACCTGCTGGTCGAGACCGCCGAAGTAGTAGATCGCCTTCGCCTTCGGCACCCAGAAGGCCCACGCGTCGAACGCCTGCAGGCTCTGCAGGCGCGCCGAGCGGAAGAACGCCTCGAGCAGGAGACCCACCAGGGCGATCCCCGTCGCCGCTACGAGCAGGGAGGCGGTCGACCCCTCCTCCCGGCCTGCGCTCCACCCGGCCGGGCGCGGCCGTCCCAGGCGCACTCCGGCCGCGCAGGCGACCGCCGACCCGAGGAGCAGGGAGAGCACGATCGCCCATCCTCCGAACGGGACGCCCACCACGAGGAGCTGCGTCCAGACGGCCCCGAACGCGGCGACACCGATCAGGTAGCCGAGGCCGGCCAGCCGGAGCACGTCCGCCCACCGCGTGAACCCACGGAAGGCCCAGAGCATCGTCATGCCCATGACGGCGAACGCCCCGTTCAGGGCGAACAGGCCCGTGATCGCGCGCATCGTCACGACGCACGCCGGAGGATCGAGAGGCCGTCGTCACCCTCCCACACCACCTCCGCGCCCGGATAGGCGCTCCGGTCGCAGGCGAAGCAGAGGATCCACGGTGCATCCGGCGCGGCCCGGCGAGGCAGGAGGAAGTAGCGCGAGTACGTCTCCGCGAACGTCGCCGTGAGGTCGGTCCACCCCGGCTGCCGCTCACCCACCGCGACGGCGAAGGTCCCGTCCTCGGGAATCCGGCCACGGGCCTCGACGAGCAGCCCCTGATCGGGGATGACCGAGTTGCCCCCGCCGAACTCGCGGTCCAGCAGGTCCAGCCGCGCGTTCGCGCGCGCCGACTCGTTCGCGTCGCGGAACGCGTCGGGATAGAGAACGACGATCGCCACGAGCATGACCGCCGCGCAGTACGCGATCACCATGCGGCGAAAGCCGCCGAGGCCCGAGAGCCGCCGTGAAGGGGCGCCTTCCAGTCAGCCGAGAGTATCGCGGAGGACGGTCGCCATCTCCTCCACGCGCGTCCTCCGGGAGAGCCGGTCGCGCCACTCGGGTGACAGCTCGACATCGGGAAGCCCGCCGTCGACCCACTGCGCATGGAGCTCCTCCAGTGCCGCGCGGATCGCGGCCGGGTCGTCGGGCGGCGCCACGACTCCCGCCCCGGTCTCCCGGATCAGCTCGGCCGCGGCTCCGTCGGGCGGGACGGCGGCGAGGATCGGCCGCCCGACCGCGACGTACTCGAACACCTTCCCCGAGAGGACACCACTTGCGCCGAACGGTCGACGAGCCGTGACGCGTTTCGCGGCTGACCCCGACGACGCGCCGTCCGACTACCATCGCCGGGTGATGGCACCCGCAGCGCTCGACGAGCTGATGACCTCGATTCGCCCGTGAGCGAACCTGCACGCGCAGAAATCAACCACACCGCTCGACCGGGAGCGACGCTGGCAAACACGGTTTTCATCTCCTCTGCGCGAGACCACCCCCGTCTGCTCTCGGAGCCTCCGGCCCGATTCCGCGCTCCCGGGCGCGCAGCAACCGAGTACGACCCCATCAGTCTGATCGAGTCACCGCCGGCGGACACGAGAGCGCTCAGGCGGTACGGCCCGCTTCACTACGCGTGGGTGGAGAAGTGACCGCTGTCGAGAGTCGAGGTAGACGTTCGCGGCCGAGGTTGCTCGTATTCATCGTCGCCTACAACGCCGAGACGACCATCGGCTCGGTGCTGTCCCGCATTCCGGCTTCGCTCGGCGCGTTCTATGACGGAGAGATTCTGGTGATCGACGACTCCTCCGAGGATCGAACCTTCGAGCGCACGAGAAAGGGAAAGCTCGAGGCGGATGCCCCCTTTGACGTGACCGTTCTCGTCAATCCCGAGAACCAGGGGTACGGGGGGAACCAGAAGATCGGATTCCACTACGCCATCGAAGGCGGGTTCGATATCGTCGCCCTCCTCCACGGCGACGGCCAATACGCACCCGAGTGTCTCCAGGAGCTCGTCGAGCCCGTCGCTGGTGGTGAGGCCGAGCTTGTGATGGGCTCACGGATGCTGGGTGGTGGAGCGCGTCACGGTGGCATGCCCGTGTACAAGCTCGTCGGCAATCGTTTGTTGACCACTGCCCAGAACAGACTGTTGCGATCCCACCTGTCCGAGTTCCATTCCGGGTATCGCGTTTACGACGTTGGCGCTCTGTCGAGCATCCCTTTCGATCTCAACACAAACGATTTTCATTTCGACACGGAAATCATCATTCAAATGATGCTGGCCGAACATCGTATCGTCGAGTTGCCCATTCCGACGTACTACGGAGACGAGATTTGTTACGTCAACGGAATGAAGTACGCCAGGGATGTCATGCTCTCGACGCTGAAAGCGCGGATTCAGAAGTTGGATCTCGTATACGACCCCAAGTACGACTGCCGGCCGGAGAGCAAGGCGCAGCAAACCCATTACCGTACGAAACTCGGCTACCCGAGCACACACTCCCTGGCGCTGTCGGCAATTCCGGCGGGGAGCAGAGTGCTCGACATCGGCTGCGGAGACGGTGGACTGGCGAACGCGTTGGTCGACCGTGGATGTGCCGTCGTCGGCAGCTCCTCCAGTGCCGCGCGGATCGCGGCCGGATCGTCGGGCGGCGCCACGACCCCGCCCCGGTCTCCCGGATCAGCTCGGCCGCGGCTCCGTCGGGCGGGACGGCGGCGAGGATCGGCCGCCCGACCGCGACGTACTCGAAGACCTTCCCCGAGAGGACGCCCTTGCCCCGGCCGCCTGCGTCGGGGATCAGCAGAAGGAGCGCCTCCGAGTCCCGCTGCAGCGCGAGCGACTCGGCGCGCGGCGCATACGGGAGAAGCTCGAGGCGGTCGCCGAGCCCCAGGCCCGCGGCCCAGTCGCGGTCGGTCTCGCGGAAGTCGCCCAGGAAGCGCGCGACGACGTCGAGCTCGGAGTCGTGCAGCGCCTGCAGGAACGGGCGCGGGTCGCGGCGGCCGAAGAAGCTCCCCGTGTGCGTGATGCGGAAGCGGTCGGACGGCCGGCGCTCGAGGCCGGCGACGTCGTCGAAGTCGGCGCCGTTCGGGATCGTCACCACCGATCCGCTCGGCTCGAGTGCCCTCGTCTCCTCGCTGATCGCCTCCGAGACGCACGTGATGGCATCCGCCCGCGACGCGACGAGGCGCGCGACGCGCTCGTGCAGCGCCGCCTTCGCCTTCGTCGCCGTCGTGTCCGCTCTGCGGTGGGCGTGGGACACGAGCGAGTCGCGCAGGTCGGCCACCCAGCGGATTCCGGTCGCCCGCGCGATCGCCGCCGCGATCAGATGCGTCGAGCCGGGCGGCGACGTCGAGACGACGACGTCGATCCCGTGCTCGCGCACGAGCCGGATGCCGGCCGGGATCGCCGTGAGCGCCCAGGTGGCGTTCTCGTCGGGGATCACCAGGCGCCTGAGCTGGAGCCGCGCGCGCGTCACGGCACGCTCGAGCCCCTGCGTGCCGGCGAGGACCTCGGAGGGCTTGCCGCCGCTCACACCGACGTAGCGCGCGCGATGCACCCACGCCTGGGACGGCAGCCGGAGGCCCTCGTCTCGATGCAGCCAGCGCGGGTCGTCGGGTGCGAGGACGTGCGTCTCGATCCCCATCGCCGGGAGGTACTGCGCGAGCTTCAGCGGTCGCTGCACGCCGCCTCCGCCTGCCGGGGGGAAGTAGAAGCTGACGAGGAGGGCTTTCATCGGCGCCGATCGTACTGGCGGCCCGTTGCGCTCCCGCGGTGCCCGACGCGTCCAGCCTCTAGCCTGCGAGGGCGTGACCGATCCGCGTCTGTCCGTCGCCTCCGTCGTGAACGACCGCGAGGTCGCGAACGGCCTGCTCCTGGCGTCCCTGCGCGCGCTCGACGAGCCCGTGCAGGAGCTGCTCCTGTCGAACGCCGGAAACGCGCTCGGAACGGGGATCGCGGGGCTGTACAACGTGCTGAGGCGCATCGACGGGCCCCGGGTGCGGGCGTTCGTCCACGCCGACGTGACGTTCGAGCCCGACCTGGTCGCTCGCGTCATGACCGCCGTCGAGCACCTGGAGGCCGCGGGCGCCAGTTGGGGGGCGCTCGGGATCGTGGGGCGCTCCTGGGAAGGCGCGTACGTCTGGTGCCACGAGCTGGAAGCCCCGGCGCCCGTGTGCACGCTCGACAGCTGCTTTCTCGTCACGCGCGCCGACCTTCCGATCACGTTCGATTCCCGTCGGTTCGACGAGCTGCACTGCGTCGTCGAGGACTACTGCCTCCAGTGCCACGACGCGGGTTACGGCGTCTGGGTGGTCCCCGCTTCCGCGCGGCACGAGAGCGTCACCTTCGCCCTGGAGGGGGCGAGATGGGGGCGCTACGACCACTATCGCAAGCGCCTCGACCGCAAGTGGCGACGCCGGTTCCCCGGCTTCACTACCGTCTAGGCCTCGATGGAGCACGATCGGCCCGAATCTCCCGCGGCTGCTACGCCGTCGTCCGACGCGCAGTCGGTCGTCGACGGCGGCCGCCGTCTGGCGGGGTCGTTACGAAGAAGGGTCGGTGACGTCGCGCAGCGCCGGCCGGAGGCATGGAAGCGGTGGAGGCGGCGCGAGGTCAGGGACGCCTTCCATCGTCTCTACTATTACGCCCACGAGACGACCTGGACCCAGACGCGGTGGCTCGGGACGTCTGCGCTCAAGTGCCCGTTCGACCTCTGGATCTACCAGGAGATCCTGTTCGAGACCCGCCCGGACCTCGTCGTCGAGACGGGCACGAACGCGGGGGGAAGCGCGTTCTACCTCGCGAGCATCTTCGATCTCATCGGTCACGGCAACGTCGTGACCGTCGATATCGAGGCGCACCGCGGACGACCCGAGCACGAGCGCATCCGCTACCTCCACGGATCCTCCACCAGCGAGACGATCCTCGAGGAGGTCACCTCGGTCGCGCGTCGCGCGGAGCGGGTGATGGTGATCCTCGACTCGGATCACTCGCGCGATCACGTGCTTCGAGAGCTCGAGCTCTACGCCCCGCTCGTCACGCCGGGCTGCTACCTGATCGTCGAGGACACGAACGTCAACGGGCACCCGGTCGTGCCCGGCTTCGGCCCGGGGCCGATGGAGGCGCTCACGGCGTTCCTCGCGACGACGGGCGATTTCGAGGTCGACCGCTCGCGGGAGAAGCTCCTGCTCACGTTCAACCCGTCGGGCTACCTTCGCCGGAGATGAGCGTGGGGCCGGTGATCGGGTCGGCGGAGACGAGCTCCGTCGCGCCGGCCGCCGCGTCCTCGCCCTCGGCGGGCCGGTGAAACACCCAGAGGGCGACGGTCACACCAAGCAGGCCGACCCCCGCGAGGAGGAGCGACAGGCGCGGGCGTGACTCGAGCCCGGGTGCAGCGAGCAGGAGTATCGGGAGGACGGCCAGGAGCGCCGTGGGGCCGTATCGGCTCGTCAGCCAGAGCGAGACCGCGATCGCGAGCGCGAGCGCGACGACCGCGAGCGTTCCCTCCGTGGTGCCGGCACCCGCGTCGGAAGGGAGAAGATCGGGGGTCGAGGCGGCTAGGGCCAGCCAGCAGAGCACGGCACCGCATGCGAGGGCGACGTCCGATCGGGAGCTCCGCCGGAGCGGGAGGAACGCGACCGCGATCCCGACGGCTCCGACGAGCAGCGCGGCGAAGAGGATCAGGGCGGGCCACCCGTCGCCCACGACGGTCTCCGTGAGGCGCGACGCGTGGAGCTCGCCGAGCCACGCGCCGATCCCGTGCTCCGCGCCCGTCAGGGGATCGGTGACGGTCGCGAGCGCCATCACGAGCATCGACCCCAGGCCCAGGGCGACGACGGTCACGGGCCGGGCCTTCAACGCGAGCGCGAGCGGGAGCGCCAGGAACGGCAGGGCCGGCACGAGGAACCTCGGACCCGGCCCCTGTCCACCGAAGGGCAGGTAGTACGCAGCGTTGTAGCCCACGAACAGGAGCGACACGGCGCCGCAGACGGCCGCCTCGGCGCGGCGCCCGGACCGCCACAGCAGCGGCAGCCCGGCGAGCGCGACAATCGCGAGGGGCGCGACGACGGCCAGCCCCTTCTCGGAGAAGAGCACGGAGAGCGCGGCACGCGGGTCCGGTAGCCCGACGCCGTAGAAGCCCTCGTCGTTCGCTCCCACCACGGGCGCGGCTCCGGATCCGGCCGGCGCCTCGAGAGCGTTCGTGTAGCTGAGTCTCGCGGGAGAGCCGAACGCCCACCAGTTGTACGCGAGGAGCGGGAGCACTCCGAGCAGGAGGCCCGACCCGTACGTCGCGACCCGCCGGACCGGCGCAGCCGCGGCAGCGGCGTAGCCGGCCAGCACGAGCGCAACGATCCCGAGCGGGAACTCCACGACGATCGCGAGGCCCGCGAGGACGCCCGCCGCCGCGAGCCGCCAGCGGCGGCCGACCGACGCGCGCTCGAAGAGGAGCACCACGAACGCCCCGAAGCCGAGCGCGGCCGACAGCATGTGGTCGAAGAAGAGCGTGGCGAACGGGAGCAACAGCGTCCCCGCGCCGAGCAACACGGCCGTCGGCAGCCCGTACCCCGGAGCGACCCGGTCGGCCGCGAGGTACGTGAGCAGGAGCAGCACGAGCATGGGCAGGACGCTGCCGAACAGGCCGAGCGCCCAGACACGATGCCGGTTGTCCTCGACCGCCGCAGCCGAGTCGTCCTGGAGGCCGGCAGCGCGGAGGGTCAGGTACCACGGCAGGGTGAACATCGCGAGCCCGGGCGCCTTGGCCGCGTAGTACCGGCCGTCGACATAGGCGGCGTCGATCGTCTCGCGGGGATCGATCTCGGCGGTTCCGGACGCGAGCGAGCGCACGAGCGCGAAATGCGCCGCCTGATTCGGGCCGCTGTCGGAGACGACGACCGCACACGCCAGCCCGAGCGCTGCGATCGCGAGTGGAGCGGCCCACCTGCGTGGGCTCGGTCGGCGCGCGAGCATCGCAGGCCGGATCGTACTGCGGCCACACGTCGAGATCGACCGCAATCCGCGGGGCAGGCGAGCCTCCCGCCCGGATGAGGCCATGCCGACTGCACATCGCGCTACGCTCGCCGCCCGTGAGCTCCCACCCGGAGACGCCCGTGCTGCCTGCCGCGGCTCCGTCGACGCCCCTCCGGTCGGACGCCATCGAAGGCCGCAGGCGGAGCCCCGCCGCCGAATGGCTCATCGCCGCCGGTGGGTTCACCGCGCTGGCCGTCGTGCTCACCTGGCCCTGGGCGAAGGACATGTGGCGGGGTCGCGCCACCGGTGACGCGGTTCAGTTCGTGTGGGACGCCTGGTGGGTCGAGAAACGTCTGCTCGCGCTCGACAACCCGTGGTGGACGGGGCATCTCTACGCCCCGGAGGGCACGTACCTCACCGCGCACCCGCTCGAGACCCTCCTCATGGTCGCTGGTCTCGCCGGTCACCGCGCTCGCGGGGCCGATGATCGCGTACGGGCTCCTCGTCCTCGTGACACTCGCCGCGGCAGGAGTCCTGGCATGGCGGCTCGGTCTCGCGATGGGCCTCGGGACGGTCGGAGCGTGACCGCGGGCGTGCTCTGGGCGTCGTCTCCGATCGTCGTCTACCGAACAGCGAGCGGGCTGTACATGCTCCTCCTGCTTGCGGCGCTGCTCCCGGCCGTGCTGCTGCTCGCGCGGCGGCTCA
The DNA here is from genome assembly GCA_963786055.1 of uncultured Actinomycetes bacterium. Classification (GTDB taxonomy): domain Bacteria; phylum Actinomycetota; class Thermoleophilia; order Gaiellales; family Gaiellaceae; genus Gaiella. The sequence continues at coordinate 4,815 of CAWAXS010000018.1, read as the reverse complement.
TGCACAGCCTCTCGACCCGCGACGCGCCTCGCTGCTCGGAGCCTTCCTCGGCGCCTGCCTGCTGACCGACCTGCAGGTGACGGCCTACCTCCTGCTCGCCAGTCGCCGCACTCGGCGCCTACGCCGTCGCGACGAGGCCGGACGTGGCGCTCGCGTCGGGCCCTGGCGCGGGTCGCGAGCCGTCGCGACGCGCTCGTCGTCGTGGGGCTGCCCGTGCTCGTCATGGTGGCGCGCGCGGAGATCGACGGTCGACTACCGGACGCCGCTCGCGGCGCGCGTCACCTCAGCGACGTCCTACAACGCCGATCTCGCCCAGTTCGCGCTGCCGAGCCCGGGAAGCCGCTTCTTCGGAGACGACTACGAGCAGAGCGGCGGACGCGCTCGGAAGCCTCGCGAGCTTCACGATCGACAGCTCGGTCGCACTGGGCTGGGCGACGACCGTCTCTCGCGCTCGTCGGCATCGTGGCAACGCGGCGAGCGCGCCGGACGTGGTGGCTGGCGGGCGCCGTGGCCGTCTGCGCTGGTCCTCTCACTCGGGCCCAATCCAAGGTGCTCGGCCACGCGTACACGCCCCTCGCCGTCGACGCCGGCGAGAAGGTGTCGCTCGTCGCGCCGGGTACCTGGCTCCTCGCCGTGCCGGTCGTGAACGAGCTCCGGATCCCGGCGCGCTACATCCAGCTCGGCGCCCTCCCGCTCGTGCTCCTCGCGGGGCTCGGGGCGCAGGCGCTCGTTCGACGGCGGCGGATCGCGGGCGCGCTGCTCGTCGCCGGCCCTCTGCGCGTGGCCGTCGCCGAGGGAGCGGTCGCGCTGCGTCCCGCGGACCGCCTCAGGGCGAGCGGCTCGCCCGGATCATCCGCGACGATCCCCGGCCCGGGATCGTCGTCGACGTCCCGCTCTCCTGGCGAAGCGGCATCGAGGAGGTCGGCAGCTCCGATGCTCTCACCCCGCGCAATGGTGCAGCAGACGATCCACGGCAAGCCGATCGCCGCCGGGTACATCGCCACGGATCGACAGCGACGATGCTCGACCGGCTTCTCGCGCGGCCGCTCTACCGGTCGCTCCTCCTCCGGCAGGGTGGACGGCGTGGTTCCCCCGGGCCTCCCGACCCCGGACGACGCCGAGGTTGTCGCGGACGCCCGGCGACTCGGGGCCGAGTGGATCGTCGTCTGGCCGGAGGCGGACCGACGGATCCTCCCGTACCTCGCCGGCATCGGGTACCACCGCCGTCGCCGCAGAGGACGGAGTGCTGCTCTACAGCCGGTAGAGCGACCACCGCCCGTCACGGAACGCCGGCGGGAGGCCGGGGTCGAGATCGAACCGGTCGCGGTCGACGACGAGCCACGTCGCGCCGCAGGCCCGCGGGATCGAGAGATCCCCGGTGCGGGCGAAGCGCCGGAACTCCTGCACGCGCTCGCGCGGGCGGTTGTCGACCGTGTCCGCGACGTGCCCCGGCGGGTTGACGCACACGCGGACCGGCGCGAACGCACCGAGGCGATAGCTCGTCTCGGGATCCGCGTAGACGACGGCACCGACGGGCACGTCCTCGCGGACCGCATCGATCAGGCCCTCCGAGAGCGGACTCGGGCGGCGCGCCTCCGACGGCGACCAGTTCACGAGGCCGTGGACGTAGGTCGGCAGCAGCACGAGCGCGGACGCGAGCGCGGCGGTGCGCTCGAGCGGCGGCCGTCGCCGGAACCCGAGCGCCAGCGCGACGACGGCACCACCCACCGCGAACCAGGTCGCCCAGGCAGGCCCGCCGTCCTCCAGCGTGTAGCCGAAGTCGCCGGGGAAGAGGAGTTGGAGGACGATCCCGCCGGCGAGCGCGACCGGGATCGCGGCCCGCCCGATCAGGCGCGCGAGCACGCCGACCCCGCCCGCCAGGGCGAACGCGAGCGGCAGGAAGCCGGCGAGCCGGCGGGACTGCGACAGCGAGACGGCGTCGGAGAACGGCGTGAAGAGCCAGGGGACGAGGCAGACCACGAAGACGGCGAGGGAGCCCCCGACGACATACGCCGCCCAGCGACGGCGGGACGCGAGGCCGGCGAGCGGGAGGACGAGGAGCGCGGCGACGGCCACGGCTCCGGTGCGCCCGAAGAGCTCCGGGACGACGGAGAACCGGTCGGCGGTCCCGTGGAGCTGGCCGGCGTACTGCTCGAACCCGCGCTCCCGCTCGGCGGCGCCCGGGACGACCGAGGCCGTGTCTCCGATCACCGGGAGCAGCCAGGCGAAGAAGAGGCCTGCCGGGACCACGAGCGCCGCGAGGGCGAGCCCACCGGCCCGCGCGTCGCGGCGCTCCCAGAGCCAGCGAACGAGGAGGAACCCGGCGAACGGCAGCCAGAGGAAGAGGGCATACGTCGGGTGGACGACCGCCAGGGCGAACGACGCGGCGACCGCCGATGCGAGGAGGGCGGGAGTCGGCCTCCGTGTCGCCTCGAGGCCGAGGGCGAGGGCCGCCGGGACGAGCAGCTGGCGCGACGCCGTCGCCGGAAGAGCGAGGGCCGTGAGGGCGCCGCCCGAGCCAGGCGCCATCGCCACGATCGCCACGCCCGCGGCCGCGGAGGCGGTGGCCGGCACGACGCGGCGGAACAGCGCCCACCCTGCCTCGTAGGCGATCAGCACCGCGAGCGGCGCCAGCACCGTCGGGCCATGGAGCACGACATCGGCCGGGTCCGCTCCCGAGACCTTCGCGACGAGCGCGAGGAAGCCGTGCCAGAGCGGGAACGCGTAGCCGGGATGGAGGCCGCCGTCGGGGAACTCGTTCGCGCTGCCGAGGGAGAGGTCGCCGAACGCGAGGAGCTTCTGGATCCGCGCGAGGTGGAAGAAGCCGTCGCCTCCGACGTGACCCGAGACGTGCCACAGGAGGAGGCCGAGCACGGCTCCCCCCGCGAACACGACGATGCGCGCGCGCAGAGAAGCGCTTGTGTTGATTCGACACGAGCTCCGGTCTCCGCCTGCGGACGGCAGCCGGAAGCGCCGCCGCGCCCGCACCGAGCACGAGCACGAGCGTCAGATCCAGCGACGCAGAGACGAGAAACGTGACGGCCAACGAGGCGAAGACGATCGCGAGCGCCCAGGCGAGCGCCGCCGAGGCGCGGCGCACGCCGAGCGCCCGGGCGAGGACCGCCCCGGGAGCGAGGACGACGGCGAAGCCGAAGACCAGCCGGGCCAGGAGCGCGACGTCGCTCATCTCAGGGAACCGGCCCCGAAGGGGGCTCTCCCCCCTGGAGCGCCGAGCGTCATCCGGCGAGCAGCGCGTCGACGTCGCCGGACCCGAGCCACGCGGCGACCTCGCGGTAGAGCCGTGCCCGCTGGCCACGGACCAGCCTGCCCCGCACCAGGAGCGAGGCGCGGAGCAGCGTGCGCGCACGCTCCGCCTCGCCCGGACGGCCGTGGAGCGAGAGGTAGAGCAGGTGGCCGCGGACGTTCTCCCGGAAGAGCCGGCCGCCGTGCGCGGCGCCGCCGACGTGGACGCAGCGCGCGTCCGGAGTGAAGACCACCGACCAGCCGCGATCGGCGGCCCGCCGCATCCAGTCGACCTCCTCGCTGAAGAGGAAGTAGCGCTCGTCGAACGACCCGACCTCGTCCCAGGCCGCCCGGCGCAGGAGCATGCACGCGCCCATCACCCACTCCACGACGCGTTCGCTCTCGTGGTCGAAGCCGGCGCCGTAGAAGGCGTTGAGGGCACGCGAGCGCGGGGCGAGCTTGCGCAGGTAGAGGTACTCGGTCGCGAGGCGCCACAGTGTTGGGAACCCGCGAACCGAGCGCTGGAGCGTCTCGTCGGCGTTCTCGAGCCGGGGGCCGATCACCGCCGCGCGCGGATGGCGGTCGGCCGCAGCGAGCAGCCGGGCGAGGGCGTCCTCGACGAGCCAGGCGTCGGCGTTCAGGACGAGGACGTGGTCGGCGCGCGTCTCGGCGATGCCCCGGTTCCACCCGGCGGCCAGGCCCCGGTTCTCCTCCTCGATCACGCGGATGGCAGGAAAGCGTTCGCGGACGAGGTCGAGCGTGCCGTCCGACGAGCCGTTGTCGACCACGACGACGTCGGTGCCGGCAACGCTCGCGAGGCACCGCTCGATCCACGGCAGGGCGTCGTACGTGACGACGACGCAGGCGACGCGCGAGCCCTCGTCAGCCATGCTCGAGCCGCGGACGCGAGCGGCCGCGGAAGCCTTCCCAGAGCAGGATCCCGGCACCGGGCAGCGCCAGGGCGGTCGTGACGAGGAAGAACAGGAAGCCCGAGGCGAAGGCCTGGTCGGCAGGGACCCCGACGCTGCCGAGGAAGCTGACGAAGAACGCCTCGCGCACCGCGATCCCGTTGAGCGTGAACGGCACGAGCAGGACGAGGAAGAAAAGGGGTCCCATCACGTAGTAGATCCGGGGGCCAAGCTCGATCCCGACGGCCTTCCCTGCAGCCCAGATCGAGAGGACCCGCACGGCCTGGATGACGGTCGTGAACACGAACACGACCACCAGCAGGCGGACGTGCCCGCGGAAGTGGTGGACGCCGTCGTAGAAGGCACGCATCGGTCGTTCCACCCTGAGCCGCCGGAGCAGCGGGCGCGTCCGGACGAGCAGTGGGCGCGCCGAGCGGGAGAAGAAGAGGAAGATGAGCACGAACGTGCCGAGAACGAAAAGCCCCTCGAGCCACAAGTACGCGTTCACGTCGTAGGTGCCGATGGCGAGCAGGAACCCGATCGCGCCGAGCAGCACCGTGCCCGCGCCGCCGAGGCCCCGCTCGAGGAGGATGATCGCCGTCACGTCGGCCGTGCGGCCGGGATGCCGGCGCGCCGTCTCGTACACGCGCATCGCGTCTCCCCC
>CAWAXS010000017.1:0-86569 GCA_963786055.1 uncultured Actinomycetes bacterium | reverse complement strand
GGCAGCAGCGGGAGTCTGATGAGAGATTGAACCCGTCGTCTGCAGGAGGTGAGGCAAGGTGTCACGCACGCTGCTGCTGGTTGGGACGCGCAAGGGACTGTTCATGCTCGAGAGCGACGCCGACCGCAAGAACTGGTCGATGCGGGGGGCCTATTGCGAGGGCTGGCCCGTCTACCACGCCGTGTTCGACCAGGATTCGGGCGCGATCTACGCCGCCGCCGCGAGCGAATGGCACGGCTCGTCGATCTGGCGCAGCGCCGACCTCGGCGAGACGTGGACGCAGTCGAGCGAGGGGCTCGCCTACGAGGATGGCCGCAGGATGTCCAAGGTTTCGAGCCTCTCGGCTGCTCACGGCCGCGTGCTCGTCGGTGTGGAGGCGCCGGGCATCTTCGAGAGTCGCGACGAGGGGGCGACGTGGTCTCCGTACTCGATGCTCGCCGGCCAGCCCGGAAGCGAGGATTGGGACGATCCGTCGAACCAGCCGCCCGGCCACCTTGGGATCTCGGCGATCACCGCCGACGAGAAGGACCCCGCCCACGTGTGGACGATCGTGCAGGGCATCAGCCTGTTCGAGACGACCGACGACGGCAAGACGTGGACGCCGCGAAACCGCGGTCTGCGCACCGATTGGCCGCGCGAGCACGAGGAGGTTGGCTTCTGCGTCCACAAGTTCGTCCGCTCACGCACCGACGAGCAGCGGATGTACCAGCAGAACCACGTCGGCATGCATCGCTCGGACGATGCCGGCGCGACGTGGACGGAGATCACCGAAGGGCTGCCGACCGAGTTCGGGTTTGCTGCTGCGGCCCATCCCCACGACCGCGACACCTTCCACGTGATCCCGCTCGACCCGGGCCATGGCCGCACGATGCCCGACGGTCAAGCGGCGGTCTGGCGGACGAAGGACGCGGGCTCGAGCTGGGAGCGTCTCGCGAACGGGCTCCCGCAGGAGAACGCGCACCTCGGCGTCCTGCGCCACGGAATGACGGGCGACACATACGACACGCCCGGCTACTACTTCGGCACGAGCACCGGCCAGGTGTACGCAAGTGCGGACGACGGGGAACGTTGGAGCGAGATCGCGAGCTACCTGCCCGCGATCTCGTCGGTCGAGGTCGCGATCATCGACTGATGGCCGACATCCACCTGCCTCCCACGCTGATGCCGCTCTTCGCGGGGCTACCTCGCCGCCTCGACCTCGAGGCGGCGACGGTCGACGACGCGATCGGCCGACTCGACGCGCAGTGGCCGGGATTGCGCGACCGGCTGTGCGACCCGAGCGGCGGGCATATCCGGCAGCACATTCACGTCTACGTCGATCGTGAGCGGGCGGGGCTCGACACACCGCTCGAGCCCCGCTCGCGGGTCCACGTGATCGCTGCGATCTCCGGCGGCTAGCGCGACAGCGCTACGCACTCGTCGTCGGTGAAAACCTCATCGCGGCGGAGCAAGCCGCCTTCGAGGTCAAACTCGTCCCTCTCTCCCCGGCTCGCACGGAGAGCCCTCGTAGACTTGACTAGGGCGGTGCTCCGCACTGCCTAGCCGTGGCCGGGCGTGTGGCGGGACCGTCAAGAAGACATCACGCAGACCGTCCCTACGCCGCGCCCTACCTCACCGCGCACAGGTTCGGCCAACCCGTGGAGTACGCGACCGGTCTTGCAGTCTTGGACACCCGGAGCGCCGGATCCCGCACGGACGCAGTGCCTGTGCGTCGTCGGGGCCCACGCGCCGCAACGCCTGCAACAGTCAGCCAGGCGACCCGATTCCCGTTCAGCGAAGACACTCGCGCAGGCGAGTGTCGTCTGGTTGCCTACGGTCGGGTCGGGCATGAACTCCCGGACCTCTTGAGCACAGCGGTGACCAACGGAACGGCTACGCGTCCGGCTCGAGCTCGTGCTGCTCCGGGATCGCCTGGTCGATGGCCTGGATGAGAGTCATCGCCCGACCACGCGCCCACTCCTCCTCGAACGTGCCCTCGCCCACCTGCGCGCGGAGGTCGTCGAGGTTCGGCGTGGGATCGGGCCATCCGACCTCGAACGTCAGGCCGCGCACGCGCTCCCGGAGCAGCGCGGCGCGGGCATGCAGCCGTATGGCAAGCGCCGGGTCCCCATCCGCTGCGGCGAGGCTCGCCGACATCTCGAGGGCGCTCGCGAGTCGCGGCTGCTGGCCGCCCTCACGTTCGATTGCGAGCGCCTCGGAGAGCAGCGTTCGCGCCGTCTGGGTGTCGCCGGCCTCGAGCGCGAGGAAGGAAAGGCTGGAGAGAGAGTGTGAGACGCCCCACACGTCGTCGAGACCTCGGTGGATGGTCAGGCTCTCTTCGAACAGTCGCTGCGCGCGGGTCTGATCCCCCCGGATGATCGCGAGGCCCCCGAGCGCCTTCTGCCACGAGCCGACGTTCCGCAGATCTCCGTGCAAGCGTGCGAAGCTGACCGCCTCCTCGAGCGTTCGCTCGGCCTCATCGAGCGCCCCGACCTTTGCGAGAGCGACACCGACGTGCCACAGGGCGTGGCCCTCCTGGTACGGGTCGTCCCCCCTGCGAGCCACATCGAGAGCTTCCCGGCTCAGGGCGAGGGCCTTATCCGCGTCCCCGCCGGTGATAGCGAGAAGCCCGAGCGTGCTCGCGATCATGCGCACGTCGCCGAAGCGGCGGTGCACCGGAAGGCTCTCCTCGAGCACGCGTTGCGCCCTCTCGAAGTCGCCGAGAACGAACGACAGCGACCCGATCATCGTTTGGGCTCTCGCGCGGGTGCGCGGAGAGCCGGAGCCGAGCCCCAGCAGCTCCTCGAGGCGCTCGCGCCCCTCCTGCTCGTGGTTCCGCAGCTGCCAGAAGCGCCAGAGTGCCGAGGCGATCCTCAGGCCCGTCTCCGCCTCGCCTGCATCGACCGCCCAGGTGAGCGAAGCGCGGATGTTGTCTAGCTCGGCGTCGAGGCGCTCGAGCCACTCGCGTTGTTGCGGGCCGAGCAGGCCCGGCTCGGCCGCCTCGGCCAGCACGAGGCAGAAGGCAGCGTGCCGGCGACGGACGGCCTCGCCGTCGCCGCGCGCCGCCAGACGCTCGAGCGCATACTCGCGAATGGTCTCGAGCATTCCCAACCGTGGCTCGTCCCCTCGTACGTGCTCGGTGGTGAGCAGGTTGTTCCGGAGGAGCGAGTCGACGACGTCCAGGATGTCGAGGTCGGGCTGCCCGGCGACGTGCTCGGCGGCGCCCAGCGTGAACCCGCCGACGAAGACAGCGACATCGGTGAAGAACTGCTGCTCCCGCGGCCGCAGGAGGTCGTAGCTCCACTCGATCGCCCCGCGGAGCGTCCACTGGCGCTCGGCGAGACCGGAGCCCGGCGCAGCCTTCAGGAGGTCGAGCCTCGAGCCGAGGCGCTCGAGCAGCGCGCCGGGTGAAAGCAGATTGCATCGTGCAGCGGCGAGCTCGAGCGCCAGCGGCAGACCATCGAGCCGAACACACAGCTCGATCACCGATTCGGCGTTCGTCTCGGAGAGCTCGAAGTCGGGGCGGGCCGTACGGGCTCGATCGACGAACAGACGGATCGCCTCGATCTCACCGAGCTCCGCAAGCGAGGGACGCTGCGACCGATCCGGCAGCTCGAGCGCCGGTACCGGGTAGACCCGTTCCTCCGGCACTCCGAGCGGAGCACGGCTCGTGACCAGGAGCTTGGCGCCGGGTGCGCCGGCGAGCAGCTCTCGCAGGAACGACGCAGCGTCGAGCACGTGCTCGAAGTTGTCGAGCAGCAGCAGCGCCTGCCTGTCAGCCAGGTACTCGAGCAACGCCTCCCGGGCGGAGTGTCCTGACCGTTCCTGGACCCCGAGCTTGTCGGCGATCGTCCTCGCGACGAGCCCCGCCTCCATGATGCGGCCGAGCTCGACGAGCACGGCGCCTGTCGCCTTCCCCTGGAAACCGGTCACCTCGAGCGCCAGGCGCGTCTTCCCCGATCCGGCTGCACCCGTCAATGTAAGGAGCCGCACGTCCTCCCGACTCAGAAGCGCCCGGATCTCACGCAGCTCGCGCGTCCGCCCCACGAAGGACGGCGAGCGACTCTCCACGCTCGGCCCGGCCTGCGCTGCACGGTCTGCCCGGGGGTCGGCCGTGGTGAGATCGAGCGCCGGATCCTGGTCGAGAATCGAGCGTTCGAGCTGCCGGAGCGCGAGCGTCGGCTCGATGCCGAGCGTCTCCACCAGCGAGCGCCTCGCGTCCCGATACGCCGCGAGCGCGTCCGCCTGCCTCCCCGAGCGGTATAGGGCGAGCATGAGCTGGGCGCGGAGGCGCTCCCGCAGTGGGTGTCGGCCGACCAACCGCTCGAGCTCGGGAACGAGCTCGGCACTTGCGCCAAGGGCAAGATCCGTTTCGATCCGCTCCTGGAGGGCCTCGACCCGAAGCTCCTCGAGCCTGGCGACCTCGGACTGCGCCCACGGCTCATACGCGAACTCGACCAGAGGCTCTCCGCGCCAGAGCGAGAGCGCCTCCCGCAGCATCCCGTTCGCCTCGGCTGGGGCGACGCCCCGCGCGCCCCCGACGAGCTGCTCGAAACGGAGCAGGTCGAGCGACCCGGCATCGGCACGGAGCTCGTATGCAGAGGAGACGGTCCGGATCACATCGCGGCCGAGCGTCCGGCGGAGCTGAGAGACGTAGGTTTGGAGAACCTTCACGGCCGAGGACGGCGCCCGGCCGGCCCAGATCTCCTCGATCAGGCGATCGCGCGCGACCGGCTCGTTCGCCCGGAGAAGCAGGATCGCGAGCAGCGCCCGCGGCTTTCGCGCATCCAGCTGAACGACACGGCCCTCGGAGACCACCTCGAGGCGTCCGAGGATGCGGAACTCCACGCGCCCCATCGTCCCCGAACCGCGCACAACACACAAGAACGCCCTGTATCCAGACTCGACCGGAGCTGGACCGGGGCTCTACCGGGGAACCCGAAGGTGCAGAGAGACGGGTCCAGCCAAGCGAGCGCCAAGGAGATGACGATGTTCGACGTAAGTGACCGCTTCCTACACCAGCTCGCCGCGGACCGCAGGGCGTCTCTCCTCCGTTCCGGGAGAGCGTCGACGAAGCACCCGTTCCGCCGAGCGCTGGGCGCCGGTCTGGCGCGCCTCGGCCTGGTGGCAGACCGCAACCGGGGCGAAGCTCCGTCGCTCCATCGACCACGACCCGCGCTCACGAACTCGGAGGGAACGTGCAGGATCCAAGAGGGTTTGACTGGGTCGGCGCCGGGCGTCGGCGAGCCGGCCGCCGTCGACGTCGTATTGCCCAGTGCGGGCGCATCTACGACTCGGCTCCGTCACGGAGCGCAGCAGGCGTGAGCAACGGCGTGCTGACACGGCGGGAGCACCAGGTCGTCCTGCTCGTGGCCGAGGGGTTGACCAACGCCGAGATCGCCCGGAAGCTCTGGATCTCGCCGGGGACCGTCCGCAGACACCTCGAGAACGTGTTCGCGAAACTGGGAGTCCACACGCGGACCGGTGCGGTGGCGAGGGTTCGCGACGGCGAGCCCCGTCCCGAATCAATCGGAGAGGGCCGCATCGCTAGCGTCGCGCCGCGCGGAATCGGAGACGATCCGACGGGGCGCCAGCCATCGCTACCCCTCCCAGCTTGACGACGGATACCGATGGAAGGAAAGACGGCCGACTCGACGCTCAGCGCGTACGCAGAGATTCAGGCAGCCTCCTCGAAGAAGCACTTGCTCGTCGGCAAAGAACGGGGTCTCTTCAATGTGAAACGACTTCTCAACCTGCGCACGCGATTTGGGGAGGCGACCTTGCGACCGGCGTGCCGCCCGAACGCGCCGGAGCGACGCTCAGCCGCCTCGGCGGATCGCGATGATTCCGGTCGGGATCTGCCGCTGATAGTCCGGCCGGTTGAGGGACGCTCCGCGCCAGTTGACGTTCGCGCTGGAGTCGATGTCCATGCCCAACGCCTCGACGAAGCCGAGCCCGATCAGCGCCTGCGCGAACTGGCGGGCGGAGGTGCCTGCGCCGCCGATCACGACGAGCGCCGTCTGCCCGTTCCGCAGCCGCCCGACCGCTGTGCGATGGTAGGCGTGGTCGCGTTGATACGGCTCCAGCGTCGTCAGGTCGCCGACGTGGCCGTCGTGGACGTAGACGGGCTTGCCGGAGATCGCCTCGCGCACCCCCTCCTGGATGAGATCGGCGTCCTTCACGTTCCCGGGGACGATGTCGACGCTGCCGTCGGCGCCGAACGCGGCAGCGCCGCGGTTGGTGCCGCCGAGGAAGCTGCGGCCCTTGTGGATCAGCAAGTTGCCGGACGGGACGTTGCGGGCCAGCAGGAAGAAGTCGCCGTTGAGGCCGGCGACTGCGCCGCGCCCGGCGTTGGCGCGAATGTACCCGCCCACGGTCCCGGTGCGCCCCGGGCCGCCGCCCAGCCAGACGGCTTCGAGCCGCACCCCCCGACCGGGGACGATGCGGACGATGTGAACCGGCCGGGGGCCGGCGCCGGTGGCAATCGTCCTCGTGCTCGAGGTGACCGCGGGAACCGCCGCTGCCGTCGTGGACGTCACTGCCGCGCCGAGCGCCGCAATCGCCACAGCGAGTCCCAATGCCCAGATCAGCCGCCTCGCCATTGCATAACTCCCCACCACCTCCCGGCACGGCCGTCGTGCGATGTGGCGCCGCAACACGATCGCCCCGAGCGAGTCTATCCCCACCCTGATCGTCGGAACAAGCCGCGACCCGGCGTCCCAAGTGTGTCCGGGCGTGATGCCTCCGGCAAGAATCGAACCCGCGCACGCGGTCTAGGAACCGATGTCCACGACCCCAACGCCCACATAGTCGCGCCACGTTCGTGCCACAGCTCACCGCCTTACCGAACGGCTCCGAGCGGTCCGGGGCGGCAGACGTTGTCGGCGCCCTGGGCCCGGACGGATGCCGCACTCCCGCGTTGTACGTGACAAACGATCTAACGGAGCGGCGCCGGAGTCGAACCGACCGAGCGTGGGGCTACCACACCGCACAGGTTTTGAAGACCTGCTGGGCCACCGGGCCCGTGCCGCTCCGCGGCTGAGGCTACCCGTCGCCGGGCGTCGTCCCGCGTCGGTCGGACGGTTCCTCGCCGGTCGGCCGGAGGGAGTGACTACTGTTCACGGCGCACGGCGTCGGCGCGTCCGGGGGTGAGGTGCAGCGGCGAGAGGGCATCGCGTACGTCACGAGGCGGAGACTCCGTCCCACGCCGTGGCGGTCGTGGTTCCTCGGCGCCGCGATCGTCGCAGGCGCAGCCGCCACGACCGGCCTCGGGACGGGCCGTGCGGCACCGCCCGTGGCGACTCGACCAGCGCCTGCGTCGCTGACTGTCGTCCGGACGAGGGCGATCGAGCCACGAGCCGTGGTGCCGACCGGGAAGGCGCTCGAAGCACTCGTCGCGCGCTCGTCGTTCCTGATCGTGGGCGCACGGAACGAGCCGCGGGCAGCCCGGCTCCTGGAGGCGGCGGGCGGGCGGCGGCTCCTGCGGCGCATCTCGCTGTGGCTCGTTCCGTCCTCGACCGTCAAGCAGCTGCTCGACCGGATGAACACCGCCGAGCGCAGGCTGGCGCGGTTCGTGGAGGTGCCGGCCGACCGCTCCTCGATCGTCGAGCCGCTGCCCCCGCCGAAGCCGTACGGCTTCACCGATCCGCTCGCGTCGCAGACGTATGCGTGGCACGTCTACGCGGTCGGCGCGAACCAGGTCGCCCCGAGCGGGCCTGGGTTCCCGATCACCGTGTTCGACAGCGGCCTCGACACAACCCATCCCGACTTCGCCGGACGTCCGAACACGATCCTCCTGAATCAGCAGAGCGTCGCGCTGAACAGCGAGGACTACCACGGCACGATGGTCGCCTCGACGGCGGCGGCCGCGCTCAACGGCGTCGGAGCCGAGGGCATCTACTACGCCGCCGCGCTCCGCAGCTACGACTTCGACTACTCGACCGCCGAGTCGTACTACGGCGGGTTCGCCGCGGCGTCACAGGCGGGGCCGAGCGTGGTGAACATGAGCTTCGGAGGGACGGAAGCCTCCCGGGCGGACTACGAGGCGAACATCGCCACCGTCGCCGAGGGGTCTCTGCTCGTCGCGGCGGCCGGCAACGAGTACCAGGACGGCAACCCGACCAACTACCCCGGCGCGTACCCGCACGTCCTGACCGTCGCGGCGACCGATCAGACAGGCGCTCCGGCGTCGTTCTCGTCCGCGGGGCCGCAGGTCGATCTCGCGGCTCCCGGCGTCGCGATCCCGGTGCAGGACCCGCAGGATCCGAACACCTACTTCCCGGTCGACGGGACGAGCTTCTCCGCCCCGATCGTGTCGGCGGCCGCGGCCTGGGTGATGACCGCGCGGCCGATGGAGAAGACCCAACTCTTCGACCTCCTCCGCTTCAGCGCGCGGGACGTGGGACAGGCGGGGTGGGAGGAGCGGACCGGCTACGGGATCCTCGACGTCCCCGCGCTCTTCGGGACGGCGCTCCCGCCGGTCGATCCGCAGGAGCCGAACGACGACATCGACCAGGTCACGGCCGGGGCGATGTTCGCGGCGGCGAAGCCCACGATCGACGGAGCCGGCAGGGACGCCCGTGTGAGCGCCCGCGTCGACGAGGCGGAGGACCCCCGCGACGTCTACCGGGTCGCCGTTCCGGCGAAGACGCGCCTCACGCTCACGCTCTCCCCGGCCGCTTCGCTCGGCCTCTCGCTCTGGAGCGACAGCGCGACAACCGTCTCGAGCGGCACACGCGGGCGGCTCGCGTCGGCGGCGGGGAGCACCGCGACCAAGACGGTCACCTGGGCGAACCGGAGCACGGCGCCGCACGTCGTCTTCGCGGACGTGCGCACCGCGACCCAGGCCGCGCACCTGAACGCGACGTACACCCTCCGGGTCGACATCGCGAAGCTCGCCTGACGTCGGGCCGGGACGGCGCCCCGAACGACGTCCCGTAGGATCGGCGCGTGCCCCACCTGCGCCTGATCGACCCCGACGACGCCGACGGGCGCGCTCGCCGAGGAGTACGCGGCGGCGGTCGGGCGTGCCGGGAAGGTGTTCAACATCGTTCGCTCGATGAGCCTCTCGCCGGAGACGCTCCACGCCTCGATGGAGCTCTACAAGGCGATCATGTTCGGCCCGTCGAGCCTCACGCGGCAGGAGCGTGAGCTGATCGCGACGGTCGTCTCGGCGACGAACGAGTGCTACTACTGACGACGCTCGCACGCCGACGACCTCCGTGACGAGGGCGCACCAGACGAGCTGGCAACGCACGCGGAGCACGACTACCGCGAGGCCGATCTCGACGCGCGCACGCGCGCGATGTGCGACTACGCGCGCAAGCTGACGCTCACGCCCACGGCGGTGGGGGCCTCCGATGCGGACGCGCTCCGCGCGCACGGCCTCGACGACGCCGCGATCCACGACGTCATCCAGGTCGTTGCGTACTTCAACTACATCAACCGGATCGCGGAGGGCGTGGGGACGGATCCGGAGCCGGAGTGGGCTACGCGAGCGCGGCCTTGATCTTCTCGATCGTCTCGGCCTCGGCCTCGTCCCCGCCGCCTGCGGCCTTGCCGACCGACTCCGCGAGCTCGAGGACGAACGCGCGGTAGCTCTCCAGCTCGTCCGGGGCCTTCGAGCGCAGCGTCGCGCCGCGGCCTTCGAGCGACTCGAACGTACCGCCCTGCACCTCGCTCGGCGAGGCGATCATCCCGAAGCCGGTGCCGCCTTCGGCGGCGAGCTCGCGGACGAGCTGGCTGTCGCTGTCACGCGATCCCTTGACGTGCTTCGCGAGCGACGACGCCTCCTTGAACGTGTCGAAGAAGCTGCGGTCGCTCACGGAGACGAGGAGCCCGGCTCCGGTCGCGCCCTTGCGCAGATCCTCCCATTCCTCGCTCGGTGAAGTCGGACTTCCCTGCCATGTCGCCTCCTCGGACGGTGTCGAAGAGATTCTCGCAGTCGACCCTCTCCTTGGATCAGGGCGTGCCAGCGTCGGCCCGTGCCGCCCGGCGGAGCACCCGGCGATCCCCCACGCGACGCGTGACACCGTCGACGTCCATCCGCTCCAGCAGGAGCTGCGCGTCGCGACGCCCGACGCCGGAGAGGTCGCGGAAGCGCGCGAGCGTGATCTCTCCCGCGGCGGCGCACTCGCTCACGACGAGGTCGCGGGCGACCTCGTAGGCGCCGGGGCCGACGGCGAAGCCGTCGCCGAGCCTGACGAGCAGGCCTTCGCCCTCGAGGTAGCGGGCGAGCTCGCCGTCCTCGACCCTCGTCGCAGCCAGGCCCGCGCTCGCGAGGTCGCGCTCCAGCGCTGCGGCCGCGTCCGCCCGCGCGCCGAGCGATGCCGCCGTCCCCGGGAGGACGACCTTCGGCCCGCGACGCTCGACCGGGAGCAGGTCGAGGACGGCCGCCGCCCAGGGCTCCGGCGGCAGCAGCTCGGCGAGCACCAGGCCGGGGTCGAGCGGGGAGGCCTCGGCCCGGGCGCGCAGGCGCGCCTCGACGTCCATCGCGGTCTGCTCGAGCCACGCGTCGGAGAACGCCCAGCCGTCGACGACCCGGACGGCGTCGAGCCCCTCCTCGAGCTGCGCCCCTCCGAGCAGGGCACGGCCTGCGAGCTGCTCGACGCTCACGGGCTCGTGGACGAGCCCGCGCACGATCGAGGCCGGGTCGCTCTCGCCGAGCAGCCGGTCGCGCTCGGCGTCCGTGCGGCGCGGCGGCGACGGGTCGAGGACGACCGCCCCGCCCACGGTGGTCTCGCGGCGCAGGACGACGTGGTCGCCGCGGGCGGCGACGACGGGGGCGGCCAGCCGCAGCTGCGCGTGGGTCTCCCCCACCCGCACGACGCGGGCGGGGATGCGGCTCGTCCCGTGGTGGACGGAGAGTCGCGCGCCGTCGCCGATCGGCTCGAGCTCGTGCAGCTCCACCTGGAGGCGATAGGAGCGGGGGAACGCGCCCGGCGCCACCAGCGCGTCGCCGCGGCGCACGTCGCGGCGCTCGACGCCGGGAAGGTTGACGGCGACGCGCTGCCCCGCCTCGGCCCTCGCGACCGCCGTGTCGTGCACCTGCACCGAGCGGACGCGGACGGCCCGGGCCGCCGGCTCGAGGCGCAGCCGGTCTCCCTCGGAGATCGCTCCGGACCACAGCGTCCCGGTCACGATCGTCCCGATGCCCTGCAGCGTGAACACGCGGTCGACGTAGAGTCGCGTCGGGAAGTCGGCGCGGCGCTGCGCGGTCTCGGCCGCCACCGTCGCGAGCGCCCGGCGAAGGTCGTCGAGCCCTGCGCCGGTGACGCCGCTCACCGCGACGACCGGCAGCGCCGGGGACGAGCTCGCGTGCCTCCTCGAGCGCGAGCTCGAGCGTCTCCCCGTCGACGGCGTCCGCCTTCGTGACGGCGACGACGCCGCGGTCGACGCCGAGCAGGCGCAGGATCGCGAGGTGCTCGAGGGTCTGCGGGCGTGCGCCCTCCGCCGCGTCGACGACGAGCAGGAACAGGTCGATCCCTGTCGCCCCTGCGACCATCGTCCGCACGAACCGCTCGTGGCCGGGGACGTCGACGAGCGACAGCGTCGAGCCCACCCGGAAGCTCGAGCGGCGCGTACCCGAGGTCGATCGAGATACCGCGCGAGCGCTCCTCCGGCAACCGGTCGGTGTCCTTCCCCGTCAGCGCGCGGACGAGTGTCGTCTTGCCGTGGTCGACGTGCCCGGCGGTGCCAACCGTCAGCGCCATCGTCAGGTGGGGATGGAGGCCCGTCGCGCCTGCAGGACGGCGCGGGCGACCTCGTCGACCTCGTCCGCCGTCAACGTGCGCGCGTCCAGCAGCAGGCGGCCGTCGCGGACGATCCCGACGACCGGCGGGTCGCCCAGCCGGAGCATCGGCGCGAGACGCTCCTCGATCGCGCACGCGGCGCTCGGGAGCTCGGCCAGCGGGAGCGCACCGCCGCCGACCCGGGCGACGGTCTCCTCGACCTCCCCGCCCGACGAGCCCGGCAAGCCGCTCGGCCCGCTCGCGGACGGAGTCGCACGGGCTCGTCGAGCATCCGGAGCACCGGGATCTCCCGCCGCGCGAGCTCGGGGTCCGCGAGGAGCGCGAGCGTGCCCTCGAGCGCCGCAAGCGTCAGCTTGTCCGCCCGCAGCGCACGCTGCAGTGGATGCCGCCGCAGCCGCTCGACGAGGTCGGCGCGCCCGACGACGACGCCCGCCTGGGGGCCGCCGAGGAGCTTGTCGCCCGAGAAGCAGACGAGGTCGGCGCCGGCGGCGATGCTCGACGAGGCGGTGGGCTCGTCGCCCACGTCGAAGAGGGAGCCCGAGCCGAGGTCGTCGACGAGCGGGAGCGCGGCTCGCTTCGCGATCCGCACCAGGTCCGGGACCGACGGCTGCTCGGTGAAACCCACGATCCTGAAGTTCGACTGATGGACCCGGAGCAGCACGGCGGTCTCGGGGCCGATCGCGCGCTCGTAGTCCGCGGCGCGGGTCCGGTTCGTCGTGCCGACCTCGACCATGCGCGCGCCCGAGCGGGCGAGGACGTCGGGGATGCGGAAGCCGTCGCCGATCTCGACCAGCTCGCCGCGCGACACGAGGACCTCGCGTCCCTCGGCGAGGGCTGCGAGGGCGAGCAGGACCGCCGCGGCGTTGTTGTTCACGACGAGCGCCGACTCGGCACCCGTGAGCCTCCGAAGCGACTCGACGACGTGGGCCTGCCGCGAGCCGCGCTCGCCGGACTCGAGGTCGAGCTCGAGGTTCGAGTACGCCCGGCCGATCTCCACCACCCGCTCCAGCGCGGAAGCCGCGAGCGGCGCCCGGCCGAGGTTCGTGTGGACGATCACGCCGGTCGCGTTGATGACCCGGCGCAGCGACGGCGCCCGGAGGCGGTCGAGCTCGG
Source organism: uncultured Actinomycetes bacterium (assembly GCA_963786055.1). Taxonomy (GTDB): domain Bacteria; phylum Actinomycetota; class Thermoleophilia; order Gaiellales; family Gaiellaceae; genus Gaiella. The sequence continues at coordinate 73,727 of CAWAXS010000017.1, read as the reverse complement.
CACGCGCCGCGGCCGCCACGTCGCCTGGGTCGTCGCCGGAGAGAATCGCCGCGCGCGCACGCTCGAGCGCTCCGCGCGCGGCGACCGTCGCCAGCGATCGCGGCGCTTCGGCCAGCGCCTCGTCGGCGAGCAGACGGTCGACGGACGGGAGGTCGCGCAGGTCCATCGCTCCCCAGTCTACGAAGCCGCTCGCGAGCCGCCGAGCTGCGGAAGGACCTCGCGCAGGAGGGCGACGAGATCGCCGGCGGCGCGGGCCCCGACCTCGAGGACGCGCTCGTGGTCGATCGGCTCGGGCCGCACGCCGGCGGCGGCGTTGGTCACGCAGGAGAGCGCGAGGCAGCGGATCCCCATGTGCCGCGCCGCGAGCACCTCGGGCACGGTCGACATCCCGACGAGGTCCGCGCCGAGCGCCCGCATCATCCGGATCTCCGCCGGCGTCTCGAACGCCGGGCCGAGCCAGGCCGCGTACACGCCCTCGCCGAGCGCGAGCCCCAGCCTGTCCGCCGCCTCGTGCGCGAGCCTCCGGTACTCCGCGTCGTACGCGTCGGACATGTCGGGGAAGCGCGGGCCGAGCGTCTCGTCGTTGGGGCCGACGAGCGGGGAGGAGCCCTGAAGGTTGAGGTGGTCGGCGATCGCGACGAGACGTCCGGGCTCGAGCGAGGGGTCGATCCCCCCGCACGCGTTCGTCAGCACGAGGCTCGAGATCCCGAGCCGGGCGAGGACCCGCACGCCGAAGACGACCGCCGCCGGCGGATGCCCCTCGTAGAGGTGCGCGCGCCCCTTCATCACGGCGACCGGGACGTTGCCGAAGCGCCCCAGGACGAGCGCGCCCGCATGCCCGACCGCGGTGGAGACCGGCCAGCCGGGGATGTCTCCGTACGGGATCTCGGTGGGGTCGTCGACGGCGTCGGCGAAGCCGCCGAGCCCGCTTCCGAGCACCAGGCCGACCTCCGGCTCGAGGGCGCTTCGGGCCCGTATCGCCACGACCGCCTCGTCGAGCGGAGCGGTCAGGCCGAGCCCTCCTCGCGGCGGGAGCCCATCATCGCCACGACCCGCTCGACCGCCTCGGCGGGGTCGTCGGTCACGTACAGCAGATCGAGGTCACCCTGCGAGACGAGCCCGTCGGCGAGCATCTCCTCGCGGATCCACTCGATCATCTCCTCCCAGTAGTCGGTGTCGAAGAGGACCACCGGGAAGCTGCCGATCTTGCCCGTCTGGATCAGCGTCAGCGACTCGTAGAGCTCGTCCATCGTCCCGAACCCGCCGGGGAAGATGACGAACCCCTCGGCGGCCTTCACGAACATCACCTTCCGCACGTAGAAGTGCTTGAACGTGAGCGAGAGGTCGCAGTAGGGGTTCAGCCCCTGCTCGTGGGGGAGCGTGATGTTGAACCCCACGGAGAGGCCGCCGCCGTCCCTCGCGCCGCGGTTCGCCGCCTCCATCACCCCGGGGCCGCCTCCCGTGACGACGGCCAGCCCCGCGTCCGCGAAGCGCTTCCCCGTCTCGCGCGCCGCCGCGTACGTCTCCGAGCCGTCCTTCACGCGGGCCGAGCCGAAGACCGAGACCGCGGGCCGATCGATCGACTCCACGGCCTGGAAGCCGGCGAGGAACTCGGACGCGATCAGCGCCACGTCGCTCGCGAGCGTCTCGTGCGTCCGGCGCAGGAGGCGCCGGTCGAGCTCGTTGTTCGTGCTCACAGCCGGTCCTGCGGGACGTGGGCGACGACCATGCCCACGACGAGCGCCGCGACGGTGACGAGCGAGGCGACCGCGACGATGGCCGCCAGCCTTCGCGCGCGCGCTGGGGTGGCTGCGCCGCCGCCCGCGCGCAGGATCCGCCAGGAGCGGAGCACGTGACCGCCGTCGAGGATCCCGATCGGCGCGAGGTTGATGAGGTTGAGGAGGAAGCCGGCGTACGCGAGCGCCCGCAGCAGGTCGGAGTCGACCGCCACCGCGGCGGCGAGGCACGCGGCCGCCCCGACGCCTCCGGCCACCGGCCCGGCCAGCGACACCCGGGCGTTGATCCACGGGTCGAAGCGCATGTTCCGGAGCGCGACGTAGGCACCGAGAAACGGGATGAAGACCGGGAGCTGGGGGTCGAGCCCGACGCGCCGTGCCTCCACGTAGTGGCCGAGCTCGTGGACGAGGATCAGGAGGACGACGCCGACGGCGAACGACCAGCCCCAGATCAGCGCGTAGCCCCCGACCGCGAGGAAGATGCCGAAGAACTTGAGGAAGAACACGCCGAACTTGACGATCACGCCGACGGCCACGACCAGCGGTGCGAGCAGACGGCCGAGCAGCGACCGTCGCGACCGATCGTGCTCGACCGGGAACGTGCCCGGCTCCGGCGCGGTCACGGGCTCGAGGTCTCTGTTGTCGCGATCGCTCACTAGGCTCGGTTCTCGTGGCCCGGTCGTGAAGGTCCTAGGCTCTTGACGCCAGTCAAGAGCCCTGTCCGATCCATTCCTCGCCGCCGACGTAGAGCTCCTTCTTCCAGAGCGGCACGGTCTGCTTGAGGGTGTCGATCGCCTCGCGGCACGCGTCGAAGGCGGCGGCCCGGTGCGGGGCGGAGACGGCGATCACGACGCTCGTCTCCCCGATCTCGACCGGGCCGACCCGGTGGTGGATCGCGACGTCGATCACGTCGTGCCGCTCGCGCAGCTCGCCGGCGATGCGCTCCATCTCCGCCTCGGCCATGCCCTCGTACGCCTCGTACTCGAGCCGCACCACGTCCCGACCGCGTGAGTGAGCCCGCGTCGTGCCGACGAACGTCGCGATCGCCCCCGCGTCGTCGGACGCGACCTCGGCGGCGACCCGCTCGAGCGAGAGCGGCTCGTCGGAGAGGCGGAAAGCGCCTCCGGAGACGGGAGGGATCAGCGCCACCTCGTCCCCGTCGGCGAGCGGCGTCCCGCGTTCCACGTACGTGCGGTTGACGGCGTAGACGAGGCCGGTGGGCTCGTCACCGAGCCCGAGCGCGGGCCAGACGTCGTCGATCGAGGCACCGTCCGCGAGCTCGAGCGCCCGCTCTCGTGCACCCGCCTGCTCGCGCAGGGCGGCAAAGAGCTTCACGGCGACTCTCACGAACGGAGGGTATCCGGCGGTTGGCGCCCGACGCGGTGTCATGTTACATGTCTCCCATGACCACCCTGATCCCCCGCGCGAACCTCAACGACCAGGTCTACGAGACGCTGCGACAGCGGATCCTCACCCGCGACCCCGGGCCGGGCGCGAAGCTCAGCCTGCACGAGCTGGCGGCCGAGCTCGGCGTCTCGCGCAGCCCCGTCCACCACGCGCTCACCCGCCTCGTCTCGGAGGGCCTGCTGAGCGTCAAGGCGCGCCGCGGCTACTTCGTCACGCCGGTGAACGCCCAGGCGCTCCTGGAGGGGTACGAGGTGCGCCTCGCCCTCGAGCTCCACGCGGCGGACGTCGCGGTCGACACCGCCTCGGACGAGCAGATCGCCGAGCTCCGGCGACGCCACGAGGCGACGGTCGAGGCGATCTCGCACGACGAGTGGGACGTGGCCAACGCAGCCTTCCACGAGGCCCAGGTCGACCTGGCGGGGAACCGGCTCCTGTCCCGCTTCTACCGCGAGCTGTCGGTCAACCTGATGATGCAGGTGATCCGCGGGGGCCGGGTCGAGCGCCACGCGCACCTCGTGACCGAGCACGAGGCGATCGTCTCGGGCTTCGAGACGCGCGACCGGGAGACGGCGCGGGCGGCGATCACCCGCCACGTGGAGTCCGGGCGGCGCATCGCGCTCGATGCGGTCGAGCGCGCGGGCGGGGCGCTGTAGGGGCGAGGCTTGCCTCGCCCTGGCTTGCCTCGCCCTGGCTTGCCTTCCCCCACTCGATTGCGGGCCCCCGTCCGGGGGTTGACGGAGCGGCGCGAAGCGCCGACGGTGCGCACGGCCCGCACCGTCCTCAGAAGGAGCTTCGACCCGTGTCCTGGATCGCCCGTCGCCCCGTGCCGATATTCCTCGCACTCGCCGGAGCAGTGCTCATCGCGGGCGGCATCGCCTGGGCGGCGATCCCCGACGGGAACGTCGTCAACGCCTGCGTGCTGCGGAGCGGGCAGCTGCGGGCGGTCGACACTCCCGGCTCGTGCTCCCGGAGCGAGACGGAGGTGCAGCTCGGGGGCCCGACACGGGGGTACTCGTACCGCAACTTCGGCTATCTGACGCTCGGCGAGACCTCCGTCCGCGTCGCGTCGCTCGTCCTTCCCGCCGGCAGCTACCTGCTGCACGGCAAGGTGAACCTGAACAACGTCGACGGCGCGGGATCGGTGTTCGTCCCGTGCTCGCTCCGCGTCGCGGGCACGTCGACGTCGCTCGACGCCACGTGGATCAGGCTCGGCGAGGCGCTGACGCAGACGAGCGCCTCCGAGGCGAGCCTCTCGCTCCAGGCGCCGCTGACGATCCCGAGCACACCGGGCAAGGCCGAGGTCGAGCTGATCTGCGCCGCGCTGCCCGACACCAAGGAATCCCCCCGAGTGGACGCTGTCCGCCGGGCCCTCGACGCCGTCCAGGTGGATGCGCTCCAGGACGTCGTCGTGAGCTCCTGACGGGGACCAGGACCGCCCCGGCGGGCCGCGCGGACCTGCCGGGGCGGACATAGGATCAGCGGCATGGCGACCACGCCCGACCGCCGCCTGACCGAGTCGGGCATCGAGGTGAAGGCCGTGTACGGGCCTGGCGACGCCACGGGCCCCGAGGAGCCGCCCGGCGCGTTCCCGTTCACCCGCGGGCCGTACCCGGACATGTACCGCGGCCGGCCGTGGACCATGCGCCAGTACGCCGGCTTCGGCTCGGCGGACGAGACGAACGCGCGGTTCCGCACCCTGCTCTCCCGCGGCCAGACGGGGCTGTCGGTCGCGTTCGACCTCCCGACACAGCTCGGCTACGACTCGGACGACCCGGTCGCGCAGGGCGAGGTCGGCCGCACGGGTGTCGCCATCGACTCGGTCGAGGACATGGCGCGCCTCCTGCAGGGGATCCCGCTCGGCGAGGTCTCGACGTCGATGACGATCAACGCGCCGGCTGCGCTCCTGCTCCTCTGCTACGAGCTCGTCGCCGCCGACCAGGGGGTGCCCGGCGAGGCGCTCCGCGGCACCGTGCAGAACGACGTGCTGAAGGAGTACGTCGCGCGCGGGAACTACATCTTCCCGCCGCGGCCGTCGATGCGCCTGACGACCGATCTCTTCGCGTACTGCGCGGAGCGGATCCCGCACTGGAACACCATCTCGATCTCCGGCTACCACATCCGCGAAGCGGGCTCGACGGCCGCGCAGGAGCTCGCCTTCACGCTCGCGAACGGCATCGCGTACTGCGACGCGGCGGTCGCAGCCGGCCTGTCCCCCGACGACTTCGGCGCGCGGCTCTCCTTCTTCTTCAACGCGCACAACGACGTGCTCCAGGAGGTCGCGAAGTTCCGCGCGGCCCGGCGGCTGTGGGCCCGGATCATGCGCGACCGCTTCGGCGCGACGAGCCCGAAGGCCCAGGCGCTGCGCTTCCACGCGCAGACCGGCGGCTCGACGCTCACCGCCCAGCAGCCCGAGAACAACCTCGTGCGGGTCGCCGCACAGGCCCTCTCCGCGATCTTCGGCGGAGCGCAGTCGATCCACACGAACGGCTTCGACGAGGCACTCGCCCTGCCGACCGAGAGGGCCGCGACGCTCGCCCTCCGCACGCAGCAGGTGCTCATGCACGAGGCGGGGACGACCGACACGGCCGACCCCCTCGGCGGCTCGTGGTACGTCGAGTCCCTCACCGACGAGCTCGAGGCGCTCGCCACGGAGCTGATCGAGCGGATCGACGACCTGGGCGGGGCGGTGGCGGCGATCGAGGCCGGCTGGGTGCAGGCGCAGATCGAGGCCTCGGCGTTCCGCTGGCAACGGGAGGTCGAGAGCGGCGAGCGCGTGATCGTCGGCGTCAACCGGTTCACGACCGACGAGCCCGACCACGTCGAGCTGCACCGGCTCGATCCGGAGATCGAGCGCGCCCAGCGGGCCCGGACCGAGGCGCTGCGCGCGTCGCGCGACTCGGCCGCGGTCGAGGCCGCCGTCGCAGAGGTGCGGCGGGTCGCCGACTCGGCGGAGAACCTCCTCCCGTCGCTGCGCGAGGCGCTGGCCGCCCGTGCGACGATCGGAGAGCTCTGCGGCGCGCTGCGCGAGCTCTGGGGCACGTACGACGGCGCTCGTGACCCTGACGGTGTCACGCACCGAGGACTGGGCACCGCGTGCTGCGACGTACCGATCGCGCACATACGATGACCGGCGTGCTCGAACGCCTCGCTGCTGGCGGTGGTTCCTGATCGGCGCGACGGCAGTCGCCGTCGTCCGCGGCGCTGCTGGTGCTCGCATCGAGCCGCGACGCACCGGCCGCGACGGCCGCCGCGCCGGACTTCGCGCGCGACGTCGCGCCGATCGTCCGGGAGACCTGCCTCGGCTGCCATCGCGACGGCGGGATCGCCCCGTTCGCGTTCCGCACCGAGCGCGACCTCGCGAGCAGAGCCGCGCTGATCGTCTCCGCGCTCACGGACGAGCGCATGCCGCCCTGGCCGCCGTCGGCGCGCTCACCGCAGTACGTCGGCCAGGCGCGGCGCACGCTCGACCGCCGCGAGCGCGAGACCATCGTCCGCTGGGCGCAGTCCCAGCTCGTCCGCCCCGGCGCTGCCCGCCACAGCACCCCGGTCGGCGCGCCGCCGACCCCGGCGACCGCGGCCCGGCCGGGCGAGACGCGCCTCGAGCTCGCGATGCCCGTCGCCTACCGCCCGACGGGAACCAATGGCTCGACGGACGACTACCGGTGCTTCCTCCTCGACCCGAAGCTCACGCAGGACGCGTTCGTCACCTCGGCCCGGATCGTCCCCGGCGCAGCGTCGCTCGTGCACCACGTGATCCTCTACCGCGTCCCGCAGGCGTCCGTGGACGAGGCGCAGGCGCTCGACCGCCGCACGCCCGGCAGCGGCTGGACGTGCTTCGGCGGCCCCGGCGTCAGCGGCGGGACGAGCGGAAGCCCGCGCGGGCTCCTCGAGGACGCGGGCTGGATCGCGGCCTGGGCGCCCGGCGGAGGAGCCGACCGGCTCCGGCCCGGCACCGGCATCTCGATGCCCGCCGGGAGCAGGATCGTGATGCAGGTGCACTACAACCTCCTGAACGGCAGGCGCCCGGATCGCTCCCGTGCCGTGCTGACGACCGTTCCGGGTGACCGCGGGCTGACCCCGGTCGAGACGATGCTCCTCCCCGCCCCCGTCGAGCTCGCGTGCCCGAAGGGCGAGACCGGGCCGCTCTGCGACCGCACGGCGGCCGTCTTCGACCAGGTCGACCGCTTCGGCGCCGACGCGGCCGTCATCCCGTCCGGCCTCCTCCTGCTCTGCGGGAGGGACGCCGCGCGGCCGGTGCCCGGCCCCGTCTCCTCCTGCGACCGGCCGCTCGGCCGGCCGGTCACGATCCAGGCCGTCGGAGGTCACATGCACCTCCTCGGACGTTCGATCCGGGTCGAGCTGAACCCCGGGACGCCGCGCGCCCGGCTCCTGCTCGAGATCCCGCGCTGGAACTTCCACTGGCAGGCCGTGTACCAGCTCGCCCGACCCGTGCAGGCCGGCCCCGGCGACGTCCTCCGGGTCACGTGCCGGCACGACGCGACGCTCCGGACGGGTGAACCGCGCTACGTGCTGTGGGGCGAGGGGACGACGGACGAGATGTGCCTCGGCATCGTCCAGGTCACCCCGCGGTAGCGCCGCGACGCGTGCGCATCCTGCTCGTCTCCCAGATGTACCCCGGCCCGGACGCGCCCGACCTCGGCACGTTCGTCGCCGAGCTGGAGACGGGCCTCGAGGCACGGGGGCACGAGCTCGCCCGGGCGGTCGTCGACCGCCGCGGCGGCCGCTCCCGTCACGCGGCGCTCGCCCGGGACGTCGTGACGACCGCACGGCGGTTCCGCCCGGACGTCGCGTACGCGCACTTCCTCGTGCCCGCCGGCCTGCTCGCCGTGCTCGCCGGGGGCGCGCCGGCCGTGCTCACGGCTCACGGCCAGGACGTCGAGAACGCGGTCCGGTCGAGAGCCGTGCGCGCGGCCACGCGCCTCGCGGTCCGCCGGGCGGCGGGGATCATCGCTGTCTCGGGCTGGCTCCGGTCGCGGCTCGAGTCCGTGGCACCGGAGGCGCGCGGACGCGTGGAGGTCGTCGACTGCGGCGTGGATCTCGACCGCTTCTCGCCGGGCGACCCGGCCGAGGCGCGCGCGCAGCTCGGCTGGAGCCCCGACGGGACGTCGTTCGTCTGCGCCGGCTCCCTCACCGAGCGGAAGAACGTGCTGCGCCTCGCGCGCGCGTTCGCCCGGCACGGCGAGGGGACGCTCGCCTTCGTGGGAGACGGGCCGCTGCGCGGCGCGCTCGAGGGTCGGCCGGGCGTGCATCTGGCCGGCGCCGTGCCGCACTCCGAGATGCCGCTCTGGCTCCGTGCCGCGGACGTGGTCTGCCAGCCGAGCCTCGTCGAGCCGTTCGGGCTCGCGACGCTCGAGGCGATGGCGTGCGGCCGGTCGGTCGTCGCCACGAACGTGGGCGGCCCGCCCGAGTTCGTCACGCCCGAGGCCGGAGAGCTGGTCGACCCCGAGGACGAGGAGATGCTCGTCACCGCGCTGGCGGCGGCCGCGAGGCTCCCGCGGCCGAACCTGGCGGCGCGTGCGGCCGCCCAGCGCCACGACGTTCGCCGGCAGGTCGCGCGGATCGAGGCGCTGCTCGAGCGCGCCGCAGGGGCGCCCGCCGCGGCGGACGCCCCCGGCGACGGGCTCTAGGAGGAGGGTGTCGCGCCGCGCGCGGCGTCGAGGTCGTCGCGCAGGTTCGTGTCCCCCTCGACGACGACGCGGTACACCACCCAGCCGAGGATCGCGCCGATCGGCGGGAAGATCAGGTAGAGCCAGATGTCGGTGAACTCCGTTCCGACGAGGGCGGGGCCGAAGCTCCGGGCCGGGTTCACCGACGAGCCGCTGATCGGGATGATCGCGACGTGGATGGCGAGCAGCGTGAGCGGGATCGCCAGGAGCGCGGTCGGCCCGTACGTGCCGCTCTTCGTCACCCGGAGGATCACGCACACGAACAGCGCGGTCATCACGACCTCGACGACGATGCCGGCCCAGTTGTCCGACGCCTGCGTGGTCGTCGCCGCGACCGCGTCGTCGTTGAACGCGATCAGCACGATCAGCGACGCGGCGATCGCGCCCAGGAACTGTGCCACCCAGTAGCCGATCAGGTCCTCCCGCGAGAGCCGCCGGTCGAGGAACGCGGCGAGCGAGACGGCCGGGTTGAAGTGCCCGCCCGAGACCTCGCCGAACGCGTAGAGCCCCGTCAGCAGCGCGAGCCCGAAGCCGATCGCGATCGACACGTACCCGACGCCGGCGCCGCCCGAGGCGGACACGATCGCGAACGAGCCGATCACGACGAGCGCGAACGTGCCGAGCGCCTCCGCGAGGTAGTTCTGCATCTTTCCCATGGCTTTGGCTTCCTTGTCCGAGGGTCTGGGGCCGCGCCAAGTCTGTCGCAGCCGTCGGCTGGAACCGTGCTCAGCCGGCCGCGTCGAGGTCCGCGAGCCGCACCTCGACGAGGGGTCGGATCGCCTCCTCGAGACCCGCCTCGCGGGCGACGGCGAGCGCCTGCTCGTAGCTCTCGCGCACCTTCTCCGGCGCGACGCCCTGCTTGAGCCGGTTGTCGCCCGTCACGAGCAACCGCTGGATCCTGGCGCGCGCGTCGTCGCCTGCAGCCATGCGGTGAGCGTAGAAGAATCCGCCCCCTCGGCGCGACGTCCGGAGCGATCGCCCACCGCTACCATGGCGCGGCGATGGTCTCCGTCTTCGCCGTCCTGCAGGTGCTCCTCGGCGCCGCCCTCGTCACGCTCGTGCTGATGCACTCCGGGCGCGACGCGGGGTTCGGCGGGATCGGCTTCACCCCCACGTCGCAAGGCGGGACGCACATCGTCGAGCGGAACCTGACGCGCCTGACGACCGCGGTCGCCATCCTCTTCGGCGTGAACACCGTCGTGCTGTACCGGCTGCTCGCGTAGCGCGGCTGCTCGCGTACGCGCGGTCGGCCGGCGGGCTCCCGCTATCATCCCGTCTCCACGCGCTGGTGGCGGAATTGGTAGACGCGCCAGGTTGAGGGCCTGGTGGCCATTGCGGTCGTGGAGGTTCAAGTCCTCTCCAGCGCATGCGCGCGTAGGGCCCCGGAAAGGGGCCCTACGCACTAGGCCCCGCTCGCGGCCGGCCGTGACCCGGCGATCTATCGGCGAAGGCACAGGTCGGATGCGTCGATCGGCGTTGTCGTGGTCCTGGTGCCTTCGCGCGCAGCGCGAAGGCGCGTTTTGACGGCGTCCGGAGGAGTCCGTACCATTCGCGGCGAACATACGTTCGTCGGAATCCCACCAGGAGGCGATCCGTGCCGGCCGAGACACCTCTCACCGCGCGTCAACAGGAGATCTGGCAGTTCCTCGTCACGTACGTCGACGACCACGGCTATCCGCCCACGGTGCGTGAGATCGGCGAGGAGGTCGGCCTCGCGTCGCCGTCGACGGTGCACGCGCACCTCGCGAACCTGGAGCGCGTCGGCCTCATCCGGCGCGACCCGACGAAGCCGCGCGCGATCGAGCTGACGGGTCACCGCCGCGTCGAGGCGCCGGCCGCGAGCGACGTGCAGCGCCTGCCGCTGCTCGGCCGGGTCGCCGCCGGCGGCCCGCTGCTCGCGGAGGAGAACGTCGAGGACGTCGTCGCCGTGCCGGAGGCCATCGGCGGGCGCGCCGACTTCCTGCTCACGATCCACGGCGACTCGATGATCGAGGCGGGGATCCTCGACGGCGACACCATCGTCGTCCAGCGCCGCGACGACGCCCGCAACGGCGACGTCGTCGTCGCGCTCGTCGGCGACGACGAGTCCACCGACGAGGCGACGGTCAAGACCTTCTACCGCGAGGCCGACGGGCGCATCCGGCTCCAGCCGGAGAACTCCGCGCTCCAGCCGATCTACGCCGACCACGTGAGCATCCTCGGCAAGGTCGTGGGGGTGTTCCGCAGCCTGCGATGAGCGATCCCGTGACACCCATTGCCCGGACGCTCGACCAGGAGCTCCTCGCGCTCTCGCGCGGGGCGAGCCTGGAGTGCCCGTGCTGCGGCGAGTTCGTGATGCGGCTCCGCGGCGTCCTCGCGTGCCCGGAATGCCGCTCGCTCCTGGCGGACGGCCGCGAGATCCCCGAGGTCGTGCTCCCACGGGTGGAGGCGGCGAGCGCCTCGTAACCGGGCGCCGGGACGCCCTACAATCCGACGTGCAGGCCGGATGGCCGCGGGCGCTCTCGGGCGTCCGAGGAAAGTCCGGACACCGCAGGGCAGGACGCTGGGGAAACCCCAGGCGGCGAAAGCCGACGGAAAGTGGAACAGAGAGGAGACCGCCGGCGCCTCGGCGCCGGTAAGGGTGAAACGGTGGGGTAAGAGCCCACCAGCACCGTGGTGACACGGTGGCTCGCCAAACCCCGTTCGGTGCAAGGCGAAGCAGGTCCCGTTGACGCGGCCCGCCGAGGGACCGGGTACGCCGCTCGAGCCTCCGGGGAACCGGAGGCCTAGATGGATGGCCATCCACGACAGAATCCGGCTTACAGGCCTGCTAAAGAAAAGCCCTGTTTTGCAGGGCTTTTCCATTCTCGGCGGCGATCCCGCCCAGACCGCCCACGGCCGAGCTCGATCGGCGGACGAGGCGCTTGGCAACGGCCGGCCGTGTCGGCCCGTTCAGCCGGCCGAGGACGAGCGGCGTCCGACAAGGAGGTACGCGACGATCGCGAAGGGCGCCAGGAGGACCAGCGCGAGCGCCCACAGCGCCTTCGAGCCCGCGCCGCGGTTCGGCCTCGCCAGGAGGTCGAACAGGCAGTAGATCCACAGCGCGGCGAGGACCACGACGAGCAGGACGCCGAGGAACCACTCCCACGTGCTCGCTCCGACCATCTCGCTCGTCGACCTCCTCCGACCGCCCGGTCGGCGGATCATCTCAGAAGCGCCGATCCGTGTCGCCCTCCCGTCCGGCGCGTCGCGTGCTGGGCGCGATCCCCGCCGTTCATGTGAGAACATACGTTCGTATGAGCGGCGCGACGATCCTCCACGCGGACGTCGACGCCTTCTACGCATCCGTGGAGCAGCGGGACGACCCGCGCCTTCGGGGGCGGCCCGTGATCGTGGGGGCCGGGGTCGTCCTCGCTGCCAGCTACGAGGCGAAGGCGCACGGGATCCGCACCGCGATGGGCGGCGCGCAGGCCCGGCGACTCTGCCCCCACGCCGTCGTCGTCCCGCCCCGCATGTCCGCCTACGCCGCGGCGAGCAAGGAGATGTTCCGGGTCTTCGACGACGCATCGCCGCTCGTCGAGGGCCTCTCGATCGACGAGGCGTTCCTCGACGTCCGCGGCCTCGAGCGGCTGTCGGGCACCCCCACGGAGATCGCCGTGCGGCTGCGCCGGGACGTCCGCGAGAGGGTCGGGCTTCCCATCACCGTCGGCGTCGCCCGGACGAAGTTCCTCGCGAAGGTGGCGAGCGGGGTCGCGAAGCCGGACGGCCTCCTCGTCGTGCCGCCCGACCGCGAGCTGGCCTTTCTCCACCCGCTGCCGGTCGAGCGGCTCTGGGGCGTCGGCCCCGTGACGGCCGAGAAGCTCCGGTGCAGAGGGATCAGGACGGTCGGCGAGGTCGCCCAGCTCGCGGAGGACGCGCTCGTGTCGATGCTCGGCCGGGCGTCGGGGCGCCAGCTCCACGCGCTCGCCCACAACCTAGATCGCCGGCGCGTGCAGGTCGGGCGCCGGCGGGGCTCGATCGGCTCTCAGCGCGCGCTCGGTCGCGGCCGCCGGTCGCATCCCGAGATCGACACGATCCTCCTGGGGCTGGTCGACCGGGTCACGAGCCGGATGCGACACGCCGGACGGGTCGGGCGCACCGTCGTGCTGAGGTTCCGGTTCGACGACTTCTCCCGAGCGACACGGTCGCGCACCCTGCCGCGGCCGACGGCGGAGACGCACGTGATCCTGACCACCGCGCGCGGGCTGCTCGCCGCCGAGAGATCGACCCTGGAACGTCGCGGGCTCACCCTGGTCGGCTTGGCCGTGGCGAACCTGGAGAACGACCGCGCCGTCCAGCTCGTGCTGCCATTCGACCGAGGAGGTGGTGACGCGCTCGACGCGGTCGTCGACGAGATCCGAGCCCGCTTCGGGTCCGCCGCCCTCACCCGGGCGGTGCTGCTCGGCCGGGATCCGGGGCTCGTCGTGCCGCTGCTACCCGACTAGGGCGACACGGCTGGACCGACCACGACCCCGATCGCCCGGCCGCGAACCTCCCCGCGTCGATCGCTCAGGCGTGGACGGCGGTAGGCCGAGGCGCGGAGATCGGCGCGTCGACGGCGAGCGGCACGATCTCGCGACGGTCGACGTCGACGAGGCCGCGGTCGGTGATCTTGAGCGCGGGGATCACCGAGAGCGCGAGGAACGCCAGGATCTGGAACGGCGCCTGGCAGGTGACGCCGAGCTCCACTGCCGCGGCGTTGATCGCGCGGCTGGCGTCCAGGACCTCGTCGAGCGGGCGATCGGAGAGCAGCCCGGCGACGGGCAGCGGGAGCTCGGCCCGAACCTCGTGCTCGTCGGCGACGACGATGCCGCCGCCGAGCTCTCGCAGTCGGTTGACGGCCACGGCCATCGCACGGTCGTCGACGCCGACCACGACGACGTTGTGCGCGTCGTGGGAGAGCGTGGCGCCGAACGCTCCGCGCAGGATGCCGAAGCCGCGGACGAAGCCGAGGCCTTTCCGCCCGGTTCCGAGGTGCCGCTCCAGCACGGCGATCTTGGCCAGGTCGCGGCTCGGGTCTGCCACGGCGAAGCCGTCCTGCGCGGCGAGCTCGTCGACGAGCGAAGCGGTGACGATCTCGCCGGGCACGAGGCCGATGACGCGCGCGCGGCCTCCCCGCCACGACACGCGGAAGTCGTCGTCGGTAACGGGGTCGAGGTGGATCGACCGCCGTACCCATTCGGGCACCTGCACGTGGGGGATCTCGCCGACCGGCTTGCCGGCGAGCAGCACGAGGTCGGGCACGAACGTCTCGAGGTCGGGCAGGAGCAGGACGTCCGCGCGGTAGCCGGGGGCGATCGCGCCGAGGTGGTCGAGCCCGTGGTAGAGCGCCGGGCTCAGCGTGGCCATGACGAGTGCGTCCTCGGGCGGGACACCGAGCGCGACCGCGTCCCGCACGATCGCGTTGACGTGTCCGTCGTCGGCGATGTGCTCCGGCTCGCGGTCGTCGGTGCAGAAGGCGATCCGCGACGGCCCGTACTCGAGCGCGAGCGGAGCGAGCGCCCGCAGGTTGCGCGCGGCGGACGCCTCGCGGATGAGCAACCAGAGCCCCGCCCGCAGCCGCTCCCGCCCCTCCTCGACGGTCGAGGCCTCGTGGTCTGAGCGGATTCCGGCCGCGGCGTAGGCGTTCAGCTGCGCTCCGAGGACGCCGGGTGCATGCCCGTCGACGTGGCGGGCGAGCGCGAGCTTCGCGAGCTCGGACGGCTCGCCCGCGACGACGCCCGGGAAGTTCATCATCTCGGCGAGCCCCAGCACCCGGTGCCGGTGGAGCAGCCCTTCGAGGTCGCCGATCGTGAGCTCGCGCCAGGGCGACTCGAACGACGACGCCGGAACACACGACGAGGCCATGAAGTACGTGGCCAGTGGGATCCGGTCGCACGCGTCGATCAGCCAGTGGACGCCGTCCGTGCCGAGGACGTTCGCAATCTCGTGCGGGTCGGCGACCACCGCCGTGGTTCCCAGAGGCAACACCAGCCGCGCGAACTCGTCGACCAGGAGCTTCGACGACTCGAGGTGCACGTGCGCGTCGATGAAGCCGGGGACGACGTACCTGCCGGTCGCGTCGAGCGTCTCGACGCCCTCGTAGGAACCGATGCCCGCGACGACGCCGTCCACGATCGCGACGTCCCCGTCCAGCCACTCGCGCGTGAAGGTGGAGAGGACGCGACCTCCGCGGATCACGAGGTCGGCGGGGTCGTCGCCGCGCGCCACGGCGAGCCGTCTCGACAACGAGCCGACCGTATGGCCCGGGGCGGTCACGCGACTACCCGGGCACCAGGTGCGTGCCGGTCTCGCCGGCGAGCGCCCGCTCGACGTTGTCCGGGTCGGTGACGATCGCCCGACCCCCGCCGCGCTCGAGGAAGCCGATCACGGCCTCGATCTTCGGCGCCATGCTGCCCTCGGCGAAGTGCACGCCCTCGGCGAGGTACTGCTTCGCCTCGCTGAGCGTCATCCGGTCGATCGGGCGCTCTCGCGGCGTGCCGAAGTCGAGCGACACGTGCTCCACCGCGGTCGTGATCAGCAGCAGCTCGGCGTCGACGCGGGTCGCGAGGAGCGAGCAGGCGAGGTCCTTGTCGATCACCGCGGCCACCCCGACGAGGTTGCCCTCCGCGTCCGCCACGACCGGGATCCCGCCGCCGCCTGTCGCGATCACGACGAAGCCTTCGGTGATCAGCGACCGGAGCGCGTCCTCCTCCACGATCCGCAGCGGCGCCGGCGAGGGCACGACCCTCCGCCAGCCGCGGCCGGCGTCCTCCACCACCGACCAGCCGTCCCGGTCGCGCCGCCGCAACGCCTCCGGCTCGTCCATGAACGAGCCGATCGGCTTGGAGGGATGGGCGAAGGCGGGGTCGTCCGCCGCCACCTCCACCTGCGTCACGACCGCCACTGCGTGTCGGTCGAGGCCGAGCCTGCGGAAGTCGTTCTCGAGGTTCTGCGCCAACGCGTAGCCGATCGCCCCCTGGCTGTCGGCGCCGCACACGTCGAGCGGCACCTCGTGCAGCTCGTGCGACGCCAGCTCGGAGCGGCGCAGGATGAAGCCCACCTGCGGCCCGTTCCCGTGGCCGATCACGACGTTCCAGCCGTCCTGGATCATCGCGGCGATGTGCCAGCAGGTCTCACCGGCGGCGATGTACTGGTCGCGGACCGTCTGGTGCTCCTTGTCCTTGATGAGCGAGTTGCCCCCGATCGCCACGACCGCGGTGCGGGGCTTCACGCGGACACCTCCTCCTTCGTCGAGTAGCCGCCCATCGTCAGCGCCAAGAGCGCCTTGCCGGTGTGCATCCGGTTCTCGGCCTCGTCGAACACGACCGACTGCGGTCCGTCGATCACCTCGTCGGTCACCTCCTTGCCGCGGTCCGCCGGCAGGCAATGCATGTAGAGCGCGTCGGGTGCGGCCAGCTTCATCCGGCGCGCGTCGCAGATCCAGTCGCTGTACGCACCGGACTCGGCGAGTGCCTTGGACTCGTCCGTGAAGGCGTCCAGCCTGCCCCAGGACTTGGGGTAGACGACGTCGGCCCCGCGGAAGGCCTCGTCCATGTCGTCGGTGTACGAGATGGTCGCGCCCGCCTCGGCGGCTGCCGCCTCCGCCCGCTCCATCACCTCCGGCATCAGCTCGAACCCCGGGGGGTGAGCGAGGACGACGTCCATCCCGAACCGCGGCAGCAACGTGGCGATGCCCTGCGGCACCGACAACGGCCGGGCGTACGACGGCGCGTATGCCCACGACATCGCAACCCGCAGCCCGCGCAGGTTCTCGCCGCGCTTCTCGCGCAGCGTCATCAGATCGGCGAGGGTCTGCGTCGGGTGGTCGACGTCGCACTGGAGGTTGATCACCGGGATGTCGGCCCAACGGGCGATCTCGCGCATCCACGCGTTGCCGACGTACGGGGCGAGGTCGTGACGGATCGCAAGCCCCTCGCCGTAGCGGGACAGGATGATGCCCATGTCCTTCGGGCTCTCGCCGTGCGCGACCTGCGTCTTGTCGGCGTCGAGGAAGATGGCGTGGCCGCCGAGCTGGGTCATGCCGGTCTCGAACGCGTTCCGTGTCCGCGTCGACTTGTCCAGGAAGAGCATGTAGAGCGTCTTGTCCGGGAGCAGTCGGTGGGGCCGTCCGCTCTTGCGCGCGGCCTTCAGCTCACCGGCGACCGCGAGGGCCTCCTCGATCTCGTCGACCGTCCAGTCGAGCGTCTCGATGAAGTCGCGCCCGACGAGGGTCGTGCGGTCTACGGCTACCTGGTGCATGGCTACCTCGCTTTCATGAGCTCCTGTTGACCGAGCCTCAGGCCGTGGTACTCGGGAACGGCCTGCTGACCCGGCACGTCGGGGATCGGCGCCCGCCCGGTGCTCGCCGCAGGCGAGCGGAGGCCGAGCAGGTCGTCGGGCGAGACCGGGACGCGGTTCAGCGTCCTCCCGGTTGCGGCGCGCAGCGCGGCCACGACCGCCGGTGCCGCCGCGATCGTCGACAACTCCCCGATGCCCTTCACGCCGTACGGGGCTCCGGGCTCGGGCACCTCGACGAGCTCGGAGACCACCCGCGGCACGTCCATCGCGGTGGGGATCAGATAGTCGGTGAACCTCCCGTTGACGAGGCGCCCGTCCTCGAGCCGCAGCTCCTCCGTCAGCGCGAGCCCGACGCCGATCGACGCGCCGCCCTCGACCTGACCTTCGGCGCCCTGCGGGTTGATCACCCGGCCGGTGTCCTGTGCAACTGTGATCTCGACGACGCGCGCGATGCCGAGCTCCTCGTCGAGGTCGACGACCGCACGCTCGGCGACGAAGGCGAAGCCGGCGTGGATGTCACCGTGGCCGTCCCCGTCGAAGCCGGTCGTCGGCCGGTGGTGGTACGTCGCCGTCCGCGTGAGCGGTTCGAGCTTGTGTTGATGCCCCACAAGCTCCCCATCCGGCCGCCTCGCGTCGAGCGCCGCCCTGATCTCGCGGCAGGCTGCGAGCACCGCGCCGCCTGCCATCGTCGTCTGGCGAGACGCCGAGGTCGAGCCGGCCGACCCGATCGTCGCGGTGTCGGCCGGGAGGACGGCGACCCGGTCGACGCCGAGCTCCGTGCGGACGATCTGCGCAAGCACCGTGTACAGCCCCTGGCCGTAGTCGACGGCGGCGGTGCGAACCTCTGCCTCGGGCCCATCGGGGCCCTCGGTCAGCGTCACGGTCGCCTCGGCCGAGTCGTCGAAGCCCTCGCTGTAGGCGATGTTCTTGAAGCCGACCGCGAAACCGACACCGCGTGTCACGTGGTCGACCGGCTCATCGTCGGGAAGCGGGGTCGCGGCACACCGCTCGATCACCTCGCGGAGCGGGGCGCTGCCCGTCAGCACCTGGCCGGTCGGCAGGACGGAGCCCGTCCGGAGGGCATTCCTCAGGCGGAGCTCCACCGGGTCGATCTCGAGCCTCGCGGCAAGCGCGTCCATCGCGGACTCGTGCGCGAAGCACACCTGCGGCGCGCCGAACCCGCGCATCGCGCCGCACGGAGGGTTGTTCGTGTAGACGACGGTGCCCTCGATCCGCACGTTCGGCACCTCGTACGGGCCGGCGGCGAACGTGGAGGCGTTCGCCAGGACGGCGGGCGAGGAGGACGCGTAGGCGCCGCCGTCGAGCAGCAGGCGGACGTCGGCGGCGACGAGCTTCCCGTCGGCCGTCGCGCCGTAGCGGATCCAGGTGCGGGAGGGGTGCCGGTGGACGTGCCCGTGGAAGGACTCCTCCCGCCCGTAGGTCATCTTCACCGGGCGTCCCGTGCGGAGCGCGAGCAGGCAGGCGTGGATCTGCACGTGGATGTCCTCGCGCGACCCGAACGCACCGCCGACGCCGGCGAGCGAGATCCGCACCCTGTCCTCGGGGAGGTCGAGGCACGGCGCGATCTGCTGGAGGTCGACGTGGAGCCACTGCGTCGTCGCGCAGAGCTCGACACCACCGTCCCCGGTCGGGCGTGCCAGGCCGCCCTCGGGCCCGAGCGCGGCCTGGTCCTGCATCGCCGTCTCGTAGTACCTCTCGACCCAGACGTCCGCCTCGGCCGTGTCCGGGTCGCCGCTCTCGATGTGGACGTGGCGGAGGACGTTGCCGTGCTCGTGCAGCTGGGGCGCGTCTCCACGGAGTGCGTCCTCCATGTCGCCGACGATGGGGAGCGGCTCGTAGTCGATGTCGACGAGCTCTGCCGCCCGGTGCGCCTGCTCGAGCGTGTCCGCGGCGACGAGCGCCACCGGCTCGCCCTCGTAGCGCACGACCTGCGACGCGAGGACGGGCTGGTCGGCGTACTCGAGCCCGAACGTCGGCCTGCCGGGCACGTCGTCCGCGGTCAAGACGGCGTGCACCCCGGGTGCCGTCGCGGCGCTGCTCACGTCGATCGAGCGGATCCGCGCCGAAGCGTGCGGGCTGCGCACCGTGACGCCGTGGAGCATCCCCTCGGCGTGGAGATCGCTGCCGTAGGCGAACCGGCCGGTCACCTTCGGGACGCCGTCGACGCGCCGGGCGCGATCGCCGACCCCGCCGTTCGCGACCGCCGTGGGGGCGGCTGCACGGCCCGATGCGAGGTGCACCGCATCGATGACCTTCTGGTAGCCGGTGCACCGGCAGAAGTTGCCGGCGAGCGCCTCGCGGATCTCGTCATCGTCCGGGTCGGGATTCCGCTCGAGCAGGTCCGCCGCCGCGACGAGCAGCCCCGGCGTGCAGAAGCCGCACTGGACCGCGCCCGCCGCGAGGAACGCGTCCTGCAGGGGATGGAGCCGTTCCCCGGATCCGAGCGCCTCGACGGTGCGGACGGCGTGGCCGTCGGCCTGCACCGCCGGGACGAGGCACGAGCAGACGGGCTCGCCGTCGAGCCACACCGTGCACGAGCCGCACTCGCCCTCCTCGCACGCGTTCTTCGTTCCCGTCAGCCCGAGGTCGTCCCGCAGCATCGTGAGGAGGCTCTGCGCGGGCACGACGTCGACCGCGTAGCGCGTGCCGTCGACGGTCGTGTGGATCAGCATCGCCCCACCTCCGCCTCCTCGAGGGCCCGACGGGCGAGCACGTCCACGACGTGGCGCCGGTACGCGGCCGAGCCGCGCAGGTCGTCGATCGGCTGCGCCTCGGCCGCCGCGAGCCGCCCGAACTCGGCGAGCGTCGCGGGGTCGCTCCAGTCGCGTCCCTGCGCATACTCCTCCGCCCCGGCCGCACGCAGCACCGTCGGCCCCACTGAGCCGAGGGCGAGGCGGACGCCGTGCCGCTCCTCGTCGGCCTGGAGGCAGACGCTCGCGATCGCGATCACCATCGCGTGGCGGCGACCGACCTTGGTGAACGAACCGGGCCCGAGAACGGGCCGCCACTCGACGCCGACGATGAGCTCGTCGGAAGCGAGGCTCGTTCGCTTCGGCCCGACGAGGAACTCGCCGAGCGGGATCCGGCGCGTCCCGGAGCGAGCCGATGCGGCCACGACGTCGGCGCCGTAGACGGCCAGCACCGGGATGCCGTCGGCCGCGGGCGACGCCGTCGCGAGGTTCCCGCCGATCGTCGCACGGTTGCGGATCTGCCGCGATGCCACCGAGCGCGCGGCGGCGACGAGGGGCGGGAACCCGGTCAGCTCTGCCGCGATCCGGGCGAATGTCATCCCGGCGCCGAGGAAGACCACGCCATCGTCCCGCCGCCACGCTCGGAGCTCCTCGACACGAGAGAGATCGAGGAGCTCGGTGGGCCGGACCCGCCCGGCGTTCACCTCGACCATCAGGTCGGTCCCGCCCGCGACCACGGTCGCCTCGGGATGCGTGAGCCGCAGCTCGAGGGCCTCGTCCAGCGAGCGGGGGGCGTGGATGCCCGTCACACGGTCACCGTCGCGAACGCCTCGATCATCGCCGGGACGTCGTCGCCGAGGGGGTACAGCACGGGGCAGGTGCAGCCCGCGTCGACGTACTCCTGCACCTTCGCCCGGCACTCGTCCACGGTGCCCGACGCGGTGATCAGCTGGACGACGTCGTCGGGGACGAGGCCCATCGCCTGCTCGATCTGCGCCTGGGTGGCAGGCCAGGTGAAGATCTTCCCGATCTCCTCGAGGAGCGACGGGTCGACGCCGCTGGCCTTGCCGATGTGGGGCTGCTGCCCCAGGTACTGCGTGACGAGCTCCCGCGCCCGGTCGAGGGCGAGCGAGCGGTCCGCGTCCAGCGAGCAGACGACGAGCTGCGGCCGGTCGACGTCGTCGAGCGTGCGGCCGCCACGGACGGCGCCCGCCGCCAGGTGCGCCATCGCATCGCGGTTGTAGCCGGGGCCGACGAGGTAGTTGAGCAGGACGCCGTCGCCGATCTCGCCTGCGAGCTCCATCATCTTCATCCCGGTCGTCGCGGCGATGTAGATCGGGACGTGCTTCGGCGAGCGGTCGCCGTGGACGATGTCGATCTCGATGTCGTCCACGTCCACGAACTCCCCGTGGAAGGTGACCCGCTCCATCGCGAGCAGGCGGCGTGTCACGTCGACCGTCTCGCGCATCGCCTGGACGTGCCGGCGGCGACGGATGCCGACCTTGGCCGCGAGCGGATCCCACCACGCGCCGAGCCCGAGCTTGATCCGCCCGGGAGCGAGGTCGTCGAGCGTCGAGAACGTCGCGGCGAGCAGCCCGACGTTCCGCGTCCACGTGTTCACCACACCCGAGCCGATCCCGATCCGCTCCGTCACGGCGGCGAAGGCCGCCATCGGCACGGTCGCCTCGCGAACGAGCCGGCTCTCCGCCTGCCAGACGGCCTCGAAGCCGCACTGCTCGGCGAGCTGCGCGTACCGCATGCCGTCCCGGATCGGATGCTTGTCCTGCAGGTAGAGCGCTATGCGGTCACCAGCCGCAACGGCCATGGCCGACCTCCTTTCGGCTCGAACGGGTGCGGGCCGATCTCCTCGAGGCGCTTCCAGAGCCGCTCGGCCTCGACGCGAGCCCCGTCCGCCAGCTCCTGCTGGTCGACGCGCGCGAGGCGCCGGTCGAGAACGGCCCACTCGCCCGCGACCATCACGTCGCGGACCCAGCGGGAGGACAGCCCGAAGATCCAGTGCCCGGCGAAGCTCGTCGCGCGGAGAGGCGCCGGGGCCGCGTAGTCGAGGACGACGAGATCCGCGGGAGCGCCGGTCTCGATCCGCCCGAGGCGCGGCTGCTCGAAGGCGCGACCCGCGAGTCGCGCTCCCTCGGCCAGGCGCGCGAGCGCCCAGTCGGCGCCGGCACCGGTCCCCTCCTCGCGGAGCCGGAAGTACGCCGTCCGCGACTCCTCGAACATGTCCGCGCCGATGCCGTCGGTGCCGAGCGCGACGTGCGTGCCGAGCGCGTCCAGGCGGGCACGGCCGATCGCGTTGTTCATGTTGGAGCGGGCGTTGTGGGCGAGCGACGCGCCGGCCGCATGGACGAGCGCGATCTCCTCGTCGCCGAGGTGCACGCCGTGTGCCAGCAGGGTGCGCGCGTCGAGCGCGCCCGCGCGCGCGAGGCGCTGCGCCACGCCGACCCCGCCCCGCGCCACGGCGTCGCGCTCGTCCGCGGCGTCCTCGGCGGCGTGCACGTGCACGCCGACGCCATGCGTCCTTGCTGCATCCGCGCACGCGGCCAGCGTCTCGTCGGAGAGGGTGAAGGTCGCGTGCGCTCCGATCATCCCCCGCGCCAGCGGCAGCTGATCCTGCTGCACGCGCTCCGCGAAGCGCACGTTCTCGGCGAGGCCGGCGAGAGCGCGTTCCGGCCCGTCGCGGTCGGACGTCTCGTAGCAGAGGACGGAACGGACACCCAGCGCGGCGAGCGCGTCCGCGATCACGTCGAGCGACCCGTCGATCGCGTTCGGCGACGCGTGATGGTCGACGAGCGTGGTGGTGCCAGAGAGCAGCGCCTCCATCCCGCCGACGAGCGCGGAAGCGCGCACGCTCTCCTCGTCGAGCGCGCGATCGAGCCGCCACCAGACGCGCTGGAGGATCTGGACGAAGCTCTTGGGCGGCTCGAGCTCGTAGGGCATGCCGCGGGCGAGCGCCGAGTAGAGATGCGTGTGCGCGCAGACGTTGCCGGGGACGACGAGGCACCCGGAGCAGTCGCGGCGCGCGCCTCCGGACTCGGTGACGATCCGCCCGTCCCGGACGTGGATGTCGAACCGGTCGACCTCGACGGGATCGAGGGACGTGACGACGGTGGCGCCGGTGAGGATCATGTCCGCTCCTTCGCACGCCGGAGGTGCGGGACGGCCGCGAGCGCCGCGGGCGAGTCCTTCATCGGGAGTCGCGTCCGGCGGATGCCGTCGAACGCGTGCAGCGCGCCCGCGACTGCGGCAGCGGTGGGCACGAGCGCTGCTTCCCCGACGCCCTTGGCGCCGAAGGGGCCTTCGGGCTGCGGCTCCTCGACGAGGACGCACTCGACTGCGGGCATTCCTGTTGGCGGGATGATGTGGAGCGACTTCAGCGTCTCGGTGAGGGGCACGC
The DNA here is from genome assembly GCA_963786055.1 of uncultured Actinomycetes bacterium. GTDB lineage: Bacteria > Actinomycetota > Thermoleophilia > Gaiellales > Gaiellaceae > Gaiella. Next base: position 50,476 of record CAWAXS010000017.1, on the reverse strand, counting down.
CTCCCTCCACGACGAACTCCTCGGAGAGCGCCTGTCCGAGACCCATGTGGACCGCCCCTTCGATCTGGCCTTCGACGAGGGTCGGGTTGATCGCCCGCCCGACGTCGTGTGCCGCGATCACCTTCGCGAGGCGGCCTTCGTCGTCGAGGGTCACGACCTGGGTGGCCCAGGCGTACGCAAAATGGGTGACCGGCGCCTCGGCGTCGTTCGCGGTGGTCCAGTCGACCACGAACTCGCCGCGGAACTCCTGCCCCGCGAGCGTCTCGAGCGGCCGCCCGTCGAGCGCTGTCAAGAGCTTCCGGGCTGCGTCGAGCACCGCGTTGCCTCCGAGGACGGTCGAGCGGGAGGCGGTCGTCTGGCCGGTGTCGAGCTCTCGCTCGGTACTCACAACCACGCGGACGCGATCGGGTGGGAGGCCCAGCTCCTCGCAGGCAATCTGTCGCAGGACCGTGTGCACGCCCTGGCCCATCTCCGTCCAGGAGTGGAAGAGCGTGACCGACCCGTCGCTTTCGGGCCGCAGGATCGCGTGCCCGAACTCGGGGACGCCGTTGCCGATGCCGGTGTTCTTCACGCCGCACGCGATGCCGGCGAACCGCGTTCCGCGGTACGAATCACGCGTTGCCAGGAGCGTCTTCTTGAGTCCGACCCCTGGCCCGAGCACCTGCCCGGTGCCGAAAGTGTCACCAACGTCCAGGGCGTTCCGCCACCGGATCTCCCAGCCGTCGATCCCGACGCGCTCCGCGAGCTCGTCGAGAACGCCCTCGACCGCGAAGTTCGACTGGTTGACCCCGAAGCCGCGCATCGCCCCGCAGGGCGGGTTGTTCGTGTAGACGGCTTTCGCCTCGACGTCCACGTTCGGCACCGCGTACGCGCCACAGGCGTGCCCGGCGGCACGCTCGAGCACCTTGTCGCCGACGCTGGCATAGGCCCCGGTGTCGCCGACGATGCGAGCGCGCAGCGCGACGATGCGCCCGTCGGCGTCGCAGCCCAGGGTGTATGTGAGCCACATCGGATGGCGCTTCGAGTGGAAGCGCAGGCTCTCGCGCCGGGTAAGCGTGAGGAGCAAGGGCCGCCCGGTCGTCATTGCGAGCAAAGCCGCGTGCCCCTGCACGTTCAGGTCCTCTTTCGCGCCGAAGGCGCCGCCGGCTGAGACCTGCGTCACCCGTACCAGCTCCTCGGACAGGCCGAGGAACGACGCGACCTGCCGCCGGTCCTCCCAGACCCCCTGGCCTTGCGAGTAGACCTGGCACCCTCCGTCCTCGTCCGGAACGACAAAGGCGGACTCGGGCTCGAGGAACGCGTGCTCGATGCATTGCGTGCGGTAGGTCTCCTCCACGACGTGTCTCGCACCCGCGAGCGCGGCGTCGACGTCTCCGCGCTGCACGCGCGAGACGGAGAGCACGTTGCCGCTCTCGTGCAGCCTCGGCGCGGCTGCGTCCATCGCCTCGAACGGGTCGGTCACGGGCTCGAGGACCTCGTACTCCACGTCGACGAGCTCTGCCGCCTCGCGTGCCGCATGGTGCGACTCGGCGGCGACGGCGGCGAGCACGTCACCGACGTACGCCGTCGTCTCGCCCTCGGCGACGAGCTGTCGCCAGTCCTTGGTGAGCGTCCCCTGCGTGCGCTCTCCCGGGACGTCCGCGGCGGTCAGAACGGAGACGACGCCGGGATGGGCCTCGGCCCTCGACGTGTCGATGCGCAGGATGCGGGCGCGGGGATGGTCCGAGAAGCGAAGCGCCCCGTGCAGCATCTCCGGGGCGACAAGGTCGCCCACGAACGGCTTGTCGCCGAGCGCGAGCTCGTCGCCCTCGTAGCGCGCCGCCCGGGAGCCGACCCGGCCGGTGCGGTCCAGCTCCGGCAGTGGCTCACCGCACCGAGCGCGCGCGTTGAGCTGGATCGCATCGACGACCTTCACGTAGCCCGTGCAGCGGCACAGGTTGCCGAGGAGCGCACGGGAGATCTCGTCGCGCGACGGCTCCGGGTTCTTCGCCAAGCAGCGCCTCGGCCTTCATCACGATCCCCGGCGAGCAGAAGCCGCACTGGGATGCGCCGGCCGCGACGAAGCTCTTCGCCCAGGCTTCCCGAACGTCTTCGCCCAGGCCCTCCTGCGTCACGACGCTCTTGCCCTCGACACGGGTCGCCTTCTGGGCGCAGGACACGACCGCCTTCCCGTCCACGAGCACCGTGCAGGCCCCACAGGAGCCCTCCGGCGCGCACCCGTCCTTGACCGAGCGCAGGCCGAGGTCCTCGCGGAGCAGCTCGAGCAGGCTCTGTCCTTCGCGTGGCTCCGCGACGACTCGCGTCCCGTTGAGCGTGAGCTCCATGTCCTACTCCGTTGCTCCCAGCACGAGGGCCAGCAGGGCCATGCGCATCACGACCCCGTTGAACGCCTCCTGCCAGTACCGCGCGTGGCGCGTCGCGTCCACGTCGGCCGGAAGCTCGTCCATCCGCGGCAGGCTGTGCAGGACGATCGCCCTGTGCGGAGCCTTCTCCCGCAGTAGCTGCCGCGTCACGCGGTAGGCCTCCGGAGTCTGTGCGAACTCGCCGCCACCCTCCTCGTCGCGAGACTTCGTGTAGTCGGGCTGGACGACCGGCTCCATGTAGACGACGTCGCATTCGGAGATGCAGTCCTCGACCGACTCGGCGACCTCGTAGTTCACGTTTCGATCGTCGAGCTCGAGCGTGAACTCGGGCAGGAGCGACATCTCAGGCGGCCCGACGACGTACGCCTTGGCGTCGAACTGCGAGAGCGCGTAGAGAATCGAGTGCATCGTCCGCATGCGCATGTCGCCGACGAGCAGGAAGGTGCGGCCGTCGATCGAGCCCATCTCCTTTTGCGTCGTGTACAGATCGGTCAGGACCTGGGTTGGATGCTCACCCCAACCGTCTCCGCAGTTGATGATGGGAATCGAAGCCCACTTGGCGGCCTCCGCGGGCGCCCCCTGCTGGAAGTGGCGCATCGCGATGACGTCGCCGTAGTACTCGAGCATGTGGACGGTGTCCTTGATCGACTCCTGGTAGAAGTCGCCGGCCCGCGTCATCTTCGCGTCGGAGAACCCGAGGACGTGACCACCGAGCCGATGCATCGCGGCCTCGGTGGCCAGGCGGGTGCGGGTGCTCGGCTGGTAGAAGGCCGTCAGCAGCGTCTTGCCCGACAGCATGTCGGCGTTCTGCCGGGACTTGGCGATCGGCGCGACCTCGTCGCAGATCTCGAAGATCCGCTGGAAGTCAGCGCGCTCGAAGTCCTTGAGCGACAGGATGTCGCGTCCTTGAAAGCTTCTCATCTCGTTCCCTCCTCTCGGGCGGAGCCGTTCGTACGACTCCGGTGAACAGGACTGCGATGCGCTCGCCCTCGCCGATGCGGCCGTCCGCGTGCAGCGCGAGCAGGCCGGCCAGCCCCGCAGAGCCCGTCGGGTCGACGGCGATGCCCGTCGTCTCCCGCGCGAGCGCGTTGGCACGTGCGAGCGTCTCCTCGTCGACGACGAGCGGCCGGCCGCCCGTGGCGAGCATCCCCTCGACCACTGCCAGCCAGTCGTAGGTCTCGTCGTCCAGGATCCCGTGCGCGATGCTCCGCGGCTCCTCCTCCCACGGCCACATGAACGCCGAGCGGTGGTGCGAGGCGAAGTGGATCGCCCGCTCGTGGTCGCCTTGGGTCGTGGCGTCGAACGCCCGCCGAAGCGGCCATGCGGCAGCGGTCTGCACGGTGTCGATGCGAGGCATCGCGGCGGCGGAGCCGAGCGCGACGCCCTCGCGGAAGGCATGGATACAGGCGCTCGCGAGCGCTCCCCCGCCCACCTGCACGACGAGCCGGTCGACGGGCACGCCGGACGAGACGATCTCCCAGCCCAGCGTCTCGCCACCCTCGACGGCGAGCCCGTTCAGGTTGCCCTGACAGGTGAAGGGGACGGCGCCCTTCGCGAGCGCCTCGAGCAGCCGTCGGACCGTGGGATCGCCCGGGAGGCCGTCCCGTGGGCAGACCTCGACGTGCGCGCCCAGCCCCTCGAGCCGGCCGAGGACGGCCGGGTCCGCGTCCGGGGGGACGAAGACGCGCAGGGTGCGTCCCGCGGCCGCGGCGACCACCGCCGCCGCGAGAGCGGCGTTCCCGCAGCTCGCCACGGCAAGCTCCGGCCGCCGCGACGGATCGGCGAGGCCGATCCGTTCCGCGACCTCGAGCTGGAGCAGCACGCCGAAGAGGTGTCGCGCCTTGTGCGAGCCGGAGACGTTGCCCGTCTCGTCCTTCACCCAGGCCCCGCCCGGCTCCGAGAGCCCGAGGGCCTCGCTCAGCCCGGGGCTGCGCGCGAAAGGCGTGACCGAGAAGCCGTGCCCGTCGATCGCGGCGACCGCGCCGTCGAGGCTCCGCACGAGCTCGCAGAAGGCCCGGTCGGAGAGGCCGCCGGCCAGGGCCAGGTGGTACGCGTGGAGGAGCTGCCGGTAGCGGACGAACGGGTTGGGCTCCTGGTCGCCGTCGGGGAAGCGGACGGTCGAGAGGTCGAGCTCGCGCCGCAGCACGTGGTCGACGTCGTCGCCACGATCCGCGTTCGGGCAGCGGAAGGGAGCGGGATGCCAGGGATCCGGCGAGGCGCCGCAGCCCGCGCAGACGAGTCGGCTCGTCGGGGCGCGGGCGCTCACAGCGACTCCAGGACGCCCGTCCGGGCGTTGAGATCGTCGATCAGGTCGTCCCAGCCGGCGACGAGCTCGCGCAGGCCGCTCCAGAACGCGGGGTCGCGCCGGGCCTGGAAGTCCTCGAGCGAGACACCCTGCTGCTCGACCCAGGTGTAGTAGCCGAGGTTGAAGATGCGCTCGCGCTCGACGCGGCCGAGCTCGAGGAGATGGTCGGTCGCCGTTCCGAGCAGGTGCTCGCCGACGACCTCCGCCGCGTCGAGCTCGTCGAACCCGTCCGTGAAGTAGTTCCCGATCGCGGTCTCGCGCTCGCTGTCGTACATCGCCGCGCCGTCCGTGGCGATGGTGACCACGACATCGTCGGCCCCGAGCCCGTAGTACTTGGCGACCTTGATCGCGCCGAGCACGTTGCAGATGCTCGAGAGGCCGAGCGAGGGCAGCGCACCGATCACGCTCTCCGGCACGCCGCGGCCGGCCAGGTGCTGCCGGCCGACGTCGGTGCCGAAGAGGACGCCCAGCCGGTCGGTCGCCCGGTCGGAGACCGCCAGGGCGACGTCGGTGTTCAGCACGTTGTGGATCAGCGGGACGTGCTTGTCCCCGATGCCCTGGATGTTGTGCTCGCCGAAGCCGTTGTAGAGCAGGGTCGGGCACTCGAGCGCCTCGCACGCGACGATCAACGAGCCGAAGCGCTCCTTGAGGTAGTCGCCGGCGGCGATCGTCCCCGCCGAGCCGGTCGCGGACACGAAGGCGCGAAGCCGGAGCCCCGCGTCCCGCTCGTGCAGGGACTCGAACACCCGCTCCAGCGCCATGCCGGTCGCGAGGTAGTGGACGAGGTAGTTCCCGAACTCGGAGAACTGGTTGAGGATCACGTTGTCCGGGTCGGCCTCGAGCTCCTTGCAGCGGTCGTAGATCTCCTTGACGTTGCTCTCGGTGCCCGGGGTCCGCACGATGTCGCCGGGGTCCGCCACCCACCGGGCGAGCCAGTCGAAGCGCTCGCGGCTCATGCCCTCGGGGAGCACCGCGACGCCTCGGCACCCGAGCAGCTTCGAGATCGCGACGCCTCCCCGGCAGTAGTTGCCCGGTCGACGGCCACACGGCCCGCTGCCGGGTGGGATCGAACTGCCCGCTGACGAGTCGCGGGACCAGGCAGCCGTAGGCGGCAAGGACCTTGTGGGCCCGAATGAGTGGAAAGCGGTCCCCGAGCGCCACGACGATGGTGGCGTCGACGCCGGTCAGCTCGCGGGGAAGCACGACGTGGTCAGGGACGTCGACCAGCTCGGTCCGGCCCGCTCCGTTGTACCAGTGCACCCGAAAGAGGTTCAGTGGTTGAGCCTCGTCCGGCCCGATTGCGGACAACGCCTGACGAACCTTGCGCGGGATCAGCCCCGGATTCGCAAGCTGGCCGAACGTAGGCAGTACGACGCGGGCGTCGCGAAGCCGATCGATCGTTGGCTGGAGGGCTCGAGCGTCGACCAGCTGGTCGTCTCTGCCCGGTAGCTGGGTGGGCATGCCGCCTCCTGACGAGGTTTCTCCGAGCCTAGGCCCGTAGCTGCACAGCGCCGTCGGGGCTTCATCGCAGTCGCCGTCGGTGAATTCCCGCAGAGTTCGGCCGACGTGTTCGAGCGACCGTGCCCCTCAGGACTTCGACGTCCGGGTCACGCCGAATGACGCGCGGAACCGCTGTGGCAGTCCCGCATCGGTCATGCGGGCGATTACCGATGCTGACATGCCGCGTTTGCGTCTACCTGGACAGACGGCGCAGTTCGCGTCCACGCACTCATTCGACGAGGTGCGATGACGAGACGAGAGGCGAGTCCGCGGCCTGAGGTAGCCCATGGTGGGCGGTTTCTGCCACGGCTCGACTGGCGTCGCTTCCGGCTGACCTGGCTCGCGTACCCGGGATCGGCGCTTGCCGCGCTCCTTGTCGGCGCCTTCATGATCCTCGCGCTCGGCGCAAATCCTGTCACCGGCTACCGCGCACTCCTCGACGGAGCGTTCGGCGACAGCTATGCGCTGAGCGCAACGGCGGTGAAGGCCGTCCCGCTGCTGCTCGTCGGCGTGGGGATCTGCATTGCGTTCCGCGCGAACGTCTTCAACATCGGCGGCGAGGGCCAGATCGCGATGGGCGCGCTGTTCGCGACGGCAACCGCGCTCGCTGTGCCGGGACTCCCCGCGGTCCTCCTGATCCCGCTCACGATCCTCGCCGGCGCGGTCGGTGGCGGCGTCTGGGGAGCGATCCCCGGCGCCTTCAAGGGCTACTTGGGCGTCAACGAGATCCTGAGCACGATCATGATGAACCTCGTCGCCGTTCAGGTGATGAACTACATGCTGGCGGGGCCGTTGCACGACAAGACGGCGGAGTCGGTCGGAGGGCTGATCCCGCAAACGCGGCTCCTCCCGGAGAGCTCGTGGCTCCCGATCCTGAAGGGCGGCACGCAGCTTCATCTCGGCGTGGTAGTCGCGGTGCTGGCCGCGGTCGGCGCCTACCTGCTGCTGTGGCGGACGAGCTTCGGTTTCCGGATCCGCGCCGTCGGGCTATCGCGCGACGCCGCGACGTACGCGGGCATGCCGGTCGCGCGCACGACGACGCTGGCGCTCACGCTGAGCGGCGCACTGTGCGGTATGGCCGGCGCGATGCTCGTCTTCGGGAGCATCTCGCACAGGATGGTTACGGACGGGAGCCTGACCGGCTTCACCGGGTCCGCGGGCTACAACGGGATCGTCGTTGCGCTGTTCGGCGGGTTGAACCCGCTCTGGACAATCCTCTCGTCGTTCATCTTCGCGGGGCTGCTCGTCGGCGGCGACGCCATGCAGGTGGTGACGAACGTGCCGTCCGACCTCATCGTCGCGCTGAACGGCCTCGTCGTCGTGTTCGTCGTCTCGGTCGAGTTCCTGCGCCGCCGCCCACGTGCGCCAGAGGCGACGCCGCCCGGCGAGCCGCCCGAGCCGTCGCCGGCGCGCGTCGAGCAACCCCTCGCGACCGGGGGGCCCGTATGAACGAGTTCTTCACGGTGGCGATCCTGACCGCGACGGTCGCGTCGGGGATCCAGCTCGCGGCGCCGTTCCTGCTCGCCTCGCTCGGCGAGACGCTCGGGCAGTGCAGCGGCGTGCTCAACCTCGGCGTCGACGGGATCATGCTGCTCGGCGCGTTCACGAGCTACTACGTCGCGCTCGAGACCGGCGACCTGCGACTCGCAGTGCTCGCCGGGATCGCGGTCGGCGTCGCGGCCGGGCTCGCGACCGCGTTCATGAGCGTGACACTGCGCGCGGAACAGGGGATCAGCGGCATCGGCGTCTACCTGTTCGCGCTCGGGCTCACCTCGCTGCTCTTCCTGAAGCTCGTCGGGACGCCGGTTCCGATCGACCAGCCAGGGAAGGTCGAGGTTCCGTACCTGAGCGAGTTGCCGTTCCTCGGCAAGACCCTCTTCCGGCAGGACGTGCTCGTCTACACCGCGTTCGCGCTCGTCCCTGTCGTTGCATTCGTGCTCAACCGGACGACGTTCGGGATGAACGTCAGAGCGGTCGGCGAGAACCCCGCGGCCGCCGACAGCCTGGGCGTGAGCGTTGCGCGCACCCGTTACGCGACCGTCACGATCGGCAGTTCGCTCGCAGGCCTCGCCGGCGCGACGCTGATGATCGACGTCGGCATCTTCCAGCAGAACATCACGAACGCGGTGGGTTTCATTGCCGTGGCCCTCGTCTACTTCGGCGGCTGGCGGCCGCTCGGCGTGATGCTCGGGGCGCTCCTCTACGGCATGACGCAGGCGCTCGTCCTCTCGTGGAAGGGCCTCGGAATCATCCCGGTCAGCCTTTCCGATCTCGCCGCGGCGGCGCCCGCGGTCATCACCGTCCTCGCTCTGCTCACGGTGGCGCGGCGCTTCCGGCAGCCGGCCGCCTTGGCGTTGCCCTACACAAGAGGAGGTTGAGTCAGCCGGAGAGCTAGATGAGACCGACAGGACGACAGACCCAGAACGGGTCACGAAGAAGGAGCTAGCAATGCGCAAGCTCATCATCATGCTCGTTGCGGTGGCCGCGCTCGTACTCGCCATTCCGGTCGCCGGTGCACCGTCGAAGACGGACGCGACAACGCTCAAGGTGGCGCTGATCGCGCCGAGCGCGCACAACGACCTCGCGTTCACGCAGTCGATGCACCACGCGCTTCTCAACCTCCAGAAGAAGTACGGCTTCGAGCTCTCCATCTCGGAGAACCAGTTCGTCGTCGCAAACGCGGCGAACATCATCCGCCAGTACGCGAGCCAGGGCTATGACCTGGTCATCGCACACGGATCACAATACGGAGGGTCGATCGAGCAGCTCGCACCGCAGTTCCCGAAGACGTCGTTCGCGTGGGGGACGGCCGGAACGACCTACGGCCAGCCGAACGTGTACGCGTACGAGGCGAACTCGCAAGAGGGTGGATACGTCAACGGCTACATCGCGTCGCTGATGAGCAAGACGAAGGTCCTCGGCGTCATCGGCCCGATCGCGGTCGGTGATGCGAAGCTCTACGTCGACGGCTTCGTTGCCGGCGCGAAGGCGCAGTCGAAGAAGACGGTTGTCAACGTCGCGTATACGGGCTCGTTCAGCGACCCGAGCCTGATGTCGAAGCAGGCTTCCCAGTTCGTCGCACAGAAGGCCGACGTGCTCACCGGAAGCTCGCAGTCGGTTGTGGGCGCGATCACCGTCGCCCGCGAGAACAACCTCAAGTGGTTCGGGACGCAGTGGACGCAGGCCTCGCTCGCCCCGGCGGCCGTCGTGGCAACCCAGATGTACGACTGGATGCCGGTCCTCAACAAGATCATCACGCGCGTCCAGGACGGAAAGCTCGGCGGTGTCTCGTACCGGATCTCGCTAAAGAACGGAGGCGAAAAGATCCAGTTCAACAAGGCCGCGAAGACGCCGACCAAGATCCAGGAGACGGCGAAGAAGGTCGTCGCCGGGATCGTCAGCGGCAAGATCGTCGTCTCGAACGGCCAATGACGGTCGAGGCGCCCACTCCGGGGAACACCGCCTTTGCGGCGGGCGACGCACTGCCGTTGCTCGAGCTGCACGGCATCACGAAGCGGTTCCCCGGGGTGGTCGCCAACGACCGTGTCGACTTCGACGTGCGGGCCGGCGAGGTGCACACGCTGTTCGGCGAGAACGGCGCCGGCAAGAGCACGCTCATGCGCGTTCTCTACGGCTTCTACAAGCCGGACGAAGGCGAGATACGCCTACGCGGCGAGCCGGTTGCGATCACCTCCCCCGCCGCCGCGATCGCGCGCGGGATCGGGATGATCCACCAGCACTTCATGCTCGTGGACACGCTCACGGTTGCCGAGAACGTCGCACTCGGCACGCGGTCCGCCCGGCGTCCGCTGACCGATCTGAGCGCAGTGTCGCGGCGGATCGCCGAGCTGTCGGAGAGGTACGGCCTCCGCGTCGACCCGCAGGCGTTGATCTGGCAGCTCTCGGTCGGTGAGCGGCAGCGCGTCGAGATCATCAAGGCGCTCTACCGCGACGTCTCGCTGCTGATCCTCGACGAGCCGACTGCGGTGCTGACGCCGCAGGAGGTCGACGATCTCTTCGCCGTGCTCCGGCAGATGGTCGCCGACGGCCGAGGCCTCGTCTTCATCTCCCACAAGATTCGCGAGGTCCTCGAGCTCTCGGACCGAATCACAGTGCTTCGGAACGGGCGCAAGGTCGGAACGGTGGTGCCGTCCGAGGTCACGCACCACGGCCTCGCCGAGATGATGGTCGGCCATGAGTTGCCGTCGCAGGAGCCGCCCGCCGGGAACAGCCGTGGTGACGCACGGCTGGTCGTGCGCAGCCTCACGGTGAAGGGCGACCGCGGCATCGACGCTGTCCGCGGCCTGGGCCTCGAGGTGAGCGGCGGCGAGATCGTCGGGATCGCGGGGGTCTCGGGGAACGGCCAGCGCGAGCTCACAGAGGCGATCGCGGGGCTCCGGCCGGCCGGCGGCGGCTCGATCGACATCGAGGGTACGGAGCTCGTCGGGCTCCAGCCGGCGGAGGTGCGCAGGGCGGGGCTCGGCTTCGTCCCGGAGGAGCGCATGCGCGACGGTGTCGTCCCCGCCTTCTCCGTCGCCGAGAACCTGATCCTGATCGACAACGCCGCACCGCAGTTCGCACGGTGGGGGTTCCTCCGCGCTCGCGCGATCAGGCGCCACTCCGAGGAGCTCGTCGCCGAGTTCGACGTCAAGACTCCGAGCATCGACACGCCGGCGCGGAACCTGTCCGGCGGCAACATCCAGAAGCTGATCCTCGCGCGCGAGCTGTCGGCGCGCCCACGCGTGCTCCTGGCGGCGCAGCCGACTCGTGGTGTCGACGTCGGCGCAGCGCACTACATCCACGGGCGCCTGATGGAGCAGCGCGACGCCGGTACGGCGATCCTCATCATCTCGGAGGACCTCGATGAAGTCCTTTCGCTCTCGGATCGCGTGCTCGTGATGTTCGAGGGCGAGATCATCGCTGAGGCGAAGCCGCAGGAGAGCACGCGCGAGGCGCTCGGCCTGATGATGGCGGGCATCCGTAGCGTCGCCTAGGCGTTATGTAAGCCTCCATCCGCTCGGGTCGAGAGTCGGCAGCCCGCGTCGCCGTCGCCGAGGAGCGGGTACGGATCGCGCGCGAACTCCGCGTCCTCGTCGCCCACTCGGTCAGCGTGATGGTGCTCCAGGCTGGGGCGGTGCGGCACGCTCCCCGAGGCGCTCCCGAACGCGCGGTGCCGTGCCTTCGGGCCTTTCACGCACGCGCGATCAGGGAATCCCCCCATCGACCGATGCCTGCGGCGACCCCGCTCGCGGGCATCGCTGCACGCCGCGCACGTAGTCCTCCACGCCGCGGTCGGTGCCCGCGCGGATGCGCCACGGCTCGTGGAAGCGCACGATCGAGTCGTGGGCACGACCGATGCGACGACCGAGCCGCGCGAACCGCTCGAGATGCTCTTCCGCGACCTGCGCTCGGGCCCCGAAGGATTGTCGAGCCGGGAGGCCGCGCGGCGACTCGCCGCCTATGGGACGAACGAGCTCGAGCGGCGGGGCGGCCGCCGCTGGCCGCGGGAGCTCCTGAAGCAGCTCATCCATCCGCTGGCGCTGCTGCTGTGGGCTGCGGCGGCGCTCGCCTTCGTCGGCGTCTCGGCGATCCTCGGCACCGCGATCGTGCTCGTCGTCCTCCTGAACGCCCTCTTCGCGTTCATGCAGGCCCGGCAGGCAGAGCGTGCGGTCGAGGCGCTGCAGCGCTACCTGCCGGTCCAGGCGGCGGTCCTCCGCGACGGACGACGGACGACGATCGACGCGCGCGAGCTCGTGCCCGGTGACGTCCTCTTCGTGGTCGAGGGAGACCGGATCTCGGCCGATGCGCGCATCCTCGAGGGCGCCCTCGACGTCGACCTGTCGACCATGACCGGGGAGTCGCAGCCCGTGCTCCGTGCGGCCGACCGCCACGTGCCCTGGGGATCCCTGCTCGAGGCGGGCGACCTCCTCTTCAGCGGCACGGCGTGCGTCGCGGGCGAGGCGCGAGGGCTGGTCTTCGCAACGGGGATGCAGACCGAGCTCGGCCGGATCGCGGCGCTCACCCAGCGCGTCGAGGTCGAGGAGAGCCCGCTCGAGCAGCAGGTGCGGAAGGTCGCGTGGCTGATCGCCGTCGTCGCGGTCGTCGTCGGCCTGGCGTTCCTCCCCATCGGGGTCGCGGCGGGCCTTCCCGCCGACGACGCGATTGCCTTCGCGATCGGCCTCATCGTCGCCAACGTCCCCGAGGGACTACTGCCGACGATCACGCTCGCCCTGGCCGTCGGCGTGGCCGGGCTCGCGCGCCGAGGGGCGCTCGTCAAGCGGCTGAGCGCGGTGGAGACGCTCGGCTCGACGGACGTGATCTGCACCGACAAGACCGGAACGCTCACCGAGAACCGGATGCGACCGGTCAAGGCCTGGACTCCGCTCGGGGAGCTGGACGTCGAGGGCGACGTCGACGTCGCGGCCGCCGTGGCCGCCGACCCGGTGCTCGGCCTCCTCGGACGCGCGCTCGCTGCGTCCAGCACCGCGGAGCTCGCGCCCGAGCGGACGGGGAAGTCCCGCGGCGAGGCCACCGAGATCGGCCTCCTCGAGGCCGCTCGCACGCTCGGCATCGACGTCGACGTCGAGCGGCGCGAGCACCAGCGGCGGAAGCTCTACCGCTTCGACTCCACGTTGCGACTCATGTCGACCGTCGACGAGCGGTCGGACGGGAGCCTCACCGTCCACGCGAAGGGCGCCCCCGAAGAGGTACTGGCTCGGTCGACGCTGATCGGCGGGGCGGCCGACCACGTCCCGCTGACGGACGCGCACAGAGACGAGGTCCTGGCGGTTCTCGAGCGCTATGCAGCCCAGGGGCTGCGCGTGCTCGCGGTCGCGCGGCGCCGGCTCCCGCCCTCCGTGAAGCCCCCCGAGCAGCGCGAGGACGCCGAGCGGGAGCTGTGCCTGCTGGGGCTCGTCGCGCTCTTCGACCCGCCCCGCCCCGAGGTCGCCGAGGCCGTGCGCCTGTGCCATGGGGCCGGCATCCGGATCATCGTCGTGACCGGCGACTTCGGCCCCACGGCCGCCGAGATCGCCCGCCGAGTGGGGATCGCCGCCGACGGCGCGACCGTCCTGACGGGCGAGGAGCTCGAGCGGATGAGCGAGCACGACCTCGATCGGCTCCTCCGCGACGGGAAGGAGCTCATCTTCGCCAGGAGCTCACCGGAGGTGAAGCTGCGGATCGCCGACGCGCTCCGAGCCGAGGGTCACGTCGTCGCCATGACGGGCGACGGCGTCAACGACGCGCCCGCCCTGCGCCGGGCCGACATCGGCATCGCCATGGGCGTCACCGGGACGGAGGTGGCGCGCGAAGCGGCGACGATGGTCCTCACCGACGACAACTTCGCGACCATCGTCACGGCGGTCGAGGCCGGGCGTCGCGTCTTCGACAACGTCCGCAAGTTCATCGTCTACATCTTCGCCCACGCGACTCCGGAGGTCGTCCCGTTCCTCGTGTTCGCGCTCTCGGGTGGAGCGATCCCGCTCCCGCTGACGGTCATGCAGATCCTCGCGATCGACCTCGGGACGGAGATCCTCCCCGCGCTCGCGCTGGGACGGGAGCCCGCCGAGCCCGGCCTGATGCAGCGTCCCCCGCGCCCGCGCAGCGAGGGCGTGATCCAGCGGCCGATGCTCTACCGGGCGTGGATCTTCCTCGGCATGATCGAGGCGGCGCTCGTCCTCGCCGGCTTCTTCTACGTGCTCTGGCAGGCGGGGTGGACGAGCGGGGCCGACGTGTCCTCGGGCTCGCCGCTCCATGCGGCGTACCTCGAGGCGACGACGATGACGTTCGCGGGGATCGTCGCCTGCCAGATCGGCACCGCATTCGCCGCGCGCACCGAGCATGCGTCGCTTCGCTCGGTCGGCTTCTTCAGCAACCCGATGCTGCTCTGGGGGATCGCCTCGGAGATCGTCTTCCTCGCCGCGATCGTCTACGTGCCCTTCCTGCAGGACGCGTTCGGGACCGCGGCGCTGGGGCTCACGGAGATCGCGATCCTCGCCACGTTCCCGCTCGTGGTCTGGGGGGCGGACGAGCTGAGGCGCGCGGCCCGGCGCCGGCGGGCCACCGCCACGCGGATGGAGGGCGCGCATGCCGTGTAGCGAGCACCTCACCACGCCCGCCCGGCGATATCGTGGAGTCAGCGAGAGGAGGAGGTCATGGCGTACACGATCAGGCCGGTCGAGTACTACTACGTGAACGTCCGCGACGAGCTCGGTGCCGCCTACCGCGTCCTTTCGGCGCTGGCCGCGCGGGGTGTCTCGCTGCTCGCCTTCACGGCCGTCCCCTCTGGCCCCTCCTCGGCGCAGTTCGCGCTCTTCCCCGATGACCCGAACAAGCTCGTCGCGGAGGCGCGAGGGGCCCAGATCGTCCTCGACGGGCCGCATCACGCGCTACTCGTGCAGGGCGACGACGAGCTGGGAGCGCTGGCGGCGGTGCACGAGCGGCTCTTCGAGGCGGGCGTGGACGTCTACGCGTCATCGGGCGTGACCGACGGAGGCAGCTCCTTCGGCTACGTCGTGTACGTCCGCGAGGACCAGTTCCTCCGCGCCGTCGAGGCCCTCGGGCTGTAGCCGCGGGCGCTCGTCGGGCCGCGACCACCCGGGTGATCACGACCGCCGGTGCGGCGCCGCGCCGCGGCACGCTGTACCTTCGCGGCCGTGAACCTCGTCTGGGGGGCGCTGGTCGTCGTCGCCGTCACCGCGATCGCGGTCACGGCGATGCTCGTCGTGCGGAGGAGCGCGCCCGAGGGGAGCTACTTCTCGGACGGCGACCGCGCCTCGGGGGTGTTCGGCGTCCTGGCGACCGGCTTCTCGGTCCTGCTCGGGTTCATCGTCTTCCTCTCGTTCACGAGCTACGACCAGTCACGCACCGGCGCGGAGACGGAGGCCCTGACCCTCGTCCAGCAGATCGAGACAGCGCAGCTCTTCCCCCCTGGCCCCGGCAAGGCGCTGACGGGCGAGCTCGTCTGCTACGCCCGATCGGTCGTCCACCAGGAGTGGCCACGGATGGTGAGCGGCACGGAGGGAGACGCCCCGAACGCCTGGGGACTGACGATGTTGCAGACGCTCGAGACCGTGCAACCGAGGACAGCCAGCCAGCAGTCCGCCTACGACGCCTGGCTCGACCAGAGGTCGACGCGTGAGGAAGCACGCCGCGATCGCGTCCACGGCGCCGCTGGGGTGATCCCGTCACCGCTCTGGATCGTCCTCTTCTTCATCTCCGCCGTGATCTTCGTCTACATGCTCTTCTTTGCCGACAGTGCCGAGGGACGTGTGACCCAAGCGGTCTTGATGGGCTCCGTCGCAGCGGTGATCACAACGATGCTGCTGCTGCTCGGGTTCCTCGACAACCCGTTCCACTCCGGTGTCGGCGGGCTGAAGCCGATCGCAATGGAGCGTTCACTGAGGATCATTGACGCCGAGCTCCAGTCGGTCGCCCCCGGCGTCACCCCGCCCTGCGACCCCGAGGGCCGGCCGACGTGAGCGCGAGCGCCACCGCGCGAGGCGACCGCGGCGCGTCGATCGTTCGACCTCGTCAGCGTCCCGCCTCGAACCCCGCGAGCGCAGCCTCGACGAGCCGGGGCAGCGTCTCGAGGTTGTAGCCGCCCTCGAGGACGGCGGCGACGCGCGGCCCGAGCTGTGCCGAGCGGCGGGCGAGCTCCGCGAACCCCTGGTCCGTGACCGCCATCTCGCCGAGCGGGTCGTCGACGTGGGCGTCGAACCCGGCCGAGACGAGCACGAGCTGCGGGTCGAAGGCCCGGACGGCCGGCTCCACGAGCTCGTCGAACGCCAGGAGATACTCGGCGTCCCCCGATCCCGCGGGAAGTGGCACGTTCAGCGTGGTGGCGTCGCTCGTGCCGGGCCCGCCACTCCCTGGATAGAACGGCCATTGGTGGAGCGAGGCGAAGAAGACCGAGTCGTCGTCCCGGAAGATCGCGTCCGTCCCGTTCCCGTGGTGGACGTCCCAGTCGACGATCGCGACCCGCTCGACGCCCAGGGCGTCCTGGGCGTGGCGCGCCGCGACGGCGACGTTGCCGAACAGGCAGAAGCCCATCGCATGGTGGCGCAGCGCGTGGTGCCCCGGCGGTCGGACCAGCGCGAATCCGCCGACCTCTGCAGCCTCGATCGCGCATCCCGCGGCGAGCCGGGCGGCCTCGAACGACGTCGGCCCCCCCAGCGTGTCGCCGTCGAGCCAGGTCTCCTCGTGGAGAGAGGCGATGGCCTCGACGTAGGCCGCGTCGTGGACCCGCTCGATCTGCCCGCGGGTAGCCCTGCGGCCGTGGCGCGCGCCGCCGAGCGCCTCGAGCAGCGCGGCGAGGCGCTCCGGGCGCTCCGGGTGATGATGGTGGCCCGTCGGATGGAGGTGCGCCATCGCCGGATGCGAGATCAGCTCGATGCGGCTTCCTCCAGGCGGCCCGCGAGCCGGCCGAGCCCGAGCGCCTCCGCTGCGGCTGCACCGGCGCGCCAGTCCGGCTCGCGGTCGGGCAGCGGCGGGAGAGGAGCCGTCGGATCGAGGGTCGCGACGTGCCGGTAGGCGCGAAGCGCATCGGCCTCGGCGGAGAAACGTCCGGCTGCGAGCAGCTCCTCGAGGCTCCGGTACTCCGTCAGGAGCGTGGCGGCAGTCTTCGCGCCGACGCCACGCGCGCCGGGGATCTTGTCCGACGGATCGCCGCGCAGCGCGATGAAGTCGGGCACCTGCTCGGGATCGACGCCGTAGCGCTCGCGCACCTCGGCCGGCCCGATGCGCGTGAGCTCGCTGACCCCGCGCACCGGCTGCAGGATCGTGACGTCGTCCGCCGCAAGCTGGAAGGCGTCGCGATCCGAGGTCGCGACGAGCGAGGACCCGCCCGCGGCGCGCTCGGACGCGACCGCCGCGCCCAGGAAGTCGTCGGCCTCGAAGCCGGGAGCCTTCGCGCACGCGATGCCCGCGGCCTCGAGCAGGCCCGGCGCGAGATCGAGCTGCTCGAGGAGCTCGGGGTCGAACTCGCGGCCGGCCTGGTAGCCGGGCAGGAGCTCGTGCCGGTACGTCGGCGTGGTGAGCGTGTCCCAGCCCACGAAGACCGCGCGGGGGCGCTCGGCCTGCCAGAGCCGCAGCACCATCGACGTCAGGCCGGTGAGCAGGTTCCCCGGCCGGCCGTTCGCGCGACGGATCGACCGCGGCAGCGCATGGAACGCGCGGTGCGCGAACGAGTCGCCGTCGAGGACGAGCAGCGGCGCGCTCACGCCGTCTTCTCTTCGTCGCCCCGGTGTCGGACTTCAGTCCGACACCTGCTCTCACGGGCGCCGTTCACGGACCGGGTCCCGTAGCCCGGTTCACGCGGCCTCCAGCGGCTCCGAGCCCACGGACTGCTCGAGCGCGTTGATCGCCTCGCGCAGCCGCTCGGTCGCGAGCTGCGCGGCGTCTCCCACCGCCAGCGCGGCGAGGTCGCCGACCTCGATCGGCGCCCCGTAGGCGACACGGAGGGGGCCGAACCGCTTCAGGCGCTCCGTCCCGGCGATCCCCGCCGGGACGAGCGGGACGCCCGCCTCGAGCGCGATGCGCGCCGCACCGGTGTGCCAGCGGGCCTCGTACCGCTTCCGCAGCCCCTTCGCGCGCCTCGTCCCCTCGGGGAACATCACGACGGCGTGCCCCGAGCGGCAGAGGGCCACGGCCGTGTCGATCGCCTCCTGGTCTCGTGTGCCACGGTCGACCCGGAAGCCGCCCCCGGCGCGCACGATCCAGCCGAGCGGCGGCCAGAAGAGCTCCTTCTTCGCCATGAAGCGGAGGAACCGACGCGGGAAGAGCGGCACGCCGAGCGGCCACGGATCGAAGTTCGACCAGTGGTTCGCCGCGAGCACGCATCCGCCGTCGGGAACGTTCTCCCGTCCCGTCCAGCGCAGGCGATAGACGAGGACGAGCACCGGCCAGCTGAGCACGGCGACCAGGGCGTACAGCACGCTGGGCCTCGGTGGTCGCGCCATCGGCGCGCAGGATACGCAGGGTCGCTCTTCGTGGCGGCGCGTGACGCGGACGTTACGCTGTCCAGCCGAGATGCCCACCCGCCTCGTCATCGTCGAGTCCCCCGCCAAGGCGCGGACGATCGCCGGCTACCTCGGCGGAGGCTTCGTCGTGGAGTCGAGCGTCGGCCACATCCGCGATCTGCCGAACAGGGCGTCGGACGTGCCGAAGGAGCAGCGGGAGCGCTACGGCAAGCTCGGCGTGGACGTCGAGCGCGAGTTCGAGCCGTTCTACGTCGTCGACGCCGACAAGAAGCACGTCGTCTCGGACCTCAAGCAGAAGCTCCGCGACGCCGACGAGCTCCTGCTCGCAACCGACGAGGATCGGGAGGGGGAGGCGATCGCCTGGCATCTGAGGGAGGTGCTGAAGCCCAAGGTCCCGGTGCGCCGCATGGTCTTCCACGAGATCACGAAGGACGCGATCAAGCGCGCGCTCGACGAGACGAGGGACATCGACGAACGGCTCGTCGACGCCCAGGAGACCCGTCGCATCCTCGATCGCCTCTACGGGTTCGAGGTCTCACCGGTGCTCTGGAAGAAGGTGATGCCTCGCCTTTCGGCCGGCCGGGTGCAGTCCGTCGCCACCCGGCTCGTGGTCGAGCGCGAGCGCGAGCGGATGCGGTTCGTCGCCGCCGGGTACTGGGACGTGCTCGGCACCTTCGAGCCCGGGTCGTTCGAGGCCCGGCTGGTCGCCGTGGATGGAAGGCGCATCGCGCAGGGTCGCGACTTCGGCGAGGACGGCTCGGCCGGCTCCGAGATCCTCGTGCTCGACGAGGCGCGCGCCAGAGAGCTCGCCGACGGTCTCGACGGCCGGCCGTTCTCCGTCCGCAAGGTCGACGAGAAGCCGTACACGCGCCGCCCGGCCGCCCCGTTCCGCACGTCGACACTCCAACAGGAGGCGAGCCGCAAGCTGCGCTTCTCGTCCCAGACGACCATGAGCCTCGCCCAGCGCCTGTACGAGAACGGGCACATCACGTACATGCGCACCGACTCGGTGACGCTGTCCGATGCGGCGCTGAAGGCGGCGCGCGCGCACGCGGCGCGCGAGCACGGGCCGGAGACGGTGCCGGCCGAGCCGCGCCGGTACGAGCGCGCCGTCGCCAACGCGCAGGAGGCCCACGAGGCGATCCGCCCGGCCGGCGACGTGTTCCGCACGCCCGCCGAGATCGCGCGGGAGGTGAGCCGGGACGAGCTCGCGCTCTACGACCTGATCTTCAAGCGGACGATCGCGTCCCAGATGAAGGACGCCGCCGGCCAGACCGTCTCGATCGAGCTGGGCGCGACGACGGCGGACGGGGCCGACACGACGTTCCGGGCGAGCGGCACCGTGATCACGTTCCCGGGGTTCATGCTCGCGTACGCGTCGGGGCGCGACGAGCCGGCCGAGGAGGACGAGGAGCGGCGACTCCCCGCTCTCTCGGTCGGGCAGGAGCTCACCGCGTCACGGCTCGAGGCGCAGGGCCACGAGACGAGCCCGCCGTCGCGCTACACGGAGGCGAGCCTCGTGAAGGCGCTCGAGGAGCGGGGCATCGGCCGCCCGTCGACGTACGCGTCGATCATGGGCACGATCCTCGACCGGGGCTACGTCTACAAGAAGGGAACGGCCCTCGTCCCGACGTTCCTCGCGTTCGCAGTCACCCAGCTCCTCGAGCGCCACTTCGACCGGCTCGTGGACTACGACTTCACCGCCCGCCTCGAGGACGACCTCGACAGGATCGCAGCCGGCGACGAGAAGCGGGTCGAGTGGCTCAAGCGCTTCTACTTCGGAGACGGCGCCCCGGGCCTGCACTCCCTCGTCACCGACCAACTCGAGGGGATCGACGCCCGCGAGGTCAACTCGATCGCGATCCCCGGCTCGGACATCGTCGTCCGCGTCGGGCGGTACGGCCCGTACCTCGAGCGCGGCGACGACCGCGCGAGCGTGCCCGAGGACATCGCACCCGACGAGCTGACGCCGGAGCGGGCGGAGGAGCTCCTCGCCGCGCCTGCAGGCGCGGAGCGATCCCTCGGCGCGCACCCGGAGTCCGGGCGCGACATCGCCGTGCGCGTGGGCCGGTACGGCCCGTACGTGACGGAGGTGCTGCCCGAAGGTGCGGACGACAAGCCGCGGACCGCCTCGCTGTTCACGACGATGAGCCCCGAGACGGTCACGCTCGAGGACGCGGTGCGCCTCCTCTCGCTGCCGCGGACGCTCGAGGGCTCGGACGGCGAGGAGATCGTCGTGTCGAACGGGCGGTACGGCCCCTTCGTCAAGAAGGGGGCCGAGACGCGCTCCCTGGAGTCCGAGGAGCAGCTCCTCTCGCTCACGACGGCCGAGGCCGAGGCGATCCTCGCCCAGCCGAAGCAGCGTCGCGGCCGCGGCGCGCCCAAGCCTCCGCTCCGCGAGCTCGGGCCCGATCCGTCGAGCGGCAAGCCTCTCATCGTGAAGGACGGCCGCTTCGGGCCGTACGTCACGGACGGGGAGACGAACGCCAGCCTGCGCCGGGGGGACGACGTCGACGCGCTGACGCTGGAGCGTGCGCTCGAGCTGCTCGCCGAGCGGCGGGCGAAAGGCCCGGCACAGCCCCGCAAGCGTGCCCGGTCACGCCGTTAACCGCTAATAACCGCTAACCTCGCGCGTCCGCCGTCCGTCGTAGCATGTCAGGAGTACTTCACTCGTAGCAGTCAGCAGTACGGTTGACCGCATTGGCGCGTCTCGCAACCGCCGCTGGAATACGGGGTGCGACGCGCACGTTGCGGGATTGTGACACGGTTTGGCGTCTCGATCGCGTGGAAAGACAGGAGGATCGCGCGTACAGTCAGGGAGATTGTGCTCCGCCGTTGATGCGAAAGGACTGACAGAGGGCTTGACGCAGAACCAGCTCATCGAACTGTTCGAGACAGACCAGCTGAAGTCGATCGTGGAGCGCTCGGAGGAGCGTGGTTGGGTCGACCCCGCAGAGCTCGAGGCGTTCGTCACCGAGCACGAGCTCGCGGCCGAGGAGGTCGAGCAGGTCACGCGGGAGCTCGAGGCGATGGGCATCGAGATCGGCGCGCCCATCGAGAGCGAGGAGGAGAAGGCGAAGGAGGCCGCCGAGGCCGCCGTCTGGGCCAGCGAGTCGCTGGCCGGGGCCGCCGACTCGCTCCAGCTCTTCCTCGCGGACGTCGGCCGGCACAAGCTGCTGAACGCCGCGCAGGAGGTGCAGCTCGCAAAGCGGATCGAGCGCGGCGACCCGGTCGCCAAGCGTCACATGATCGAGTCCAACCTGCGGCTCGTCGTCTCGATCGCGAAGGGCTACCGAGGCCTGGGCGTCCCGTTCCTCGACCTGATCCAGGAGGGGACGCTGGGGCTCAACCGTGCCGTCGAGAAGTTCGACTGGCGCCGCGGCTTCAAGTTCTCCACGTACGCGACCTGGTGGATCCGCCAGTCGGTGCAGCGCGCGGTCGCGAACCACGCGCGCACGATCCGCGTGCCGGTGCATGTCGTCGAGCGCCAGCAGAAGCTCTCGCGTGCCGCGCGCCGGCTCGAGGTCGAGCTGGGCCGCGAGGCCACGAAGGAGGAGCTCGCGGAGGCCACCGGCCTGCCCATCCAGCACGTCGAGGAGGCGATGGGCGCGGCCCACGCGTCCGTCTCGCTCAACCAGTCGGTCGGCGCGGACGACGAGGGCGAGCTCGGCGACCTCTTCGCCGATCGCGAAGCGGCCGACCCGTTCGACGAGGCCGAGGAGTCGCTCCGCCGGCAGGGTGTCCGGCGTGCGCTCGACGCGCTGCCGGAGCGAGAGCGGCGGATCCTCGAGCTCCGGTTCGGGTTCGAGGGCGAGCCCTGGACGCTCGAGGCGATCGGGCACGAGCTCGATCTCACGCGCGAGCGCGTCCGCCAGCTCGAGGGCCAGGCGCTCAGCCGCCTGGCGGCACTACGCGAGCTGGCATCGCTAGCGGCCTAGCTAGGCGACCAGCGCCGCGCGGCGGCGCTCTGCTTCGGCGAGCGCGTCGTCGTCGAAGAGGTGGCACTCCACCGTCGTATCGGCCTGCACGAGGGGGCGAGGTGCGATCGGGTCGAACCACTCGATGTCGACGTGATCACCGTCCGCGACGATCCACTTCACGCCGGTCCAGAACGGCTGCTCCGGGCTTTCCCGCCGGATCGTCTCGAGCAGCGTCACCATGTCGGCTGAGGTCTTCCCCTGTCCTGCCTTCAGGCGGACGCGCGTCGCCGGCTCGTCGAGGGTCGACAGGTCTCCCATCACCGCCTGCTCGGCCTCGTAGTGCTCCTGTGCCTGAAATGCCCAGCGGGTCTCCAGGAGCTCCCGGAGATCGCGCGTCTCCCAGCCGCACACCTCGAATGCCAGGGGACACCGCGGATGGAAGGCACAGCCGAGCGGCGGACGCGCCGCGTCGGGAACCTCGCCGGGTGGGAGGTCACGCGGAATGTTGTGACGCGGGTCGGGGTCGGGGATAGCGCGGAGCAGCGCCTTCGTGTACGGATGCTTCGGGTCGGAGTAGATCGCCTCCGACGGGCCGATCTCGACGACGCGGCCGAGGTAGAGGATCGCGATCCGGTCGCAGAAGAACTTCGCGGTGGCGAGGTCGTGCGTGATGTAGAGGAACGTCAGGTTGAGCTCGCGCTTGAGGTACAGCATGAGCTCGAGGATCTTCGCCCGGACGCTCATGTCGAGCATCGAGACGGGCTCGTCGGCGACGAGAAGCGAGGGGTTGAGGATGATCGCTCGCGCAATTACGACCCGCTGCTTCTGGCCGCCGGAGAGATCGGACGGATACTTGTCCATGAACTGGTCAGGGGGATGCAACCCGACGGTGGCGAGCGTTTCGGCGACGCGTACGCGCCGCTCGGCGCGGGTGCCGACGCGGTGGATCTGGAGCGGGTGCTCGACGAGTTGCGCGACCGTCATCGCGGGGTTGAGAGACGCATGCGGGTCCTGAAACACGATCTGCATCTCTCGGCGCAGGGCGCGCATCTCGCGCTCCGAGAGCTTCGTGATGTCGCGCCCGTCGAACTCCACGGTTCCCTCGGTCGCCGGCACGAGCCCGAGAACCGTCCGGCCCAGTGTCGTCTTGCCGCTCCCGGACTCGCCGACGAGCCCGAGCACCTCGCCTCTGTGCAACTCGAGCGTGACGTCGTCGACGGCCTTGACATGTCCCGCCTCGCGCCCGACCAGCCGGTCGAGAAAGCTGCCGCGCAGCGAGTAGTACGTCTTCAGCCCACGGATCGAGACGAGCACACGGCCGTTCACGTCCGGCTCAGGCTTCGTCTGCAACCGCGATCTCCTCCCGCTCGAGCGGCGACGAGCCGCCTTCGGGAATCTCGTCCGCGGGCCCGTGCAGCCAGCAGAGCACGCGGCGGCCCTCGTCGAGGGGCTGCTCGACAGGGTCGCGCTCGCCGCAGACGACCATGGCGCTGGGGCAGCGTGGATGGAAGTGGCAGCCGGTCGGCGGCGCGATCAGGTTCGGCGGCGAACCGGGGATCGAGTGGAGCTCCTCGGTCTCGAGTGAGATCGTCGAGCGCAGCAGCTCTCGCGTGTACGGGTGCGCAGGGTCGGCAAAGACGTCTCGGGCGTCGCCCTCCTCGGCGATCTCGCCCGCGTACATGACGGCGACGCGGTCGCACGCCTCGGCAACGATCCCGAGATTGTGGGTGATGAGGAGGAGTGCCGTTCCAAAGCTCTTGCGGAGGTCGGCGAGGATGCCGAGGATCTGCGCCTCGACGATCACGTCGAGCGAGGTCGTCGGCTCGTCGGCGACGAGGAGCTTCGGGTGCAGAACCAACGCGAGCGCGATCATGATCCGCTGCCGCATCCCGCCGGAGAACTCGTGCGGGTACTGGCGAAAGCGCGTCGGCGGGATTCCCATTCGCCCGAGCGTCTCGAGCGACCGGATGCGGATCTCGCGGTCGCTCAACCCGGGCTCGTGCTGCTCGAGGGTCTCCTTGAAGTGGTCCTCGATCCGCATGAGCGGGTTCAGCCGCGTCATCGGCTCCTGGAAGATGAGGCCGAGATCGGGACCGCGGAGGCGTCGCAGCTCCTTGTCCGGCATCCCGACGAGGTTGCGTCCTCCGTAGATGACCTGCCCGTCGGTGGCCGCGCCTTCCGGGAGGAGGCCGAGAATCCCGCGGCCGAGCGTGGACTTGCCGCAGCCCGACTCGCCGACGAGGCCGAGCACCTCGCCCTCTCCGATGTCCAGCGACACACGGTCGACGGCCCTGACCGTGCCACGCGGGGTGCCGTAGTAGACCCGGAGGTCACGCACCGAGACGACGGGTGCGGAGGTCACCTGGGGGGGGCGTCCCCGCTGGTCGACGCGAGGTCGACCTTGACGCGCGGCCGCCTGCGCAGCACGGGGTTGACCGTCTCGTTGAGCCCTTCGCCGAGGAGCGTCAGCCCGGTCACGAGGAGGACGATCGCGAGCCCGGGGAACAGCCCCGTCCACCAGATCCCCGAGGCCGCGTCGGACACGGCGCGGTTGATGTCGTAGCCCCACTCGGCGCCGTCCGTGGGCTGGATGCCGTAGCCGAGGAAGCCGAGCGCGGCGAGCGTGAGGATCGCGTCCGCGGCGTTCAGCGTCGCGAGTGGCGGGACATTCTGGACCACGTTGAAGAAGACGTACTTGCGGATGACCGTGAACGGGCGTGCGCCGAGCGCCCGGGCCGCCTCGACGAACGGCTCCTCCCGGATCGAGATCGTGTGGTTCCGGACGACGCGGAAGTACAGCGGCACGTAGACGACCGTGATCGCGATCGCCGCGGTGAAGATCCCCTGCCCGACCTTGTCGGCGAGCAGGAACGCGATCACGACCGCGAGGAGGAGGAACGGGATCACCAGCAGCGCGTCCATGATCAGCACGAGGAGCCGATCCAGCCACCCGCCGAAGTAGCCGGAGAGCAGGCCGAGCGGGACGCCGATCCCGATCGAGAAGATCAGCGAAACGAATACCACCTTGAGCTCGGTCTGCGTGCCCCACACGATCCTCGAGAACACGTCCGTCGACTGGACGTTCGTGCCCATCCAGTGCTCGGAGGACGGCGGCGCGAGCTGCGGGAACCGGTGTCCGTTCGCGCGGAAGGTGTCGAAGTTGTACGGCGCGATCCACCGGGCGAAGAATGCGACGAGGACGAACCCGAGCGTGATCCCAGCCCCGATCCAGAGCATCGCCCGGGTCGTCCCGCGCGAGTCGGCGATCGGGCCGAACGCCCGCCGGGCGCCGGCGAGCCGACCCGGCCTGGCCGCGGTCGTGCTCAGCGTCTCCGCCGGTGTCGCCACGTCAGTAGCGGATCCTGGGATCGATGTACGCGTTGACGAAGTCGATGATCAGGCTCGCGAAGACGACGACCAGCGCGAACACGACGATGATCCCCTGCACGGCTGCGTAGTCGCGGTTCTGGAGGTAGATCAGTAGCGTGTGTCCGATCCCGGGCCAGTTGAAGGTCGTCTCGGTGAGGACGGCGCCCGAGAAGAGCAGCGCGACCGTGAGGCCGACCACGGTGATCACGGGGACGAGCGCGTTGCGGAACGCGTGGTGGTACACGACCGAGCGTTCGTCGATGCCTCGGGCGCGCGCCGCCTCGATGTAGTCGTCCTTCATCGTCCGGATCACGTTCACGCGGACGAGGCGGATGAAGACGCCAGCCGTGACGAGCCCGAGCGTGACGGCCGGCAGGATCAGGTGCCTGACGACGTCGACGAAGGCGCTCCAGTCGCCGTCCCAGAGCGTGTCGATCGTGTAGATGTGCGTGTGCGTCACGAGCGTCGCGTCGACGAGCGGGCTCGCCCGGTCCGACGTCGGCAGCCAGCCGAGGTACGAGCCGAAGAACAGCTGCGCCATCAGGCCGAGGAAGAACACCGGGGTCGCGTAGATCAGGATCCCGAACATCCGGCTGCCGCCGTCGATCCACGTATCCCGATACCGGCCGGCGACGAGGCCGAACGTCACGCCGACGATGATCGCGACGATCATCGCGTAGAAGGTCAGCTCGAGCGTCGCGGTGCCGTTCTCGACGAGGATATCGCTCACCGACCTCCGGTCGGTGATCGTCGTCCCGAAGTTCCCCTGCGCGATCTGCCACAGGTAGTCCTTGTACTGGACGAGGATCGGCCGGTCGTAGCCGAGCTGCTCCTTGATCTGGTTGACGACCGCGGGGGGCACGTGGCCGCCGAGCGACGCCGTGATCGGGTCTCCCGGCGCGACCCGCATCAGCAGGAAGACGAGCGTGAGCACGATGAAGATCATCGGGATCACGAGGGCGAGCCGCGTGATCGCGTACCGCCTGAGCGAGGTCCCTCTGCTACCTGCCATTGACGCCCATTCGCGATTCGTGTGCCGCGTCCGACGGGGAACCCTAGACGAAGGATTCTGCCGGCCCGCCAGGAGGGGACGCCCGCGACGGGCGTCCCCTCCCCGGGGCGCGGCCTAGGAGGACTTCGACAGCTTCCAGTACCGCATGATGAACGCCGCGTCGAGCGTGCTCGGGATTCCGCGCACGTTCTTGCGGGCGGCCGCGATCATGTTGCCCTGCCAGACAGGGACGATCGGGACGTCCTTTGCTGCGAGCACCTGGATCTGCCGGATGGCGTTGAGACGGCTGGTGGGCGTCTTCGCCGCCTGCTCGGCCTTGAGCAGCGCCGTCATCTTCGGGTTCGAGTAGCCGTTCGAGGTGAAGTTGTCCTTCTGGTAGAAGGACAGCGTGTAGTTCTCGGTGTCCGGATAGTCCGGGAACCAGCCGAGCTGGAACCCGTTGTACTGCTTGCCGAGCGCGTCCGAGTACTGCGCCCATTCGGCCGACTTCAGCGTGACCTGGAACACGCCGGCCTGCTCGAGACCGCGCTTGATCTCCGCGTACTCGTCGGCCGACGCGTCACCGTAGTGGGTCGGCGTCCACCACAGCTCGATCGGCACCGGCGTCGTCACGCCGGCCGCCTTGAGCACCGCCTTCGCCTTCGCGACGCTCGGCGCACGGCCGTAGAGCGAGGCGAACGCGTCGATGTGCCCGGGGAGCCCGGCAGGCGGCATCGAGTAGAGGGGCTTGACCGTCGAGCGGTAGACCCGCGACGCGATCGACTGGCGAGGCATCATGTACGCCATTGCCTTGCGCACCGCGATGTTGTTGAACGGCGGCCGCTGCACGTTCATCACGAGGTAGCGGATCGCCGCGCCCTGGCCCTGGTAGACGGTGACGTTCTTCTTGTTCTCCACCAGCGAGACGAGCTCGGTCGGCGTGAACGTCTGATACGCCATGTCGATCTCGCCGCGCTCGAGGCCGAGCTTCATCGTCGACGACTTCGTGTAGTAGCGCATGATGACGCCGTCGTTCTTCGCCTTGGCGCCCCAGTAGTTGTCGTTGCGCTCGAGCACCGCCTGCTGACCCGGCGTGTACTTCGTCAGCTTGTACGGGCCGGTGCCGATCTGCGGCTGGTCGTTCGCCTGGAGCTTGTCGGCCGGATACGTCGACGGGACGATGAAACCGGCGCTCGTCGCAAGGATGAAGGGCCATGTCGACTGCGGTGACTTGAGGTTGAACGTCACCCCGTATTGCCCGTTCGTCGTCACGCTCTTGAGGTTCGAGAGCAGCGACGAGATGCCCGACGGGTCGTTGATCTTGATCACCCGGTCGAACGAGGCCTTCACGTCGGCCGAGTCGAAGCCCGAGCCGTCGCTGAAGGTGACCCCGCGCCGGAGGGTGCAGCGCCACGTCTTGACGGTTCCGACCGGTGCGCATTTCGTCGCGAGCGACGGAACGACCTTCACGCCGTTCATCGCCTGGTAGAGGTTGTTGTAGACGTTCTCCGCAAGCGTGAACGACCCGTAGTCGTACGCCCCGGCAGGGTCGATGTTCGTGACGGTGTCCGTCGTGCCGGCGATGATCGTCCCTCCGGCCGCGGCGGAGCCGGACGAGGACTGGCCCGCGCCCGCGCCGACGATCGCCGTGGCGAGCGCGACGAGGCCGGCGAGCGCGCCGATGCGCCAGCGCCTTTCAATTCGACTCATGAGTTCCTCTTTCTCCTTTCGGTGCGGTGGCAGTCGCTGCTGATACAGCCGTCCAGAGAGTGGGACGTCGATTGCACGTTCTTGTTCGGAGGTGTGTGAGGTGGGGGTCGGGCAGGACGGCTGTCCCGACAGCCCGACAGCCTACGACCGCCGGTACGCGCGGGCAAGCGGGGTCGGTCGCGACCGGCCGGCATCCCTCGTTCGAGGCATGGGTGACCCGTCCGTCTAAAGCGAGTCGCCGGGAGAACCGATAGGTACTCCGTGGACGCCGCGGAGCGTAAGGAAATCCTGAACCGATACCGCGACCACAGCCGCCGATTCGAGGCGGCTGCGGCACGCCGGAACTCGAAGCGGACGGGAGCCGTCATCCCGTTCACTCCGCCTCCTGCCCTGCGTGAGCTCGAGCAGGAGCCGACGGCGCGCGAGATCGAGGTGCTCCAGCTGGTTGCCGACGGCCTCGTCAACAGAGAGATCGGGCAGCGCCTGTTCCTCTCCGAGGAGACCGTCAAGTCGCACGTCCGCCACCTGCTTGCGAAGCTTCAGGCGCGCAGCAGAGCCCACGCCGTAGCCGTTGGCTTCCGGCGTGGGCTCATCGCTTAGCTAAACGAGGCTGTTGTTACCAGTCTGGCTCCCCCGAAAGAGGGATGCCAAGTACCCAGACAAGCCCAAGGATTCGCCCGGGGTGACTACCAGTCTCGTGCGCCACCAATGAGGAAGACACGAAACAGTCTCCGCATGTGGATGCTCCTGTACTTGGGAACTGACGGCGCGATGATCGTATCCCCCGAACGGGGGATGCGCAAGTCGTGACTGCGCAGCCACGCCTGCTCGTCGCCCACGTCGCGATCCTCGTCGTCGCCGCAGTGTCCCTCGGGGTAGCGCTGGTGCTCGCTCGGCTATCGCCTTGAGAGCCCGCTCGTTGTGTTGTGCTTGGCTCTCGCAGTCTGCTGTCGCCGAGCGCTGGAGCGTTCCACTCTCCGCGACAACAGACTTGACGGTCTACCTTCTCCCGACCGTCTTCGCGGCCGTCGTCTTTGGTCCGCTCGCGGCCGCCGTCATCGCCGCCGCCTCCATGCTGGGTGATCCAGAGCTCTTTCGCCGTGGCGATCCGGCGCGAGCCGCCTCGACTGAAGTGGGCCAATTACACGGCCGCCAGCTTCATCACTGGCGCCGTCGCGGGGCTAACCGCACAGGCTCTGAGCGGTCCATCTCTTGGCGAGATTGTCGTGGCGACTTTCGCTGCGATGGCGGCAGCAGAGGCATCGGACTTCCTCTTCGCGATCACCACGTCGCAGGTACGTCGCCGTTCGATGCACGAACTTGCAACGCGCATCGGCCCGGTGGCGCTGACATCGTTTCTCGTGTACGCGCCCGTCGTTGTCGTCCTCGTGGTCGCGTACACGAGGGTTTCTCCTCTGACGATCCTGCTCTTCGTTGTACCCACGCTGGCCTTCCAACGGCTGTACGCCCTGTATCAACGCGAGCGAACGCTCTCCGATGAGCTCCGCACCGTCAATGAAACCCTCGCGGAGGCCAACCTGTCGTTCGCTGTTGCGCTTGTCACCGCACTCGAGGCGAGCGACGCGTACACCGCGGGTCATTCGCGCGCCGTGGCGATCTACTGCCGAGACATTGCACTGCGTATGGGACTCCCGCCAGAGGAATGCAGCCGCGCATTCTTGTGCGGGCTCGTCCACGACATCGGCAAAGTCGGGCTCCCTCCGAGTCTCCTTGGCAAGGAGGGTCCGCTCACGCTCGAGGAACGGCGGCGCATGCAGGAACACTCGGCGATCGGCGAGCGCATCCTGAGAGAGGTCGCGGCATACGATGATATCGCCACCATCGTCAGGCACCACCACGAGCGCATCGATGGCGAGGGGTATCCCGACGGCGTCAGCGGTGAGGCGATCCCACTGTTGTCTCGTGTAATAGCTGTGGCGGATGCGTACAACGCCATGACGTCACATCGGCCATACCGAAAAGCCATGCCGCCGCGAGTTGCGAGACTGCGGCTTGCGCAGGCCGTGGAGAACCAATTCGACACGAGCGTCGTGGCTGCGTTCGAGGCGATTCTGGCCTCGAGCCCCGAGGAGTACAAGACCGCGCGAAGCATTGAGTTTCATCCGGGTGAGCCGTCAACTGCAGACGGCGCTGATCCGTCATCGCGTGAACTCGTCGCTGGCGCGGCGTGAGATCGACGACTCGCTGCCTGTAGCGCGAGGGCAGTGCGTGATCTGATTCCCAGCTTGTCATAGATGTGGCGAACATGGACCTTCACGGTCTCCGGGGAGATGTAGAGGCGCGTCGCTATCTCGCGGTTCACCATCCCCTCGCACAGGAGAATGTAGACCTCACGTTCTCGCGCAGAGAGGGCTGATACGGGATCAACAGCCGCAGCTGCGTCGATTCCGATGGACGCCGCCAGATCGTTGTC
The DNA here is from genome assembly GCA_963786055.1 of uncultured Actinomycetes bacterium. GTDB lineage: Bacteria > Actinomycetota > Thermoleophilia > Gaiellales > Gaiellaceae > Gaiella. The sequence continues at coordinate 19,906 of CAWAXS010000017.1, read as the reverse complement.
CGCCGCTCTCTCGACGATATAACCGGCCCTTTCAGCGGTGGTCGGATCACGTAGGAGCGTGGCCAGCAGTTCAGGGCTAGCCCGGTAGCTCGTAACGACATAGTCCACCGCTCCCGCATCCCACGCTGCACCCATCAGTGCTCTGGCCTCCTCGGACAGAGCTTGGGTCACGTGCTTTGAGGGCGGCAACCGCAGTGGTGCATCGCGCGAGCATTTTCGACTCGATTGCTCTCGTTGTCTTGCTGCTCATCTCCGCAAGATGTCGGGCTTCCGCAAGGCGACCGATGCAAGCCAGCGCGAGACCTCGTGAAGACCAGACCTCACCGCGCATGCCAGGCAGTGAATTGGAGAGATCCGGCGGCTCGAGAACACAGGCCTCAGCAACCCTCCCCTCATGCAGCAACGCACGGACTCGCCCGTATAGACCGCCTGTTGGCCGAAAGAATCCGTACAGCGGACGGCCTGGGCGAAGGCAGTATTGAGACGATCGTAGGATTCCTCAAAGCGCCTAAGTCCAGCCAAAGCAGTTGCCTGCATGAGCGATCCGTACGGGAGTGCGAACTCAACGCGAAACTCGCTTGCGTCGTCGATCATCTCGGTGGCTACCCGGAGCGCGTGACCGTACTCGGCAGCGAGGTTCAGTGCGCATGAGAAAGTTCCCCTGAATGAGCAGCGTACGAACGGATCTGACACAGATGGGAGAAGTTCCTCAACCTCTCGCGCGTCGGCAAGCCCACGGATGCAACCAAATCGGACACCGAGGACGAGCCTCTTGTCGGCAGTGCGGACCGCCTCCGTGAGATCGAAGTCGCCAGTCGGAGGCACCTGAAGTTCCTCAAGCAGCTCGGTTGCCACGTCCTCGAGCTCTAGTGCAGCGGCGGCAGTCAGTCTCCCCCAGCGTGCGCCTCGACGCTGACTTTCCGTCGACCCGGCCATCTCTGCTTGCTCATACAACGCTAGGGAGTCGTGCTCGCGCTGGCCGACATGCGCTGCGCGTGCACCGACAAGCCGTGCGCGATACTCAATGGCCTGGCCGAGCTCCTCGGAACGCACAGCCCGATCAGCCAACGCTTGCGCGGTCAGATGGCGCCCTCGACGTAGCGCGATCTCGGCCTGGGCCACGAGCACCGCCGGCGTCTCTCCGACGAGGCCCACCGCACGCGAGACCCACGTCTCGAGTGTGGAGATGCGCGCCCCGTGCAATAGCTCGTCGATCGACTCGATCAACGAACGATCGATGTCGCCCGGGACACCGAGCTCGTGCGCCAGGTCGAACGCCGCGTCGGGCTGCTTGCGGGCCGTGTAGTACGCCCAGGCGGTCGAGTACGCCTCCGATGCCTTCACCTTCGTCTCTGCCACGGCGCGGCTCTCGAGGAACGTCTCCAAGAGCGGGTGCAGCTCGAGCCGGCCGTCGCGCTCGTCGAGGATCCCGAGCCCGAGCGCCTCGCTCACGACCTGCTCGGCGCGCTCCGCGCCGAACAACGTCGTCGTGAGCTCCCGATCGACGAGCGGCATCGCCGCGAGCAGCTCGAGGCTGGTACGGACAGTGGGATCGAGCGCGCGATAGAGCGCCTCGGCGAAGAACTCGAGGAGCGTCTCGGGTAGGACGGCGTCGACGCTCTCGACGTCGGGCACCATCCCCGCGAGGGCGACGACAGCGGGCCAACCTTCCGCGAGGGCGACGAGCGCCGGCGTCAACTCGGTCCTCCCGCCCTCGAGGACCTCCTCGATCTCGTCCGCACTCATCGCGAGCGCTGTCTGGGGGATCTCGAGCACGCGGCCGTCGAGGATGTCCCGGGCTGATACCCACGAGGGCCGCACCTGGCTCGCGATGAGGACCTGCGCCGGCGATCGGCTGACGATCGTCTCGACGAACGACTCCGACGCGGCAGCCACGGCCAGGTGGTGGTAGTCGTCGATCACGATCCATCCCTCGGAGGGCCAGCCGCCGAGGTCCTCGGCGAGCATCTCCGCGAGCAAGGTCACCTCGCGCTCGGGGTCCTGCGTGACCGCAAGGCGCTCCAGCAGTCGGCGGCCTGCCCCTTCGACCACGGCATTCGAGGCCGCCACAAGAGCGCGCGCCGTCACCGCGACGTCGGCGGCCGACCGGCGCGCTCTGAACCAGCCCACCGTCCGGTCGTTCCGCAGAGACCACTGGTCGATCAGCGTCGTCTTGCCGTACCCGGATCCCGCGACGAGCGTTCGCACCCGGCCACTCGACCGTTCGAGGGCGCGGATGAGCTGGGGGCGCTCGATGATCCGGCGCCCGCGGATCCTCGGCTTCCGTGGCTCCTCTGCCATCGGGATCGGTGAGATGAACCTACTCCACGCCCCCCCGTCTTGGAAGATGGCGCCCGCGGCCGGCGTCGGCGGGCCGCGGGCGCCGGCCGTCAGCGGCTCCGTGGGGGACGGAACCTGACGAGGGCGGGGACGTAAGGATCCTCACCGGTGAGCAGGCGGTACGCGGCGGGGATCTGCCTCCGCCGTGCGACGCCGAGCTTCACGCGGAGCGCGTCGCTGTGTGCCTTTGCGGTGCGGGCGGAGATCCCGAGGGAGCGCCCCACCTCGTCGTTCGAGCACCCGGCCGCGATCAACGCGACGACCTCGCGCTGGCGGTCTGTCAGCGGCGTCTCTGCTGCGGTGGCCGACCTCGTCATGACGCGGATTCTTCCGTCCCTCGTTCGAGGGATCCATTCCTCAGCGGGTGTATCCGGGGGTGTAAACCGCGAGCCGTCGCGTGCACGGTGCCTGTGTCCCAAGACGGTCCGCCGACGGGCACGATGACGCCGTGACGTTCTCGGCGAGGAGCGGCCGACCGGACGGCGGGCATCCGCCCGTCTCCGCGACGATCCGCCGATGCACATGAGAGAACGCGCGCTCGCGATCGTCGCGCTCGCAGCCATCGTCGCGGGCGGCGTCCTCTGGCTGTCCGACGAGCCCGGCTGGGCGGACGCCGCCTGGGGTCTGGGTGCCGCGATCGTCCTCGTCCCGTTGATCGCCGACACGCTCCGCAGCCTCGCGCGAGGGGATGTCGGCGTCGACGCGATCGCGCTCGTCGCGATCGCGGGCGCACTGATCCTCGGCGAGGAGCTCGCGGCCGCGATCGTCGCGCTCATGATGTCCGGCGGCGCGGCGCTCGAGGCCTGGGCGGCGGGACAGGCCCGCCGCGAGCTCCGGCTTCTGATCGAGCGGGCACCGCGGATCGCCCATCGCCACGGTTCGTCGGGCGTCGAGGAGGTCCCGGTCGAAGCGCTCTCACCCGGCGACCTCGTGGTCGTGCGCGCGGGCGAGATCGTTCCCGCGGACGGAGTCGTCGCGAACACGCAGGCGGTGGTCGACGAGTCGGCGCTCACGGGTGAGGCGCTGCCTGTCACGATCCCGGTCGGAGGAGCGGTTCGGTCGGGAACCGTGAACGCGGGGAACGCGTTCGACGCACGCGTCACGCGGTCGGCGGCCGACAGCGCGTACGCCGCGATCGTGCGGCTCGTGCGCACCGCGGAGAGCGACCGTGCGAAGTTCACGAGGCTCGCCGACCGGTACGCCGCGGTCTTCCTCCCCTTCTCGCTCGTGGTCGGCGGCCTCGCGTGGGCGGCGACGGGCGACCCCACGAGGTGGCTCGCGGTGATGGTCGTCGCAACGCCCTGCCCGCTCATCCTCGCTGCGCCGATCGCGTTCGTCGGTGGGCTCTCCCGCGCGGCCCGAGCGGGGATCATCGTGAAGGGAGCAGGGGTTCTCGAGCGCCTCGGGGCCGCGACGACGGTCCTGCTCGACAAGACCGGCACCGTCACGAGTGGGGACCCCGAGATCGAGCGGGTGGTCGACCTCGGGACCCTGCCGAGCGACGAGACGCTACGCCTCGCGGCATCGCTCGACCAGCTCTCGGCGCACGTCCTGGCGGAGAGCATCGTCCGAGGAACCGTCGACCGGGGTATGCGCCTCAGCACCCCGACCGAGGTCGTGGAAGAGCCGGGGCGCGGAATTCAGGGGCTGGTCGACGGTCGGAGTGTGGCCGTCGGCTCGATCGGCTGGCTCGAGTCCTACGGCTACGACGGTGCCCGGGGGCACGCGACGGCGCTCGACGACGGGTACGGCGCCGGTCGTGCCAAGGTCCTCGTCGGGGTTGACGGACGGCTCGAGGGCGTGATCGTGATGGCCGATCACCTCCGTCCGGGCGCCGAGCGCATCGCGCACGAGCTGCGCGATGCCGGTGTCGACCGCGTCGCGCTCGTCAGCGGCGACCGTCTCGAGATCGCGCGCGAAGTCGCGGCGAGCCTCGACATCGACGAGGTCTACGCCGAGCAGGATCCCGAGGACAAGTTGCGGATCGTGAGGGAGCTCCGCGACCGGAGCACCGGGATGGTCGTCATGGCCGGCGACGGCATCAACGACGCGCCCGCGCTGGCGCTCGCCGACGTGGGGATCGCGATGGCGGGCAAGGGGGCGACGGTGTCGTCGGAGACGGCCGACGTCGTGGTGGTCGTCGACCGCGCCGATCGGATCCCGCTCGCGGTACGTATCGGCCGGCGCTCGCTCCGCATCGCGCGCCAGAGCGTCGTCTTCGGCCTCGGGCTCTCCGTCGGCGCGATGGTCGTCGCCGCCTTCGGCTACCTCCCACCGGTCTGGGGGGCCCTGCTGCAGGAGGGGATCGACGTCGCCGTGATCCTCAACGCGCTACGCGCCCTGCACGGCTAGCGACCCGCCGCGAACCCGTCCCCGCGTCCGTCCGAGCCGCCGACCAGCGCATCCCCGATCCGCAGGATGACCTGGCCGACGCCGAACGGGTGCTGGACGGTCGCGCGGCGGACGTCGTGCCCGAGCGCTGCGAGCGCCTCCGCCGTGTGCCACAGGCCGGGCTCGAGCTCGACCGCGCGCCCCGCTCCGACGCGCCAGCGCGGCCCGTCCAGGGCCGCCTGCGGGTCGTCGCCGTGGTCGACGAGGCGCAGGACAACCTGGAGATGTCCCTGGGGCTGCATCGCGCCTCCCATCACGCCGAAGGGGCCGAGCAGGCCTCCTGCCTCGAGGAGCATCCCGGGGATGATCGTGTGGAAGGGCCGCCGTCCGGGCGCGAGCCGGTTCGGGTGCGTGGGGTCCTCGACGAACCCCGCGGCACGGTTCTGGAGGACGATGCCCGTCCCCGGCGCGACGACACCTGAGCCGAACGTCCCATAGATGCTCTGGATCAGCGAGATCGCCGTCCCGTCCGCGTCGACCGCGCAGAGGTATGTCGTCCCGCCCGTTGGCAGGACGGACGGGGTCGGGTCGAGCGCGCGGGCGGGGTCGACGAGGCTCCTCCGGCCTGCCAGGTGACGAGGGTCGAGCAGCTCGCTCGGCAACGGGACGTCGGCCACGTGCGCGTAGACGTCGGCCAGGGCGAGCTTCGTCGCCTCGAGCTGCGAGTGGAGGCCCGGCTCGAGCCCGTCGTACAGGGCGAGTGCGATCAGGGCAGCCGCTCCCTGCCCGTTCGGGGGCAGCTCGCAGACCTCGACGCCGCGATAGTCGTAGCGAAGCGGCTCGACCCACTCCGAGCGGTGATCGGCGAGATCCTGCTCGTCCAGCCACGAGGCCGCGGCGATCGCCGCGGCGACCTGTCCCCGGTAGAAGGCATCCGGCCCGTCTGCCGCGAGGCGCGCGAGCGTCTGTGCGAGGTCAGGGATCACGAATCGTCCTCCCATCCCCGGGGCGGGGAACGGGGCTCGTGGCGCCCGGGCCCACTTGTCGGCGATCCGTGCCGAGCAGGCCACTCCGTGCGTAGCGAGCTCGGCCGCGTGGGAGAGCGCTCGGTCGAGGCCGAGCCGCCCGAAGCGCTCCGCGAGGTCACCCCAGGCGCGCACGGCGCCCGGGACGGTGACCGAGCGCGGGCCCGTGTCGTCGACGCGGAGCTCGTCGAGCACGCGGGGGGAGCGGCCCGACCCGTTGAGCCCGTGGAGGCGCCCGTCGTGCCAGACGAGCGCGAACGCGTCGCCTCCCACTCCGTTGTCCGTCGGCTCCGCGACCGTGAGCACCGCCGCCGCCGCGATCGCCGCGTCCACCGCGTTGCCGCCCTCGCCGAACGCCGCGAGGCCCGCTGCCGTGGCGAGCGGGTGGCTCGTCGCAATCATCGCCTCGCCCGCGACGGCCGGCATCCTCCGCCACCCGCTCGGGTGCGCCGCGCCGGCGCGGAAGATCGCCTCCAGGTCGAGCCTCATGCGCCGATCCTGGCAGGTTTGCTCGCGTCCGAGACCGTGCCATGATGAGGGCTGTGCACCTGAAGCGCCCGAGGACACCGCACTACGACGATCCGGTGGCGGTCGGGCTCCGGTTGCATGCGGCACGCGAGGCAGCGGGCATCTCCCAGCGGGAGCTCGCCTTCCCCGGTTGCAGCGCTGCCTACATCTCGCGCATCGAGCGGGGCGAGCGAGTCCCGTCCCTGCAGGTGATGCGAGAGCTCGCCCGACGCATCGGCATCAGCGAGTCGGCCCTCGCATACGGCCGCGAGAGCATCGACGCCGGCGTCTCGGAGGCCGTCACAGCGGTCGAGGCGGCCGAGGCCGCCGGCGACAAGGCCGCGCTCGCCAAGGCGTACCGGGCCCTGTCGCGCGCGGCGTCGCGTGCGGCGAAGACGCGTTCGGCCGCCTGACGTCTCGACCATCTACGATCGCCCGGTGGCCCGTGACGCCGACATCGTCGTGGTCGGCGCCGGGATCGTCGGCGTCGCCACGGCACGGGCGCTCGCAGGGTACGGCGGCTCCGTCCTCTTGCTCGAGCGCTTCGAGCTCGGTCATGCGCGGGGCTCGAGCCACGGGACCTCGAGGATCTTCCGGCTCAACTATCCCGACGAGCGGTTCGTCAGGCTGGCGGCCGCAGCCGACGCGGCCTGGCGGGAGCTGGAGGCCGAGCGCGGCGAGCGTCTGATCGAGCGCGTGGGGTCACTCGACCTCGGACCGGTTGCGGCGGACACGCGCCGTGCGCTGGCCGCCTGCGGCGTGCGGTGCGAGACGCTCTCGGCAGCGGAGGTGAGCGCGCGCTGGCCGCTGCGCGTCGACCAGGGCGAGACGGCGGTGTTCCAGCCCGACGGCGGTATCACGCGCGCCGACCGCGCGCACGCGGCCCTGCTCGCCGGGGCGGTCGAGGGCGGTGTCGATGTGCGTGACAACACGCCCGTGCACGGGCTCGAGCTCGGCCGCGGCTCGGTGCATCTGACGCTCGAGAGCGGCGAGCTGACCGCCCGCGCGGTCGTCGTCGCCGCGGGCTCGTGGGCACCGGGGCTCCTGTCCCCCATCGGCGTCGAGCTCCCCGTCGTGCCGACACGCGAGACCGTCGTCTACCTCGACCTGCCGCACGCTGCACGGCTGCCGCCCGTGATCGACTACGGAAGCCTGCCGTCGCCCGGCGAAGGCGGGATCTCCCGCGTCGGACAGGCGGCCTATGCGCTCGCAGCACCGGGAACGGGGTTGAAGGCCGGCCTCCACCACTCAGGCCCCGTGACCACCCCGGACGACGATCCGGGTCCGGACGAGGGTCTCGCTGCCTGGACGGCGGGATGGGCTGCGTCGCGCTACCCGGAAGCAGGAGACGTCCTGGGCTCCGAGACCTGCCTGTACACGAACACCGCTGACGACGAGTTCGTGCTCGAGCGTCACGGGCGGGTCGTCGTCGGCTCGGCGTGCTCGGGGCACGGGTTCAAGTTCGCGCCGATCGTCGGGCGCACGCTGGCAGCACTCGCCCGCGAGGCAGCCGACTGATTTCCGAACAACTGCCGGGCACGATGACGCGCATGACGCGCAGGTCGCCGCGCATCGCCCTCGTTGCGCTCACCCTCGTGTGCGCCACCGTCTCGGCGGGCTGCGACGGCGACGAGCCGACGCCGCCCCCGACCACGACGGAGACGACGACCACCAGCCAGACGACCGCGCAGGAGTCGTCGTCGGTCGCGGTCTACTTCCTCCGCGGCGAGAAGGTGAGCCCGGTGCGCCGGACGATCGCTGCCACGCCGGCGGTGGCCCGCGCCGCGCTGACCGAGCTGCTCGCCGGCCCGACGGGGGACGAGGCCGCGTCCGGCCTCGCGAGCGCGATTCCCGCGGGAACCTCACTGCGAGACGTCGCCGTCTCCGGCGGGGTCGCCACGGTCGACCTCGACGGGACGTTCGACGACGGGGGTGGAAGCGCGTCGATGCTCGGGCGTGTCGCGCAGGTCGTCGCGACGCTCACGCGTTTCCCGACCGTCGACCGGGTCGCCTTCCGGATCGACGGCCGGCCAGTCGAGGCGATCGGAGGCGAGGGCGTCGTCGTCGACCCGCCGATCGGGCGCGGCGCGATCGAGGAGCAGACGCCGCAGATCCTCGTCGAGTCGCCCCTCCCGGGCGACACGGTGACGAGCCCGATCCGGCTGCGCGGGACCGCGAACGTGTTCGAGGCCACCGTCTCGATCGACGTGAAGGACGAGACGGGCAAGGTCGTGCGCCGGACGTTCACCACCGCCACGTCCGGCACCGGCACGCGCGGGACGTTCGACACGACGCTCGCACTGCCCGGCCGGAAGGGCACGGTGACCGTCGTGGCGTACGAGTCCTCCGCCGAGGACGGACGGCCGCTGCACGTCGTCGAGGTGCCCTTGACCCTCGTCCCGTGACGGCCCGGTACTGCGACGGACCGTCAGCACCGCAGGCAGACTGACACCGGATGCCGCCCAAGCCGCGCAAGCCGCCGCCTCCCCGCTCGGGGGGCCGCAACCGGAACCTCCTGATCGCGGCGGGCGCAGCCGCGATCGTCGTGATCGGCCTCGTCGCCGCGAGCCTGCTCCTCCGAGGAGGAGACTCCAGCTCCGAGGCTGCGACGACGGATGGCGCCGGGCAGGTGTCGACGCTCCTCGACGGGATCCCGCAGGACCGGACGCTCCTCGGGTCGTCGGACGCCAAGGTGACGATGATCCAGTTCGAGGACCTGCAGTGCCCGATCTGCGGGCGGTACCAGCAGGAGGTGTTCCCCGGCGTGATCGACGAGTACGTCAAGCCGGGAAAGGTCAAGCTCCGCTTCGTGGGGTTGGCCTTCATCGGCCCTGACTCCGAGAAGGCCCTCCTCCACGTCCTCGCGGCCGGCGAGCAGGGCAAGCTCTGGCAGTTCGCCGACGCGCTCTACGCCAACCAGGGCGACGAGAACTCGGGCTGGGTGACCGACGACCTCCTGAAGCAGATCTCCGGAGACCTCGGGCTGGACTACGCGAAGCTCACGTCGGACGCGAAGGGCCCGGCCGTGCTCCAGCAGGCGAACTCGATGGCCGCCGAGGGCCAGCAGCGCAAGATCCCGGGCACGCCGTGGTTCTACGTCCAGGTCGGCGACGCCGAGCCCTATGAGGTGCAGCCGAAGTCGCTTTCGATCGAGGAGTTCCGAACGATCCTCGACGACGCGCTCGCCGGCTGAGGCCTCCCATGAGCGACCGTGTGCTCCGGGCCGGCGTCGCACTGGTCGCGCTGGCGGGTGCCGCCGTCGCGGGCTACCTGACGTACGTCCATTACCAGCCCGACGCGCTCATCTGCACCAGCGGAGGGGGGTGCGAGACCGTGCAGGACTCCTCCTACGCCGAGCTCGTCGGGATACCGGTCGCGCTCCTCGGCCTCTTCGCTTTCCTGGCCGTTCTGGTGCTGGTCGCCTGGGACTCGGAGCTCGCGCGCACGCTCGCGGCCGCCATCGCGCTCACCGGCGTCGGCTTCGCGGTCTATCTCCTGGTGCTCCAGGCGTTCGTCATCGACGCGTGGTGCGTGTGGTGTCTCGCAAACGACGTCCTGATCGTCCCGCTGCTGGCCGTGCTGACGGTGTGGCGGGCACGCAACCTGCAGGGCTCTGGCTGAAGCCCGAGCCCGACGCCGATCGGCCGCCCTCGAGTGTCGTCTAGGTCATGGGGACCTGGCGCAGGATGCTCGACTCGATGCGGTCGAGGATCTCCGTCAGGCTCTCGCCCGTCGCCGTGATCCCGTGGTTGCGGAGGCCGATCACGGCATGGGCGGGGTCGGGCTCGCGGTCGATCAGCTCGGCGACCGACTCCGCGAGCTCCTGCGTCCCGCAGGGGTAGTTGATGTCCGTCGCCGCGATGCCCTCCATCCATGCGTGGACGTGGAGGATCGCGCCGACGTCCGGGTGCGCCTGGTAGATCATCCAGTGCTCGATCGCGTCGACGGACACGCGCCGCGGCTCGATTCCCGGCGGGACGCTGATCACCATCTTCGCGTTCGGCTCGTCGTACCCCGTGACGAGCAGGATGTCGCGGCCGGCAACCTCGAGCTGCGACTTGTCGACGCCGCTCGCGCTCATCCAGAAGCGGGTCGCGTCCTTGCGGGCCGAGAGGTTCCCGTAGGAGAGGCCGCCGACCTGGTAGAGGCGCATGACGTGGCGTAGGTCGCGCTCGTCGAGGTACTCGTGCACCGGGAAGGGCGCCGGCAGGAGGTCGAGCTCCTGCATCCGCTTGCCCGCCGCGCCGATGTCGGCGGTGACCTCGTCGCCGTCCCAGAGCTCGGGCTCGAGGTCCGCGACGAACTCGTTGTCGATCACGAGCTTCGACTTCGCCAGGGGTGCGAGCCGCTCGAACACCTCGCGTGGCTCGTCCGAGATCTTGTACGTGCCTCGTTCCATGGTGGTGAACCAGACGCCGTGGCCGGGAACGTGCAATACGACCACGTTCGCGAGGGTGCGCACGAGCATCGGGTAGCTCGTCTTGAGCACGTCCTCGGGGACGGCGTCGAGCTCGTAGAACGAGGCGGAGTACGTGCCGCGCGACTGACGTCGGAACGCCCTGGGCTGGTCGGCATCGAACATGTTGAGCACGAAGTCGGCGTCCGCGATGTCATCCACCCGGGTGAAGTCGTCGCGCTCGAACTCACGTCCGATCGACTCGACCCACGCCGTGAGCTCCGGCGACGTCGCGGCTCCCCAGACGGCGTACTTCCGCATGCGCGGAGTGTATCGGCGGCACCCGCGGGCGCTGGATGCGGCCAGCGGCCCGCCCGATGTGTACACGTGAAGCCCGAGTGCCGAACTGCGCTGTCGCTCTGCCTACCGGACGTAGAAGTCCGCGAACTGACCGGTCTTGTAATGCCCCGGCAGATTGCAGATGAGGGAGTAGTGCCCCGGCTTGAGGGTCAGGTTCAGCGTCCTCGCCTGGCCCGGAGGCACCCCACCGATCTCGCCGACGTTGCCGCTCTCGTCTGCCTCGTTGCCCTTGAGCAGGTTCCCTGCAGGCTTCGCGGTCTTCAGGACGACGAACTCGTGCTTGACGGTGCCGATATTCGTGACCACGAACCTCACCTTGCCCCTCGGCGCCCCTTGCGTCCCCGGGAAGACGCTGAACTCGTCCACCTGAACAGCCACGAGGGGCTTCGAGGTCACGGCGCCCCCGGTCGTGACCAAGCCGGAAGCGACGACCACTGTCACGGCGGCAATCGCGAGTGCGAGCCTTCGCATTCGACCGACCCCCTTCTTCTCGTTGGATGTGGAGCAATGTGGTCCGTCGAGACGGGTGTGCCATCGGGGATTTCACGTACTCCCCGGATCGCGCAGGGTCAGCGGAAGAGGTCGCGCTCTCGCGGCATCACGAGCTCTGCGGCGCTGCCGCCGCCGCGCACGTCGACACCGCGGACGATCGCGGCGGGCACCTGACGCGTCTTGCCGAGCACGAGCTCCGCGGCCCCGGCGATCTCGTCGGCGACGGCGATCTGCGTCGTCCGCAGCTCGCGGCCTCGGGCGTCCGTCGTGCCGCGGAGGTCGCGAAGTGGTGCGATCCCTGCGGCGCCCAGCGCGACGTCGGTCGTGCCCTGCCGCCAGGCGCGTCCGAACGAGTCGCTCACGATCACTCCGACATCGGCTCCCGAGAGCTCCGCGAGCCGCGCACGCAGCCGTCGCGCGGACGCGTCCGGGTCGAGCGGGAGGAGGACGACGGTCTCGTCCCCGGGTGCATTCGAGGCGTCGACGCCGGCCGACGCGCAGACGAAGCCGTGCCGGGTCTCCGCGATCACGAGCGGCGGCCGGGAGCGGACGACCTCGCGGCTCTCGCGCAGGATCACCTCGACGTGGCGCGGGTCGCCGTCCGGCCCCGCGAGCTCCCTCGCCCGCTCGGAGGGCTCGACGTCCCGCAGGCTCACGACGCGCCCCTCCACCTTCGACACGGCCTTCTGCGCGACCACGACGACGTCGCCGTCCTCGAGCCCGCCGGCCCGCTCGGCCGCCGCGTGGAGCAGGAAGCCGAGGTCGTTCGTCTCCTCGAGCTCCGGAACGCCCTCGAGCGGTATCACGGTGACTGCCCCCGGAGAACGCGCAGTGTGGTGAGCCACGACGGAGCCTCCCGCACGCGCTAGCGCAGGCCCGAGAGGTGCACGCCCACATGCGCCTTGTAGCGCTTGTTGACGTTCACGATCACGGCCGTCAACCCCTCGAGCGCGCGGGCCGATGCGAGGGGGCCGCAGTCGACCGCGCGACCGGACGTGATCCGCTCCGCGAGCTCCAGCACCGCGGCCTTGGCCTCCGCGTCGTCGCCGCAGACGAGGACGTCCTCCTCGGGCGGCCCGTCCCCGCCGAGATTGCGTGCCGCGAGGGAGTGCATACCGGCGATCACCGGCCCGTCGAGCCCCTCCTGCATCCGGGCAGCGACGGACGTCGGCTCGGTTGTCGGGAGCACACCCTGGGGGGAAAAGACCAGCTCCGCGGCGACGGAGAGCACCGGGGTCGTCCCGATCGCCTTGCGAAGCTCGCGTGACGTGTCCACCGCTGCGTCGGCCTTCGTCGCGAGCACGACGAGGTCGGCGCCCCGGCACGCCTCCTCGTTCGTCGCACCTTCGACGCCGAGGCCGGCCGCGGCCTCGGCCGCACGCCCGGCGTCGCGCGAGCCGACGACGACGTCGTACCCCGCGTCCGCGAGGCGCTTCGCGAGCGCCATCCCGAAGCTTCCCGTGCCGCCGACCACGGCGACCCTCACGCGGCCTCCAGCACGGTCTCGGCGAGCCGGCGAGCGGCCTCGCGATCGGTCATCAAGGTGTCGGCTGCGACGAGCGGGACATCGGCCTCCGCCCGTGCGTCGGAGTGGTCGATCACCAGCGTGTCGATCAGCCCCGTGTAGCACCGTGCCACGTCCGCTGGTGACGTCCCGCCGGCCATGCGGGTGAGCATACGGTCGAGCGGCCCCTTCACGGCGCTGCCACCGATCAACGGGCTCACGGCGATCGAGCGGGCACGCCGGGAGGCGAGCGCTTCCCGGACCGTGGCGACCGCCAGGATCGGGTGGATCGACGTGTACGGGTTGCTGGGGGCAACGACGACGACATCGGCAGCCTCGATCGCGTCGGGCACGCCGGGGGCGACACGGGCGGCGTCGGCCCCCTCGTAGACCATCGCGTCGACCTCGTCCTCGTGCCGCCGTGCGACGAACCACTCCTGGAACGCGAACGTCCCCGCCGGGGTGACGACGAACGTTCGGAGCGCGTCGTCCGTCACGGGCAGGATCCGGGTCGCGAGCCCGGCCGCCTCGACGAGGCGAGCGGTGACCGCCGAGAGCGGCTCTCCGGCGCGAAGCGCCTGCGACCGCACGAGGTGCAGCCCGATGTCGAGGTCGCCGAGCTGGAACCATCCTTCACCGCCCCACTGCCTCGCCGACTCGAGGGCCCGCCACGTCTCCCCGGCGCGGCCCCAGCCCCGCTCCTCGTCGTTGAGGCCGGCGAGCGCGTAGAGCACGGAGTCGAGGTCCGGTGAGACGTGGAGGCCCAGCACCTCGACGTCGTCGCCGACGTTCCCGATCACGGTCAGCTCTCCCGGTGCGAGGACCTCGTAGAGCCCGCGCGCCAGCTTCGCGCCACCGACGCCGCCCGAAAGGCAGACGACCCTCACCGCGCGCGCGTGGCGACGACCTTGTGTTGATTCAACACAAGCGTTGTCCCGCGACCGACGGGGAGGGGCAGCCGCTCGAGGTCGTCGAGGGTGTCGACGTCCGCCTCGAGCTCCGGGATCGACACCCGAACGAGGCCGAGTGTGCCGAAGCGCGACGCGCTGCCGGGGCCGTACAGCGGCTCGAATCGCGCGCAGTCCGCCAGCGCGAGCGCGTTCGTCGTCCCGTCCGCCGCCGCGACGAGGGCATCTCCGCCGCGCGCGAGGCGCCGCAGTGCGTCCGGCGTCGCGCAGGGAAGGTCGGCGTTGACGACGAGGCACGGGCCCTCGACGCCCTCGAGACCTGCCCCGACCGCGGCGCCCTGACCGCCGCCCGGATCCGCCACGACGACGGCCCCCAGCGCACGGGCGCGGTCGGCCGCGTCCACGTCGTCCGTCACGATTCGGGCAGGGCCTAGCTCGAGCGCGGCCCCGGCCACGTCACCGAGCATCGCGAGCGCGAGGTCGCGACGGAGCGAGCGGGGCAGGCGGCTCTTGCCGCCGGCGCGGAACGGGATCACCGTCAGCACGGGACGAGCCTACGTGCGCGCGACGGCGCGGCGTGTCAGGCGGCGTGCGGTGCGGCGCCGCTCGAGCCGGCGTCGGCGCCGGGCCCCGTCGTCGCCCACTCGGTCACCTCGAACCAGTGGGTGCCCTCGAGGGCCGTCACCACATCCGGGTGTGTGTGCGACGCGTTGACGACGTGATGCTCGAGGTCGCAGCAGATCTCGACGTCGTCGAGCGAGATCGCACCCGGGATCTTCGCGACGACCTCGAACGGGAGCTGCGCGTCGTGCACCGTCATGTGCTTGAACTGGAGGTCCGGCGCGAGCTCCATCAGCGTGGGCCAGTCCGGGCAGGTCTTGTAGCTCATCGGGTTGCATCCTTCGATCCGCGCCGCCACGTTCCTTCGAGCCGTACGAGCCCGCGGCTCTCGTCGTCCGGGTAGACGAGCAGCGGGATGGGTCGCGCGAGCCGGTCGAGGAGCCGGCCGTCGTCGCCCACGAGGGCGAGCGTGACGTCGAACCGGCCGAACTGGAGCGGCGGCGCTTCGACGTCGAGCCGGAGCGCGAGCCCGTCCGCGGATCCGTCCCAGCCCAGCGACGCGGTCTCGACGACGTCCTCGGCGACGAGCAGCCCGGAGCCGTCTCGCACCTCGAGGTACAGCGTCGGCGCGGCGACGGAGCCGGTGAGCGTGACGTCCAGCCCGAACGGCTCCCCCGCGAGGAACCGGTCGCGCGGCTCGCCCCCGGCGGCGACGATCCGCGCCGTGGCGATCCGCGCCTCGCCCGAGCCCGCGGGCCTCCGGCCGTTGGCCGAGGCCGTTCCCGCGTTTTCCGCGAGCGTCCGGCGGTAGCGCGTGATCGCCTCGTGGACGGGCCCGTCGTACGCGAGCCGACCGTCCTGCAGGAGCACGGCACGATCGCAGAGGCGCTCGACCGCCGAGGCGTCGTGCGAGACGAACAGGATCGTGCCGCCCCGCTCCTTGAACGCCGCGATCACCCCGAAGCACTTGCGCTGGAAGCTCTCGTCCCCGACGGCGAATACCTCGTCGAGCAGGAGCACGTCCGCCTCGAGGAAGGCGGCGATCGCGAAGCCGAGCCTCATGGTCATGCCCGACGAGTACGTCTTCACCGGACGGTCGATCGCGTGCTCGAGCTCCGCGAACGCCACGATCTCGTCGAAGCGCTCACGGATCATCGACCGCGAGAGGCCCTGCAGCGCGCCGTTCAGCTCGAGGTTCTCCCTCCCGGTGAAGTCGGGGTGGAAGCCGGCGCCGAGCTCGAGGAGTGAGCCGATCCGCCCGCCGGTCGCGACGGTCCCGAGCGTGGGCCGGATGATCCCGGCGATCAGCCGGAGCAGCGTCGACTTGCCCGACCCGTTCCTTCCGACGAGGCCGACCGCCTCGCCGGGCGCGATCCCGACGGACACGTCGCGGAGCGCCCAGACCTCTTGCGCCCCGGTTCGTCCTCGAGCGACGAGCAGCTCCTTGAGCGTGTGCGTCTCGCGCGCACGGACGACGAACCTGCGGGAGACGCCGTCGACCGAGATCTCTCCGGGCCGCACACGCCCTCCTACGCGGCGACGGCCGCGAGCTCGCGGCGGACGATGCCGGCGAGGGTCTCGACGAAGAGCGGATCGGCGTTCGGCATCGGGATCCGTGTGAGCCGCATGCCGAGCTCACGCGCTCGGTCGACCGCCTCCACGTCGATGTCCCACTTGATCTCGAGGTGGTCCGACACGAACCCCACCGGGCACACGAGGACGTCCTCGACGCCGCTCGCTCGGAGGTCGGCAAGGTGGTCGAGGATGTCCGGTCCGAGCCACGGCTCGCCCGTCGGCGACTCGCTCTGGAAGGCGAAGCTCCAGTCGCGGATCGCTGCGCGATCCGCGACTAGGCGAGCCGTCTCGTGCAATGCATCCGCGTACGTATCTCCGCTCTCCAGGATGCGCGCCGGCAACGAGTGTGCGGTGAACACGACGTGCACGTCGCCGCCCGCACGCGCGGTGCTAACGCGCTGCGCCAGCAACTCCACGAAGCCGGGCTCCGTTCCCCACTCCCGCACGAAGTGTGTCTCGACGCGGCCGGCGACCGCCTGGTCGAAGAGCTGCTCGTACCTCGCGATCGAGAGCGACGACCAGTGGGGGGCAAGCACGAGCCCGACGAGCATGTCGTGGCCCGATTCGAGCGCGCTCTCGACCGCCGTCGCGATGCGCGGGTCCCAGTGGCGCATCCCCGTCAGCACCGGGATCCCGAGGGAGCGCTCGAGCGCTGCCCGCGTCTCCTCCGTGACCGCGTTCAGCGGGGACGGAGCATCCGAGTCGTCGATCCCGAGCGCGCGATAGCGGGCGACGAGGTCCTCCAGGAGCTCGGGTCGGATGGGCCGACCGCCGCGGATATCGGCGTAGTAGTCGGGGACGTCCGAGAGCCGGTCGGGCGAGCCGTACGCCATCAGGATGATCGCGGAGCTCGTCATGCCGCGACCGTCGCCTCCGTGCGCTCGTGGACGAGGTGCGCGAGGCGCGTCAGCTGATCCGGGTCGGTGCCCGGCAGGACGCCGTGGCCGAGATTGAAGATATGACCGGGTCGGCCCCCGGCGCGTGCGACCACGTCCAGCGCCTCGCGCTCCACGACGTCCCACGGCGCTCCGAGCGCAGCGGGGTCGAGGTTCCCCTGGACGGCGCGGCCGGGCACGGCCGACCACCCGTCGTCGAGCGGCACCCGCCAGTCGAGCCCGATGACGTCGCCACCCGCGGCCGCCATGTCCGGCAGCAGGTGGGACGCGCCGGTGCCGAAATGGATCGTGGGCACGTCGACCGCGGCCAGGATCGCCGCGCTCCACGGCGCGACGCGGTCGCGGTAGAGCGCAGGCGAAAGCGTGCCCACCCACGAGTCGAAGAGCTGCACCACGTCCGCGCCGGCGCGCACCTTCGCCACCAGATAGGCGGCGAACACCTCGGCGAGCTTCGCCATCAACGCATCCCAGGTCTCCGGCTCGGAGAGCATCAGCGCCTTCGTCCGGGGAAGCTCGCGGCTCGGCCGCCCCTCGACGAGGTAGCCGGCAACCGTGAACGGGCCGCCGCAGAAGCCGATCACCGCCCGGTCGGCGTCGAGCTCGCCCCGAACGAGCCGCACCGCCTCGAGCACCGGCGCGAACGCCTCGACGGGGTCGGGCACCCGCAGGCGCTCGACGTCCGCGGCGCCCGCGATCGGCCGGTCGACCACCGGCCCGACGCCTTCCACGAGGTCGACGTCGATCCCCATCCCGATGACCGGGGTCATGATGTCGGCGAACATCACGGCCGCATCGACGCCGTGGCGGCGGACCGGCTGCAGCGTCACCTCGGCGCAGAGCTCCGGCGTGTGCGCGACCTCGAAGAACCCGTGGCGCTCGCGGATGGCGCGGTACTCGGGCAGCGAGCGACCAGCCTGGCGCATGAACCACACGGGCGTGCGCTCGACGGCTTCGCGACGCGCGGCACGCACGAGGAGCGGGGCGGTCATCACAGGAGCGTAGCCCCTGCCACGACGTAGACTCGGGCGCCGTGGACCCCCTCGCACCGCTCTGGCGAGAGTCGACGCTCCCGCCGCAGCGGGCGGGCGCAAGGACCACCGCGCGGGTCGTGCTCGAGAACGGGGGAGCCGCGACCTGGCGCTCGCGCGGCGACGACGGCCTGCAGCTCTCCTACCACTGGCTCGACACCCACGGCAACGCGATCGTCTGGGACGGGATCCGCACCCCGTTCCCCCGGCCGGTCGCCCCCGGCGAGACGATCGCGGTCGAGATGCCCCTCGATGCGCCGCGCCCGCCCGGCCGCTACGTCCTCCGACTCGACCTCGTCGAGGAGCACTGCTTCTGGCTCTCAGAGGTGGGCGTCGTGACCCGCGACGTGGAGGTGGACGTCGCGCCGTTGATCGCCGAGCGGCGGCTCGCGGTGGTCGTGCACGGCGGCCCCGACCCGC
This sequence comes from uncultured Actinomycetes bacterium, assembly GCA_963786055.1. Classification (GTDB taxonomy): domain Bacteria; phylum Actinomycetota; class Thermoleophilia; order Gaiellales; family Gaiellaceae; genus Gaiella. The sequence goes on along the minus strand of CAWAXS010000017.1, from coordinate 1,563 downwards.
GCACGGTTGCGGCGCTCGCGGCGCAGCACGAGGCCGTCGTCCAGGACGCCCCGGCGGCGATCGCCCATCTGGTCGCGGGGGTCGAGCCTGCGCCGGACTGGTCCAGCCTGATGCTCGACGCCCATGCCGAGGGCTGGAACGCCGTTGGTCCCGCCGTCGTCTCCGAGGGGGGCGGGCCACTCGAGCGGCGACGTTCGGCGCGGGCTCTGCGGTCGTGGGCCGCGGGTGGTCGGAACCCCAGGCTCGACGCGCCGCTGCTGCTCCCGTCGCTGCTCGCGGGCCTCGAGCCGGGAGAGCATCTCGGGCTCCCGGCCTACGCGGGGCCGGGGCTGTTCGAGGGACGTGCGGTGGTCAGGCTTCCGACGCGATCCGGTCGTCCACCGCGTTGAACACGAGGGAGCCGAGCGCGAGCGCGACGAGGGCCGCGACGCACAGGTAGAGCGCGTCGGCGAGCGGAGGGAGCTCGCCGCCGTAGAGCGGGGCGCGGTAGGCCTCGATTGCGGGCGTGAGCGGGTTGCCCCAGTGGAGGAGGTCGATCAGCCACGGACGCGAGTCGGCGCCGGGCAGGTCGTCGAGCTGGTAGAGGATCGGGGTGAGGAAGAACCACGGCAGGAGCAGGGCCGCCACGACGAACTCGACGTCGCGGAAGATGGCGTTGAGTGACGCGAGCGCGAGCGCGAGGCCCGCGACGAAGACGACGATCACGGCCGCGACGGGGATCGCCGCCCAGGCGACGTCGCGGCTCTCGGGCCTGAACCACAGCGCCAGGCCGAGCACGATCGCCGTCATGGCGGCGAAGGCCACCACCTCGGTCGCGACCACCGACAGGGGGACGAGCTGGCGCGGGAACCGGACCTTGCGGATGATCGGGGCGTTCTCGACGATGCTCCGCGCGCCGCTCTGCAGCGACGTCGCGAAGAAGACCCACGGCGGAAGGCCGCAGAGCAGGAACAGCCAGTAGTCGTCCGTCTCGGTCGGCTGCGCCTTCCAGAGCACCGCGAAGACGACGAGGTACACGAGCATGAGGGCGGCCGGGAGCGCGAGCGTCCACGCGAGCCCGAGGAACGATCCCTTGTACTTCGCGCGGAGATCGCGGCGAAAGAGGCTGCCGAACAGCTCACGGTGGCGGACGAGGTCGGCGTAGACGCTCATCGGCCGCGATTGTAGGGGTCGGCCCGACCGGCTCCCCTACGCCGGTGCGCGGCCCGGCCCGAAGAGGAAGCCCCGGTGGCCGATCGGGTCCTCGGGAGCGCCCGCCGCCGACAGCCACGCGTCGAGGAGCAGCTCGCGCTCGAGCACGAGTCCCGCCCCGGACGCCTCGGCCAGGAGCTCGTCGCGGGAGATCACCCAGCCCAGGTACTCCGTGGCGTAGCCGTACGCCTCCGCCCGCTGGAGGACGACAAAGGAGGGCGCCGCGAGCGCGATCGGGAGCCGGGTCACGAGGAGGAGCCCGGAGGTCGCGGCGCCGAGGCGCCGGAGGAGCGTCCTCCAGTCGGGCTCGTACTGGAGCGAGCTCGATGCGAGCACGAGGTCGTACGTCCGCTCGAGGCAGGCGTCACCGGT
>CAWAXS010000016.1:0-208915 GCA_963786055.1 uncultured Actinomycetes bacterium | reverse complement strand
GGCGAGCTCGCACGCACCGACGGTGCTCACGCCGGGTGTCGTCTGTGAGGGGTTGGAGGTCGACCAGGAAGCCCGGTCCGGCGACCTTTCGGAGGGGCTGTATCGACTGCCGTCCGCGATCCCGCGGGCACCCTGATACGCATCCAGGAACTACGCTGAGCCGTCCGGCGATCGAGCCGGAGGCCAAGCGGCTAGGACTCGTTCGACGCACGGAGGTGCTTTGCAATGGCTGAGAGGAAACCTGCAACGAAGGGCACGAAGACGTCCGCTACCAGCACGACCGGAAAGGCGTCCGAGGGATTCACGGACGAGGAACGAGCCGCTATGAAGGAGCGCGCCCAAGAGCTGAAGGCGGAAGCGCGCCGCGACAAGAACCAGGCGGACGGGGAAAGCGACGTGCTCGCGAAGATCGCCGAGATGCCGGAACCGGATCGCGCCATGGCCGAGCGGCTCCATACCCTCGTCAAGGCCAGCGCGCCCGCTCTCTCGCCGAGAACCTGGTACGGGATGCCCGCGTACACCATGGACGGCAAGGTCGTCTGCTTCTTCCAGAGCGCGCAGAAGTTCAAGACGAGGTACGCGACGTTCGGCTTCAGCGAGACGGCGAACCTCGACGACGGCGCCATGTGGCCGACCGCCTTCGCGCTGAAGGAGTTGACCGCCGCCGAAGAGGCAAGGATCGGCGCGCTCGTGAAGCAAGCGGTGAGCTGAGGACTGCACTCGTGATGGGTCGGAGTGCCCGTTGGTAAGCGACGCTGACCGAGAGGCGGGCAGGGTCGGTCGCATGGCCCGGCGGGAACCGAGGTATAGTCCGAGTCGAAAAAGTCCTGCTCGCGCGTGGTTTTCTGTGGCCGCGCGTTTGTGCGAGTGGCGAGCGGGTAGGGTGTCTGTCATCATCGGTCGACCGGAGGTGCCGCCATGCACGCAGTCACGTTGGATGAGATGCTGGTCGAGTTGATGAGGCCCCACGGACCGATGCTCTCCTTCTGCACCGCGCCGGGGTGCACGACGCTGACGATGGGAGGAACGTGCGTCTCGCATGATCCACCCCTGACCGTCACGTTCGAGCGCGGACGCCCGTACACGGCGGACGCGGCCGAGAGCCGGGAAGCGCTCACCGTCACGGGCTGAGCGCTGCGCAATCCCCCGGGCGAGGGATGCGGACCCGGGGCCCTCTGCGGACGGTGAGCACATGGGTGCTTCCTCCGGTTGGAACCTCGTGGCGCGTCGGCCGCCGCGCGCCCGCGTGGCGCCGGTGTCGCCGACGCGCCACCTCGTGAGCACTCCCTGCGTGCAGGACGGCGAAAGCGCCACCAGCCGCGACGAGCGGCCGGACGTCCACGAGCGCGTCGCCGAGAAGCGCGACGTCCGCTGATCCCGGCTAGCGCGGCGCTCGAGCCGCGCCGGTAGCCGGATCCGCGCGCCACACACCACTCGACTCCGGCTGCAGAGCCGTCTATAGTCGTGCGGCGCGGCGGCAGGCAACGCGTGGCGGTTGGCATCTAGCCCCAGAGAAGGGGGGACAATCGAATGAAGCACGTTCTCATCGCGTGCGTCGTGGTGGCCGCTCTTGCGGTGCCCGGCTCCGCGATCCCGGCGCGCTCGGCACGCGCCGCGACCACCTACACCGTGTACCTCGGGGAGTTCGCTCCCCCACCGGCGAGTCTCAGGAAGATCCCGGGCACGATCAACCAGTTCCTGCCGTCGAAGCTCGTGATCGCGGCCGGAGACAGCGTCACGTTCTCGAGCAACTCGTTCCACTCGGCGACGTACAGCCCCAAGCCGATCCCGCTCCTCGTACCGGACCCCGCCAAGGGCACCTATGCCGGCATGACGGACTCAGCGGGCAATCCCTTCTACTTCGACGATCTCGGGAAGCTGATCTACAACCCGCTGGCGTTCGGGCCGTTCGGGCCGAAGACGATCTCCGGCAAGACGCCGGCCTCGAGCGGGGCGATGGGGCCGCAGGGGCCGAAGGACCCGCCTGCGACCGCAACGTACGCGTTCCCGAAGCCGGGGACGTACACGCTGTTCTGCACCCTCCACCCGGGGATGAAAGGAACCGTCGTCGTCAAGCCGGCGGGCTCGGCCGTGCCGAAGACGCCCAGACCAGGTCAAGGCGCAGGCGCTCCAGTTGCAGCACGGCGGCGTACCCGAAGGCGATCGCGCTGAACAACACCAAGGTGGCCGCAGCCAACACCGTCGCGATGGGCGTCGGCGGCGGCGTCGCGATGATCGCCTTCTACCCGAAGATCCTAAAGGTGAAGGCCGGCGCGACGGTGACGTTCGTCAACAAGTCGGCGAGCGAGGTGCACAACATCGTGCTCGGCCCGAAGAAGTACGTCGAGCAGGTCCAGAAGAAGACCGACCTCTTCCCGACCGGGCCGAAGAGCCCGAACCAGGTGGCTCCGGTGCTGCCGTACGGCACGGATCCGAAGCCGTACACCTACGACGGCGCGACGACCCACGGCAACGGCTTCTTCGTGACGCCGCTCACCTCCGGCGCACCGATCGGGCTGCCCCACTCATCGAGGGTGACGTTCTCGACGCCGGGGACGTACAAGTACTTCTGCTGGATCCATGGCCCGGACATGGGCGGCACGATCGTCGTCACGCAGTGAGCCGTCGATCGCCGTACGGGCTCGCCTCGGAGTGATCGCGAGACGAGCTCTCGGAGGGCCGCGGGCGCTCGCGCTCGCGGCCCTCGCCGGCGCCCTCGCCGTGGTCCTCGGCACGGGCGCGCTCGTCTCCGTGGCCGCCGGTGGTCCGACTGCGACCGGGAATGTCCGCGAGTACTGGGTCGCGGCGGTGCCGGTGACGTGGAACGTCGTCCCGAACGGGCGGAACGCGATCGAAGGGGAGACGTTCACGCCCGACAAGACCGTGTTCCGCACCGTCGTCTACCGGCAGTACACGAAGGACTTCGCGAAGCCCGTCGGCAACGTGGCCGGGAACGAGGGCATCCAGGGCCCCCTCATCCGGGCCCGCGTCGGCGACACGCTGCTCGTCCATTTCCGGAACCTCGACACCTTGAACAACCTGCCGCACTCCATGCACTTCCACGGCGTGCGGTACGCGTTCGGCTCCGACGGCGCGTACATCCCGGGCTTCTCCGGTCCGGGCGCGAACGTCAAGCCCGGCGAGACGTTCACGTACAAGCTCGTCGCCGAGCCGCAGTCGGCAGGAGTATGGCCCTATCACGACCACTCACCGTCGATGACCGAGTCGATCGAGGGCGGCCTCTACGGCGCGCTCTCCATCCTCGGCAGGGACGAGCAGGCGCCGGACCGCGAGTTCGTGGTGTACCTCTCGTCGCACCTCGGCTTCATGACGATCGACGGGCGGGCGTTCGTCGGCAACACGCCGGTCTTCCACGCAAAGGTCGGTGATCTCGTGCAATGGGACGTCCTCGCGATCGGCGACGACTTCCACACGTTCCACGTGCACGGGCATCGATGGCTCACCGCGGACGGGCCGCGCGACACGCAGGTGATCGGCCCAGCCGAGAGCTACAAGATCCGCTGGCGCGAGGACATCCCGGGCACGTGGCTCTATCACTGTCACGTCGAGAGCCACATGATGAACGGCATGATCGGCATCTACCGCGTGAGCAGGCGATGAAGCGGGCGCTCGTCCCGCTGCTGATCGCCGTCGCGCTCGTGCTCGCCGTCGCGAGCCTCCGCGGCGGACGCGCCGGTGCGGACGGTGACGATTCCGGGCAAGGCCTACGACCCGCCCACCTCGACGTGCTCGTGGGCACCACCGTCACGTGGAAGAACGACGACGCGATCAACCACACCGTCACGGCCGACGGGGACGCGTTCTCGTCCGGCTACGTGCCGCCGGGAGGCTCCTTCTCGTTCACCTTCGCGAAGCAGGGGCGCTACCCGTTCCACTGCACGATCCACAAGTTCATGAAGGGCGAGGTCGACGTGTTCGGACTCGTGCTGTCAGGCCCGGAAGGCCCCGTGCTCGCCGGTAGCCGCGTCGTGTTCGCAGGGCTCGCGCCGGCCGGGGCCGAGACCGTGACGCTCCGCGGCGGCGCGGCAGAGCGCACCGTTCGAGCGCGTCCCGACGGAAGCTTCGTCGTCGCCGTGAACGTCGGCGCTCCCGGGGCGTATCGAGCCGTCACGGGGACGCTCGTCAGCCCGGTCGTGCGCGTGCTCGTCCGTCCGCTCGTTCGCGTCGCGAAGGTGGGTGACACCGTGCGCGCTCGCACCGACCCGGCACGCCCTGGCGCCAGGGCGGTTCTGCAGTCGTACGACCGCGAGCACTTCGCCTGGCGCAGCGTCGCGCGTGGGAGCCTGGACGCACGGTCGAGCGTCCGTTTCCCGATCCCGGGCGGCGTGGATCGGGTGCGCGTGCTCGTCGTCGGCGGCAAGGGCTGGGCCGATGCCGCATCGCGCGTCGTCGTGCTGGGCCCGGCCTGAGCCCGACCGACGTGAGATTGCCTGCCGCGCCCCGCGGAGGGCCGCCGGTATGCCGCCGGCCCGTTCCTCAGACGAGTCGCTTCTCGAGGTATGCGGCGAGCCGTGTCAGCGGGAACGAGATGAGGAAGAAGACGAGCCCGATGAACGCGAAGATCTCGAACGCGTGGATCTCACCGATCCCGGCGGGCGGATAGAACGTCAGTCGCTCGGTCTGCGATTTTCCCGCCTGGAGCAGCTCGATGCCCCCGATCACCGCCGCGAGCGTGGAGTTCTGGATGATGTTCACGAGCAGGTTCACGAGCGGCGGGAGCAGTCGACGCAGTGCCTGCGGCAAGATCACTGACCGGTGTCGGCCGATCCAACCGAAGCCAAGTGCCGCGGCTGCCTCGTGCTGCTCGCGCGGGATCGACTGCACGGCGCCGCGCGTCGCCTCGGCGACCTGGGCGCTGCCCCACAGAATGAGCGCGATCGACGTGGCCGTGAGCGGGCCGAACTCGAGCGACGAGTTGATCGCAGGGAGGCCGAAGTAGACGATGAAGACGGTCACGAGGATCGGCAGACCGCGGAAGACCTCCACGTAGGCCCGGATCAGCGCTCGGAGCAGGAGAGCCTCGACCGTCAGGAGCGTCCCGAGCACGATGCCGATCGCGGTGCTGCCGACGACCGCGATCGCCGAGACCCGGAGCGTCGCCTGGAGTCCGACCTCCAGGATGTAGCGCACGACCGGTCCTGCCCAGTCGGGCACGGTGCTAGCGCCCCTCCGGAAGCGCGAGCCGGGACTCGAGGAGGCGAATCCCCGCCGACAGGCCCCACACGAGCGTCAGGTAGACGATGGCGAGGACCGTCAGCGCCTCGAGCGTCTCCAGCGTCAGGTTGGCGATGTTGATCGCCGTCGTCGTGAGCTCGGGATAGCCGATCACGTACATGAGCGACGTGTTCTTCACCACCGAGATGTAGGTGTTGATCGACGACGGGAGCGAGATCCGGCCTCCGATCGGCAGCGTCACGTTGAGGAACGTCCCGAAGGGGCTGAAGCCCAGCGCGAGCGCGCCCTCGCGGTAGCGCTTCGGCACCGCTTCGAAGCCGGCGCGGAAGTTCTCGCTGTTGAAGGCTCCGCCCCAGAGCATCACGGACAGCCAAGCGGTCGTGAACGCGTCGAGCCGGATCCCCGCTTGCGGCAGCGCGAAGAAGAGCATGAAGATCTGCACGAGGATCGGCGTGTTGCGCACGATCTCGACGTAGACGACCGTGATCTGGCTGATCACCGGGATCCGGTGCGCCCGTGCCGCCCCGAGGACGAGCCCGATCATGAACGCGCCGGCGATCGCGACGAGCGAGACCTTCAGCGTGTTGACGAGGGCGTCGAGCAGCTCACGCCAGTTCTCCGACACGAACGCCCACAGGTCGTAGGTGGCAACCGGCATGGGGGAGACGTGTGCGGTGGCCGTGTCGAGACACGGCCACCGCACAGGGGCTCGTCAGGCTACGGGCACACCGTGTCGACGCTCGGCAGCGACGGCGACCGGTACTGGAAGTCGTTGTTCGGTCGGAGGACGTTCTTCAGGAAGCCCGGGATGAACCGGGGTGCGATGTTGTTCCTGATGATCGGCACGAACAGGTCCTTCTTCTTCATCAGGTTGAGTCGCGCGTCGACCCACCGCTTCAGCTCGGCGTTGCCCTGCTTGATGCCGATGCCGTACGGCGCCTCGAGGAACAGGTCGTCGGTCAACTTCGCCGCCGGATTGGTCGCCGCGATCAGGGCGAGCGACGTGTCGTCGAACATGACGGCGTCCGCCCGGCCCTGGTTGAAGGCGAGCACCGCATTCGTGACGCTGTCCACGACGACGACCTCGGTGCCCGTGAAGCACCGCTTCATCCAGCGGTCGTAGATCGAGCCGCTGGTCGTCGCCACCTTCTTGCCGCGGATGTCGGCCAGCGTGCTGATCGTCGAGTCGTTCTTCACGAGCAATCGCCCGGTCGCGTTGTAGTACGGACGCGAGAAGTCGATCCGCGCGTCCCGGTCGGCCGTGTACGTGAACGTCGAGATCACGAGATCCACCCGGTTGCTGGTCAGCAGCGGCTCGCGGACCGCCGTCGGAGCGCAGACGTAGCTGAGCCGTTGGGCGGTGCCGAAGGCATAGCGGGCGAACTGCTTCGCGATCTCGACGTCGACGCCCGCGTTCTTCCCCCGGACGTCCAGGTACCCGAACGGCGGAGTGTCGCACTTGACGCCGACGATGAGCCGCTTGCGGCTCGCGATGTCGGCCGGCAGCTTCGGGAGGACCGGAGCCTTGGCGGCGGTCCTCGCTGTTCCGGTTGGGGCGGTCGTCTGGGCCGACCCCAGCGTCGCGGCGACGCATGCGACGAGGGCGACCCCTGTCGTGGCCAGGACGATCCTCTTCATTCCTCTTCTCCTTCCGCCTCGCTGATTGTCAACTCGTCCAGAGATCCGGTGAGCTCGAGCGAACGGCGCAGGAAGCGCCGCGTGCGCTCCTCGCGGGGGTTGTCGAGCACGTCGGCGGGTTGCCCTTGCTCGACGATCCTCCCATCGTCCATGAACACGACCCGGTCGCCCACGTCGCGGGCGAAGTGCATCTCGTGTGTCACGACGAGCATCGTCGTCCCGCTCCCACGCGCGAGGTCGCGCATCACGACGAGCACCTCCCCGACGAGCTCGGGGTCGAGAGCGGAGGTCACCTCGTCGAAGAGGAGGACCGTCGGCGACATCATCAGCGCTCGCGCAATCGCGACCCGCTGCTGCTGCCCGCCCGACAGCTGGTGCGGATGCTGGTCCGACTTCTCCGGGAGCCCGACGACGTCGAGAAGCTCGCGCGCCCGGGCTTCGGCTTCCTTGCGGGCGAGCTTCCGGATGCGGCGCGCGGCGAGTGTCAGGTTGTCCATCACCGTCAGGTGCGGAAACAGGTTGAACTGCTGAAAGACGATCCCGATTCGCTGGCGGACGGCCGAGACGTCGACGCCCTTGCCCGTGATCTCCTCACCTTCGAACAGGATTCGGCCCGCCTGGATCGGCTCGAGCAGGTTGACACAGCGAAGCAGGGTGCTCTTCCCGCTGCCGCTCGGCCCGATGATCACGAGGACCTCACCCGTCGCGACATCGAGGTCGATCCCGTCCAACACCAGGTTGTCCCCGAAGCTCTTCCGAACGCCTTCGAGGCGGATGATCGGGTCCGACCGCCCGTGGGCGGGCCGGGCGGCGATGTCCTCGGCGACGCTCACGCGGGGATTTCCCGTGCACTCATCTGACTGCGATTCGACAGAAACCTGCGCTCCGCGTCAAGGAGCGGCATAGGATCGCCGCGTGAGGATCCGCGCCGCCGTGCTCGAGGAGTTCGGGCAGCCGCTCGTCGTCCAGGAGGTCGACCTGGCGGAGCCCAGGGCCGGCGAGGTGCTCGTCCGGCTCGTCGCCTGCGGGGTCTGCCACACCGACCTCTACACGGCCTCGGGCGCCGATCCGAGCGGCTATGCGCCGTGCGTCCTCGGCCATGAGGGCGCCGGCGTCGTCGAGCGCGTGGGGGAGGGCGTGACGCTCGTCGGGCCCGGCGACCACGTGGTGACGCTCTTCGCGCCCGAGTGCGGCGAATGCGTCCACTGCCGGAGCGACCGCACGAACCGCTGCGTCGCGATTCGCGACCAGCAGAACCTCGGGTACCTCCCCGACGGCACGACCCGGCTCTCACGCGACGGCCGCGAGCTCCGGCATTTCATGGGGACGTCGACCTTCGCCGAGTACACGGTGATGCCGGAGATCGCGCTCGCGAAGGTGAGCGCCGAGGCGCCGCTCGAGGGATGCGCGCCGTTCGCGTGCGGGCTCTCGACCGGGATCGGCGCCGTGCTCTACACCGCGCGGGTCGAGCCCGGGTCGACGTGCGTCGTGTTCGGCTGCGGGCTCGTCGGGCTCGGCGCCGTCATCGGCGCGCGGCTCGCGGGAGCCGAGCGGATCGTCGCCGTCGACCTCTCCGAGGAGCGGCTCGCGCAGGCGCGACACCACGGCGCCACGGACACCCGTCTCGGGGCCGAGGACACGGTCGAGTGGGTGAGGGAGGAGACCGGTGGGTTCGGCGCCGACTATACGTTCGAGGCGACGGGCAACGTGAACGTGATGCGTCAGGCCGTGGAGGCGGCGCGTGAGGCATGGGGTCTCGCGACCATGTGCGGCGTCGCGGGCAAGGGCGAGAAACTCGACATCGTCCCGCGCTTCCTGATCACCGGGCGGCGGGTCGCGGGCTCGTCGTTCGGTGGCGTAAAGGGGCGGACGCAGGTGCCGCAGCTCGTCGACCGCTGGCTGGCGGGCGACATCGACGTCGACGCACTCATCTCTCACCGCATCGGCCTCGACGAGATCGATCGCGGGTTCCAGCTGATGGAGCGGCAGGACGGGATCCGCAGCGTGATCAGGTTTGCGTGACGCTCGTCCGCAGCGACGCGGACGGGGTAACGCTCCAGGAGGAGACCCCGGCGGGGGCCTCCTCCTGGTGAGAAGGCTGCGAGACGAACGGCGGGACGCTGCCGTCGTAACCCAGTCGCAGCCCGAGGCGCACGAGCCCGGAGCCGACGGCGCGCCGCAGCGGGCCGGCCGGGTGGTGCTCGGCGGAACGGTGCAGGGCGGCCACTCTGGCGGCAGAGAGCTCGCGCCTGATCTCCGGGGTGAGCGGCTCCAGCATGGTCGTCCTCCTCTCCATCAAGTATCTTTACGTCGAACTACTCCGGATGAAGATACACGACAGGAAAGCTTGACGTCAAGAGTCTTTGAATGAAGAATCCGCGCGTGACCAAGGGGCACTCCCCGCCCGAGCCCGACTCGTTCGACGAGTACCTCGCGGTGTGGGGGCGCGAGCTCCCGTCGCTCGACCTCGAGATCGAGGGGATCGTGGAGCGCATCCAGCGTCTCCAGCACCACATCGACCGCTCGCTGCGCGAGACGCTCGAGCGGTTCGACCTCAGCCACGGCGAGTGGCGACTGATGGGGCATCTGCGGTACTCCGGCCCGCCCTACCGGGGGAAGCCGGGGAAGCTGGCCAAGCATCTCGGCCTCTCGAGCGGCGCCATGACCAACCGGCTCGACAACATGGAGCGGCGCGGGCTCATCCGCCGTCTCGACGACCCGGACGACCGCCGCGGCGTGCTCGTCGAGCTCACCGAGGCCGGGCAGCAGCTGTGGGCGGAGTCGGTCGGCGCGCAGGCGCAGAAGGAGGCGATCGTCGCGTCCGCGCTCGACGAGGACGAGCGGCGACGGCTGAACGACCTGCTACGCCGCATGGTGCGGGCGATCGACGAGATCGACGGCCCGGTGCGCAAGCACCACGACTGACCGCGCCGGGCGACAAAGGTGCAACGCGAGGGCCCGCCGCTGGTCTCCGACTATCCTGGCCCGACGTGAACGTGACGCTCCCCGACGGAACTGCGCTCGAGCTCCCCGAGGGCGCGAGCGCGCTCGACGCAGCGCGCGCGATCGGCCCGAAGCTCGCCGAGCAGGCTGTGCTCGCCCGGGTCGACGGCGAGCCGCGCGACCTCCGCCTTCCGCTTCCGGACGGCGCGAGGCTGCAGATCCTGACGTCGCGCGACCACGAAGACCCGGACGCGCTCCATGTCCTCCGCCACTCGGCCGCGCACCTTCTCGCGGAGGCGGTGCGCCGGCTCCATCCCGGCGTGAAGGTCGCGATCGGGCCCCCGATCGAGAACGGCTTCTACTACGACTTCGAGTTCCCCGAGCCCATCCGTGAGGATGACCTCGCCGCGATCGAGGAGGAGGTCCAGCGCGAGCTCTCCGAGGGGCGTGCCTGGGAGCGGGTCGAGATCGGGCGCGACGACGCGCGCGCCCGCTTCGAGGCCGAGGACGAACCGTACAAGGTCGAGCTCGTGGACACGGCCGAGGGCGACATCTCGCTCTACACGCAGGGCGACTTCACCGACCTCTGCCGTGGCCCGCACCTCCAGGACTCGAAGCCGATCAAGGCGTTCAAGGTGACGGGCCTCGCCGGCGCCTACTGGCGCGGAGACGAGAAGAACAGGCAGCTCACGCGGATCTACGGGACGGCGTTCTTCACGCAGGCCGACCTCGACGCGTATCTCGCGCGGCTCGAGGCCGCGCGCGCCAACGACCACCGGCGGCTGGGTCGGGAGCTCGACCTCTTCCATTTCGACGAGCACTCGCCGGGCTCCCCGTTCTGGCATCCGAAGGGGATGGCGCTCGTCAACGTGCTGGAGGACCTGCGGCGCTCCGAGAACGCGCGCCGGGGCTACGACGAGGTGCGGACGCCGCTCATCTACGACAAGTCGCTCTGGGAGACGTCGGGGCACTGGGAGAAGTTCCGGGAGAACATGTTCCAGATCCCCGTCGACGACCAGCACACGTACGCGCTCAAGCCGATGAACTGCCCGGGGCACATGCTGCTCTTCCGCTCGCGCCTGCACAGCTACCGCGACCTGCCCGTGCGGTACGCGGAGGCCGGCCCGCTCCACCGCAACGAGCTCGCCGGCGCGCTGCACGGCCTCACCCGCGTTCGGTACGTGACGCAGGACGACGCGCACATCTTCTGCGCCGAGGACCAGATCGACGCCGAGCTCGACGGCTCGATGGAGTACCTCCGCTACCTGTACGGGCTGTTCGGGATCGAGCCGCGGGCGGAGCTCTCGACGCGGCCCGACAACAAGCTCGGGTCGGACGACGAGTGGGACTTCACGGAGGGCAAGCTGACCGAGGCGCTCGAACGGCACGCGATCGACTACTTCGTCGGTGAGGGCGAGGGGTCGTTCTACGGGCCGAAGATCGACCTGCACGCCACCGACTCGCTGGGCCGCTCCTGGCAGCTGGGCACGATCCAGCTCGACGCGCAGATGCCTGCCCGGTTCGGGCTCACCTACATGGGTGCCGACAACCGCGAGCATCCGGTCTTCGTCGTCCATCGCGCGTTCTACGGCTCGTTCGAGCGGTTCATCGGCCTCGTGCTCGAGCACTACGGCGGAGCGCTCCCGACCTGGCTCGCGCCCGTGCAGGTGCGTGTGCTGCCCGTCGCCGAGCCGCATCGCGAGGCGGCCGCCGAGCTCGTCGGCACGCTCGGGCCGGCCGGCGTCCGGGCCGAGGTCGACGAGCGCGACGAGACACTGGGCAAGCGGATCCGCGACGCGGAGCTGGCAAAGGTGCCGTACGTCGTCGTGTGGGGCGACCGCGAGTCGCGCGAGGCGATGGCCGTGCGGAAGCGCGGGGGAGAGGGAGTCTCGACGATGTCGCTCGACGCGCTCGTGGACGAGATCCGCCTGCAGTCGCCTCTGGGGAAGCCCTAGGGGCGCGTACCGCAGGGCTCTGGCTGAAGCCAGAGCCCTGGTTCGCGTGGGACGCCCGGATCTCGCGATATCCCGCCGTTCCTTGCTACGCTCTCCCTCTGCAAAGCAGGAGCGGCATCGCCCCTCACCTCGCCGGCCGAGCGCCGCGCGAGGTTCAACCGAGTCGGATCCGACGAGGGAATGCCGCCGCTGCATGCAGTGGCGTTTCAGCGAATGAGGAGGATCGACTCGGCTTGGTGAACTGCCTTTGAGACCGCGGCGTCGTCCCGAGGACAGGACGCGTCCCGTCGTCCAGCAGGATCGGATCAACGAGCAGATCCGCGTGCCGCGGGTCAGGCTCGTGGGCGAGGACGGGGAGCAGATCGGGATCAAGGACACGAAGGAGGCGCTCGAGTACGCGTATGCGCGCAATCTCGACCTGGTCGAGGTCGCGGCGAGCGCCGACCCTCCGGTCGCCCGCGTCATGGACTACGGCAAGTGGCGCTACGAGCAGGAGCAGCGGGCGAAGCAGGCACGCAAGCACCAGTCGACGATCAACATCAAGGAGATCAAGTTCCGGCCGAAGATCGGTGACCACGACTACGAGACCAAGAAGGGCCATGTCGTCCGCTTCCTCAACCAGCGGGCGAAGGTGAAGGTCACGATCATGTTCCGGGGGCGGGAGAACCTCCATCCGGAGCGCGGTCGGATGCTCCTCGAGCGTCTCGCAGAGGACGTCAAGGAGCTCGGGCAGGTCGAGCAGCAGCCCACGCTCGACGGCCGGAACATGGTGATGGTGCTCGGGCCGACGAAAAATGCAGGAGTGAGACGAGATGCCGAAGGTGAAGACAGCGAGCGGAGCGAAGAAGCGCTTCAAGGTGAGCGGGGCGGGCAAGCTCCAGCGCCGTCACGCGATGAAGAGCCACAACCTCACGAAGAAGTCGTCGAAGCGTAAGCGCGACTTCGGCAAGAACCATCCCGTCGCGAAGGTCGACGCGAAGGCCGTGAAGAAGCTCCTGGGGGTGAAGTGAGTGCTCCTCCCGGCAACAGTTAGTGCGCCTCCGGCGCGCGATCCGCGGCGCATCGCCGCGTCCTCAGTCGCGCCCATGTCTCATGACATGAGCGCTCCCTGCGTCCTTGCGCTGCTTGCGTCTCGCGCGCCGGAGACGCGAAACCGTCACCAGGAGAAGCACTCATGGCTCGGGTGAAGCGATCCATCCACGCGCGCAAGAAGCGCCGCAAGGTGCTCGAGCAGGCCAAGGGCTACTACGGCCGCAAGTCGACGCACTACCGCTACGCGAAGGAGCAGGTCGAGCACTCGCTCGCCTACGCGTACCGCGACCGGCGCAACAAGAAGCGCAACTTCCGCTCGCTCTGGATCGTTCGCATCAACGCCGCTGCGCGCGCGAACGGCCTCTCCTACAACCAGTTCATGAACGGCGTCCACAAGGCGGGGATCGAGCTCGACCGCAAGTCGCTCGCCGATCTCGCCGTCGTCGACCCTGCGGCGTTCACGGCCGTCGCCGAGAAGGCGAAGGCCGCGCTCGCGTCCGGCGAGGACGCGAAGGCCGCCTGAGCGGTCTCGCGGAGGTCTTCCGCCGCCAGGCGGAGCACTTCGAGATGCTCGGCGCGCCCGCGTACGCGCGGCTCGCCGGGCGTCTCGCGCTCGACACGACGCCCGTCGAGGCGATTCTCGAGGGTGACGAGAGCTGGGACGCCGGGCTCCGGCTCTTCGGGGCGGTCCACCATCTCGTGCTCTCGGGCACCGCGCCGACCGCGCTGAGCGGGGACTGGGACGACTTCGTCGCGGCGCTGGCAGCCCACACCGACGAGCTCCGCCGCCGTGTGCGCGAGCAGGGCGTGCAGACGAACGAGGTGCAGCGGTGCGTGGCGCTGCTTCCGGTGTTCCTCACCGTCGCACGCGAGACGGCGCTACCCCTCGACCTGCTGGAGCTCGGGCCGAGCGCGGGGCTGAACCTGCTCCTCGACCGGTACCGCTACCACTGCGCGAACGGGGTCTGGGGGCCGGACGACGCGGCGCTCGAGCTCTTCGCGCGGGAGCCGGGCCGGCCCGTCCCGGCCGACCTCCTCCGCCAGCGCCTCGACGTCCGGAGGCGGCGGGGCATCGACCTCGCCCCTGTCGACGCGACCACCGACGAGGGGTACCTGCTGCTTCGCAGCTTTCTCTGGCCCGGGCTCGAGGACCGGGTCGTGCGGCTCGACGCCGCCGTCGCGACGCTTCGTGCCGAGGCAGTGCCGCCCGAGCTGATCCGCGGCGACTACGTCGACCTCCTGGCCGGGTTCCTCGCCGACCGTCCGTCGGACGCGATCACGGTCGTCTTCCAGACCGCCTCGACCGGGTACCTCGACGCCGACGCCGCGGCGGAGCTGCGAAGCGTGCTCGAAGCGGCGGCCGGCGACGGGCGGCCGCTGGCGTGGGTCTCGACCCGGAGGCACGACGAGCGGGAGGGCTCGAGCGAGGACTTCCACGAGCTCGAGCTCCGCATCTGGCCGGGGCCGCCGCGGCTCGCTGCCCACGTGGACTTCCATGGCAACTGGGTGGTCTGGACGTTCTCCGGGTCGGGGGCCCGAGGGACTCGGCAACCTAGACGAACACGGCAAGTGGCATGGTCATGCCGACGTTCCAGACACCTGCGTCCACGATCTCGTGGATCTTCAGATCGCCGGCGAGGCTGCAGAGGACGTACGCGTCCTCGCGGGTCATTCCGTGCTCATCGACGAGCCACGCGATCATGTTGCGAACCGCCGTGCGTGCCCCCTCCATCAGGTCGGCGTCGATCCCCATCGTCCCGTAGTACGGCCCGGGAGTGACATCGGGGCCTGGGGCGTGGAAGGCCGGCCCCGGGATGGTGCGCCTGCGCACGTGCAGACGGAGCGTTGCCGCCATCGCGCGCACTCGGGGATTTCTTGGTAACGCTTTTTCACGCGTTACGATCGCCTGGCGCATTGACATGTCTCGAACAGGCCGTCGGCGTGGACGCCATGTCATCGACCCGCAAGCTAGGAGACGATATGAGTCGGGTCCCCGTTGACCGCTGAAGGCGATTGACGACGATCGAGACGACTTTCATCACGCGCCAGCGTATGGCGGGCGTGAACCGCCCCATCCAACGTGCGACGATACCGACGCTTCGTGGCGGTCGAGTTCGCATCCGTCGACCACGATTGACCAGCAGCGTCTGGTGTGGTCCGATACTCACCAAAGGCAGGAGGGTTCGTGATGAGGGACGTGCGCTCGGAGAGACGCGCGACGACGCTGTCTCAGCACCGGATTCGAGTAATTGCAGTCGCCGGGCTTGCCGCGCTGGTTTTCTCGACGGCGCTCGTCGTGAGCAGCTCGGCGACGGGGCGCGCAACGCCGCAGCGTGGCGGAACGTTGAGGCTCCTCGGGACGGGTGACATCTTCAACCTCGACACCACGAGCGGCTACTACACGGTGCTGAACATCATCTCGCGCGCTTTCACACGGCAGCTGGTCTCGTATCCGGCTTCACCCGACTTCGCCAAGTCGCTTCGACTCGCGCCCGATGTCGCCGCGGCTGTTCCGACTCGGGCGAACGGCGGCATCACCGCCGACGGCAAGACGTACACGTTCCGGATCAAGCCGGGCGTCAAGTGGGACACGACCCCGCCGCGCCAGGTGACCGCTGGCGACTTCGTCCGCGAATTCAAGCTGCTCTGCAACCCGGTCTCCCCGACCGGTGCGCCGGGCTACTTCACGAGCACGATCCTCGGAATGAACGGGTACTGCGATGGCTTCGCGAAGGTCAAGGGAACGGCGGCCGCGATCGCCCGGTACGTCGACTCCCACCGCCTTCCCGGTGTGGTCGCCAAGGACTCGCGCACGCTTGTCATCCGCTTGGTGAAGCCGGCGCCGGACTTTCTGAACATCCTGGCGCTGCCGTTCTCCTCTGCTCGACCGGTCGAGTACATGAAGTACGTGCCGGATGGCGCCGAGTTCCGTCAGCACACGATCTCGAACGGCCCCTACAAGATCGTGAAGTACACACCGACCAAGGAGTTCCAGCTCGAGCGCAATCCGGCCTGGGACCCGAAGACGGACACGCTCCGCAAAGCCTATGTCGACCGAATCACCGTCACGGAGGGACTCACGGCGGAGAGCGTTCAACAGCAGCTCGAGGCCGGAACAGCCGAGATGGAGTGGGACGCGACCCCGCCGTCGCAGGACCTCCCCCGCCTCATCAGCTCGAATGACAAGCGGCTGGTGATCGCACCCGGCGATCCGTACTACGTCGCTCTCAACGTCTATCTCCCCCTCAACCAATACGCCGGCCCGATGAAGAACAAGCTAGTCCGGCAAGCCGTCAACTACGCGGTCGACAAGAACGCGGTCGTCCAGATCTTCGGCGGCAGGCGCATCGCGGCGGCCGCGAACCAGGTGGTCTTGCCCGGCAACGTCGGCTACATCCCGGACTTCAATCCGTACCCGAACAGGAACGGGAGCGGCGATGCCGCCAAGGCGAAGGCGCTCCTCTCACAGGCCGGGTATCCGAACGGCCTCGACGTGAAGCTCCTCTACCAGACGCTCGAGCCCTTCCCCCGGGTCGCGCAGTCACTTCAGGCGAGCCTCGAGCGCGCGGGCTTTCGCGTAAAACTCATTGCTGCCACGACCTCGGATTTCTACGGCAAGTACATGCTAGTTCCCAGCGCGGCCCAACGTGGCGTCTGGGACATCGCAACCGCAGGGTGGATCCCGGACTGGTTCGGCAACAACGGACGCTCGGTCATCCAGCCGTTGTTCACGAAGCCGGGTCCGGGCTCGAGCGATTTCGGCGGTTACAACAGTCCTGTCCTCGACCGCCTCGTCCAGCAGGCGCTCACCGCGAAGTCGCCGGCACAGGCTGCGACTCGATGGCGTCGTGCGAATGCCCAGATCATGAACGATGCGGCGACGGTACCCGTCGAGATCCAGAAGTGGACGGTTTTCCACTCCGCGAAGGTCCAGAACTGCGTCTTCCTCTTCCTCTCCCTCAACTGTGACGTCACGCAGGTGTGGCTGCAGCCGTAGCCTCAATTCCAGACGCCGCTGAAGCTCGCGAATCCGAAGCCGCCCGGACAGCGTGCGCCGGATCCGGCATGCTCGGGCATGCTTGACGTGATCCGCATGGCATCCCGCAACGAGTAGTTTCGATATGCCGCTGCTCGAGGTTCGGGACCTCGCGGTGTCGTTCGCGACGGCCGACGGCGACGTCCAGGCGGTGCGTGGCCTCTCGTTCGGCGTCTCGCGCGGCCAGACGTTGGGGCTCGTCGGGGAATCGGGCTCGGGCAAGAGCGTTGCCACTCAGACGATCGTGGGCCTCACGCAGGGAGCACGGATCTCCGGGCGCGCGTCCTTCGAGGGTCGGGACCTGCTGCGCATGGACGCCGAGGAGCTTCGGCGCCTCCGCGGGGCCGGGATCGCGCTGATCTTCCAGGATCCACTGTCCAGCCTCCATCCCCACTACCGGATCGGCTGGCAGATCGTCGAGGCAATCCGTGCGCACGAGTCGATTCCCAAGCGTACGGCCGAGCGACGCGCCGTCGAGCTTCTGCGCCGGGTCGGGATCCCGCAGCCAGAGCGCCGAGTGGAGGACTATCCCCATCAGTTCTCGGGCGGAATGCGACAGCGGGTGATGATCGCCATGGCGCTGGCTCTCAACCCGAAGCTGCTCATCGCGGACGAGCCGACGACGGCGCTCGACGTCACCGTCCAGGCCCAGATCATCGAGCTGATGAAGGCACTGCAGGTCGAGTACGGCATGGCGATCATCCTGATCACGCACGACCTGAGCGTCGTCGCTGGCATCGCACACGACGTGCTGGTCATGTACGCCGGCCGGGCGATGGAGCACGGCGACCGGCGCAGCATCTACCGCCGTCCGCATCATCCGTATACGGAAGGGCTGCTTCAGGCGCTGCCGAGCAGGACCGTCGCGAAGGGTCGGCTGATCCCGATCCCAGGGCTACCGCCGAGCCTCATCAACCCCCCGGCGGGCTGTCCGTTCCATCCGCGCTGTCGCTACGTGATGGAACGCTGCCGCCGAGAGACGCCGCCGTTGCAGCGCGTCGTAGGTGCCGGCGGGCATGTGTCGGCGTGCTGGCTTCCGCCCGACCGCGTCTCCCTCCAGGCACAGGCGGCGAGGGCGGCGCCGTGAGCGTGGCGGGGTCCGCGCTCCGCACGGCGGAGCACGACGCCGACGTGCTCGTCAGCGTCGAGGACCTCGTCAAGCGCTTCAGTGTCTCCGCGCGGCGCCTCGGCGGCGGGCGGGCCGAGATACGCGCGGTCGACGGGGTCAGCCTCGACATCAGACGCGGAGAAACGCTCGGTCTCGTCGGGGAGAGCGGTTGCGGCAAGTCGACGCTCGCCCGGTGCATCACGAGGCTCTACGACCTGACGTCCGGCCGCGTCGTCTTCGACGGCGACGACATCTCGACACTGCCGCGCCGCCACCTTCGTCCATACCGGCGCGAGATGCAGACGATCTTCCAGGATCCCTACGGCTCGCTCAATCCACGGCGGCGCGTCGGGTCGATCATCGGCGATCCCTTTGCGATCCACGGGATTGCGGCAGGCCCCGAGCGCAAACGGCTTGTTCAGGACTTGATGGAGGTGGTCGGCCTCAATCCCGAGCACTACAACCGCTTCCCCGCTGCGTTCTCCGGAGGCCAGCGCCAGCGCATCGGCGTCGCGAGGGCGCTCGCCCTCCATCCGAAGCTGATCGTCTGTGACGAGCCCGTCTCCGCCCTGGACGTGTCGATCCAGGCGCAGATCATCAACCTGCTCGACGACCTCCAGGACGACCTGGGGCTCACATACATGTTCATTGCCCACGACCTCTCCGTCGTCCGTCACGTCAGCGACAGGATCGCCGTGATGTACCTCGGGAAGATCGTCGAGGTCGCCGAGACCGAGGAGCTCTTCGCGCGTCCCCGGCACCCGTACACGAACGCTCTCCTCTCCGCCGTCCTGGTGATCGACGAAGACGGGGGCGCTCGGCGGCAAGGGACCCTCGTCCAGGGCGATGTCCCCTCACCGGTCGATCCTCCGGCGGGTTGTCGCTTTCATCCCCGCTGCCCGAAGGCGCAGCGTCGTTGCGGCGAGGAGGAGCCGCGGTTGGAGGTGAGACTCCGCGATCGACCCGATCATGTCGCCGCCTGCCACTACCCAGTCGAAGCCGGCGAGGAGCTCGGGCGAACCTCGTCTCCGGATGACCGCCTGTCGTGAGCGAGATCCTCACACAACTCGATCAGCTTGCACCTCCGCCCGCGTCGGGCGCGATCGAAGGGCGGAGCCCCTGGCAGCTCGCGTGGGCAAGGCTTCGCCGCGACCGGGTGGCGCTTGCCTGCGCCGTCGCGATCGTACTGATAACGCTGGTCGCGATCTTCGCTCCTGTCATCTCGATGCTGGTCGGGCACGGGCCGGAGACCCAGTACCTCGACACCGGCCTGACGCCGGAGGGACTCCCCCGAGGGCCGAGCGCGCAGTTTCTCTTCGGCACCGACGATCTGGGCCGGGACGTGCTCGTCCGGGTTGCCTACGGCGCTCGGATTTCGCTCCTGGTGGGCGTAGTCGCGAGCTGCATCGCCGTCTTCCTGGGCGTCGTCGTCGGGCTCACGTCCGGCTACTTCGGGGGAGCGCTCGACAGCCTTCTGGCTCGCTTCATGGACGTGGTCCTCTCCTTCCCGTTCTTGCTCGTCGCGATCGCGCTCGTCTCGATCGTCGGGCCGAGCCTCGGGCTATCGATCGGCATCATCGCGTTCTTCAGCTGGGCAGCGGTCGCCCGGATCGTCCGCGGTCAGACGCTGTCGATCAGGGAGAAGGAGTACGTCGAGGCCGCACGGTCGCTCGGTGCAAGCGACGTCCGGATCATGTTCGTCGACGTCTTCCCGAACCTCTTGGCGCCTGTCCTCGTCTACCTGACGCTGCTCATCCCCGCGGCGATCATCTTCGAGGCGACACTTTCCTTCCTCGGGCTGGGCGTCGTCCCGCCCACACCATCGTGGGGGAGCATGCTCGCCGACTCGCTCGGTTACTACCGCGTCGCGTGGTGGTTCGTGCTCCTGCCCGGCGTGGCGCTCGTGATCACCACGCTCGCATTCAACCTCCTTGGCGACAGCGTGCGCGACGCCTTCGATCCGCGCGGCGAGCGGCTCTTCAGGCGCTAGCGATGGCGCGCTTCCTTGCCCGCCGGATCCTGCACGGGCTCGTCGTCCTGTGGGTGATCACGCTGGTCGTCTTCTTCATGTTCTTCGTCGCGCCGAGCGATGTCCCTCGCCTCATCGCCGGTCGGCAGGCGACGCCCGAGACCGTCGCGCTCGTCGAGCGTCGTCTCGGCCTCGACCGTCCGGTGCCGGACCAGTACGCCTCGTACATGTGGAACCTGCTGCACGGCGACGTGGGCTACTCGTTCTACAACTCGACCTCGGTGAGGAGCCTCATCTGGGAGCGTGTGCCCGTGACGTTCTCGCTTGCCATCGGCGCTGTCGTTCTTACTCTCCTGATCGGCGTCTCGTCAGGCGTGCTCGCGGCGATCCGTCCGCGTTCACCGGCCGACCGGGCCGTGACCGTGGCCGGCCTTGTCTTCTACTCGATGCCAGCGTTCCTCCTCGGCCTGATCTTCCTCTACTTCTTCTTCTTCAGGCTGCACCTCGCCGGGATCTCGATCTTTCCCGGGAGCGGCTACGTTCCGCTGACCGAGGATCCGTTGCGGTGGGCACAGCACCTCGTCCTACCGTGGTTGACGATCGCCCTCGTGACCGCGGCCGTCTACTCGCGGCTCACGCGCGGCTCGATGCTCGACGTGCTCGGTGAGGACTACATCCGGACGGCGCGGGCGAAGGGTCTTGGCGAGCGCCGCGTCGTCTACCGGCACGGACTGCGAAGCGCCATCACTCCGGTGGTGACGCAGCTCGGTATCGATCTCGGGGCGCTGCTCGGCGGGGTGATCGTCGTCGAGATCGTCTTCGGGCTTCCCGGACTCGGTCAACTCGCAGTGCAGTCTGTGACGACACAGGACCTGCCGGTGATCATCGGCACGGTCGTTCTGGCGTCGGCGTTCATCGTCGCCGCCAACATCCTCGTCGACATCTGCTACGCGATTCTCGACCCGCGTGTGCGGCTTCACTGATGGCTGCGAAGCGGATCTATCGGGCGGCCGGGCTGGTGCTCACCGAGCACGAGTTCACGATTCCGCTCGAGCACGATCGTCCCGACGGCCAGCAGTTGACCGTCTTCGGCCGAGAGATCGGCGATTCGGACGACGACGACCGGCCATTGCTCGTGTACCTCCAGGGAGGCCCGGGCATGGAGGCCGCGAGGCCGACCCGGCGGCCGCTCGAACCAACCTGGCTCGAGCGGGCGCTCAGGGACTACCGCGTGCTGATGCTGGACCAGCGCGGGACCGGGCGCTCGACTCCGGTGGGGGCTTTGGTCGGCCTGCCGCCCGCCGAGCAAGCGGCCTATCTCAGCCACTTCCGGGCCGACTCGATCGTTCGTGACGCCGAGGTGATCCGTCAAGAGCTCGGCGTCGAGCAGTGGAGCGTGCTGGGGCAGAGCTTCGGCGGGTTCTGCGTCACGGCATATCTGTCGCTGGCCCCTGAAGGCTTGCGGGAGGCATTCATCGCAGGCGGACTGCCTCCCATCGGACTCCACACGGACGAGGTCTACGGCCGCACGTACCCGAGGGTGCTCGAGCGGAACCGCCGTTACTACGATCGCTATCCCGACGATCGGGAGCGTGTGCGCGAGGTGCATCGCCTGATCGCGGAGGGGGGACTCACGCTCCCGTCCGGCGATCGGCTCACCTCACGCCGGTTCCAGCAGCTCGGGTTTCTCCTGGGCATGAGCGACGGCGCCGAGAGGCTCCATTACCTCCTCGAGCGGCCTCCGGACTCGCCTGCGTTCCTGCACGACGTCGAGACGGCGCTCCCGTTCGCCCGTAATCCGATCTTCTACGTCCTCCACGAATCCTGCTATGCGGACGGTTGCTCGACACGCTGGTCGGCCGAGCGGCTGCGCCCGCGGGAGTTCGACGCGCTTGAGCTGTTCACGGGGGAGCACGTCTTCTCCTGGATGCTCGACGACTACGGCGCGCTCCGGCCGTTGCGGGAGGCGGCGCACCTCCTCGCGGAGCGCGAATGGCCGCGCCTCTACGATCCAGCGCAGCTCGAGCGGAACGAGGTTCCGGTTGCAGCTGCCATCTACGCCGACGACATGTACGTCGACCGCGCCCTCTCGGAATGGACGGCCACGCTGATCCGCGGTCTCCGCGTCTGGCTCACGAGCGAGTACGCGCACGATGGGCTCGGCGTCGACGGCGAGAGGGTCCTCGACCGCCTCATCGATCTCGCTCGGGGCCGGGTCTGAGCACGCGCTCAGCCTGGCCTGGCCGGTGACCCGTCCTCGACGACGTCGAGCAACGCGTCCGTCAAGAGCGACATCGTGTGAAGCGCGCTGAGCCCGATCAGCTGCTCGTGGTGCGGCTCGAGCGGTAAGGAGTCGAGCACGCGGTGAAGCTCCCTCGCATGGGCGACATCGAGCTTCGCGTGCAGGAGGAGCTGGCGGAACCCCTCGCGGGGGAGCCCCGTCCTCTCGATCAACAGCTCGACGCCGGAGACGCTCGGGTGGTACGCCTCGAGCTCGAGGTAGCCGAATACCGCGACCGGATGGAAATGGAAGATCCAGTAATAGACAGCTCCGATGAGGGCCGCGATCTTCGGCGACGGCTGCTGCGTGCGGACGGCCGCGGTGTCGACGCCCAGCGCCGCGAGATCATCCAGCGTCGCGCCGCCCGGCTCGTCGCTGTGCATCTCCTCGGGGATGTGCCGCTCCAGGTACTCGACGAGGCCGGCGGCGACTCGATCTCCAGGGGCGAGAGTCCGCGCCCGGTCGCGAGCCGCCTCCATGAGGCCAATTAAACCGACAGTGACGTGATACCCAACCGTCAAGTATGGCGGATAGAGCTCGCGTGCTCGAGGGTGCTCGAGCAATAGTCGCCCGGGTAGCCCATGCCCGGGACGAATCAGCTCGACTTTTCGGGCGAGGCGCTCGCTGGCCTTCAGGGTCGCCGCCTTTTCGGAGGTTAGAGCGGCACGAATTCCTGGTAGTCGCCCACACCCCGGCCCTTGACGCCGTCCAGGCGGGCCTTGAGCAGCATCAGCGCGGCCAGCTCCTGGTTGCTGAGGCTCTCGAAGACCGCGTGGTAGTCCTCGGGCAAGCCCTCCAGAATCACCCCTGTGGCCTTGAGCGCCTCGACGTTGCGACCTGGTGTCTCGTCATTCGGCATACGACCTCCCTCCCCATTCGATTCGGTCCCCGGCTCGATGCTAACCCCATCAGTGCCGCATTGCTAGGACGCAGCGGGCGCTGCCTTGTGTAGCTCCGCAAGCCGCCGGCGTACTTTCGCCCCAGCCACGACGTTGCCCTTGCGTTCGTAGAGCGCGAGCGCCTGCTCGAGGCGAGCCCGGCTCTCTTGGGCACGCCCGGCGAGCGCATAGACCTCGGCCAGGTCGGCGAGCGCATTGCCGTGCCAGTTGAGCATGTCCGTCTCGCCCGCCAGGGAGACCGCTTCGCGGGCGAGCTGCTCGGCCTCCGCTCCCTCCCCGCGACGAGCGAGCACTTGGGCCCGCACCTGCCGCCACAGCATCTGCGAGGCGATGTCGTCGTCGGCGCGAACGCCTCGGCGATCCGAGTCAACTCGTCCGCCTCGTCGAGCCGCCCGAGAACGTAGAGCGAGGCTGCCAGCTGGCTCACTGCCATGTAGCGGTATCCGACCTCGCCGAGTTCCTCCAGCAGCTCGCAGCTTGGGCGGATCGCCCTCTCGGCAGCGGACGGGTCGCCTGCAAGTGTCTCCACTTCCCAGAGTGCCATGCCGCCGGCGGCGAGATAGAGCTTCGGGCCGAACTCCTTTGCGATCGAATCCGCGAGCCCACCAGCTCCCGCGCTCGGTCGAAGTTTCCCCGCATGGCCTCGAGCATCGCCTGTTGTGTGAGGGCGATTGGATGCTGGGCCTGCTGCTCGTCGTACCAGCGCAAGGCGTCGTCGACCGGCGTAGGGCCGTAGAACATGGCGGTGCCCTGCCAGGCTGGAAGTTCTCCGTCCCAACGCGTCGAGCCGGCGCGGCGCGCGTGCTCGAGCGTATGCTCGACCGCCTCGAGCATCGCCGCCCATCGGCAACGGATCAGCAGGGCATACGCGGTCGCGACCCACGCCTCGGCGAGCGCGAGCTCGTCGCCGGCCCGTGCAAACACTGGACGCGCCTCCTCGGCGACGGCGAGCATGTCGGCGCTCGGCCCTTCGCTCCCGGTGCCCGCGCCTTCCACGTGCGCGGCGATCCGCGCCCCTAGGAGACGCGCGCGCAACGCGCCGACCTCGTCCCGTGAGGCGGTTGCACGCGCCTCGGTCTCGGCCGTCACCTCGCCAGCCGCGGTGAGCCGCCCTGAGAGCATGAGCGCGTGGGCGAGATCGAGCCGAAGTCCGACTGCCGGGTCATCCTCCGGCCGAAGCGCGACCGCTCTCTCCAGGAGCTTCAGCGCCGCGTGGACGTCATTGCGTCCGAGCGCTCGAGCACCGCCCGCGGCGAGGAGCTCGCCGGCGCGCAGGCGGAGGCGCCCCGTGTGCTCGTCGAAGAGGCCTACCTCATGCCGGTAGCGATAGGCCCGCTCGAGGTGGTAGCCGAGCAGCTCGTCGAGCTCGCGCTCGGAGCCGACCATCCGGTCCGCCAGCCGCTCGTGGAGCGCAGCCCGAAGCTCCTTGGGCATTGCCTCGTAGGCCGCGTCGCGGACGAGGACGTGCTGGAAGCTGAATCGGTCTTCCCCGGCCGAAGGTGACGGGTCGGGGCGAATGAACCCCTTACGGGCGAGCGCGAAGAGCTGCGGCGCGAGAAGCGCCCGCTGCTCGTCCGGGACGAGACCTGCCACGGCCGCGACGGGGAAGTCCCTGCCCACGACCGACGCGCGCTCGATCACCTCTCGCTCATCCGCGCTCAGCCGGTCGAGCCGCTCGGCGAGGAGGGCCTGGATCGAGGGCGGGATGGTGAGCTCCCCGCCGTCTTCGGTTGCCATCGCGCTGATCTGCTCCACGAAGAGCGGGTTTCCCTCTGCGGCAGCCGCGATGCGCCCCCTGACCTCGGCTGACAGCGAGGCGCCGGCCGAGAGGTCCGCCACCAGCGACTCCGTCGCGGTCCTCGATAGCGGCCCGAGCGTCAGCGCTTCGTAGCTTGGATGCGGCGCGTTCCATTGCGGCCGGTCTTCGACGAGTTCCGGGCGCGCGACGGCGAGGACGAGGATCGGGGCGTCGCGGGTCCAGCCGACGATGTATTCGATGAGATCTAGCATCGTCGGCTCGGCCCAGTGCAGGTCCTCGAAGCAGACGACGAGCGGGCGCCGGCGCGCGACAGCCTCGAACCCGCGACGCACCGCCCAGAAGATTTGCTCGCTGGACCCCGCCTCCGAGGCTCCTGTCACACCCTGCAGCAGCTCGAGGACCGTGTTGCGCTGGTCGTCGTCGGGGAGCGCCTCGCGAAGAGCAGGCTCGCCGCCCAGCCCGCGGAGGGCCTCGGCGAGCGGCCAGAACGTGATTCCCTCCCCGTATGACAGGCAGCGTCCGATCGAGGTGACGGCTCGACCATCGACCCACGAAAGTAGCTCCGTGACCAGCCGAGACTTGCCGATCCCGGCAGGACCGAGAACCGTGAAGAGCAAGCAGCGGCTCTCCTCGAGCGTCCGCTCGAACGCATGCTGGAGCAGCCGCAGCTCGTCGTCGCGGCCGACGATGGGCGCGTGCAGACGGCGAGCCATCGCAGGAGCGTCACCGCGGACGTCCTCCACGCGATGCTTCTCGAGCTCGTCCAGCTTGCCCTTGGCCGAGAATCGTTCGAGCGGCCCCGCCTGGACTGCGTGCTCGACAAGTGGGTAGGTTGCCTTGCCAATCAGGATCTCGTCGGGCTCTGCCGCCTGCGCGAGCCGTTTTGCGACGATCACCGGCTCGCCGGCGACGAACGCGTGTCCTTCCGCCGGATCCCCGGCTACGACCTCGCCGGTGTTGATCCCGATCCGGGCCTGGAGGCGGAGGCCGAGCGAGGCCTCGAGCTCCTCGTTCAGACCGGCGAGCCCGGCGAGCATCTCCTTGGCCGCTCGGACGGCGCGGAGCGCGTCGTCCTCGTGCGCGACCGGGACACCGAACACCGCCATCACCTCGTCGCCGACGAACTTCTCGACCGTGCCGCCGTGCCGCTCGACGATTCGCCGCATGCAATCGAAGAAACGGGCCTGGATCCTTCGATATGCCTCCGGGTCCCCTTCGGCGAGCCCGGTCGAGTGGACGAGGTCGCAGAACAGAATCGTTACGGTCTTCCGCTGCTCGTGGCGCGGCGACGCCTCGGAGAGTCGTGAGCCGCAGGAGGGACAGAACGCCGCCGCGTTCTCGCTTTCGCGGCCGCAATTCGGACACGTCGGCATGGGGCAACGGTAGACCGGCAGCTTTGCGATGGCAACGAGCGCCCCTGGGCTCCGGGGGCCTGCGTTGCCGGCCTGTCCGAACGGCGCCGCCCGCGTCCTCAGCTGCCAGACCGTCGTGCGAGAGTCGTTCTCGCTCTGAGTGCGGCTGGCCTTCCGACGACCCGGACTCATTCGATCGCCGGGACTCGTGGCCGCGACACGTGCGCCTCGACGGGCGTCCGACTTGCTCGAACAGGTCAGCCTGGTCTCGTTGCATGACGTCCGCGGTTGTCCCAGACCGGCTTGATGTCGCGCCTATGCGGTGTCGGCACCCCTGAGCACCCACGTCGAGGGCCTGTGACACTGTCCCGCGAGTGATCACCTCGCGCGACAACGAGACGCTCAAGCTCGTCCGCAGTCTCCTCGGACAGCGCAAGCACCGCGAGGAGACAGGACTGTTCGCCGTCGAAGGGGAGGACCTCGTCGAGGCGGCCCGCGCGACCGGCATCGAGCCGGTGCACTTGCTCGTCGCCGGCGAGAACGTCGCATCCGAGCTCCTTGCGCGTGTGTCGACGCTTCCGCACCCGGCGCGCGCCATCGGCGTGTACCGGCGCGCCCACCTGCCGGCGGGCACCCGCGAGACGTGCCTTGCGTTGTGGCGCCTCGCCGATCCGGGCAACGTCGGCACGCTCCTGCGGACCGCCGACGCGTTCGGCGCGAGCGTGGCGCTCTCCGAGGGGTGCGCGGATCCGCTGTCGCCGAAGGCGCTTCGAGCGTCGGCCGGCGCGATCTTCCGCGTCCCGTTGACGCCCTGGGACGACCGCCCGGCCAGGTGCGTGGCGCTCGCGGCGCACGGCGGCACGCCGCTCCAGGAGGCCGACCTCGCCCCGCCGGTGACGTTCCTCCTCGGCGCCGAGCGCGAAGGGCTGCCGGACGAGCAGGTTGCACGCTGCGACAAGGTCACGATCCCGCTGCCGGGCGGGGCCGAGTCGTTGAACGTCGCCGCTGCGGGGGCGATCGTGCTGTACGAGTCGACGCGTGACGCCCGGGCGCCGCGCGGCGTCGGGCGGGCTTGACGATGCGCCCCTGGAAGACGCGCTCGCGACGGACGCTCCTCGATCTCCGCCCGTGGGTCTTGGTGGAGAGCCACGTCGTCGAGCTCCCCGACGGGCGCGTGATCGACGACTGGCCGTGGCTCGAGGGACGGGAGTTCGTGAACGTCGTCGCGGTGACGGAGACGGGCTCGTTCCTCGTCTTCCGCCAGACGAAGTACGCCGTCGCCGGCGCGACGCTTGCGCCCGTGGGTGGGTATCTCGACCCGGGCGAGGCGCCCGCGACCGCGGCTCGGCGCGAGCTTCTCGAGGAGACCGGCCATGAAGCCGACCACTGGATCTCGCTCGGCGGGTTCGTCGTCGACGGCAACCGCGGCTGCGGCGTCGGCCATCTCTACCTGGCGCACGGAGCGCGGCAGGTGGCGGAGCCCGCTGCGGACGACCTGGAGGAGCAGGAGCTGCTGAGCATGACCCGCGCCGAGGTCGAGGAGGCGCTGCTCGCAGGCGAGTTCAAGGTGATGTCGTGGGCCACGGTCGTCGCGCTTGCGCTGCTCGCGACCGAGCGCAGCACCCGCTAGCCGAACCCCCCGCCGCCTCCGCCCCCGCCTCCGCCGCCTCCGCCGGAGAAGCCTCCACCGAACCCGCCGGATCCGGAGGACGGCGGGGCGAGCGCTGAGCCGAAACCGGAGGCGAGGTCGCCGATCGAGAGCGCCGAGGCGCCGCTGCCGAGGTTGCCCTGGCCCGAGATCCAGTACACAGAGCTGGCCTGGGCCATCGCCTCGGGCATCGCGATGTGCGCCGCCTGGAGCACGCGCTCGGCGATCCCGAAGGCGATCCCGTAGACGAGCAGGCGCTCCCAGAGCTCGAGCGTCGCGGGCGGCGCCTCCTGGAGCCGCGGGAAGTCCTGCAGGTAGCGGCGGAACGCGTCCCAGCGCTCCGCCTCGAGCGCCGCGTCCTTGCTCCTGCGGCGCCAGAGCTTGCGGCGGGTCGACGCGCCGAGCAGCACGGCGGCGTTGACGAACGCCGCGACCGCGAGCGCGAGGAGCACGACGTCGCTCCAGCGCGGATATACCGTCCGCCAGCCGTCGATCGCGACGAACGCGAGGATGGCTCCAATCGCCGCGAATACGACGATCCCGGCGATCAGCGGCACGATGCCCATCGACCGGAACCAGCCCCGGTTCCCGACCTCGGTCTCGACCGCCGCCTTGAAGCCCTCGAACCGCGGCGCCATCGACGATCGCTCGCCCTCGATCTCCCCGCGAAACTCGGACAGGTGCCGGCCGCTCCCGTCGAGGACGTGGTCGACGACGGACGTCACCGACTTCTCCCAGGGCGTCAGCTCGACCGGCTTGCCGGCGGAGAGCTCGAGGTCGGCGACGCTCTCGTGGCGGAGACCGCCCCAGACGCTGCGCTCGGTGGTGACGTGCTGGGCCGAATAGTGACCACGTCTGATCAGGTCGAAGAGGGTCGCCGTGAACTCGAAGGAGCCCGCCTCCCCTCCCTGACGGAGGAGCGTCGGCACCAGCGCGGCCTGCGTGTCGGTCGGCGGCTCCTGCTCGTACTCGCGGTCGTAGCCGGTCTCGAGCTCCCGGCCGAAGCGCCAGAACACGAACATCGCGATCGCGAGCGCGGGGAGGGCTCCGAGCGCGAGCACGATCAGCGCGCTGCGCCACGGGTGGGCGATCGCGTCGTCGATGCGCTCCTTGTCCCGCTCGTACGCTCGCGCGTCCGCCTGCTCCTCGGCGGCGATCTTCGCCAACCCGTTGCCGTCGCGGACGCGCATGCCCGCCGTGGACGTGAACGAGTCCCGTGGATAGAGCGCGCGGAGCTCGACGAACTGACCCGCGTCGATGTCGAGCGCCCGGAGCAGCGCCTCATTTCCCTGGAGCGTGACGTCGCCGCGGACCCAGACCGGGTGGCCCCAGGCGCGGACGACGTTGCCGGGCCCGCGCATGGTCGCGGTCAAGCGCCCGAGCCGCTGCTTCCACTCGTCGCCCCAGACCTTGAGGTTCACGTCGACGACGTCGTCGTAGCCCACGGCGAGCCCGGTCATCCGGTAGTGGACGAGGAACGTGCGCTGCTGGACGCCGTCCGACTGGAACCGCCAGACGATCCGCACGCGCCCGCCGAGGTCGTCGACGCCGAACGTGCCGGCCGGGCCGCCTGGCTCGAGATCGGTCGGCGCGCCCGGCCCGAAGGACTTGCCGTTCTCGGACACGCCGATCTCGTCGATCCGCTCGCCCGACCGGTACGGGATCTCCCGGTAGCCGTAGGTGAACGAGCCCGAGAACGCGACGGTGATCGCCTCGTCTACCGCGACCGAGCCGTCCGCACGGACGGTGGCCGTGACGTCGCTGGAGACGAGCTCGTAGGTCTGGCCCTGCGCGACCCCGGTGAGGGTGAGCGCGGCGACGACGATCGCCGCGAGCGCGAGCGCTCCTCTAGGTCGTGCCACCGGGCGCGCTCGAGCCGCCGGTGTCGGGCTCGGCGGGCGTGGCGGGAGGCACAGAGGGAGCGGCCGGGCCGGCGCCCGGCGAGAAGTCGACCCGCGGTGGCTCGCGCTGCGTCTCGTCGGTCTCGAAGAACTCCCGCTTCGTGAACCCGAACGGCCCCGCCAGCGCGAGCCCCGGGAACGTCTGGATCGAGTTGTTGTACGTCAGCACCGTGTCGTTGTAGACCTGGCGCGAGACCGCGATCCGGTTCTCCGTCTCCGACAGCTCCGTCTGCAGCTGGCGGAAGTTCTCGTCGGCCTGCAGCTCCGGGTACGCCTCGGCGACGGCGAACAGGCGCCCGAGCGCCTGGCCGAGGATGCCCTCCGCCGCCGCCGTCGCGGCGGGGCCCTGCGCGGTCTGCGCCGCGGCGCGGGCCTGCGTCACGGCCTCGAACGTGCCGCGCTCGTGCTGCGCGTAGCCTCGCACCGTCTCGACGAGGTTCGGGATCAGGTCCCACCGCCGCTTGAGCTGCACCTCGATCTGGGCCCACGCGTTGTCGACGCGGTTCCGGTACCGGACGAGCCGGTTGTAGAGCGCGATCAGCGAGACGACGATCAGCGCGACGACGATCAGCAGGATGATCCAGACCATCGCCGACGATCCTATGCCGCGTCGCGAGGTCGCGTCCAGTCGCCCCTGTAGCATCGCCCGCCGGAATGTCCTCCTCGGCGCACGTCTCCCGCATCAACGTCACTCCGGTGAAGAGCCTCCGGCTCCAGCACCCGGACGCGGTCGAGCTCGGGCGGGACGGCGCGCGGGAGGACCGCCGGTTCCTGCTCGTCGACGACGGCCATCGTCTCTACAACGGCAAGCGCGACACGGCGCTCGTGCGCGCGAGCGCCTCGTGGGACCCGGAGACGCGTGTGCTCGGCGTGACCCTGCCGAACGGAGAGCTCCTCGAGGCCGAGCCCACCCGTGCGGGCTCGGCGGACGTCACGGTGTACGGGCGACAGGTTGTCGGCCATGTGGTTCGCGGGCCGTGGGCCGACGCCCTCTCCGACCTCGTGGGCCGCTCGCTGACGCTGGTCGAGCGCGAGGACGGCGCATGGGCGACCGATTCGCGCCCGGCGACGCTCATCTCGCGTGCGTCGCTCGACCTGCTCGACGGAGACGGGCGCCGGTTCCGGATGCTGCTCGAGCTCGACGGCCTCGACTCGCTCGAGGAGGAGCAGTGGCGCAACCGCCGTGTTCGCGCGGGCGAGGCAACGCTGCTCGTCGGAAACCCGACGCCGCGCTGCGCCGTTCCCTCGGCGAGCCCGGACACCGGGCTGCGCGACCGTGACGTCCTCCGCGAGCTGATCGCCACCCGCGGCGCGGTCGACGGCGAGCCCTGCCTCGGCGTGTACGCCGAGGTGCTCGAGCCCGGAGTCGTGCGGGTCGGCGACCCGGTGGAATTGGCCTAGTGCCCGGCCGTCAGGCCGGGCGCTTGCAGACCCAGATCTGGTCCTCACCGCCCTCGAACGATCGGCGGTCGAACCAGCCGAAGAGGGCGTCGGCCTCGAGCCCGGCCCGCTCCACGAGGGCGAGCCACTCGGGCGCGGACAGCCAGTGGAGCGCCAGGGTCGCGGCGTGCTCGCCGCCGCGGACGGAGAGCACGAGCGTCCGCGCACGCGGATCCCAGTCGGCGCGCTCGAAGATGCCCGGCTCCCGCTCGAGCCAGATCCCGTCCGTCTCCTCGATGTCCTCCACGCTGGGCGCGAAGACGTCGAAGATCAGGCGCCCCCCAGGCTCGAGGAGCGCCGCCGCGGCCTCGAGCGCGCGCAGCTTCTCCGGCTCGTCCGGCATGTGGAGCAGCGAGCGGAACGGGCTCGTGACGAGGGGGACGTGCTCCTCGACGGGAGGCTCGCGGAGGTCGCCGAGGCGGAGGTCGACGAGCTCGGAGACGCCCTCCCGCTCGGCATACGCCCGAGCGATGGCGAGCATCTCCGGCGACTCGTCGACGCCGATCACGCGCACACCTGCCTTCGCCACCGGCACCGCGATACGGCCCGTGCCGACCGCGAGCTCGACGACGGGCCCGCCCGACGCGATCGCCTCGTCGACGTAGAACTCGACGTCCTCGGTGACCGACACCGACCACGGGTCGTAGATCCGCGCGATCCGGTCGTAGAGCGCATCGCTCACATCGGTCTCCGCGCGACGTAGACGGCCTCGCGGCTCGTCTCGTCGAAGGGCCGGCGGTCGAACCAGCCGTACCGCGCCTCCACCTCCAGGCCCGACTCGTCGACGAGCCGGTCCCACTCCTCCGGGTCCGCCCACCAGAGCCGCACCGGCGGCCCCTCCTCGAGCGACAGGTCGATCCGGCGCTCGTCGTAGTCGTAGTCGACGCGGTGACGGACACCGCCCTGCTCGCGCCATGTCCCGTCGATCTCGGCCGCGATCTCGGGGTCGAAGACGAAGGCGTTCCACGCAAAGCGGCCGCCCGGGCGCAGTGTCTCCGCAACCCGCCGGAACACGCGGAGCCTGTCGTCGTGGCCGTGGACGTGGAGGAGCGAGCGGAAGGGGCAGATGACGAGATCGGTCTGCTCCTCGAGCGTGAGCTCGCGCATGTCGCCGAGTCTCAGGTCGAGCTCGACCCCGGCTGCCCGGGCACGCTCGGCCGCGCCGGCGAGCATCGCCGACGAGACGTCGATCCCGATCACCCGCCGGCCCGTGCGCTCGGCGATCGGCACGGCGACGCGGCCGTTCCCGACCGCGAGCTCGACGACCGGCCCCTCGGCCTCGGCTGCGAGCGAGACGTAGAACTCGACGTCCTCGTCGCCGATCGGGCGCGTCCAGTCGTCGTACACCGCCGCGAAGGCGTCGTATTCGCTCACGTGCCCGATTCAAGCAGCTTGTTGCAACATGTCACTTGCTAGCCTCGAACGCCCATGGATCTCGAGGCACTTGAGCAAGCGGCTCACGCAGCGGTCGCCGCCGCGACGACCACAGAGGAGATCGAAGCGGTCCGCATCGAGTACCTCGGCCGAAAGAGCGCACTGAAGCTCGCCCTGCGCGACGTACGCGACCGCGAAACGGGGATGAGGATGAACGCGAGTCGAGCGGGGCTCGAAGCGGCCATCGAAGCGCGTGCCGCAGAGTTGTCCCGGGCCGAGCTCGACCGGCGCCTCGCCGAGGAACGGGCCGACGTGACGCTGCCCGTCGGCGGATACGAGCGCGGGCACCTCCACCTGATCACGCAGATCCGCCGGGAGGTCGAGGACATCTTCCTCGGGCTCGGCTACCGCGTCGTCGACGGGCGGGAGGTCGAGACGACCCACTACAACTTCGACGGGCTCAACTTCCCGCCCGGACACCCCGCACGGTCGCGGCTGGCTTCCCTCTTCCTCGACGACGAGACGCTGCTCCGCACGGAGACGTCCCCGTCCCAGATCCGGACGATGGAGGCGCAGCAGCCGCCCGTCTACATCGTGTCGCTCGGCCGGGTGTACCGCCGCGACACGCCGGACGCGACGCACGTTCCGATCTTCCACCAGGTCGAGGGGCTCGCGGTGGACGAGGGGATCACGCTCGCCGACCTGCTGGGCACGCTCGACACGCTGATGAAGGCGCTGTTCGGCCAGGAGCGCCGGACGGAGTTCCGGACGCACTACTTCCCGTTCACCGAGCCGTCGATCGAGCCGTATGTCTCCTGTCACGTCTGCGACGGCGCCGGCTGCCCGGTCTGCCGGCACTCCGGGTGGATCGAGCTCGGGGGCTCAGGGATGGTCGACCCGAAGCTCTTCGAGTTCGTCGGCTACGACGCGGAGCGGTACTCGGGGTTCGCGTTCGGGCTCGGCCTCGAGCGCATCGCGATGCTGCGCCACGAGTTCCCCGACCTGCGCGAGCTCTGGCGCAACGACCTTCGCTTCGCGAGGCAGTTCTGATGAAGGTTCCCGTCTCCTGGCTGCGCGAGTACGTCGAGACGACGGCGTCCGCGCGCGACATGGCCCGGCGGCTCTCGATCTCCGCCGCTCGAGGTCGAGCGCGTCATCGACGTCGGCGTCCCGGACGAGAACGACAACCTCGGCCACTTCGTCGTCGGCCGAGTGATCGCGGCCGATCCCGCACCCGAACGCCGACCGGCTCCAGCTCTGCCAGGTCGACGTCGGGCAACGCCGAGCCGCAGCAGATCGTCTGCGGCGCCTGGAACTTCGGCGTCGGCGCGACGGTCGCCGTCGGCCTGCCCGGCGCGCTCCTGCCCGGCCTCCCGGGGCCGCTCGAGGAGCGTCCGCTCCGCGGCGAGATCTCGCGGGGGATGATCCTCGCCGAGGACGAGATCGGGCTCGGCCCGGACCACTCCGGGATCATGCTGCTACCGGACGGGCTCGAGCCTGGAACGCCGCTGTCGGACGTCCTCCCGCTCGTCGACCAGGTGCTCGACGTGACGCCGACGATGAACCGGCCCGACCTGCTCTCGATGGTCGGCGTCGCGCGCGAGGTCGCGGCGCTGCTGCGACGGCGTCCTCCGCCTCCCCGACCCGGAGGACCCGCCCATGACGGCCGCGGAACCGGTCGACGTCGTCGTCAAGGACTTCGGCGGCTGCCCGCGGTACATCGGGCGCGGCTTCCGCGACGTGCGGGTCGGCCCGTCGCCGCTGTGGCTGCGCACGCGCCTCCATCTCGCCGGCATGCGGTCGATCTCGAACGTCGTCGACGTGACGAACTACGTGATGCACGTCTGGGGGAGCCCGCTCCACGCGTTCGACCGGGCGAAGCTCGCGGGCGGCCGGATCGTCGTCCGCCGCGCGCACGAGGGGGAGAGGCTCCGGACGCTCGACGGCACCCAGCGGCGGCTTCTCCCGAGCGACCTCCTGATCACGGACGGCGAGCGTGCGGTCGCGCTGGCGGCGATCATGGGTGGACTCGACTCGGAGGTCTCCGAGGAGACGACCGAGCTGCTGCTCGAGGCGGCGAACTTCGAGCCGATCGGCATCCTCCAGACGTCCGAGCGGCTCGCGCTGCGCACCGAGGGGTCGAACAAGTGGGAGAAGGGCGTCGACCCGTACGCGGCCGAGCCTGCGGCCGTGCTCGCGAGCCGGCTTCTCGTCGACCTCGCCGGAGCGGAGCTCACCGGCTCGGCGGACGCGAACGACGGCCTGCCCGAGCGGCCCGTCGTGTCGCTGCGGCCCGAGCGGGCGAGCGCCCTCATCGGCCTCGACGTGCCTGCCGAGGAGCAGCGGTCGATCCTCGAGCGGCTCGACTTCGACGTCGACGACGGATGGCACGTGACGGTGCCGACGCATCGGGCGCGCGACGTCACGCGCGAGATCGACGTCGTCGAGGAGGTCGCGAGGGTCGTGCTCGACCGCGTGCCGACGACGATGCCCCTGCGCCGTTCGGTCGCCGGCCACCTGACGCCCGAGCAGCGCTTCCGCCGCGGGCTCGAGGACGTGCTCGTCGGGGCGGGCTTCTCCGAGGCCTACACGTGGAGCCTGACCCCCGTCGACCCCGATCCGGACGCGCTCCGCCTCCCGGACCCGATGAGCGGCGAGCACGCGGTGCTGCGCACGACGCTGCTCCACGGCCTGGTCGAGGCGGCGCGGGTCAACGTCGACTCGGGCAACGACGACATCCGGCTGTTCGAGCTCGCGAGGGTCTACCTCCCGTCCGGCGAGCAGCTTCCGGAAGAGCGGTGGCTCGTCGGCGGGATCGCGGAGGGCGGCTTCGAGGCCGCGCGCGGCGGCGGTCGAGGCGATGCACGAGGCGTTCCACCTTCCCCTCGTAGTGCGCCGCGCGTCGCTCGACCACCTCCACCCCGGCAAGGCGGCCGAGACGGACGCCGGCTGGCTCGGCGAGCTCCACCCGACCATGCTCGACGGGCAGTGGGGGGTGTTCGAGCTCGACGTCGCGCGCCTGATGGCCCCGGTGCCGGAGCGGATCCTCTACGAGGACGTGATCACGTACCCGGCGAGCCGGCAGGACATCGCCGTTGCCGTCGCCGAGGACGTCGAGGCCGGCGCCGTCGTCGCGGTCGCGCACGAGGCGGGCGGCGCCGAGCTCCGCGAAGCGCGCGTCTTCGACGTCTACCGGGGCGACCAGGTGGGGGAGGGGAGGAAGTCCGTCGCCGTGCACCTGGTCTTCCAGGCACCCGACCGGACGCTCACAGACGAGGAGGCCAACGCGGCCCGCGACCGGATCGTCGCCGCGCTCGTCGACCGCTTCGGTGCCGAGCTGCGCGCCTGACGCAGGATGCGGTCCCACACAATCCGATCTCCGCGCGGGCGCGTAGTGCGGTGCATGAGGCGCCGGCACGGCATCGCGATGGTGGGGCTCGCGGTGCTCGTGCTCGCCTCGTCCGCCGGGGCGGCGGAGACGAAGCTCGTCGGCACCGTCGGCCCCGGGTTCACCATCGAGCTCCGAGACGCGCAGGGGCAGCCGGTGAAGCAGCTCCAGCCGGGAGTCGTCGAGATCGAGGTGTCCGATCGCTCCGAGGAGCACGACTTCCATCTCCAGGGCCCGGGGGTCGACGTCACCACCGGGGTCGACACGACCGGTGACACGACGTTCACCGTGACGCTCGGCGACGGGCGCTACACGTTCCTGTGCGACGTGCACCCCACCAGGATGCGGGCCACGTTCGACGTCGGGACGGTCGCCCCGCCGCCGGCTGCGCAGCCGAAGCCGACCCCCGCGCCGGCCCCCTCGGCGAAGGTCGGCTCCCGCCTGAACCTGACGGTGGGGCCCGCGGCCACGATCTCGCTCAAGACCACCGGCGGCAAGCCAGTGACGCTGCTCCGGCCCGGGGCGTACACGGTCGTGGCCCGGGACCGCTCGGCTGCCCACAACGCGCGCCTTCGCGGCGCGGGCGCCGCGCAGGCCACGGGAGTCGGATTCGTCGGCACGAAGACGTGGCGCGTCGTGCTCCGCAAGGGGACGCTCGTCGTGCAGTGCGACCAGCACCGCGCCACGATGCGGACGACCGTCAGAGTGGCGTAAGGCCCGACGGGGCCTACAGGACCTTGCCGGCCACGTACCAGACGGCGCCCTGCGAGCCGACGTGGTCCGTGTCGGAGAGGACACGGAGCACGGAGGGCGTGCCCTCGATCCCCTCGTCGTCGAGACGCTCGAAGCAGCGGCGCGCCATCCCCGGCGAGACACCGTAGCCCGTGTGGCTCGCGCAGCGGAACGTGAAGCCGACACGCGCGTGGTCGCGCGTCGGGTTGACGGGGGCGCAGAGCAGCGCGGCACGCGGGAGAAGCGCGCTCGAGCCGATCTCGAGGAAGCAGAGCAGGTCGCTCCAGTCGGCCGGAAGCTCGGCGAGCGCCGCGTCCCAGGCCTCGGCAACGGAGGCTGCTTGCCGCTCCGGCGGCGTGCCGTCGGCCGGTTCGGGCACCCCGACGCCCTCCTGCTCGAGCAGGCACCAGATGCGCGCCTCGTCGAGCCGCCCGAACAGCCGCCGTGCAGCCTCGGGCCCGGCGGCGCCGCCTGCGCGGCGGACGGTGAACGCGAGCTCCTCACCCGCGTGGCCGACGTTCATCGGCCCGAGGATCCTCGCCGTCTCCGACAGCTCGTCGGGCTGCTCGGTGCGGAGCCGGAGCGCGACCGTCTCCCAGTCGCGGGGGAGCCGCCGCTCGAGCGCTCCCCACTGATCCACCAGCTTCACGGCGGTCAGCATAATGACGCCCGTGACCCGGGTCGAAGGAGAGCCGCCTGCCGGGGCGACCGTGGTCGTCGGCTCCGCTGAGCGCTGATGCCGACCGAGGTCAAGCTCCCGCGCCTCGGCCAGGGCATGGAGTCCGGCGTGATCGTCCGCTGGCTCAGGGCCGAGGGCGACGCGATCTCGAAGGGCGACCCGCTGTACGAGCTCGACACCGACAAGGTCACCCAGGAGGTCGAGTCGGACGTCACCGGCACGCTGGTCAAGATCGTCGTCGCGGAGGGCGAGGTGGAGGTCGGAGCCACCGTCGCCGTGATCGACGCCGGGGCGGATTCGCCTGACGGCGAATCCGCTCGTCCCGCGCCGTCACCGCCCGAGGCTGCCGAGCCTCCGCCCACGTCCGTGGAACAGACCGCCGTCGCGGATACACCGCCCGGTTCTCGTGGCCTTCACGCGCCCGAAGGGCGCGTGAAGGCGAGCCCGCTCGCCCGGCGGATCGCGCGGGAGCGGGGCGTCGACCTCGCGTCGATCCAGGGGACGGGGCCCGAGGGCCGGATCCTCGCCGAGGACGTCGAGCGGGCGGCCGCCGGTGCTCCGGCACCGATGGCTCCTGTCGCGATGCCACCCGCCGAGGTCGAGGTCGTGCAGCTCACCTCCGTCCGCAAGACGATCGCGCGCCGCCTCACCGAGGCCTGGACGGCGCCCGTCTTTCAGCTAGGGGTCTCGGCGGACATGACCGAAGCGCTCGCGCTGCGGGAGAAGCTCGTGGAGCGCATGGCTGAGGGCGACGCGAAGCCGACCGTGAACGACCTGCTCGTGAAGCTCGCGGCCGTCGCGCTCACCCGCCACACCCCTGTCAACGCGACGTTCACGGGCGAGACGATCGAGCGTCACCCGGGCGCCCACGTCGGGATCGCGGTCGCCGCGCCGCAGGGTCTCATCGTGCCGGTGATCCGCGACGCCGACCGGCGGACGGTGCAGGAGATCGCTCGCGCACGGGCCGACCTGGTGGGACGCGCACGCGACAACAAGCTGACCCTGGCGGACCTCGAGGGCGGCACGTTCACGATCTCGAACCTCGGGATGTTCGGCGTCGAGCAGTTCACCGCCGTCCTCAATCCACCGCAGGTCGCGATCCTCGCCGTCGGGGCGGTGAAGGACGAGCCGGTGGTCGTGGACGGTGAGCTCGACGTGGCGCCGATCCTCCGGATGACGTTGACCTGCGACCACCGGGCGATCGACGGCGCGGACGGCGCGCAGTTCCTGCAGACCCTCGTCGCGCTCGTCGAGCAGCCGGCGCTCGCGCTGTGAACGCCGAGGAGACGACGATCGTCGTCAGGCGCGGCGGCGCCCAGGACGTGCGATTCCTCCGCGACATGCTCCACCACGCCTACTACTGGAAGGAGCGGGCACCCGACTCGGGCCCCGGCCCCGTCGCCCTCTACGTGAAGGCGTGGGGGCGGCCGGGCGACACGGCGGTCATCGCGATCGAGAAGGGCTTCCCGGTCGGTGCCGCCTGGTACCGGCTGTTCGGCCGGGACCGGCCCGGCTACGGGTTCGTCGACGAGCGGACGCCGGAGCTCGCGATCGCCGTCGTCCCGAACGCGCGAGGAAAGGGGGTGGGCTCGGCACTTCTCGACGCGCTCCTCGGGCGGGCCCGCGCCGCCGGGTACCCGACCATCTCGCTCAGCGTCGACCGCGCCAACGCGGGCGCGATCGGGCTGTACGAGCGTCATGGCTTCCGGCATGTGGAGGAGGACGACGATTCCGTCACGATGCTCGCGCACCTGGACACCTCGAGCTCTCAACCGACGAACGAAGGGACCGATACCGCATGAACGTCGACGTCGCCGTCCTCGGAGGCGGTCCGGCCGGATACACGGCCGCGATCCGCGCCGCCCAGCTGGGCGGCAAGGTCGCGTGCATCGAGCAGGAGCCGGCGCTCGGAGGGACCTGCCTGCGCGTGGGCTGCATCCCGACCAAGGCCTGGGTGCAGAGCGCGCACGCCTACCACGACGCGCAGGAGACCTTCGCGAAGCTCGGCGTGCAGGTCGGGGAACCGACGCTGGACTTCGGCACGGTCGGCTCGTGGAAGGACGCCGTCGTCGACCAGATGACCGGGGGCATCGCATCGCTCTTCAAGGCGAACGGTGTCGAATGGGTGAAGGGGAAGGGCACCTTCACCAGCCCGAGCACGATCGCCGTGGAGGGCGCCGAGGAGGTCGCGTTCACCAGCGCGATCGTCGCCACCGGCTCGTTCCCGATGCGCCCGCCGATCCCGGGCCTCGACGCACCACGCTGCGTCGACTCGACGGGGCTCCTGTCCCAGACCGAGGTCCCCGGGCGGCTGGTGGTCCTCGGCGGCGGCATCATCGGGTGCGAGTTCGCCTCGATCTTCAACCGCTTCGGCACCGAGGTGACGATCATCGAGATGCTGCCGAGCCTCATCCCGGCCGAGGACGAGGACGCCGCGAAGGAGCTCCAGAAGGCGTTCAGGAAGCGCGGGATCACGCAGCACCTCTCCAAGCAGTGCACCCAGATCGACGACCACGGCGGGCATCTGACCGTCCATTTCGGCGAGGGCGAGACGGTCGACTGCGACCTGATGCTCGTCTCGGTCGGTCGCGCCGCACTGGTCGAGGGCATCGGCCTGGAGGCCGCCGGGGTCACGTTCGACCGCACGCGCATCGCGACGGACGACCATCGCCGCACGAACGTCCCGCACATCTACGCGGCGGGTGACGTCGCCGGCTACTGGCAGCTCGCGCACACCGGCTTCCGCGAGGGCGAGATCGCCGCCGAGAACGCGATGGGCCACGAGTCGACGATGGGTGAGCCCGCCGTGCCGCGGCCGATCTACACCGACCCGGAGATCGCCGGCGTCGGCCTCACAGAGGCGCAGGCGCGCGAGCTCCACGGCGACGCCGTGGTCGTCGGACGCGCGCCGTGGTCGGCGATCGCGCGTGCCGTGATGTCCGGTACCACGAGGGGTTGGGTGAAGACGATCCACGAGGCGACGTACGGCGAGCTGCTCGGCGTCGTGATCGTCGGTCCGCACGCGACCGACCTGATCGGCGAGGCCGTCGTCGCGCTGGACGCCGAGTCCACGATCGAGACCGTCGCCGACGGAGTCGCGCCGCATCCGACGCTCGCGGAGGGGCTCAAGGAGGCCGCGCTCGTCGCGCTCGGGCGTCCGATTCACCTCGTGGCCAAGCGCAAGTAGTAGGCTCCCGGCATGCGCGACCGCAAGACCGCACTCCTCTGGGCCGTCGCCTGGTACTTCGCCCGTATGTGGCTGCGGCGCCGTGCGGCCCTCGCCGTCGCGGGCGTCGCCGCAGGGGCGTCGGCGCGACGCGGCCGCCTCACGGCGGTCCTCGCGGCGGTTGGGCTCGTCGGTGCCCTCGCTGGAGGCTTCGTCGTCTGGCGCAGGCTCGCCGGAGCGCCGCAGGATGAGTGGGTGTCGTCGGACGGCTCCGCTCCCCTGGTCGAGACGCCCGCCGCCGCTCCGGCTGCGTGACAGCACTCGTCGGACCCGGGCCGGAGCTCATCCGCCCGGCGCTCGACGGTCTCGTCCCCTACGAGCCAGGGAAGCCGGTCGAGACCGTCCAGCGCGAGCTCGGGCTCGACCGCGTCGTCAAGCTCGCGTCGAACGAGGGGCCGTTCGGCCCGTTCCCGGCCGCGATCGAGGCGATCGAGCGGGCGCTGGCCGAGTCGAACCGGTACCCGGACGGCGGCTGCTACCGGCTCCGTGAGCTCCTCTCCGAGCGCTACGCCGTCGCGTTCGCCGAGGTGGTCGTGGCCGCCGGCGCGGACGCCGTGATCGGCTACGTGTGCCAGGCGACGCTCGACCCGGGCGACGAGGTCGTCACTCCGTGGCCCTCGTTCCCGAGCTACGTCCTCGACCCGCTGAAGCTCGCGGCCGTTCCGGTGCGCGTCGAGCTCGACGGCGGCCGCGTCGACGTCGATGCGCTCCTCGCCGCCGTGACGCCTCGGACGAAGCTCGCGTTCGTGCCGACGGTCAACAACCCGACCGGGACGATGACGACGCGCGACGACCTGCTCGGCTTCCTCGACGCCGTCCCCGAGCACGTTCTCACGGTCGTCGACGAGGCCTACCTGGAGTACGTCGACGACCCGTCCTTCCCGGACGCGATCGAGGAAGGCGCCAAGCGCGGCCGGCGCGTGCTCGCGCTGCGGACATTCTCCAAGATCTACGGCCTGGCCGGGCTGCGCATCGGCTACGGGGTGGGGCCTGCTCCGGTGATCGCGGCGATGCGCAAGGTGCAACGGGCGTTCGACGTCACGACACCCGCCCAGGAGGCTGCGATCGCGAGCCTCGACGGAGCCGACGAGCTCGCCCGTAGGCGTGCCGTGAACCGCGAGGCGATGGCCGCGCTCGAGGCGGTGCTCCGCGAGCGCGGCTTCAGCCCGCTCTCGCCCGCCGCCGGCAACTTCCTCTTCGTGGACGTCGGCGAGGACGCGGCTGCGCTCGACGAGGCGCTCCTCCGCCGCGGTGTGATCGTCCGCCCGATGGGATCGTTCGGCGCGCCGTCCGCGCTTCGGATCACGGCCGGGACGCCCGACGAGATCGCGTTCCTCGGCGAGCAGCTGAGCGCGGTCTTCTCAAAGGCCTAACGGGTAGCTTCCGGCGCGTTGGCTACCGTTCAGCCCTCGGGCGCACGGGCGCCCCGGTTCCCATGCGAACGACACTGAAGAGAGGAGTCGGCCGCGCCGCGACGCTGAACGGCAACGGCCGGGTCGCCGTTCCCCCCGCCCCTCTGGGGCCCGTCGCGCTGTACCGCCAACCGCCTCCGCCCGCTCGGAGCGGCAGGAGGCTCGCGCTGCGCATCCTCGGCTGGGCGGTGCTCGTGCTCGCCGTCCTGGTCGGCGGCACGGCCGGCGGCGCCTACCTCTACCTCCACGAGTCCGTCGCCGCCGTCGCCCCGAAGTCCGCCGAGGTGAAGAAGGCGCTCAAGTCCCTCGACGTGGCGCTGCCGGGGCAGCCCGCGACC
Source organism: uncultured Actinomycetes bacterium (assembly GCA_963786055.1). Lineage (GTDB taxonomy): Bacteria > Actinomycetota > Thermoleophilia > Gaiellales > Gaiellaceae > Gaiella. The sequence goes on along the minus strand of CAWAXS010000016.1, from coordinate 166,609 downwards.
GCCCTGATGATCGGCTACGACCATCGGGCGAACGAGGGGAAGGGCACGCCCTCGCGGTCGGACACGCTCATGCTCATCCGCGCCGACCCGGGCGAGAAGACGATCTCGATGCTCTCCTTCCCGCGTGACCTGCGGGTCGAGGTCCACTGCCCGGGCAAGCCGTCGTACGTCGACAAGATCAACTCCGCCTACGCGACCTGCGGGCCCGCCGGCGCGCTCGCGACCATCGCCAACCTGACGGACGTGCCGATCAACTACATCGTGACGGTCAACTTCCGCGGGTTCCGGCAGCTCGTGGACAAGCTCGGCGGCGTCTGGATGGACGTCGACCGGCGCTACTACAACGACCGCGGGGGGCCGACCGGGTACGCGAAGATCAACCTCCAGCCTGGCTACCAGAGGATGAACGGCACGAAGGCGCTCGACTTCGTCCGGTACCGGCACACCGACTCCGACCTGTACCGCAACGCGCGCCAGCAGCTGTTCGTTCGTGCCTTCAAGGACCAGATCGAGTCGTCGTTCTCGCTCACGAGGCTGCCCCAGGTGATCAAGGTCGTCACCTCGAACGTGGAGGTCGGCCAGGGTGGGGGGAAGGACGTGAGCGCCAAGACGGTGCTCCGGTACGCGGCGCTCGCCTACTCGCTGCCGCCCGGCCACACCTTCCAGGCGCGGATCGACGGGCTCGAGGGCTTCTCCGACCTGACGACGGCGCCGGAGAACATCCAGCGCGCCGTGCGCGAGTTCCGCAACCCGGACGTCGAGTCGCCGCGCAAGGCGACCGCGGTGGCACTCGGCGAGAAGCTGAAGGAGAAGACGCCGCCGCCGCGCGAGACCAGCGTGCTCGTCCTCAACGGCAACGGCGTCGAGGGCTCCGCGTCGTCGGCCAGCTACCTGCTCTCCCAGCGCGGGTACCAGATGATCGTGCCGCCCGACGGGCTTCCCGCGAATGCCCCGAGCTACGACTACTTCCGCACGCAGATCTATTTCGATCCGGGCGTGAAGGGGGCCAGGCCGGCCGCGAAGAAGCTCGCAGGCCTCTTCGGCTCGGCCGACGTGAAGAAGCTCGTCCCCAAGGTGAGGGCGCTCGGCAACGACGCGATGCTCGTCGTCGTGCTCGGCCAGACGTTCCACGGACGGCTCGCTGCGGCGCCCATCGACCAGACGCCGCAGCGGCAGCCCGCCGCCGTCGTGTCCGGCGCGAGCGCCGCGGTCGACCTGCTGCGCGAGTACCGGCGGCAGATCGACTTCCCGCTGATGGTGCCGACCCGGATCGAGCGCTCGTCCTGGATCGACCGGGAGAAGCCCATCCGCGTCTACGCGATCGACCCGGACAAGGAGCACAAGGCGGTCCGTCTCACGTACCGGCTCGGGCTGAACGAGTACTGGGGCGTCCAGATGACCGACTGGGACGACGCACCAGTCCTCGCCGGCCGTAACTTCGTGCGGAAGATCGGTGGGCGCCGCTATGAGCTGTACTACAACGGGCCGCGCCTGCACATGGTCGTGCTGCGGACCGACGGCGCCACCTACTGGGTGGTCAACACGCTCCTCGACCGTCTCTCGAACGAGACGATGATCGCGATCGCGAAGGGCCTGCGGCCGCTCGCCGCCGTGAGCAAGGCGTAGGCACCGTGGCTCGCCGGCCGTTGCCTCGCCCGCCCTCCTGACCGCGCGACTATCGTGCCGCGCGACATGGCCGAGCAGGGAAAGCGCGTCGCCGTCTTCGGCGCGGGGTACGTGGGGCTCGTGACGGGAGCCTGCTTCGCCGAGCTCGGGCACCGGGTGACGGTCAGAGACGTGATCCCCGAGAAGATCGAGGCGCTCCGCCGCGGAGACGTGCCGATCTACGAGCCTGGCCTCGACGCGCTCCTGGCGCGCAACCGGGAGCGAATCTCGTTCACCACCGACGTCGGGGAGGCGATCGAGGGCGCCGAGTTCGTCTACGTCGCCGTCGGCACGCCGCCGACCTTCTCGGGCGACGCGGACCTGTCGGCGGTGTGGACCGTGATCGACGAGCTCCCCGCGGTCGACCACCGGATCGTCGTCGCGATGAAGAGCACGGTGCCCGTCGGGACGGGGGAGAAGGTGCGGCACCGCCTCGACGCCAGGGGCCTCGGCCACGTCGGCTACGTCTCGAACCCCGAGTTCACGGCCGAGGGGACGGCGGTCAAGGACTTCATGGAGCCGGACCGGATCGTCATCGGCGCCTTCGACCCGGCGGACGGCGACGCCGTGGCCGCGCTCCACGAGGGGATCGACGCCCCGGTCGTCCGCGCCGACGTCGCGTCCGCCGAGATGATCAAGCTCGCCGCGAACGCCGCGCTGATGACGCGGATCTCGTTCATCAACGAGATCGCGAACGTCTGCGAGGTGACCGGGGCCGACGTCGTCAAGGTCGCCGAGGGGATCGGCTACGACCGCCGGATCGGAAAGAGCTTCCTCCGCGCGGGTGTCGGCTTCGGGGGCAGCTGCTTCCCGAAGGACTCGCTCGCGCTGAAGCAGCTCGCGGCCAACTCGGGCTACCACTTTCAGGTGCTGAACGCCGTGATCGAGGTCAACGAGCTCCAGAAGCGGCGCGTGATCGGCAAGCTGACCGAGCTGCTCGGGTCGGTCCGCGGCAGGCGGATCGCCCTGCTCGGCCTCGCGTTCAAGCCGGACACGGACGACACCCGCGAGGCTCCCGCGTTCGTGCTGGCGGGGCGGCTGCTGGCCGAGGGGGCCGACGTCGTCACGTGGGACCCGGTCGCGCGGAGCGACGGCCTGCACGGCGTCGAGCAGGTCGCGACCGTCGAGGAGGCGGCCCGCGGCGCCGACGCCGTCGTGCTCGTGACCGAGTGGCCGCAGCTCGCCGGCCTGGACTGGGCGTCGATCGGGGCGACGATGCGCACCCGCGTCTTCGTCGACGGCCGCAACATGCTCGAACCGGCGGCGATGCGTGCCGCCGGCTTCACGTACGACGCGATCGGTCGTGCGGCGCCGACCGCGACGTGATGGAGGCGATCGTCCTCGCCGGCGGGAAGGCCGAGCGGCTCGGCGACGCGACCGGCGGTCTTCCCAAGTCGCTCGTGCCGGTCGGTGGGCGCCCGATCCTCGCGTGGCAGATCGGCCGCCTCTCCCGCGCGGGCGTGGGACGCGTGATCGTGAGCTGCCTCGGAGGTCAGGAGGACGCCTTCCTCGACGCGCTCGGGAAGCTCGGAGTGGAGGTCGTGTGCGCCGGCGAGCCGGAGCGCCTCGGCCGCGGCGGGGGCATTCGCTACGCGGCGAGCTTCCGGACGGAGTCCGGCGACGTCCTCGCGATGAACGGCGACGAGCTCGTGGACGTCGACTTCGCCGCGCTGCTCGCGCGTCACGGCTCCACCGGGGCCGCTGCGACCGTGACGGTCGCGCAGCCGCCGTCGCAGTTCGGCCAGGTCGACCTCACCGACGACGACGTCGTGACCGGCTTCCACGAGGTCTCGCGTGTCCCGTACTGGGTCAACTGCGGGATCTACGTGCTCTCCGAGGAGGCTCTCGCCCGCTTTCCCGGGAAGGGCGACCACGAGACGACGGCGTTCCCGGAGCTCGCGGCGGAGGGAAGGCTGCGCGCGTTCCGCCACACCGGCATGTGGCTGACGGTCAACACGCCCAAGGAGCTCCGACGGGCCGACGCGTACGTGGCGGAGCATCCGGAGTGGCTCTCGTGACCGCCTCGGGCGGGATCGGCCGCTACGCGGTCACGCCGCGGCGCGTCGAGAAGCCGTGGGGGTGGGAGCTCGTCTGGGCGGAGGCCGATGCCTACGTCGGCAAGCTGCTCTTCGTCCGCGCCGGCCAGTCGCTGAGCCTCCAGTACCACGAGGTGAAGGACGAGGCCTGGCTCGTGCAGGAGGGCCGGGCGTCTCTCGAGCTGGGGGAGATCGGCGGCGAGCTCGAGACGGTGGAGATCACCGCGGGTGACGCCTTCCGCTACCGGCCGGGCACCGTCCACCGCGTGACCGCGATCGACGACACGCTGATCGTCGAGGTCTCGACGCCGCACCTCGACGACGTCGTGCGGCTCGAGGACCGCTACGGCCGGGAGGGGACCTCCGCTCCCTGACCCGCAGGCCAAGGCGCCCGACGGTACCTTGACACGGTTGTGGTAAGGTTTGCCCGCGTTGCAGACCTTCACCGTCAGCCAGGCAGCCGAGCGAACCGGGTGGTCGCCGCGGATGCTCCGGTATCTCGAGTCCACCGGGCTCGTGGTCCCGGCGCGCAGCGCCGCGGGATACCGCCGCTACGGCGTCCAGGAGCTCGAGCTCCTGCGCGGCCTGGCAGATCTGCGGCGACGGTTCGAGGTCGAGCTGGACGACGTCGCGTTCGTCGTCCGCCTCCGCCGCGAGCCCGAGCTCCGCGCCGCCGTGGAGAGCTGGCTGACCGGCGCGACCGTCCCCGCCGAGGGGGCGAGCGAGGCCGACTGGATCGAATGGGAGCAGCGAAAGCACGAGCGCCTGCTCGCAGCCTGACCAAACCAGAGAGGAACCATGGCCACGACCATCAAGCACGACGTCAAGGACATCGCTCTCGCGCCCGAGGGCGTGCGCCGGATCGAGTGGGCCGACCGGCAGATGCCGGTGCTCGCCGCGATCCGGGAGCGGTTCGAGCACGAGCAGCCGCTCGCCGGCTACCGCGTCTCGGCCTGCCTCCACGTCACGACCGAGACCGCGAACCTCATGCGCACCCTCAAGGCGGGCGGCGCCGAGGTCGTCCTCTGCGCGTCCAACCCGCTCTCGACCCAGGACGACGTCGCGGCGGCGCTCGTCGAGCGCTACGGGGTCGGGACGTTCGCGATCAAGGGCGAGGACCACGACACGTACTACCAGCACCTCGAGGCCGCGATCGACCACCGCCCGCACGTGACGATGGACGACGGCGCGGACGTGATCGGAATCCTCCACTCGGCCCGCCGCGAGCAGCTCGGTGACGTGATCGCCGGGACGGAGGAGACGACCACCGGTGTGATCCGGCTCCGTGCGCTGGAGCGCGACGGCAAGCTCGGCTTTCCGGTCGTCGCGGTCAACGAGGCCCGGACGAAGCACCTGTTCGACAACCGCTACGGCACGGGCCAGTCGACGATCGACGGCATCATCCGCGCGACCAACGTCCTGCTCGCCGGCCGCTCGTTCGTCGTGGCGGGCTACGGCTGGTGCGGCCGCGGCGTCGCCATGCGGGCGAAGGGGCTCGGCGCGCACGTGATCGTCACCGAGGTCGACGCGATGAAGGCGCTCGAGGCCGTGATGGACGGCTTCCAGGTGATGTCGATGGCGAAGGCCGCCGAGGTGGGTGACATCTTCGTCACTGCGACGGGCGACAAGCACGTCATCGCACGCCACCACATCGAGCGGCTCAAGGACGGCGCCATCCTCGCCAACACGGGGCACTTCAACGTCGAGATCGACATCCCGGCCCTCCGCTCGCTCGCGACGGAGACGCGGGAGGCGCGTACGTTCGTCGAGGAGTTCACGCTCGGCGACGGGCGCAAGGTGTACCTCCTCGCCGAGGGGCGGCTCGTCAACCTGGCGGCGGCCGAGGGCCATCCCGCCCAGGTCATGGACATGTCGTTCGCGAATCAGGCGTTCGCAGCCGAGTTCGTGATCAAGAACGCGGCCTCCCTGGAGCGGAAGGTCTACGACGTCCCCAAGGAGATCGACGACGAGATCGCGCGGCTCAAGCTCGCGACGATGGGCGTCGCGATCGACGAGCTGACCGAGGAGCAGGCCACGTACCTCGCGAGCTGGGACGAGGGAACCTAAGGACGTCGGTGTCCGACTTCAGTCGGACACCTGAGCTTCGCCTGCGTCGTCGGGAGAGCGGGTGTCTGACTCAAGTCAGACACCTGGCACCCGCCTCCGCCGAGCGCAACTCGCGCGTGGTGTGGCTTCAGTCAGACACCCATGCCTCGCCACGAGCAGCCTCCGTACAGTTCTGCGACGTGACTGCGCGCGAGCTCGAGCCGCACCGAATCCTCCGCCTCGAGGACGACGCCGTCGTCGTCCTCGACCAGCGACGCCTCCCCGGCGAGGAGGTCGATCTTCGCTGCCGGACGACGGCGGACGTCGCGGACGCGATCCGCACCTTGGCGGTCCGCGGTGCGCCCGCGATCGGGATCGCTGCCGCCTACGGGATGGCGCTCGCCGCCGAGCGCGGGGAGGACGTCGACGCCGCGCTCGAGACGCTCGCCGCATCCCGGCCGACGGCGGTCAACCTCCGCTGGGCGCTCGAGGCGATGCGCGACGAGCCGACCCGCGAGCGGGCGGAGCGGATCCACGCCGACGAGGTCGAGCGGTGCCGACGCATGGGTTCGCACGCGGTCGAGCTCTTCCCGGAGGGCGCGCGCGTGCTGACCCACTGCAACGCGGGCGGGCTCGCGACGGGCGGCTACGGCACCGCGCTCGGCGCGGTGCGCGCGGCGTTCGAGGCAGGGCGGGTGTCCCACGTCTGGGTCGACGAGACCCGTCCGCTGCTGCAGGGAGGGCGGCTCACGGCATGGGAGCTCGAGCAGCTCGGCATCCCGCACGCGGTGATCACCGACGGGGCGGCCGCGTCGTTCATGGCGCGCGGTCAGGTGGACGTGATCGTCACCGGCGCCGACCGGATCGCGGCGAACGGCGACACCGCGAACAAGATCGGTACCTACGGCCTCGCGGTGCTCGCAGCCCACCACGGGCTGCCGCTCGTCGTCGTCGCCCCGACGTCGACCCTCGACCCTTCGGCCGCCACCGGCGCGGAGATCCCGATCGAGGAGCGCGACCCGGGCGAGGTGTCGTCGCGGTTCCCCGCGCGGAACCCTGCCTTCGACGTCACGCCGGGCGACCTCGTCTCCGCGATCGTGACGGAGCGCGGCGTCCACCGACCCCCGTTCCTCGAGACGCTGCCCCGCGAGACCGCCGCCGTCCGATGATCCTCGACGAGGTCGACCGCGACACGCGCGACGTGCTCGAGCGCTTCGGGTTCGACCCCGTGGCCTTCGAGGCGCTCCGGCTGCGGGTGGCGTCGGGAGAGCTGTCCCCGGCGTCCAACGTCGTGGTCGGCCGGGTCGATCCGCCGGCCGACGACGACATCACGCCGCTCCCGGAGCCCGCGTCCGCCGGATGGGCCGAGGCGCGCCGGGCGGGCCTCGAGGCGGTCTCCGCCGGGCGGGTGGCGCAGCTCGTGCTCGCCGGGGGCATGGCGACACGCTTCGGTGGTGTGGTGAAGGGCGCCGTCGAGGCGGTCGACGGACGGAGCTTCCTCTCGTGGAAGCTCGGCGAGACGGCACGGCTCGCAGAGGCGCTCGGGACGGAGATTCCGGTCGCGTTGATGACGAGCTTCCAGACGACCGACGAGACCCGGGCCCACGTGGCGTCGCTCGGGGTCCCCGAGCCGCTCTGGTTCTCGCAGTACGTCTCTCTGCGGCTCACGGAGGCGGGGGAGCTCTTTCTCGAGGACGGCCGGCCGTCGCTCTACGCGCCCGGGCACGGCGATCTCGTCGATGCGATCCGGCGCTCGGGAACGCTCGATGCCCTCCGTGCACGCGGGGTGGAGCACGTCGCGGTCTCGAACGTCGACAACCTCGGGGCCCGCCTCGACCCGGTCGTGATCGGCGCTCACGTGCTCGCAGGACGTCCGATGACCTCCGAGGTCGCCCGGAAGCAGGGAGACATGGGAGGCGCGCCGGCGCGTGTCGACGGGCGCCTCGGCCTGCTCGAGGGGCCGCAGTTCCCGCCCGGCTTCGACCAGGACCTCATCCGCGTCTTCAACACCAACACGAGCATCCTCGGTCTCGAGGCGCTCGACCGTGACTTCGACCTCCGATGGCTCTACGTGAAGAAGACGGTCGCCGGTCGGCCGGCCGTGCAGCTCGAGCGCCTCTACCACCAGATCGCGTGGGAGCTCGACGTCACGTTCCTCGAGGTGCCGAGGACGGACCTGCGCGGGCGGTTCTTCCCGATCAAGGAGCCCGAGGACCTGGCGCGGGCCCAACCCGGGCTGCGCGAGATGCTCGCGTCCTCCGTGCTCGACTGAGCTCGAGACGCCAGCGTCAAGCTGGGTCGGGCTCTGGCTCGAGCCACAGCCGCGCAGCTCACGCCGGACACACACCCGGCACGAAGCTGGCACGGTCCCGTCACACGTCGTCCCGTAGCGTCGAGGCATGAGCCTGCTCGGGCTCGTGCTCCCCTCTCGATGCGCGGGATGCGGCGTCCCCGGGCCGCCGCTCTGCGGCGCATGCGCCGGGGCGCTGATCCGGGTCGCGCCGCCGGTGTGCGAGCGCTGCGGCTGCCCGGGGGCGTGGCCCGTGCGGCGCTGCGTCGAGTGCTCGGGCAGGAGGCTGGCGTTCGCGCGCGCCCGTGGCGCGCTCGTGTACGAAGCGCGGGCCCGGCCGTTGGTGTCCGCCTGGAAGGAGCGCGGGAGGCGCGATCTCGCACGACCGCTTGCGGAGATCGTCGCGGAGGTGATCGCGCGCCCCGACGTGGACGTGGTCACGTTCGTCCCCGGTGATCGTGAGCGCGGGCGGGAGCGGGGCCACGTGCCCGCGGCGCGGCTGGCAGACGCGCTCGGCGAGCTCTGGAGCCTGCCCGTGAGCCGCCTGCTCACTCGTGCGGGAGGCTCGCGCCGACAGGCCGGCCTCCCTCGCGCGGAGCGCGGGGGGAACGTCCGCGGAGCGTTCCGAGCCTGTGCGACGGTCTCCGGACGGGTCGCTCTCGTCGACGACGTCTACACCACCGGGGCGACCGTCTCGGCGTGCGCGAGCGCCCTCCGGCGGGCCGGAGCACGGCGTGTGGATGTGGTGTGCCTGGCCCGTGCGGTGCGGTAGCGTTCGAGGCAGATCAACCAGAGGAGGCGCCATGCGACTGCAGGTCACGGTGCGACATGGGCACGTGAACGACGGTGTCCGGGGCTACGTGGAGTCGAAGTTCGCCAAGCTCGGCAAGCGCCTCCACGAGTCGACCTTCGTCGAGGTCGTGCTCGACCGCGAACGGAACCCGAGGATCACCGACGACCACGTGGTCGAGGCCGAGCTGCACCTGAAGGGGCCGCATCTTCGCGCGAGAGAAGCGGCGACGACGTACGAGGCCGCGACCGACCTCCTCGTCGACAAGCTCGAGCGGCTCGTCGAGCGCGAGCGCGACAAGAAGGTGCAGGAGCCGCGTCGCCGCGCGCAGGGCTCTGCTCCGGCCGAGCCGGTTCCGGCCGAGGAGATCGAGCAAGCGCTCCGCACGACGGCGGACGGATAGGCCGCCCGGTATCCGGGTCGAGTCGGCGTCGCCCCGAGGACGACCCGGTGCCGCTGCCCCACGATCCCGGTCCGCACTGGGGCGAGGTGGGCATCCACGGAATGCACCGCCAGCGCGAGTGGGATCTGCTGCTGACGGTCGACGCACCGGAGCTCGAAGGCGACGAGGTCGTGTTCGTGGCGCTGCGCGACGGGCGGATCGTGCGCGAGGAAGGCGACGCCGACCCTTCCCGCTCTCGCCCGGGCGGTCACGCTCGAGCCGCCGTTCCGCGCCCGGGGCGTCCGCCGGGATCGCGCGCTGTGGGTCGTGGCGGTGACGGGCATCGAGACCGTCGAGCTGCCCGACGACCCGGGTGGAGACGAGATCGAGCTCGCCTGGGACGGGACGGAGCGCAGCGTGCGGATCGACGGGATGCCGACGCTCGCCGGGGTGCCGGAGCTCGAGCGACTCGCCGCGGCGCGCCACGAGGCCTACGTCGTCACCGCCGTCCGGCTCGACGGAGCGACCTGGGAGGTGTCCGTCGCCCCTCTGTAGGGACGGAGGCCTGCGCCGCCCGCGTCGCGGCCGGCGACGGCTCAGCCGAGCGGCCCCGACCGCCAGCTCACGGCCCGGCCCCTCGCCCAGGCGCTTCCCCAGCTGTCGGTCGAGAAGAGCATCGGCTGCCAGGGGCGGATCGGGATGACCTGCAGCAGCGTGTCCGCTCCCGTTGCGATGTGCCGGCTGCGCACCTGTGCGCCCTTCCGGTAGACGATCGCCCGCTGGCGCTGGTCGAGCATCAGCGCGCCGGGAGGCAGCGTGACCTTCGCGCCGCCCGGGGTCGGCCCGACGCTGACGGTGCTCCCGACCTGGACGAGCGGGCCGGCGAGCGCGAGGGCGATTGCCCGGACCGCGCCGGGCTCGTAGTCGTCGGTCCGGAGGACGCTGCCCGTCCCCGAGAGCAGCACCACGCGGCCGTCGGCGAGCGAGGCGAGCACCCTGGCCGTCCCGGGCCCGGTTCCCGCGGTGAGCAGGCGCACCGGGCTGTCGAGCGTCGTCCGGAACAGCCTCGCGCCCGAGTCGCTCACGTACGTGACGGTGCCGTCCACGGCATAGGGCACGCCTTCGCGCGTCCCCGCTCCGAGGACGATCGCGGCCGGCCCGTCCGTATCCGACGAGGCGAACGCGAGCCGTCGCGGCGACCTGCGCATCGGCGTCGCGGTCCAGAGCTGCCAGTCGGTGGTGTTGCCGCCGATGTGCGTCAGCCAGAAGGCGCGGCGCCCGGAGGTCGAGACGGACGAGATCCCGAAGCCGCCGCTCGGGCCCTCCGTGCAGCCGACGATCGTCCGCTCGCCGAACGTCCAGAGGCCCCGACTTCCCGTGTCCCACAGCCGAACCGAGCCACAGTTCGCACCCGTCGCGCCGACGGCCCACACGACCGAGCGGCCGGTCACCGAGAGCGCCGTGACCGGCGCCGCGTTCGTCACGGTGCGCCCCGGGGTCAACACCCCGAGAGCGCCTGCGGGGAGGACGAGCGACCCCAGGAGGGCGGCGATCACGACGAGCCGTCGCATGAACCGAATCATGGGCCGACACACGTGAAGGCGGGATGATGAGTCCGTTCGGAAACCTGCGCGGCCGGGCGCGGCGGCGTGAAGACGGTACCCTCTACCCATGTCCACCACGGGCTTCGGCCGGTTCGAGAAGGTCCTGCGCATCGGCGAGGGAAGGCGCCTCAAGCGCCTCGCCGAGCAGGCTGCATACATCACCTCGCTCGAGCCCGACTTCGAGGTGCTCTCGGATGCCGAGCTGGTCGCCAGGACCGCGGAGTTCCGGCAGCGCATCGAGAACGGGGAGAGCCTCGACGACATCCTCTACGAGGCGTTCGCCGCGGTGCGCGAGGCGCGCAAGCGGGAGTCCGGGCAGCGGCTCTTCGACGTCCAGCTGATGGGCGGGATCGCGCTCCACGAGGGCGACATCGCGGAGATGAAGACCGGCGAGGGGAAGACGTTCGTCGCGAGCGCGCCGCTGTACCTGAACACGCTCGCGGGGAACAACGTCCACCTCGTGACGGTCAACGACTACCTCGCGAAGCGCGACGCGGAATGGAACAAGCCCGTGTACGACCGGCTCGGGGTCTCCGTCGCCTGGATCGAGAACATGATGCCGTTCGCGCGGCGCAGGGAGGCGTACGCAGCGGACATCACCTACGGGACGAACTCGGAGTTCGGGTTCGACTACCTCCGCGACAACATGGCCGTCGCGCTCGAGGGCACGGTGCAGCGCGGCTACGTGTACGCGATCGTCGACGAGGTCGACTCGATCCTGATCGACGAAGCGCGGACGCCGCTCATCATCTCCGGCGAGCCCGAGACCGCCGCCAAGACGTACTACGACTTCGCGCGGGTCGTCCGCGAGCTCGAAGGGGCTCCACTGACCCGGAAGGCGCTCAAGGGCGAGGACGAGACGGAGCTCTCGGGCGCCGACTACCTCTACGACGAAAAGTTCAAGACGGTCTCACCCGCCCAGACGGCGCTCGACAAGGTGGAGCGGGCGCTCGGAGTCGAGAATCTCTACGACCCGCGCAACGTCCAGCTCGTCAACCACCTGACGCAGGCGCTCAAGGCGGAGTCGCTCTACAAGCGCGACGTCGACTACGTCATCCAGGACGGAGAGGTCAAGATCGTCGACGAGTTCACGGGCCGCATCATGGAGGGCCGCCGCTGGAGCGAGGGGCTGCACCAGGCGATCGAGGCCAAGGAGGGCGTCGCGATCCGCGAGGAGAACGTCACGCTCGCGACGATCACGCTGCAGAACTACTTCCGCCTCTACGAGAAGCTCGCGGGCATGACGGGCACCGCGAAGACCGAGGAGAAGGAGTTCGTCGAGATCTACAACCTCCACGTCATCGAGATCCCGACGAACGTCCCCGTCGCGCGGGCCGACGAGAACGACTTCATCTTCAAGACGAAGGACGCCAAGTGGGGCGCGGTCCTCGAGGACATCGTGGAGCGTCACGAGAAGGGGCAGCCGGTGCTCGTCGGCACGATCGCCGTCGAGACGTCCGAGTACCTCGCGGAGCTCCTCACGCGTCGAGGGATTCCCCACAACGTGCTCAACGCGAAGGAGCACGAGCGCGAAGGCGAGATCATCAAGGACGCCGGCCTGGCGGGCGCGGTCACGATCGCGACCAACATGGCGGGCCGCGGCGTCGACATCAAGCTCGGCGAGGGCGTGATCGACGCAGGTGGGCTGTACGTCCTCGGCACCGAGCGGCACGAGTCGCGCCGGATCGACAACCAGCTGCGCGGCCGCTCGGGCCGCCAGGGCGACCCGGGCGAGACGCGCTTCTACCTCTCGGCGCAGGACGACCTCGTCCGCCTCTTCGCGGGCGATCGGATCCACGGGATCATGGAGCGCTTCAAGATCCCGGACGACCAGCCGATGGAGGCGTCGATCCTCTCGCGCCAGATCGAGAACGCGCAGAAGAAGGTCGAGGAGCAGAACTTCGTCTCGCGCAAGAACGTCCTCAAGTACGACGACGTGATGAACACGCAGCGGATGGTCATCTACGAGCAGCGGCGCCGCGTGCTCGAGGGTGACGACCTCTCCGACGAGATCGAGGGCTGGATCGACGAGGTCATCGGCGTGAACGTCGCCCAGTTCACCGACGCGGAGACGACCGACGAGTGGGATCTCGCGGGGCTGGTGGCGCAGATGCACGCCCTGTACGGCACCGACGTCACCGTCGACGAGCTCCGCGACGAGGTCGACGTCGCGAGCCGCGACGCGCTCGTCGAGGAGTTCGTCGCAGATGCCCTCGACACGTACGCGGAGCGCGAGGAGTCGTTCGGCGCCGAGCTGATGCGCGAGATCGAGCGCTACGTCATCCTCCAGATCGTCGACACGCGCTGGCGCGAGCACCTCGAGTCGATGGACTACCTCCGCGAGGGCGTCCACCTCCGGGCGATGGCGCAGAAGGACCCGCTCGTCGAGTACCGCGGCGAGGGGCACGTGATGTTCGAGGAGCTCGGGCGCGTGATCCGCGAGGAGGTCGTGCTGACCCTGTTCCACGTCGAGGTGCAGCGCGAGGAGGCCGAGCAGCAGCTCCAGCCGGTCGCTGCACCGCAGGCGCTCGCGTACGAGCACGAGAGCGTGCAGGGCGCCGAGGCGATCGCCGCAGCAGGCGGGGGAGCCGCGACCGCGCTCGCCGCACCGCCGACGACGCCGATGGGCTCCCCGAAGCCCATCGTCAACGAGCACAGGGACATCGGCCGCAACGACCCGTGCTGGTGCGGGAGCGGCAAGAAGTACAAGCGCTGCCACGGCGCCTGACCGCCTCGCCGCCGCGCCCCGTGGGCCGGCCGACCCGGCGTCCGGGCACGCCTGACACGCTCGCGTCGCGTCGTCGGTGCCTGGCTTCAGCCAGACACCTGCACTGCCACGGCACCTGTCGACGTCCCTCGCGGCACGGTCCTCCGGTGTCGGTGTCTGGCTTCGGCCAGACACCTGCTTCTCTCCTGACGCGGTCCCGCAATGGCGGAGCCGGATCCCGGCTCGGCGGCACACGACGCCGGGCGCTCGCGTCGTGGCGTCGTCGCCTTCCGCGTCGTTCCGCGACGGGGGAGTGGTGCGCGAAGGACGGGGTCGATACCGAGCGGCCTCTGCCACGTGGGCGAACCGTCTGTCCGAGTCGCCGGGCGGGGAAGTCACGCACCGTGACGAACCCGGCACGATCCGGGCACACATGCGTGACGACTTCGTCGATAGCGTGACTCCAGGGGGACCACCCACCCCCCTGGGGGCGCGCGGGCTCGTACCGGGGGCCGGCGCGGGCGGCGGTGGGCAGAGCTCCGAACGGCCGGTGTACGCGCGCCTCGGCGGGCCGACCCGGCTCCTGGTCGCGCTCCTGGCCGGCGCCCTCGTCGTCTACGCGGCCGTGGCTGCAGACGTCGTCAACGCCGGGCGGCTCTCCGAGGTCGACGTCGACGTCGCGACCTGGGTGGCACGCTCCATGCCCACCTGGGCCGAGTGGCTCGCGCGGCCGTTCACGTGGCTCGGCGGCTTCCTGGGGGTCACGGCCGTCGTGGCCGCCGCGGTCATCTGGCTCCTCACGCGCGGAGCGCGGGCAGAGGCTGCGCTGCTCGTGACCGTCGCGATCGGAATCCAGCTGATCGTCGTCGCGAGCAAGAACGGCTACGAGCGTCCGCGCCCCGACGTCGGCAGCGCGATCGCCCTTCCCTCGTCGTTCTCGTTCCCGAGCGGCCACGCGGCGACCGGCATCGCCGTGTTCGGCCTGCTCGGTCTCGTCGCGGCCGCGTCTGCGCAGACGCGGCGGGCGAAGACGATCGCGGTCGGAGCCGGATTCGCCCTCGGCGCCCTGATCGGCGCGAGCCGCGTCGTGCTCGACGTGCACTACCTGTCGGACGTCGTCGCGGGCGCCTGCCTGGGGCTCGCGTGGCTCGTGACGTGCCTCCTCGTCGCCCGCGGGCTCCATTCGCGTCGAGCCCGGGCCGCCGCGAGGTAGCCGGTAGGATCGCCCTCGTGGCAGTCACGGACGACAGACCCGTCGCGGACCAACTCGCGGAGCTCGGGGCCCAGCTCGCCTGGGTCCGTGACTACCTTTGACCCCGATGCGCTGACGGCCCGGCTCGCGGAGCTGGAAGACGCGATGGGCGCCCCCGGCTTCTGGGACGACCAGGCCTCGGCAGCCCGCATCTCCACCGAGCATTCCCGCGTGGCGCGCAGGCTCGAGCGCTACGAGGCCCTCCGTCACGAGGTGGAGGAGGCGGCCGAGCTGCTCGAGCTCGAGCCGGAGCTCGAGGCCGAGGTCGCCGAGCAGGTCGCGCCCGTCCGGGACGAGCTGGCGCGCCTGCAGGAGGAGGCGCTGTTCAACGGCGAGTACGACCCGGGCGACGCGGTCGTGACGATCACGGCCGGGACCGGCGGAACCGACGCCCAGGACTGGGCGGAGATGCTCCTGCGCATGTACCTGCGCTGGACGGCCGACCGCGGCTTCCAGACGGAGCTCGTCGAGGCGAGCCCGGGGGAGGAGGCCGGGCTCAAGTCCGCCACGCTCACCGTCCGCGGCGAGAACGCGTACGGCCTGTTCAAGGCCGAGCGCGGCGTCCACCGGCTCGTTCGCCTCTCCCCGTACGACTCCGCGCACCGCCGGCACACCGCGTTCGCGCAGGTCGTCGTCGCTCCGCTGCTCCCGGAGAGCGAGGACGTCGAGATCGACGAGGGCGACCTCCGGATCGACACCTACCGCGCGAGCGGCGCCGGCGGCCAGCACGTGAACAAGACCGACTCCGCCGTGCGGATCACCCATCTCCCGACCGGGATCGTCGTGCAGTGCCAGAACGAGCGCTCGCAGGCCTCCAACAAGCAGACGGCGATGCGCATCCTCCGCTCGCGGCTCGCGGAGCTCGCCGAGGAGGAGCGCGAGGCCGAGCTCGCCAGGGAGCGGGGGAGCAAGGTCGACGTCGGCTTCGGCAGCCAGATCCGCTCGTACGTCCTGCACCCGTACCAGATGGTCAAGGACCACCGCACCGACTTCGAGGTCGGAAACGCCCAGGGAGTCCTCGACGGAGCACCTCGACGGCTTCGTGCAGGCGTTCCTGCTCGCCCGCGCCGCCGGCAAGGCGTAGCGGGCCCCGCCGGTTCGGCGCTCACGGCCGCCTCCCGGCGAGGCGCAGCACGAGAAACCGAGGAAGCGCCGCGAAACTGCGTTCGGCGCGACGGACGCCGACACGGTCGGCGCGCCGTACGGGTGACGGGTCTGCGTCTCGCGCGAGGGCGGCATGACGCTCGCGGACGAGCATGCGCCGGCCGTCGGTGTCGGGATGGATCATCGCGAGGCCTCCTGTCGTCGGTTGCACGCCCCAAGCCGCAGGAGCGCGCCTTGCTTGGCGTCGACGGTCCACAGGTCTCCGGCGACGGCGATCGGGCCGGCTTCGGTGCCTCGCGGTAGCCGGGTGCGGTTCACGACGGCGCCGCTCGCGGGGTCGAGCCCCACCACAGCGTCCCCCTCCACGACCCACACGCGACCCGCTGTCGCGAGCGACGGTCCGTAACCGTCGCTGCGCATGCCCAGAGGAGCCCGCACGACGCGGCCGTGATGGATGCGGAGCAGTGCGCTCCCCCCGGCCACCCCGACCCATGCTCCCAGCCCGTCCGCGACGAGCGTCCGTGCCCCTGGGACATGCAGCCGGTCGCGGAAGGTCATGGTCTCGGGGTCGAAGACGCTCACCTCGTTGCCTGCCGCCGTGACGACCCAGACGCCGCCGGGACCGACGGCGAGCCCGCCGGGCCAGAGCTCTCCCCGCGCGAAGCGCGCGAGCTTGACGACCTGCCCCGTTCGAGGGTCGATGCCGGCCACGGTCGACTCGAGCTGGCTCGCCACCCAGACCAGGCCGTGCCCGACCGCCACGGCGCTCGGGAGCGGATCGACGCGGGTGGCACGCACGACGCGATTCGTACGGGGATCGATCTTCAGCAGTCGCTCTCCGAAGAGGTCGAGCGCCCAGATCGCGCCGAGCCCGCGTGCGAGCCGTGTGACGGCACCGCCCGGCCGGATTCTCGCGACGACCGCGTTCGTCGAGGGATCGACGCGGACGATCCCGGCGAGGCCGGTGGCGACCCAGACCGCGTCGTGTGCGGCCTCGACGTCGGTCGGAACGCCGCCCACGCGGATCGACCGAGCGCACGTGGCGGGCCAAACGTCGGATGTCTTCCGATCCGCGGTCGCGGTGTCAACCGGAGCCGTCAGACTCCGGCCCGCGATCGTGGTCGCCGTCGCCACGACCGCAACGAGTGCCAGGAGAGCCCGCATCTCGGCTCACCCGTCCCCGTTGCGGAGCGTCAGCTTCCCCGTGAGGGTCGAGAGCCGCGCAGGGAGGTAGACGGCGTCGCGGCCACTCCCTCGCGCGCCGGCGAACATACCGGTGCTCGAGGCGCCGTCGACGGTCCAGGTTCCCCGCGCCACGAGGCCGATCTCGGTCTCGCAGACCTCGGCGACCTCGCGCAACACGAGAACGCCGGTGCCGAGAACGATCCGCCGGGTGCCGGCGTTCGTCCAGCTTCCAGGCCCGCAGGGCTCCACCGTGCGGTCCTGGCTCATCGCGAGCACGGCCGTCGCGGAGCCATAGCCGTTGACCGTCCCGCTCGCGGTATTGATCAGTTGGACGATGCCGAGGTCGGCGACGCGGTTCGTCATCGACGCGTTGGTCTCGGTGAAGGTGGCCCTGAAGTCCTTCGCGCCGGAGGGTGCGCCGGCGGCCGTGTGGAGTGCGACGGCGCTCGTCGTCGCCGCAACGGCGGCGACGAGGATCGCGAGGCGAATCGAGGTGCGCATCTCCGGTTCCTCCTTTTGCTCCGGCCGCCCGGTGCAGCCGACGCCCGCACGTTCCGCAGCGCCCCTGAAGCGCGGCAAAAGAGACGCCAAGCGCGCCCTAAAATCGGGCGATGGCGGACAAGGGGGACACCGAGGTCGAGGATGGGTCGAGCGGGCTCGAGTTCCTGCTGCTCGGCCCGCTGGAGGTTCGGCGAGACGGCAGTCCGCTCGACCTCGGCCCGCCGAAGCAGCGGGCCGTGCTCGCCCTTCTGCTGCTGCGTGCGAACCACGTCGTCTCGACCACACGCCTGATTGACGAGCTCTGGGGCGAGGCGCCGCCGGAGACGGCGCGGGCGGCGCTGCAGGTGTACGTCGCCGGGCTCCGCAAGGCGCTCGGGGACGGGCAGGCGACGTTGGGTACGAAGACGCCCGGCTACATCCTCGACGTCGCTCCTGGGGCGCTCGACCTCGACCGATTCGAGCGGCTCCGCGACGAGGCGCGGGCGTGTGACGACCCGGCCCACCGGTCGGCGCTGCTCCAAGACGCGCTCGTGCTCTGGCGCGACACGCCGCTCGGCGAGTTCGACGGCGAGCCGTTCGCGGCGATCGCCGCGGAGCAGTTGGAGGAGCGGCGCCTCGCTGCTCTCGAGGAGCGGATCGACACCGACCTCGTGCTCGGTCGCCACGCCGGCCTCGTGGCCGAGCTCGACGCCCTGGTCGTTCAGCACCCGTATCGCGAGCGGTTCCGCGGACAGCTGATGCTCGCGCTCTACCGATCAGGCAGGCAGGCCGAGGCCCTCGCCGCCTACCGGGAAGCCCGCGAGGCGTTCGCCTCCGGGCTCGGTCTCGAGCCCGGGCCCGAGCTGAAGGCGCTCGAGCGGGCCGTGCTCGAGCAAGACCCCTCGCTTGGCGTTCCGCGGGCCGAGTCCGCCCCGACGCCACCGTCGCCGACGGCGCGAGTCAAGCGCCGGCCGTGGATCGTGGCACCGATCGCCCTGATGGGCGCAGTCCTCGTCGCAGTGGTCGCCTTCTTCGTCTTCGAGGGTGACGACGCGCCGCGTGTCGTCGTGCCGCCGAACTCGGTGGCCGTGATCGACCCGGCGACGAACGACGTCGTCCAGGCCATCCAGGTCGGAATTCGTCCCGGGCCGATCACGGCAGGCGGCGGCGAGGTCTGGGTCGGCAACCGCGACGATCACAACCTGACGCGGATCGACATGCGAACTCGACGGCCCGCCGGGACGGTCTCCCTCGACGGTCGGACGCCGACGGGGTGGCGTTCGATCGAGGCACGGTGTGGGTGGCGCACGGACTGCTCGGGAGCGTCAGCCTCGTCGACGCGCAACTCGGCGACGTCGTGCGCGTGACACCGGTCACTCAGAAGGGGAGCGTACTCTTCCGCGGGGAGCGTCGCGGCGGGCGCCGGAGCGATCTGGGTGGTGTTCGGCGACGCGACGTTGGCCCAACTCGAGCGCACGACGGGGGAGGTCGCGGACAGGACCTCGACGGACGCTTCGCCAGCCGGGGTGACGGTCGGTTACGGCTCCGTGTGGGTTGCGAGCGCCTTCCAGTCGACCGTCCAGCGCTTCAGCCCGCTCTCACTGGCGGAGGTCGACTCGGTCGGCGTCGGTAGTCGGCCGAGCGCGATCGTCGCCGGCTTCGGTGACGTGTGGGTCGTGAGCGCCGGGGCCGATCTCGTGCAACGGATCGATGTCGGAGCCGGGTCGGTCACGGCGATCCCGGTCGGTGACGGGCCGACGGCGATCACCGTCGGTGTCGACGCGGTGTGGGTCGCGAATACCGGTTCGGGAACGATCTCTCGCATCGATCCTGGGACGAACACGGTGGTGGAGACGATCGAGGTGGGCGAAGCGCCTGCAGGCCTCGTCATCGCGTCGAGCCTCCTCTGGGTGACCGTGCAGGGACGTTGACCGAGCCGCTACTTCAGGCAGACGGCGGTGAGATCGAGCGCCGGCCGCAGGACGACGCAGTGCGGATCGACGCGAGACGAGACGAACGTGACCTCGTTCAGGACGTCGATCGCGGCGAACGGCGCGTCGACCCTGGCGAGGCTCGCGTCCATCTCTCCGTACGTTCGTTGACGAGCCTGCCCCTGACGCAGACGACCGGCCTGGCGAAGGCTCGCATCGGTCGCGGCCGACCCGAATCCGCCGAGGTTCGTGCCGCCGATGAAGTCGGTGTCGAGCAGCGCGTTCAGATACGCGTACGGATCGGGGATAGGCGGCGCCCAGAGAACGAGGGCGATGTCCCATGGCTCGCCGGGGCGAGCGAGCTGGCCGACGTACGCGGCGGACGCGATGTGCTCGGGGATCGCCTTCACCTCGACGTCGAGGCCGATCTCGGCCAGCTGCTGCCGCACCGCCATGGCGGTCGCGATCGGTGGCGGGAAGTCCGTCGTGTACATCACGGCCTTGCCGCCACGCGTGTTCCCACGGGCGAGCTCCTTCGCCCGGCCGAGGTCCGCGTCTGTCAGCGGGTAGACGTCGGCGTCGGTGAATCCGGGCATCGCGTACGGGAGGTACTGGTCGGTTCTCACCGCGGCGGAACCGCCGCCGAGGGAGAACCTGTCGAGCGCGAAATTCACCGCGCGCCGTAGCCCGGGGTTGTCCCGGAAGAGCGGCCTCGAGGCGTTGAACGCGAGCAGCCTGAGGGTGAAGCCCGGCTTGACGAAGAAGCGCTCGCGGTTGATCCCGTATTTCTGGTACAGCGGGCCAAGCGACACGTCGAAGAACGACGGCGCGACCTGGTGTCCCCAATCGGCCTCGTCCCTATCGATCCTCATGACCATGTCGCGCGGAGACGCAGCCCGGAGGTCGACGTCGAAGCGGTCGACGTGGTGCGGCCTGTTCCCGCCGTAGAACCGATTGCGGCGTATCACGATCCGCTCGTCCGGCCGGTACTCCGCGACGTAGTACGGCCCTGCAGCAGGTATCTCCGCTCGGCCCTCCGGGTCGACCGCGAGCGCCGGCGGGACGGCGCACATGTACGGCATGGCGGTCCGCGACTCGACGGCCGCGGGAGGTCGAACGAAGCGAAGCGTCAGCGTGTTGCCACGGGCCGTGACACCCGACGCAGAGGCTGCCCGTCCCGCGCGGACGTCGGAGGCGCCCTCGAGATCCACGAGCTGTGTCGCCCAGGGCGACCGCATTTGCGGCGCCAGCACGCGATTGATGGCTCGCTCGAACGCGCTCGCCTGCACAGGCCTACCGTCGCTGAATCGGAGACCCTTCCGCACCGCGAACGTGTACGTCCTTCCGTCACGAGAGACCTTCGGTGGTCCCGTTGCGGCCTCTGGCACCAGGCGGAACGACCCGGGCGAGGACTTGTCCGGGTACGACATCAGACGAAGGCACGTCGTGTCGAGCAGCGCCCAGGCGGGCGCGGTGTAGGCGAGCGCCGGATCGAGGTAGTCGATCCCCGACCCGATCGCGTAGCTGATCCGAAAGATGCCACCGTTCCTCGGGCCGGTCGCAGTCGAGCCGGGAGCAGACATCGCGAAGACGGCTGCCGCGACCGTCCCGACGACCATGGCTAGGCGAATGCAATGCCGACCCACTCGTTCACCCCCGGTGAGACGTGCTCGCCGAGACAGCGTACGTCGTGGAGCGCCCGTCGCCAAGCGCCGTTCTCTGCCTCGTCTCGTGCTCCTTCCGGGCATCGGATCACCTCCGGGTCACCGCTGTCACTGGACGCGATCAGTAGGACACGGATGGCCAAATGGCGGCCAAAGGGCCGACAAAGCCTGGGCCAGCCGGAGGACTCGGCTACAATCGAGCGAACCTGAACCGGAGCGGCCACGGGGGTCTTTACCGCGTCGAACGCTCTCGCCCGGTGCATGGACGATCTCCTCACTCAATCCACTGATTCCGCTGCCGTGCTCCTCGAGGGACCGGACGTAGCCGCCCAGAACGGGGACAGTCACGCGTCCGCGGCGGCGATGATCGTCTTCGAGGACGTCCGCAAGGTCTACGAGCCGGACGTCGTCGCCCTCGACCGTGCGTCGTTCGTGATCGAGAAGGGCGATTTCGTGTTCGTGGTCGGCCCGTCCGGCTCCGGAAAGTCGACGATCATCCGGCTCCTGCTCAAGGAGCTCGAGCCCACCTCGGGGCGCATCATCGTCGGAGGACGCGACCTGACCCGGCTCAAGCGCTCCAAGGTGCCGTTCCTGCGCCGCAACGTCGGCTGCGTGTTCCAGGACTTCAAGCTGCTCCGCGACCGGTCGGCGTTCGAGAACGTGGCATACGCGCTTCGCGTCCAGGGCGAGTCCACGACGTCGATCCGGCGCAAGGTCCCCGAGGTGCTGGCGCTCGTCGGGCTGGCGCACAAGGCCGGCTCGCGCCCCGACGAGCTCTCCGGCGGCGAGCAGCAGCGCGTCTCGATTGCGCGTGCGGTCGTCAACCACCCGCCGCTCCTCATCTGCGACGAGCCCACGGGCAACCTCGACCCGGACACGTCGGTGGGGATCATGCAGCTCCTTCACCGAATCAACACGGCCGGGACGACGATCCTGATGGTCACCCACGACCGCGAGATGGTCGACAAGATGCGCAAGCGCGTGATCGCGCTCGACACGGGCAAGGTCGTCCGCGACGAGCGCCGCGGCGGATACGAGACGGAGTGATGGCCCGCTTCAAGCTCGTCGTCTCCGAAGCGCTCCGCTCGATCGGCTCGAACATCTCGACGTCGTTCGCTGCGACGATGACCGTGCTGATCGGGATGTTCCTGCTCGGCCTCCTGATCGCGCTCGGGTCGTGGGTCGTCTCCTGGTCGGAGCACGTGAAGAACCAGCTCGAGGTGAAGGTCTTCTTCGTCGAGGGCGTCTCGCCGAAGCAGGTGAACGCCGTCGGGTCGTTCCTCCGCACGGACGACCGGATCAAGGACTACCAGTTCGTCTCGCGCGCCGAGGCGCTCAAGCGGATGCAGAGGAAGTACCCGGAGCTGACGGCGGACCTCCCCACGAACCCGCTCCCGGACTCCTACGAGATCACCCCCAAGCGCGCGGAGGAGGTGAAGCAGCTCTCGGCCGCGATCCGCGCGGAGAAGTTCGCCGGCGTGGAGCGCGTGAAGGACGGGCAGCAGACCTCGAAGCGGATCCTCCAGGTCGCACGGGTGATCGAGGTCGTGTTCCTCGTCGCCGTGATCGTCCTGCTCGCCGCGTCCGTCCTGCTGATCGCGAACACGATCCGTCTCTCGATCTTCTCGCGCCGACGGGAGATCGAGGTGATGAAGCTCGTCGGCGCGACGAACTGGTTCGTCCGCGGGCCGTTCATGGTCGAGGGGCTCCTGTGCGGGCTGGTCGGTGCGCTTGCCGCGATCGTGCTGCTGCTGATCGGCAAGGAGGCAGCGCTTCCCTCGATCCTCGGGCACATCGACTCGTCCAACGACGTGAAGGCGCTCGGCTTCACGCTCACGGCGCTGATCCTGCTCGGCGTCGGCCTGGTCGTCGGTGCGCTGGGCTCCGGCCTGACGCTCCGCCGTTACCTCAAGGTCTGACGAGCAGGGCTCTGGCTGAAGCCAGAGCCCAAACCCTTTGGACTCGGGCTCTGCGTCAACCGGAGTCCCGCCTGCAAGAGCCGCCGCTACGGTTGCCCGATGGCACGAAGTCGACGCTCCCGTCCGCCCAGGCGGCCCTCGCGCGCCGCCCGGCACGCCCGCGCCACCGGCGCGTACAAGCGCGCTGCGGTGAAGCGTGCCGAGGACCGCATCGAGATCCGCCTGCCCGAGCGAAGGAAGCCGCCGGAGAGCGTCGTCGCGCACCTGGGGCCGACGAACTCGGGCAAGACGCACGATGCGCTCGCATTCCTCGCCGAGCACGGGCGCGGGGTCTACGCCGGGCCGCTCAGGATGCTCGCGCAGGAGGCGCACCGTCGGCTCGCGGCGCTTCTCGGCGACGAGAAGGTCGGCCTCGTCACGGGCGAGGAGCGCGTCAACGAGCACGCCCCGATCCTCTGCTGCACGGTGGAGATGGCGCCGGGATCGGGCGACGTCCTGGTACTCGACGAGGTGCAGTGGGCCGACGACGAGGAGCGCGGAGCCGCGTGGACCCAGCTCCTCCTCGCCGGGGAGTACCGGCACGTGCGTCTGCTCGGCGCTCTCGACGCGCTGCCGCTCGTGCGGCGTGCGTTCCCCGACGCCGAGCTGCGCGTCCACGAGCGCAAGCTTCCCCTCGAGTTCGTCGGGGCGCGCCAGCTCCGCGCCCTGACGCCGGGGACGGTCGTCGTCGCCTTCAGCCGGAAGGCGGTCCTCGCGCTCGCCGGCGAGGTCAACCGCCTGCAACCGGACAGGGTCGCCGTGCTGTACGGCGCGATGCCGCTCGCCTCGCGCCGCGAGGAGATCGACCGGTTCCTCCACGGGAGCGCGGAGGTCTGCGTCGCCACCGACGTGCTCGGGCACGGCGTCAACCTCCCCTGCGAGACGCTGCTCTTCGCCGAGACGACGAAGTTCGATGGCGAGCAGCGGCGCGATCTCCTCCCGTGGGAGCTCGCCCAGATCGCCGGTCGCGCGGGGCGCTTCGGGCTCGTCGAGCGCGGCCACGTCGGCGTGCTGGTGGGCGTCCCGTGGGCGAGCGCCGACCCGGAGATCGTCGAGTCGGCGCTCGAGCCGCACGTGGAGCTCCCGGAGGGCCACCGGGGCTACCGGATCGTGGACGAGGCGCGCATCGGGCCGCGGCTCGGCGATCTCGGCATCGACGACCCGCGCGATCTCGACGCCGCGCTGGCCGCCTGGCACCGCGTCGCTACGCGCGAGTGGGCGCACGAGAGCTGGCTCGCGGTCGAGTCGCTCCAGCCGATCCGCGGACGCCTCGCGATCGTCGAGCGGCACCTGCGGGAGCGCGGGCGCCGTCTCGGTCTCCAGGAGACGTGGCAGCTCGCCAACGCCCCGGTCGACCCGGAGGGAGGCGAGCTGCTCGGGTTGCTCGCACTCGCCGTCGCGGGCGACCGTGCGCAGCGCCCTCTCCTGCAGTTCCTGCTCGACACCGCACGCCTTCGCGACGCGTCGCTCGAGGAGGCGGAGGAGGCTGGCCGCGTCGCAGCGATCCTCCGCTGGTTCGCGCTCCAGTACCCCGGGGTCGGCGGCGTGACCATCGAGCGCGCCGCGGACCTCGAGCGCGCGGCCGCGGAACGGGTCGTCAGACGGCTCGCGGTCGAGGTGCGCGACGGCAAGGTCGGCCGCTGCCGCCAGTGCGGGCAGACCTGCCCGCCCTGGTTCCCTCTCTGCGACCGCTGCGCCCGCGCCGGACGGCGGTAGAGATACCCCTGGCCCAGCCCGGCGTCGAGCGGCACGAGAGGGCGAGGCAAGCCTCGGCCCCTACCGGAACCGCAACACGGTGACGGTCGTGATCGCGTAGGCGGTGAGCGCGACCGCGTTCGAGACGATCAGCGCGGCGTTCCCGAGCGCGACACCGTACGCGAGCCACAGCACGAACCCGACCAGGAGCACGCCCAGGTAGGGGACGGAGATATCGGCCGACGACCGCCGGGAGACCACGCGGCGGAGCTGCAGGAGCGGGGACAGGCCCATCGCGACGCCGCAGGTGGCTGCGGCGATGCCGAGGGCGGTGGTGACGTTCACGGGTGACCTCCGAAGGGACGGCGGGACGAGAATGGAGGCGTTGTCAGTCGCGGAGGTCGCCGCGCTCGCAGTCCTCGCCGTACAGCGGCAGCCGGGTGTCGAGCGCGTGCACGGGGCCAGCCTAGCCGCCGTACGTCGCGCGACCGGGGGCGGCCGCCCCTTGCGGACGAGCGTCTCGCCGCGACTTGATATGAACCGAGTGATGGACATCGACGAGCTGCGCGCCCTTCCCCCGTTCGCCGGGATGACCGAGGTCGGCCTCGCGCGGGTCGCCTCGCGATCGGCCGAGCTCGTGGCCGAGAAGGGCCGCGTGCTCGCGCTCCCCGAGGATCCGGGCACCGGGATGTTCGTGCTCTGTGACGGCACCGTCGCCGTCGAGCTGCGGTCGGGAACCCTCGAGCTCGGGCCGGGGGACTTCTTCGGGGAGCTGGCGCTCCTGGTCGACGAGGGCGCCCGCGTCGCCCGCGTCCGGGCGACCACGCCCGTCCGCTGCGTCTCGATCCCGCGCGAGGACTTCCTCACGCTCGTCGAGACGGAGCCTGCCTTCGCGCTCCACCTCCTGCGCGAGCTCGCTCGCCGCCTGACGGAGGCCCGCGCCGCGCAGTAGCGCCAGGAGGTCGCCTCGTCCGGGATCCGGGCGCCGGCGGGCGAGGCGGGCCTCGCCCCTACAATCGCGGCGTGTCAGGCACGAAGCTGATCGTCGAGAACCGCCGCGCGCGGCACGACTACCACCTCCTCGATCGCATCGAGGCCGGTCTCCAGCTGACCGGGACCGAGGTCAAGTCCCTTCGCGAGGGCGGGGCGCAGCTCGGCCAGGCCTACGCGGAGATCCGCGACGGCGAGGCGTGGCTGGTCGGCGCGTCGATCTCCGAGTACGCGCGGGGGAACATCTCGAACCACCGGCCCGAGCGCGACCGCAAGCTCCTTCTCCACCGCCGCGAGATCGACTCGCTGTACGGCAAGGTGCGCGAGAAGGGCCTGACGCTCGTTCCCACACGCCTCTACTTCAAGGACGGGCGCGTCAAGGTCGAGATCGCGCTCGCGCGTGGCAAGGAGCGCATCGACAAGCGTCGCGACCTCGCCGAGCGCGACGCGAAGCGCCAGATGGAGCGCGCGCTCAAGGCGCGCCGCTGAGGCAGGCGGAGGGCG
The DNA here is from genome assembly GCA_963786055.1 of uncultured Actinomycetes bacterium. Classification (GTDB taxonomy): domain Bacteria; phylum Actinomycetota; class Thermoleophilia; order Gaiellales; family Gaiellaceae; genus Gaiella. Next base: position 140,326 of record CAWAXS010000016.1, on the reverse strand, counting down.
ACGTGTCCGACTGAAGTCGGACACGAGACCCTCGCCAGGTGTCCGACTTCAGTCGGACACCTCTCCGTTCGGGACGCCCTTTCCGACGGGACCGCGTACCGTGATCGAGCCGGGCTCGACGACGTAGCCGTGACGCACGTTGAGGCGGCGGATCGGCTCGTTCCGCTCCTCGTTCTGTGTCTCGAGGCGCTCGTAGCCGTGCTCCTTCGCCCAGGCGATCTCCGCCGCCTTGAGCGCCCGGGCGATCCCGCGGCCCCGCCACGCCCTCAGGACGCCGGTCATGTCGTGCATCGCGACCGACGGCCGGGCGCGGGAGAGCGAGAGCTTCGCGTAGGCAACCACGTGCCCGTCCGCCAGCGCGACGAACGTCGCGTCCGGAGAGTCGCCCGCTCCCTGCATGTCCATCGAGAGCCACTCCTCGAACGACGCGATCTCGGCGTCCTCCTCGCCGGGGACGTCGGGGTACGCCTCGCGCGCCACCTCGTACATCCCCGCCGCGAGCTCGGGGCGCTCCGCCCAGGGGACGATCTCGATCCCCTCCGGAGGCTCCACGACCGGCGCCTCGATCGCCGTCAGGTCGAGGACGAGCGTCGAGTTGCGCCCCACCTCGACGAAGCCGCGACGAGCCGCCCAGGCGATCGACGCCTCGTCCGTCTCCTTGACGGGTCCCGTCAGCTCGGTGTAGCCGAGCCCGACCGCCCATGCGGCGAGCGCCTCGAGCAGCGCCGAGCCGACGCCGCGCCCGCGTCCGTCGGCGATCACCCGCACCTCGCCGCGGGCCACGCCCTCGGGCGAGTGCCAGCCGCCGATACCGATCGCGGCGCCCACGTCGTCCCCGTCCTCGGAGGCGAGCAGCCAGATCGTCTCGCGCGCCTGGCGCTTCCAGTCGAGGTAGTCGCCGACCGTCGGCGTCTCGTCGAAGGCAGCCCGCATGGTGTCGACCCACCGCTCGAGCTCGTCCTCGCGTATCTCCCGGATCTCAGTCATCGGCGGGAGCCTACGGCGTGACGGGCGCGACCCGTGGAGGAGTAGGCTGCGCACCGAACTGGCTCACTCCGAGGAAGGGAGGCCGTCGGGATGCGACGCGTTGCATTGACCGTGAACGGGACGAGGCACGAGCTCGAGCTCGAGCCGCGTGAGCTGCTCGTCTACGTCCTGCGCGACCGGCTGGGGCTGACCGGAACGAACGTGGGCTGCGACACCTCGTCGTGCGGCTCCTGCACCGTGCTCGTCGACGGCGAGTCCGTGAAGTCGTGCACCGTGCTCGGCGTCCAGGCGGACGGAGACGAGATCACGACGATCGAGGGCCTCGCGACCAACGGTGACCTTCACCCGGTCCAGCAGGCGTTCCACGACCATCACGCCCTCCAGTGCGGCTACTGCACGCCGGGCATGGTGATGGCGGCCGTCTCGCTGATCGAGCACGGCGAGGCGACGAGCGAGGAGGCGATCCGCGACGGCCTCGAGGGGAACCTCTGCCGGTGCACCGGCTACCACAACATCGTCGCGGCGATCCAGGGCGCCGCGACCGCGATGGGGAAGGCGTCATGAGCGCCACGGAGGAGCGAACCGCGTACATCGGGTCGCCCGTCAAGCGCCGCGAGGACCAGGCGCTCCTCACCGGGCGCGGAACGTACGTCGACAACATGGCTCCGGTGGGGACGGTCTCGATGGTCGTCGTCCGCAGCCCCTACGCCCACGCACGGGTGAAGAGCGTCGACCTCACGGCGGCGCGTGGGGCAGAGGGCGTTGTCGCCGCGTTCTCCGCGGCGGACCTCTCGGGCGACTGGAAGGCCGCGATGCCGTGCGCCTGGCCGGTCACCGAGGAGATGAAGAACCCGCCGCACTACCCGCTGACCGACGTCGCCCGCTACCAGGGCGACGGCGTCGCGGTGGTGATCGCCGAGAGCCGGGCGCACGCGAAGGACGCGGCGGAGCTCGTCGAGATCGACTGGGAGCCGCTCGACGCGATCGTCGACGTGGGGAAGGCGCTCGAGGACGGCGCACCGCTCGCGCACCCGGATCTCGGCACGAACGAGTGCTACGTGTGGCGCCTCGACACCGACGCGACCGGCCAGGCGATCGAAGACGCCGAGGTGGTCGTGACGCGCCGCTACTACCAGCCGCGGCTGATCCCGAACGCGATCGAGCCGCGCGCCGTCCTCGCCGTCCCCGGGACGACGGGCGACGTGACGCTCTACGCGGCGACGCAGATCCCTCACATCCTTCGCCTGCTCGCAGCGGCGACGCTCGGCATGAGCGAGACGAAGGTGAGGGTCGTCGCGCCCGACGTCGGCGGCGGCTTCGGCTCGAAGCTCGACGTCTACGCAGAGGATCTCCTCGCGATCGCCATCGCCCGCCGGCTCGACCGGCCCGTCAAGTGGACGGAGGAGCGCTCGGAGAACTACCTCGCGACCATCCACGGCCGGGACTTCATCACCGAGTACACCTTCGGCGCGACGAAGGACGGCACGATCACCCATTGCCGCGCGCGGGTCACGGCGGCGATGGGCGCATACCTCCAGCTCGTCACGCCCGGCATCCCGCTGCTCGGGGCGTGGATCTACTCCGGGCCGTACGCGATCCCGAACTACAGCGTCGAGTTCACGGGCGTCTTCACCAACACGACGCCCACCGACGCGTACCGAGGCGCCGGTCGCCCCGAGGCGACCTACGTGATCGAGCGGACGATCGACGCGCTGGCCGACGAGCTCGGGATGGATCGGATCGAGCTCCGCCGCAAGAACTTCCACAAGGAGTTCCCGGCGACGATGGGATCCGGCCTGACGATCGACTCCGGCGACTACGAGGCGTCGCTCGACAAGCTGCTCGAGCATCTCGACCTCGACGCGATCCGCGCGGAGCAGGCGAAGCGCCGCGAGAACGGGACCGCCAAGCAGCTCGGGGTCGGCTTCTCGACGTACAACGAGATGTGCGGCCTCGCCCCGTCCCGGATCCTCGGCGCGATCCGGTACGCGGCAGGGGGATGGGAGCAAGCGACCATCCGATACCTGCCCACCGGCTCCGTCCAGGTGATCACAGGCACCTCACCGCACGGACAGGGCCACGAGACCGCCTGGGCGCAGATCGTGGCCGATCAGCTCGGCTGTGACATCGACGCGGTGGAGGTGTTGCACGGCGACACGTCCATTTCCCACAACGGGCTGGACACCTACGGCAGCCGGAGCCTCCCGGTCGGGGGCGTCGCGCTCTGCTTCGCCGCCGAGAAGGTGATCGACAAGGCGCGGCAGATCGTGGCCCACCAGTTCGAGGTCTCCGCGGACGACCTCGAGTTCGCGAACGGCACGTTCAGCGTCAAGGGCTCGCCGGACAAGGAGACGACCCTTGCGGCGGCCGCCTGGGCGGCGTTCGCCGCGCACGACCTGCCCGACGGCATGGAGCCGGGGCTCGAGGGGACAGCGGTCTACGACCCGCCGAACTTCTCGTGGCCCGGCGGTGCGCACGCGGCGGTCGTCGAGGTCGACACCGAGACGGGCGACGCCCGCCTCGTCCGATACGTCGCCATCGACGACGTCGGCACGGTCGTCAACCCGCTCATCGTCGACGGCCAGGTGCACGGCGGCATCACGCAGGGCATCTCGACGGCCCTCTACGAGGAGGGCACGTACGACGCGGACGGCAACCTGCAGACGGCCAACCTCGTCACGTACCTCGTGCCCTCGGCGGCAGAGCTGCCTGTCGTACGAGCTCGACCGCACGGAGAGCCCGAGCCCGACGAACCCCCTCGGTGTGAAGGGCGTGGGGGAGACCGGCACGATCGCCGCCGCTCCGGCGGTGATCAACGCCGTGCTCGACGCGCTGTCCCACCTCGGTGTGAAGGACATCCAGATGCCGGCCACGCCCGAGCGTGTCTGGCGCGCGATCCAGGAGGCGAAGGCGTGATCCCAGCATCGTTCGACTACGACGTCGCGGAGAGCGTCGACCACGCAATCGAGCTGCTCGGCGCGGGCGGCGGGGACGCGAAGCTCCTCGCCGGCGGGCACTCGCTGATCCCCGCCATGAAGCTCCGCATCGCGCGGCCGTCGAAGCTCGTCGATCTCGGCCGCCTCTCCGACCTCGCGTACGTGAAGGACGGCGGGACGCACGTCGCGATCGGGGCGCTCACGCGTCACGCGGGCATCGCCTCCGACGCCCTGCTCGCCGAGCACTGCCCGATCGTGTCGTACACGGCGGGGCAGATCGGCGACCCGCAGGTGCGGCATCGCGGCACGCTCGGGGGCACGCTCTCGCACGGCGATCCGGCCTCGGACATGCCTGCCGTGATGCTCGCCCTCGGCGCGGAGTTCGTCGCGCGCGGGAAGGGCGGCGAGCGCGTCATCCCCGCCGCGGAGTTCTTCACGGGCGTCTTCGAGACCGCGCTCGCACCGGACGAGGTCCTCGTCGAGGCCCGTGTGCCGAAGCTCGCCGCGTCGGCCGGCTGGGCGTACATCAAGGCGAACCGTCGAGCCCAGGACTGGGCCACCGTCGGGGTCGCGGCGCTCGTGCACCGCGACAACGGCTCGATCGCCGGAGCCTCGATCGGGCTCGTCAACATGGGCGGCACGCCGCTCCGCGCGCGGGCCGCGGAGGACGCGCTGGCCGGCGGAGCCTCGGTCGCGGAGGCCGCGGCGCTCGTCACGAAGGACGCCGAGCCCCCGAGCGACCATGCAGGGTCATCGGAGTACCGTGCCCACCTCGCACAGGTGATCGCGCGGCGGGCGCTCGAGCAGGCGCTGGCGGACTGACGCGAACGACCGTAGGGGGCGGGGTCGACCCGCCCTCTACGGCTCCGACATGATCGGCGAGTCGAGCGCGATCTGGAGCGCGTCGGCCGGGTCCAGGTGCTCGTCCTCGCAGATGAGGCGGTGAGGCAGCACGTACTGCGCCATGGTGCGGACGTCCTCGATCGTCACCGTGTCTCGCCCCTCGAGACGCGCGTTCGCCTTGGTCGCGCTCATCAGGTGGATCGCCGCGCGCGAGCTCGCTCCGAGCATGATGCCCTCGAGGACCCGCGTCCGGCGGACGACGCCGATCACGTAGCGGGCCACCTCCTCGGGCACGATGGTGGCGTCGAGCTCGATGCGGGCCTTGTCCAGGCCGACGATGCCGAGCAGCGGCATGATCTCGCCGAGCATGTCGGGCGTGACGCCGGTGTGCGGGAGCCGGAGCATGTCGACCTCGTGCTCGAGATCCGTGTAGTCGATGTAGACCTTGAACAGGAACCGGTCGAGGTTCGACTCCGGGAGCGGAAAGACGCCCTCCTGCTCGAACGGGTTCTGCGTCGCGATCACGAGGAACGGGTCGGGCAGGCGATGCACGCGACCCTCCACGGTGATGCTCCGCTCGGCCATCGCCTCGAGCAGGGCGGCCTGCGTGCGCGGCGGGGTGCGGTTGATCTCGTCCGCGAGGAGCACGTTGGTGAAGATCGTGCCCTTCACGAACTTCGTCTCGCCCGCACGCGTGACGTTCTCGCCGACGAGCTCCGTCGGGGTGGTGTCCGGCGTGAACTGGACACGGTTGAAGTCGGCTCCGAGGACGTAGGCGGTCGCCCGCCCGAGCAGTGTCTTGGCGGTGCCCGGAGGCCCCTCCAGGAGGACGTGGCCGCGTGCCATGGCCGCGATCAGCAGCAGCTCGACGGCCCTCCCCTGGCCCACGACGACCTTGCCGACCTCTTCCTTGGCGCGCTCCCGCAGGTTCGCCAGGGTCTCGTACTGATACGTGATGGGCACGCCGCGCGTCCTCCTCAGATCGTTCGTGTTGTTCCAGACGATAGTCGGCATATCGGCGGATGTCCTGAACCATCAGATACGAGCGGAGTTGTGAGAGGTGCGGACGGTCGCAGCGGGACGCGTAGACTCCGGCCCCGTGCGGGCCTTCCTGGACAGGCCGCTGGGGTCGAAGCTGATCATCGTGCTCAGCGCGGCCTTCCTCGTCGAGATGCTGGCACCGTGGACACGGGTCTGCGTGGCGACGTCCGATGTCGGAGCGAGGAAATGTGGCTGGACGACGGGCTACGAGGGGTCGAACTTCGCGCTGTACGCGGCGTTGTTCGCGCTCGGCATCCTCGTCTGGGAGTTCCTTCCCGTCTTCATTCCCCGGCTCTCCATGCGGGGATGGCCGACCGCGATCGTCACGGCGATCCTCGGCGTCGCGCTCGCGCTCTGCACGCTGGTGAAGGTGATCGAGGACAACGAGTTCCAGACGGGCTGGGCCTGGGTCGGCCTCGCACTGGCCCTCGCCGTGATGATGATCGCCCTGATCCGCGTGCGCTACCGCTGGGGCAAGCGCGACGACGAGCCCACCCAGACGTCGCCGGCGTCTCCCACCGGCACGTCGTAGACGCCCGGCCGGCGTACCGTTCACGTCGCGGGCCCTGCCCTGGAACGCAGCCCCTGCCGCCACGTGGCCGACGTCGTCAGCGGCACTTCGTGTTGATTCAAGACGAAGTGCCTACGCGCGTTCCCGCGCACGGCTACCCTGGGAGGACAACATACGGGGGCGACCAGGTCTCGACGTGGTCGGTTCTCCGGTCGAGCAGCGAGCCGAGGTCGCCGGTCGGCCTCGTAAAACAACCGGCACAAACGCAAGTGCGAAGCACAATCTCGCACTCGCCGCCTAGTCGAATCTAGGTCAGGCGACGTCCCATCCCGGTTCGGCCCGAGGCCGGGGCACGGGGCGCCAACGATCGGGCTAGGAGCCGAAGGAGCGCCAATCGCCGGAGGCTCGACACCCAAAGGATAGGCTGGCCCGCCGGTAGGGCGTCCGCCTCCGGCCGTCGGGCGAGATCCAAGCGCGGACTACGCTCGTAGACGTTCGTTCGGTACGACCGCGGACGCGGGTTCGATTCCCGCCGCCTCCACTCCAGCGTTTCGAGGCCCTCACGGGCCTCGTCTCGTTCTGTCTCCAGTTCTGGCGACGCTTGTGATTCAAGTGGGGCAGCTGCCCCCGCGCTAGTGCATCCGCGAGATCGCCGATTCCGATCTCGTCGAGGTACGTCCGACCTGGAGCGCTACTTCACGAGTTTCCAAACCGTCCCGGCGCCCTTGCGTTTGCCCAGGCGCCACGTAACGAGCGCGACGACGATAAGGCCGACGACCATGAACAGCGCGAGTGAGCGAACATCGGATTTGAGCCTGGCCAGGTCGTCGTCGAGATGCTGTCGTTCGGCGGCCAGCTCGCTCCGGATGTCTTCGACTGTCCGCTCAGACATGGCTCTGGAGTGTGCCGATGGTGCGCTCTGCCTCTTCGATCGCCGCTGCAGGCTTCGGAGGCGAGGCTTTGCGGGCGAAGCGCTTGGCTAGGAACGCGGCGATCGCGGCGAGGAGGAAGATGATTGCCGTGACGATGAGGAGCGACAGCCACCACGCAAGCACCTCGCTCAGGCCCGCAGCCAGGGTCGCGAAAGCGAAACCGATGCCGTAGACAGCGAGGACGGCCGCAGCGATACCCAGACCGCCGGCGACTCCAACCGAAATCGCCTTCTGCTTCCCTTCAAGCTTGGCGAGTTCGAGGTTGAGCTGGACCAGCGTCTGTATCCGCCGCTTGACGGCTTTCCCCTGTGAAACGAAGCCGAACATCGAGTGCAACATACTCCGAATGTGACCTGTTGACGACAGAGCCGAGGTCGGGGCGGCCCGCCGCCTTCCGGCGGCACGGCCACCCCCGACCCTCGGCCCAGCCCTCCTACGCCGCGGCCCAGGCCGACCGCGGAACCGCCAGCAGTTCGTCGAGGCTCACGTCGAATGCCCAGACTTCCGCGTCGCCGGGCGACACGCCGAGATCTCGCGCGAGCGCACGACGCCCAGCGCAAAGATCATCCTCACCCGAATCCCCCAGGTGCGCTTGCACTTCCAGCCGACGGATCAACCCGTGCTTCGGGGTATCGACAGCCCAGCTCACCAGGACGTTCTGAGGGCCGAGGACGTGCTGCCACGTCCCGAAGCGATCACGTTCGGCGTACAGCTTCCGACCGACCGACACCGAACCCTGGCCCGGAAGCTGCTGCAGCCGACTAACGATCCGCTGAGGGGTCGAGATCTCCCACCTGAAGTACGTGTCGTGCCAGCCGGCCGCGACAACCGTTCCGCTGCTCACCGGAGGCCCTTGGCATCCACTTTGTGACACGGCTCGACCGCGAACTCCGAGAGCCACTCACCCAGTAAGTCCGATTCCTCCGGATCATCAGTCGCAGCCGCCCCGCGACGCGGGTTCGATTCCCGCCGCCTCCATGTTCTGATCGGTCAAGCAGCGGGCGCGACGATGTCCATGTGCTGCAAGATGAAGACTGTGTCGATGCGGAAGATCGTCCGGCATGTCCGACTGGCTCGCGCACGTCTCCCCTGTTGTATGGCGCTCTGTCTCATCGGTCTCGCGCTGGTCAGCGGATGCCGGTCGTCGGCGCCGGCGCTCGGGCGAGCTGATCTTTCCATCAAGCAAGACCTGCTCCGTGGTGTCAGAGAGATTCGTGTGACGCACGATCGAAAGAAGCTCCATGCAAAGCTGGTCCACCTTCTCGCGCATCTTCGCCGCGCGCACGGGACGACGGCGAGCGCACGGCGGGGGAGAGAGCTCGCTCTTCAGGGGTTCGAGGCGACGCTGAAGGGAACCAGGAGTCAGCTCGACTTCAGCGAGAACGACAGCGGGGAGGTCGCCGCCGCCACGAGGGACGCGAAACGAGCTGACCGCTACCTGAGGCGCGGCGCGAACCGGTTACGCGCGGCCGGACAGGCGCTCGGGGTTCGGATCGGCGAGCTCAACGGATACTGATGGCGCCGCAGTACACGGAGACCTGCGTCAGTCAGCAGGATGCTACGCCGCGCGGGCGTGGAGCCGAATGGAGCCTCAGCGATCAAGACGAGCCCGGTACCGGCGTGGTCTACGTGATCAAGATCCCAGACTCTGCCGGTACCACCCGAAGAAAAGCTCACTCCAGCGGTCGCCACCGCCCGCCGGTTGAAACCTTGCGCGGGTTCGATTCCCGCCGCCTCCACTCCAGCATTTTCGGGCCCTCCGGGGGCCCCTTCGCTTGTGGACGCTCTGCCTAGGAGGCTTTGGACGCTCTGCCTAGAGGGCCTCCAAAGTCTCGTCGGGCCAGAGTTGTAATGGGGGAGATCGTTCCTTACGCTCGCCAGACTCGAGCGGAAAGGAGAGAGCCACCGATGGAAGAGGACCAGAGGAACGCTCGGATCTTCGGAGTGTTGTTCATCATCACGTTCCTCACGTCGATACCTGCGCTGGCCCTCTTCCAACCCGTTCTCGACGACCCAGCCGGTTACATCGCCGGTGGCGGGGAGGACAACCAGATCTACCTGGGAGTCCTCTTGGAGCTCCTTCTCATCATCGCGAACATCGGAACCGCCGTCGTGGTGTTCCCGATACTGAGACGCCAGAACGAAGTCCTTGCCCTCGGCTACGTCACTGCTCGAATCGTCGAGTGTGCCTTCATTGCGGCCGGCATCCTCGCAGTCCTCGGGATCGTCAGCTTGCGGCAGGATGATCCTGACGCGGCCTCGTTGGCCGTTTCGCTCGCTGCGATCAAGGATTGGACGTTCTTGCTCGGCCCCGGCTTCATCGTCGGCTGGGGGAACGGACTGATCTTGGGCTACCTGATGTACCGATCCGGCCTCGTCCCACGCGGCATGGCCATGCTGGGACTTATCGGAGGCCCTCTCATCATCCTTTCGGGGATAGGCGTGCTGTTCGACCTCTGGGACGCAGGCGGCACGGTGCAGGCCCTCGCGACAATTCCGGAGTTCCTTTGGGAGCTGTCCCTTGGCATCTACGCCGCTGTGTGGGGGTTCAGGCGGGACTCCCCAATCCTCTCGCGGGCCGCGCCTTGACGCACCAACCTGAGTAAGAACACCCGCGACTTACATTCGTTGCGAACAGGCGCCCGCCCGCGTCCGGTCGGGCCAGCCCCCGCGTTCGCTTCGCTCACGCGTGGCCCCCAAGTTGGCCCGACCGGAGCGGGAGCGCGGGCGGACGGGCGCGACCTACGGCCCGTTTGGAGCGGCGACGCCCGTCGGGCGGTCGGTCCTGGCTTATATTCACGTGGTGAGGCGGGAGTTTTCGGCCTGGTGCGTTTCGTTGCCGCTCGCGGTGATCGGGTCGCAGGTCGCGCACAGCGTTGACTACCGGATCGTTGCGCCCGATCCCGGCGAGCGTGCTCATCTCTTGGCGGAGACCGGTCACCGGTACCTGGCGTACTTGCCGCTGGTTCTTGCGCTGTGCACGGTCGTCGTCGCCTTTGGACTTGTCGCAGAGTCTGGCCATCGAGGAGGCAGTACCAGGCGGGCGCTTCGAGCGTGGCACTTCGGTTTGGTCGCCCCGGCCGTCTTCGCCTGCCAGGAGCTGTTCGAGCGCCTGGCGCATGACGGGTCTCTGCCGTGGAATGCGGTGTTCGAGCCGACGTTCGTCGTCGGGCTTGCCGTGCAGATTCCGTTCGCACTGTTGGCTTTCGGGCTCGCGCGGTGGCTGCTTCGTGCCGCGGGAGCCGTTGGCCGCGTGCTCGGAGGAGCGCCGAGGCATCGGTCTTGGTCGGGGTCGGTGGTCGTCCCCGCTCCAACCGGGCGCGTCGACGCGCCGCGGCGTCCGGTCCTGGCGCTCGGCTTCGGGACGCGAGGCCCTCCGTTGCGTTCGAGCTGAGCTCGAAGTTGCGGTGCGCGATCGGCGCGCCGTCTGCTTGGACAAGCGAAGGAGTCTCGTATTTCTCGTCCGCGACATCGGGTTGCGCGGCGGGCCGTGCGGGTTGCGATGGCTGTCGCCGTGTGGGCGCTGGCTGTTGTCCCGTCCGCGTTCGCCCACGCGACGCTGCTCGACACGACGCCGTCGAACGACGCGGTGATCGCGGCCGCGCCTCGCCGGGTACTGCTGCGGTTCGACGAGCCGATCGAGACTGTGCTCGGCTCGGTTCGTGTCTATGACGGCAACGCAAAGCGGGTCGACGACGGGCACGTGACCCGCCCGCAGGCAGACGAGGTCGCGGTCGGGCTTCCGTCTGGCCTTGGGAAGGGCACATACACGGTGGCCTGGCGGGTGATCTCGGCGGACTCGCACCCGGTACGTGGCGCATTCGTGTTCCACGTCGGCAAGCCGGGCGCGGACGCTGCCGGGGTCGCATCGCAGGTGCTCGACGCCAACGGCGGCTCGGGGAGCGTGGACCGCGCGTTCGCGGTCGTGCGGTTCGTCAACCTCGTGTTGATCCTGTTGTGCGTGGGCGGCACCGTTGTTCTCGCCCGGGTCGTCCGAGATCAACCCGATCGGGTCAGGAGACCGATGTGGTGGGCGGTAGCATTCGTGGCGGCTCTGCTCGCGGTCGCGTCGATGGCATGGGTCGGGATCGAAGGTGCCCAAGCTGCCGGTCTCGGGCTCGACGCTGCCATCAGGACGTCGGTTCTACGGGACGTGCTCGGCACTCGTTTCGGCGAGGTCTGGCTCACCCGTTCGGTGCTCTCCACCATCCTCGCCGTGGTCGCGGTGATCGCGGCGCGCCGGGGAGCAGTCGACCGCCGGGCACCTGGGCTCGCTGCAATCGCCCTTGCCCTTGCGATAGCCGCCACGCCCGGATTGTCGGGTCATGCTCGCGTCGACGGGGGCATGGCGGTCGTCAGCGACTGGTTGCATGTGGTCGCTGCGGGCGTCTGGGTCGGCGGGCTTGTGTTCCTCCTGTTCGCGCTTGTCCAAGCAGGCGGCGAGCGCTGGTCGCTCGCGGCCACTGCCGTGCCACGCTTCTCTTCGCTGGCTGTGATCGCAGTCGGAGTCCTGATCGCAGCGGGCGTGGTCAACGGCTTCCTCGAGGTGCGCTCGTGGGCGGGGTTGTGGGAGACGACCTACGGACGGCTACTGCTCGCCAAGGTCGCGCTCCTGCTGCCTCTTCTTGCTCTGGGTGCGTTCAACAACCGCCGCTCCGTCCGACGACTCCGAGCGGGAGCATCGCCACCAGAGCGTCGCTGGTTCGTTCGGTCGACCGTGGTCGAAGTCGTGCTGATGGTCGCCGTCGTTGGCGTGACCGCCGTGCTCGTCGCGGAGCGTCCCGCCAAGGCTCAGACGGCAGCGGCGGCCGGACCCGTCTCGCGCGATACGCGGATCGGGCCGTTCGACCTCAACTTCGTCGTCGACCCGGCTCGAACCGGCATGAACGAGATGCACCTCTACCTGCTCGACCGTTCCACGGGCCAACCCGTCCGCGTAGACGAGACCCGCGTCTCGGCCTCGTTGCCGGCCGCCGGGATCGGGCCGCTGCGGTTCACGGCCACTCCGGCCGGGCCGGGACACGCTGTCGTGACGGCAGCGTCGTTCCCGCTGGCGGGTCTCTGGCGGATTCTCGTCGAGATACGCCGGGGCGAGTTCGACCAGTGGAGCACCACGCTGAACATTCCAATCCGAAAGGACACACCGAAATCATGAGGGCACGACTGACCACGCTCTTCACGATCGCCGTCGCGGGACTCGCTCTCGTCGGCGTCGCGCAAGCGCACGTGACGGTGCACCCGAATGCCCTGCCGTCAGGCGGTTTCACCGTCGTCAACGTTCAGGTTCCCAACGAACGAGGCAACGCATCGACTGTCAAGGTCGACGTCCAGATCCCGCCGGGAGTGTTCTTCCTCTCGACCGCCCCGATCCCCGGTTGGACGGCGAAGGTGTACTTCACCAAGCTCGCCAAGCCGGTGAAGGTGTTCGACGACACTTCCACCCAGCAGGTCAGCAGGGTCGTGTGGACATCGAAGGGCGCCAAGATCGGGCCCGGCCAGTTCCAGTCATTCCCGATGTCGTTGCTCGTTCCCAAGGCAAAGGCCGGAACCATCGCAACGTTCAAGGCGCTGCAGACGTACTCCAACGGTGAGGTCGTCCGCTGGATCGGCGGGCCGAGCGCGGACGAGCCGGCCCCGCAAGTGATGATCACGGCGGCGAACTCACCGGTGCAGGACTACCCCGCCGGCGTGTCGGCGATCAAGGCGAAGGCGAGCAAGGGCTTTGTCTTTGCGGTCCCCATCGCGCTGCTGGGCGCTCTCGGCCTCGGGATCGCACGCCGGAAGTCGTGACTCTTCGTTCCATCGCCGCGGCCGTCCTGGTCGCCGTCGTTCTCACCCCCGCCGCCGCCGCTCACGGCGGCGGCGGGGGGAGGCTCGGCTACCACTCCACCGTCGTCAGGCTGACCCCGGCCAACGCCGCGATCCACGTCCAGGTCATCGACTCTGACGACCGGCTAGAGGTCCACGTCGACCGCGATACAACGCTGATCATCGACGGCTACCAGAACGAGCCGTATCTCCGTTTCGACGACACCGGCGTCTATCGCAACACGCTCTCGCCCGCCACCTACTTGAACGACGACCGCTACGGCCACATCAAGCTCCCGGCACAAGCCAACCCCAAAGCGACCCCCGTCTGGGTCAAAGTCGCACCCCCAGGCCGAACCTTCGACTGGCACGACCACCGCATCCACTGGATGAGCACGACCTACCCGCCCGTCGTCTCAGCCGACAAGACCATCCCTCATCACATCTTCAACTGGACCGTACCGGGGACGGTCGACGGCAAGCCGTTCAAGATCGACGGAAGCCTGGACTACAAGCCGCTCCCAGGCCAGAAGTTTCCTGTCGTGCTCGTCATTCCACTGGCGATACTCGCACTGGCAGGCGGAGCGTTGGTCGTGCTCCGAAATCGTCGCAGCGGGACACGATGAGGGGCGACGCCTGAGCAGTCGTCGTCGCGAAGTGGAGGCCCACCGGGTTGAAAGCTTCCAGAGCAGCCGATCCAGATCGTCTGGGTGACAGTTTATCCGCCGGGGCCAGGGCCGCGAAAGACTACGCCTCGATGTAGACGGTGAGAGGCGGGATCACCCCGTGCTCCTGCATCGTTGCCACGATCTCGGGAGACGGGGAGGCCAGCATCGCTCCCATTGCGGCGAGGTCGCTGACATCGGCAGCGACGGCGATGTTGTTGCTGCCGTCCTGGGCGACGTAGTCGGTCACATTGCTTCCGGACCCAGACTCGATGGCTTCGGTGCGAGCGGCCTTGCCGTTCAGCCAGCGCTGCACGTCTTCGACAGCGTGCGTGATGACGACTCTTGGCATGAGGGTTCCTTTCCGCGCGGAGGAAGTGGTGCGTCGACGCGAGTCTACGCCGCGCGGGCCCCATGGAATGGACCAGCGCCTACGCCAACACCGGCGTGGGGTAGCTGCGGCCTCGACGAGTGCGGTGACGAGCATGGCCGCCTTCGGGGGGCCCGCAGCCGTTCGTCGCCCGCGTTCGTTCCGTGGCGGGCTTCCCTCGTTCGAGTGATTCGAACGACGTCCGTCGCCCGATACAGGGAGGGCATCCCTCCACGCATCGAGAGCTCGGATCGACGACGCCAGGAGAACCCGATGGAACTGGAACTGCAAGGCTGGAAGGTGAAACTGGCGCTTGGCGCGCTCGTGCTCGTCGTCGTGGCGGCACCGCTCGTACGAGCCGTCTACTCGAACCGGGGCCGAGCCGACGACTGGCATCGGCGCGCCGTCGTCGCCGAGGAGTCCGTCACTGGCCTGCGCGTGGTGATCGTGGAGCGGAGCCGTGCGCTCAACCAACGAACAGTCCAGGCCAATCGGCTCGCGAGCCAACTCGACTCGACCCGAACGGCATTGCAACGGTCGAAGGTCAGCGTGGGCACGCTCACCCGGCGGCAGCGTGAGCTCGCGAACGAGAACGCCCGCATCGCGAAGGAACGCAGCAAGCTTCAGGCGCGACAGGCGACGCTCGCGACGATCGCTTCGAAGCTCAGCGCCTGTACGAAGGACCTCGGGGCGGTCAAGGCCAAGCGTCCGAGCACGATCTCCGCGAGCGCTCCATCGAGCCTCGCGAGCTGCAAGCGGGCGGGCGCGACTCTCGACGCGTATCTGGCGCAGCTCCGATGATCATCGGTCCTGGATGGGCGTTCCTGGGTCTCCTCGCAGTGGGGCTCGTTGCGTTCTCGCTCATCCCCGGCTGCGGCCTCGTCGTCGTGGACAAGCCACCGAGCGGTCAGGTGCGTCTCGACGCGCCGCCACTGGTCGAGGTCGACCCGGGCGTCGAAGCACGCGCTACGGCCTTGGCGACCGTGTCCCCCGGCCGCGCGAGACGTCAAGTGCGGCGCGGCGCGCTGCGGATCCGCAACACCGCGTGCGACGGGATCCCGACCGGGTCGGGCTTCGCGCTCGACTCGAAGATCCTGATCGCGCAGCGCGATGTCCTTCCGGGCGGCGGCGCGCTCAAGGTCGCTCCTCGGAACGGTCGAGCGAGGACGCTCGAGGCGGCGCAGGTCTATCGCCTCGGCGAGTTCGGCATCGCCCGGGTCGAGCGCCGACTCCCGCAGATGCTGCCGCTCGGGCGGAATGTCGCTCTCGGGGCGTCGGTCGCCGTGGTCGGCTATCCGCTGTCAGCCGAGCCTCGGCTGGTCCCGGGAGTCGTCGTGGACAGCGTCGCGGGAGCGCCGTTCGGCGTCCACGGACGCGTGATGCGCCTGACGTCGACCCTTCGGCACGACGAGCCCGGCGGTCCGGTGATCGACGCCAGAGGTCGAATCGTCGCGGTTGCGTTCGCGACCGATCCCCGGACAGGGTTCGCGGTCGCCGTCCCGATCCGCACGCTCCGATCGCTGGTGGCCGCGCGTTCCCTGGAGGCGCTCCCGTCGTGCGGGACGTGACGGATTCGACCTCGAGCAGGCCCGCGCCCGGGCAGCGGTCCCCGAGAATGATCCGCTAGCCGGCCTCGGTTGACGTCGTGCCGTGCCGCCTGGGGCGGCGACGTGAGGCAGTCCCGCGGCGGGCTAGCCCTCGCAGTGGCCGGCGAACCGCTCGCGGGGACTACGCCATCGCGGCCGAGCCGTCCGCCACATCGGGGACGGCCAGCTCGTCCTTCGTCGCCTCCCGGGCGAGCGAGATGACCACCGCGCCGACGAGCGCGAGCGCGAGGCCGATGACCGCGAGGACGACGTGCCAGGCGGGGCGGCTCAAGCGCTCGTCCAGGAGGAGGATCCCGAGCAGGATCCCGACGAGCGGGTTCGCCACCGACACCGTCGCCACCGAGGGAGCCAGGCGCCCCGTTCCGAGCGAGACCTGCTGCAGCACGAAGCCGCCCACCCCTGCGATCGCGAGTGCGTAGCACTCCCAGTGGGACAGCATGGTGCTCACGCTCTCGTGGAGGTAGTCGAGCGTCGGCTTCGTCAGGGCGGACGAGAGCCCGAACATGAGTCCCGCGACCGTGCCGTACACCGCTGCCTTCATCGAGAGCCCGCCGCGGCTGCCGAAGAGGAGGAGGACGACCGAGAGCGCGACCAGGGCGCCGATCGCGATCGCCCACTCGTCGTTGGGCGCGTTCTCCTTGCCGCCGGCCGGGTCGCCGAAGTAGACGAACAGGCCGAGCCCGAGGATGATCACGAGCGCGCCGATCACCTCGCGTCGGCCCACGTGCTGCTTCGTCAGGAAGTAGCCGAGCGGGAGCGCGAACACCACCGTGGTGACGAGCAGCGGCTGGATGACCGAGAGGCGGCCGCGGTCGAGTGCGCCCGCCTGGAAGAGATACCCGGCGAACAGGGCGACCGTGCCGAGGAGCCAAACCTTCTGGCCGACCAGCCGCACGAGCGACATCGGGTCGGCGAGCGAGATCGTCGGGAGGTTCAGCGCACCCTTCTGCTGAAGGGCCGCCGCGAGGGCGAAGAGGAATGCCGCGATGAGCGCCAGGGCTCCAGCCACGCGTGCAGCCTAAGCCGCGCGCCGGTCGGAGGCCAACGGGCGGTGCACGTGCCCCCGAGCCTCCGGCCACGCCCGGATGGTCCCGGTGAGAGGATGGCGGCAGAGGGGGCGACCTGACAGGAGGCGATTCCGATGACGCTGAAACACCCCAAGGCGGCGGCGACTCCGTCTGCCGATCTCGCGGTCCAGACGGTCTTCACGCTCGAGGGCGACAACATCCCGAGGCACCGTCTGCCCGACACGGAGCTGCCGCCCGAGGTCGCTTACCAGATCATCCACGATGAGCTGATGCTCGACGGCAACGCTCGCATGAACCTCGCGACCTTCGTGAGCACGTGGATGGAGCCGCACGCCGAGAGGCTCATGGCCGAATGCCTCGACAAGAACATGATCGACAAGGACGAGTACCCGCAGACGGCGGAGCTCGAGATGCGCTGCGTGAACATCCTCAGCCGGCTCTGGCACGCGCCGGACGCCGCCGAGGCAGTTGGCTGCTCGACGACCGGCTCGAGTGAGGCTGCGATGCTCGGCGGGCTCGCGCTCAAGCGGCTCTGGCAGCACCGGCGCAAGGCCGAGGGCAAGTCCACCGAGAAGCCGAACCTCGTGATGGGGATCAACGTCCAGGTCTGCTGGGAGAAGTTCGCGAACTACTGGGACGTCGAGATGCGGCTGGTGCCGATGGAGGGAGACCGGTATCACCTGTCCGCGGAGGAGGCGGTGAAGCTCTGCGACGAGAACACGATCGGGGTCGTCGCGATTCTCGGCTCGACCTTCGACGGCTCCTACGAGCCGGTGCAGCAGATCTGCGAGGCGCTCGACGACCTGCAGGAGCGGACGGGCCTCGACATCCCCGTCCACGTCGACGGAGCGTCGGGAGCATTCGTGGCGCCCTTCGCGGACCCCGACCTCGTCTGGGACTTCCGGCTGCCCCGGGTCGCCTCGATCAACGCCTCCGGCCACAAGTACGGCCTCGTCTATCCCGGCGTCGGCTGGATCGTCTGGCGCGACGCCGCCGCCCTGCCCGAGGACCTCATCTTCTGGGTCAACTACCTCGGCGACAACATGCCCACGTTCGCGCTGAACTTCTCGCGCCCGGGCGCGCAGGTCGTGGCTCAGTACTACAACTTCCTGCGGCTCGGCTTCGACGGCTACCGCAAGGTGCAGTTGTACTCCCGCTCGGTGGCAACCCGCCTGGCCGGGCGGATCGCGGAGCTCGGCCCGTTCGAGCTGATCACGAAGGGCGACGAGCTGCCCGTGTTCGCCTTCAAGCTCGTGGACGAGATCGGCAACTTCACGGTGTTCGACGTCTCCAACTCGTTGCGGGAGCGCGGCTGGCTGCTCCCGGCCTACACGTTCCCCGCCAACCGGACCGACCTGGCGGCACTGCGGGTCGTCGTGAAGCTGGGCTTCACCCACGACATGGCGGACCTCCTGGTGAAGGACATCGAGAAGCAGCTGCCGCACCTCCAGGCGCAGCCCGCGCCGGTGCGGGATGCCTCGAACTCGGCCGGGTTCCACCACTGAGACGCAACGCCCGACAGTGGGGCGGTGGGCTCCCCGCGGGAGCCCGCCTTCGGGCCGCGGAGGGCCCAGGCTCGTTCGTCACCCGCGTCGTGTACGACCTCGACGGGGTCGAGCACGAGTGGAGCTCGCGCGCCCACCGAAAGCGCACCAACGTGGGCGAGCCCGTGCTCCGGCGCTGGCGGACGCGCGCGTTCTGGATCGCGATCCTCTTCATGGTCGGATCGGCGTGCTTCGCGGTCGGTGCCGTGCCGGGCTACGTGTCGCTCGTCGGTGTCGGTGCCGACGGGGTCACGTTCTTCGTCGGCTCGATCTTCTTCACGAGCGCCGCTGCGCTCCAATTCGTCGAGGTGGTCAACACGGAGCCGTCGCCCGGCCCTGACTCCCGGCGGTTCCGGCTCGTCTCCTGGGAGCCCCGCCGGATCGACTGGCTCGCCACGGCGATCCAGCTCGCCGGCACCGTCTTCTTCAACATCAGTACCTTCCGGGCGATGATCGAGAGCCTCGACGCGGAGCCTTCGAACCTGCTCTCCTGGCGGCCCGACGCCCTGGGCTCCGTGTGCTTCCTCGTTGCCAGTTGGCTCGCCTACGCGGAGGCGGGACACGGGTGGCTCTCGTGGCATCCGGGCGACCTGGGCTGGGTGATCGCTGCCCTCAACCTCCTGGGCTCGATCTTCTTCGGCCTGTCCGCCGTCGGCGCGTACGTCGTGCCGGAGACGAGCGAGCTGCTCGACGCCGCACTCGCGAACAGCGGAACCTTCCTGGGCGCCCTGGCGTTTCTCGTCGGCGCCTACCTCCTCCTGCCCGAGGCGGCACGGGAACGATGAGCTCGCGTCCCGAGACCGGCGAGCCGAGGCACATCCACCATCTGGAGCTCGTGACCACGCTCCTGCTCGCGCTCGCGGCCGTCGCGACAGCGTGGGCGACCTACCAGCAGGCTCACTGGCGCAGCGAGCAGGGGCTCGCCGGCAACCGGTCGACGGCCGCGCGCATCCAGGCGACTCGAGTGGCGGCCCTCGCCAATCGCCAGCTCCAGATCGATGCGCTGACGTTCACGGAATGGGTCGACGCGTACTCGGCGGGCGAGACGAAGCTCGCGGCCTTCTACTTCGACCGCTTCCGTCCGGAGTTCCGCCCGGCCGTGACGGCGTGGGTCGCGACGAAGCCGCTCAAGAACCCGAAGGCGCCGCTGACACCGTTCGCGATGCCCGAGTACCGGTCGGCAGCCGCCGCGGAGGCTGACCGCCTCGAGGCGAAGGGTGGCGCGGAATCGGTGGTCGCGGCGGCCTACGTCGCGCGCGCCGACCGCTACACGCTGTCCGTGGTGCTCTTCGCGATGTCGTTGTTCTTCGCGGGCATCAGCACTCGGCTCCGCACGGAGGCCTCACGTGCCGCCATCCTCGGCGTCGGTTGGGCCATCTTTCTCGGCACCCTCGTGTGGATGGCGACCTTTCCGGTCAGCCTGTAGGGACGGCGCTCTTCGGGCGTCAGGTGAACGCGTTGACGGCCCGGGCGACGATCAGCCCGAAGAGCGCGAGCGCGATCGTCGACTGGACGAGCATCGTGTACTTGGCCCGATGCGTCAGCGGCATCACGTCGGTGGGGCTGAACGCGGTCGCGTTCGTGAAGCCGAGGTGCAGGTAGTCGAGGAAGACGGGGCGCCAGCCGGGTGGCGCGAGCTCCGGGCTCATCTGCTGCGTGAACGCGAAGTCGACGGGATCCGGGTGTCGGGCCCGCACGGTCGGGCCACCGCTGTCCATCAGCCAGTAGAGGAGTGCGAACGCGAGGTTGTTGCCGAGCCAGACGAGGCTCCCCGCAGCGAGGAGCGGTCCTGGCGATTCGGTGACCTTCGCTCCGGTGATGAGGTGGTAGATGAGGACGGTCGTCGCCCAGAGCGCGGCCACGACCAGCAGGCCCACCAGGGTGAGCGCAGCACGACGCAGCCATCTCGGGCTCCTGGCGCGACTGCCGGGGTCGTGGGCGATCAGGATGACGACCAGCAGCAGCTCGAGCGCCGGCATCAGCCACGGCAGGCCGACGAGGTTCTCGGGGGGCAGCCAGATGCGCGCCCCGATGTTGAGCCCCATGAACACGAGCACCGCGGCGAAGGGCGGCCAGCGCGACTCGCCGAGCGAAGCTTCCTCCACGGAGCTGCCGACGCTCGTCGGTGGCGCCGTTTCGGTGCCCGCGGTCGAAGCCATGGCTCCGATCGTCGCACAGGTGCTGTGCGGAGGTCTCGTGGGGGCCGTGTCGGACGACGCCGAACCCGTCGCTCTTGGGACAAGATGAGCTCGAGGAGGGAGTGGCATGCACGCGAGCGATCACCACAGCGAGTACCTGTCCAGGGCGGTCGAGGCACTGACACCCGAGGGCCGCAAGCGGGTCGACGAGCTCCTCGAGGAGCTGGCCGAAGCGGTCGGTGGCCACGAGCGGGTTCTCCGCTTCGCCGAGGCCCGCGAGGCCGAGGCGAACCTCGGCCGCACGACGTTGCCCGGGGCCTCCGAGCCCGGGAACATGCTCACCGAGCAGGAGCTCGACGTCCTGATCGCCGGCTTCACGACGATCCGCGACCAGGAGCCGCTCGACGATGTCGGCGACTGGGCGAACGCCGTGCTGGCGCTGCTCGCGGACGAGCGCGCGCAGAGCCGCCGCGGGCCGTCGACCTGACGGACGGTCGAGTGGTCGATCTGCCCCGGGGAGAGCCCCTACGGCCCTTGCGCCGCCGGGGGTCGAGCCATCGGGCGCGGAGCGACACGAGCGGGGTGTCGGGCACCGTCACGAGACCGCGCGTGGGGCGGTCCAGGTCGAAGGTGATCAGCAGCAGCACCGAGACGAACGCGGCGGCCAGGACGACGGTGATCACGCCGCGGGAGAGGATCGCGAGGTACATCGCGAGCAGTCCGAGCCCTATCGCCGCGCCGACGATCTCGACGACCAGCACGGCCGTCGGCACGCGGTTCGCGAGCGCGGACACGCGGACGGTCTGCATGTCGATCATCTCGTTGAGCGAGTCGACGTAGAGACGCGGGGCGCTGTCCCGCGGCGAGCCCGCGAGCGCCTCGCCCGCCAGGCGCCAGAGCGAGCGCTGCAGCTCGTTCTCGTCGGCGATCGCCGCAGCGGCCGCGCCGCTTCCGGGAACCGCGTTGGACAGGCGGATGCTGGCGTCGGTGTAGAGCTGGAGGTCTCGGAGCGAGCGCGTGCGGATCGGCTCCCGTAGCGTCTGGGCGCGCAGGTAGGTGGTGCCGATCGCGTTCGCGTCGTCCACGGCCGCCGCCCGCCTGCTGTCGTAGCGGCCCACCGCCATCGTGAGCCCGAACGCGAGGATGAGCGCGACGAGCCCGAGCAGCGCCGCCTGGAGAACGCCGAAGGGCTCGCGCAGCGTGTCCACGTGCCGGCGCAGGCGACTGCCGATGAAGACGCCCAGCATCGTCGTCCCGAGCACGATCCCGAAGAGGATGCAGCCCGAGCTCGAGGCTGTTCAGCCGGAAGAACACGGCTCGATCCTGAGGCACGGGTCAGATGGCACGCCGACTGCGGCTCGTTTCACGACCGGCACCCGTGAGGCATGTTGGGCGCTCCCGCCGCCCCGTACGAGGACAACCGCATGCTGTGTGGCCGTTTCTACGGATGTTTCCGGGCCGCGGTGGCGTCAGGCTGGGCGGGAAAGGAGGCTCAACGATGAGCACGCACGCCGCCGGCCCGCACGCTGGGGGCCACGCACGTCTGGGGCTCGGCGTGTCGGTGCACTGGGCGTGGCTGGCAGGCGGGTTCCTGCTCGCCTTCGCCGTCCCATTCGTCCTCGCCGACACCCTGGCAATCAACCGAGATCTGTTCTACGGCCTGTACGCGGTTTCCGTGATCGGTCTCTTCGCGTTCTGGTCGCGCTCGACCGGGTACGACCTCGCAGCCGCATGCACGCGACGCTGGCTCCTCGCGCTCGTCCTCGGACTGGTCGTCGCCGGAGTGATGACGTTCATGGTCCTGCGCACGGAGGATGCGACCCCTCGCCCGGGTGGTGTCGACCTGATCGCCGCGGTCGCATGGCGCGGGATCGTCTACGGCGTCACGGATGGCCTGCTGCTGTCGGTCTTCCCGATCCTGGTCGTGTTCGCAGCGCTCGCTGGAACTCGGCTCGACCGTCGTCTCGCAGGGAAGGTCGCCATCGGAGCGATCGCCCTCGTCGCCTCGCTCGGGATGACAGCCGTGTATCACGCGGGCTACAGCGACTTCCGCTCGGAGAAGATGCGCAAGCCGCTCACGGGCGACGTCATGTGGAGCATCCCGACCCTGGTCACGCTGAACCCGATCGGAGCGCCGATCGCCCACGCCGGGCTCCACACCTCGGCCGTGCTGCACAGCTACGAGACGGACACGTTCCTGCCCCCGCACAGGTAGGAGCAGCGCTGGACGCGGTGAGCCGTCGTCGCGTCCAGCGCCGGCTCGCCCGAGGTCTCGGTGTCACCAGAAGCCCTGATGCACCTCGAGGGCATGCTCCTCGAGCATCGGGCCCTCGACCTCGACCGTGCGTCCGCCCCTGGCGAACACGTCGCGGCACGAGAGCGCAAGCGTCGAGGCTCGCACCTCGTCGCTCAGCACCGCCCCGAGCGACGCGCTGCTCAGGGCGAAGACGACCCGTGCGATCCCCGACCAGTAGATCGCGCCGGCGCACATCGCACACGGCTCGGTGCTCGCGTAGAGCGTGCAACCCTGCAGGAGCTCGGGCTCGAACCGTGCGCACGCGGTACGCACGAGGTTGATCTCGGCGTGGCCGATCCTGTCCCCGCCGGCCACGGCCGTGTTCTCGTCCTCGAGGAGGACGCTGCCGCGTTCGTCGACGAGGAGCGCGCCGAAGGGGTGGTTTCCGTTCTCCCTGGCCCGGCGCGCGAGGTCGATCGCCGTCAGGAGGTGGCGTTCGTCGTCGGGGCGAGACGGCATCCGGCAGACCGTAACGCCTAGGCGAACCGCTCGACGACCTAGCCCTCACGGCTTCTCGAGTCACGGTCGTCCCTAGCAGGCGTCGCAGCAGCCCTCGCCGCGCCAGCTCTCGCGGCCTTCCCTCACCGCGACCACGGCGATGACGAGCGCGGCGATCGGATCGGCCCACCACCAGCCGAGAAACGCGTTCGCCGACAGGCCGACGAGGAGCGCGACGGAGAGATAGGCGCAGATCATGTTCTGCGCGCCCTCTTTCACCGTCGCGGACGAGCCCAGCCGGCTCCCGACGCGGCGCTTTGCCCGGGCGAGGAGGGGCATCGTCGGGGCCGTGACGAGCGCGAGCCCGATGCCGACCCAGCTCGCTTCCGGGTGATCGCCGCTCACCAGCGTGCGGATCGACTCGGCGCCGACGTACGCCGCCAGCACGAAGAAGCTCCAGGCGATCATCTGCTGCGCGCGACGCTCGGCTCTCGGGGACTGAAGACGTGAGCCGGTGAAGAGCCAGACGACGACGAGCCCGGCGACGCTCTCGATCAGCGAATCCGCGCCGAAGCCGATCAGCGCGATCGACGAGGCCGCGACCCCGGCAGCGACCGCGATCCCGAACTCCACGAAATGCCACGCGATCCCGCCCCAGGCGAGCATCCGCGCCTGACGCTCCAGTCGGAGTCGGTCGGCGGTGGGCTCGCGCCGGAGGGAGCCCAGCTGCACGATCTGCTGGCTCATCGGGCCAGGATATCCGGCGAGTCGTGCACCCTCGCTCCGGCTCGAGACTGTCCGCGGCTTCGCCGCATCGGGAGTCGGTGGAACCCCGGATGCCCCGACGGCCGATCCGAGGGGACGATTGGGGTGCTCGATGGTGCCCGCGGAAGGAGCAGTCGGGTGCAGGAGATGCTGATAGTCGGTCGCGGCGGCGAAGGGGTCGTGCTCGCGTCGCAGGTCCTGGCCGATGCCTTCGCCCGCGCGGGCATGTGGGCGCAGAGCTTCCCCGAGTTCAAGGCCGAGCGGCGCGGAGCACCGATCTCGGCGTTCCTGCGCTGGGACGAGACGTCGCCGATCCACCGCCGCTACAAGGTGCGGGACTGCGACGTCCTCGTCTGCGTCTCTCCCTCGCCACCGTCCGACGAGCTGCTTCGTTCCGTCAGGCCCGGCGGGCTGGTGATCCTGAATCGCGACGGCCGCTTCGCGCACAGCGGGCCGTTCGAGATCGCGCGCGTCCCGGCGTCGCGCATCGCGCGAGACCACGGCATCCTCTCCTCGGAAGGACGCCCGATGGGGAACGTGGCCGTCCTCGGCGCGTGCGTGCGGCTGCTCCTCCCGGACGGGCTCCTCTTCCTGGAGGAGGCGATCGCAGCGCGCATGGGCGCCGCAGCCGATCTGAACGTCGTCGCTGCCAGGGAGGGCTACGCGCGGTGCACGAGACAACGGACGCGCGCAGGTGATGCCCCGATCGAGCTCACGCTCGATGCGCCGCTCCCGACGCCTCGGCCAGACCCGCCCCTCTTTCCGGTGAGCACCACCGACTCGCGTGGCCATCCACACCGGGTCGTGGTCGCTCGAACGTCCGGTGCTCACGGACGCCTGCACCGCATGCGCCCTCTGCGCGCTCTTCTGCCCAGAGGGGGCAATCGCGCGGAGCGACGGCTCCATGGCCGTCGACTACCTCTACTGCAAGGGCTGCGGGATCTGCGAGGTCGTCTGTCCCGTCCGGAACGCGATCGCGATGGAGGAGGTGCCGGCATGAGCGCGACGTTGCTGCACGGGCGCACGGTGCTCACCGCCGACGAGGCAGCGGCGCATGCGGTCACGCTCGCGCGAGCGCAGGCCATCGGGTGCTACCCGATCACCCCCCAGACGATCATCGTCGAGCGGCTCGCGGATCTCACCGCGGGCCGGGACGACGTCGAGTTCGCGAACCTCGAGAGCGAGCACGCGATGCTCGGATACGTGATCGCGGCGTCGCGGGTCGGCGTCCGCACCTTCACGGCGACCTCCTCGCAAGGGTTGCTGTTCGCGCACGAGCAGCTGCACCGGGCCTCGCGGGAGCGCGTGCCGCTCGTCATGGTCAACATCAACCGGTCGATCCTCGCCCCCTGGAGCCTCGAGCCGGATCTCTCGGACAGCATGAGCCAGCGGGACACCGGCTGGATCCAGCTGTACTGCGCGTCCGTCCAGGAGGTCCTCGACTGCATCCTGTGCGCCTACCGGATCGCCGAGACGGTGATGCTCCCCGTGATGGTGTGCGCCGAGGGCTTCCTGCTCTCGCACACCGCCGAGGTGGTCGACATCCCCGAGCAGAGCGCCGTGGACGCCTTCCTCCCCGGATTCAGTCCTCCCGACGACTGGGTGCTCGACCCCGACCGGCCCCGCACGTTCTCCGCGCTTCCCCAGCCGGCGGACTACTCGGCTTTCCAGCGCCGCGTCGCCGACGCGATGGACGAGGCGAGGAGCGTCGTCGAGACGGTCGCGTCGGAGTTCACCACGCACTTCGGGCGGCGCAAGGTCGGCGCCATCGACGTCGCCGGCAACCCCGACGCGAAGGCGGCCCTGATCACGATCGGGACGATCGGGGACTCGGCGCTCGAGCTGCTCGACGAGGACGACGACCTGCTGCTCCTGCGCGTCCACACGTTCAGGCCGTTTCCCGCGGCCGAGATCTCGGACGCCCTGGCCGGGTGCTCGTACGTCTCGGTCGTCGACCGCGCGGCAGCGTTCGGCTCGCTCGGCCCGCTCGGCGCAGACGTGAGGTCTCTGGGCCTGGCGCATGCGAAGGCCGTGACCAACTTCGTCTGCGGGCTCGGCGGGACGGAGGTGACGCCGGTGACGTTGCGCTGGGCCCTCGAGCACACGCGCTCCGGCGCCGAGCGGACCCCCGGATACGTGCCGGTGACGATTCCGGAGGAGGTGCACTGATGGCCGTGTGGGTCGACGAGATCGTCTCGGAGGAGAGGCTCCTGCACCCCGGTCATGCCGCGTGCGCCGGTTGCGGCCCCGCGATCAACGTCCGGCACGTGCTCGACGGGCTCGCAGCTGCGAGGCCGGCGTCGAAGATCGTGCTGGTGATCCCGGCCTCGTGCTGGACGATCATCGCCGGCATCTGGCCCGTGAACGCGTTCGGCGTGACCGTCCACCTCACCCCCTTCGCCTCCGCGGCTGCGGAGGCGTCCGCGATCAAGTCCGCGCTCCGGCTGCGGGGCCACGGCGACACGCAGGTGGTGGTGTGGGGCGGAGACGGGTCGACCTGCGACATCGGGTTCACCGGCGTCTCGGCGGCCGCGGAGCGGAACGAGGACATCGTCTACGCCCTCAACGACAACGAGGCGTACATGAACACCGGCGTGCAGAAGTCCGGGGCCACACCCGAGGGCGCCTGGACGACGACGACGCCGGCCACGGCGCCGCGGGCCGGGCAGAAGAAGGAGATCGCCCGGATCATGGCCGCGCACGGGGTTCCGTACGTCGCGACGCTCGCCGCCGGATCCGTGCCGATGCTGAAGGACTTCAGGGCCAAGGTGGCGAGGGCCGCGGAGCTGCCCGGCTTCCGCTTCCTGCACGTCCTCGGCGCGTGCCCCCCCGGGTGGAAGTACCCGACCGCGCAGTCCACCGAGATCGCGCGGCTGGCCGTCGAGTCGCACACCTTCCCGCTCTGGGAGTGCGACCACGGCGCGTGGCGGATCACGTTCCGGCCCAAGCACCCGTTGCCGGTGAGCGAGTTCCTGGGGGCCCAGGGGCGCTTCAGCCACCTCTCTCCCGAGGAGATCGAGACCATCCAGTCCCACGTCGACGAGCGCTGGAACCAGCTGGCCGCCCTGGAGTCGCTCACGCGCGCATAGAGGGGCCCGCCGAGATGGCGCCGACCGGACGCGGGCGATCGGTCGGCACCGCTCTCGTGGAGGACGCACGCTGCGGATGGAAGGCGTCAGCCGCGACCGACGAATGGCATCTTCGTCGCCATCACCGTCATGAACTGCACGTTCGCCTCCGGCGGCAGGGTTGCCATGTAGACGACCGCGCGCGCGACGTCGGCCGGATCGATCGTGGGCTCGAGCATCGTCGAGCCGTCGGGCTGGAGCACGCCCTGGGTTCGCATCGGCACGGTCATGTCCGTGGCGGCGTTGCCGATGTCGATCTGGCCGCATGCGATGTCGTGCGCGCGGCCGTCGAGGGACGTCGACCGCGTCAGCCCCGTGATCGCGTGCTTCGTCGCCGTGTAGGGCGCCGAGAGCGGGCGCGGCACCCATGCCGAGAGCGAGCCGTTGTTGACGATGCGTCCGCCGCGGGGCGACTGCCGTTTCATGAGCCGGAACGCGGCCCGCGTGCAGAGAAACGTGCCGGTGAGGTTCGTCTCCACCACGGCGGTCCATTGCTCGAGCGTCAGCTCGTCGAGCTGAACCGGCGGCGCGCCGACGCCGGCGTTGTTGAACAGCACGTCGAGCCGTTCGAATCTCCTCTCGATCGCCTCGAAGAGCGCCTCGACCGACGGCGGGTCACGGACGTCGCAGGTCACGGCCACGGCGTCCCTGCCGATCTCCGCCGCAGCTGCCTCGAGCGGCTCGCGACGGCGGCCGGCGAGGACGAGCGTGAACCCTGCCTCGGCGAGGGCCTCCGCGCAGGCGCGGCCGATGCCGCTGGCTGCTCCCGTTACGAGCGCGATCCGTTTCACGAGGTCACCACCGCGACCCGGCCGGCGAGCTCGTCCTCCACGTGGATGCGCACGATCTGCTCGAAGCTGTCGTCGGCGCGGAACCCGAGCTCCTGGGCGCGGCGCGCGTCGAACCGTTGCGGCCAGCCGGACACGATGCGCATCACCGTCTCGTCGGGCTCCGGCCGGATGAGCCGTGTCACGTCGTCGCCGGCCACTGCGCGCAGGGCGTCGATCTGCTCGGCCACGGTGACGGACACGCCGGGCATGGTGAGGCAGCGACGATCGCCGAGCGCGGCACCGTCGATCGTCGCGGCGTGGAGAAGGAAGCCGACGGCAGCACGCGGTGAGGCATGCCAGTGCCGGACGCTCGTGGGGACGGGGAGCACCGCCACCTCGCCGTTGAGCGGCTCGCGGATGATCCCCGAGAAGAAGCCGGACGCCGCGCGGTTGGGTGTCCCGGGGCGAACGCAGATCGTCGGCAGCCGGATCCCGACGCCGTCGACGAACCCCCGTCGCGTGTAGTCGCAGAGGAGCAGCTCGGCGATCGCCTTCTGCGTCCCGTAGCTCGTGAGCGGCGTGGTGCAGTGGTCGTCGCCGATCACCTCGGGGAACGGGCCACCGAACACGGCAATCGACGACGCGAAGACGACGCGCGGCCGGTAACCCGCGCCGCTCGTGCGCGCCGCGTCGAGCAGCTGCCGGGTGCCGTCGAGGTTGACGCGATAGCCGAGCTCGAAGTCCGCCTCGGCCTCCCCGGAGACGACGGCCGCGAGGTGGAAGACGACGTCCGGACGGTTCGACAGAAGGCGACCGGCCACGCCCGGATCGGCGATGTCCGCCACGACGGCGTCGACGTCGAGCCCGGACTGGCCTCGGCGCGACGGGCTCGGCCAGGTCGGCGAGCGTCACGTGTCGGATCGGCTCCGCCCCGAGTACACCGTCACGGACGAGTCGCTCGACGAGCTTGCGGCCGAGCATCCCCGCGGCGCCGAGGATCAGGATGCGCACCCGTGGGACAGTAGTGCGTCGGCCGCGGCCCGCGCCGCTCCGCGCGGCGGGCGCTCGCGACAAGGAGGAAGACTCAGGTGTCGACTCGGCGGCGTCGCGTCGACTCCTGTCCAATCCCTCGGACGGGGGAGGACGCCGTCTCGCTTCCCGAGGACGATCAGCGTGATCTTGGGGAGAGGGTGCTAGTTCTCTATGCGGCGACCGGGCCGTCCGGCCCGGGATCGACCGTTCCTGCGGTGCCGGCGCGTTGAGCGGGCTACCGAACCTCGCCGGTCTGGAGGCACGGCTCAGCGCCGAGCCGAGCCCCTGCGGGGTCGTCTTCGTCGATCTCGACGACATGAAGATGGTCAACGACCGGCACGGCCACGAGGTCGGCGACCGGGTGCTGCGCAACGCAGCCGACCGGCTGACGCTCGTCGTGCCGTCGGGCTTCGCGGCGCCGATCGGCGGTGACGAGTTCGCGCTGCTGGTGCCCGGTCTCGACGACGCGGTCGCGCTCGAGTGGGTCGTCACGCGCGTCGCGGAGACGCTCGCAGTCCCGTTCGACGTCGGCCTCGAGGAGCCCGTCGAGCTGAGCGCCACGGCCGCGGGGGCGCTGTGGCGGCCCGGTGAGGATCCGCGTACGGCGTTCGCCGCTGCCGACGAGCGGGTCACGGTTGCGAAGCTGTATCGGCGCGAGGACGCGTTCGGGGGGCTGGCGGAGCTGGTCGCGGGCGTTCTCGACCGCGTCCCCGAGGTCGAGTTGCTCGACGCGGCGGCGGGGGCGGTGCTGCATCTCACGGGCGCCGACCTCGGGCTCGTGCTCGTCGCCGACGAGGTCGCCTTCGCCCCCGACCTCGCGGTGGCAGCGGCCGTCGAGGTGGCCTCCCGTGTTGCGGCAGATGCGGCCGAGACCGGCCGCTTCGTCGACAGCCGCGAGACGGACTGGGAGGTCGTGGCGGCGCCACTCGGGGGCCCGGACGCGAAGGTCGGCGCCGTGGCGGTGCTCCGGCGCGGCTGGCGGTTCGGACGGCGCGAGCGCGTCCTGGTCGCCCAGGCCGGTCGTCTGCTGGGACCGAGCATCAGCGCACGCCGCACGCTCGAGGACGCGCTCGGCCAGATCGCCGAGCTGTCGGAGCAGGCGCTGCAGGACGAGACCACCGGGCTTCCGAACCGGCGCGCGCTCCTGCGCTGGCTCACCGAGCTCGACGCGGGCCGCCCGCTGGCCGTGCTGCTCGTCGACTTCGACGGGTTGCGCGCCGTCAACAACGTGCTCGGGCACCAGGCCGGCGACGAGCTCATCCGCCGGGTCGCGGCGGGGATCCAGGAAACGCTCCGGCCGGGCGAGCTCGTCGCGCGGCTGCACGGGTCGGGCGGCGACGAGTTCGTCGTCTGCTGTCCCGATCTCGGCGAGGACGAGGCGGGTGTCCGCGCCTGCGAGCTCGAGCAGCACCTGATCGGCATCCGCCTGCCGTCGGCGCTCACGCACCTGTACCGGGGAGCATCGGTCGGGACGACCGCGCGCGCATCCGGTGAGGAGGCGATCGCGTTCCTCGAGCGCGCCGCAGCCGCGATGAGGGAGCGCAAGGCGACCCGCCGGGCGGAGGACGCCTAGGCTGGAGCGAGACACACCTCGTCTTCCGTTCCTTCGCGCCCTGGTACGGCGAGCGGGCCCGCAGGCCCGCTCGCTGGTGCGCTTGGAGCTAGGTGAAGACGATCTCGCCGCCGGCCGCCTTCTCGTAGAACTCGCCGACCGTCAGCACCTCGTCGACCTGCGGGACGAAGTCCTTGTGGGTCAGGCCGAACATGTCGACCGTCGCCTTGCAGGCGTAGATGCCCGCGCCCGAGTCGGCGATCATCTCGACGAACTCCGGCACCGGCGGGATGTCGAGCTTCTCCATCTTGCGGGCCATCATCTTCGTCGCCATCCAGGACATGCCGGGGATCGCGCCGATGAACGTCGGGAGATGCATCCCCGGGTTGCCCACCGTCGCCACCTTGATGCGCGCCTGGCGCTTTCTTGGTGATCGCATCGAGCCCGAAGAAGGTGAAGAAGACGTTCGCCTCGATCCCCTCCATGCGGGCCCCGTTCGCCATGATCAGGCCCGGGTAGACGCCCTCGAGCGAGCCCTTCGAGATCACGATCGAGACCTTCTCGATCCGCTTCGGCTCGGGCTCGTCCGCGGGGGCGGGGCCGGTGAGCTGTGCGAGGTCGTGCTCGGTGATGGTCATCGTTCTCCTCCCGTCTTCCGTGTCGCTAGATGCAGCCGCGCGGCTTCGGGATTCCGCCGATTCGCGCCGCGAGCTTGGCAGGCCCCTTCGGGAAGAGCTCGTACAGCTCCTTGATGGGAACGCCCGACTGCTTGCCGAGCGAGCGGATCGACGGCGCCTGCCCCGTCTCGAGGAAGGTCGTGCGCATGTAGTTCACGACCTGCCAGTGGCGCGGCGTGAGCTCGGGGATCCCGCTCTCACGCGCGATCTCCGCGGCGATCTCCTCGTTCCACTGCTCGGGGTGCGTGAGGAACCCCTCCGCGTCGACGTCGACCGTCGTTTCGGCCAGGATCGCTGTCGTCATCGTTCACTCCTCTCGTCCGGCGCCTGCCGGGACGGGCGCCTTCTTGCCGTGCATCTGCAGCTGCGGGGAGATCCCGGGGATCTCCCGCCCGGGCAGGAGCATGTGCCAGTAGATGGATTGGAACGCGAGCTTCGCCATGTGGTTCAGCCGCGACTCCTTCAGCAATGGGAGCGGGCCGAGCGCGGACGGGTACCGGCCGGGCAGCGGCTCGATCTCGTAGTTGAAGTCGATCAGGAGAGCCTTGTGGAACCCCGTCTCGATGAAGCAGTTCGTGTGCCCGTCGAAGCCGTCGTCGAGCGGCTGGCCCGCCAGGAAGCGGCGGACGTTCTCGGTCAGCACCTCGCCCTCGAAGTGGGTGACGGAGCCCGCCTTCGACGTCGGCACGTTGGTGGCGTCGCCGATCGCGAACACGTTCGACTTCGCGAGCGACTGGAGCGTCCGCGGGTCGGTCGAGACGAAGCCGAGGTCGTCGCCGAGCCCCGGCGACCGCTCGACGTACGCCGCACCGCCGTGCAGCGGGATCGTGACCAGGAGGTCGAACGGCACCTCGCGCTCGTCGTAGCCGATCAGCCTGCCGCCCTCGCCGTCGACCTCGCCTGTGTTGAACTCCGTGACGAGCTCGACGTTCTTCTCCCGCAAGAGCCCCGCGAGGTGGTCGGCGGCGATCGGCTTCGTGAACGCCGCGTCGAGCGGCGTGACGAGACTCAGCTGGACGTCGTCCCGGACACCGCACTCGTGGAAGTACCAGTCGGCGAGGAAGGTGAACTCGAGCGGGGCGACCGGGCACTTGATCGGCAGGTCGACGAAGTTGACGACGACCCGTCCCGCATCGAAGGCCTGCAGCGCCCGTGCGAGTGCCTCCGCACCCT
This sequence comes from uncultured Actinomycetes bacterium, assembly GCA_963786055.1. Classification (GTDB taxonomy): domain Bacteria; phylum Actinomycetota; class Thermoleophilia; order Gaiellales; family Gaiellaceae; genus Gaiella. Next base: position 108,085 of record CAWAXS010000016.1, on the reverse strand, counting down.
CCGGCGTGTAGAAGGTGAAGACCTTCTCCATCCAGCCCGGGCCCGTCATCCCCTCCGTCTCCTCCGGCTGCAGACGGCTGCCCGTCGCCACGACGAGCGCGTCGTACGGGAGGGTCGTCCCGTCGGCGAGGAGAGACCGTGTCGGCTTCGAGGTCGACGCGGTCGACATCCGTCTGGTGGAACGCGACCCCGTCCCGGAGCTGCCGGCGGCGGGAGCGCACGATGTCCTCGACGTCGGTCAGGCCGAACGGCACGAACAGCAGGCCCGGCTGGTAGACGTGGCGGTCGTCCCGGTCGACGATCGTGATCTCCGCCTCGTCGGGCTCGTAGGCGCGCCGGAGCCGGTTCGCCATCATCGTGCCGCCGGTGCCGCCGCCGAGGATCACGATTCGCTTCTTCATCGCCGTCACCTCCGACGTCGACCGGTCGTCGTCCCACCGACAGTGCCCGCGCGCCCGCGGCGGCGCATCCGGGAAGGGCGCAGACCGCCTCCGTAGCATCTACGCAGGCTCGCGAGGCCTGTGCGGCTCGCGGGGCGAGCAGGCCGTCCTTTCCTCTGATTCTCCATATCTTCCGAAATAGAGAGATTTGCGGTAGCCTCCCTCGCCGTGTCGAGCGGCGTACGTCCCGTGTACGAGGTGAAGGCCGGGCTGTTCCGGGTGCTCGGTCATCCGGCGCGCGTCCGGATCATCGAGCTGCTCCGCGAGGGCGAGCGGTCGGTCGGCGCGCTCCAGGCCGAGCTCGGGCTCGAGTCGGGGGCTACCTCACAGCATCTCGCCGCCCTTCGCCGCGTCGGGCTCGTGGAGTCCAGGCGGGACGGGACGAGCGTCTTCTACCGAGCGGCGGACGAGAAGGTGTTCGACCTCCTGGAGGCGGGCCGTGCGCTCGTCACGCGCCGCCTCGAGGAGCAGCAGTCGCTGCTGCAGGAGCTCGCCGAGTCGTGACGTTCGCCGTGCTGGTGCTCACCGGTGCCGCGCTGGTCGGCGCCGGGGGCCTGATCACCATCCCCGGGCGCACGTTCACCGTCGGGCTCGTCGTCCAGGTGCTCGGGTGTGTCCTCCTCGGGGCCGGAGGGCTCTGGGCCCTCGTGACCGGCGGGGAGGCGGGATCCGCGTTCACGAGCGCGTTCGACCCGCGGATCGGGGTCGACGGCCTGTCGGGCCTCTTCCTCGGCGTGCTGGGGGCGGTCGGCGCGGCGGCACTCGTGTTCGCCGTCCGGTACCTGGAGCCGTCGGGGCGCGGCCGGGCGATCGGCGCGCTGATCGCGCTGTTCGTTCTCGTGCAGGCGCTCGTCCTGGTGGCGCGCGACCCGCTCACGTTCCTCCTCGGGTGGGAGGCGATGACGCTCGTGCCCGCCGCGGTGATCCTCGTCGGCCGTGCGGACGAGGTCGCGCGTCGCACGGTCTTCTTCTACGTCGCGCTGACGCACCTCGCAGGTGCCGGAACGTGGGTGGCCGTCCTCCTCCTCGCACGGGAGGGCGCGATCGGCGACCCGACCGCCGTCTCGTCGGGGTCGGGCGTGCAGGTGGCGATCGCGCTCGCGGCCCTCGTCGGGATGGGGGCGAAGGCAGGGCTGATGCCGCTTCACGTCTGGCTCCCGCTCGCGCACCCGATCGCACCGGCGCCGGTGTCGGCGTTGATGAGCGGCGTGATGATCAAGATCGCCGTCTACGGGCTCGTGCGCGTGCTCGTCGAGTGGCTCGGCGTCCTGCCGGAGTGGCTCGGGGTGCTCGTGCTCGCCGTCGGGGCGCTGTCGGCGGTCGGCGGCGTGGTGTACGCGCTGTTCCAGCACGAGCTGAAACGGCTGCTCGCGTTCCATTCGATCGAGAACGTGGGGATCATCGTGCTCGGTCTCGGGGCATGCCTCGTGCTGCGCGCGCGGGGAGCGGACGCCTGGGCCGGCTTCGCGCTCGCGGCCGCACTCCTCCACACCGTGAACCACGCGCTGTTCAAGTCGCTGCTCTTCCTCGGGGCGGGCTCCTTCGAGAGAGCGGTCGGGTCGCTCGAGCTCGACCGCCTCGGGGGGCTCGTGCGCCGGATGCCCTGGACGGGCGGCGGGTTCCTGATCGGGGCCGTCGCGATCGCCGGGCTACCGCCGCTCAACGGGTTCGCGTCGGAGTGGGTCACGCTCCAGTCGCTCCTTCGGGTGCCGGCATACGGCGGTGTCGCGGACGGGACCGCGGGTGCGATCGCGCTCGGTGCCCTCGCGGCCACGGCGGCGCTCGCGGCGCTCTGCTTCGTGAAAGTGGTCGGTCTCGTCCTGCTCGGCCCGGCGCGCCGCGACTCTGTTGCGAACGCGCAGGAGGTGCCCGGCGCGATGCGCGCCGGTGTCGTGGCTCTTGCGGGGGCGTGCGTGCTGCTCGGCCTCGCCCCGGGGCTGCTCTTCGGGTCGCTGGTCGGGCTCGCGCCGTGGGCCGAGGCCGCCCCGACCACGGTCGGCCTCGACCTGCCCGGGACGGGGTCGCTGCGGACGGGTGGGATCGCGCTCGCCCTGGTCGGCCTCGCGGCCGCCCTGGCCGCCCTCCGGGGCCGGAAGGCGGCGGCGCCCGCGCCGACCTGGGCGTGCGGGCAGCTCGTGGAGCGCCGGCTCGACTGGACGAGCGCGGGATTCACCAAGCCGCTCCGGCTCGTCCTCGAGGACGTGCTCCGGCCCGAGCGCAGCATCGTGGTGCGAACCGAGGGAGGCATCGTCCAGGAGGTCGTCTACGAGGGACGCGTCCCGCACCTGTTCGAGGAGCGGCTCTACCGGCCGCTGACGACGCTCGCGATGCAGGGGGCGCACCAGGCGCGACGCATGCAGAGCGGACGGCTCGGGACGTACGTCGGCTACCTCGTCGGACTGGTGCTCGTCGTGCTGGCCGCTGCGAAGCTGGGAGTCATAGGGTGAGCAGCGCGGCGACGGCGGCGACGATCGCCCAGGTGGTGGGCGGCATCGCGTTGGCGCCGCTCCTCCCGGGGCTCGTCCAACACTGGAAGGCGCGGCTCCAGGGCCGGCGCGGCCCGACGCCGCTCCAGCCGTACCGCGAGCTTCGGCGTCTGTGGGGTAAGAGCGTCGTGGACGTCGAGGGCGCCGGGCTCGTCTACCGTCTCGCGCCGTCGGTCGCGGCGGCCAGCATCGCGACCGCCGTGCTGCTCGTGCCGCTTGCGGCCGACGCGCCGGATCTCGGCGTCGGCCGTGACGCCCTCGCTCTCGCCGGGCTGCTCGCCCTCGCCCGGTTCGCCGTCGCGGCATCCCCATGGGAGGTCGCGAACGGCTTCGCGCTGATGGGGGCGAGCAGGGACCTCACGATCTCCGTCTTCGTCGAGCCGGCGCTGGTGCTCGCCCTCGGGGTGGCCGCGCTCGTCTCCGGCACCACCGACCTCGTCGGGATGGTTGCGGGAACGTCGGGTGGGGGGGCGTGGTCCGATCCGGCGCTCGCACTCGGCGCGGTGGCGTTCGCGTTGGTCGTCGTCGCGGAGACCGGCCGGCAGCCCGTGGACAACCCCGACACCCACCTCGAGCTGACGATGATCCACGAGGGCCCGCTCCTCGAGTACGGCGGGCGTGACCTCGCGCTGCTCCAGTGGGCGGCGGCCGCCCGTCACTGGCTCGTGCTCGTGCTCGCGGCCCTGGTCTTCCTCCCGCATCCGACCGATCCGTGGCTGCAGCTGGCGCTGCTGCCGGTCGTCCTCACCGCTCTCTGTGCCGCGCTCGCGCTCACCGAGACGCTGGTCGCCAAGATGCGGATCCTCCTCGTCCCGCGGCTCCTCGGGGTCGCGGCACTCGTCGCACTGCTCGGGATCGTCGCCTGGCTCGTGGAGGGCGCGTGAGCGGAACGCTGGCGTGGGCGCTCGTCGCGCTCGGACTTGCCGTAGTGGTGGTCCGGCGCCGCTCGGTGGCGGTCGGGCTGGTCACCGCGCAGGCGTTCGTGCTGGCGGGCGTTGCTCTGGCCGAAGCGGGATCCCCGGACGACTTCGGGGCCGCGTTCGCGCTCGCCGTGCGCGGGGCTGCCCTCGCGGCGCTCTTCCTCCTGATCGTCGCGCGCACGCGCGAGCCGCGCCCGGTGCGTGCGGGCGCCGCGCCGCTCGCCCGCGCGGGGATGGCGATCGGCCTGGCGCTGTCGCTCACCTGGCTCGTGCCGCCGATCGTGCTCGAATCGGAGCAGTCGACCCGGGCGATGCTCGCGCTGGTGGCGTTCGGGGCGGTCGTCGTCGCAACGCGGCGTGCCACGTTGCACCAGCTCCTCGGCATCGTGATGGTCGAGAACGGCCTCGTGCTCGGGGCGATCGAGCTTCCCGGCGGTGCATCCCTCGCGGTCGAGCTCGGCGTCGCGCTCGACTTGACGCTCATCGCGATCGTCGCGATGGTGTTTCACGAGCGGATCTTTGCCGAGTTCGGCTCGGGCGACACGGCGGTGCTGGAGGCGCTGCGTGACTAGCCGGGAGACGCTCGCACTCGTCGCCGTGGTGCTTCCGGCGCTCACCGCGGCGGTCGTGGCGCTCGCACCTCGACGCGCCGTGCAACCCGTTGCGCTCGCAGGCCTCGTCGCGACGGGGGTCGCGGCGATTGCGCTCGGGATCCTCGCGCTCGCGAGCCCCGCGGCGCTCGAGGTCACCGACTGGGTCGTGATCGACGCGGCGGGCGGCCTGATGGTCGGGGTGGTCGGCATCGTCGGCCTGGCGAGCGCCGTCGCGTCGCCGGCGTATCTTGCCGCCGCCCAGCCCGGCCTCTTCGGCCCCTCGAACGGTGTTCGTGGCTACTACGCCACGCTCGCGGCGTTCGTCGCCGTGCTTACCGCCGTCCCGCTCGCCGGCAACCTTGGCGCCGCGTGGCTCCTCGTCGAGGCGACCACCGCCGCGTCGGCGATCCTCGTGGGCTTCAGCGGCAAGCCGCGGGCGCTCGAGGCGGGCTGGAAGTACCTGCTGCTCACGTCGCTGGGCCTCGGGTTCTCGCTCCTCGGCATCGTGCTGCTCGCGTCGGTCACGACGGGCGGCACGCTCGACCTGCTTTCGTGGCGCTCGCTGGCGTCGGACGTGCCCGCAGGCGAGACGACACTCGTCGCGTTTCTCCTGATCGTCGTAGGCCTCGCCGCGAAGATCGGCTGGGCGCCGGTACACAACTGGCTGCCCGACGCGCACTCCGAGGCGCCCCCGCCGGTGTCCGCACTCCTGTCCGCGGCACTCCTGCCCGCCGTGCTGCTCGTCGCCTGGCGCACCGAGCGTGCGCTCGAGCCTGCTGTGGGATCCGGCACGGGGCGCTCCGTGCTGATCGGCTTCGGGCTCGTCTCGCTGGCCGTCGCCGTCCCGTTCCTCTGGCGTCCGCTCGCGTGGAAGCGGCTGCTCGCCTACTCGAGCCTCGAGCACATGGGGGTGATCGCCCTCGGCGTCGGGTTCGCCACGCCGCTCGCCCTGGCCGGGGTCGCAGTGCACATCGTCGGGCACGCGATCGCGAAGGCGCTCGGGTTCTACGCCGCGACGCCGCTGATCGGGCACGAGCCTCGCGCGAGCGGGCATGCCGTCACGGGCATCGCGCGCACCCAGCCGGCCCTCGGCGCGACGATGGGCCTCTCGCTCGGAGCGCTCGCGGGGCTTCCACCCTCGCCGCTCTTCGTCAGCGAGATCCTCGTCGTCGCCGGCGGCTTCGACGCGGGTCGGCCGTGGGCGGCCGCCGCCGCGGTGGTCATGCTCGCACTGGGCTTTGTCGGCCTCGCCCATGCCCTGGTAGAGACGATGGGCGGGAGGACCCGCCGTCGCGATCGCGATGAGGCCCCTGGTCTTCGCCCCGTGATCGGCCTCGGAACGGTCGCCGGCGCGATGCTTCTCGCCCTTGCGGTGGCGGCGTTCTGGCTCCCGGACACCGACATCGTGGAAGCGCTCGCACGGGGGGTTGGATGACCATCCGGGGAGCCGACGACTACCGGGCGGCGGTCGCGGACGCGCTGGCCGCCGGGTCGCGTTTCGCGGGGCTCCACGCGTCCGAGGGAGGAGCCGTCGTTCGTGCGGCGTTCGTCGCACCCGACGGAACGGTCGGGCTGGAGTCCGTCGAGGCGAGCGGTGGCGTCGTGCCGACGATCGTCGACCTTGCTCCGTCCGCCGGCTGGGACGAACGCGAGGCACACGACCTCTACGGCGTGCGCTTCGACGGCCACGAGCCGCTGCGGCCACTCGTCGAGCACGACCTCGTGCTCGCGCACTGGACGGTCCCAGTGCGCGGCGACGACGCGTACCAGGTGGCCGTCGGGCCGATCCACGCCGGCGTGATCGAGTCCGGCCATTTCCGCTTCCACGTCGTCGGCGACCGGATCCTCCACCTCGACGCGCGGCTCTTCCACAAGCACCGCGGCCTCGAGCGCGCAGCCGAGGGGAGCACGCTACCGGAGGGGGCACGCTACGTCGGCCGCGCCTGCGCCGCGTGCGCGGTCGCGACCGGTCTCGCGTACGCCCATGCGTGCGAGGAGATCCTCGGGGTCGGCCCGACGGCGCAGCTGGCCCGTGCCCGGACGATCCTCCTCGAGCTCGAACGCACCTGGAGCCATCTCAACGACATCGCCGCCATCTGCGCCGGCGTCGGCCTCGCCGCGGGCAACAACTACTTCGCCGCGCTCACCGAGCGCGCGCGCCGCCTGAACGCGCGGCTGACGGGCCATCGCTTCCTGTTCGGTGCGATCGAGGTGGGGGGAAGCCGGGTCGACCTCGACGCCGCCGCGGTGCGGGAGGCTCGAGAGGAGATCGAGGACGTCCGCACAGCGGCCGAGAGCGGCTGGCGCGAGCTGCAGTTCAACGCGTCGTTCCAGGATCGTCTCCCGGACGTGGGGATCCTCCTGCCCGACGACGTCGTGCGCCTGGGCACCGTCGGCCCTGCAGCGCGGGCGGCGGGGGTCGCGGTCGACTCCCGATCCACCGCCGCCGGGCTCGACTACCCGGGCTTCGAGGTGCAGACGCCCGCGCGGCCGACCGGTGATGTCCGGGCCCGGACCGAGCAGCGGATGCTCGAGCTGCGCCAGGCATTCGACGTGCTCGACCGGCTCCTCGACGGCCCTGTCCGGCCGGTCGCCGCGTCCCGGGTGGGTGCGGGGTCGGCCGTCGGGCTCGGGCTCGTGGAATCCGCCCGCGGCTCGACGCTGTGCGTCGTCGAGCGGGACGGAGACGTGATCGGTCGCGTCCACCTGCGCACCGGCTCGTACGCCAACTGGCCGTCCGTCGCGTTCGCCGGGGTCGACAACCTGCTCCCCGACTTTCCACTGATCAACAAGAGTTTCGAGCTCTGCTACGCCTGCGCCGACCGCTGATGCTGACGCTTCTCCGCGACCTTCGCCGACTCCGCCGAACGGTGGCGCTCCCGCGGCCCGAGCGGGGCAGGAGCCTGGCGGTGCGCCACGTCGACGCCGGCTCCTGCAACGGCTGCGAGCACGAGCTGACCCTTGCCTCGAGCCCCTACTACGACCTGCAGCGGTTCGGGCTCGGCGTGGTCGCGTCTCCGCGGCACGCCGACGTGCTGCTCGTGACCGGCCCGGTCACGACGCGGATGCGCGATCCGCTCCTCACCGCCTACGCGGCGATGCCCGAGCCGCGCCTCGTCGCCGCGCTCGGCGACTGCGCCCTCGGCTGCAATCTGCTCGGGTCGCCCGAGGTGATCCTCGGGGCCGTCGACACGCTGCTCCCGGTCGACCTCCGCATCCCGGGCTGTCCTCCGACCCCCGAGGCAATCGCGGAGGCGTTGCTCGGGCTCGTCGATCGAGGGTCGCACCATAGCTAGAACGCCTAGGGGAGACGCCAGAACGCGCCCGTGAGCCCGACGCGCCCGAGGATCGCCTGGTTCTCCTCCCGCGTGTGCGGTCGCCAGTCGGGAGCCAACCGGTCGCCCCACCAGACATGCGCGAGCGCGCTCAGCTGGGCGACCGGCAGCGTCGCCCCGGGTGCGCGCCCGTCGAGCCAGCGGTCGATGTGCTCCTCCGACCGGAAGAGCGGCATCGTGCTTCAGGTGTACCCGATGTCCTCCCACCAATGCCTGGCGGGGACGAGGCAGTGGAAGACCAGGCTCTCGTCCTCGGGACGCTCTCCGCGGACGTCGACTGAGATCTCCTCGCCACAGTCCGGGCACTTCGTCTCGATGCGCCCGTCGACGTGCAGGGCCGCGCAGACGCCGAATGCGTCCCAGGCGCAGTTCGCGAACCACGAGCGGCCGGCTGCTTGGACGCGGAAGGGCGTCGGGACGGCGGAGAAGGGAGCAGCCATCCGGAGCTCTCGGCCCCCGGGCTGCAGCACGAGGGCATGGGCGTCGTGGAGGCGCCACCAGCCGGCACGCACGCGATGGACGTCGAGGCCGACCGCGTGACCGACCTCGACCGCCGTAGGCGCACGCCCGAGCTCCACGAGGAGCGCGTACGTCGTGTTGCGCAGCCGGAGGTCGGCGTCGTCGATCGGTCGAGTCTTCCACACGTGGTCCGTCAGGTGTCGCTCGACGCCGCCCCGCGGTCGACCGCGTAGAGGTGCCACTCGCCCGGGATCCCCTTGAGGGAGTGGGTCTCCCGGTCTTCGAAGCGGAGGTCGGATCCGGCGACGAGGTCCTTGACGGTGCTCGAGACGAGGACCTCTCCAGGCCGCGCCTGGGCGGCGACTCGCGCCCCCGTGTGCACGGCGATTCCCGTGACCTTGCCGTCGAACACCTCGCACTCGCCCGTGTGGAGGCCGGCGCGCACCTGGAGCCCGAGCTCGTCGACGCCGTCGACGATCGCGCATGCGCAGCGAATTGCGCGTGCGGGGCCGTCGAAGCTGGCGAAGAAGCCGTCGCCCGCCGTGTCCACCTCGCGCCCGCGGAAGCGCACGAGCTCCTGGCGGACGAGTGCATGATGGCGCTCGATCAGCTCCCTCCAGCCACGGTCGCCGAGCTCGGCCGCCCGCTCGCTCGAGCCGACGATGTCGGTGAAGAGGACGGTTGCGAGCACACGGTTCAACTCGGGGTCCTCCGCAGCGCGCTCCTCGGAGAGCGCGACGGCGAAGCTCTCGATCTCGCGCAGGATGGGCTCGGTGTCGCCGTACCAGGGCCAGTGCGGCCCGCCTGGAAGCTCCTGGAATCGCGCGCCGGGGATCTGCGCCGCCATCCAACGCGCTGCGTCGATGGGCAGATGATCCTCCCTGCGGTGGAGCACGAGCGTCGGCACCCGGATCGTCGGCAGCACGTCGCGGACGTCGATCTCCGCGTTCATCCGCGTGAGCATCTCGATCGCCCCCGGGCTCGCGCTGAGCCGGTTGCGCGACGCCAGCTGGGCGATCTCCTCGTCGGTGGCGGCGGCGTCCTGCGAGCGGAGCGTCTGCGCGGCGACGTCGATCGTTCCCCAGTTCCGAGCCCATTCGAGGCCCTCGCGAAGATACGTGTCCCGCCGCTCGCCCCACGGGAAGTCCGGGGCCCACGTGAATCGCGGCAGCGAGCCGTACAGCACGAGGGCGACCGTGCGCTCGGGATACGTCGCCGCGAAGAGCGCGCTCATCGGGCCACCCTCGGAGGATCCCACGACCACTGCTCGGGGAGACACCGCCGCGTCCATCACGGCCCGGACGTCGTCCATCCGCGTCTCGAGATCGGCGATGCCGCGCACCCGGTCGGAGAGCCCGGTGCCGCGTTTGTCAAAGACGATCAACCGCGAGAACGACGCGAGACGTCCGAAGAAAGCGGCCCGGGGAGGGTCCTCCCACATCAGCTCGACGTTGGAGACGGCGCCCGGCACGTAGACGAGGTCGAAGGGGCCTTCGCCGACCGCCTGATAGGCGATCGAGACCTCGCCGCTCAGCGCGTAGCGCGTCTCCGGCTGCACCGGCACAGTGTCGCGCCTCGCGCGTGCATCCGCGAGGGTGAGCGACCGGAGCTGCGAGGCAGCGGCCGTCGAGTCTCCTACACAGCGAGGACGCTGAACGACGTGTCGACGGCGTCCTGGCGGCCCGGCACCCAGAGGTTGATCCGGAACACACCGCCGCCGACGTAGCCGATCGTCGTCTCCGCGGTGCCCGAGCTGGCGGACGCGACCTGTGTCGCGTTCCCCGGGAAGCGCACCTCGTAGACGCCCGCGTTGACCCGGCGTGCCTGCGGCGCCGCTCCGGCGCAGTTGAACCGCGTCGCCGATCTCGGGCTTGGCGCTCGTGAACTGGTCGGGGAAGTTCGCCATGCCCTTCGCGGGATCTCCGTTCACGGCGATGTACCCGCGAACGGCGCCCGGTTGGCAGCGTGCCTGCGGCTTGACCGCCTCGGTGACTGCGACGGCCGAGCCGCCGAGCGCGAAGAAGAGGGCGGCGCCGGCGAGGACGGTGGAAGGGCTGATGCGCATTGCGAGACCTCCGTTGGGGACGATGCGCGCATCGTCTTCGCCGGGCCGGACGGAGGCGGCGCGGCCGTGCGTCCCTCACTCGCGCTACGGGCCTCCGCCGTCCACGACGACGTCGGCGCAGGCGACCGGATCGTCCCGCTCGACGTAGCGGTCCTCGCCCGGCATCCAGCGTTCCACCCACGTCTCCCGCGCGGCCTCGCCGTCCCGCGCCACGCCGCGCTCGAGGCGCGTCTCGTAGGGCGCGTCGACCCAGACGCGGACGTCGTAGTCGTCCCGGAACATCCGGTGCAGCGCGCACACGCCCTCGACGACGACGACGCCGTCCGGCGCGACGGTGCGTTCGCCGCCGGCGTGCCTGCCCTGCCAGTCCCAGGACGCATAACGGGCCGGGCGCCCGGCGAGCAGAGGCTCGAACACCTCCGCGCGCAGGCGGGCGAGATCGAACCCCTCGCCGTCCCAGAACTCGTCCGTCCCGACGATCTCGGCGCCGGGGATCCGTGCGGCGAGCGTGGACTTGCCGGCGCCGCCTCGCCCCCCGATCCCGACGAACGTGAAGCCGCGCGCGGGCCGCGCGGCCGCGATCAGGTCGAGGACGGGCCGAGCGTCCATGATCTCACGTTAGTGCCAGGCGAAGTCGGCGCGCGGATGGACTAACCTCGCTCGTGGACGCCATTGACCGACCTCTGGAGGACCCGATGAGCGAGACCACCCGTGTCGTAGTGCCCTACGAGTCGATGGATCCGCTCGCGATCGGGGCGACCGACGACGACTCGAAGAAGCACCGCGACACGCTCGAGATCGAGATCCCGACGGCCAACCTCGTCGCGGTCGTGCAGCCCGACGAGCCCGCGCCCGTCGGCGACGCCACCGAGGCGGCGCGCCGCGCGCTGGCCGAGCCAGTCGACGGGCCGACCTTCGCCGACCTGCTCGCCGGCAAGGTGAGCGTCGCCGTGATCATCGACAACCAGTTCCGGCCCACCCCCTCGTCGAAGCTGCTGCCGGCGGTCTTCGACGCTCTCGAGGCGGCGGGGATCACCGACGTGCGCGTCTGCTGCGCGAACGGGAAGGTGTTCCCGATGTCCGAGTCCGACACCGAGCAGAAGGTCGGGCCCGACAATCTCGCGCGGATGGAGGGGAACGGCTGGTCGTTCTCGCAGAACGACCCGCAGAACCCCGACGCGTACACCTTCGTCGGCGTCTCGTCGGGCGGCACACCGGTCTGGCTCCTGAATCAGGTCGCGTCCGCCGAGGCGAAGATCACCATCGGCCAGGCGCAGGCCAACCACTGGGGCGCGGGCGGGGGAGGAAAGCTGATCCTGCCGGGCGTGGTCTCCGACGAGACGGTCGAGTCGAACCACTGCGCGTTCGTCACATCGCCGCAGACGCACTACGGCGCCTACGCGGGGCCGATGCGCTCCGACATCGACGAGGTTGCGACGATGTGCGGCCTCGACTGCACGATGAACGTGCTGCTCGACACGCACGGGCGCGTCATGGACGTCGTGTTCGGCTCCCATCCCGAGGCGCACCGCGAGGCAATCCGCCGCTTCAACGACGTGTACGCCTACGAGTCGTTCGTCCCCGAGCACGGACAGGCGGACATCGCCATCTGCGGCGTCTTCGCGCCGACCGACCACCTCTTCTTCCACACCGGCTGGGGCTGCATGTCCGCCGACCTCGTGGTGAAGGACGGCGGCACGATCGTCTACACGAGCCCGTCGCCCGGCGTCTCCACGGCGATCGGCGACTTCCCCGGGCTCGCCCTGATGGACCTGATGAAGCCGTACATGCCGGCGACGCCCGAGAACTACCAGCGGGTCCTGCGCGACATCCACGCCCGGGCGATCCAGATGTGGGCCGGGTGCATCTGGGTCCCGATCTACGAGGTGATGACACGCAAGCACCTGTCGCTCGTGACGCTCGAGGAGAACCTCGAGATGGCCGCGGACATCGGGCTCGACGCGACGACGTCGCTCGACGAGGCGCTCGCCGCCGCCTTCGCCCGTCACGGATCCGACGCGAAGGTCGTCGTGCTCCCGTATGCCCGCTACCAGCTGCCGCGGAACGCGGTGCGCATGGAGCCGGCGGACGAGCGCGTCTTCGCGTTCGCAGGTCGTTCGTAGATGGTCGACGCCGCTCGCCGGACGATCCCCGGTCTCCGGGCGTCCGGCGTGGCGGCGTTCGACGACGTCGGGCGCGAGATCCGCGGCTCGACCACCATCCTCGAGCTCCTGCGGATGTTCCCGGACGGTCGCGCAGCGCGCCTGATGAGCGCGATCCAGTTCCCGTGCGCCCACTGCGGCGGGGCCGTTCGCGAGCCGTTGACGCTGGCCGCAAAGCGTCACCGGCGCGACCCGCGGGCGGTGATCGACGCCTTCCGCGCGCTCGAGACGGGCGGCCCCAGCGAGGAGCAGGTCGCCCGCGCCGCGAGACGACAGGGGTCGTAGGCGCTTGGCGGTCGCGGCGGGGCGGGAGACCTGGGTCGGCCGGTCGCTGACGCGCGTCGAGGACGACGCGCTGCTCCGCGGCGAGGGCCGGTTCATGGACGACCTCGAGCCCGTCCCGCATGCGTGGCACGCGGCGATCGTCCGCTCGCAGCTGGCCCACGCGCGCGTGACGGTCGACGCGACGGCGGCGCTCGCCGCCGACGGCGTCCGAGGCGTCCTCACGGGCGAGGACGTCGAGCGCCTGTCGAAGCCCTTCCCCGCGGGGATCGAGTCGCCGGCGCCGCACTACGCGGCCGCGATCGGGACGGCACGGTATGTCGGCGAGCCGCTCGCCGTCGTCGTCGCGCGCGACCGGTACGTCGCAGAGGACGCAGCGGAGCTCGTGGCCGTGGACTACGAGCCGCTCGAGCCCGTCGTCGATCCCGCCGCCGCGACGGCGATCCACGACCGGCGCTTCCACTACGGCGACGTCGACGAGGCGCTCGCCGGGGCGCACCTCGTGGTGCGCACGACGTTCCACGTGCCGCGGTTCACGTGCATGCCGCTCGAGTGCTTCGGCGTCGTCTGCGACTGGGACGAGGCCGGCGGGCGGCTCACCGCGTGGACGAACTTCCAGGGGCCGTTCACGCTCCACGGGGTCGCCGCCGCGGCGCTCGGCCTGCGCGGCGACCGGCTCCGGCTCGTCACCCCGCCTGACTCGGGCGGCTCGTTCGGCGTCAAGGCCGCCGTCCTTCCGTACGTGGTGCTCATCGGCCTCGCCTCGCGCGCGCTCGGCGTGCCCGTGCGCTGGACGGAGGACCGGCTCGAGCATCTCGCGGCCAGCTCGGCCTCGACGGGGCGGCTCACCGAGGTGGAGGCCGGCTTCACAGACGACGGGGAGCTCGTTGCGCTGCGCTACGACGCGATCGAGGACGTCGGCGCGTACGTGCGCGCGCCCGAGCCCGCCACGCTCTACCGCATGCACGGCTCCCTGTCGGGCGCCTACCGGGTGCAGAACGTCGCCGCCCGGAATCGCGTCGTGCTCACCAACACGATCCCGTCCGGCCTGAACCGGGGGTTCGGCGGGCCCCAGCTGTACTTCGGGCTCGAGCGGACGATGGCGATCGCCGCGCGCCGGCTCGGGCTCGATCCCGCCGACCTCGTGCGCCGGAACCTGGTCGCCGCCGCGGACATGCCGTACCGCACCCCGTCCGGGGCGCTGTACGACTCGGGCGACTACGCCGCCTGCCTCGACCGCGCGCTCGAGCTCTCGGGCTACGACGACCTGCGTGCTCGTGCGTCGAGCGCGAGAGCGGAGGGGAGGCTCGTGGGCGTCGGGCTGGCCTGCGTCGTCGAGCCGTCGATCTCGAACATGGGGTACATCACCCTGGCGCAGACGGCCGTGGAGCGCGCCGGGACGCTGCCGAAGTCGGGGAACGCCGAGGGCGCCTCGGTCGCGATCGACCCCCTCGGGGGGATCACCGTCCGGCTGGGGACGACGCCGCAGGGCCAGGGGCACCGCACGGTGTGTGCCCAGGTCGTCGCCGACGAGCTCGGCTGCGCCCCCGAGGACGTCACCGTCCTCTCCGAGCTCGACACCGCGACCACCCCCTGGACGGTCGCGTCCGGCAACTACTCGTCGCGGTTCTCGGGCGTCGGCGTCGGTGCGGTGCAGGCCGCCGCCCGGAAGGTGCGCGAGAAGGTCGACGCCATCCGCGCCCATGTCGGAGACCCGGACGCGTCGCTGCGGCGCGTCGCCGGGACGGCTCACTGGAGCCCCGAGAGCCTTCCCGACGGCATGGAGCCCGGTCTCGCCGCGGTCGCGTTCCACGCGACGCCGAACCTCGACCCTCCGGATGCCGAGGACCGGGTGGCGTCGTCCGGAGCGCACGGCCTGGTCGTGGACGTCTGCGCCGTGGAGGTCGACCGCGCGACCGGGGCCGTGACGGTGACGGACTACGTGAGCGTCCACGATGCGGGAGCCCTCCTCAACCCGCTGCTGGCAGACGGTCAGGTGCACGGAGGCTTCGCGCACGGCGTCGGCGCCGCGCTCTTCGAGCGCCACGTCTACGACGACGACGGGAACCTGATGACCGCCTCGCTGGTCGACTACCTGTCGCCGACCGCGCCCGACATCCCGGCGCTCGAGATCGACCACCTCGTGTCGCCCTCGCCGTTCACGGCACTGGGCGCGAAGGGGCTCGGCGAGGGGACGACGATGTCGGCTCCGGTCGCGATCGCCAACGCCGTGGCCGACGCGCTCGGCGGCGACGACGTCGAGCTTCCCCTGACCGCGCCCCGCGTCTGGGATCTGATCCACCGGGTGGAGAGCGCGTGAAGCCCGCGCCGTTCGACTACGTGCGCGCCGAGTCGCTCGGCGAGGCGTTGGCCGCCCTCGGGGAGAGCGGCCCGGACGCGAAGCCGATCGCGGGCGGGCAGAGCCTCGTCCCTGCGCTCAACATGCGCCTCGTCCGGCCGAGCCTCCTCGTCGACCTGAACCGGGCGGGACTCGACGGCATCGACGCGAACGGCGCCCTGCGGATCGGCGCCACGACCCGGCAGGCCGCGCTGGACGGCGACGAGCGGGTTCATCCCCTCGTCCGCGCGGCGCTGCCGTTCGTCGGCCACTTCGTGACGCGAAATCGGGGGACCGTCGGCGGCTCGATCGCGCACGCCGACGGGGCGGCGGAGCTCCCGGTCTGCCTCGCCGCCCTCGACGGGCTCGTCGTGGTCGACGGGCCGGACGGACGGCGGGAGATCCCGGCCGAGGCGTTCTTCGTCACGCACTACCTCACGACGCTCCGACCCGGCGAGCTCGTCGTCGAGACCGTCTGGCCGCTCGGCGCGCCGGACGAGACGAGCGCCTTCGAGGAGCTCGCGCTCCGGGCGGGCGACTTCGCCCAGTCGATGGTCGCCGTCGTGCTCCGGCGCGACGAGGGCGGAGCGGTGACCCGTGCCTCCGTGACGGTCGGTGCGGTAACCGACCGCCCTTCCCGGCTCGGCGAGGTCGAGGCGCTGCTCGTCGGATCGTCGGGGAGCGAGGCGGCCGCCGAGGCCGGGGCGCTCGCGGCGCGGCTCGTCGACCCGCCGGGCTCGGTCCACGCGAGCCCCCGCTACCTGCGCGAGCTCACGGGCGCCCTGACGACGCGCGCAATCGAGCGGGCGTCGTGATCGAGATCGAGCTCACCGTGAACGGCCGCACGGTGCGCGAGGCCGTCGAGCCTCGGCTGCTGCTGACCGACTTCCTCCGCCATCGCCTGGGGCTCACCGGGACGCACGTCGGCTGCGAGCACGGCGTCTGCGGGGCGTGCACGGTCCTCCTGGACGGGGTCTCCGTGCGCGGCTGCTGCCTCCTCGCCGTGCAGGCGGACGGGAGCAGCGTGGACACGGTCGAGTCGCTCGCCGGCCCCGGTCCGCTGACCGCGCTCCAGGAATCGTTTCGGCGCCACCACGCGCTCCAGTGCGGCTTCTGCACCCCGGGGATCCTGATCGCGGCGTCCGATCTCCTCTCGCGCGGGCGACCCACCCGGGCGGAGATCGTGGACATGCTGTCGGGCCACCTCTGCCGCTGCACCGGCTACGCCCCGATCGTCGACGCGATCGAGGCTTGTGTGGCAACAGAAGCCTCCCCGGGGCGCTCGTGAACCTCGCCCGCTCGCTCCTCGCCGCTTGCGAGCGCCACCCCGAGCTCGAGGCATTCCCCGGGCTGCGCTACGGCGACCTCCTCGGCCGCGTGCGTCGGATCGCAGGAGGGCTCGGCGTCGGTCCGGGCGATCGCGTGGCGACCGTGCTCGACAACCGGCAGGAGACGGCGCTCCTGTACTGGGCCGCGCAGTGGGCCGGCGCCGTGTTCGTCCCGCTCTCCTGGCGGCTCTCCGACGACGAGCTCGCCTACTGCCTCGACGACTGCGGGGCGCGCGTGGCGCTCCGCGAGACGGACGACCTCCCGGACGGGGCGGAGCACCCGGGGACGCTCGATCGGGCTCCGGGCGAGCTCTCGCTGATCCTCTACACGTCGGGCACGACCGGCCGCCCGAAGGGGGTGCCGAGATCGCACTCGGCCGACCGGGCCGGCGGCTGGTCGCAGGCGCTCCAGCACGGCTACGCGTGGGCCGACCGGACGCTCGGCGTGATGCCGCTCTACCACACGATGGGCATCCACTCGCTCGTCGCGATGCACCTCGTCGGGGGGTGCTTCGTCCCGCAGGCTCGCTGGGACGCGGGCGAGGCGCTGCGGCTGATCGAGGGGCAGCGCATCACGTCGCTCTACCTCGCCCCGACGCTGTTCCACGATCTCGTGCACCACCCGCGCCTCTGGGCGTCGGACGTCTCGTCCGTCCGCGCGCTCGGCTATGCGGGCGCCGCAATGACCTCGACCCTCGTGCGCCGCTGCGCGGACGTCTTCGCTCCCGAGGTGTTCGTGAACCACTACGGGTCGACGGAGGTCTACACCTTCACCGTCGGCCGCGACCAGCTCGCGAAGCCCGGCTGCGCCGGCCGGCCTGCGGTGAACACCCGGCTGCGCCTTCTCGACACGGGAGAGATCGTCGTCGACCTCGCCTCCGACGAGGCGTTCGCCGGGTACTGGAACCGGCCAGACGCCGACGCGAAGGCGATCCACGACGGCTGGTACTCGACCGGTGACACGGGCCACGTGGACGAGGACGGCGACCTCTGGATCGACGGCCGCGTGGACGACATGATCATCTCGGGCGGAGAGAACGTGCATCCGCTCGAGGTCGAGGACGTGCTCTCGGCCCACCCGGGGGTGGTGGAGGTGGCCGTGATCGGCGTCGTCGACGAGCGGCTCGGCCAGCGCGTCACCGCGGTCGTCGTGGGTACGGCGTCGGACGAGGAGCTCGACGCGCACTGCCTCGCGTCGCCGCTCGCCCGCTTCAAGCGGCCGCGCGAGTACCGGCACGTCGACTCGCTTCCGAAGAGCGCGTCGGGGAA
Source organism: uncultured Actinomycetes bacterium (assembly GCA_963786055.1). Taxonomy (GTDB): domain Bacteria; phylum Actinomycetota; class Thermoleophilia; order Gaiellales; family Gaiellaceae; genus Gaiella. Next base: position 90,408 of record CAWAXS010000016.1, on the reverse strand, counting down.
GATCCTCCGACGGTTGTTGCGTGATGGGACCGAGTGAGCGTGGGCACGGCCGGCCGTGCCTCTGACAGCGGAGGGTCGATGACGGAGTACGACGGGTTCAGGGTCGAGCGCGATCCCGGGCGGGCGGTCGCGACGATCACGCTCGACGTGCCGGGGAAGCTGAACCGGGTCTCGATGGCAGCCCGCGACCAGCTCTCGGCCGTGTTCGCCGAGCTCGACGCGGACGAGGCGGTGCGGTTCGTCGTGCTCACCGGCGCCGGCGGGCAGTTCACGGCCGGCGGCGACATCGCAGGCTTCATGGAGCGGTCGCCGTGGCAGGTGTCGCAGCTCGCGAGGAACGTCGCGGCTCCCGAGCGCTGCTCGAAGCCGGTGATTGCGCGCCTCGAGGGATACGTGCTCGGCATCGGCCTCGAGCTCGCGCTCGCGTGCGACTTCCGCATCGCTGCGGACGACGTCCAGCTCGGCCTGCCGGAGGTGACGATCGGGATGATCCCCGGCTCGGGCGGCACGCAGCGGCTCGCGCGGATGGTCGGCCTCGGACGGGCGAAGGACCTCGTCATGCGCGGTCGCCGCGTTCCGGCGGAGGAGGCGTTCGCGCTCGGCCTCGTCACGCGCGTCGTGCCGGCGGCGGAGCTCGATGCCGCCGTCGCCTCGCTCGTCGACGAGCTCTCGGCACACTCGCCGCTCGCGCTCGCAATGGCGAAGCGCGTGCTGAACACGGCCTACGATGCCCCGCTCCACGTCGGCCTCGAGCTCGAGGGCCTCGCGTACGGGTTCCTGCGGCAGACGCACGACTTTCGCGAGGGCGTGGAGGCATTCGTCGAGAAGCGGCGGCCCGACTTCACCGGGGAGTGATTCCAGGCCACGGGGAGCGACACCTCGAGCCGCCCGGCCCGGTGGGTGTCAGTCGCTCGTCGCCTCGACGCGCTCGCGGCTCGTCTTCGCCCAGTCTCGGCGCCTCGTGGCCTGCCGGGCGACGGCCCGAAAGAGGACCGGCCAGATCATCCACGAGTAGGCGGCGTAGACCGGCATGACGAGGATCGAGCTGAGGACTCCCCGTAGCCCTCGCTGCGTGCCGCGCGTGAGGCAGCCGAGCACGACGCCTCCGAAGCCGAGGAGGAAGAAGAAGCCGAGCTGCCACCAGTCGCCCCAGTCGATGAAATCGGCGATTCCGAAGATCGCGACGACGATGCTGGCGGCGAACGCGATCCCGACGAGTGCCTGGAGGGCCGGCTGGAGGAGGTAGAGGAAGAGGTCGAGGCGCGCAACGAGCGGCAGGCGTGGGGTCCCCGTACGGCCGAGGTGGGCCATCGCCTGCAGGTTCCCCTGCGCCCAGCGCGTGCGTTGCCGGAGGAGCCTGCGCAACCCCGGCAGCCCCTGCTGCTCGACCGTCGTCCGCGAGTCGGAGACGCAACGCCAGCCGGCTCGGATCAATCTCAGCCCGAGATCCTGATCCTCGGTGAGGCGGTCGCGCCACGGGCCGCCCGACTCGGCGTCCGCGATGCTGTCGAGGCTCGCGAGGCGGTTGAACTGACCATTTCCTCCCATCCCGGCCGTTCCCCACCCGGTGCGACCCGCCTGGTAGAGCAAGCCGTAGATCGAGAATTCGACGTCTTGGAGCCAGGTCAAGACACGGCTGCGGTTGTAGATCCGGACGAGCACCTGCAGGCCGCCGACCGTCTCGTCAGCGAAGTGGGACGCCGCATACTCGGGCGCACCCGGATCGAGCCTCCCGTCGGCGTCCACCACGACGACGATGACGCGATCGCGCGGCCATGAGGCGTACCGGTCGGACGAGAGCATCGCGTCGAGGTGCCGCCACGCCGCGTTGAGCGCTGCAGCCTTTCCCGTCCGGGCCTCGGGAGGAACGCGCGTGAGCACCTCGAGCCGCGGATCCGAGAGCGTCGAGAGCACACGCGGTGTGCCGTCGGTCGACCCGTCGTCGATCACGGCGATAGCGGCGTTTTCGGACTGGACCGCGAACAGCCGACGGACGCTGTCCGCGATCGTTCGTTCCTCATTCAGGGCCGGCACGACGAACACCCAGAGAAACGAGCTTGCTCCGTCGGGATCCAGCCGAGGTGCGTTCCGACGCGCTCGGATCGCCAGGACGTAGAGGACCGACGTCCAGAGCAGGAGGACGAGAATGACGATGAACGCGGCGTAGAAGAGCAGCTGAATCGGGAGCCAGAGCCCCTCGAACGGCATTGCCAGCGCGGTCACCGGCCCACCCACCTGTCGGTCTCCTCCGAGCGATCGGGCTGCACGTTTCGCTCCTCGCTCGCGTCGTCGAGCAGCCCGTTCGGGTACCCCGCCGCCTCGCGGACGACACGTCTCGAGAATCCGGGGCCGAACGGCTCCGGCGGCGGGCCGGCGCCGGCCAGGTACTCGAGCGCGGTGACGATGCGCTCGGATGCGCGTCCGTCGCCGTAGGGGGACTGGTCGGGATCGACACGATGGGCCGCGGGGTCGGCGAGGATCCTCTCGGCTGCCGCAACCGTTCGATCGGGATCGGTCCCCACCAGGGTCAAGATGCCCGCGTCGACGCCTTCGACCCGCTCGGTCGACTCACGGGTCACCAGTACGGGCACTCCGAGCGCTGGCGCCTCCTCCTGGATGCCCCCGGAGTCGGTGAGGATCAGGGCTGACCTCGTCATCAGGCGGGCGAAGGACGCGAACGCGAGCGGCTCCGTCCGGATCACGTTGCTGTGCGAGGCGAGTGGCTCTCCGAGCTCCATCCTCACGAGGGGGTTTGGATGGAGAGGGAGGATGAAGCGCGTCTCGGGGCGTGCGCTCGCCAGGCGGCCGACCGCCTCCGCAATGCGGGCGAGCCCGCCGTTCCAGTTCTCCCGCCTATGGGCCGTGACCACAACGAGCGTCTGGTCCGAGTCGACCGCGGCGGCAACCGCAGGATCCTCGAACGGCCCACCGATGCCCGCTGCGAAGCGAAGCGCGTCGATCCCGGTGTTCCCTGTCACGAACACCTGCTCGTCACGGACCCCTTCGCGGACCAGGTTCTCCTGCGCGATGGTCGTCGGGGCGAGATGGAACGCGGCGATCCGCGCGATCAGCTGGCGGTTCAGCTCTTCGGGGAAGGGCGTGAGCGTCGAGCCGGCCCGTAGGCCGGCTTCGATGTGGGCGACCGGGATACGGAGGTGGAATGCGGCGATCGCGGCGGCGATCGCGGACGACGTGTCGCCGTGGACGAGCATCGCGGCGGGGAACCCGTCGCGGCGGATCTGTCCCCGCGTGGCGAGCGCCGCGCCGGTGGCGCGAAAGCGCTCCCGGCACAGGCAGTCGACGCGTTGGACAACCGTGGACATGAGGTCGTTCAGGGTGAGCCCGGGGCGCCCGACATCGAGATCGGCGTCCGGCGTGATGCCCGCCAACTCGAGGATCGGGCCGACGAGGTCGCGGTGCTGTCCCGTCGTGATGACCACTGGCGCGAGGTGCGCGCTCAGGTGCAGTGCGTGGACGATCGGGAACATCTTGATCGCCTCGGGTCTCGTGCCCATCAGTACGAGGACGTTGGTGAGCTGCGGCTGGTCACTGCTCGCGGTCATGGAAAGCTCACATCCTGAAGATGCCGAAACTGGTGTCGGGGACCGGCGCGTTTGCGGCTGCCGCGAGCCCGAGGGCGAGCACGCGCCGGGTGTCGAGCGGGTCGATGATCCCGTCGTCCCAGAGGCGCGCCGTCGAGTAGTAGGGCGAGCCCTCGTGCTCGTACTTGGCGCGGATCTCCTCGGGGTCGGCGTCGCCGACCGTCGTCAGCACCATCGCGGCCTGCTCTCCGCCCATCACGCTGATCCGCGCGTTCGGCCACATCCAGAGCTGGCGCGGCGCGTATGCCCGGCCGCACATCGCGTAGTTGCCCGCGCCGAACGAGCCACCCGTGACGACGGTGAACTTCGGCACGTCGGCACAGGCGACGGCCATCACGAGCTTGGCTCCGTCGCGCGCGATCCCCGCCTCCTCGTACTCGCGCCCGACCATGAACCCCGTGATGTTCTGGAGGAACACCAGCGGGATCCGCCGCTTGCAGGCGAGCTCGACGAAGTGCGCGCCCTTCTGCGAGGACTCGGCGAAGAGGATCCCGCGGTTGGCGAGGATCCCGACCGGATAGCCCTCGATTCGCGCGAACCCGCATACGAGCGTGTCGCCGTAGAGCGCCTTGAACTCGTGGAACCGGCTGCCGTCGACGACCCGCGCGATCACCTCGAGGGGGTCGAGCTCGTGGCGGAAGTCCTCCGGCACGAGCCCGTAGAGATCGGACGGGTCGACCACGGGTTGCTCGGGCGCGGCGAGCCGCCACGGCACCGGGGGCGCGTCGCCGAGATGGCGGACGATCTGTCGCGCGAGCGCCAGCGCGTGCTCGTCGGAGGTCGCGTAGTGGTCTGCGACGCCGGAGCGGCGCGCGTGGACGTCGGCTCCCCCGAGCTCCTCGGCCGTCACCTCCTCACCCGTCGCCGCCTTCACGAGCGGCGGCCCGCCGATGAAGATCGTCCCCGTGCCGCGCACGATGATCGTCTCGTCCGACATCGCGGGCACGTAGGCACCGCCCGCGGTGCAGGAGCCCATCACGACCGCGATCTGCGAGATGCCCTTCGCGGACATGCGCGCCTGGTTGAAGAAGATCCGCCCGAAGTGCTCGCGGTCCGGGAACACCTCGTCCTGGAGGGGCAGGAACGCACCGCCCGAGTCGACGAGGTAGATGCACGGCAGGCGGTTCTGCTCGGCCACTTCCTGCGCGCGGAGGTGCTTCTTCACCGTGAGCGGGAAGTACGTGCCGCCCTTCACCGTCGCGTCGTTCGCGACGATCACGCAGGCGCGTCCCTCGACGATCCCGATGCCCGTGACGATCCCCGCGGACGGCGCCTGACCCTCGTAGATGTCCCATGCGGCCAGCGCGTTCAGCTCGAGGAACGCCGAGCCCGGGTCGACGAGACGGTCGATCCGCTCGCGTGCGGTGAGCTTGCCCCGCGACCGGTGCCGCTCCACCGACCGCTCGCCTCCGCCCGCCGCGACGGTCGCCGTGCGCTCGCGGAGCTCTGCGACGAGCTGCGCCATCAGGGCCTGTCGGCGGGCGAACGCGTCGTCGCGCACCACGTGGCTGCCGAGCACGGTCATGCGGTCTCCAGCGTGACGAGGACCGCGCCCGTCGCGACCTGGTCGCCGACCGCGACGTCGACCGACCGGATGCCTGCCTCGTAGGGGGACGTCACGATCTGCTCCATCTTCATGGCCTCCAGGACGACGAGTGGTTGATGCGGCTCGACCTTCTCTCCGATCTCCACGCGAACGTCGATCACCTTGCCGGGCATGGGAGCGGTGACGCGCCCGTCGGCGCCGTGATGCGTTCCCGTGTGCGCCGCCGACTCGACCTCGAGCGGCCGGAGCGACGAGGCAGGCGCCAGGTTCAGCCGCCAGCCCTCCCCCCACGGGCCGGCCGGTGCGGGCAGCGGGGGAGGGGAGAGGGGCGGGAAGCGCTCCAGGAAGTCGGTCGACACGTCGGCGTCGCGGAACGCCGGGTGCGCGACGAGCCACCGGAGGAACGGCAGGTTCGTCGTCACCCCCTCGACGACCGCCTCGTCGAGGGCACAGGCGAGCCGGTCGAGCGCGTCGGCGCGATCGGCCCCGTGGACGATCAGCTTGGCGATCATCGGGTCGTAGCTTCCGCCGACCTCGTCGCCCTCCTCCACGCCCGCGTCCACGCGGGCCCCGGCCGGAAGGCGCAGGCGCCGAACCGTGCCCGGCCGAGGCAGGAAGGTTCGCGGGTCCTCCGCGTAGAGACGCGCCTCCACCGCGTGCCCCGTGAAGGACGGCACGAAACCGGCGAGCGACTCGCCGTCGGCGACCCGGAGCTGGAGCTCGACGAGGTCGAGCCCCGTCACCGCCTCGGTCACCGGGTGCTCGACCTGGATCCGGGCGTTCAGCTCCAGGAAGAACGGCTCCTCGTCCTCGACCAGGAACTCGGCCGTTCCCGCGCTCTCGTAGCCGAGTTCGCGCCCGAAGGCGACGGCGTGGGCCGCGAGCCGTGCGCGCACGGTCTCGGAGAGCCCGGGTGGCGGAGACTCCTCGACGACCTTCTGGTGGCGGCGCTGCACCGAGCAGTCGCGCTCGCCGAGGGAGAGCACCGTTCCGTGGCGGTCGCCGATCAGCTGCACCTCGACGTGGCGCGGCCGGGTCAGGTAGCGCTCGCAGAACACGGTGCCGTCCCCGAACGCGGCTGCCGCCTCCCGCGAAGCCGCCGCGAGGGCCTCCTCGAGATCCTCGGCCCGCTCGACCACGCGCATCCCGCGGCCCCCGCCGCCCGCCGCCGCTTTCACGAGGAGCGGGAGCCCCACCTCGCCGGGCTCTCCGACGGTGAGCGTCGGCACGCCGACGGCCGTAGCGATCCGCTTCGCCTCGAGCTTGTCTCCTCCGCGGCGGAGCGCATCGGGAGAAGGGCCGATCCACGTGAGACCGGCGGCGACGACCGCCTCCGCGAACGCCGCGCTCTCGGCGAGGAAGCCGTAGCCGGGATGGACGAGCTCCGCCCCGGCCTCGCGAGCCGCGGCGACGAGTGCACCGGCGTCGAGGTACGACGGCACGTCGACGGCCGTGTCTGCGACGCGAGTGTGGAGCGCGCCGTGGTCGCCTGGCCCGACCGCTGCCGCCGTCCGGATTCCCAGCCGTCGGCACGTCGCGAAGATGCGGACGGCGATCTCGCCGCGGTTCGCCACCAGCAGCGTCCGTCGCTCGCCCATCGCCGCACGAGACTAGATGATCGGCCGGTAATCGGCGCGAACCGGATGGCGCCCCGGACACGGCGCCGGGTCGCCCCGTCCGGGCACGGCCCGTAGCACCGACTACGAGCCGCACCCGGCCGGTGCGCCCGGCTTGGTCTGGAACGCCCCCGGACGTCACGCCGACTACCGGCCGATCATCTGATCGGCCGGGGGATGGCGGAGTCCGGGCCTGCTCGTACGATCTCGCACGAGATGAGGAGCGTGCCCGTCGCCGCCGCGCTCGCCATGCTCCTCGCCGCCCCCGGCGCAGCAGCACAGGAGCGACACCCACTCGCGCTCCGGATGGTCGACGCCCGCGCGTGCGGCGCGGCGACGCCGGTGGCCGCGGGCGGGGTGCTGACGATCAGCCCCGACGGTGACGGCACCGAGGACTGCGCCGCGCTGCGCTTCCGGCTCTCGAGCCCGTCCGCCGTGGAGTTCGTCGTCCTCCAGCGCAAGCCGCGCCCGGGAATCGTCCACGTCGAGCGTCTCCGGGCCGCGAGCGGCCTCACGACCGTCGTCTGGGCTCCCACGGCTTCGACCGCCGCCCGCACCTACGTGACGCGACTCTCGCTGACGGGGCGGCTCGGCGCCCGGACGACGCTCGAGGGCCCGGTGATCCGCGTGCGCGGCCCGGCGGCGCGGTTCACGCAGGAGAGCTACGCCCCCGGTGCCGTGGCGACCCTGCAGCTGGACACGGGCTCGCGTCCGCTTCGGCTGGAGATCGTCGACGCTGCGACTGGAGAGGTCGTGAACAGGCCCCGGATCGTCCGGAACAGCATGGTCGGTGTACGGGTCGGGCGATGGGAGCCGGGCGTCTACGTCGCGCGGCTCTCGGACGGGGCCGTCGAGGCCCAGGCCCCGCTCGTGGTCAGAGCTCCGGCTGGGTCACGGCCGCGCGTCGCCGTCGTGCTGCCGACCAGCACCTGGCAGGCCTACAACTTCCTGGACGCCGACGGCGACGGGACGGGTGACACGTGGTACGCGTCCCGGGCACGTGAGAGCGCACGTCTCGACCGCCCGTTCATGGGGAACGGCCTGCCGCCCTTCTTCCATCGCTACGACCTTCCCTTCCTCCGCTGGCTGCGGTCGGGTGGGCGCCAAGCGGACTTCCTCACCGACGTCGATCTCGAGCGCGTTCCGGACGCCGCGACCCTCGTCCGTCGCTACGCCCTGGTCATCTTTCCGGGGCACCACGAGTACGTCACGCGGCACGAGCTCGAGCTGATCGAGGGATTCCGCGACCGCGGCGGGAACCTCGCCTTCCTGAGCGCGGACAACCTCCACTGGCGCGTCGTGCGCGACGGGCCGGTCCTGCGCCGCAAGGAGCAGTGGCGGCGCCTCGGGCACCCGCGGCCCGAGGCGGCGCTCGTCGGTGTCCAGTACCGGGCGAGCGACGACGGCACGCATCGTGGGGCCTACGTCGTCCGCGACACCCGCTGCGCGCCCTGGCTGTTCGCGCGAAGCGGGCTCCGGAGGGGCTCGCGGTTCGGCTGGGGCGGGGTGGAGATCGACGCGACGACGGCCGACTCGCCGCGGGGCACCTGCGTGCTGGCCGAGATCCCGAACCTGCTCGGGCCGGGGCGGACGGCGCAGATGACCTACCACGAGACGCCCGCGGGCGCGAAGGTCTTCGCGGCCGGGGCGTTCTGCTTCGTGAACCGCTCCCGCGCGGTGCGAGTGATCCTCGACAACCTCTGGGCGAGACTCTCGCGGCCGTGACGCGGCGAGCGCACCTCGTGGTGTCGGTGCTGGCGGTCTCGATCGCGCTCGGCGGCATAGGCTCGGGCGGAGCGGCCGTCGCTCCGTCGTCGCAGCCGCGGATCCTGTGCACGCTCCCGCCCGGGGCGTCGCGGCTCCCGGCGAGCGCGCGGCGTGGCCTCATCGGGCATCTCGAGCAGTACCCGGACCTGTCGCTCTCGACGGCCGCGGAGCGAGCGGCCGCCCGGCGCATCCTCTCCGTCCTCCGCCGCGAGGCTCGTCGCTGGACGACGCTGCGGACGGCGAAGCGCGCGGGATTCGAGACGCGGGTCGCTCGACGCAGGGCCGGTGACGAGACGGCGCACTACCTCCACGCCGAGCGTCTGCGCGAGCGCCGGACGGGGCCGGCGTTCGACGCGAAACGCCCCAAGGCGCTCATCTTCGCCCGCGAGCCGGGCCGCGCAGCCGTGCTCGTCGGCGTCATGTACAGCGTGCAGCGAGGCGAGCGCGGGCCGTCGCCGGGCGGGCCGATCACACGCTGGCACTCACACCTGGTCTGCAGCGTCGGGATCAAGCGCGGCCTCAAGCCGCTTGCGGACGGGACCTGCCCACCCGGCGCGAGGGCCCGCCAGGGCAGCGAGATGATGCATGTCTGGTTCACCCGCGACCTGAGAAGCGCCTTCGCAATCGGCGCACCCGAGCCGGAGCTCTGCCGTGACGGGATGCTCTCCGGAGGGTTCTGCCGGAGCCCGGGCACCCGTCGCGGCATGTGAGTCCGCCGCGGCTACCGTGGCGGTGTGCCGGGGCCGGGCTTCGTGGACGTCCATTCGCACGTCGTCCCGTCGGGCGACGACGGCGCAACGACCGTCGAGGAGGGGATCGCACTCTGCCGGACCGCCTTCGACGCAGGCACCCGGGTGCTGTTCGCGACGCCCCACGCGCACGCGGCGTGGGACACGTTCCCCCGAACACCTCGGCGCGTCGAGCTCTTCGAGCGCGCCTTCCCACTCGTCCGCTCGGAGGCGGCGGAATGGGGCCTCGACCTGCGGCGCGGCTGGGAGGTCTACCCGTCCCTTCTGGTCGACGGGGCCGACCCCGAGGCGTACCGGCTCGAGGGCACGCGGGCGGTCCTCGTCGAGTTTCCCGGATGGTGGCTGCAGGTCGACGACGCCGTAGAGCTCGTCGCGGCTGCGGCGGAGCGCGTCGAGCGGGCCGGCCTCGTGCCGCTGCTGGCCCATCCGGAGCGATGCCCGGCGGTCGCGACGGATCCCGAGTCGGCCCGTCCGCTCGCGGAGTCGGGGTGGCCGCTCTGCCTCAACGGGCCGTCCCTCACCGGTGACCACGGCGCGAACGCCGAGCGGGCGGCGTGGAGGCTCCTCGAGGACGGGCTCGTGTCGCTCGTAGCGTCGGACGCGCACGGCCCCGGAAGGCCGCCGCGGGTCGACCGAGCCTATGCGGCGGTCGAGGCATCGATCGGCCGTGACGCGGCGATGCCGCTCTTCGACGGGACAGCCGTTCCCTGGACGCGCTGAATCAGGCGCTGTGGTCGTCGCCCGGCGCTGCGGGCTTCGGCTTCGGCTTCGGCTTCGGTTGCTCGGCCCGCTCGCCCGGCTCGAGCATGCGGCGCGGGTCGACCTCACCCACCGCGTCTTTCACCTCGCGCATGCCGGTGCCGAGGCGACGCGCGACGTCCGGGACGCCCTTCGCGCCGAAGAGAAGCGCGAGGACGCCGAGGAGGATCACGATCTCCCAGATGCCAAGGCCGAACGGCACGACGCGAATGCTACGTGAGCGCCGCCGGCGCGAGTGACCCCGATTCACTCTGACGGGGCATGCCCGACCCACGGTGAGTGATGGCACTGTGAGCGGACGCAGATGAGACTCCTCAGGCGCACCACCCAACCACCGCGATTCGACGACCACCTCACCTACTTCACGGTGGAGGAGGCGAACGACTTCCGCAGGCTCGTGGAGCGATCGTTTGCCGGAGCCGGTCGTGACGTTTCGGTGTATTCCGACCACATCGAGGATCGCGCCGGAACGACGTTCGGCCTCTGGAACATCGGCAGGCTCTGCGCCGGCGCAGAGCGGGGCGACTGGCCGGACCTGATCGACGAGCACGTGACGCTGGTCACGACACCCCCGCGCGAGCTGGCCGAGCTGACGCAGGCCGAGCTCGAGGCAGGCCTTCGTCTGCGCCTCGTCGAGACGGAGTCCGTGGCCGACCCCGACAACTGCGCCTACGCTCGCGTCGTCGCGCCCGGGCTGCTCGAGGTGCTGTCGGTGGACATCCACGACTCGGTGGTGACGCCCTCGAGGGAGGAGCTGGCCCTGGGCGGCACGCTCGGCGAGCTGATCGGACGCGGTCGGGACAACCTCCAGGCCCTGCTCATGACCGAGAGCTATCGGTGCGAGATCGTCGACGAGGGATCGAAACGGAGCTACGCGGTCGTCACGGGCGACTCGTTCTTCACCGCAAGCCTGGCGCTCGTGCTGCCCGAGGCCATGCTGCACTTCACCGGAGAGCACCACGCCGGGCTCGGGACGCTCGTCGCCGTGCCGGGCCGGGACCAGCTGCTGTACCGCCCGGTCGATGCCCCGGAGGCAGAGTTCGCGCTGCGGCGGATGTTCGAGGTCGCGCGCCTCGGCTCCTACGACGCGGTCGCACCCCTGAGCCCGAACGTCTTCTGGGTGCGCGATCGCGGGTGGCTCCCCGTCACCTCGTTCGAGGACGGAAGACCGCGGGTCGTCCTCGGCGAGCTGCGAGACGTGCTCCGGAGGCTGTAGGCCACGAGCGCTCGGCCGCGGCGCTCGGCGTCACGGAAGCGCCCAGTCGACCGCGTCCTGCCCGTCCGCCTCGAGCAGCGCGTTCGCCCGCGAGAAGTGCCGACAGCCGAAGAACCCGTTCGCGGCGCTGTACGGGGAAGGGTGTGCCGCCGTGAGGACGTGGTGGCGCGCCGCGTCGACGATCGCCCCCTTCTGCTGGGCGTAGCGGCCCCACAGTAGGAAGACGATGCCCTCGCGGCGCTCGGAGAGCTCGCGAATGGCGCGGTCGGTGAACCGTTCCCAGCCCTTGCCCGCGTGGGAGGCGGGCTTGCCCGGCGAGACCGTGAGGACGGCGTTGAGCAGGAGCACGCCGCGCTCGGCCCACGGCGTGAGGTCGCCCGAGGAGGGCCGTGGCAGCCCGAGGTCCGTCTCGAGCTCCTTGTGGATGTTCTGGAGCGACGGCGGCGGCGGCACCCCGGGAGGCACGGAGAAGCAGAGCCCCATCGCCTGCCCGGCCCCGTGGTAGGGGTCCTGCCCCAGGATCACGACGCGCACCGCGTCGAACGGTGTCAGCGAGAGCGCGTTGAAGACGCGGTCGGCCGGCGGATAGAACCGCCGTCCGTCGGCGAGCTCGGCGACGAGAAACGCGCGGAGCTCCTGCATGGTCGGCTGTTCGAGCTCGTCGCCGAGCACCGCGAGCCAGCTCTCGTGCATCCGCGGCTGCACGGAGCGAGCCTACGCCGTCAGGGAGGCGACCTTCGCGACAACGTCCCGGCACCACGCGCCGTGGCGGGCCGGGTCGTCGAGGAACTGCGACGGCTTGATGCAGATCGACGTGAAGCCCCGCTCGAGCTGGGCGGGGATCGTCGCCAGCGCCTCGTCGACGTCGGCGGCCGACCGCGCGTCGGGGAACCGTCCCCGGACGCCCCCGACGAGCTCGAACGCACCGGGGTCCCGGCCGGCCTCGGCGAGCGCGTCCCGTAGGAGCGCGACGTCCTCGTCCCGCGGGCGTCCCAGCGGATTCCAGCCGTGGCCGTAGCGGACGAGCCGCCGGAGCAGGCGCTCGTGCAGCGTGCTCGAGCCGAACCACAGGCGGACCCCGTCCGGGCGGTACGGCTTCGGCTCGACCCACACGTCCTCGAAGCGGTAGTGGCTTCCCGAGAACGACGCGGGCGACGGGCCCCAGGCCGTCTGCCACGCCTCCAGGTGCTCGTCGAGCAGGGCTCCCCTCCGGGCGTACGGCACCCCGAGCGCCGTGTACTCCGGCTCGTGCCAGCTCACGGTGGGGAGGACGACGAGCCGTCCCTCGGACAGGAGATCGAGGCTCGCGAAGTCCTTCGCGAGGAGCAGCGGGTGGCGGAGCGGCGCGATGATCGCGGCGGCGGCGAGCCGGAGCGTCGTCGTCGCCGATGCGATCGCCGAGAGGAGCACGAGCGAGCTCGGCCAGGGCATGGCCGGGTCCTGGTTTCCGGGAAGCGCGTAGTCGCGCGGGTTCGCCATCTGCCCGCCGGCGTCGGCGCCGCGGCCGAGCACGACGTGCTCGCTCACCATCACGGCGTCGAAGCCCGCGTCCTCCGCCTCCCGGGCCATCCGGACGAGTGCCCGCAGGTCGCGTGGCGGTGTCAGCGTCCAGTTCTCGGAGAGGACGTGGATCAGCCGGACGCGGCTCACGGGACGGTCAGCCCGGCGCCCTGCCCGACCAGTGGCGCCACGCGCTCTCGACGTGTGCCCGCATCAGGCGCTCGGCGCGCTCGCCGTCGCCGGCCTCGACGGCTCCGAGCAGTACCTCGTGCTCGGCGACGTCGGCCTCCTGCCAGTCGGGCTGCGCGCGGCGCCGCGCCAGCAGGCGCCGGCCGACGTCTGCGATCCAGAGCGAGTCGAAGATCCGGACGAGGGCGCGGTTCCGCGTCGCGACCGCGAGCGCCGCGTGGAAGGCGCGGCTGGCGTCGTGCGCTGCCGCGGCGGTGCGGGCAGCACGCTCGTCCGCGACGGCGCGGCGCAGCGCCACGAGATCGTCGTCGCTCCGCCTCTCTGCCGCGAGACGGGCGATCGCGGGCTCCAGCTGGAGGCGCGCCTCGAGGCGCTCGAGGACGCGGTCGAGCCCGAGGTCTGCGACGAAGAACCCCCGGTTGACCTCGAACTCGACGAGGCCGTCGCCGGCGAGCCGGCGGAGCGCCTCGCGCACCGAGCCCCGCGAGATGCCGAGCGCGTCCGCGATCTCCGCCTGGCCGACGCGCGAGCCGGGGGCGAGGCGACCCTCCACGATCATCGCGCGGAGCTCGTCGTAGGCGAGCCCGACGACCGAGCGGACGCGCAGCGGGCCGGTGCTCGTCTCGCTCACAGTCGCCTCGGTGAAGATTGACATTCGATGTTCGAACCTTTATACCACCCTCGTCCCCGGCGCAAGGGGCGCCGGCAGCGGAGGAGGAGCTCCATGAGTGAGACCGGCTCGACCGCCCCGAGCGCGACCCTCGGGCAGAAGAACCTCTCGACGATCCATGCCGTCGCCCAGTCGCTCGCGATCGGGCCGATGTTCTCGACGGCGCTGATCCTCGGCCTCGTCTCGAACCCCGGCACGGGGGCCGCGTGGAACGCGACCCTCGCGATCCTGATCGCCGGGCTCGGTGTGCTCGCGATCGGGTACGCGGTGACGCTCTACGCCCGCCGCTTCGCGGGAGCCGGGGCCGTGTACGAGTACCTGACCCACGGCGCGCACCCCTGGGTCGGCGTGCTGACGGCAGGCGTGTTCTTCCTCGGCACCCTGTTCCTCGGCGGCGGCGGCATCTACCTCGGCGTCGGCCTGCTGTCGGAGGGAGCCTGGCAGGCCCACATCTCCGACAACTCCCCCGCGTGGTGGGTGTTCGGCCTGATCGGGCTCGCAATCGTGCTCGTCCTCAACCACCTCGGCGTGCGCGTCGCCGTTCGCGCGATGCTGACGTTCGCGGCCATCTCGTTCGTGCCGATGCTGATCCTCGCTGTCGTGATCATCGCGAAGGGCGGGGAAGACGGGATCTCGCTGTCCGTGTTCAACCCGAGCGAGACGTCGTGGTTCGGGGTCACGGGTGGCGGCGTGCTCGGGGGCGTCCTCCTCGGCATCCTCCTCTTCGTCGGCTTCGAGGCCGCCGCCTCGATCGGCGAGGAGTCGCACGACCCGCACCGTTCGATCCCGCGCGCCGTGCTGTTCACGATCGCGGCCTCGGGCGCCTTCTACGTCGTGATGGCCTTCGCCTTCTCGATGGGATACGGCAAGGCGGCGGTGAACGAGGGCGCGTGGGCGGCGTCCCCGGCGGCGGTCAACGAGATGGCGACGAAGTACGTCGGCTCGTGGTTCGCCGCGATCCTGGACGTGGTCGTGATCCTGGACGCGATGGCCCTCGCGCTCGCGATCTGCGTGACGATCGGCCGCGGGTACTTCGCGCTCTCGCGCGACGGGCTCCTCCCGAAGGTGTTCTCGAGGACGTCGCGCTTCGACACGCCGTGGGTCGCCAACCTGATGGTCGCGGTCGGGGGCATCGGCCTGATGCTCGTCTCGTGGCTCGCGGACTACCAGGGCCGCTTCGTCGTGCCCGGCGCGAACGGCGACCTCGTGCCGATCTTCCCGTCGGACGCGTTCGCGACGTTCATCCTCTCGGCGACGATCGGCTCGTTCGCCGTGGAGGCCGTGTACCTGATCCTCGCGGTCGTCGCCTTCGGGCTCGTCCGCCAGGCGGGGAACAAGCTCTGGCAGTACGCCGTCGTCGCGGTCGCGGTGGCGACCCCGCTGCTCGGCTACTTCGGCGCCCTGAAGCCGTCCCCGCACGACCGCTCGAACGTGAACTGGGAGGCCTTCTACTGGACGATCGGGGTGATCGCGGTCGCGGTAGTGTGGTTCGTGGTCGTGCTCGTCCTGCGTCCCGCGAACGTCCGCACGGCGGCTGCGCACGCGGCCGAGCACCGCGGCGTGCCGCCGCTCGACGAGCGTCTCGACTTCGACCCGCTGCCCGAGAACGAGATGCCCCTGTGAGCGTCGCTCGCCTTCGGCTCGCTCCCGTGGGGGAAACCATGTTTCCCCCACGGGCCCCCTTCTTCTGGGGAACGTGGGGAACCTCCCGGTTCCCCACACCCCTCCCCGCTCATCGGCCAACCGTGGTTGGCCGATGAGCGAGGCGGCCTGGCACGAGATCGGCCCGGCCGGCGACGAGCCGGCCGGCGCCCTCCGCCAGGTCGAGGTGGAGGGCCGTGCGGTCTGCGTCGGGCGGACGGCCGGCGGGTGGGTCGCGTTCGACGACACGTGCACCCACGAGGAGTGCTCGCTCGCCGGGGGCGAGCTCGACGGCGGCGTGATCGTCTGCCCGTGCCACGGCTCCGAGTTCGACATCCGCACGGGCGACGTGCTCACGCCGCCCGCGCTCGATCCGCTGCCGATCTACGAGGCACGCGAGGAGAAGGGCGCCGTGCTCGTCCGGCTCACGCCGCCTCCGCTCGCCGAGGAGGCCGTGCACGCGCGCGAGGACCACGTTCCGGAGTCCGTCACCCGCCGCGCGACGGTCGCAGGCCCGTCCCTCGACGGGCTCGTGGTCGACGACATCGACCTCACCGACCTCGACGTCTGGGAGGAGCGGGTCCCCTACGAGTGGCTGGCGCTCCTCCGCAGGGACGCGCCGCTCCACTGGCATCCCGAGCAGGAGGGCCGCGGGTTCTGGGTGTTCACGCGCTACGACGACGTCCTGCAGGTGTCGAAGGACTGGCAGACGTTCTCGTCCGAGCTCGGCGGCACCTCGCTGCAGGACCTGACCTTCGAGGAGCTCGAGGCGCGGAAGTCGATGATCGACACCGACCCGCCTCCGCACACACGCATGCGGGGGCTCGTCAACAAGGGCTTCACGCCGCGTGTGGTGAACGGCTACGAGGAGCGGATCCGGGGGCTGGCGCGCGGCATCCTCGCCCAGGCGTTCGAGCAGGACGCGTTCGACTGGGTCGAGTCGGTCGCCGCCGAGATCCCGATGTGGGTGTTCTCCGAGATCATGGGGCTCCCCGTCGAGGATCGCCGGCTGATCATCGAGCTCGGCGACAAGATCCTCGGCAACACGGACCCCGAGGTCGTCGGCGAGGAGAACGTCGCCGAGCTCGCGCTGCGCGACCCCGAGCTGCGCAAGCTGCCGTTCTCGAGCCCGTTCTCGCTCGACCTGATGGCGTACGGCCGGGAGCTCGGCGAGGCGCGCCGCCGCGAGCCGCACGACGACATCACGACGAAGCTCGTCGAGGCCGAGCTCGACGGCTCGCGGCTCTCGGAGCAGGAGTTCGGGACGATGTTCGTGCTGCTCACGACCGCCGGGAACGAGACCACGCGGCACACCATCTCGCTCGGCCTCCTCGACCTGCTCACACACCCGGACGAGCTCCGGCGTCTCGTCGACGACCCGTCACTCGCCGCTACGGCCGCCGACGAGCTCCTGCGCAGGGCGCATCCCGTGCACCACTTCCGGCGGACCGCGACGCGGGACGTCGTCGCGCACGGCCGGCGGATCAAGGCGGGCGACAAGGTCACGATCTGGTACGCCGCCGCGAACTACGACGAGGACAAGTTCGCCGACCCGTACCGGCTCGACGTGGCGAGGACGCCGAACCGTCACGTGACGTTCGGCCTCGGCGGACCGCACTTCTGCCTCGGCGCGCACCTGGCGAGACTCGAGATCACGGTCTGGCTCGAGGAGATGCTCCCCTACCTGCCGCGGGTCGAGCTGGCCGGCGACCCGGTGCGGCTACGCTCGAGCTTCTTCAACGGCATCAAGCGCATGCCCGTCCGGGTGCGCGGGTGAGACCCGACCAGGAGGCGATGGCATGACCTACGGTCACGACCCCGAGGCGGCCATCGCGTCGCTCCGCGGCCAGGGCGTGCGGGCGATTCGCCTGCTGTACACCGACCTTCACGGCGTCGCGCGCGGGAAGGACATCCCCATCGGCCACTTCGTGGAGTCGCTCGACGAGGGCGTCGCGTTCTGCGCCGCGGTGATGGGCACCGACCTGCGCCACACGCCGGTGGTCGGCGGCGAGGAGGGCTACGTCGACTTCGCGGTCCGGCCCGACCCGGAGACCCTGCGCGTCGTTCCGTGGCAGCCGGAGGTGGCGTGGTGCCTCGGCGAGGCCTGGCGCCTCGACGGCTCCGACCACTGGCCGTCGTGCCCGCGCGCGCTGCTCGCCCGGGTCGTCAGCCGGTATGCGGCCCACGGCCTGCTGCCGATCGTCGGCCCCGAGCTCGAGTGGTTCCTCTGTGTGCGCGACCCGACCGTTCCGGGCGGTCTCAGGCGCTACGTCGACGAGTTCTCGCGCGTCTACACCGTCGGCGCGATCTCGGACCCCCGGCAGGTGAACCTGAAGATGCTCCTCTGGGCCGACGAGCTCGGCCTCAAGGCATTCGCCGGGAACCACGAGTTCATGAACTCGCAGTACGAGATCAACCTGAAGCACTCCGCGGCGCTCGACGCGGCCGACCGGGCGTTCATGCTCAAGGCGGCGGTGAAGGAGATCGCCGCGACCGAGGGGCTCGTCGCGACGTTCATGGGGCGGCCGTTCTCCGACCAGGGCGGCTCGGGCTTCCATCTCCACCTCTCGCTCGCCGACGCCGACGGGCGCAACGCGTTCGCATCCGGCGACGCCGCCGTGAGCCCCCTCGCGCTGCGGTTCATCGGCGGCGTGATCGAGCACGCCCAGGGGCTCCAGGCGCTGCTCGGGCCGACCGTCAACGCGTACAAGCGCATCCTCCCCGACAGCCTCGCGCCGACGCACGCGAACTGGGGTCACGACAACCGCACCGCGTTCTGCCGCGTGCCCAACGAGCGCGGGTCGCGCACGCGCGTCGAGATCCGCGCGGGAGACGGCTCGGCCTGCCCGCACCTCATCACGGCGGCGCTCCTGCTCGCCGGGCTCGACGGCATCGAGCGCGAGCTCGCGCCGCCCGACCCCGTGGTGGGCGACGCGTACCGCATGGACGACGCCCACGCCGGCACGAAGCTGCCTGCCGACCTCGGTGCCGCGCTCGACGCGCTCGAGGCCGACACGTGGCTCGTCGAGCAGCTCGGGAAGGAGCTCGTCTCGACCTTCGTCGCGATGAAGCGGTTCGAGGTCGAGCGGTTCACGGAGGCCGTCGGCGAGCTCGACCTCGAGGTCGTCTCCGAGTGGGAGGTCCAGGAGTATGCGTCCCACCTTTGACGTGTCCGAGCGGCGCGTCCGCGTCGAGGTCGACGGAGAGCCGCGCTGGGGGCGGCGTGCAGGAGCGACGATCGTCCTCGACGACGGGTCGGAGATCTCCGAGCCGGACGCGCTCCATCTCGCCCCTGTCGAGCCGACCAAGATCTTCGCCGTCCACTTGACGTACCGCTCGCGCGTCGAGGAGTACGCGGCGCGGACGCCGCCCGAGCCGTCGTACTTCGTCAAGCCGCCGACGACGCTCAACGGCCACCGGCGTCCGATCCGGATGGCGAAGGGCGCCCGCTTCCTCAACTACGAGGGCGAGCTGGCCGTCGTCGTCGGGAGGCGGATGAAGGGCGTGCACCTGGACGACACGCTCTCGTACGTGGGCGGCTACGCGTGCGCGAACGACGTCGGCATGCACGACTTCCGGCACGCAGACCGCGGGGCGATGCTTCGCGTGAAGGGACAGGACGGGTTCCTCCCGCTCGGCCCGGAGCTCGTCCCGGCCTCGGAGTTCGACCCCACCGACTTCACGCTGCGCACCTACCTCAACGGGCACGTCGTGCAGGAGACGACCGCGGGCGACCTCATGTTCGGCGTCGCCTACCAGCTGGCCGACCTGTGCCGCGTGATCACCCTCGAGCCCGGCGACGTCCTTCTCACCGGGACGCCCGCCAACTCGAGGCCGATGAAGCCCGGCGACCTCGTCGAGGTCGAGATCTCCGGGCTCGGGCGTCTCGCGAACACCGTCGAGGAGTGGGACGTCGACCTCTCGGGGCCGGGCGAGCAGCTCCAGGTGTCCGCCCAGACCCTCCACGTCGCGCTCGCGATCCCGGAGGACGAGGCCGAGCGGATGGTCGCGGAGGGCCGCAGCCCGTGAGCGCGAGCAGCACGTCTCCGGGCTGCGCTCGGCGAGGGAGCGGGAGCGGCGGCTCCTGATCCGTCTCGGCCGCATCGACCACGTCGGCCTCCGGGTCGCCGACCTCGACGAGGCGTGCGCGCGGTGGGCGCTGCAGCTCGGGCTGGAGGAGCGGTCGCGCGAGGGCGGTCACGCGTTCCTCGCGTGCAACGACGAGCCGTATTCGCTGGAGCTTCTCGGCGGAGGCGAGCCCGGGCACGACCACAGCGCCTTCGAGCTCCACCACACGTGCTCGCCGGACGAAGCGCGCGCTCACCTCGACGCGCTGGGCGTCGCGAGCGACGAGCGCGACGGCTCGATCTGGCTCGCCGACCCGGACGGCCGGTCGATCCAGCTGCTCCCACATCGGCCCCCTGCGAGCGAGGTCGACCGCTGGCCCCAGCACGCGCGACCGTCGTCGACGGTGCACATCGGCGGGCCGCGGAGGCTCGGTCACGTCAACTGCCTCACGGGGGCGTTGCAGGAGAACACGGCGTTCTACACGGACGCGCTCGGCATGAAGGTGTCCGATTGGCTCGGCGACGCCGGCGTCTGGTTCCACATCGACTCCGAGCATCATGTGATGGCGCTGGTCGACGTCGGGTACGCGCACTTCCACCATCTCGCCTTCGACGTCGTGGACATCGGGAAGATGCGCGACCTGCTCGACCATCTCGCCCGGCACGGACGGTGGGTGTCCTGGGGGCCGACCCGTCACGGGATCGCGGGGAACATCGCCACCTACGTGCGGATCACCGAGGAGCCGTGCCACGTCGAGCTCTACTGCGACATGGAGCGGCTCGCCGACGACCACGTACCTCGCACCTTCCCCGACGACCGCTACTCCTCGAATACGTGGGGGCCGCTGCCGCCGCGGTCGTACTTCCGCTTCGACCAGGTCGCGGTGGAGTTCGAGCGCGAGAGCTGGGAGACGCGCGGGCGCGTGCTGCCGCCGGCGGAGGGAGCGGCGTGAAGGTCCTTCCGCTCGGGGAGCCATCGGGCCAGACAGGAGTGGGCGAATGCCGTTGAAGGGGTACACGACTCCGCGCACGCCCGAGGGGCGCTCGTCGCTCGTCCCGTACCCGCCCTGGCACTACGTCGGCGCGTTCCTGGTGATCGACTACTGGGCCGACCCTGACCACGCCGTGGCGTTTCTCCCGGAGGGCATCGACCCGCACCCCGACCCCGGGCGCTGCGCGTTCGTCGCGGCCGACTGGCAGTCGTGCTCGGAGGGCGGCGACGAGCTCGTCGACCCGTCGCGCTCGCAGTACAAGGAGGTGTTCGTGGTCGTCAGCGGCCTGCTCGACGGCGAGGAGGTGACGGTCTGCTCGTACATCTGGGTCGACCGGGACTTCGCGCTCACGCGCGGCTGGATCCAGGGCTTCCCGAAGAAGCTCGGCTCGATCTGGATCACGCGAAGCTTCGGGCTCGGCGGCCCGGCCGACCCGGGAATGGAGCCCGGGGCACGGTTCGGCGCGACCTGTGCCGCGTACGAGAGGCGCGTCGCCCAGGCCACGGTCACCCTCGAGCATCCCTCCGCGGGAGGGCCCTTCCACAACGCGCCGCCGATCGTCAACGTGCGCCACTTCCCGCGCCTCGACAAAGGGCACCACGACGACCCGGCGGTCCACCAGCTCGTCCGCGCCGTGTCGCGCGACCGCTCCGTGTCGGAGGTCTGGGAGGGATCCGCGACGCTCGAGCTCTTCGGCGCGCAGCACGAGGAGGTCGACGCCCTCGCCCCCGTGCGGATCGGCCGCGGTTACCGGTTCACGTTCGCCTACACCGTCGACGACCTCGAGACGGTCCGGGAGCTCGGCAAGTGACGCAGGGCGACAAGGTCGCGCTGATCACCGGTGGAGGCACGGGGATCGGGGCTGCGATCGCGCGAAGGCTCGCCGCCGACGGCTACGCGGTGGCGATCACGGGCCGGCGTCCCGGGCCGATCCAGGAGGTCGCGAGCGAGATCGGAGGGCTCGCCGTCGTCGCCGACACCGGCATCGCCGCCGACGCTGCGCGCGCGGTCGAGGAGACCGTCGAGCGGTTCGGCGGCCTGGACGCCCTTGTCTGCAACGCGGGGATCGGCGGCGAGGGCTCGCTGCGCGACCTCGACCCCTCGACCTGGGACGACGTGCTCCGCACGAACCTCACCGGCGCCTTCCTGATGGCGCGCGCGGCGATCGAGCACCTGACGGCGCGACGCGGCGCGATCGTGACGGTGTCGTCCGCGGCAGGTCTCCGGGCGTGCCCCGAGTCGCTCGCGTACTGCGCCTCCAAGGCGGGCCTGCAGATGCTGACCCAGTGCCTCGCGGTCGACCACGGCCCCGAGGGCGTGCGCGCGAACTGCGTCGCGCCGGGCTGGGTGCGGACGCCGATGGCCGACGGGGAGATGACCGCGCTCGGCGAGCGGCTGGGGACGGACCGCGACGCGGCGTACGAGGCCTGCCTCGTGGACGTCCCGTTGCGCCGAGCGGCTTCGTCGGACGAGGTGGCGGCGACGGTCGCGTGGCTCCTCTCCGACGAGGCCTCCTACGTCAACGGCGCGGTGCTGCCGATCGACGGCGGCCACACGCCGGTCGACGTCGCGACGGTCGCGTTCGGCAGGCTCGCGGGATGAGCCGCACGGACGTCGCCGGCGTCGAGGTCTCGACCGAGCACTTCATCGGCGGCGAGCGGGTCGGAGGCGGCGCGACGTTCGTCGACGTGAGCCCGATCGACGCGCGGCCGCTCGCCGAGGTCGCGCGCGGCGGCGAGCACGAGGCGGAGCTCGCCGTGTCCGCGGCGGCGAAGGCGTTCCCTGACTGGGCGGCGCTGGGCGCCGCCGGACGGGCGGAGGCGATGCACCGGCTCGCCGACCTGATCGACGCGAACGTCGAGCGGCTCGCAGCCGTGGAGTGCGCCGACATGGCGATGCTGCTCCGCTCGCTCCGGGCGCGGGTGATCGCCCGCGGCGCGCGCAACTACCGCGCGTACGCGGACCTCGCGGTCGCGTACGAGGAGCGGACCTGGGAGTCGAACGGCACGCGGAACCGCGTGATCCGCATGCCGAGCGGGCCTGCCGTCGTGATCACGCCGTGGAACGCCCCGTTCATGCTCTCGACGTGGAAGACGGCGCCGGCGCTCGCCGCCGGCTGCACCGTCGTGCTGAAGCCGGCCGAGTGGTCGCCGCTCTCGTGCTCGCTGCTCTGCGACCTCGTGTCGGAGGCGGGCTTCCCGCCGGGCGTCTTCAACGTCGTGCAGGGGATCGGGGAGGAGGTGGGGGCCGCGCTGACCCGCCACCCGGGCGTGCGGCGGATCTCGTTCACCGGCTCGCCCGAGACGGCCGTGCACATCGGCACCGCCGCTGCGCGGAGCATCGTCCCGTTCACCGGCGAGCTGGGAGGAAAGGGACCGCTCCTCGTCTTCGCCGACGCCGACCTCGAAGCGGCGGCTCGGAAGGCAGCGGGACAGTACGACGACGCCGGCCAGGTGTGCCTCGCCGGGACGCGCCTCCTGGTCGAGGAGAGCGTCGCCGACGCGTTTCTCGAGCTGTTCCACCGCTTCACGGACGAGCACGTGCTCGGCGACCCGCGGGACGACGCGACGACGGTCTCGCCGCTGATCCACCCCGACCACCTCGCACGCGTCGAGGGCTTCGTCGAGCGGGCGCGCGCCAACGGAGACGAGATCGTGCGCGGCGGCCGGCCCCGCGGCGACGTCGGCCCCCTCTTCTACGACCCGACCCTCGTCGTCCCGCGCTCGAACGACTCGGAGGTCGTGCAGCGCGAGGTCTTCGGCCCCGTGCTCACGTTCCAGGCGTTCGCCGACGAGGACGAGGCGGTGGCGCTGGCCAACTCGACGCGGTACGGCCTCTCGGGGATCGTCTACACGGGGTCGGAGGAGCGGGCCGAGCGCGTCGGCCGCCGCGTGCGGGCCGGGACCGTGTGGGTCAACACCTTCCTCGTCCGCGACCTCACGGCCCCCTTCGGCGGGATCGGCGTCTCGGGGATCGGGCGCGAGGGCGGTGACTACGCGCTCGACTTCTACTCCGACCTGAAGACGCTGCAGATCCTCGACGGGACGACCGCGTGAGCACGATCGAGGCCTACGCCGCCTCGGTCACGGTCGAGGAGCTCGACCGCGACCCGTATCCCGTGTACGCGCGGCTGCGCCGGGAGGCGCCCGTGTGCCTCGTGCCCGCCGTCGGCCTCTGGTTCGTGACCCGCTGGGCGGACGTCGAACGCGCGGCGACCCGGTCGGACGTCTTCTGCTCGCGTGTCGATCCCTCGCCGCTCGAGCGGACGATGGGCGGCGAGAGCATCCTCCTCCTGGACGGTGAGCCGCAGAAGCGCCTGCGGGCGATGCTCGACCCGTCTCTCAGGCCGCGCGTCGTGGAGGCGACGACGCCCGATCTCGTCGAGCCGCTCGTTGCCGAGCTCCTCGACGGCCTCGAGGGACGCGGGGAGGCGGAGCTGATGAGCGAGTACTTCGAGCCGATCTCGGTGCTCGGGCTGGGCCGGGTCCTCGGGCTCGGCCACCTCGACGGCGACACGCTGCGCCGCTGGTTCCACGGGCTGGCGGAAGGGGCGATCAACTTCGAGGACGATCTGGCGAAATGGGAGATCGCCGACGCGACCGCAGCCGAGATCGACAGGGAGCTCGCACCCGTGTTCGAGCGGCTCTACGCGGACCCGGACGGATCGACGATCGCGACGATGCTCGCGCTGGCGGAGGGGACGCTCGAGGAGCGCGTCGAGACGATCCTGCCGACGCTCAAGGTGATCCTCCTGGGCGGGATGCAGGAGCCCGGGCACGCGGCGGGGTCGACGCTCGTCGGGCTGCTGGAGTCGAGGCAGGTGCGGGCGGTGCTCGACGACCTCGCCCTCGTGCGGGACGCGGTCGAGGAGGGCCTGCGCTGGGTCTCGCCAATCGGCACGCAGACCCGACGCGCGCTCGTCGAGGCGGAGCTCGGGGGCGTGGCGGTTCCCGCGGGCGCGAACCTCGGCCTCCTCGTCTCGTCTGCGAACCGCGACGAGGAGGTGTGGGGGCCGACCGCCGACGAGTTCAACCTCTTCCGTCCGCGCCGGAACCACGCCGCGTTCGGCTTCGGCTCGCACTTCTGCTCCGGCCACCACTTCTCCCGGGTGCAGATGCGGATCGCGCTCCGCCGCCTGCTCGAACGACTGCCGGGGATCCGGCTCGACCCCGAGCGGCCGCCGGTGTTCGACGGCTGGGAGTTCCGCGCGCCGCAGCACCTCCACGTCCTCTGGGACGCATGACCTGGGTCGACGCGGCGAGCGCGTCGCTGCCCGACGAGACTGTCGTCGGCCTGACACTCGCCGGCACGATGGTCGCGCTCGCGCGCGTGGAGGGGACGTGGCACGCGGTCGAGGCCTGGTGCACGCATGCCGAGTGCCCGCTGTCCGACGGATGGGTCGAGGGGGCTGCGATCCGCTGTCCGTGCCACGGCTCGCTCTTCGACCTCGCCACCGGCGACGTGCTCGAGGGGCCGGCCGAGGAGCCCGTGCGGGTGTTCTCGACCCGGGTCGCAGCCGGCCGGGTCGAGGTCGAGCTCGGGTGAAGGCCGACGTCGCGGTCGTCGGCAACGGCGTGGCCGGCTACGCATGCGCCGCGCGGCTCGCGAGGCACGGGATCCGGCCACTCCTCATCGGGCCGGGCCCGCCGGTCGATCGCCCGCCGCTGACGAAGGCCGCGCTCGCCGACGGCCGCCTCCGGCTGCTCGCGGACGAAGAGCGGCTCGCCGAGCGGGGAATCGACCTGCTCGACGGCATGGTGGCCGAGGCCGATCTGGCGAGCGGCCGCCTGCGTGCCGAGGGCGCCGCGGGGACGACGGAGATCGAGGCGGAGACCGTCGTGCTCGCGACCGGCCTTCGCTATCCGCCGCCGCCCATCCCCGGTATCGACGCGGCGCTCGTCAACGCCGACCCCGCGACGCTCGAGCGGATCGCCGCGGCGCTCGCCGGCGGCCCCCGCCGTGTCGTCGTCATCGGCGCAGGGCTGATCGGGACGGAGAGCGCGGCGACCCTCGCCGCCGCCGGTCACGACGTGACGGTCCTCGACGTCCTCGACCGGCCGCTCGATCGGCTCCACGAGCCGCTCCCTGCGCTCGGCGCCGCGGCGCTCGCCGCAACGGGCGCGCGTTTCCTGGGCGGGGCGGAGATCACCGAGCTCCGCCGGGAGGGCGACCAGGTCACGACCTGTCACCTGGGAGGTTCCGTCACCGCGGACGTCGTCCTCGCGGCAACGGGCGGCCGGCCCCTCGTCCCGCCGGGGCTCGACGTCGGCGCCGCCGAGCTGCCGCTCGCGGTGGACGACGCGCTACGGGTCCCCGGCCACGAGCGGGTGCACGCCGTCGGCGACCTCGTCGTCGTGCCGCACGCCCGGTTCGGGCCGATCCGATTCCCGCACTGGGACATGGCGATCGGGACCGGCGAGCGCGCCGCCGACGTGATTGCCGGTGTCGCGGGCGAGCTCGACCGCCTGCCGTACTGGTGGACGGACATCGGCGCGCGGACCTTCGCCGAGGTGGGATGGGCCGAGGCGGCGGCGGAGTGGAGCGAGGAGGACGGCATCCACGTCGGCCGCGACGCCGCGGGGGAGGCCGTCGCCGCGCTCGTCGCCGACGAGCCGCGGCGGCTCCGCGAGGCTCGCACGCTGCTCGGGTACTAATTCCCCGCGATGAGCACGGCGTCCGAGCTTCCGTCGCTGCGCCTCGACGCGACGCGCGAGGAGGCCCTGGAGCGCGCGTCGGCGATCGTAGCGCGCGCGTGGCAGAGCTTCGACCGGGCGCGGCCGGGGCAGCCGGGCATCGACAAGCGCCTCGAGGAGCTCCTGCGCGCGGCCTTGCCCGAAGGAGGATCGAGCGCGCTCGGCGCGCTCGACGACGCGGCCCAGATCCTGGACGTCTCGATCGCGCAGACGCGTCCCCGGTTCTTCGCCTTCGTGGGCTCGTCTGGCCTCGAGATCGGCGTGCTCGGCGACCTCCTCGCATCCTGCTTCGACGCCAACCTCGCTGTCTGGGCCGGTGCCGCCTCGGAGGTCGAGGACCAGGCCGTGCGCTGGGTGAGCGAGTTCGTCGGCTACCCCGCCGCGGCGGGGGCGTTCACGAGCGGCGGGACGATCTCGAACGTCACGGCGCTCGCCGCGGCGCGCGAGCGGGCGCTACCGGGCTCGCGCAGGTCCGGGATGCGTGCGGCGCGGGCAGCGCTCTACTGCTCGGGCGAGGCGCACTACTCGGTACTGCGCTCCGCGGAGCTCCTCGGCATCGGCGCCGACCTCGTGCGGTCGCTCCCGCAGGACGAGCGACGGCGGCTGCGGCCCGAGGCCGTCGCAGGCGCGATCGATGGCGACCAGGCGGCAGGCATCGCGCCGGTCGCGGTCGTGGCGACCGCGGGCACGACGCTCACCGGCGCAGTCGACCCGATCGACGCGCTGGCCGACGTCTGCGACGCCCGCGGTGTCTGGCTCCACGTGGACGGGGCGTACGGCCTGCCCGGCAGCGACCACACCGTCCGCCGGACACCTCTTCGCGGGCCTCGAGCGCGCGGACTCGGTGACGCTGGACGCCCACAAGTGGCTCTATCTCCCCAAGGCATGCGGCGTCGTGCTCGTTCGCCGCCGTGCGGACCTCCACGGCGCCCTCGCGCACGAGGAGGACTACATCCCGCACGAGCGGCCCGACCACCACATGGTCGACATCACGCTCGAGTACTCGCGCCCCTTCCGCGCGCTCAAGCTGTGGCTCGCGTTCCGCGCGCACGGTGCAGATGCGATCCGAGCCGCGGTCGAGCGGAACCTCGGCCAGGCGCGCCTGCTCCATGCCGAGATCTCCCGATACCCCGAGCTCGAGGCGCTCTGCGGCGAGCCGCCGCTCTCCGTCGTCCCGTTCCGCCACGTGCCCCGAGGGGTCGCCGACCTCGACGAGCACAACGCGCGCCTTGCGGAGGCGCTCCAGGAGCAGGGCGACGTCTGGGTCGCTCCGGCGCGTGTCGACGGGAAGGTGTGCCTGCGCCCGTGCGTCGTCAACTACCGGACGTCGGACGACGACGTCCGAGCGCTGGTCGACGCCACGCTGGAGGTCGGGACGCAGCTCGCGAGCTGAGGTGTCGGGCCGGGAGGGGCGAGCCGCGGGGCCACCGTGCGGAGCGTGGCGGGGAGCCTGGTCGCGAGGCGCAGCCTCGCGGCCTAGCGCTTCTTCTTCGCGCTCTTGCCCGTCTTGCGGCCCGACGCGCCGGGGCGGTCCGAGGCAGGCTTCGCCCTCACGGGCATGCCCGCTCCACCGTGCTCCATGCGCCGGCGGAGCTGGCGGTTGGTGGCCTCCGGCATCTGCGCCTCCTGGCCGACGGCCTCCATGTACGCGCGCCGCTCGGACGGGGTGAGCAGGTTCAGCATGCGCTGCGCCTGCTCCGGGGTCTTCGGCTCGCCGAAGGCGGTCATCTTCTTCATCGCGGCGGCGAGCTCGGGGTTCTCCCGCTCGAGGGCGGCGATCGACGCCTTCTGGAACCATCGCTTGAAGAGAGGGACCTTGGAGAGGAAGGCGACGACCGGGCGCAGGTACTTCCCGTTCTTGATGCGCCCGAGCAGCACGAATACGCCCAGCAGGAGCGCGAGCACGAGCAGGAGGAGCAACGGGATCCAGGCCCAGAACGGCACGGCGCGATCGTAGCTTCTCCTGTTCGCGAGCGGGAATCCGCAGGAGCGGATTCCCGCCGCTCGATCCCCGCGCATTCGCGCGGGGCACACCCCTGAAGGCGGCGGCTGTCGCCGCCGCAACTGCCGCGAGCGAACCCCGCTGGCCTAGAGTTGCGCGGTGACCTCGCGGACGCGGAGAGCCCTCGTCGGGCTCGGCATCGGTCTCGCGCTCGCGGACTCGTCCGTCGTCACCCTCGCGCTGCCCGACATCCTGCGGCAGTTCGACGTCGAGATCCCGCAGGTCGCGTGGGTGTTGACGTCGTACAACCTCGGCCTCGCGCTCGCCGCCGTCCCGGCCGCCTATGCGGCGCGACGGCGGCCGGTTCCCGCGTTCGTCGCGGGAACGCTCGTGTTCGCGGCTGCGTCGCTCGCCTGCGCGCTCGCGCCGTCGTTCGGCGTGCTCGTCGGAGCACGATGCGTGCAGGCGGTCGGCGGAGCGCTTCTCGTCTGTGCTGCGCTCGACCTGCTCACCGAGATCGAGGGAAACGACGAGCGCGCGGTCCGCACCTGGGCGTCGGCCGGGGTGCTCGGTGCTGCGCTCGGGCCGGCCCTCGGCGGGATCCTCACGGAGACCCTGGGCTGGGAGTCGATCTTCCTCGCCCAGGCGCCGCTCGCCCTCCTGACGCTCCTCGCCGTCCCCCGGCTCCGGGTGCGGCCGCTCGTGGTGCCGGCGGGTCGTCCGAACGTCCCTGCGAACCTCGCGCTGCTGCTCGTCTCCGGCGCGCTGACCGCCGCGCTGTTCCTGCTCGTGCTGCTGCTCGTCGACGGCTGGCGCATCGAGCCGGCCCTCGCGGGGCTGATCGTGACGGTGATGCCGGTCGCGGCGATCACGACCGCGGCGTTCGCGCAGCGGATCGGCAACACGGCCACCCGTGCCGCGGCGGGGGTGATCCTGATCACCGGCGGGCTGGCTGCCCTCGGCGTGCTCCCGGGCTCGGCCTGGTGGTGGACGCTCGTGCCCCAGGTGCTCGTGGGCGCAGGGCTCGGGCTCGCCCTGTCGGCGCTCACCGAGCGGGCGCTGCACGGACGCTCGCCGCAGGCGGTGCACGGCGGGTGGACGATCGCCGCGCGCCATGCGGGCGTCGTCCTCGGACTGCTCCTGCTGACCCCGGTGTTCACGAGCGCGCTCGACCGGAACGAGGACCGTGCTCTCCGCGCCGGGGCGGCCGCCGTGCTCGACAGCAGCATCCCGTCGCTCGAGAAGCTGGCCGTGGCGCAGGACGTCCTCGCCATCGTCCGGGCCGCCGACCGGGAGGTTCCGGACGTGCGCCAGGCCTTCGCAGACCGCCCCGACGACCCCGAGTACCGCACGCTCGAGGAGCGGCTCGTGTCCGAGCTCGACCGGGCGGTGACGGCCGCGTTCTCCCGCCCGTTCCTGCTCGCGGCGCTCCTCGCGCTGGCGGCACTCGTGCCGATCGTCGTCTCGCGGAAGCAGGTGAGCGTGTGAGAGCGGCGCCGCTCGTCGTCGCGGCCCTGCTCGCCGTCGCGCTCGTCGGCGCCTACGTCGCGCTGGGCGGAACGTCCTACGAGCCGAGCCCCGTCGCCGACCCGTGCGCCCCCAGGCCCGCCCGGGAGGCGAATGCGACCGGCGAGCGCATCGAGCTCGTGCTCCTCGCCGCGGCGGACGAGACCGCGTGCTCGCTCGGCGTCTCGCGCGAGGAGCTGGTGCTGGCACTGCGAAGCGTGGACGAGCTCGACGCGCTGGCCAAGAAGGAGGGGCGCTCCCGCGACGACCTCGAGGAAGCGCTCCGCGCCGGGCTCGTCCGGGCGGTGGCGGAAGGGGAGAGCCAGGGGCTGATCGGCGACACGACCGCGGGGGGCCTCCGGTTCGCCGCGGAGCACCTGCCCCTCGGCCTCCTCCTCGCAGTGCTCCGGGGCGCGTCGTCGCTCCTCGGGTGAGCCCGCAGTAGGGTGCCGCCGTGAAGGGAAGGCGCCAGCAGGTCGTCCTCGGCGTCATCGGCCTGGCCGTGGTCGTCGTCACGTTCGCGGTCGTGCTGCCGCGGATCGCGAGCTACAGCGACGTCTGGGACGTCGTGAAGCAGCTGGACACCGCGTGGCTGCTCGCCCTGGCCGGCGTCGTGGTGCTCAACATCGTCACGTACGCGCCGCCGTGGATGATCGCCCTGCCGGGCCTCCGGTTCCGGCAGGCGCTTCCGTTCACCCAGGCCTCCACCGCGTTCACGTACGTCGCCCCCGGCGGCGGCATCGTCGGCATGGCCGGCTCGTACGGCCTTCTGCGGACGTGGGGCTTCGGCTCCAGCGAGGTCGCCCGGGCGGTGACGCTGACCGGCATCTGGAACCAGCTGGCGAACCTCCTTCTGCCCGTCATCGCCGTGATGCTCCTCTCCATCGAGTCGCAGCGCGACGCCGTGCTGACGACGGCCGCGGTGGTCGGGGGCATCGTCTTCGCGGTGGCGGTCGGGCTGCTCGCGCTCGTCTTCTGGAGCGACGGGCTCGCGCGGGGGGTGGGCGAGCTCGCCGAGCGATTCGTGAACCGGCTGTTGCGGGCGTTTCGCCGGAGACCGACGGAGGGCTGGCCCGACCGCCTCGTGGAGTTCCGGCGCAGCACGGTCGACCTGATCCGGCGCCGCTGGGCCTGGCTCACGATCGCGGCGATCGTGGGAAACGTCGCGGTCTTCCTCGTGCTCCTCGTCTCGCTGCGCGCCGTGGGGATCGGCTCGAGCGAGCTCACCTGGATCGAGGCGTTCGCCGGCTGGTCGCTCGCGCGGGTGCTCCAGCTGATACCGCTCACGCCGGGAGGTGTCGGACCCGTCGAGCTCGGGCTCACGGGGATCCTCGTCGGCTTCGGCGGGGCGAACGCCGAGGTCGTCGCGGCGGTGCTCCTGTACCGCGCGCTCACCGTGCTGCCGACGCTGCTCCTCGGGCTCGCGACCATCGCCGGCTGGCGCTGGCTCGGGCCGGATCGGGAAGGAGTCGACGCCGCCGCGGGGAATCCGCCGGGCGGGTGAAGGAGCAGAGTCACAAGGACGAGATGTCCGCCGCCCTGCGCGGTGACTTCCAGCGTCTTCGTGCCCGCGGCGTGTCCGCCACGCTCGTTCCGCACGAATCCGCGGCGCACGCGCCAGAGCCCGTCGCCGACGACGCCGCAGTCCGCGCGGAGGAGCCGGTGTCGGCCGTCGACTCCTCCTCACGCCTCCGCGCCGGCCGTCTCCGAGCCGCAGGAGCCGGCGCCGGAGACCCCGGCGGCCGAGCCGAGCCCGATGCCGGACGAGGCTCCGGGCTCACCCGACCTGGAACCCGGCGAGGAGCCGGCGCCCCCGCGCTCGGGCTGGCTCTCGCGGCTCGTCGGCCGCTGACGCGCTCCCGCTAGCGTGCGCGCCGATGGGCGCGCTGCGACGACTCGCGCGACTGATCTGGGGCGACGACGTCGACCCTGCCCTGCGCCCCGTGCTGGGTGTGACGCTCGCATCGGCCGCGGCGGGCTCGGCGATGTGGAGCTTCATGGCGATCTGGGCCGTGGACGAGCTCGGCGCGAAGCGCGAGCTTCCGTACGCCCTCCTCGTCGGGGCGCTCCTGGCCGGGCTCAGCGGCTTCCTCGGCGGCTACCTCTCCGACCGGATCGGCCGCCGGCGGGTGATGCTCCTCGGCCAGGGGATCATGGTCGGCTACCCGATCGTCCTGCTCCTCCTCTCGGGCTCCAAGTGGGCGGCGCTCGCGGCCCTCGCCCTGGCGGGCGCGTTCGGCTCGCTCGGCAACTCGACGGCGCAGGCGATGGTCGCCGACCTGGTGGCGCCCGAGCGGCGTGAGGCGGCCTACGCGTCCGTCCGCGTGGCCGCGAACCTCGGCGTGGTGGCAGGCCCGCCGATCGGCGGGCTGTTGCTCCTCCTCGGCTCGTGGCCCGCCCTGTTCCCGACGGTCGCGACGCTCTCGGCGGCCGCGTGGGTGATCGCCTACCGGTTCCTGCCGCACCGCGGCGCGTACTCGCCGGAGGGGCCGCCGGAGCGAGGTTCCCTGCGCGTCATCCTGGCCGACCGGCCGTTCCTCCTCTTCCTCGGCTCGGCGGTGTTCGCGTGGCTCGTCTACGTCGCCTACGAGGTCGTGCTCCCGGTCTCGATCGTCGACGGGTTCGGGTACCAGCCCGCCGTCTGGGGGTTCCTCGTGTGGATCAACCCCCTGCTCGTGACGCTGTTCCAGCTGCGCCTCACGCGCGCCACGGCGGGCGTTCCTGCGGCGCCGAAGCTCGTCGTCGCGCTGCTCGTGATGGGACTGCCGTACCTGCTCCTCGTCCAGTCCCAGACCGTTCCCGTGCTCGTCGCGGTCGTCGTGATCTTCGTGATCGGCGAGATGCTGTGGGTGCCGACGTCCCAGGCGGTCGTCGCCGCGCTCGCGCCCCAGGACATCCGTGGGGCCTACATGGGCGCGTTCGGGAGCGCGCCGGCGATCGGGTTCGCTCTCGCCCCGCTCATCGGCCTGCAGGTGCGGAACAGCTTCGGCGACGATGCGACGTGGACCATGTTCGCGTGCATCGGCGTGGTCGCCGCCGCCCTGGGCGGGCTCGCGCTCGCGGGCGTGCGGCGGCGCATCCGTGAGCCCTCTGCTGTACTGGAGGCGTGAGGCAGGAAGAGCGCGAGTTGCTGCTCCGCGAGGATGCGCCGCGCGTGCAGACGGCGCGCGAGCGGCGTCAGCTGGAGGGGGTCCACGAGGATCTCCGCTCGAGCCCGCTCCGCGGCAAGCCGCTCCCCCTTCGCCTGCGCAACTTCCGTCCCGATGCGGAGGGGTACCTTGCGTCGCTCGGCGGGCCGCTGCCGTACATGGTGCGGCTGCGCGAGATCGAGGCGCTGATCACGGCCCACGAGCAGGCGCTTTCCGCCGCGTACGACCGGCTCGCGTCGGAGTCGCCACCGGACGAGTTCCCGGAGGCGTGGCGGGACGTCGCGGCGCGCTGGCGCTTCGACGAGGTGAACGACCTCATCGCCCGTCACAACCGCTGGTTCCCGGTCGAGTCGCGCCTGCCGATGGATCCCCGCCGGGGGGATTTCGCGCTCGTCAACGGCCGCGACTACCGGCTGCGCCCGCTCGACGCCGAGTGGGTGCTCGAGCGCTACCGCGTGGCTGCCTGACGCTCGCGTCTACGCCGGCCGCAGGCGTGCGGCTCCGCGTGACGCGGCGACGAGCGTGAGCGCGCACAGCACGCCGCAGAGCAGGTACGGGACGGCGTCGCCGAAGGCCTGGGCCAGCGCCCCGCCGATCGCGGGGCCCGTCAGCGCCCCGAGCGCCCATGCGGTGTTCGTCACCCCGAACCCGATCCCCTGGGCGAGCCCGGCGTGCTCGGCGCGGTCGGCGACGAGCGCCATCCCCGGCGTGAAGAACCCGCCGAACGTGATCGAGGCCGCGACCACGAGTGCCGCGACCACGAGAGGCTCCTTCGCGAAGGCGATCGCGACCGCGACGACGATCGAGGCCGCGAGAGCGACGCGAACGGGAAGCAGCCGCCCGCGCCGGTCGGATATTCGCCCGACGACGGGGTTGACGGCGACCTCCACGATGCCGGCGGTGAAGAACACCGCGGCAATCGCCAGCGCCCCGTAGCCGAGGCTGTCGAGGTGGAGGGGGACGAGGACGTCGAGCGTGCCGAAGAAGAGCGCCGGCAGCGTGTTGAGCCAGAGGCCCCCGACGAATGCACGATCGTGGAGTGCGCGCGCGATTGCGCCGGGCCGCCGGAGCTCGCGCGGAGGCGCGTCGACGGCTGCGATCGCCGCCGCCAGGCCGGCCGCGACGAACGCCACCGCGCCGAAGGAAGGGCGGATGCCGACGAGGTCGGCGACGCCGCCGAACATCGGGCCGACGACGAACCCGAACACCGCGAGCCCGAACACCGTGCCGAGGGCCTGACCGCGCCGAGCACGCGGGACGCTGACCGACGTCCAGGCGAGCGCGCCCGCCCACGTCGTCGCGCTGGACAGCCCCTGCGCGAAGCGTGCGACGCCGAGCGCGACCGGGCCACCGGCGAGCGCGAAGGCGAGGCTCGCGAGGGCGAGCACGAGCAGGCCCAGGAGGACGCCGCGCTTCGGCCCGATCCGGCCGACGAGAAGCCCTCCCGGGATACCGCCGACGAGCGCGCCGCCGCCGTATGCACCGAGCAGGAGCCCGGCCTCGAGCTTGGTCAGGTCGTAGTCGTCGGCGAAGCGGGGGAGGAGCGGGATGATCGCTCCGAACAGCATCGCGTCGAGGAAGACGATGGAGCCGGTGACGGCGACGATCCGACGCATTCGCCGATCTTGGCAAAGAGGCCGTTGCGACTGCGACAGCGTGACGCCGAAGGGCGGCGGCCTCTGGGGAAGCACTCCGCCGTTACGCAGGGTCCGAGCGGCAGCGAGGCAGTTGCGACCGCGAAGCGGGCGCCTTCAGGGATCTGCCCCGCCGCAGGCGGGGATCCGAGCGGCAGGATTCCGCTCGGCGGAATCCTGCTCGCGGACCAAAGATAATGCACCGAGTCGGTCTCGCCTCCGTCCAGCTCACCCGATCGACCTTCGCCGAAGCGACTGCCGGGCGGGAGGGCCTTCATCCTTCGGCGCTCCGTGCTCGGTGCACTCGGAAACCTATCCGGGAATTTCGTTCTCGTCAAGCGGAACGGAGCGTCTCAAGTCGCAAATTGCGACAATTTTCATTTGCTTGGACTACTCGGGCTCGAAGGTGACACCGACCGTGAATTCCACGCAAAAATGCACCGAGGTCGGTGCTCCCTCGTCCGACTTACCGACTGACCACCGCCGAAGCGACTGCCTGTCGGAGAGCCATCAACCTCGGGCGCTCCTTCCTCGGTGCACCCGGGACACTAGGGCCTCGCGGGGGCGTCGTCAAGCAGAGACGAAACGCAAATACCGCTCTTTGCGAAGTTTTCTTTACAACCTGCACATACTTGCGTAGAGCACCGTGTGCTCTACATCGGAAACGGGACCAAGGATTCGCCGAGCCGGGTGCGCTTTCGTCCACCTTCCCGGCTGACCTTCCGCTTCCGCGTACGGCCTCCCGGGAGAGCTTCGTCCTACTCGCGTCCCGTGCTCGGCGCAGCGGCAATCTACTACTGTCGTTCCGCCCCCTGCAAGGGGATCCGTCGAGGGAAAGGCCGCAAATTGCGAACGACCGGAGCGCGGATGACCGGGAAGCACGTCGTCGTGTCGGGTGCCGGCACGGGAATCGGGCGCGCGATCGCGCTCCGGCTCGCACGGGAGGGCGCGTCGGTGACGCTCCTCGCGCGCGAGAAGGCGCGGCTCGAGGAGACGGCCGCGGCGATCGAGGGGACGGCTCACGTCGAGACGTGCGACATCCGCCAGCGCCGACGCGTCGACCGCGCGATGGAGCGCGCCGCCGAGGCGCTCGGCCCGATTCACGCGCTCGTGGCCGCGAGCGGCGTCGGCGGGCCGAACGGCGAGGGAGACGAGGGCGGCGACCGGTTCGACGACATCGTGCAGACGAACCTCAACGGGACGTACTACTGCATCCGAGCCGTGCTCCGCCACCTTGCACCCGGCCCGGACGCGCGTCACGTCGTGGTGATCTCGTCGATCCTGGCCCGGATCGCCGTGCCGGGCTACACGGGGTACAGCGCCTCGAAGGCGGGCCTCCTCGGCCTCGTCCGCTCGTTCGCGGCCGAGCTCGCCGCCTCGGGGGTGCAGGTCAACGCGATCTGCCCGGGCTGGGTCGACACCGACATGGCGTGGCAGGGCCTCGATGCCTCCGCGGCCGCGAGCGGCGGGACACGCGAGGACGCCTATCGCGAGGCGATGCGCGAGGTGCCGCTCCGGCGGATGTCGCAGCCGGAGGACATCGCCGGGACGGTCGCATGGCTCCTGTCGCCGGATGCGCGCGGTGTGACGGGCCAGGCGATCGACCAGAACGGCGGCGCCTGGGTGGGGTGAGGAGCCCGCGGGGCCGTCCCCGATCGGCTAACCGATCCAGCCCTGGCCGTTCCAGAAGGCCTGGATGCGCCCCTTGCGATCGACCTCGAGGTGGAGCTCCTCGGGCTCCGCGAGGCCCCGCGACGCATAGACGCGGAAGCCGTCCACGGCGTACACGAGCTCGAAGTCTCCCTCGGGGCGCTCGAGCGACGCGTCGAGCACGTACTGCCGGCCGCGGCAGCAGCGGAGGGCGCGCGGACGGACGTACACCGCGCCGCGGTCGAGCAGCAGGCTCCGGGCATCGGGTCGCGCGACGACCCTCATGCCCAGAGTCTGGATGGTTGATCGGTGATTGGCGTGACCTCCGGGGGCGTTCCAGACCAAGCCGGGCGCACCGGCCGGGTGCGGTTCGTAGTTGGTGCTACGGATCGTGCCTGGACGGGGTGATCCGGCGCCGTGTCTGGGGCGCCATCCGGTTCGCGCGAATTGCCGATCAACCATCTAGGTTCCCGCTACCAGCCGACGAGAGACGGAGGACATCCGGTGAGGGACAGGGCGAGAGCGGTGGTGATCGGCGGCGGGGTCGGGGGATGCTCGATCCTGTACTGGCTCACGCGGCTCGGCTGGGACGACGTCGTCCTGGTCGAGCGGGCCGACCTCACGAGCGGCTCGACGTTCCACTCGGCAGGCCTGGTCGGCCAGCTCCGCTCGTCGCTCTCGCTGACGAAGATGATGATGGAGAGCGTCGACCTCTACCGGACGCTCGAGGCCGAGGTCGGGCTCGAGACCGGTTGGCGCGAGGTGGGCTC
Organism: uncultured Actinomycetes bacterium; assembly: GCA_963786055.1. GTDB lineage: Bacteria > Actinomycetota > Thermoleophilia > Gaiellales > Gaiellaceae > Gaiella. The sequence goes on along the minus strand of CAWAXS010000016.1, from coordinate 53,750 downwards.
CCTCCGGCTGGCGTCGTCGGAGGAGCGGATGGAGGAGATCGCGCGCCAGGCGGGATGGGCGAAGACGTTCGGCCTCCCGCTCGAGCTCGTCTCGCCCGCCGAGGCCCAGGATCTCTTCCCGCCGATGTCGACCGACGGCGTCCTCGGTGCCGCGTATCTCCCGACCGACGGGTACATCGACCCGAGCCAGCTCACGTTCGCCCTCGCCGAGGGCGCGCGGCGGGGCGGCGCCGAAGTGAACACCAGCACGCGCGTCACGGCGATCCGGACGGAGCGCGGGCGCGTCACCGCGGTCGAGACCGACCGTGGCGAGATCGAGACCGAGATCGTCGTCAACGCGGGCGGCATGTTCGCGGGCGAGCTCGGCGCGCTCGCCGGCGTGACCGTTCCCGTGATCCCGATGGCCCACGAGTACCTCGTGCTGAAGCCGTCCGGCCTGCCGCTCGACATGCCGACCATGCGCGACCCCTCGCTGCTCGTCTACTTCCGGCCCGAGTCGGGCGGGCTGATCATGGGCGGATACGAGCGGCACTGCGCCCCGTGGTCCCTCGACGGGATCCCCGCCGACTTCAACGGGAAGCTGCTCGAGGAGGACTGGCCGCGCTTCGAGGAGCTGATGCACAACGCGATCGTGCGCGTGCCGTCGCTCGAGGAGATGGAGGTCGTCAAGCTGATCAACGGTCCGGAGGCCTTCACGCCCGACGGCGAGTTCATCCTCGGCCCGTCGGACGTGCGGGGCTTCTGGGTCGCGGCGGGCTTCTGCGCCCACGGCCTCGCCGGCGCCGGGGGGATGGGGAAGCTCGTCGCCGAGTGGATCGTGGAGGGCACTCCGTCGCTCGACGTCTGGCACATGGACTCGCGACGCTTCGGAGCGGCGTACCGCTCGCGCGCGTACACCCTCGCCCGCACCAAGGAGATCTACGAGACGTACTACGACGTCAAGTACCCGGGGCACGAGCGAGCGGCCGGGCGGCCGCTGCGCGTCTCGGCGGCCAACACGAGGCTGCGCGAGCTCGGCGCGGTCTTCGGGGAGAAGTCGGGCTGGGAGCGCGCCAACTGGTTCGAGCCGAATGCAGCGCAGGGCGACGAGTCGCTCCGGCCGAGGGGGTGGGCGGGCAAGCTCTGGTCGCCCGCGATCGGTGCCGAGCACCGTGCGTGCCGCGAGGCGGCCGCGCTGTTCGACGAGTCGTCGTTCGCGAAGCTCGACGTCGTCGGGGAGGGCGCGGCCTCGTTCCTCGAGGGCCTCTGCGGCAACCGCGTCGCCCGGGAGGTCGGGCGCGTCACGTACACGCAGATGCTCAATCCGCGCGGCGGGATCGAGTGCGACTTCACCGTCACGCGCCTCGCCGAGGACCGGTTTCGCATCGTGACCGGGACGGCGTTCGGGCAGCACGATGCCGCATGGATTCGCCAGCATGCGCCCGACGACGGCTCGGTGCACGTCGCCGACGTGACCTCCGCCTACACGTGCCTCGGCCTGTGGGGCCCCGCCAGCCGCGAGATCCTGCAACCGCTCACCGTCACCTCGCTCGCGAACGATTCCTTCCCGTACATGACCGCGCGCGAGCTGGCGGTCGGGCCGGTTCCGTGCCTCGCGGTCCGGGTGACGTACGTGGGCGAGCTCGGGTGGGAGCTCTACTGCCCTGCCGAGTTCGGCGCCCGGCTGTGGGACGAGCTCTGGGCTTCGGGACGCAGCCACGGGCTCGTCGCCGGCGGCTACAAGGCGATCGACTCCCTCCGGCTCGAGAAGGGCTACCGCGTCTGGGGCGCGGACATCACACCCGAGGACACGCCGTTCGAGGCCGGGCTCGGCTTCGCGGTCAAGCTGGACAAGGGCGACTTCGTCGGCCGGGAGGCGCTCGCCGCCGCACCGGAGCCCGAGCGTTCGCCTCCGGTGCCTCACGCTCGCCGATCCCCGTGCGGTCGCGCTGGGCTCCGAGCCCGTGCGCGTCGACGGCGCGCTCGTCGGGCGTGTCACGAGCGGCGGTTACGGCTACACCGTCGAGTCGTCGATCGCCTTCGCGTACCTGCCCGCCCGGTACGACGTCGGGACGGAGGTCGCCGTCGAGATCTTCGGCGAGTGGGTGGGCGGCGTCGTCGTCGATGACCCCCTCCACGACCCGGCCGGCGAGAGGATCCGCGCGTGAGCGTGGACGAGACGAGGTTGGGGGACGCGGTCACCCGCGTCTGGCCCGACGGCGCCTCCGAGTGGGAGGTCCTCGGTGGAGGCATCACCAACCACAACGTGAAGGTGACGCGGCGCGACGGCGTGTTCGTGCTGCGCGTGGCGGGGCGGGACACCGATCTTCTCGGCATCGACCGCTCGGTCGAGCTCGCGGCGACGCGGGCGGCCGAGGCGGCCGGCGTCGGTCCCCACGTCGTCGACTTCGTCGAGCCGGAGGGCTGGCTCGTGACGGGCTTCGTCGAGGGGGCGATCCCGCCGCCCGAGCGCCTCCGTGAGCCCGCGCAGCTCGAGCGCGTCGCGGCCGCGCTCCGCTCCTTCCACGGCGGGCCTGCGATCCCCGGCCGCTTCGACGCCCTCGAGGTCGTGGAGGCCTACCGGGACACGGCGGTCGCGAGAGGCGCGACGCTGCCCGATGCGTTCGCGGACGCCCACGACCTGGCCCGCAGGATCGCCGAGCGGCGGGCCGGGCAGGAGCCGCGGCCGTGTCACAACGACCTGCTCAACGCCAACTTCATCGACGACGGCGAGCGCCTCGTGATCGTCGACTGGGAGTACGCGGGCATGGGCGACCCGTTCTTCGACCTGGCGAACTTCTCGATCAACCACGAGCTCGACGCGGAGGGTCGTGCCGTGCTGCTGGCCGCCTACACGGGAGACGCATCCGCCGAGGGCCTGGCCGCGCTCGACCTCATGCGCTTCATGTCCGACTTCCGTGAGGCGATGTGGGGCGTCGTCCAGGGCGTCGTCTCCGAGCTCGACTTCGACTTCGGGGCCTACGCCACGGAGCACTTCGAGCGCATGCAGCGCACGGCCGACGAGCCCGGGTTCCGCGCGGGTTTGCAGTGAGCCGAAACACAGAGGGGGCGCCGCACGGCGCCCCCTCGTACGGACAGGACGAACGGGACTACGAGTCGGCGTACTCCGTATCGGCCGGGACCTCGAACGCGCCGGCGGTCTTCTCCTCCAGCTGCTCGAGCTCTTCCTCGGTGCCCATGCGCACCGGTCCCTTGAACCAGTTCTTCGCCGAGATGAGCCACCACCCGCCGAAGAGGATGAGCGCGCCGCCGACCGTCAACGGGGCGTAGTTCGCGACGTCCCAGTTGAACCCGTCCTTCCACGGGATGCCCGTCGGCGCGATCGGGCCGAGGAAGAGGAACGTGATGATCGCGACCCAGACGATCGAGACGATGTCGATCCACTTGTAGTGGTTGCCCAGGCTCCAGGCCCCGTGCTCGAACCGGTCGCCCTGCCGGAAGCGGAGGATCACCGGGAGGATGAACGCGATGTAGAGCCCGATCACGGCGATCGAGGTTCCGACGAGGTATCCGGTGGCCGCGTTCCAGTACGTCGGGATCATGAGCGCCCACGCGAGGATGCCGATCGCACACACGGCTGCGACCGGCACCCTGTTGCTGGCCACCTTGCGCCACATCTGGTGACCGGGAACGGCCCGGTCGCGCGAGAAGGCGAACATCATCCGGGACGCGGACGTCACGGAGGCGGTGAGGCAGAACATCTGCGCGACGCAGCAGATGAAGAGGAGGATCTCGGCCCACGTCTCGCTCATCGACGTCGTCCAGATGTAGGTGACGGCGCCGCCGACCGCGTCGAGCACGCCCTGCGTGTCGGGCACGGCGAACGTGACCGCGAGGAGCAGGACCCAGCCGAATATGACCGACACGACGACGGACATGTACATGCCCACGGCGGCCATGCGTGAGGCCTGGTGCGTCTCCTCCGCCATGTGCGCGGAGGCGTCGAAGCCCGTGATCGTGTACTGCGACATCAGCAGGCCGAGGCCGAACACGTACCAGAAGACGATGCTCCCGAAGTTCGTCCCCGAGAACCCCGAGTTGTTGATCGTCTGGGTAAACACGTAGCTGACCGACTGGTGGTTGTCGGGCACGATGATCAGGACGAGCACGATGAACGCGACGCCCGCCATGTGCCAGTACGCCGAGATCGTGTTGAGCACCGCCGTGATGCTGACCCGAAACATGTTCAGCACCACGGCGATGAGCATCACGACGGTGTACGTGAGGAGCGTCCACTCCTTGGTGTTCGGGTAGTCGAACCAGAGGTTGATCAGCGACGTGGCGAAGATCGCGAGGCCGTACCCGATCGCGGCGGTGACCGCGATCTGCCCGACGAGGTTGAACCAGCCGGTGAACCAGCCCCACGCCGGGCTGCCGAGCTTCGACGACCAGTAGTAGAGGCCGCCGGCTGTCGGATACGCGGAGGCGATCTCGGCCATCGCGAGCGAGATGAGCGTCGACATGAGACCGACCAAGAGCCAGCCCCACGAGATCGCGATCGGGCCGCCGTTGTTGAAGGCGATGTAGTACGACGTCAGACAGCCGGCGAGGATCGAGATGATCGTGAAGCTGATCGCGAAGTTCTGGAACCCGCCCATCGCGCGGAACAGCTCCTGCGCGTACCCCATCCGGTGGAGGATCTGCTCGTCCTCCGAGGTGTGGTACGGGCCGCCTGCGGGCCCTGCGCTCATGTGCCTGCCTCCTTGTTGCGTGTGGGGGCTGTATTCACCTACGACGCGCGCCGCATGTCAAGACATGTCAACGATGATCGGCGAGTCTCATGCGACCGCCGGACGGAGCGAGGGCATAGGATCGCCGCCATGCTGACGTTCGAAGAGCTGAAGGACCTCGTCGCGACGGGTGAGGTCGACACGGTGATCGTCGCCTTCACCGACATGCAGGGCCGGCTGATGGGGAAGCGCCTCCACGCGGAGTTCTTCGTCGAGGAGATGGAGGCCGAGCACCCCGTCGAGGGCTGCAACTACCTGCTCGCGCTCGAGATGGAGATGGATCCCGTGCCGGGCTACGAGATCGCGAGCTGGGAGCAGGGGTACGGCGACTTCGGCATGCGACCCGACATGGCGACGCTGCGACGGATCCCCTGGCTCGAGGCGACGGCCCTCGTGCTCGGCGACGTCGAGTGGCACGACGGCTCCCCGGTGCAGCCGTCCCCCCGCCAGGTGCTCCGCGCCCAGATGGAGCGCGCGGCGAAGCTCGGCTTCACGCCGATGATGGGCTCCGAGCTCGAGTTCTATCTCCTCAAGGAGACCTACACCGAGGCCCACGCCAAGGGCTACACGGGCCTCACGCCCTCGGTTCCCTACATCATCGACTACCACATCCTCGCCACGACCTACGACGAGCCGCTCCTGCGCGCGATCCGCAACGGCATGCACGCGGCCGGGATGCGGGTGGAGACGTCCAAGGGCGAGGCCTGGCCCGGGCAGCAGGAGATCAACTTCCGCTTCTCGGACGCGCTGACGATGGCCGACAACCACGCGATCTACAAGAACGGCGCCAAGGAGATCGCGTACCTGCACGGCTGCTCGATCAGCTTCATGGCCAAGCCGTTCGAGGACTGGATCGGCAACTCGTGCCACATCCACTCGTCGCTCTTCCGCGGCGACGACCCGGCGTTCGCCGACGACGAGGCGCTCTTCGGCCAGTGGCTCGCCGGGCAGATCGCCTGCGCGAAGGAGCTTGCGGTCTTCTTCGCGCCCACGATCAACTCGTACAAGCGCTACGCCGCCGGGAGCTGGGCGCCGACGACCCTCGCCTGGGGCCACGACAACCGCACGTGCGGGTTCCGGGTGGTCGGCCACGGCAAGGCGCGGCGCGTGGAGACGCGCATCCCCGGCGGGGACGTCAACCCGTACCTGGCGTTCGCGGCGATGATCGCGTCCGGACTGCACGGCATCGAGCAGGGGCTGGAGGCGCCCGCCCCGCTGCAGGGGAACGCCTACGAGTCGGACGCCGATCGGTTCCCGTCGACGATGAGGGAGGCGATCGGTGCGCTCGAGAGCGGCACGATGGCCCGCGCCGCGTTCGGCGACCAGGTCGTCGACCACTACCTCAACTACGCCCGCACCGAGCAGGGGCTCTTCGATCGCTTCGTCACCGACTGGGAGCGGAAGCGTTACTTCGAGCGGATCTGAGACCGCCTCGACGCCGCGCGCCAAGCGGGCGCTCGACGTCGCGGTCTCGGGCTCGCTGCTCGTGGCGCTCGCGCCCGTGTGGGCGATGGTGCTCGGCGCGGTCGGGCTCGACATGCTGCGGTACCCACGCGACCGGGGCCGGCTGCTCTATCGCGAGCCGCGCATCTCGGCCGGGCGCAGGTTCGATCTGCTCAAGCTCCGCACGCTGCGCGAGGACGTGCTCGTCGAGGCCGCCGGGCACGTCCGCCCGTTCGAGGCGGACGTGGGCAACCTCACCTGGGCGGGACGCCGGGTGCTGAAGCCGATGTACCTCGACGAGCTGCCGCAGCTTCTCAACGTCTTGCGCGGAGAGATGAGCCTGGTGGGCCCGAGGCCGTGGCCCGAGGAGCTCGTCGAGCGTCAGCTCGCCCGCGGTGTCGACTACCGGCTCCGCGTCCCGGCCGGATGGACCGGCCCGGCACAGGTCTCGAAAGGCCTCGACATGGACTTCGAGCAGCTCGACCTCGCATACGTCGAGCTGCTCGGGACGGGCTCGGGATGGGACGTCGTCCGGCACGATCTCGGCATCCTCCGCCGCACCGTCCGGACGATGTTGCGCGGTGAGGGGCTCGCCAACTAGTGATCGCTCCGGACCCCCAGCGATGACGAACGAGAAGCGCATCGAGATCCGCTGGCGCGACCTGGACGCGCTCCGCCACGTCAACAACGCCGTGTACGCGACGTACCTCGAGGAGGCCCGGGACGAATGGATGACCCGCGCGCTCGGCGGCGCGGGGGACCTGTGGGACTACGTCCTCGTCCGCGTGGCGATCGACTTTCGGCGCGAGCTGACGCAGGCCGACGACGTCGTGGTCGTCCGGACACGGCTCACGCGCATCGGCGCGTCGAGCCTCACGCTCCGTGAGGAGATCGTGACCCTGGACGGCGCGGTCGCGGCGGAGGCGGAGTCCGTCGTGGTCGCACGCGACCCGGCGACGGGGCGCTCGCGGCCGCTCACCGACGCCGAGCGCGAGGCGTACGCGGCGGTGCTCGTGGCCTGAGCGGGGCGTCTGACACCGCAGCGACGCGGTGTCAGACGTCTCTCGTGACGCTCAGTGGACGATCAGGACGTCCGTGTGCGCGTGGTGGGCCACGTCGTCCTCGACCGAGACCAGGCGCGACAGAAGCCCGCCGTCGTGCGCGCCGAGCACGATCAGGTCGACCTTGCGCTCGTCGGCCAGCTTGACGATCGCATGCCCGGGATCGCCTCCGACGACGACCGTCTCCGCTCCCTTCACCCCGATCTCGCCGAGGCGCGCCACGGCGTGATCGACCTCCGCTCGATGTCGTGTCGGCGGATCTGCGGGATCCCAGGGGCCCTGGCCCTTGGTGTGGAGGACGCGGGCAACGCTCGTCACGATCACCTTCGCGTCGAACGCCTTGGCCAGCTCGGCGGTGCGCTCGAGCACGCGACGCGCGACCGGCCGCTCCTCGTAGGCGAGGAGGATGGTCTTCATCACGCACCTCCTTTCGACCACGAAGGCTCGTCCGTCCGGGCGACGTCCGCATCGGTGAACGGTGGGATCGCGGTTGCGGGGAGCTACGGATCCGTTCCCGTCTTGCGTAGGCTTTCCCACGTGGGCGATCGGCCGATCATCGGGATCACGTCGTACGCGCAGCCCGCCCGCTGGGGGGCCTGGGAGCTCCCCGCGGCGCTCGTGCCGTTCCACTACGTCGAGTCGGTCGAGCGTGCCGGCGGCCGGGCTCTCGTCGTGCCGCCGAGCGTCGAGGCCGTCGACGACACCCTCGACGTCCTCGACGGTGTGATCTTCTCCGGCGGGATCGACATCGACCCCTCGACGTACGGTGCCGATCGCCACGAGAAGACGGACCCCGCGCAGGCGCATCGGGACGCGGGCGAGCTGGCCCTGCTCGAGCGGGCGCTGGCGCGCGACATCCCGACCCTCGCGATCTGCCGTGGGTTCCAGCTCCTCAACGTCGCACGGGGAGGAGACCTGATCCAGCACCTTCCCGAGAGCGTCGGTCACGAGGGGCACCGCGAGGTGCTGGGCACGTTCTCGGAGCACCCGGTCGACGTGAAGGAGGGCACGAAGCTCGCCGAGATCCTCGGCCCGCGCCACGACAGCGTGCAGTCGAGCCACCACCAGGGCGTCGGCCGCGTGGGGGAGGGGCTCGTCGAGACCGCCTGGGCCGAGGACGGGTCGCTCGAGGGCCTCGAGGACCCCGATCGGCGCTTCGCCGTCGGCGTGCTCTGGCACCCCGAGATGGAGGAGGACAAGCGCCTGTTCGAGGCGCTCGTCGACGAGGCACGGCGGTACCGCGCCGAGCGATCCGCGGCCAGGGTCGCGGAGCACAGCGCGTGACCTCGCCCGTCACTCCCTTCCATTCGCAGCTTCCGGTCAGGATCGCCTTCGGCGACGGCGTGATCGGCGAGCTGCCCGACGCGCTCTCGGCGCTCGGCGCCCCGAGCGTCCTCGTCGTCGTCGAGGAGCCCGTGGCCGGGCACCCGGACGTCGTCGCCGCCCTCGCGGCGGCGGAGTCGGCCGGCGTGCGGCTCGATCGCGTCGTCAAGGGCCCGGGCGAGCCGACGTTCGCGCTCGCCGACGAGCTCGCCGTACGGGTGCGTGACGGGGCGCTCGGCGCGGTCCTCGGCATTGGTGGCGGCTCCGCGCTCGACGTCGCGAAGGCGGCGCGGATCGTCGCGGACCAGGGCGGCGGCGCGCGCGACTACGCGGACGGGGGCCGGACCCCCGAGCCGCCGCGCATCGGGCTCGTCCTCTGCCCGACGACGTCGGGCACGGGGAGCGAGGTCTCCGGGGCGAGCGTCCTCACCGACACCGAGCGCGACCGGAAGATCGGCTTCGGCCACCCGAACATGCGCGCGCAGCACGCGCTCGTGGATCCCGTGCTCACGCAGGGGCTTCCCCCGGGCCCCACGGCGCACTCCGGCGTGGATGCGATGGCGCAGGCGATCGGGGCGTGCACCGTGGCGAACTCGTCCCCGCTCTCGGTCGCGTTCGGCCTCGAGGCCTGCCACCACGTCGCCCACTCGCTCCGGGAGGCGGTGGCGGACGGATCGGACGCCGAGGCGCGCCGCCGGCTCTCGTGCGCGAGCCTGACCGCGGGCCTCGCCATGAACCTCTCCGACTGCGCTGCCGACCACGCACTCGGACAGGCGCTCGGCAGCGTCAAGCACCTGCCGCACGGCCTGACGATCGGGCTCGTCGTCGCCGAGACGCTCGACGTGTCCCGCGCGGACTGCGCCGACCGTCTCGAGCGGGTCGCCGACGCGCTCGGAGAGCCGGAGGAAGAAAGCCGGACGGCGGACGGCTCCCGCGCCGTGCGCGCCGTCCGACGCGTGCTGGCCGACCTCGCCTTTCCCACGCTTCGCGACGCCGGCGTCACCGAGGAGGACATCCCGGCGCTCGTGGAGAGCGCAACGGGCGAGCAGTCCTACAACCTCGACGTCGACTGCCACGCGTGGTCGGCCGACGAGGTCGAGCAGGCTTTCCGCACGGCCCTCGCGGTCGAGTCGCGCTGAGGTCAGAGGCGCCTCTCGCGCAGCGAGGAGCGCCCTACTCGGTCGAGACGAAGACGCTCTTCAGCTCGGTGTTGTGGACGAGCCCCTCCATCCCGAGCTCCTTGCCCACCCCGGACGCCTTGTAGCCGCCGAACGGGGCCTGCGGGAAGACGGAGCTGTTCGAGTTGACCCCGATCGCGCCCGTCCGGAGCGCGCGGGCAACCCGGAGCTGGCGTGCGCCGTCGCGCGTCCAGAGCGATCCCGAGAGGCCGTACGGCGTGTCGTTCGCGAGCCGGATCGCCTCGTCCTCGGTCTCGAACGTGATCACGGAGACCACCGGCCCGAAGATCTCCTCACGCGCCACGACCATGTCGTTCGTGCATCCGTCGAGGATGGTGGGGCGGAGGTAGAACCCGTCGGCGAGGGCAGGGTCGTCGGGCCGAGCACCGCCCTCGAGGATCGTCGCTCCCTCGTCGACCCCCCGGCCGATGTACCCCTCGACCGTCTCGCGCTGCGCCGCGGAGACGAGAGGCCCCATCTGGGTCTCGGTCGACTCGGGGTCGCCGACGACGATCCCCCTGGTCGCCGCGGCGTAGTGCTCGAGCAGCTCGTCCCTCGCGGATGCCTCGACGAGCAGGCGCGAGCGCGCGCAGCAGTCCTGACCCGCGTTCTCGAAGACCGCGAACGGCGCCAGCCGCCCCGCCTTCTCGAGGTCCGCGTCGGCGAAGACGATGCACGCGCTCTTGCCGCCGAGCTCGAGCGTCACGCGCTTCACCGTGCCGGCCGCCTTGCGCGCGATCTCGATCCCGACCTCCGTCGAGCCGGTGAAACCGACCTTGCCGACGAGCGGGTGCTCGACGAGCGCGTCGCCTACCGCGCGACCCGGCCCCGGTACGACGTTGAGCACGCCGGCGGGGAGCCCCGCCTCGAGGCCGAGCTCCGCGTAGCGGAGCGCGGAGAGGGGAGAGAGGCTGGCGGGCTTGAGCACCACGGTGTTCCCCGCCGCGATTGCGGGCGCCGTCTTCCAGTTGCCGATGTTGAGCGGGAAGTTCCAGGGCGTGATGAGCGCGGTGACACCGATCGGCTCGCGGAAGGTGAGCACGATCCCGTCGCGGTCGACCGGGATCGTCGCGCCGAAGAACTTGTCGACGGCGCCCGCGTAGTACCGCATCACCGCGGCGGCGTTCCCCGCGCACCAGCGCGCGTCGCCGATCGCCATCCCCATGTCACGGGTCTCGATCAGAGCGAGCTCGTCGGCGTGCTCCTCGATCAGGTCGGCCCAGCGGAAGAGCACCTTCGCGCGCTGGACCGGGTTCCGTGATCCCCATTCCTCGAACGCCCGGGCGGCGGCGCGAACCGCGCGGTCCGCGTCCTCGGCACCCGCCTCCGCAACGGTGCGGAACACCTCGCCGTTCGCCGGGTTGACGGAATCGAACGTGCGCCCCTCGGCGGCCGCGACACGCGCACCGTCGATCAGGAGGTTCTCGACCGCACTCATCCGACGGATTCAACCACCGACGGTCGCGGCTCTCCTAGGCGTTTGGCGGCGAAGCCGTCAAACGCCAACGACGTGGACGAGCCAGCGGCGGTCGCGCTCGCGGTCGAGCTCGAGGAACAGCACGCGCTGCCAGCGCCCGAGACAGAGGACGCCGTCGCGCACCGGGATCGACTCGCCCGCGGGGCCCATCAGCATCGACATGCAGTGCGAGTGCCCGTTCGACGCCTCCATGTCCTCCTCGGAGACGTTCTCGGTGCGCCGGTCCCAGTCGTCGTGCGCGTAGTAGTGCTCGGTCGGCACGAGGCGGCGGAGAAGCACGGAGAAGTCCTCCAGGAACCCCCGCTCGTACTCGTTCACGCGCACCGAGCACGTCGTGTGCGGGGAGTACACGCAGCACACCCCGTCACGCACGCCGCTCTCGCGCACGGCCTCCTGCACGTCCTCGGTGATGTCGGTCACCGACAGGCCGCCGGCGGTGCGGAAGTGCGTCTCGCGGTGGAAGGTCTTCATCGAGCCGCCGCCGTTCGAGGCGGCGACGCCGGTCTCGGTCGTCTCCGGGGCGGTCGCCATCGTCGGAGTCATTGTGTCAGCCACGGGACGACCGCGGTGTGGAGAGCGGTTCGCGCGTGCCGTCGGCCGTCGCCCCACATCGGCAGGACGTTCGGCGGACGTTCCGTCCGCGGGCTGGACCACAACTGGACTTTCAGCGGGCACCGCTCGGCAGTGACCCGCTTACGGTGCGTCCGTTCGCGAGTCGCTCCCCGGCGGCCGCGACGAATCGAGCGACACCCAATCCAGGGGAGCCCGCGCGCCCGGATCTGCGGCAGTTCGCCGAGCGCGCCTCCCAGGTCATCACCTGTCGGCGTCCGGAGACGTCGTCCAGGGCTGCACGACGACGTCTCCGTCATGGAGAAGGAGGTATGCAATGAAGCGGTTCGGCAAGAGGACGTTGGTTCTCCTCGCCGTGGTCAGCGCGGCCGTGTTCGCTGCGGTGGCCGGCTACGCGTACTGGACGAGCTCGGGCTCTGGCTCCGGCTCGGCGACGGTCGGCACCGATACGCCGTGGCAGGTCGACGTGGACGCCGCGACCGGCGGCCCGCTCACGCCCGGTGGGCCGCTCCAGACGGTCGGCTACACGGTCACCAACAACAGCACCGGCAACCAGTACCTCGCCGGCGTCACGGTCTCGGTCGCGAACGCCGACGGCTCGGCCTGGGACGGGCCCGGCACGTGCTCGGCAGCCGACTTCTCGGTGAACGGCGCAGCCGCGGGTGCGCCGTACGACCACACCGCGCTGGCGCAGACGTTCGGCCCCGGCGGCTCGAGCTCGGCCTCGGTCACGGTGCGGATGGTCGACACCGGCGTGAACCAGAACGACTGCCGGCTCGCGACGGTGCCCCTGCGCTTCGTCGCCGGCTAGCCGGGAATGACCGGTGGAGGGACGGCCGGCGGCGCCGTCCCTCCACCGTGGTCGGTTCGTCCCACGAACAAGACGCGCGTAGCGCCAGGAGAGGGTTGATCGCAACATGAGTAGACCAGAGCGAGATCCGCGAAGGAGGCGTCGGCTGCTCGCTCTGCTGCTTCTCCTCCTGCTCGCCGCGGTCGGGGCGCTCGTGCTCATCGGTCGTGGAGACACCCACGGCCCGGGCTCGAGCACCGGGGTGGCCGAGCAGCCCTCGCGCTCGAGCTCGGCGGGGTCCACCGAACCCGAGTCGCAGACCGGGTCGGCGCCGTCGTCGGGTACGGCGCGGAAGCCGACACCGAAGCGGACGCGGAAGCCGACGCCGACCTCACCGGCGCCCGTTGGCGCTCCGACCACGGGCGTATCGCCCGGAGGTTCGACCGGCGACGACGAAGCCTCGTCTCCGCACGTCGACCCCCGGCCCGGTGTGCGCTTCACGATCGCGGGCGGCGTGCGAGAGCTCCTGGTGGGCGTCTGGACGTCCATCCCGACCGCGATCACGAACCCCAACGACGTCCCGATCACCATCACGAGCCTCCGGGTCGCCGTCTCGGGGAGCCCGAACGGCTGTGACGCCGTGGCGAACTTCGAGACGCGCCCCTCGTCGGCGCCGTTCACGGTCCCGGGCCGCGCCGTCGCGTATCCGGTCCCGGCCGCCATGCGGCCCGAGATTCGTCTCCGGAACCGCCACGTGAACCAGGACGCCTGCAAGGGGCAGACCGTCGCCCTCGTCTTCCACGGCGCCGCGAGGCAACCGTGAAGGGCGGCCGTCTCCTCATCGGGGTCGTCCTCCCGCTCGTCGCGCTCGTCACCGGCGTCACCGCGTGGGCGTACTGGAGCGGGGGAGGCGCAGGCACCGCGAGCGCGAGCGTCGGTTCCCTGAGCCCCGCCACCATCTCGGCGCCGAGCGCGAGCACCGGAGCCGTCACGATCACGTGGACCGCCCAGGCGGCGATGAATCCCGCGTCGGCGAGCGGCGGCATCGCCTACACGGTGGAGCGCAGGCTCGGCGCCGGCTCCTACGCGTCGGTCGCAACCGGGCCGTGCTCGGGGACGTTGCCGTACGCCACGACGTCGTGCTCCGATGCGCCGGGCGTCAGCGGCTCCTACGGCTATCGCGTCGTCGCCCACTACTCGACCGCCTGGACGGCGACCTCGAACGAGCTCACCGTGTCGGTCGTCGTCGACACGAGCGCACCGACGACGACGCTGTCGTTCCCGCTCGACGGTGCGACGTACAGCGCGCTGGGATTTTCCGTGGGATGCCTTCCCATCGGCCTCTGCGGGACGGCGACGGACGCGACGGGAGTCGCCGTCCTGCGCGTCTCGGTGCAGAAGGCGGGCGGCGGGTACTGGACGGGTACGGACTTCTCCGGGTTCAGCGAGCTCTTCCTCGACGCGAACCTGCTAGCGGCCGGCGCGACGTCGACCGGCTGGTCGCTGCCGCTTCCCGCGTCCCTCGACGGGCGGTACACGGTGCACGTCCAGGCGCGCGACTCGATCGGCAACGACTCGGCGCCGACCACCACGTCGGCGGCGACGTTCGTGGTGGACGTGGTCGCGTCCTCGACCACGCTCACGACGACCCCTGCCTCGCCCGACGGGACCAACGGCTGGTTCCGCCAGTCGAGCGTCGGATTCGCCCTGAGCGCGACGGATCCGTCGCCCGGCTCGGGCGTCGCGGCGATCACGTATGCGCTCGACGGCGGCGCTGCCCAGACCTACTCCGGCCCGGGCTCGATCGCGGCCCAGGGCGACCACACGCTCGCGTACTGGTCGGTCGACGGCGTGGGCAACGCCGAGGCGCCGAACACTGCGCACGTGAAGCTCGACAACGTCTCGCCGGCGACGACGATCGCGTTGGCGCCCTCGACGCCGAACGGCAGCAACGGGTGGTACACCGCGTCGCCGACGTTCTCGCTGAGCGCCACCGATGCCACGTCGGGGGTGGCGACGACCCACTATCGCATCGACGCCGGCCCGACCGCCGCCTACGCCGGTCCCGTCGCGGTCGCGGAGGGACAGCACACGGTCAGCTACTGGTCGGTCGATGCAGCCGGAAACACGGAGACCACCCACACGACCGCGACGATCAAGGTCGACTCCGTGCGTCCTGCCACGACGATCGCGACGGTGCCCGTCGCTCCCGACGGCGCCAACGGCTGGTTCAAGCAGACGAGCGTCCAGTTCTCGCTGAGCGGCTCGGACGCGACGTCCGGCATCGCCTCGCGCCGCTACACCGTCGACGGCGGCCCGGTGCAGACGTACACGGCCCCGGTGGCCGTCACCGGTCAGGGTGTCCATACCGTCGCGTACTGGTCGGTCGACAACGCAGGCAACGTCGAGGCGACGAACACGACGACCATCAGGCTCGACAACGTTGCGCCGACGACCACCCTGACCACGAGCCCCGCCTCCCCGGACGGCGACAACGGCTGGTTCCGCCAGACGAGCGTCAGCGTGACACTGGCGGCGACCGACGCGACGTCCGGTGCCGGCTCGACGAGCTACACCGTGGACGGCGGCGCGGCGCAGGCCTACGCGAGCGCCTTCGCGGTCGCGACTCCCGGCGACCACACGATCACCTACTGGTCGACGGACAACGCCGGGAACGTCGAGTCCGTCCGTACCGCGCACGTGAAGCTCGACGCGGCCGCTCCGTCCACCGCCATCGCAACGACCCCCTCCAGTCCGAACGGGGCCAACGGGTGGTTCACGTCCAGCGTCTCGTTCACGCTCTCCGCGAGCGACGCCGCGTCGGGGGTCGCGAGCCGCTTCTACAGGCTCGACGGCGGCTCGACGCAGACGTTCTCGAGCTCGGTCGCGGTCGGCCAGGGCGACCATACGGTCGAGTACTGGTCGGTCGACAACGCGGGCAACGTCGAGGCTCATACAACGGTCCACGTCAAGCTCGACAGCGTTGCGCCCGTCACCATCTTGACGACCACGCCGGGCGCCCCCGACGGCACGAACGGCTGGTTCAGGCAATCGAGCGTCAGCTTCGTGCTCGCGGCGACCGACGCGACGTCCGGCGTCGCCACGCGCTCCTACACGATCGACGGCGGTGCGGCGCAGACGTACTCGGGCGCGGTGACCGTCGGCACCCAGGGGGATCACACGATCACCTACTGGTCGACGGACACCGCCGGGAACGCCGAGCCCGCCAGCACGGTCCACATCAAGCTCGACAACGTAGCGCCGACCACGACGGTCACGCTGACGGCGGCAGGCAGCGCCTCCGTGTCCGGCACGACCGTCTTCTACAAGCGCGACGACGGCACCGCCGCGAACCGGACCTTCAGGCTCCGCGCGACCGTGAGCGACGCCACCTCGCAGCCCGCCTCGGCGTCGTTCCCGGCGATCGGCACGACCGGCTGGACGCACGCCGCCGAAGGGCCGGTTATGGCGCCTGGCGCCGGCGTGTACGACTCGAGCGCCTTCACGTGGACGACGAGTGCGTCGAACCCAGCGGGGTACTCGTTCACCGTCGCCGACCAGGCGGGGAACATCGCGTCGCAGCCGCTCGCGTTCACGAGCGACATCATCGCGCCGACCAGTTCGTTCTCCCTCGCTACGTCCCCGGTGGGCGCGTTCCTGAACGGGACGACCCTGTACTTCAGGTCGGGCGCCGCCGGGTCGTTCTCGCTGGTCGACGCCGCGACCGACTCCGGCTCGGGCCCGGCGTCCGTCGCGTTCCCGGCGATCGCAACGAGCGGTTGGACGCACGCGGCGGAGACCGTCACGAGCGGCGCCGGCGCCGCTCCTACGATCAGCTTCACGTCGAGCCAGTACTCCTGGACGGCCGGCGCAGGGACGCCGTCCGCGGCTGCGCGCACCTTCACCGCGTCGGACAGGGTGAAGAACGCGTCGACCTCGGTGCTCACCTTCACCGCCGACAACACCGGCCCGACGGGCGGCGCGCTGACCGTCAACGGCACCGCCGCGACGGCCGGAGGGAGCACTAGCACGAGTGACGACGGCGCCTTCGCGATCACGCGCACCGACTACAACGCCGACGGCGGCGCGGGCGTCGCGGCAAGCGTGCTCACGCGCCAGTTGGCGACCCTCGCGGCCGACGGGACAACATGCGGCTCGTTCGCCGGAGGCACCGTGATCGCCGGGAGCGCGCCGGAGTCCGGGCTCGCGGAGGGCTGCTACCTCTACACGCTCACCGGCACGGACAACCTGGGCAACGCCTCGAGCCTCGCCACGACCGTGAAGGTCGACACCACGGCACCCACCGTCACCCTGACTTCGGTCGTCGACGGCAACGGCCAGCGCGAGCTCTTCAACGGGACGACGACCGAGCTCACGGGCACCATCACGATCCGCGTCTCCTTCCTCGGCTTCGTCGTGCGGACGTACACGTTCGCGCCCGCGTCGTCGCCGTGGTCGTTCCTGAACGGCAACAACGATCTTCTCGGCGGCCTGCCCTACACCGCGCAGGCTCAGCAGACCGACGATGCCGGCAACATCTCCGCCACGAGCAACACGGTCTCGTTCATCGGCAACTGACAGCTGGCTCGACGCGTGGCGGCGGTACGCTCGGTCTCGCGGGCCCGTAGCTCAGCTGGTCAGAGCAGCCGACTCATAATCGGTAGGTCCCTGGTTCGAGTCCAGGCGGGCCCATTTTGCTGTAGGCATGCGGTTTCGGCTTGAACGGTGGGTCAGGTGTGCGAGCGGTGCCGGAAATGCTCACACCGTGCGTACCCGGTTTGGCAACACCGTCAAGAGAGCGTCCTTCGGTGAAGCCGCAATGGCAGGTCAGGCCGACCGGAGCGCCAAGGCCGAACGTTCGGCTAACACCTCTTAACGGGGCCTTCCTGGTGAGGCCGGGACACTGGAAGCGGCTTCCGGCGGCTCGATAGATCGCACGGTCAGGCCCGCGTCCGACGCGGCTTGCCGCCGTGACGTGAAAAGGTTCACCGCTCCCGAACCCCCCTTCGGTTGAGCGGTGACAAAGGGGCGTCCTGTTGATCGATGGCAGGGCGCCTCTGTGCTGCGCTCACGAGCTCTTGATGTTCTCCGCGGATTCGTCCGTCAATGGCTCATGCGAGCCGACGGCGGGGTCTCACGGTCGAAAGGGCTGGGTCGTGTCGGCGCGGACAGCCGTCGTTGCGGGAACGACGGATATCGCCCATGATGACAGTGGTCACACGGGGGAGGTGTGAGGGTGCGAGACGAGTTGCTGGCCGATCCGACGCGGCCGTACGGACCGTTGCTATCCATGTGCCCGGTGCCCGGGTGCAGCGCGTGGACGATGGGCGGGACGTGCGTCGCGCACGATCCCCCCTCGGCCAGGAAGTTCCCACGCGGCCGTCCGTACGTCGCCGCCTCGGCAGCGGCTTCTCATCGGCCCTGGTGACGCCGCCGCTCCGTCGCGGCGCGCCGGGCCTACTGCGGCGCGGGCGCCGCGTCCTCGGTCGTGAGCTCGGGCTCGGTCTTGAGCTCGGCGGCGGCCTGCTTGCGCGCCGCCTTCCGCTCCTCCTTCGCGGTTCGCTTCTCGAGACGCGCGCGTTCGCGCGCCCGCTTTGCCTGTGTCAGCTGTGATTTCGACTGGGCCAAGTGTCTCCTTCGCTGTCGCCTCGCGGCGGTCGGTTCGGCACGAATCCAACGAGTGCTTCGCACGGATCGGTGATCCGGCGAAGGCCCGGATCCTCACGGTGCGTGTGTCGGAGCCTACCCGTCGGGGCGGATCCCCCTCCGGCCGGGGCAGTAGCCGCCCACCGCGGCGCGGGGGCGGAAGCCGGCCGGGCGGCACGGCGGCCGCCCTAGTACGCGGACGGCCTGCGATCCCGCTGCTTCTGCTGGCGGAGCAGCACCGTTCGGAGCGCTGCGAGGCCCGAGGGTGGATCGGCGAGCAGCTCGAGCAGGCGCTCACGGTCTTCCGAGGTGAGCGCGACCATCGAGTTCTTCTGGGTGAGTGCCCGTTCGAGCCTCACTGCGAGGGGATGGTGGGTGCCGAGCATCTCGGCGAGCAGCCGGACGTGCTGCCCGAGCACGGCCTCGCCAGCAACCACCACGTTGGAGATCAGACGCCTCTCGACTCGACGGTGAGGGCCACCACAATCTGCGGTTGTGAGCCGACTGCGGAGGAGATCCCATCCTACAGTCCCGAGGATCCGAACGGTCTCCCGCTCCTCGCAAGAAGCCGCCCCACGGACGGGCAGCAGGCCGGATCTCGAGCCGGACGCGGCCGACCCCACGGCCCCCAAAAAGGGGGGCGGGGTCGCGCGTCGTACCTACGATCAACCGGCCAGCAGGCTTTCCAAGGAGGATGCAGCCATGGCGATCGTCGACGAATACGCCGTAGGGGGGCCACGACTCCGGGAGACCACCGCGTGCACGCGGTGCGCCCACGTCGAGCAGTGGGAGAGCGACCCGTCGATGATGCTCGGCCTGGTGATGCTCGTCGCGGCGAACACGTTCGTCGTGCTGGCCGTCGCCGCCGCGATCGCCTGGCTGGTCGTCTAGCCGCTCGGCCGTCGCTCCCTTCGGCCGGGCCGGTCGGGGGCCGGTCGTCGTCAGCCGATCGTCCGGCTGTGACCGCGAAACTCCGCCACGAGCGTCTCACCTCGCCACACCGAGACGTCGTAGATCCCGCTCCTGCCGTAGAGCGCCCGCTCCACCGCCTCGGCGCGAAGCTCGTCGCCCAGCTGCGTCGCGGCGATGAAGCGGATGTCCGCGTGCGCCGCCACGGCCCGCGCGTCACGGCTGTTGCAGGCAAGGGCGAAGGCCGTGTCCGCGAGTGTGAAGATGTAGCCGCCGTGGGTGATCCCGTGGCCGTTCACCATCGACTCCCGCACCGCCATCGTCGCGGTCGCACGCCCGGGTGCCAGCTCGGCGATCTCGATGCCGAGCGCTCGTGACGCCGTGTCGGCCGCGAACATGTCACGCGCGATCGAGCAGGTCGTTTCCGGGTCGGCGTCACGGGCTCGATCGCTCACGACGACGTCACGACGCGAGCGTATCGCGAACCGGCGGCAGCACCGGTCTCGACGGCCCGCGCGGCGGATCGACTCGTCGGAAGGAAGGGGTGGAGGAGTCGGGAGGCCGACGCGGTATTTCCCAGAGGCGGCATGTCCGGTGACAAGCCGCCGGAGGGCCGGGGACCCCGACCCTCGAGAGGACGGCTGCGGAGCCGCCGCCACCCCCTCCCCTGAGGTGCGGCGGCCCCGCGCCGCTCACCCAGAAGAACCCGACGCTGCTCACCCAGAAGAATGGGGGCCCGGCACTCGGGCCCCCGACGACGGCGCAACGTCGAGGTCAGGCGAGAGATCGCCTGCGGGGAGAGGAGTCGCGCCGCAGTAGTGGTATCTGTCTCACATCGCATTGCACAATGCGAGGGTCCCCCGCCCCCTCGGAAAGGAAACGTCCGCAAAATGGACAAGCTCGCTGAGCTATCCCACGGAGCAAAGGTCGTCCTCGGAGCGGCGATCGTGTACTTCATCGTCCTCTTCTTCCGCTGGCAGGAGGTCGACGTCGGCGGGGTCGTGTCGGTCGGTCAGAGCGGCTGGCACGGCGTGGGGATCATCTGCGGTGTGCTCGCTCTGGCGATCATTGCCTGGCAGGCGGTGCGTCTCGCCAACATCAACCTCGAGGTTGGTGTCACGCCGTCGATGATCACCGCGGCGCTGGCCGTATTGCTGATCGTGTTCACGATCATCAAGTTCCTCGCCGACAATGAGTTCCGGACGTTCTGGGCCTGGCTCGGCCTCATCCTCGCGATCGTGATCGTCGTCGGTGCATGGATGAACATGAGGGCCGCCGGCGAGGGCCTCGCCGACGTCCGCGACCGCGTGTCCTCGATGACCGCCGGAAGCGGGTCTGGCTCCACGTCGGCAGCCGACGCACAGGCCCAGGCACCGCCCGCACCGCCGTCGACGGGGGCGGCCGACGTCGCCGCCGACGAAGCCGCAGGCGCCGAAGAGCCACCGAAGCCCGCCTGACCCGCTTCGCCGGGCGCCTCTTCCCTGACGGGGGAGGCGCCCGGCTACACTCAACGCATGGCCGAGATCGGCACGCTGCGCGTCAAGACGGGCCTCGCCGAGATGCTGAAGGGCGGGGTCATCATGGACGTCGTCGACGCCGACCAGGCGCGGATCGCCGAGGAGGCGGGCGCGTGCGCGGTGATGGCGCTCGAGCGCGTCCCGGCCGACATCCGCCGGGACGGGGGTGTCGCCCGCATGTCGGATCCGCAGAAGATCCGCGAGATCCAGGAGGCCGTGTCGATCCCCGTGATGGCGAAGTGCCGCATCGGCCACTTCGTCGAGGCGCAGATCCTCGAGGCGCTCGAGGTCGACTACATCGACGAGTCCGAGGTGTTGACTCCCGCGGACGTCGAGCACCACGTCGACAAGCACGCGTTCACCGTCCCGTTCGTCTGCGGCGCGACCAACCTCGGCGAGGCGCTCCGCCGGATCGCCGAGGGCGCGGCGATGATCCGAACGAAGGGCGAGGCCGGAACCGGCGACATCGTGAACGCGGTCACGCACATGCGCTCCGTGTTCGGCGCGATCAGGGGTCTGCAGGGCCTCCGCGACGAGGAGCTCTACGCGGCTGCGAAGGACCACCGCGCCCCGTACGAGCTGGTCCGCTGGGTCGCCGAGAACGGACGGCTGCCGGTGGTCACCTTCACGGCGGGCGGGATCGCGACGCCGGCCGACGCCGCGCTCTGCATGCAGCTCGGCGCCGACGGCGTGTTCGTCGGCTCGGGGATCTTCAAGTCGGGACGGGACATCGAGCTCGACCGCGACGGCTGGGCGGAGGACGTCTCCCGGCGCGCGAAGGCGATCGTCGAGGCGACCACGCACTACGCCGATCCGAAGATCCTCGCCGAGGTCTCCGCCGGTCTCGGGGCGCCGATGGTCGGCATCTCCGCGAGCACGCTCCCCGAGGCGGAGCGGCTCGAAGTTCGCGGCTGGTAGGCCCGCTGCGCGGGTCTGGAGCCCCCGGCCCGAAGCGTGCCCCGATCTACACTTCGTCCGGATGAGCGGACGGCCCCGGATCGGCGTTCTGGCCTTGCAAGGGGCGTTCCGCGAGCATGCCCGCGCGCTTCGCGCCGCCGGCGCCGACGTGGTCGAGGTCCGGCTGCCCCGCCAGCTCGACGGGCTCGACGGGCTCGTCATCCCGGGCGGCGAGTCGACCACGATCACGAAGCTGGCGGCGCTCTACGGGCTCGACGAGGCGATCCGGTCGTTCGAGCGCCCGATCTTCGGCACCTGCGCGGGGATGATCCTGCTCGACCGGTCGCACCTCGGCCTCGCCGACTTCGAGGTCGAGCGGAACGCGTACGGCCGCCAGGTCGCGAGCTTCGAGGCGGACCTGGAGGTCGAGGGGGATGACCGCCCGTTCCGCGGCGTGTTCATCCGGGCGCCGCGCGTCCGCGACGTCGGCCCGGGCGTGGAGGTGCTCGCCGAGCGCGACGGCGAGCCCGTGCTGCTCCGCGACGGCCGCGTGCTGGTGGCGGCGTTCCACCCCGAGCTGACCGACGATCCGCGCATCCACGAACGATTTCTCGAGCTGGTCAGGGAGGCGACGAGTGTCAGGGCATAGCAAGTGGTCGACCATCAAGCACAAGAAGGGCGCCGCGGACGCGAAGCGCGGCAAGCTCTTCTCGAAGCTCGCGCGCGCAATCATGGTGGCCGCGAAGGAAGGCGGCGCGGATCCCGGCTCGAACCTCGCCCTGCAGAACGCGATCGAGAAGGCACGGTCGTACTCGATGCCGAAGGACAACATCGAGCGCGCCATCGCCAAGGGCACCGGCGAGGGGTCCGACGGAGCGAGCTTCGAGACGGTCGTCTACGAGGGCTATGGGCCCGAGGGGGTGGCGGTGATCGTCGAGGCACTGACCGACAACCGGAACCGCACGGCCGCGGAAGTCAGGCACCTCTTCTCGAAGCACGGGGGCAACCTCGGGGCGACCGGCGCCGTCGCGTGGCAGTTCGAGCGGCGCGGGGTCGTGCTCGTCGATGGGGAGGGCGTGGACGAGGACGAGCTCGTGCTCGCGGCCGCCGACGCGGGTGCCGACGACGTCGAGCTCGACGGGACGACGTTCGTCGTCTCGTCCGCCCCCGACGGGCTGACGGGGGTGCGCGAGTCGCTCGAGTCCGCGGGGTACGCGCTCGAGTCCGTCGGGCTCTCGATGGTGCCGAAGACGACGGTCGCGATCGCCGACGAGTCGACGGCCAAGCAGGTCGTGCGCCTCGTGGAGGGGCTCGAGGAGAACGACGACGTCCAGGACGTCTACGCGAACTTCGACATTCCCGAGGCAGTGCTCGAGGCCGTCGCGTCCTGAGCGGTCGTGTGGGGCGCGTGGGTGTCCGACTTCAGTCGGACACCTGTGGCTTGCGTCGGGCGAGGTGTCCGACTTCAGTCGCACACCTGTCGCGTGCGTCTTGCGTCGGGCGAGGTGTCGGACTGAAGTCCGACACCGGCGCTCCTTCTGAAGTCCGTCACCCCGAGCCCGCCGCGGCGGCGATGCACGGTGAGGCAGCGGAGCCCCTCCGGGCCGGCGACGATGCTCCTGCTCGCTCCGCGGGGGACGATCGCGAGCGCGCCGGCGGTGAGCGTGTGCCGCTCGTCGCCGACCACGAGCAGCCCGGCTCCCTCGAGCACGACCAGTGCCACGTCGCGCTCCGCGTTCACGTGCTCCGGCTGGCCCTCTCCGGGGCGCCAGACGAGAAGCGTCGCGTTCAGCTCCTCGCTCGCGGTGCCCCAGGCGGGGCCGCGCCCGTCGATCGCGGCGAGGTCGACGATCTCCACGCGACGACCTTAGATGGTCGATCGGCAATTGCCGCGAACCGGATGGCGCCCCAGACACGGCGCCGGATCGCCCCGTCCGGGCACGGCCCGTAGCACCGACTACGAACCGCACCCGGCCGGTGCGCCCGGCTTGGTCTGGGACGCCCCCGGACGTCACGCCAATCACCGATCGACCATCTAGCCGTCCGAGGTGCTGCGTACCCTCCTGACGTGAAGGTCCTCGGCATCGACCCAGGGACGGCTGCGTGCGGGTACGGGATCGTCCACGAAAGCGACGGGCGCATCAAGGCCCTCGCCCACGGGTGCTGGACGTCCGGCGCACGGGAGCGGCCCGAGCTCCGGCTCAGGATGATCTTCGACGGGGTCACCGGCCTCATCCGGGAGCACGAGCCGGACGCCGTCGCCCTGGAGGAGTCGTTCGTCGGTGCCGACGCCCGCATCGCGCTCTTCGTCGGGCAGGCACGCGGCGCCGCGCTCGTCGCGGCCGCGTCGGCCGGGGTCGCGTGCACCGAGTACGCGCCGGCGCGCGTGAAGCAGGCCGTGTGCGGGTACGGCCGCGCCGACAAGGGACAGGTCTCGCGGATGGTCCGGATGCTGCTCTCTCTCGACGCCGAGCCGGAGACGTCGCACGCGGCGGACGCGCTCGCCGTCGCCATCTGCCACGCGTCGATGCCGCCGCTCAGCCGGCTGGCGTCGTGAGGGGGTCGGCATGATCGCAAGGCTCAGAGGACGGCCGGCCGGGCGCACGGCGGACGGCCTCGTGCTGGACGTCAACGGCGTCGGCTACCTCGTCGCCGCGACGCCCGCCGTTCTGCGCCGGGCCACCCCCGGCGCCGAGGTGACGGTCGAGACGTACCTCCACGTGCGCGAGGACGCCCTCCAGCTGTACGGGTTCGCCGACGCCGAGGAGCGTGAGCTCTTCGTGCACCTCCTGACCGTGAGCGGCATCGGCCCGAAGGTCGCGCTCGCGGTGGTCTCCGGCTCCCCGGCCGCGGAGCTCCGGAGGGCGATCGCGCTCGGCGACCACGCCCGCTTCCAGGCGATCCCCGGGATCGGCAAGAAGACCGCGGAGCGCATCGTCCTCGAGCTCAAGGAGAAGATCGGCACCGTCGCGGAGCCGGCCCTCTCCGCGGTCGGGGACGCGCCCGGCCACATCGTCGCGCGCGACGCGCTCGTCGAGCTCGGCTACACGGTCGTCGACGCCGAGCGGGCCCTCGCCGAGGTCGACCCCGACCTCCCGGCCGAGGAGCGTGTCCGGCTCGCGCTTCGCGGGGCCGCCGCATGAGCTCGCAGTTCCTGGCGCCGGCGCTCAGGCCCGAGGAAGACGAGGCCGAGCGGTCGCTCCGGCCGCGCCGGCTGGACGACTTCGTCGGGCAGGAGCGGATCAAGGAGCAGCTCCGGATCGCGCTCGACGCCGCGCGGGCGCGCGCCGAGGCGCTCGATCACGTGCTGCTCGCGGGCCCGCCCGGGCTGGGGAAGACGACGCTCGCGCAGATCGTGCGCGAGGAGCTGGGTGTCGGTCTCCGCACGGTCGCGGGACCCGCGCTGGAGAAGAAGGACATCGCCGCGATCCTCACGGCGCTGGAGCCGCGAGACGTCCTGTTCGTCGACGAGATCCACCGTCTCAACCGCTCGGCAGAGGAGATCCTGTACCCGGCGCTCGAGGACTTCCGCCTCGACATCGTGTTCGGCCAGGGCGCGGCCGCGCGGACGCTCACGCTCGACCTCCCGCCGTTCACCCTCGTCGGGGCGACCACGCGCACGGGCCTCCTGACGACACCGCTCCGCGACCGCTTCGGGATGACCTTCCGGCTCGGCTACTACGACCCCGGCCAGCTCGCGTCGATCGTCCGCCGCTCCGCCGGGATCCTCGGGGTCGAGATCGCCGACGATGCGGCCGAGGAGATCTCGTCCCGCTCGCGGGGGACGCCACGCATCGCCAACCGTATCCTCCGGCGGGTGCGGGACGTCGCGGAGGTGCGGCACGCGGGGGCGATCACCACCGCCGTGGCGCAGGAGGCTCTCGAGCTCCTCGAGGTGGACGAGCAGGGGCTCGAGCGCGTCGACCGGGAGCTCCTCCAGGCGGTCGCGCTGAAGTTCGGCGGTGGCCCGGTGGGGCTCTCGACGCTCGCCGTCTCCCTGGGCGAGGAGACCGACACGATCGAGGATGTGTACGAGCCGTACCTCCTCCAGCTCGGCTTCCTGCAGCGGACGCCGCGCGGGCGCGTCATCACGGAGCTCGGCCGCGCCCATCTCGGGGCGACCCGCGACGAGAGCAGCCTGTTCTGAGCGGCGCGATCTGGACTCCCGCGATGATGGGCCCGCTGGACGAGCTCGTGCAGCGCATCCTGCGACGGGTCGAGGCGTTCAAGGAGCAGTATTCGCTCTCGGACGCCGAGGTCAGCGTCGAGCTCCTCGACGGCTCCCTCTACCGGCTGAAGACACTCTCCGCCGAGCCCGGCTTCGGGTTCGTCAGCTTCTGCCCGCATTGCGAGGACGGCGAGCCCGAAGAGGTGATCGTCCCGCTCGGCGCGGTGCGAGAGATCCGGATCGGCGCGCCCGGCCACGAGCAGGCGCTGGGCTTCACCGGGTGGCCGGCTGAAGCAGCCTGAGCGGGGCGCTAGTCGCGCCGGAACTGGAGGGCGCGCCAGGACGGTGTGGGGGCGAGCTCGAGGAGCGCACGCCCGCCCGCAGGCTCTGCGTAGGCGAACTCGCCGCTCTCCTCTTCCCACACCACCTCGAGGAGGCCCTCCTTGACGCGATGGTCGAGGTACGCGCCCCGGAAGACGAGCTTGCGGAGCCAGTAGACCAGCGACTCCCCGTCCACGAGCGCCAGGCGCTCCCAGTGGCGTACGAGGTACGAGCCGAGCGGGCTCCGCGCCTCGGCGATGCGCCCGTCGGCGGCGAGCTCTACGAGGTCGGCAACCTCCTCCTCGTCGAGTTGGTTCGACGCGACCAGCCCGAGCTTCACCGCCGCCCCCGCG
The DNA here is from genome assembly GCA_963786055.1 of uncultured Actinomycetes bacterium. Classification (GTDB taxonomy): domain Bacteria; phylum Actinomycetota; class Thermoleophilia; order Gaiellales; family Gaiellaceae; genus Gaiella. Next base: position 27,367 of record CAWAXS010000016.1, on the reverse strand, counting down.
ACGCGCTCCTCGAAATCGCGGACGCCGAACGAGAACCGATACCCGAGGAACTCGAGCGTGTAGTCGTCACCGGACGAGTAGTTCGCTGTCACTTCGGCCATCGAACGCAGGCTAGCCTGCAGCTGTGAAGAATCAACGCCTGGTCGTCGCGGTGGTGGCTGCCGTCCTCGTCATCTGGCTCGTCGGAGCGGCGGTGACCAGGTACTCGATCGAGCAGATGGCGTTCTTCGCGCCGATCGGGGTGTGCGTGATCGGCGCGTCCGTGGCGGTCGTGATGCTGTGGGTCAAGGTGATCGTGCAGCTCCGTCGCGAGCGTCGAGCTGCGCTTGCTGCGCGAAGCGGGATTCCGCAGGAGCGGAATCCCGCCGCTTGATCCCCGCCTTCGGCGGGGCACATCCCTGAAGGCGGCGGCTTCGCCGCCGCAACAGCCTCGTTGTCCGGGAGGGTGTCCGGCTTCGGTCGGACACCCCGTCTTGCGGCGACGCCGTCCGACTCCGTCCGTACCGTCGACGAGGCGATGCAGGAGGGCCGCTGGACCACTCGACCGTGTGACTGGGGTCGCGTCGAGACGCTCGCCGATGCGCTCGGCGTGAGCGAGACGACCGCGACCGTGCTCGTCCGGCGGGGACTCGACGAGCCGGCGGCGGCACGCGCGTTCCTCGAGGCCGAGCCGCCCGGGCACGACCCGTTCGCGCTGGGCGACATGACCGCTGCGGTCGATCGCATCCGGGCGGCGGTCGCGGCGGGCGAGCGGATCTGCGTCCACGGCGACTACGACGTGGACGGGATCTCGGCGACCGCCCTCGCCGTGCTGACCCTGAGGGAGATCGGGGCCAACGTCGAATGGCGCCTGCCGAGCCGCTTCGAAGAGGGCTACGGCCTCGCCGCCGAGACGATCGAGCGCCTCGCTGCGGACGGGGTGGACCTCGTGCTCACGGTCGACTGCGGCATCACGGCGGTCGAGGAGGTCGCCCGCGCCCGCCAGCTCGGGCTCGACGTCATCGTCACGGACCACCACCGACCGGGGGACGCGCTTCCCGACTGTCCGATCGTGGCGACGCGCCCGTCCGCATACCCGTGCCCCGAGCTCTGCGGCACGGGCGTCGTGCACACCCTCGCCCGCGCGCTTCTCGGCGACGACCACCCGGCGATCGCCCGTGCGCTCGACCTCGTCGCGCTGGCGACGATCGCCGACGTCGTCCCGCTCGTCGACGAGAACCGTGCGCTGGCCGCCGCGGGGCTGCGGGCGCTCGCCCGAACGAGCCGCCCGGGCCTCCAGGCGCTCATGCAGTCGGCACACGTCGATCCGGCAGCCGTCGACGCGTCCTCCGTGGGGTTCCGCCTCGCTCCGCGCATCAACGCCGCTGGTCGGCTCGGGCGACCCGAGCTCGCGCTCGAGCTGCTCCTGACGGACGATCGGGCGGAGGCCCGCGAGCTCGCCGGCAAGCTCGAGGAGCTGAACCGGGAGCGTCAGGGCGTCGAGGAGCGGATCGTGCGGGAGGCGGTCGCGCGCGTCGAGTCGTTGCCCGCCGTGGAACGAGAGCGCCGGGGCTACGTCTTGTGGGACGAGGGCTGGCACGAAGGAGTGATCGGGATCGTCGCGTCGCGCCTCGTCGAGCGGTTCCATCGGCCAGTGGTGCTCATCGCGCGAAGCGGCGAGGGCTGGAAGGGATCGGGCCGCTCGATCCCGGACTTCGACCTCCATGCCGGGCTCGCGGCGTGTTCCGTGCATCTCGGGCGCTTCGGAGGCCATCGCGCCGCGGCGGGGCTCTCGATCGAGACCTCGCAGCTGGAGGCGTTCTCCGACGCGTTCGGGCGTCATGCGGACGTCGAGCTCGGAGGCGTCGACCTGCGGCCGCTCACCACCGTCGACGCGATCGTGCCGGCGAGCGCGCTGACGCTCGAGCTCGCCCAGGAGCTCGACCGACTGGCGCCGTTCGGTCTCGGCAACCCCGAGCCGACGCTCCTCGTCGCGAGCGTCGAGGCGACCGGGGCGAGCACCGTCGGCGAGGGGAAGCATCTCCGCTTCCGCGTCCGCCAGCAGGATCGGGACGGCGGCTCGGCGATCGCGTTCGGGCTCGGCGCACAGCTCGACCGCCTCCAGGCGCCTGGACGCTTCGACCTCGCGTTCCGGCTCAAGGAGAACCGGTGGAACGGGACGATCGCTCCTCAGCTCGTGGTGCGACGCCTGTTCGACGCCCCCGTCGCCTACGACGAGCTCCGCGCCTGGCTCGCGGAGGAGTGGAGGGCGGGGGAGACGACCTGGACCCCGGAGGCGGCGCGGATCTTCGGCGAGCTCGGTCTCGCGGACGGGTCGGCGAAGCGCCAGCTGCTCGAGTCGGAGAGCTTCCGCGCCCTGCTCGCCCGCGGCGACGTCGAGCTGCCGCGCGCTGCGTAGACCGCGCCGGGCGCCGGCCGGCTCGTCGCCCCTGGGGCGCCGAGCCTAGACCTCGCCCTCCCAGTAGTCGAGCGTGTCGCGGCGCATCATCAGGCGGTCGCGGTCGTCGCCGGGCCAGATCCCGACCTTGCCGCTGTCCGGGTAGACGGCGATCGCCGGCGTCCCCTTCGTCGAGGTCATCAGGACGCGCGCCGTCTCGGAGCCGACGCAGGTCACCTTGTGCGCGCCCTCCGGCCCGGGAGGGAAGCAGACGACGTCTCCCTTCCCGAGCTCGTCCTCGCCGCCGGGATGGCGTACGGAGACGCGGCCGTCGAGGACGATGAGCCACTCCTCCTCCGGGTACTCGTAGTGGTACGGGCAGATGCTCTGGCCGGCGGGCAGCTCGTAGAGCGAGGCCCCCATCTGGGTCGCTCCGATCGTCGGGCCGAACCGCGCCATACCCGCCCGGAAGCCGGCCGGATCGGTGTCGTCGTACTCGGGCGCGAGCTGGTGGAGATTGACTCGCGCGAGCTCGCTCACGCGTCGGCCTGCAGATGCGCCTCCACGAACCAGAGGTGCTTGTCGATCGCCCGCGACACCTCGGTGAAGAGGTCGGAGGTGTCGATGTCGCCGAGCTCCGAGTCGGACACCTCGATCGCCTCACGGACCGACGCCCCGTACGCGGCGAGCCTGTCGGCGATCAGCCTCACGGTCTCCTCGCCCGGCGTGCCGTCCAGCGGGTACTCGTCCAGGGTCGTGGCATCGGCCGCCATGCGGACGGTTCCCGTGGCGAGGCCGCCCAATGCAGTCGCGCGCTCGGCGATCTCGTCCACGAAGCCGAGCACGCTCTCGGCGATCGCGTCGTAGAGCTCGTGGAGCTGGATGAAATCGGGCCCCTTGACGTTCCAGTGCGCCTGCTTGAGCTGGCTGTAGAGGTCGAACGTGTCCGCGAGACGGGCGTTGAGCAGCTCGACGAGCTTCTCGCGACTGTCGGCGGGGAGGTCGTTACGGGTCTCGAACGCGATCCGCGTCTTGGTCGCCACGGTGGCTCCTTTCCGAGGGGAACGTACGCATGATGCCGCCCCCCGCCGCGTGCCCGCGTCGGGGGATCCACCGATGGGTACCCGTCGAGGCGCTCGGTGAAACGGTCAGCGCCTCGCCGAGGCCGCGAGCAGGAGCATCATGCGGCGGAGTCGGCGGCGCTCGAGGTAGGCGTACACCAGGTGCATGGAATGCCGGGTTCGCGGTCCGCGGCCCGCCTCCTCCGGCCCGGGGGGGAACTCGCGTGTCCGGGCCGTACACTGGGTCCATGACGGTCGTCGGCACCGAGCAGCATCACGAGAACCTCGTCGAGGAGCTCCTGGCGAGCGTCGAGACGTACAACCCGACCGTCGACCGCGACCTCATCCGGCGGGCGTTCGAGATGGCCGAGAGCCGGCACCGGGGGCAACTCCGCCGCTCCGGCGAGGACTTCATCCACCATCCCTGGGGCGTCGCCCGTATCTGCGCCGAGCTCCACCTCGACGAGCAGACGATCGCGGCCGCGCTGCTCCACGACGTCGTCGAAGACACGGAGACCGAGCTCGACGACCTGCGGGCGGAGTTCGGGCCGGAGATCGTGCAGCTGGTCGAGGGCGTCACCAAGCTGACGCGGATCCAGTTCTCGAGCCGCGAGCAGGCCGAGGCGGAGAACTACCGCAAGATGATCGTCGCGATGGCCCAGGACGTGCGGGTCATCCTCATCAAGCTCGCCGACCGGCTCCACAACATGCGCACGATCGAGTACCTCGGCAAGCAGAAGCAGGTGCAGAAGGCCAAGGAGACGCTCGAGGTCTACGCGCCGCTCGCCCACCGCCTCGGGATCCACTCGCTCAAGTGGGAGCTCGAGGACCTCTCGTTCCAGGCGCTCCACCCGCGGAAGTACGCCGAGATCAAGGCAATGGTCGCCGACCGGCGCGCCGATCGCGACGCCCAGGTCGACCAGGCCGCGACCATCCTCGGGCTCGAGCTGGAGAAGGCGGACATCCCCGTGAACATCTCGGGGCGCGCGAAGCACTTCTACTCGATCTACGACAAGATGGCGAAGAAGGGCCGCGAGTTCAACGAGATCTACGACCTCACGGCCATGCGCGTGATCGTCGACCGCTCGGGTGAGGAGGGCACGCGCGACTGCTACGGCGCGCTCGGGATCATCCACTCCCTCTGGAAGCCGATGCCGGGGCGCTTCAAGGACTTCATCGCGATGCCGAAGCTGAACCGGTATCGCTCGCTGCACACGACCGTGATCGGTCCGTCGGGCACGCCGCTCGAGATCCAGGTGCGCACGCGGGACATGCACGAGGAGGCCGAGCTCGGCGTCGCGGCCCACTGGCTCTACAAGCGCGGCAAGGCGGGGAAGGGCGACGACGACTGGCTCACGTGGGTGCGCTCGCTGATGGACTGGCAGGGCGACGAGCACGACGCCGCCGAGTTCATGCGGACGCTCCGCACCGACCTGTTCGACGACGAGGTCTACGTCTTCACGCCGAAGGGCGAGGTGAAGACGCTCCCCGCGGGCGCGAGCCCGATCGACTTCGCCTACGCCGTCCACACCGACGTGGGCCACCGGACGGTCGGCGCGAAGGTGAACGGGCGGATCGTGCCGCTCCACTACCACCTGAAGAACGGCGACTTCGTCGAGATCCTCACGTCGAAGTCGGGTCGCGGGCCGTCACGCGACTGGCTGTCGCTGGCGCGGTCGTCGCGCGCCCGCAACAAGATCCGCCAGTGGTACCAGCGGGAGACCAAGGGCGAGACCGAGCAGAAGGGCAGGGAGGCACTCGACCAGGCGCTCAAGTCGCAGAACCTCCCGTACCGCAAGCTGCAGGGGTCGAGCGTCCTCGCCTCGGTGATCCGCGAGCTCGGCTTCAAGAAGGCGGAGGACTTCTACCTCGCGCTCGGGTCGGGCAAGGTCGGTACCGGCCAGGTCGTCAACAAGGTGCTCCAGCGCCTGAAGACCGACGAGGTCGACTCCGAGCCGGTGATCACCGTCAAGCCGGCGGCGCGCAAGCGGATCGTCAAGGGAGAGTCGCTGGGCGTCGTCGTCCCCGGCGTGGAGGACGTGCTCGTTCGACTCGCCAAGTGCTGCACCCCGGTGCCCGGAGACGACATCCGCGGGTACATCTCGCTCGGGCGCGGGATCACGATCCACCGCGCCGACTGCCCGAACGTGCGTGCGCTGATGCGGAATCCCGAGCGGTTCACCCCCGTCGAGTGGGAGACGGGCAAGACCTCCGCGAGCTTCCGCGTCCAGATCGCCGTCGACGGCTGGGACCGCGCGCGGCTCCTCGAGGACGTGGCCCGCACGTTCGCCGAGCACGGCGCCAACATCGTCTCCTACGGCGGCACCGTCGAGGACGGGATGGCCCGGAACTGGTACACGGCCGAGCTCGGAGACGTGAAGGACCTCCGCTCGCTCCTCTCGGCGCTGCGCAACCTCGACGCGGTCTTCGACGCCTACCGGATGACGCCCGGCGGCTGATGCTGGTTCGCGAGCAGGAATCCGCCAAGCGGATTCCTGCCGCTCGGATCCCCGCCTGCGGCGGGGCAGATCCCTGAAGGCCGCCGCTTCGCGGCGGCGCTTCGCGGGCCGCAACTGCCGTGATACCTCGAGCGGTCTCCGGATCAGTGATACAGCTGGTCGCCGCGCTGCCGGGTCAGGTGTCCGACTTTCAGTCGGACACCTTGGAGTTGCGGGCGCCCGATCAGAGCCGGTCGCGGATCGTCGCGAGGTCGTCGTCCTTCGCGGCCCACTCGCGCGTGCGCGGGTCGATCTCGACGGCACGGCGGAGCGTCGCGAGCGCCTCCTCCTCGCGTCCGGCGAGCGCCAGCCAGCAGGCCGTCGAGTACACGACCCCCAGGTGGTCCGGGAAGCGCTCGTTCGCCTCGTCCATCAGGCGGAGCGCGGCCTCCGTGTCGAGCGGGTCGCGGAATCGCTCGGCCTCGAAGTACCACTCCCACGCCGACGGCGCGTACGGCTCGCCGGGCTTGCCTCCGACGGCGAGCACCGTCGTCCCGGGCTCCGCGGCCCGCGCGTAGCGACGCACGAACGGGTCGCGCAGGAAGACGACCGTCCCGGCGGGCGCGTCGAGAGTCTCGCCGTCGAGCTCGAAGCTCGCCCGGCCCGCGAGCACGACGTAGATCTCCTCGTGCCGCAGGCTCTCCTCGCTGTGCCGCTCGACGACGTCGTCGCCGGCCTTGTCCGCGGTGTAGGCGTTGATCCCGAACGCTTCGATTCCGAGCGTCCTGCGGATGGGCCTCCACTGGAGCTTTCCGGCGACGGTGATCGGAGGCACCTCGTCGATGCGGAGGCTCGACCAGCGTTCGCTCATCGATCCGACGCTACAGGAACCACCCCGCCGCGAGGGGTGTAGAAGGAGCGAGTGGGGAGCCGACCACTGGACGAGAGGGAGCTCGTCGCGCGCGCCAAGCGCGGCGACGTATCCGCCTACGAGGAGCTCGTGCGCATGCACCAGGGTCTTGCGTTTCGCGTCGCGCTGGTGGCCGCCGGTGACGCGGGCGACGCGGAAGAGGCGGTTCAGGACGGCTTCGTCAAGGCCTATCGCGCCCTCGGACGCTTTCGCGACGACTCCCCGTTCCGGCCGTGGCTCCTGCGGATCGTCGCGAACGAGGCGCGGAACCGGCGCCGGTCGGCCGGGCGGCGGACAGGGCTCGTGCTGCGCGCGGCGGCGGCGGCCTCGGGGGACGCGGCTCCGTCCCCCGAGGCGGCCGCCCTCGCGCACGAGCGCCGCGACGAGCTGCTCGACGGGCTGGCGCGGCTCGACGAGCGGGACCGCGAGGTGCTCGTCCACCGCTTCGTGCTGGAGCTGGGCGAGGAGGAGACTGCCGCAGCCCTGGGTGTCCGTCGCGGGACCGTGAAGTCGCGGACATCGCGGGCGCTCGAGCGGCTTCGGGCGCTCGTCGGGGAGGAGCCCTCATGAGCGGCCTCGAGCGGGAGCTGCGCGGACTGGCGGCGTCGATGGACTGGCCGGAGGCGCCGGACGCTCGCTTCCGCGGTCGCCCGCCGTGTCGGCGAGCGACCGCCGGGCCGCGGCCGCGGCGCCGGCGCCTCGCGATCGCCGTCGCCGTCGTGCTCGCCGCGCTGCTCGCCGTCCTCGCCGTTCCCCCCGCCCGCACGGCCATCCTCGACTGGCTCGGGATCGGAGCGGCGCGGATCGTGCGCGTCGACGAGCTGCCCGCGCTCGCGCCCGAGCCCGGGCTCGAGATCCTCGGCGACCGGGTGTCGATCGACGGCGCCGCGGCGCGCGCCGGCTTCCCGTTCGCACGGCCGCCGCGCGACGAGCCGTCGCCGGACGAGATCCGGGTCGCCCCGGGAATCCGCGTGAGCTATGTCTGGCGGGACGGGGATCGGGTACGACTCCTGATCACCCAGTTCCCCGGCAGCGTCGACGACCCCGGGCTGCTCAAGAAGCTCGTCGGCGAGTCGACGCGGATCGAGCAGCTCGAGGTCGACGGACACCCGGCCGTGTGGCTCGAGGGAGGTCCCCACGTCGTCTACTTCGTCGCGCCGGACGGGAGCGTTCGCGACGAGCAGGGGTGGCTCGCCGGGAACACGCTGCTGGTCGATCGGGACGGCGTCACCGTCCGTGTCGAGGGAGCGCTCGGCCGCGACGACGCGGTCGACCTCGTCCGCGCGATGCGCTGATCGTCCCCGACCCCTCGAACCTCGTGACAGATGTCTCCAGCGTTCGCCGGCGATCCCTCGAACGAGGGATCAATCCCTCGATCGAGGGGGTACCCCTTTAGGGGGAGGGGATCCCTGAAACGAGGGATGACGCCGCACGGTGGGCGGATTACAAGGCGTGTGGGGGAGGGGAAGCCGCGCCGCGCCCGTCCGGGCCTCCGGACGGGCGCGCCGGCCTCGATCCGGCGGTCCGACCTGGGGTCAAACCTGCGTCGGACACCTCCCCCGCCACGCCGACACGCCCGAGCCGGCGCTCATTCGAGGAGATCCGCGCCCTCGAACGCGCGGATCGGCTCGCGCGCCTCCTCCGGGATCGGCGTCGGCCGTCGGCTGCCAATGTCGACGAGGACGAGCGTCTGCGTCGCCGTGACCATCAGTGCGTCGTCCGGGAGCCGCAGGGCGACGCACTCGTAGGTCATGCTCGTCCGGCCCAGGCGGCTGGTCCGCACGAAGCACTCCAGCAGGTCGTCGAAGCGGGCCGGTGCGTGGTACTCGACCCCCGATGCGCGCATGACGAACTCCGCGCCGCTGATGCCGTGCAGCCCGAGGGTGCCGAGATGGCGGTGGTACTCGGTGCGCGCGTGGTCGAAGTACGGCAGATAGCGGCCGTAGTAGACGACGCCCTGCGCGTCCGTGTCGGAGAACCAGACGCGCGTCAGCGCGGAGTACTTGAAGGGGGGTCGGCGGTCGGTGACCCGGCCGAGCTCCAGCGTGTCCACCTCAGTCGCCGACCGGCCCGCGAGTGACCTGCGTCAACGGCTCGTTGACGTGGAACATCCTCGCCCGGATGTCCTTCACCCCGAAGCCCGCGAGCCGGGCGGTGTGCTCCTCGAGGTACGCCTGCGCGGAGTCGTCGTCGTCGAAGAGATAGATGCCCCCGGCGGTTCCTTCCGCCTCGTTCTCGGTCCAGATCTTCCAGCGCAGTCCGGGTGACCGTCCGATGATCCCCGCGAGGTCGCCGAAGGCCGCGGCCATCTCGTCGCCCCAGGGGCCGGCCATCGGGAAGTCGATCTGCAGCAGTGTCGGCATCGTCCCTCCTGGTCAGGATCGGATCAGGTCGAGCACCTCGTCGCGCCGCCGCTCCATCGTCGCCTCGTCGAGGGCCTCGAGGTTGAGCCGCAGGAGCGGCTCGGTGTTGGACGGGCGGACGTTGAAGTGCCAGTCGTCGAAGTCGACGGAGACGCCGTCGAGGTGGGTGATCCGGCCGCCGTCGGCGCCGTAGCGCTCCTCGATCTCCCGGAGCTTGAGCGCCACGTCCGCCACCGGGGTGTTGATCTCCCCGGTGATGAAGTACCGCTCGCGGAACGGCGCGAGGAGCTGCGACAGCGGGCGCTCCTCGCGCGAGAGCAGCCCGAGCATCACGAGGAACGGGACGACGCCCGTGTCCGCCTGCGAGAAGTCGCGGAAGTAGTAGTGGGCGGAGACCTCGCCCGCGAACAGGGCGTCCTCCTCGCGCATGCGCTGCTTGATGAACGCGTGACCGACGCGGTTGACGAGCGGAACGCCTCCGGCCTCCTCGATCGCGCGGGGCACCGCCCAGCTCGCCCGGACGTCGTAGATCACCCTCGCCCCGGGCTCGGCGGCCAGCATCTCGCGGGCCAGGAGCGCCGTGACGAAGTCGCCGGGCACGAACGCTCCCGTGTCGTCGACGAAGAAGCAGCGATCCGCATCGCCGTCGTACGCGACGCCGAGGTCGGCGCCCTCCGTCCGGGTCTTCTCGACGATGAACGCGCGGTTCTCGGGGAGGAGCGGGTTGGGCTCGTGGTTGGGGAACGACCCGTCGGGCTCGAAGTAGCAACGGACGACGTCGAGCTGGGGCAGCTGGTCGAGCACCGGCGGGAGCATCGCCCCCGCCATGCCATTCGCGGCGTCGACGACGACCTTGAGCGAACGGACCGACGCACGGTCGACGAAGGAGAGCACCTTCGCGACGAACCCGTCCCAGATGTCCTCCGCCCGGATCTCGCCGCGGTGCAGGACCTCGCCGAAGCCGGCGTCGGCCCCGCGCCGGACGTCGTCGAGCCCCGAGTCGCCGCCGACGGGGAGCGCCCCGTGTCGGACGATCTTCATCCCCGTGTACTCCTTCGGGTTGTGCGAGGCGGTGACGCAGACGCCCCCGTCGAGGCCGAGCTCGCCGACGGCGTAGTACACCATCTCGGTGCCGACCATCCCGAGGTCGAGGACGTCGGCGCCGCCGTCGGCCGCGCCGTCCATGAGTGCCGCCGCCATCGCCGGCGCGCTCACCCGCATGTCGCGACCGACCGCGATCGAGCGGGGCTCGAAATGCTCGACGTATGCCCGCCCGATCCGGTATGCGCCGTCCTCGTCGAGCTCCGTCGGGTGGATGCCGCGGACGTCGTACGCCTTGAAGACCTTCGGGTCGAGCACGAGGCGCATCGTAGTCTCGCCCCGTCACGCGACGGGGGGCTCACGCCCTTCCGCAGCCTCCTCCCGCAAACCTAGACTCCGTGCATGGAGCGAAAGCTCGCGACAGCGATGTTCGTCGACCTCGTCGACTCGACCGCGCTCGTCTCTGCAAGCGACCCGGAGGTCGCGCGCAGGCAGGTGACCGGCTTCTTCGACCGCGTCCGCGGGCACATCGACAGCTACGGGGGCACGGTCGAGAAGTTCGCCGGCGACGCCGTCCTCGCCGTCTTCGGCGTCCCGACCGCGCACGAGGACGACGCCGAGCGGGCCGTGCGCGCGGCCGTCGCGATCGTCGAGAACGGCAACGACGAGCTTCCGGTGCGGATCGGGATCGAGGCGGGCGAGGTGGTCGTCGAGGACGGCGACTCGACCTTCGCCACGGGTGAGGCACTGAACGTCGCCGCTCGTCTCCAGCAGTCGGCCGAGCCGGGGGAGATCCTGATCGGCCCCACGGCGTACGGGCTGACGACTGACCGCGTCGTCACGGAGCCCACCGTCGGGCGTCCTCTCAAGGGTCTCCGCGACGGCATGCAGGTGTGGCGGGTCATCTGCACCGAGCGGCCTATCGGAAGGCCGGTCAGCGTGGTCGCGCCGTACGTCGGGCGGGAGGAGGAGCTGGAGCTGCTGGAGAACGCGTTCGCCCGGGCCGTCCGCGACCGGCGAGCCCAGCTCGTGACGATCTTCGGCGACCCGGGCATCGGCAAGAGCCGCCTCGTGCGGGAGTTCTACGCGGGACTGGAGCGCACGACCGTCCTCACAGGGCGGTCGCTGCCCTTCGGCGAGGGCCTCGCCTACCGGCCCCTCGCCGAGATGGTCCAGGCGGCAGCGGGGATCTCGCCGGACGACTCGCCCGAGGAGGCCTTCGAGAAGCTCCGGGAGGCCTGCTCGAGCGACGCGGTCGCCGACCTGCTCGGGCTGGCCGCCGGCGTGCTGGACACCGTGTCGGGGACGCGCCGCGGGCAGGAGATCGCGTGGGCGGCGCACGAATGGGCGACGACCCTCGCGGAGGCACAGCCGCTCGTGCTGGGCTTCGAGGACCTCCACTGGGCCGAGGAGCCGCTCCTCGACCTCGTGGAGCACCTCGCCGACCGTGTGGACGACGCCCCCGTGCTGATCGTCTGTCTCGCGCGGCCCGAGCTGCTCGAGTCCCGGCCCGGATGGGGAGGAGGGAGGAGGCGGTCGGTCACGATCGACCTCGGCCCGCTGCCCGGGGCCGACATCGAGACCCTGGTCGACGCGCTCGTCGCGGGGACATCGTTGCCGCGTAGCGTTCGCTCCGCGCTTCTCGACAAGACGGAGGGCAACCCGCTCTTCGTCGAGGAGACGATACGGATGCTCGCCGAGCAGGGCGACGGGGCCGCCTCGGTGCGGATCCCGGACACGGTGCAGGCGCTGATCGCCTCGCGGATCGACCGGCTGCCGCCCGCGTCGAGGTCGGTCGTGCGTCACGGGGCCCTCGTCGGCCGGGTGTTCTGGCGCGGGGCGGTCGCCGAGCTGGATCCGGCGCTCGACGTCGACACGGCGCTCGCCGATCTGGTCGACCGCCAGCTGCTCACGCGCGAGCCGCTCTCCACCGTCTCGGGAGAGGTCGCGTTCCGCTTCCGCCACGTGCTGATCCGCGACGTCGCGTACAGCGGCCTCGCGAAGGGAGAGCGGGCACGGCTCCACCGGACGTTCGCCGCGTGGCTCCGCTCGCGGTCGATGGACGAGCTCGTCGAGGCGCAGGCCTATCACCTCGAGCGTGCCGCGGCGCTCCTCGCGGAGCTCGAGGGGCAGGTGCCCGCCGACCTGCGGGCCGAGGCGGCGGACGTGCTCGAGCGTGCAGGCTGTCGCGCGCTGGCACGCGAGGCGAACCGCACCGCGCGTCGGCTGCTGCTCCGCTCGATCGAGCTCGAGCCCAGCCTGGAGCGACGGTTCCATGCCGCGCGCGCCGCGTGGCGGCTCTGGGAGCTCCCGGCCGCGTCGGTCGAGATGGAAGACGTCCGCACCCTCGCGCAGGAGGCCGGCGAGCGCACGATCGAGGGCCTCGCGCTCACCCAGCTGGCGGAGATCGTCCTGAACCTGAAAGCCGACGTGCCGACCGCCGGCCGGCTCGGCCAGGAGGCGCACGACCTGCTCGCCGACGCGCCCGGAGACGCACGGTACGAGGTGCTCACGCTCCTGAGCAGCATCGGCTGGTGGGAGGGCGACCTCGCCGCGGTCGAGCGCTACGCGGGCGAGACCGTCGTGATCGCGCGCGAGGCGGGGCGCGCCGATCTCGAGAGCCTCGCCCTCACGGAGCTCGCGGCAGCCGCCCACGCCCGGCTCGAGGTGTCGAGGGCGGAGGAGCTCCTCGAGGCCGGATCGGCGCTCGCCGAGGCGAGCGACAGCCTCTCGGGGCGCGCCTGGTCGTGCCGGATCCGCGGCTCGATCCTCCTGCGCCGCGGGCGCTTCGACGAGGCCGCCGCGGCGTTCCACGCCGCATACGAGCTGTTCGACGAGACCGGGGCGGTGCCGGACGCCGCTCGGACACGGCAGCTCGAAGGGGTGGCCGTCTGGCGGGGAGGGGACGTCGAGCGCGCGGAGCAGCTGGTCCGCGAGGCCGTGCGGACGCTCCTCTCGGTCCAGGAGCGGGGGAAGATCGTCGAGGCACAGCGGACGCTGGCGGAGATCGTCCTCGCCCAGGGCCGCGTCGAAGAGGCGGAGCGCTGGGCGCTCTCGGCGGTCGAGACCGTCGGGATGCAGGACATGATGTCCCGCTCGAACGTCCGCATGGTCCTCGGGCTCGTGCGCGCGGCGCAGGGGCGCGACGAGGAGGCGGAGCTTCTCCTCCGCGAGGCGCTCGCCGTGCTCGCCGAGACGGACTTCCGCAACAGCGAGCCGGAGCCCCTCACCGCGCTCGCCCGCTTCCTGCGTGAGCGCGGTCGCGACGAGGAGGCGATCGAGCTCGAGGACCGGCTCGCGGCGCTGCTCCAGCCCGAGCGCGCGGCGCGAATCATCTAGCGCGGCTTTCGGCCGCACCTGCTCCGGGCGGAGCTTCGGGCTCAGCCCGAGAGGATCGTCCGGATCGCCTGGCTCGACGCTTCGTCCGGCGACTCCGAGACGACCGTCGCCGGCCGGGTGAAGGCACCGAGCGCGTCGTGCAGCGGATCCGCGCGCAGCGTTCCCTCGCCGTAGGGGAGATGCTTGGTCTCGTTGCGGTTGGCGAAGGCGATGTCGGAGAAGTGGATGTGGAACGGGGCGTCCGGGTCGAGCACGGCGTCGGCGAGTGCGAGTGCCTCGCGAAACCGGTCCTCCTCGAGGAAGGCGCCGTCGCTCGTGGCGTGCATGTGCGCGAAGTCGATCACCGGTCGCACCCAGCCCGCGCGGCGGCTGATCTCGACGCAGTCCTCGAGTGAGCCGAGATCCCGCACGCGTCCCATCACCTCGATCCCGAACGGCACGGCGCGGCCCTTCCCCTCGAGCCGCTCGCGCACGAGCGCCAGCTGTTCGACGACCGCGTCGATCGCGTCCTCGCGGCTGCGCCCGAGCAGGAACCCGGGATGGAACACCACGACCTCGGCGCCGCACGTTGTCGCGATCCCGGCGCTCCGGTCGAGCGCGCCGACCGCGGACGACCACTTCCTGCCGCTCGTCTCGAGGTGGCCGACCCAGCCGAAGAGCGGCGCGTGGACGGACAGGGCGACGTCGTGCTCCCGCGCCACCTCGCCGAGCCGCTCCGCCCACGGGTAGTCCATCCAGAAGCCGGACTCGAAGTCGATCTCGCACGCGTCGTAGCCGCGCTCCAGCAGGAGCTCGACCGCCGCCTCGGGTGTCTCGCGCGACGGCACGCGCGCGGGGCCGACCCGGATCCGTCCCATGCAGGCGACTGTAGTCCCCGAAGGCCTCGTGAGGTGCGGCCGCCTGGTCGCCGGCACCACCGGCAGGCGTGCTCGTGCGATGGGTGGTGTCTGGCTGAAGCCAGACACCCTTCCTTGGGTTTCGGTGTCTGGCTTCAGCCAGACACCTGCTCTTGCGGCCTTTTCTGGCGTCGATCCGCCTTTGTCCTGCAAACGGCATGTGCCGTCCGATGGGTCCCGTACCCTCGCGCTATGGCCCAGCCCACACGGATCGACCTTCTCGAGCTCGACATCGACCTCCGCCTGACCGACCTCTGGCGCGAGGCGGCCGACATCTCCGAGTGGAACCTCGAGGTCGTCTCGGCGTTCATGCGCGCGGCGTACGGCAAGGGGTACTGCGACTCGCTGACCGAGGACGCCCCTGGCTCGCTCTGCCTCGACCACGGGTACGAGGTGCCCCGCCGCCGCGAGCGGGACGCAGCCGAGGCGTAGGGCGAAGACTCAGGCCCGACCGACCGCGCACTCCAGGTGAGGTGTCCGACTGAAGTCGGACACCAGCGGACACCGAGGGTTCTTCCTCACCCCGCCGCGCGGAGTCGTCTCTAGACTGTTCGGCATGGCGCGGACGTCGTCCCCGGCCAGGCTGGTCATCGCCGTGTCCGTCGCGGCGGTGCTGGCCGTCTTCCTCCTCTACACGTCGCTCGCGGGGGGCGGCACGCCCTCCGTGTCCCCGAGCGAGCTTGCGTCCAAGACGGGCGAGGTTTCGCTCGCGGGCCGCGTCGTCGGCACGCCGACCGGCGATCCGCACGGCGCCGGCCTCAGGTTCGTCCTCCAGGACATCGAGGGGGCCGACAAGCAGCGCGTCACGGTGCTCTACAAGGGCTCGGTGCCCGATCTCTTCCGGACCGGGCGCGACGTGGTCGTGACGGGCACGAAGCGGGCGGACGGGACCTTCGTGACGACCCCCGGGTCGATGATCACGAAGTGCCCGTCCAAGTACCAGGCCGCGAAGTCCTGAGCGATGGCCGAGCTCGGTCGCGCCGCGCTCCTCGTCACGCTCGGACTGTCGCTCTACGCCCTCGTCGCCGGGGGTGCGGCTGCCGCGCTCGGGCGGCGGCGGCTCGCGCTGTCCGCCCGTAACGCGCTCGTCGCGTCGTTCTTCTCGACCCTCGTCGCGGCGCTCGTGCTCGTCGCGGGCTTCCTGCGGGACGACTTCTCGCTCGCCTATGTCGCGGGGCACTCGAGCCGCGCGTTGCCGCTCGCGTACAAGATCTCGGCGTTCTGGGGCGGTCAGGAGGGATCGCTGCTGCTCTGGCTCCTCATCCTCACCGGCTACGCGGCGCTCGCGGTCTGGTTCGCGCGGAAGCGGGCGCGCGACCTCGTCGTCTGGGTCACGCCCGTGCTCGGTGGGATCGCCGTGGGGTTCACCTGGCTTCTCGTCGCGGTCTCGAGCCCGTTCGACACGATCCCCGCGCCGGCCGACGGGAACGGCCTCAACCCGAGCCTCCAGAACCCCTACATGGTCGCCCACCCGGTCTTCCTCTACCTCGGCTACGTCGGGCTCGCCGTCCCGTTCGCGTTCGCGATGGGCGCGCTCCTCTCCGGGCGCACCGACGAGCGATGGATCGTCGCGACGAGGCGCTGGACGATCGTCGCGTGGACGGCGCTCGGCGTCGGGCAGCTCCTGGGCGCCCACTGGGCGTACCAGGAGGTCGGCTGGGGCGGCTACTACGCCTGGGACCCCGTCGAGAACGCCGCGTTGATGCCCTGGCTGGCGGCGACCGCGTATCTCCACTCGGTGATGATCCAGGAGAAGCGCGGCATGCTCCGGGTCTGGAACGTGACTCTGGTCAGTCTCGCATTCTGCCTCTCGCTGTTCGGGACGTTCCTCACCCGCTCCGGCGTGGTCAGCTCGATCCACTCGTTCACCCAGAGCGCGATCGGCCCGTGGTTCCTCGGCTTCATCGTCGTCGCGGTCGTCTTCTCGGCCACGATGATCTGGCTGCGGCTGCCGCAGCTCCGCACCACGGCGCGGCTCGAGTCGCTCGTCTCGCGGGAGGCGACGTTCCTCTACAACAATCTCCTGCTCGTCGCGCTGTGCCTCACGATCCTGTGGGGCACCGCGTGGCCGATCCTCTCCGAGGCCGTGCGCGGCGAGTCCGTCGTCGTCGGGCGGCCCTACTACGACTTCTTCCTGCGCATCTTCGGGTTGCCGTTGCTCCTGTTGATGGGCATCGGGCCGCTCGTCGCCTGGCGCCGCGCCTCGCTGAAGGGGCTCGCACGCGTCTTTGCCTGGCCCGCGGGGATCGCGCTCGCCACCGGAGCTCTCCTGATCCTGCTCGGCGCCGGGTCGTCGATCCCCGGGCTCATCGCGTACACCTTCTCCGCGTTCGTGCTCGCCACGATCGGCCTGGAGTTCGTCCGCGGGACGGCCGCCCGGCGCGCGCTGACGGGTGAGAGCGTCCCGGCCGCCTTCAGCAGCCTCGTCGGGCGGAACCGGAGACGGTACGGCGGGTACGTCGTCCACGCCGCCGTCGTGCTGCTCGCGATCGGCGTCGCCGGCTCGAGCGCGTACGACTCGGTCGTCGAAGGGAAGCTCGCGCGCGGCGACTCGCTCTCGGTCGGCGGCTACACGCTCACCTATCGCGACCTCACCCAGCGCGAGGGCGCGAACGCCACGGAGATCCGGGCGGTGCTCGACGTGCGGCGCGGGAGCGACCGCCTCGGCACGCTCGAGGCGGGGAAGAACGCCTACAACGTCGAGCAGCAGGTGTCGAACGAGGTCGGCATCCGCTCCGACCGGCTCACCGGCGAGGATCTGTTCGTGATCGCAGAGCAGGTGAACGACGACGGCACCGTCTTCTTCCGCGTCTTCGTCAAGCCGCTCGTCAACCTGATCTGGCTCGCGGGCATCGTCTTCGTGCTCGGGGCCGTGATTGCCCTCTGGCCGGACGCGCGCGAGGAGCGGCGCCTGGCGACCCGTTACGTGTCGGCCGGCGAGCCCGGCGACAGCCCCGCGACCACGTGAGCCTGTGGCTCCTGCTCGGCGCGGCGCTCGCCGTCGCCGTCGTCGTCGTGGTCGCGCTCCCGTTCCTCCGCGAGCCCGCGCCCGAGTCCGACGAGCTCCACGAGCTGGACGCGGCCGAGCGGGAACGGCTGGATGTGGTGGAGGCTCGCGATCGGGCGCTCGCGGCGCTGAAGGAGCTCGAGGCGGATCATCGGGCGGGGCGGCTCTCGGACGAGGACTACCGCGCGGTGGTCGGCGTGCTGCGCCGTGACGCGGCCGAGGCGCTCCGCGCGCTCGACCGGTTGGACGTCGCCCGGGCGGAAGGGACTCGGGCCGACAGGGCGAAGAGCGCCTGATGGGTCGTCGAGCCGGCCTGGAAGCTGCCGTTGCAGCCCTCCTGGCTCTCTGTCTCCTCCTCCCGGCCGGGCCGGCTGCGGGCGATCCCGGCACCGACAAGGCGCGGGTCGACAGCCAGCTCGGGCGTCTCCGCGGCCAGGCGGCGGACGCGGAGCGTCAGGCGGGCGTCCTCACCGAGCAGCTGAGCGCCGTCGCGGGGCGCGTGCGCGAGCTGCGGGCAGGCGTCGACGCGCAGCAGGCTCGTCTCGCGGTGCTCGAGGGCCAGCTCTCGAGCGCCCGGGCCCGCCTCACGACGCTCGATCGCACGATCGCCTCCCAGACGGCCCGCCTGAAGCGCCTCCGCGGCGAGTACCGCGTTGCGCTCGCGCGCCTCGAGCGGCGGGTGCGTGAGCTGTACATGACGGACGGGCCGGACGTGCTCTCGTTCGTGGTCGGCACGTCGAGCTTCACGGACATCCTCGACAACCTCGAGCTGCTCGGGCGGATCGGCCGTCAGGACGAGCGCATCGCCGCGCAGGTCAAGGCATCTCGTGACGGCGTGGCCGACGCTCGCCGGCGCACAGGCCGCGCACGGGCGGAGGCGGCACGCGTCGAGGCGACGGTCTCGTCCGCGACGGCCGAGCAGCGCGGCGTCGTCACGCGCCTCGTTGCGAGCCGCGACGCGCTCGTCGCGGCGCAGAGCGAGAAGTCCACGGCACTCGCGTCGATCAACGAGGATCGTGACTCGACGTTGCAGGAGATCCAGGCACTCGAGCAGCAGAGCGCCGCGCTCGCGGCCCGGATCCGCGAGGCCCAGCAGCAGGCTGCGACGCCCGCGATCGTCCCACCCTCGGGCAACGGCCTGCTCGCGTGGCCCGTCTCGGGCCCGGTCACGAGCGGCTTCGGTGCGCGCTGGGGGCGCATGCACGAGGGCATCGACATCGCGGTGCCGGTGGGAACCGCCGTGCGTGCCGCCGCCGCCGGGGCCGTGATCTACGCCGGCTGGATGGGCGGCTACGGGAATCTCGTCGTCGTCGACCACGGAAACGGCCTCTCGACCGCATACGCGCACAACACGTCCTTCGCCGTCTCGGTCGGGCAGTCGGTGGCCGCCGGCGAGGTCGTCTCGTACTCCGGCAGCACGGGCAACTCGACCGGTCCGCACGTCCACTTCGAGGTGCGCGTCAACGGCAGCGCCGTCGACCCGCTCGGGTACCTGTAGGGCACCTCTCGGCTTCGCCGAGAGGCACCAGACCTCGGCCGGTGCATCGAGCGTTCCGGCGAAGCCGGAACGCGCCTAGGCGGCGTCGATCGCGGCCGGCAACTCGTCGACGGCGACGACGTGCAGGTCGGGGAGCGCGCGCCAGCGCTCGTCGAGCCCGAGGCCGTATCCGGCGAACAGCTCGTCCGGGACCGTGAAGCCGACGTGCCGCAGCGGGATGTCGTCGACGAGCCGGCGGTAGGGGCGGTCGAGCAGCGTCACGGCGGCGAGGCTCGCGGGGCGCCGCTCGAGGAAGCACCGCGTCAGGAAGCCGAGCGTCAGCCCCGTGTCGACGACGTCCTCGACGAGCAGCACGTCACGTCCCTCCAGCGGGTGGTCGAGGTCCTTCAGCAGCCGCACGCCCCCTCCCGCGCGGCCGCTGCCGTAGGGCGCCAGCTCGATCACGTCGAGCTCGTGGTCGAGCTCGAGCGCGCGTGAGAGGTCGGCGAGGAACACCGTGCTCGACTTGAGCGGTGCGACGAGCAGCGGCAGCGAGCCCGCGTAGACGGCCGCGATCTCGCGCCCGAGCTCGGCGACGCGCGCGGCGATCTCGTCCCGCCCCAGGTAGACCTCGCCGATCGGCTGGCCCTCCGTACGCAGGCGCTCGGCCGCGGAGCGGCTCACGAGGCGATCCGCAGCCGGTAGCGCTGGGCGAGGCGCTCGATGTCGCGCCGGTAGAAGAGCTTCACGCGGATGCCCGGGTACAGGTGCCTGACCTGGCGCAGCTTGCGGTTCTTCCTGGTCACGAGCGACTGCTTCATGACCGTGACCTCGATGTAGAGGTCCTGCTCGGGAAGGTAGAAGTCAGGCGTGAATGCGCTCGTGACGCGGCCCTCCGCGTCGCGCTCCAGGACGAACGAGCGGGGCTCGTACTCCCACGGAACCCCGTACCAGTCGAGGATCTGGGCGCATTCGCGCTCCGCGCCGTTGACGAAACGCGGCGGCTCGGAGCCCCGATATGCCTGGAACGAGCCAGATTCCGTGGGCGTCTCCGGCACCGTCCCGAGGGTAGCGACCGGCCCGGACGGCCCCCCTATTAGCTCGCGAAGCGCGATTTCGCAGGAGCAAAATCGCGCCGCTCGATCCCCGCCTTCGGCGGGGCAAATCCCTGAAGGCGCCCGCTTTCGCGGTCGCAAACCCCGTTGTCCGCCGCCGGAACGACGCGCGTACTAGCTCGCGAAGCGCGATTTCGCAGGAGTGAAATCGCGCCGCTCGATCCCCGTCTTCGGCGGGGCAAATCCCGGCGCCCGCTTTCGCGGTCGCAAACCCCGTTGTCCGCCGTAGACTGCGTGCGATGGCCGTCGGCGAACGCCCGTTCCGTATCGCCCACCTCTCCGACCTGCACTGCGGGGGGACGTACTTCGAGGCGGCGCTGCTCGAGCGGGCGATCTCCGAGATCAACGAGCTCCAGCCCGACATGGTCGTCTGCTCCGGCGATCTCACGACGTTCGGCTTCAAGCACGAGTATCAGCTTGCCCGCCGGTACCTCGACAGCATCGACTGCGACGCGTTCGTCGTCGTCCCGGGGAACCACGACGCGCGCAACGTCGGGTACGTCCATTTCGAGGATCTCTTCGGCGCGCGCAACTCGGTGCTCCACAAGGACGGCGTGGCCGTCGTCGCCGTCGACTCGACGGAGCCAGATCTCGACCACGGGCAGATCGGACGCGGTCGATATCCGTGGATCGAGGAGCAGTTCGCCGGGGAGCCCTCGAAGCTCAAGATCTTCGTGCTCCACCACCATCTGCTGCCGGTGCCCGGCACCGGCAGGGAGCGCAACGTCGTCTACGACGCGGGCGACGCGATCGAATGCCTCCTCCGCGCGGGCGTCCATCTCGTGCTCTCCGGCCACAAGCACGTCCCGTATGCCTGGCGGCTCGAGCACCTGTTCGTCGTCACCACGGGCACGGTTTCGTCCCTGCGTCTCCGGGGAAACACGAGGCCCTGTTACAACGTCGTCGAGATCAACGGCAACCACGTCTCGATCTCACGGCGGCATCCGTTCCACGGGGAGGAGCGGATCATCCAGTTCTCCACCGAGACGTTCGAGTACGAGAAGTACACCAGCCGGATCGAGCAAGAGGTGACGACGAGAGGATGAGACGCGTGGTCGCCATCGTCGACGGCGAGCACTACCCGCCCGTCGTCCGCGCTGCGCTCGAGGAGATCGACGAACTCGTCGTCGCCGCGGTCCTCATCGGTGGCACCGAGAAGCTCAGGGGCGACGGCGAGACCTACGGGGTTCCGCTCGAGCCCTCGGTCGAAGCGGCCGTCGAGCTCCATCGCCCGGACGTCGTCCTGGATCTCTCGGACGAGCCCGTGCTCGGGCCGCGCGAGCGATTCGCGCTGGCGAGCCGGGTGCTCGCACTGGGAATCCCCTACGAGGGGCCGGACTTCCGCTTCGACCCGCCCGTCGCAGAGCCCGTCGGCATCCCGACCCTCGCGGTGATCGGCACCGGCAAGCGCGTCGGGAAGACCGCGGTCACCGGGCACGTGGCAAGGCGTCTCGCCGCGACGCGCCGGATCGTCGTGGTCGCGATGGGCCGTGGCGGTCCTCCCGAGCCGGAGACCGTTCTCGTCGCTCCGACGGTCGAGGCGCTCCTCGACCTCTCCCGCGACGGCCGTCACGCCGCGTCGGACCATCTCGAGACGGCGATCGCCGCGGGAGTGCCGACGGTCGGCAGCCGGCGCTGCGGCGGCGGCCTGGCGGGAAGCGTCGCCGTCTCGAACGTGCTCGAAGGCGTGTCCGTTGCGATGGGCCTCGGTCCCGACCTCGTCGTGCTCGACGGGAGCGGCGCCGCGCTGCCGCCCGTCGACGCGGGCCGCCGGCTGCTCGTGACCTCCGCCGCGCAGCCGATCGAGGTCGCCGCGGGCTACCTGAACGCGTATCGGGCGCGGATCTCGGACCTCGTGGTCGTGACGATGGCGGAGCCCGACGCCCCGCACGCGGAGCTCCGCGACGCGCTGCAGGCCCACATCCGCCCGGGAACCCCCGTGATCCGCGCCGTGCTCCGCCCGAGGCCGCTCGAGCCGGTGTCGGGCGAGCGTGTGGCGTTCTTCTGCACCGCCCCGGAGTCGCAGCATGGCCGGCTCGCAGCTCACCTCGAGGACGCTCACGGAGCTCGGGTCACGCACGTCTCGGGCAGCCTCGCCGACCGGGCGCGCCTGCGGGACGAGCTCTCGCGCACCGACGCCGACGTCTTCGTCGTCGAGCTCAAGGCGGCGGCCGTCGACGTCGTCGTGGAGGAGGCGAGCCGACGGGGCGTCCGCGTCGTCGTCGCCGCCAACGACGTCGTGCCGCTCCAGGGCGAGCCGGATCTCGACGCCGAGCTCCGGCGTCTCGCCGCGGAGGCGGAGGTGCTCGTCCCCGAGGCCGTCCGGTGAGCGAGCGCCGCTATCTCGCGCCGCTGCCGCTCGGTGGGGAGGAGGGGCCGCCCTGGTCGAAGGGGCTGATGTCCCGCGCGCTCGCCGCCACCGGGCTCACCGTGACGCGCGCCTACGAGCTCGCGCGGCGTGCCGACGCCGACATGGCCGAGCGCGGGACCGATCGCCTCGACCTCGACCGGCTCGCCGAGCTCGCGGCGGAGGTGCTGGGCGAGGCCGAGGGGAGCCGCACGATGAGGAGGCTCCGGCACCTGCACGCCCTCCGGCAGCTGGACGTCCCGATCATCCTCCTCGTCGGAGGGGCCACGGGCACCGGCAAGTCGACGATCGCCACGGAGGCCGCCCACCGGCTCGGGATCACGCGCGTCACGTCGACCGACTTCATCCGCCAGACGATGCGCGCCTTCTTCTCCCGGGCGTTCATGCCGTCGGTGCACTACTCGAGCTTCGAGGCGGGCCTCGCGCTGACGAAGGCGGAGGAGGACGAGGCGGGCGACGCGCGCCTGCTCGGGTTCCTCGACCAGACCCGCAACGTCCTCGTCGGCGTGGAGGCCGCGATCGATCGCTCGCTTGCCGAGGGCTGGTCGATGGTGCTCGAGGGAGTCCACCTCGTGCCGGGCATGGTCGACCTGCACCGGGGGGACGCGATCGTCGTCCAGTGCCTGATCGCGATCGAGGACGAGGACCTGCACCGGAGCCACTTCTGGGTACGCGACCACGCGACCGAGGGCCTGCGCCCGCTCGAGAAGTACCTGGACGGGATGCCGGAGATCCGGCTCATCCAGGACGCGCTGATCGAGCGCGCGCGGCGCTGTGACGTGCCCGTGATCATGAACGCGACGCTCGACCAGGCGATGGGCGAAGTCCTCGACCTGGTTCTCTCGACCGCCGACCGGCTCGTCCGCGCGTAGAGTCGGCGCGTGGCCGACTGCCTCTGTACGCGGTACGCGCGGGCGACGGAGTGGGCGGCGCTCGCCGGCGCCCGCTGGCTCGGGCGGGCCGACGAGGAGGCGGCGGAGGATGCCGCTGCGAGCGCCATGAAGGCGGCGCTCGACGAGCTTCCGATCGACGGGCAGATCGTGATCGGCGCCCGGACGGGCGAGACGCTGCTCCCGGGCGGCGCGGTCGGGGCCGGCGGGGAGCGCGTCGACCTCGCCCTCGATCCCATCGAGGGCCGCGCCGTGGTCGCGCGCGGTGGCGTCGGGGCGATGGCGATGCTCGCGGTGGCTCCCGAGGGCGCGCTGCGGCGGCTGCCCGACATGTACATGCGCTCGATCGCGGTCGGGCCTCGCGCACGTGCCGTGATCGACCTCGACCGGCCGGTCGCGGAGAACGTCCAGAAGGTGGCGGAGAGCTTCGGTCGCCAGCCGCTCGACATCACGGCACTCGTCCTCGACCGGCCACGTCACCACGACCTGATCGAGGAGCTGCGCGGCGCGGGGACGCGCATCAAGCTGATCGGCGACGGCACCGTGACGGCGTCGATCTCGGCCGCGATCCGCGGAACGAACGACCACCTCGCGATCGGCATCGGCGGCACACGGCAGGCGGTGCTGACGGCGGCTGCGCTGCGCTGCCTCGGTGGAGGCATGCAGGCGCAGCTCTGGCCGACGACGCGCTCGCAGATCGAGGCGGCCCGCGAGGTCGGCGTCGAGGACGTCGCACACGTGTTCACCGAGGAGGACCTCGCGCCCGGGGACGTGATCGTCGTCGCGACCGGCGTCACCAACGGCGACATGCTCCGCGGCGTGCGCTTCATGGCGGACTCGGCCAGGACGCACTCCCTGATCATGTGCATGCGCTGCAACTGGGTCCGTTTCGACGACGGCATCCACTTCTTCGCCCGCGAGCGGCGCGAGGAAGTGCGCCTCCTCGGGTGAAGAACAGGGCTCTGGCTCGAGCCAGAGCCGACCCTGCCGTGGTCATGGGCTCTGGCTTCAGCCAGAGCCCTGTTGTTCCGCCGCTCGCCGTGTCCGGAGCTACACCGCCTGCGGGAGAAGCACGAGCCGGATCGATCCTCTGCGCGATCCGCGGGCGGGCTCGTACCGGGTGAGCAGGATCTCGTGGCCGGGGGCCACGACCCTCAGGTGGATGTGCGGCGGTCGGCCCTCGTAGGAGGGCGGGTAGGGCCCCTCGAACCGGAAGCGGCCGCCCCTGTCGGTGAGGACCGTTGCGCTCAGGGCGCGCACGTACCGGCCCTTCGCGTTCGACTGCCACAGCTCGACCCGCGCTCCGGCGATCGGCTTGCAGTCGAGCGAGGAGAGGATCACGCCGGTGAGCACGTGGCCCTTGCCGATGCTCGCCCGAACCGGCGGCATACCGCGCCCGAAGGGGCCGAAGCCGTCGGAGAGCGTCGCCGGGCACCCCGTCGCAGCCGCAGCGGTCGCGGTGACGACGAAGACGCAGGCAGTGACGACGACTGCGGCGAGGGCTCCGCGGAGCCAGCTCATGGGAAGGTGATACCAGATCCGGCCGCGCGTGTCGGTGCGCGGCGCAGGCTCGCTCGACGTCGAGTCTCGGGTCGTCGGCCGCCTCAGCCGAAGCCGAGGATGAACTTCGCGTCGTCCGACATGCGGAACGATCCGGCACAGAACGGCAAACCGCCTGGATAGGCGGTTTGTGGCTTAGCCAAGCCGTTTGCTCCCCTCTCGGAAGACCCCGATGTTGTGACTTCGAGTGGGGTTATGGTCGCTGTGTAGTACCCATTCTGTACCCGCACCCGTGTCGTCGGACATTCATGCCAACGACCCGGCGCGATCATGCTCGCGGCATGCATTAGGAAAGGGCTCCTCGTCGCCGGCCTTGGCTCCGCAGCCGCCTTCGCTTCGGACACAGGCTAGCCTCCGAGACATGGCACGTTCCCGGAATACTCAGGGAGAGACGCCGGGTCCCGCGTTTCTCCTCGTGCCGCGGGAACAGTTTGCGCAGGAACTCGAGGAGCGCATTAGCGCGGGGCAGTCGCTCGTCGATCGCGAGATCACGTCTCAGGAAGAGCTCGACAACGCTAAGAGCGACTTCTACACGTGGAGCGAGTTCAACGCGGAGCTGCTCAAGCGGCGCTTCTCGACTCCCGAGCCGGCCGATGACTACTCGTACTGGGGGATCATCGGGGTCGGGAGCCAGCTGTCCTTTGCCGAGGAAGTCAAGGACTACCGGAACGATGTGCAGACGAAGCTCCGGCGGCTTAGGTCGCTCAAGGAGAAGCTTCCAATCATCGACGAGTCTCATCACGTTGTGACGGACCGAGCCTCAGCGCCTGCGAAGGACGCGCCAATCTCCGAGATCTTCGTCGTCCACGGCCACAACGACGAAGTGAAGCTTGCGGTTCACGGCTTCATCCGGCAGATCACCAACGTACGAGCCGTGATCCTTCACGACGAACCGAGTGGCGGGAAGACCTCATCGAGAAGATTGAGTCTGTTGGCGGCCGGGCGGGGTACGCGGTAATCCTGCTGACCGCCGATGACATCGGTCGGTCGGCGAAAAGGGCACAGGTAACGAGCAGAGTCGAGCACGCCAGAATGTCGTTTGGGAGTTCGGCTACTTCACGGGCGCACTTGGCAGAGACCGCATCGCCGCGATCTTCGAGACCGGCGTCGAGAAGCCCTCGGATATCGATGGAATCGTCCACATCGCATGGGACGCGGCGGGCGGCTGGAAAGTTCCTCTAGCGCGCGAACTCAAAGCAGCTGGCGTCGCCATCGATGCAGAGAAGCTCCTCTGACTAGTCGGACGCGCGTACGCCGTGCGGACGGAGTTGGCTCCGCTCCCCTTATTTCGGTGCGTCTCGCTGTACCCCGAAACGGGCGCTTTGCAGGCTAAACGCATCCAACTGCATCACCCGGCATCTAGAGGTCCCGAGTTCGAATCTCGGCGCCCCGACTAGAAACCCCCTTTTCGCAGGGGGTTTTCCGTTCAAGAGAAGTTCGCCATGTGAGGCCGCGCGTATGGTGGTCTACGAACTCAGGCCCTCGATCTCTCGAAGTAGGTCGTCCCGGGTTCGAGGTCGAGCAGACGGTCGCCGAACTGCGAATCAGGCTCGGCGAACAGGCAAAGAAGTTGACCGAAGCCGCGTCCTAGAACGATGGGCTCCACGGTGTCGATGTCCGGGACACACAGCAGCACTTCGACCAGTTCGCGGCAAACGTGCTTGGCCCCGCCGTCGCCAAGGTGGGAATGTCGGCGCCGCAGACGAAGTCCCATGACATTCACGCGTTTCTGACCGCCCACTAGGGCGGCGAGCAACTCACGTCGGGAGGGCGGCCGACGCCGCGCTCCGCGGCGATAGAGCGACAACCCGTGTGTTAGGGCGTCTTTGAAAGGTGCGGCGCACCGGGTGCTCCTCGGGAACACCGCGATCCCGGTCACCTTCGTATCTGTCGGTTCGTGACCTCGGAGGGCCATCCGGGCGCACGACTCCAGCGCGCCCTCGCGAAAGCGGTTAGCTGCCGCCTTTGCATCCACGCCGCAGCGAAGGCGGGGCGGTCGTTCCGGATCCGCCCCGCCTCGGTTCCCGTGTCGAACGGTCGCTACGGGAGAGCGATACCGCCGCGGCGCCGCTGACGCCACTCGAAAGGGCGGCGGGGGACTTGCTCCCGCCAGTTAGACCCCCCAATACTGGAAACCGACGCCGACGTCGAAGCGATCGTCGGCCACGCCCGTGTCGGCGACCCCGTTGAACCCAGAAGAGAGCTGCCCGCTGGATTGCCCAGGGATGATGAGCACGCCGCCCACCACGTAGCCATAACGCGTGCTGCCGGCCCGGCTCTCGGTGACAGCGAACCGGCTGTCGACGACGCCAGTCCCGATGGAAGCCTGCGCTCCACTGGCCGAGCCGCCCTCGTCCTCCGGGATCCTCGCATTCGCCCCGCCAGCAATCAGCGCCGCAACTGCGGCGAATACCGCCGTCGTCAGCAGCATCCGTATCCTGGTGATGTCGTACATGCCGCGCCTCCTTCTCGACCGTTCGACCATGTGGCGAGCCTAGGAGGCGGCCTCTCCGCCGTCGTCGTCG
>CAWAXS010000015.1:0-108753 GCA_963786055.1 uncultured Actinomycetes bacterium | reverse complement strand
AGCGGAGTCGCGGCGAGGTCCAGCGAGGTCCCTCCTGTCGGCGCCGGTCAGACGGTATTGCCACCCGTCTGTAACAAATCCCGGAAGACGCGTCAAGCAATTTTGTTACGGTCGAGTGGCAAATTGATCCCGAGACTCGCTCCTCACGCGGGACCTTCTCCAAGACAAATGGCAGTCGATCCCCAACAGCCGATCCCGATCTACTTTCAGCTGAAGACGCTGCTGCTCGAGGAGATCCTGGGCGGACGGTACGGGCCCGGCGACCGCCTTCCGACCGAGCACGAGCTCTGTGCGCATTTCCGGATCAGCCGTACGCCGGTCACGCGGGCGCTGTCGGAGCTTGCGGAGGAAGGGGTCATCCTGCGGCACCGTCGACGCGGGTCGTTCGTCAATCCTCACTGGTCGAGTCGGAGGCCCGATCAGCCCGAGGTTCGGGTCGTGGTCCCGGCGGAAGGGCCATGGGCGAAGATGATCCGCGATGCCGCCGGCGACGCGGAGCAGGTCAGCATCGTGAAGGTTCCCCGCGCGTCGCTGCACCAGATGCTGACGCACGCCGTTGCCGAAGGCGTCGCGCCCGACCTCGCGATCATCGATTCCGTCTGGACTCCTGAATTCGCCGCGGCCGGCTTCCTCCACGCGCTCGAGGACCTCGACGAGGCGTGGATCAGACGCGAGCACGAAGTCGACTTCCTCGAGCCGCTCGCCGACTCGAACCGGTACGGCGGCCGAACGTTCGGCATCCCCGCGTTCGCGGACGTGGCCGGCCTCTGGTACCGCAAGGGCGAGCTTGAGCGACGCGGCCTCCAGCCCCCCGCGACCTGGGCCGAGCTTCGCGCGGTCGCGCGCGCGATCGCAGACCGGAAGATCCCGCACCCGATCGTCATGCCCGGCGGGTCGAAGGGCGGCGAGACGACGGCGTACTGTCTGATCGCATTCCTCGCCTCGAACGGTGCGCGGGTGCTGCAGCCCGACGGTGTCAGCCTCGGCTCACGCGCGACGGCCCAGTCGCTGCGGTTCCTCCGCAGCCTCGTCGAGGCCGAGATGATGTCGACGGACGTCGTCGCGCTCGAGTGGAACCGACCGATCCGGCTCCTCGCCGAGGGGCAGGCGGCGATCAGCTTCGGCGGGACGTACGAGGCGCAGGCGCTCGGCGAGGCGCTTGGCGTCCCGCATCGGGAGCTCTGGAAGGACTTTGGCTTCATGGAGGTGCCCGCCGGCCCGAAGGGGGCTCGCGCCAGCGTCACCGGTGCGATGATCTACACGGTGTTCCGCCAGGCCGCGCAGCCCGACGTCGCGATGCGGCTGCTCGAGCGGGCCGTCGCGACCGACGCCCTGGCGCGCATGGCTAGGACGACCGGTCGAATTCCGTCGCGGCGCTCCGCCGTCGCGGAGGTCGCCGAGGAGCTCCCGTTCGTCGGGCAGACAGCGGAGATCCTCGAGCGCGCCGTCCCCAGACCGTGGATGCCCTCGTACCCTCGCGTCTCCGCGCAGCTGCAGGCAATGCTCGAGGCCGTGCTCACGGGAAGGCTCAGCGCGCCGGCAGCGGCGCAGCGCGCGGCGGACATGATCGGCGCCATCACCGGGCTCCCCGTGCTCGGCCGCGCCGAGGTGGACGGACGCTCGGCCGCCTTCGCCGGGGCCGTCAGCTAGCCGACCTCGGCGAGCGCGACCGCCCGTCCCTTCTCGTCCGCCGACCGGCAGGCCGCGAGCGTCATCTGCAGCGAGAGCAGGTTGTCGCGTGCGGAGTTGAACGGCTCGCGATCCTGGGCGATCGCGTTGCAGAGCTCGGCTAGCGTGCCGGCAAACCCCGTCGGCAGCCATTCGCCCTCCAGCTCGAACCGGCGGAGCTCGCCGGCGCGCTCGAGCTCGACGAAGTCGGTTCCCTTGCGGATGCTCCCGCGGATCGTGCCCTCGGTGCCGTGGATCCAGAACGGGTTCCCCGGTCGGTGGGTCGCGACGCCGAGGCTGCGAATGGCCGCATTCGACCCGTCCTCGTAGTCGATCGCGATCAGGGCGCCCCACGGTGCCTGCTGTCCCGGCCGTTGCGCGGGTGTGCGGTACTCGCGGGCGCTCACCGTCGTCATCGTCTTCTCGCGCAGCCAGCAGTGCGTGATGTCGATCCAGTGGATCGCGAAGTCGTAGAGCACGAAGTGCTCCATCTCGTCGTACGAGGTTCCGACCGTCCAGTCGAAATCGTGCTCGAAGAGATGCGTCACCGCGCACACCTCGCCGACCTCGCCCGCCTCGACGAGCAGTGTGGCGATCCTCCACGGCGGCGCCCACCGGCCGTTCTGGTTGACCGCAAGCCGCACGCCGGCACGGTCCGCTCGCTCGACGAGGTCGCGGGCCGTCGCGAGGTCGACCGCGAACGGCTTCTGCGACAGCACGTGCTTGCCGGCGTCGATTGCGCGCTCGATCAGCGATCGTCGCGCGGCCGGGTGCGTGGCGATGTCGACGATGTCGATCCGTGGGTCGGCGAGCAGTTCCTCGACGCTGTCGAACACGCGGCCGACAACCGGGAATCGAGCCCTGATCCCGTCGGTCGCCCCCGGCGCCTCGTCGTGGACGCCGACCACGTCCACGCCGTAGTCCGTGTAAGCCGGAAGGTGCGCGAGCTTGACGATGCCGCCGCAGCCGATGATGCCGACTCCCGGTCGGAACTCGTCCGGGAAGCGCGGCCGGTAGTCGGGTGCGCCACGGCTCACGGTTCGGTAGCCTCCCGCGCTGCGTGCATTTGTCATTGATCCATAGCAAATAGGTGCTTCGGGCGTCGTGAGAGCCGCAGTCATGGACAGCGTCCTCCGCGTGGATCAGCCCGTCGCCGCGGCGGCGCGGCTCGGTTTCGCAGGAATCGAGCTGACCGCCGAACGCGCCGACCTGCACGAGCCGGAAGCGGGCCTCCTGCGACGGGCACAGGCGGCGGAGGACGCAGGTCTCGAGGTCCACGCGCTCGTGCTCGGCGACCACAACCACGGCGGCATCGCGGCCGAGGATCGCGGAACGGCACGACGTGCGACGGAAGAGGTGCGCACGGCGGTCGGCCTCGCCAAGTCGCTCGGCGCAGGCGTCGTGCTCGTCCCGTTCTTCCTCGAAGCCGAGCTGCGGAGCGACGAGGACGTCGAGCGGTGCACCCGAGCGTTCACCGGGCTCTGCGCGTATGCCGCCGAGCGTGGCGTGAGCCTGTGCTTCGAGGGGCTCCTCGACGCCGGACGCATCCGGGGGCTGGCCGCGCGCGTGTCGTCGCCGGCGTTCGGGTGTTACTTCGACCTCGCGAACCCCATCCGCCGCGGCCTCGACCCGCCGACGGAGTTGCGCGCGCTCGGCTCGCTCGTCCGGCGGGTGCACGTCAAGGACATGCGGGTTCGGCCGGGCGACGTCCACCCCGGTCGAGGCCGCGTCGACTTCGCCGAGTGTGCGCGCGCGCTCGCCGAGATCGGCTACGACGGATGGCTCACTCTCGAGACGCCGCAGAGCCTGCCACCGGTCGTCGCCCGCGACCTCAGCTTCACCCGGGCCTCCTTCCCGACGCTTGCCTCCGAGACAGTCTGGCCGCGGTTCGGCGCCTTCTCGTACGACCACGCCGCGGGCGAGTGGGAGCGGCTCGCGGCGGACTTCGCCCGCCTCGGGCTGGAGGCCGTTCAGCTCGGAGGCGAGCTCCTCGACGAGTGCCTTGCCGACCCGGTTCGGGGCGCAGAGCGCTGCGCCGGCCTCGAGCAGCAGGGCGTGAGCGTCGCAGGGATCGCGGGCTACCGGAACCTCGTCGGTCCGGACGACGCGGTCCGCGCGGCGAACATCGACCACCTCCGCCTGTGTCTCGCGGTAGCGCCCTCTCTCGGGACGTACGTCGTCGCGACCGAGACCGGCACGCGCCATCCGACCGGCGACTGGACCGACACACCCGAGAACTGGGGACCGGAGGCCTGGCGCCTGCTCGACGACGCGCTCGAGACGCTGCTACCGGTCGCCGAGGAGGCTGGAGCGATCCTCGCGCTCGAGGGCTACGTCAAGAACGTGCTCAAGACGCAGAGCCAGCTGCTCGAGGTGCTCGAGCGCTTCCCGACGCCGCACCTCCAGGTCGTTTGTGATCCCTACAACTACCTCTCGAGCCATCTCCTGGCGGCGCAGGACCGAGCCACCTCCGAGCTCCTCGGGCGGTTCGAGGATCGCTTCGTCGTCGCCCACCTGAAGGACGTCGACCCGGGCGGCGTCGAGGTGGCGAGCCCCGCGTTCGGGACGGGCGTGTTCAACCAGCAGCCGTATCTCGAGTTCCTGCGTGACCGTCGCCCCGATCTGCCGCTCGTTCTCGAGCACCTGGCGCTCGACGAGATCCCGCAAGCGATGGGCCGGGTCCGCGAGTCGGTGGACGGCGCCGCGCCGCCGTAACGAGGCAATCGAAGGACAGGCAGCGGTCGGGGCGGGCGACGTCCGCTCATGGGTTGGCGGTTCGACGAGGTGTCGCCGGATACGGACGGCCGCCGTTCCGCTGCACCGTCGATCCGAAGCCGAGGGGTGATGTGCGCCGGTGCCGAGGATGCCGCCCAGCAGTTGGCGAACGTCTATGTCGACGATGACCTTCCGACCGTCGTTCCACGACACCGCTATGTGCAATTGGTCGTGCGGCACGCGGCGTGATCGTCACCCGTGAGGCGGGACATCTCAAATCATTCAGCGGGCCGACGCGAGTCCGTTTGTCCTGCTTCACGAAAGTGGCAGGGTTTCGGGCTCGTTTGAGTTGATGGTCTGAGGGTCGTTGATCGCTTCGCGGTGGACGTCGAGCGGGCGTCTGCCGGCGAGGGCTTGGTGCGGCCGGACGGTGTTGTAGAGCTGCCGGTACCGGTCGACGTGGAGGCCGAGGTCGTGGCCGTCGTCGATCTCGTGGCGGTAGAGGTGCTCGTATTTGAGCGAGCCGAAGGCGCGTTCGCGGACGCCGTTCTGGCCTGGGCTGTTCCGCTTCGTGCGGATGTGGATCAGCTCCGCGTGCGCGTCGACGAAGGCGGCGAAGCGCGCCGACTTGAAGCACGGGCCATTGTCCGTGACGAGTGCGACCGGCCGCGCCTCGCCGGTTTCGTGGTCGGTGATCGCGTCGAGTAGAGAGCGGCCGAGCAGCCGCTCAGTCTCGGCGAGCGCAAGCTCGACCGTCTCGATCGCGTCGCGGTGGTTCTGGGTTGTCGCGACGTGGTAGCCGAGCTCGAGCTTCGACCAGTAGTCGGCGATGCCGCCGATCCGCCAGATGCCGCCCATCCTGGTGGTGTACTCGGTGAAGTCGAGCTGCCAGACCTGGTTCGGCCCCGACGGCGCGACGACGAAGGCCGCTCTGCGCGCTTCGGCGTGCTGGCGACGCTCGGCCTGGTAGTTGACCTCGAGCACCCGCCCGGCCCGCTTCAAGGCGCGGTAGACCGTCGAGTCGGGCGCGTGGTGGCCGTCGATCCGCATCAAGGTGGCGATCGTCCTGGAGCCCCACTGCGGGAAGCGGTCGGCGTACTCGACCGCGACCGGCTCGAGCCGGTCCGCCGACGGGGTCGGCCACGGCCCCTTCGCCGGACAGCCTTGCCGCTCGCGTTGCTGCCAGCGTCGGTAGCTGCGTTCGGGCACGCCGATCAGGCGCATGAAGCGCGCCGTCGGCATCGCGGCCTCGAGGCGGATCACCTCGAGGTCCTCGTAGGCCCCAGCCGGTGCTCGGCGCTCTTCTTCCAGACGCGCAACTCGACGTGCGCCTCCCCGAGCGCCGCCTTCAGCTCCTCGACCTCGTCGAACAGCTGCCGCCCGCGCGCGTTCGGCGCCGGCTTGCCGCCCTCGACCAAGCCGGCCTTGCCGCCCTCGAGGAACTGCCGCTTCCACGTCGAGATCGACTGCTCCGACGCCTTCCCGCGCCGAGCGGCCTCCGCCACGCTCATCTCGCCACTGATGACTGCCACGACGAGCCTGTACTTGTCTTCAACAGAGAAAACAGAAGGACGTGCCACGTGCAGCTCCCTTCACCAGGAGCCCGACACTAACCCCACTGCCAGATTTCGTGAAGCAGGACACGTTCGGCAGGCGCTCCGCTTTCTCGAGCATGCCGATCAGGTCTCCAACTCGTCATCGGAGCGGTTGGACAGTGCGTCAGGCTCGATCGTCCGGGACGTTGAGCAACCTCTACGTCCAACTCCTGCACCGCCTTCCCCCATCCCCGCTCAGCGAGGAATCGTGCCCAGGCCGCAAGGTGGCCTGGGACGGTGGCTGGCTCGTGCTGCATGGGTCGGCTCGACCTACTGTGGTGCCAGAACCCCGGCAACTAGGACATTTCGCGCCCCGGCGATCCGGCGCTGTCCTCGGGATGTCGTCGGGATAGGTGCGCAACACCGGCGGCGACCTGCAGCGTGCAAATTCAGCTCTGAGGTGGTCTGTGGGGTTACGACTGGTCGGAGAGGCGAGGAAACAAGCGGTGTGCGCCCCTCGCGATGAGGATCAGGCTGGAGCCTGGTGGCGCGAAGCCGGACCTAGCGCTTCACCCGGGCACCGGCGCCTCGCACGAGCGCCTCCACTTCGGCGAGGGTCGCCGCCGACGTGTCGCCCGGCGTGGTCATCACGAGCGCGCCGTGGGCGGCTCCGATCTCGACGGCTCGCTGCAGGTCGTCGCTCTCCAGAAGTCCGAAGATGAGGCCGGAGGCGAAGCTATCGCCGCCACCGACGCGGTCGAGAACTTCTAGCCCCGGACGTGGGGTGGCGTCGACGAAGCCGGTGGCAGGCGACCAGGCGATCGCCGACCAGTCGTTGACGGTGGCGCTGTGGACGGTGCGTAGCGTCGTCGCCACAACGGCGAAGTTCGGGAAACTCCTCGGCCGCCCGTTCGATCATCTTCCGAAAGGCAGCGGTGTCGAGATCACGCAGGTTCTCGTCGGCGCCCTCGACCTCGAGCCCGAGGGATGCGGTGAAGTCTTCCTCGTTGCCGAGCATGACGTCGATGTGTCGTGCGAGCCGGCGGTTCACCTCCTGCGCGCGCTCGACTCCGCCGATCCCCTGCCACAGGCTGGGCCGGTAGTTGAGGTCGTAGGACACGACGGTGCCGTGGCGCGAGGCGGCGTCGACGGCTTCGGCGACCACCTCGGGCGTCGTCTCCGAGAGTCCGGCGAATATCCCGCCCGTGTGGAACCAGCGCACCCCGAGCGTGCCAAAGAGGTGCTCCCAGTCGACGTCGCCCGGCCGCAGCTGCGACGCCGCCGTGTTTCCCCGGTCGGACACCCCCAGAGCGCCCCGGACGCCGAAGCCGCGTTCGGTGAAATTGAGCCCGTTGCGGACGGTCCGACCGATGCCGTCCGAGGCGACCCAGCGGACAAGGGACGTGTCGACGCCTCCCTGCAGGACGAAGTCCTCGAGCAGCCGTCCGACCTCGTTGTCGGCAAAGGCGGTGACGACTGCGGTGCGCTGGCCGAAGCAGCGACGTAGGCCGCGGGCGACGTTGTACTCGCCACCCCCTTCCCAGACCCGGAACTCCCGCGCGTTGCGGATGCGTCCCACTCCCGGGTCGAGGCGGAGCATGATTTCACCGAGCGCGACGACGTCGAACCGACATTCCTCTGCCGGCCGGACGGCCAGACCGCTCACGGCTCCTCCCCGGTGCCGAGGCGGACCGCCTCCCGCGCCAAGCGCGTCACCGTGGCGAAGTCACGCGCGGCGATCAGCTCGGACGCGACCATCCAGCTGCCACCGACGGCCGCCACCGACGGCAGTGCGAGATAGGAGGCGGCGTTTGCCGCGCTCACGCCGCCGGTGGGGATCCAGCGCACGCCGGGAAAGGGCCCTTGCAGCGCGCGCAGGAGAGCGACGCCGCCGGCCACCTGGGCCGGAAAGAGCTTGAGGAGGTCGAGGCCATGATCGAGTGCCGCGATGACCTCGGTGGCCGTCGCGACACCGGGAATGACGAGGACGTCCAGCTCCCTGCAGCGCTCGACGACGCGGGGGCTGAGGCCGGGCATGACGATGAATCGAGCGCCTGCCTCGACCGCGAGGTCGACCTGCTCCGGCCGCACCACCGTGCCGGCGCCGACGAGGAGCCTCTTCTCGTGGGCGAGAAGCCGCACTGCGTCCGCGGCCACCTCGGTGCGGAAGGTGACTTCGGCGACCGGCAGCCCTCCCTGCTCCAAGGCCTCTGCCAGCGGTCGTGCGGTCGCGAGTTCCTCGATGACGACGACCGGGATGATCCGGCGGCGCAGAAGGGCGTTCGAGACCTCGTTCACGGTCACCGGCCGAGCCACCCCCCGTCGACGGGGAGGACGACACCGTGCACGTAGTCGGCGGCTGTGGAGGCGAGGAACAGAACGGCGCCTGCGATGTCGGCGGCCGTTCCCCATCGTCCGGCCGGAATCCGCTCCAGTATCTGGTTCGAGCGGTTCGGATCGTCTCGCAGCGCCTGGGTGTTGTCGGTCTCGATGTAGCCCGGTGCTACGGCGTTGACGTTGACACCGTGCGCGGCCCACTCGTTCGCGAACGCCTTCGTCAGCTGCGCGATCCCACCCTTACTCGCTGCGTACCCGGGGACGTTGATCCCGCCCTGGAACGAGAGGAGAGAGGCGATGAAGACGATCTTCCCAGCTCCGCGCTCCAACATGAGCCGGCCGATCTCGCGGGTGAGCACGAATTGCGCCGTCAGGTTCACTTCCAAGACCTCGTCCCAGTCCTCGTCGCCGTGCTCGGCGGCCGGGTTTCGCCGAATCGTTCCTGCGTTGTTGACGAGCACGTCGATCGGCGGCCCAGCGCGCAGCGCTTCGACGAGGTCGTAGACCGCAGTCCGATCACCGAAATCGGTCGTGTGCCCACGGAAGATCCTCCCCCGCTGTGCGATCTCGCTGCCGACAGCGCCTCCGTCGGGCTCGAGGTTTGCGCTGACCCCGATCACGTCTGCACCCGCATCTGCGAACGCAATCGAGATCGCCTCACCGATGCCGCGACGGCAGCCCGTGACGAGCACGGTCGAGCCCGAGAACGAGCCGGCGGTCACGCTCGACAGTCGATGAGGATCTTCATGGCAGCGGCGTCGTCGTCCAGTTCCTCGAACACGGAGGGCAGCCGGTCGAGCGGCTCGACCGCGCTGATCAGACGTTCGAGCGGCAGCACCCCCGCCGCGAGGAGATCGATCGCCCTCTCGTAGTCCTCCGGCTCGTACACCCGCGCACCGACCATGCGCAGCTCTTTCCAGAAGAAGTCGAACAGCCGCACCGGCTGCGGCTCGGGGAAGATCGCGACGACCACGACCCGGCCCCGGATAGAGGCGAGGCGCGTCATGACGTCGGCCCCCGCGGCCGAACCGGAGACCTCGAAGACGACGTCCGCTCCGGCGCCACCCGTTCGCTCGAGGATGGCCGCCTCGAAATCCGTTGCGGTCGGGTCGATGACGTCGAGCCCGAGCCCCGCGGCGAGCCCGCGGCGGAAATAGCTGACCTCGCTCAGCGTCACCTCTGCCCCGTGCGCCCCGGCGACGAGGCCGACGAGCAGCCCGATCGGACCGCCTCCGATCACCACGACGGACTCTTCGGCAACGACCTCACCGCGCCGCACGTCGTGGCAGGCCACTGCCAGCGGCTCGACGAGCGCGGCCAGCTGCAGGTCGACCGTCGGCGGCAGCCGGTGAAGCGTGAAGGCGGGCACGGTCCACGAGCGCTGGAACGCACCTGGGGTATCGATGCCGAGGAACTTGAGCCCGCGGCAGATGTGACTGAAGCCTTTGTCGGCGGGCGTCTCTGCCCGGCTGTCGAGCGGGCGGACGACGACGGGGTCACCGACGGCGTAGCCGTCGACGCCTGGGCCGAGCTCTGCGACGGTGCCCGACATCTCGTGACCGATCACCTGCGGGATGCGAACCCTGTGATCCATGTGACCGCGGGCGATGTGGACGTCCGTGCCACAAACACCGCAGAAGGCAACGTCGAGCCGAACCTCGCCCGCTCCGGGTGACAGCACCTCGCTCTCGCCGACCGTGAATCTCCCCGGGCCCTCGTAGTAGACCGCCGTCATGCCGTGTCGGCCTCATCTGCTTCGAGCATGTGCTTGAGCCACTGCTCGCCCTCCGACAGGTGGATGAGGTCGGCGGCGCTCGCCCGCTCGGCGTCGTGGTCGCGAAGCGCCTCGTAGATGTCCCAGTGGCGCTTCTTCGTCGTCTCGATCGCGCCCTGCTCGGTCGCGGAGCGCCAAAGCCTGGCCCGGAGCGTCCCGCCCGAGAGGTGCTGAATCAGCGACGCCAGGGTCGAGTTCCCGGAGGCGGTGACGATGACCCGATGGAACTCCTCGTCGGCGGCGATGAAGGCCTGGGTCGTCTCGGCGGCATCCATCCTCGCGAGGCACTCCTCGAGCGCCGCGTAGCTCTCCTCGGTCAGCCGCGTCGCCGCCATCCCGGTGGCGACCGGCTCGAGGATCCGGCGCACTTGGTGCAGCTCGAGGAGCGTGTTGCCGGATACGAGGTCGCTGACAAATGCCATGCCCGTGAGGAGGAGCTCTGGCTCGAGGCTCGTCACATAGGTGCCGTCGCCGACCCGCGGCTCCAGGACGCCGATCAATGTCAGCGCGCGGACAGCTTCGCGCAGCGAGTTGCGGGACAGCCCGAGCCGGTCTGCGAGCACCTGTTCCTTCGGGAGCTTCGAGTCCGCGGCGAACTCGCCGGACATGATCAGGTCCTTGATCTTCGCGATCGCCTGATCAGTGAGCGCGACCATCGGCGTGTTCTCCGGGGCTCGAGTGGTTGTCTGTGACGGTGTCGCCGAGCCGGTAGAGGCGGGCGGGGGTGTCTTCCAGTATGCGGCGCGCGCCGTCGCCTCCGGCGACCGAGGTGACGATCTCCACTGTTTCGCGCCAGACTCTTCCGTAGTCGCCATTCAGCAGGGAGTACGGCCAGTCGCTTCCCCACGTCAGTCGGTCGGGGCCAAAGCACTCGACCGCGACCTCGACGGCGTCTCGCATGTCCCTCCCCGTCCATCCGGCCGAGGTGAGGACGGTGTTGAGACCGGAGATCTTCGCGGCCACGTTGCCGTGCGCCGCAGCGCGCTGCACCAGCGTCGTCCAGTCGGCCATCCGCGCAGTGAGGAGCGGCGGCTTGCCGAGATGATCGATCACGATCGTCAGGTCGGGGAAGCGTTCCGCGAGTTCCGGCACATCGCCCAGATGGCGCGGGTAGACGCACACGAGCTCCAGTACGAGGTGGCGGTCCTCGAGCAACGCGATGCTCTCGAGCACATTCTCCCGGAGGATCCAGTGCGGATCGTCCTCTTCGTGGATCAGATGACGGATTCCGCGAAGCTTGGGGCGTCGTGCGAGCCGATCGAGGCGTGCGCGAGCGCGCCTCGGGTTCGTGAGGTCGACCCAGGCGGTGACAGCGCCGATCCACGCGTTGGTGTCCGCCTGCTGGAACATCGCGTCGGTGTCGGCGTCGGTGCACGCGGCCTGGACGAGGATCGTGCTGTCGATCCCGCAGGCATCGAGCAGCGGACGAAGGTCGGCCGGCTCGAACGTTCGCGCGATCGCAGCGTGCGCGGGACGCATCCAGGGCATCGGCTCACGCTCGAGATTCCAGAAGTGCTGGTGGCTGTCGACGATCACAAGTGGGTCGCTCAGGAGGCGTCGGAGGGTCGGAGCCCCCGGCGTGAGGCGGCGCCGGGGGCTCCTGGTGCGTCATCAGGAGGGGGATGACGCTGTTCGGCCGCGTCTAGCCGAACTTCGCAGCGTTGGCCTTCGTGACGAACGCGGTGCCCGTATCGACGTTCTTCGCCACCGCCTTGCCCTGCACCGCCCTGTAGAGCGTTGCGATCCCGAGCGAGCCGATCTTCGCCGGGAATTGCGCAACACTCCCGGTCTCGGTACCGGCCCTGATCTGCGCGACCTCGTCCGGGAGCGCGTCGAAGCCGACGACGATGATGCCCCCCGGAGCGATACCGGCGTTCTTGATCGACTGGATCGCGCCGAGGATCGGCGGCCCACAGGCGCCGTAGATCGCGGTCAGGTTCTGATTCGCCGTCAGTATGGTCTGGGCGGCCGCTGCGCCCTTGGTCTGATCGCAGTCCGTCGGCAGCTTCGAGACGACCTTGATCTTGCTCCTCAGGGCTCCGAGCCCGGCGAGCATGCCCGTGACACGAGCGTCGAGAGCCGGAACGCCCGGGACCCCCTCGAGGATGCCGAGTGTGTCCCCCGCCTTCAGCTTCGTGGCGAGAAACTTACCGGCGAGCACGCCGCCCTTGAGGTTGTTCGTCGCAACGACGGACGTCTTGCCCTTCCACGAGGGGATGTCGTTGTCCATCAGTACGACCTTGACGCCTGCCTTTCGCGCCTTGTTGAGGGCGGGCACGACGGCGGCACTCGTCGGCGTGATCGCGATGCCCTTCACTCCCTGCGCAACCATGTTCTGGATCGCAGCGATCTCGCCCGCGTCATCCGTACCGCTCTTGCCCTGGCCGAAGATCACTGTCGCACCGGGGGTAGCCGCATCCCACTTCTTCGCGGCCTTCTCGAGCGTGAAGAAGAAGTCCACGGGGAACTTGGTGATGAACCCGAGCTTCACGGGGGCCGCCTCTTCCTTGGTCGGCTTCGCCACTGCCGTCGCGGCGAGCACCGCGGTCGCGGCGAGGACGGTCGCGAAGACCGCGCCCGCGAACAGCCTGTTCTTCCACATCGTGCATCCTTTCGTCAGGCAAACAGGATTGGCACCAGTACGCTGAGTCCGCATTGACGTCGTTCCGCTGCCCTGCAGTGGCTGCGGAAGCCGGCCGCGTGCGCCCCGTCGGGCCTAGCGCGGCAAGCGCCCTAGAATCCGCTCACTCACCACCTCCCACGATCAACGAGACGATCTCCGTGTAGGTCTCCGAGGACGGGGCGAGCTCTCCAACCTTCCGCCCGCGTCGGAGCACGACGGCGCGGTCGGCGATCTCCATCACGTGATCCATCGCGTGCGAGACCACGATCACGGCCCGGTTCTCGCTCCGAAGCCGGAGGATCAGGTCGAGCACCCGGCGCGACTCGCGCACGCCGAGCGCGGCCGTGGGCTCATCGAGGATCACAACCTTCGAAGCGAACGCCGCGGCCCTGCTCACGGCCACCGCTTGCCGCTGTCCGCCCGACATCAGCCCGACGGTCGTATGGAAGTCCGGAAGCGACACCTGCAGCCTCTCGAGCACCTCGCGCGTCGACTCCGTCATCCGCTTGCGCTTGAGGAACCGGAGCGAGCGCGGCACCCACGTCGGCCCGGCGAGCTCGCGGCCGGCGTAGAAGTTGTCGGTGGGGCGGAGGTTGTCGAAGAGTGCGAGGTCCTGGTAGACGGTCTCGACGCCGAGTGCGCGCGCATCGGACGGCACGTGGATCGTGACCGGAACGCCGTCCATCTCGATCGACCCGCTGTCGAGCCGGTGGACGCCGCTCAGGCACTTGATCAGGGTCGACTTGCCGGCGCCGTTGTCGCCGAGAAGCGCGAGCACCTCGCCGTGGTGGACGTCGAGCGAGATGCCGTCGAGAGCGATGACGGCACCGAAGCGCTTGTGGGCGTCCTGGAGGGCGAGCGCCGGCGTGTCCGCCCTGGTTCCGTCGACCGGCGTATCCAGGAGCGTCGTCATCCCTGACGCACCGCCTGCGCGACCTGCACCCTGCCCTCGATCGCACGTCGCAGCACATCGGCCTCGACCGCGAGAAGGACGACGACGCCGATCGCCATCAGCTGGTAGAAGGCGTCGACGTTGTGGAGGTTGAGCGCGTTGCGGATCACGCCGATCGTGAAGGCGCCGACGAGCGCGTTGGCAACACTCCCTCGGCCGCCCGCGAAGGCGGCGCCACCGATGATCACCGCCGCGATCGAGTCGAGCTCGGCGAGATCACCCGCTGTGGGTGAGCCCGCGTCGATCAGGCCGGCGGTGATCAGCCCGCCGACGCCGGCGGCGAGCCCGCTCAGCACGTAGACCGTGACGAGCACGCGCCGGGTCGGGATGCTCGCACGCCGAGCCGCTTCCTCGTTCCCGCCGACCGCGTACAGCCAGCGCCCCCAGACCATCCTGGTCGTCAGCACGAGGCACGCGAGAGCGAGGCCGATGACGACGAAGATCGAGTAGGGGATCCAGTTGATCGAGCCGCCGCCGATCGTCTGCACGATCGGCGGCATGCCGGAGATCAGCGTTCCATCCGACGCCCAGAGCGCAATCCCGCGGACGATGCTCAGCGTTGCGAGCGTCACGATGAAGGGATGCGGCACCCGGCCGTAGACGAAGACCAGGCCGTTGACGGCGCCGACCGCGAGCCCGGTGCCGAGGATCGCGGCGATCACGAGCACGCTCGAGCCCGTGTCCTCGTAGACGATCGCACCGACCACGCCCGAGAGCGCGATCGTGGCGCCGACGGACAGGTCGATGCCCCGCGTCACGATGACGAGCAGCTGCCCGAGGGCGAGCACCGCGATGACCGACGTCTGGGAGAAGACGTTGCCGAGGTTCCGGGTCGTCAGGAAGACGGGTGTCGTCAGCCCGACGATCAGGATCAGGAGGACCAGGATCAGCGCGGGTCCGGCGCGAAGCGACCAGAGCCCGGCCTGGAGGAGCCCGTAGCGGTCGAGGACGCCGGATCCGCCCGGTGCCTTCGACGTCTCGCTCACGGCCACCATCATTCTCCTCCCACGGCGACCGCGGCGTCCGACCAGACAGGCCCGTTCGGGAACGCGTACTCGTCGAGTGACTCGGGACGTATCTCGATGCTGTAGCCGGGCGCAGCCGGCGCGATATAGCGGCCATCGCGAACGATCGCGGGGTCGCGGAAGTGCTCGTGAAGGTGGTCGACCCACTCGACGACGCGGTTCTCCGTCGACCCGCTGACCGCGATGTAGTCGAAGAACGCGAGGTGCTGGACGTACTCGCACAGTCCGACACCGCCGGCGTGGGGGCATACGGGGATATCGAACTTGGCCGCCAGGAGAAGGATCGCGATCGCCTCGTTGACGCCGCCGATCCGGCACGCGTCGAGCTGGCAGAAGTCGATCGCCTCGGCCTGGAACAGCTGCTTGAAGATGACGCGGTTCTGGATGTGCTCGCCGGTCGCGACCCGGACAGGTGCGATCTCCCGCCGGATCCGGGCATGCCCGAGCACGTCGTCGGGGCTCGTCGGCTCCTCGATCCACCACGGTTCGTGAGCGGCGAGGGTGCGCATCGATTCGATCGCCTCGTCGACGCCCCACACCTGGTTCGCGTCCATCATCAGGATGCCGTTCGGCCCGAGCTCTCCCCGGATCAGGGCGGCGCGGCGGTCGTCCGAGGCGAGATCGCTACCAACCTTCATCTTCACGTGGGTGAAGCCCGCCCCCACGGCTTCGCGGACGAGCGTCTCGACCTTGGCGTCGTCATAGCCGAGCCAGCCGGCGGACGTCGTGTAGGCGGGGTAGCCAGAGGCGACGATCGCCTTCTCGCGAGCTGCGCTCTCCCGCCGCGCGTCGCGGAGCAGATCGAGCGCTTCTCCGGGCGTCAGCGCGTCGGTGATGTAGCGGAAGTCGACGCACGCGACCAGATCCTCGGGCGAGAGGT
Organism: uncultured Actinomycetes bacterium; assembly: GCA_963786055.1. Classification (GTDB taxonomy): domain Bacteria; phylum Actinomycetota; class Thermoleophilia; order Gaiellales; family Gaiellaceae; genus Gaiella. The sequence goes on along the minus strand of CAWAXS010000015.1, from coordinate 93,244 downwards.
CGACGAGCAGCTTCCACAGCGGCTTGCGCTCGATCTTGGCCCACAGGTCCCAGATCGCGTTGACGACCGCGGCGGTGCCGAGGTGGATGACACCCTTCTCCGGACCGAGCCAGCGCAGCTGGCTGTCCGAGACGAGGCTGCGCCAGAAGCCACTCATGTCGGCGACGATCGCCTCGAGGCTTCGCCCGACGACGAACGGCTCGAGCGCGCGGATCGCGGCTACGCACACCTCGGTACCGCGACCGCTCGTGAACGTCAGCCCGTGCCCTTCGATCCCGTCGTCGGCATCGGTTCGCAGCACGACATAGGCCGCCGAATAGTCCGGATCGGTGTGCATCGCGTCCGACCCGTCGAGCGACCGCGACGTCGGGAACCTGACATCACGAGCCTCCAGGCCGATGATGCGCGGAAGCCCGTTCACCAGATAAACCCGATGTTTGTCGGCGCTTTATGGGTGTTTGCGCGGGTCACAGCGCCATACTAGGCATAAAGATCGGATGTTTACAAGTTCTGCCTTGCGCGTCCGTTCGACCGGGCCCAGGTGGCCACCCGCCGACCCGGCCCACGCTGCTAGATCGCGAGGCCCGACTCAGGGTCGAAGAAGTGGAGCGCGCGCTCGTAGACAGCAACCTCGATCGAATCGCCCTCGCGAACGCGAGTATCCGGGCTGAAGCGCCCGACTAGGGCCGCACGCGCCGGGACACCATCCGCGAATTGCCCCAGCACGCGATCGTCGCCGACGTCCTCCGCCAGCTCACGGACCTCGTCGGTCACGGCCGGACGCGCTGCTTGCTGAACGACTGAGGGTCCCTGGCGAATCGTGGAGTAGAGGATGAGCGGGACGGGCGCGAGGGCGGAGCCGCCGCCGATCAGACGCCCCGGGAGCAACCGAGGCTCCCGGGGCGTCCCACCATCAGTCGCTAGGCGCGAAGAGTACGGCCGCCGTGGCCGCGATCCACAACAAGGCGATAGATCACGAGGAGAACGATCGCCCCGACAATCGCCGTAAGCCAGGTGGAGATGTCGAAGAACTCGTCGAGCGGATGAGCGTCGAACAAGGCGGCGGCGATGAAGCCGCCGAGCAGCGCACCAACAATCCCGATGATCGCAGTGACGATGATCCCGCCAGGGTCGTCACCCGGCATGATCGCCTTCGCGATCACTCCCGCGATCAGACCCAGAACGATGAACGCGATGATTCCCATGCCGTTCCTTTCGTCGAGCTTGCGCCGCGATTGTTCCCTCCGCAGGGTGAGGTGAAACTCCCCGCTCTCGCGCGCTTTCGACGCTGTGCCGACGCATCTCGACGCTCGAAGCCTGCTGTCTGACGGCTCGTCTTGGCGATCAAGTTGCTAGATCAACGAGGAACGGTCAGTGCGACCAGTAACCAGGTAGGCGACCTTCTTCAGCCAGCCCGGTCGAGCCATGGTTGAACCGCGAACCCCCTGGGTCGTTACCCGAACGAACGCCGGTCCCACGGGGTCGACGTCCCGGTTGCGTCCTCTGGAGGTCGCATCCGTGTGCTGATGCCGGATTCGTGTGACGGAGTGGCGCCGGAGTCGAACGCACCGTGACCAATGTCGGCCACGCGTAGGGGTGAGTTGGCTTGGTCCCTCGTCAAGGGCTGCCCCTGACCTACGCTGACCATTGCGGGACAGAACTGTCACGCCGGAGGTCGCGGCCGAGGTGAGTGCGGCGTTGGGGCGCGCGCCGCGACGGGCGTAGGATCGCAGCATGCGCGCAGTCGTCGATCTCGTCGCCCGGCTGGCGGAGGCGGAGGCGCGATACGTCGCAACGAATCGCGAGTCGCGCCGGCTCCACGAAGCGCGGGCACGTTTTATGCCGGGCGGGAACACGCGCACAACGATTCACCAGCCGCCCTTCCCCCTGACGATCGTCCACGGCGAGGGCGCGCGCGTGACCGACGCCGATGGCCACGAGTACCTCGATTTCCTCGGTGAATACACCGCTGGGCTCTACGGCCATTCACATCCCGTCATCGTGGACGCGATCGGAAGCGCGCTTGCCGACGGGTTCGTGCTCGGAGCCCCGAACCGGTATGAAGCCGTGCTCGCCGAGGCGATCTGCACGCGCTTCCCGTCGATCGAGCTCGTGCGCTTCTGCAACTCCGGCACCGAGGCGAACCTGCTCGCGCTGTCTCTCTCCCGTGCCGTCTCGGGACGGGACGGCGTGCTCGTCTTCGCCGGCGCCTACCACGGCGGCATCCTGCTCTTCGCTCACGGTATCTCGCCCTTGAACCCTCCCTTCACCTGGGTCGTCGGCGAGTACAACAACGCCGCCGAGGCCGCACACCTCGTCGAGGAGCACGCGCACGAGCTGGCCGCCGTGATCGTCGAGCCGCTGCAAGGGGCGGCGGGGGTGATCCCCGGCGATCCCGTCTTCCTGCGCACGCTGCGCGAGGCGACGGCCGCGCACGATCTGGTGCTCGTGTTCGACGAGGTCATGACCGCCCGTCTCTCGCCCGGTGGGATGCAGCAGCTCCTCGGGATCGAACCCGATCTGACGACGCTTGCGAAGTTCGTCGGTGGCGGACTCTCGTTCGGCGCCTTCGGCGGGAGCGCCGAGCTGATGCGCCGCTTCGACCCCTCTCAGCCCGACGCGCTGCAGCACGGCGGGACCTTCAACAACGACGTGCTCACGATGGCGGCGGGAGCGGCCGGCCTGACGCAGATCCTGACGGAAGGGGAGATCAGCCGGCTGAACGACCTTGGCGATCGGCTGCGCGATCGGCTGAACGCCTTCTCCACCGAGCGCGAACTCACATTCTGCGCGACCGGCTACGGGTCGCTCATCGGCCTGCACTTCACCCCCGGACCCGTGCGAAACGAAGGCGACGTGCCCGAGTCGGCGGAGCTGCGCGCCCTCCTTCACCTGCACATGCTCGAGCGTGGCTTCTCGTACGGGCGCCGCGGCTTCATCGCGCTCTCGCTTCCACTCGGCGAGGCCGACGTCGACGGCTTCGCCGCGGCAGTCGAGGAGTTCTTGCTGACCCTCTAGCCTGGGCAGCCGACGCGCGCCATCGGGCAGATCACTACTGCTTTATATGCGCCTACGCGCGCGGCGCGTACTCGACGCTGCCGAACGGCCAGTCGGACGCGAGCCAGTCGCTGACGGCGCGCCAGAGGGGGACGTCGAGCTCCGCGTGGCTCGCCCGTACCCAGGAAAGCGCACGGGCGTCGTCGTCGCTGTCGGGCAGCGGGTAGATGTAGACGCACCCGATCACGTCGCGGGTCGGCGGATCGAGCACCGTGTAGGTGAACCCCGCCCGGTTGCGGAAGTCGTCGGCATGGCGCTGCAGGTCCACCCGGTTCTCGTCCGGCGTCATCTCTCGCGGCCAGCGGCTGTCGCCCCATCCGGGCGTCGCGGCGATGTGGTCCATCGAGGACGTCCAGGCGTCGTAGTCCTGCTCGTTGTGTTCGGGCCCGAGCGGCTCGAGCACGAACTGCGGCGTCTCGTGTCGGCGAGGCACGTCGAAGTCGCGCGGGACGAACTCCTCCACGCGACCGATCGAAGAACCTCGGCTCAACGGGCGCCGGGCGCGCGAATCGTCACCTGCGCGAGTCTCCTCTCGCCTGGAGAGAGAATCGGGTCGCAGCTCTGACTGTGGCAAAACGCTGTGGCCAGTTGGCCTCGACCATCCGCGACGCGGGCGTTCGTGCGGGATCTGACGTCCGAGCCCCCAAGGACTTCGATACCTGTGCGGTGTGGTGCCCACGCTCGCGTGCCGTGATCGAGAAAATCGCTCATCCCGCCTGACACGTCGGGTTGTGTCCCAGGATGGACCCGATCCCCCGACCTTCTGGGTCGGTACCAGGGACGTCCGACCCGAGATTCGATGGCGAATTCGAGGGCCAGCTGATCCCAGGGAGCGTGTGACGTTGGCTCGGGCGCGGCCGGCATCTCAAGACACCGTAGGCCGCGCCAGGAATGCCCTACGGAACCGCTCCGGCTGACATGCGCGACGCGTCGGGCGTGTTCAGGATGAATCATCCCTCCGTGCGGGTGCGAGATGTGGCGCCGGGCCGCAGCTCGCTGGCGGAGCCTCGCGAGTTCTTCCTGAGGGCTGAGATGCGCTCTTCTCAGCCCTGAGAAGAGCGCCGAACGCCTATGGGCCTATCGCTGGGTCAGTATCCGGATCAACGCTGGCGCCACAAAGACGCGGCGCCCCCGACGATCCGTTTCCTCGAGAAGCCCCAACGCAGTTAGGCGCCGTAGAGCGTTCATCGCGCCCTGGTGGGTGATGCCGTGCCGCTCCGCGACCTGGCCCGCCGTGAGGCCGGGAGCCCCAATCAGTTCGGCAGCCAGCCGCTCGGGAACACCCGAGCTACCAGCTCCTCGAACAGTCGCGATCGCTTCGTCCCGCCATGTCAACAGCGCATCGATGGTCTGACGAGTCGAGTCGGCCCCAGCCTCGACGCCCCGTGCGAAGAACGAAACCCACGCGTCCCAGTTTCCCGTGACGCTGAGGTTCAAGAGGCCGTCTTGATACTCAGACCGACGCGCCTCAAACCAAGGCGACACCAGCAGGATTGGCTCAACCAGGACTTCATCGCGCATCAACTGAAGAACGATCAGCAACCGCCCGATTCGGCCGTTGCCATCTGAAAACGGATGGAGTGTCTCGAACTGGTAGTGCGCAAGGGCAGCTCGAACCACAGGAGGAAGATCTGGCGGCGGGCTCTCCACCCACTCGAGCCATTGCCCCACGCCAGCCTCGAGAAGGTCGCCAGGCGGAGGTGGCACGAACCGCGCATCCACCACGCGCGAGTTAGGCGCACCGATCACCACCTGCCGATCTCTCAGTCCGCCGGCATCACTGTGTTCGCCAGGCGTGCCGTGAACTAGGACGCGTTGCAGGTTGCCAAGCAAGCCTTTTGTGATCTCGCGTTCAGAGACCCAGTGAAAGCCCTCTTCCGCAGCCACGACGTAGTTCAAGTTCTCGCGTAGCTCCAGGGGGAGAGTCTCGCGCTCTTCGACCTCCGGAACGAGGACATCCTCCAACGGTGCGTACGTTCCTTCAAGCGCACTCGTGCTCTGTGCTTCGCGGCGAAGCGCAGGGCGACGCAGCAGAGACGGGTCTGGCAGTTGACGTGCTGCCTCATCGAGACGAGCTAATGCCGCCTCAGCACGCGCAACAACAGTCCAGGTCGCGGGAGTGAGATCAACGGTCCTAGGAAGCGGGTTGGGGACGTAGGCCCAGTGCTCGTAAGGTTCACCGGTCCGCTGATCGAAGCCGTTGATCGGCACTACGGAGGCGATCGGCGATTGCCTTACGAGCTCAACGTCCATGAATCCAAGTTTAACACCATCAAACTTGGATCAAGCCATTCAACCTACAACTGTCGTTGGATGGACATGACTTGATCCAAGTTTGAGTGCCTCACACTTGGATCAACCCATCAACCTACAACTGTCGTTGGATGGACATGACTTGATGCAAGTTTGAGTGCCTCACACTTGGATCAAGCCATATCTGTCCAACTCCTCTTGCAGCATCTGCGCGCGGCCACACCTGCTCGATTTGGCACACCGAGGCTACGACTCAACCGCTGCCTCATGTGAGTACCGAACGTACGTTCAGCGTCTCTCTCTGCCTCGACCTCTCTCTGCCTCGACGCACGCTAGAGCGGTGATGGGCGCACCCTGGGATCGAACTCTCGATTGGGTTACAGGGCGGCGTGGCGACCTCCTGGTTGCGTCCCAGGATGGGATGAGAAGCGAGGGACCATGCGGCCAGCCGAACCGCGATCCTGACGCCACGCACCTACGCAGGCGACGAGCCGCTATTCCTCACGCCTGTGACGCGCCGTGCCTCCCACCCGAGCCCTCTGAGACGCGGCGCACTCTCGACGATTCGAGCTCGCTAGAGTCCACCTGGAAGCGAAGACAACCGGGAGGAGCCCTACGTGGCCGGGAAGAAGCGCCCGAAGTCGGTTGCTCAGACCGAGAAGAAGCTACCTGCGAAGCCGAAGCGACAGAAGAAGACCTCGCGCGGCAAGTAACCGGAGCGGCGAACCGGGGACGCCCGTCGGGTCTCAGCCACAGACTCTTTCGCTCGAAGCGCCCGCCCGGAACGGCGCAGGAGCGCGTCTCTATGCCGACAAAGGAGATGTGAGTTCGCCTTCGTCGCCGTTGACCAAGAGCCGCACGAGCGGCTCGAGCTTGACGGGATTGGAGCTCACGTCCTTACGCTCGGTCGCCTTCCGCTCCGCCCAGTTCATCCGCTGAATTTTCGCGTCCCGCTCAGGGACGGTTCGCCCGGCGCGGGCTACATGCGCTCGATCATCGCCTGCCCGAAAGCCGAGGTCGAGATCTCGTGTGCGCCTTCCATGAGCCGCGCAAGGTCGTAGGTCACCTGCTTGTCGGAGATCGCGGCGCCGAGCGAGCTGATGATCAGGTCGGCGGCCTCGACCCAGCCGATGTGGCGCAGCATCATCTCGGCCGAGAGGATCAGCGAGCCGGGGTTGACCTTGTCCTGGCCCGCGTACTTCGGCGCGGTGCCGTGGGTCGCCTCGAACATCGCCACCTCGTCGGAGAGGTTGCCACCCGGCGCGATCCCGATGCCGCCGACCTGGGCGGCGAGCGCGTCGGAGATGTAGTCGCCATTCAGGTTCAGCGTCGCGATCACGTCGTAGTCGGCCGGCCGCGTCAGGATCTGTTGCAGAAAGGCGTCGGCGATCACGTCCTTGATCGTGACCGAGCGCCCCTCGAGCTCGAGTGTGAGCCAGGGGCCGCCGTCGATCGGTGTCGCGCCGAACTCGCGCGCCGCGAGCGCGTAGCCCCAGTCGCGGAAGCCGCCCTCGGTGAATTTCATGATGTTGCCCTTGTGGACGAGCGTGACCGACTCGCGCGCGTTCGCGATCGCGTACTGGATCGCCTTGCGGACGAGCCGCTCGGTGCCCTCGCGCGAGACCGGCTTGATCCCGATGCTCGAGGTCTCCGGGAAGCGGATCTTCCGGACGCCCATCTCGCCCTGGAGGAAGTCGATCACCTTGCGAGCGCCCTCCGACTCGGCCTCCCACTCGATCCCCGCGTAGATGTCCTCGGAGTTCTCGCGGAAGATGACCATGTCCGTCTGGGACGGGTCCTTGAGCGGGCTCGGCACGCCGGGGAAGTGCCGCACCGGCCGCAGACAGACATAGAGGTCGAGCTGCTGCCGGAGCGCGACGTTGAGCGAGCGGATGCCGCCACCGATCGGCGTCGTCAGCGGCCCCTTGATCGAGACGGAGTACTCGCGCGCGGCCTCCAGCGTCTCGTCGGGCAGCCAGACGTCGCTGCCGTAGACGCGCGTCGCCTTCTCACCGGCGTAGATCTCCATCCAGTGGATCTGCCGGGCGCCGCCGTAGGCCTTCTCGACGGCGGCGTCGACGACCGCCCGCATCGGCGGGGTGATGTCGACGCCGATCCCGTCCCCCTCGATGAACGGGATGATCGGGTTGTCGGGGGTCGGCTCGCCGCGAACGATCTTGGTGCCGCCTGCCGGGATTTCGATCGGCGTGATCGCGCTCATTGACCTACCGTGTGGCTCGTGGGGACGAAGGAGGCTCACGCTATCGCAGCCGCCCCGGAGGACGCGGCACGACAGATCGCGACCGTGCTGATCGAGGGATTCGACAAGCACTATCGGCTCTTCCGCGCCACCAGCGCCGGCGCCAGAGACCGGTTCGAGGCGGGCGCCTGGACGGAGCAGCAGCACGCGGTGCAGGAGCGGATCCGTTTCTACGACGAGCGCGTCCTCGAGTGCGTCGATCGGCTTCGTGGCGAGTTCGACCTCGGCGCGGTCAGCGACGCGACCTGGCGCGACGCGAAGCTCCTCTACATCGGCATGCTCGTCGAGCACAGCCAGCCGGAGCTCGCCGAGACCTTCTTCAACTCGGTGATCACGCGGATCCTGCAGCGCACCTACTACGACAACGACTTGATCTTCGTCCGAGCGGCGATCTCGACCGAGTACATCGGGTCCGACCCCCCGATCTACCGCGGTTACTACCCGAACATCGACGGGGAGCGGGAGTGCTTCGCACGGCTCTTCCGCGACTTCGGCTGGAGCCGGCCGTTCGCCGACCTCGAGCGCGACCTCGACCACGTGCTGCGCGCCCTCGAGGAGCGTCCGGGTGGGCCGTGGACACACCTGGAGCCGAACTACCAGATCCAGGTGCTGAACTCGGCCCTCTACCGCAACAAGGCCGCGTACGTGTTCGGCAAGCTCGTCAACGGCCACGACGAGCTGCCATTCGTCGTCCCCGTCCTGCACGGGGCCGATGGCCGGCTCGAGCTGGACACGATCCTGCTCGACCCGCAGCAGATCAACATTCTGTTCTCGCTCTCGCGCGCCTACTTCATGGTCGACATGGAGGTTCCGTCAGGCTTCGTCGCGTTCCTGCACTCGATGACCCCTGTGCGGGCCCGCTCCGAGCTCTACACGATGGTCGGGCTTGGGAAGCAGGGGAAGACCCTCTTCTTCCGCGAGTTGCTGCAACACCTGCACCACTCCCGGGACGAGTTCGTCGAGGCGCCCGGGATCCGCGGACAGGTGATGCACGTCTTCACGTTGCCGTCGTATCCGTACGTGTTCAAGGTGATCCGCGACGCGTTCGGGCCCGGCAAGGACACCGACCGGGCGACCGTCCGTTCGAAGTTCACCATGGTGAAGCACGTCGACCGCGTCGGGCGCCTCGCCGACACGCTCGAGTTCGTCGACCTGGCACTGCCGCGCGAACGCTTCTCGGCGCAGCTGCTCGAGCAGCTGCGCGAGCTGGCGCCCTCGATGATCTCCGAAGGCGACCCCCTCGTGATCCGCCACTGCTACGTCGAGCGGCGGATGGTGCCCCTCAACCTGTACCTCAACCGCGCCTCGCCCGAGGAGCTCGAGGCGGCGGTCGTCGACTACGGCAACGCTATCCGCGACCTCGCCGCAGCGAACATCTTCCCGGGCGACATGCTCTGGCGAAACTTCGGCGTCACGAGCTACGGTCGCGTCGTCTTCTACGACTACGACGAGATCGACTACCTATGCGACGTCAACTTCCGCCGCATCCCGACCCCGCCGGACAGCGAGTGGGAGTTGGCGGCCGAGCCCTGGTACGGCGTCCTGCCCAACGACATCTTCCCCGAGGAGTTCGCGACCTTCCTGCTCGGCGACCCGCGCGTGCGCGAGCCCTTCCTGCGCCACCACGCCGACCTGCTCGAGCCAGAGTTCTGGCAGGCCGCCCAGCGCCGGATCGAGAGCGGCGAGCTGATGGACTTCTTCCCGTACCCGGAGTCGCTCCAGTTTCGCAACCGGGAGGCCGAGCGCCGGAGTTAACGGCTGGACCCGCCGGCGCCGATGGGATGGGCTGGGTTCGTGCGCGCGAGCAGAATCGCCAGTCGCTCCCGCGTGACCTTGCGGTGGCTCTCCGGCATCAGCGCGACTCCTAGCTCGAGCTGCTGGGGGTCGACGAGCCCCTCGCGGACGGCATCAACAGCGAACTCGAGGTCGTGCAGGCGTCCAGCAGCCAGCTTCGCCAACACGAGGTCGTACGGAGCCATGCACCAGGCCACGACGTTCTCGCGCGTGCGCCGAATCGGGGGGAGCTCCAGACGGAGCGTCCGCCCTGCCACCCGGCCGGGGCGATGGCGGTCTCGGGCCCGACGCCACGCGCGTAGTACTCGTAGGTCTCGTGGAAACGCGAGCCGTCGCCGAGCGCGCCGTCGATCTCGTCGGCGCGCTCCGGGTGCGTCAACGGATAGAGGTCGACCTCGACCGAGCGGAGGAGTGATGCCGGGGCGTTCGGGTGCTCGGCGAGGATCGCCTGGCTCCCGATCACGACGAGCTCATCCTCGACAATGTCCGCCGCGGCCCTGAGCACGTGCTCGAGCTCCTCCCGTTTCACGAGCGGATGCGCTCCCGCACCGCACGGACGAGCCGGTTGCGCTCCTGCTCGTTGAGCGCTCCCGCGAACGGTGACGTCTGGCGTAGCTCACGCGCCTCAGGCGTGTCGGAGGCGATGGCTCTCGCGATCGCGGGCACCGGCTCCGCGAAGATGTCGTCCCACGCGTCGGCCCACGACGGATGGATACGGCCGGCCTCTCGCCAGCGAGCGATCCGACGACTCGCCTCGGCGACAAGGTCCTCGTCGAGGCGGTCTGCGACGAGACGGTGGTAGGCCAGCGCCCGCAGCTCGGCGGGGCGGTGACCGCGTGCTCGAACGGGCGGCAGAAGGCGGTCGGCGTCCACCGCTGCCTCGGCCCGACGGTGGCGGGCACGGATCACCCGCGTGAGCGGCCGGCCTTCGCGCTCGCCCTCGTCCAGCTCATCGAGGTCGTCGAGGAGCGCGAGCAGCTCGGAGAGCGGGATCTCCCGTCGGCCTTCGGGCGTGACGACCGTGGCGATGTCCCCGCTCTCGAGCCAGCGGTTGAGCGCCGGGTGGCTGACGCCGAGAGCTCGGGCGGCCAGGCTGGGCCGAACCGTCGGCCCGACGAGAGCGCGGAGGTGCTCACCGACCACCCGTAGCTCGTCCGCCTGCGGGCGGTCGAGGACGCGTTCGACTCGCCTCAGGTAAAGCGACGAGAAACGGCCTCACAGAACGCCGACGTCGACGTCAGCCAGGCGGGCGAGCGCGTGCTCGTGCTCGACGCGGACGTCGGCGCGGGAAACCTCCGCGTCGAGCGCGCCGTACGATGACGCCGCATGCCGCTCCATTCGTTCGCGTCGCGCTCTGACAGCCGGATGATCGCCGGGGTCTGCGCAGGCATCGCACAGACCCTCGGCGACCCGAGTGGTATGACGCCGTGGCGATGACGACGCGAGCGGTAGGGATCACGCGACCGGGCGGGCCGGAGGTCCTGCGCGTGATCGAGCGCGAGGTCCGAGAAGTCGGGCCGGGCGAGGTCCGGCTCGCCGTCAGGGCTGCTGCTGTGAATCCGGCGGACATCGCCGTACGGCAGCTCGGCGTCGAGGGACAGCCCGCACCCTGGGTTCCCGGCATGGACGCCGCCGGCACCGTCGAGTCGGTCGGGACCGGAGTGGAGCACCTGTCGCTCGGCGACGAGGCAATGGCCGCACTCTCGCCTCGACGACCGGAGGGCGGCGCGCAGGCGGCGCTTCTGGTCGTCCCCGCGGCGTCCGTGGTTTCCGTCCCGCAGGGCGCCACGCTCGAGCAGGCGGCGACGCTGCCGATGAACGGGTTGACCGCGCTGCACGGCCTGGACCTTCTCGGCCTCGTCGAGGGCCAGACGCTCGCCGTCACCGGAGGTGCGGGCCTTCTCGCCTCCTACGTGATCGGCATCGCGAGGGACCGCGGACTTCGTGTGCTCGCCGACGCAAGCCCGGAGGACGAGGAGCTCGTCCGAAGCTTCGGGGCCGATGTCGTCCTGCCGCGTGGCGCCAGAGCTCGCGGCCGCGGTGCGCGAAGCCGTTCCCGAGGGTGTCGACGCCGTCTTCGACACGGCGCTGCTCGGGCGCAGCATGTTCGCAGCCATCCGCGACGGCGGCGCGATCGCCGTCGTCAGGGGCTGGGACGGCGACGACGTCGAGAAGGGCATCCGCATCCAGCGGGTCATGGTCGGGACCGTGCTCGACCGGACCGACTGGCTGCTGGAGGCGCGTGAGCTCGCCGAGCGGGGCGTGCTGGCGCTGCGGGTCGCCGACACGTATCCCCCGGAGCAGGCGGCCGACGCGCAACGGCGCATGGAGGCCGGCGGCCTGCGCGGCCGCGCCGTGATCGTCTTTGGGTGAGCCGGGCGACCAATCGCCGACGAAGCCCGCGCGGCCGACCCGGGCGGCCGAGTCGACCCCGTTTCGTTTCTACGACAACCGCCAGAAGTACCTGGCCTTCGTCAACACCTGCAACGAGAAGGCCGTTATCGCGCCCGCTGCGCCGACGAGTTGACGCGGCTGCGGCCGACGCCTCCCGCGCTTCGCCTCTTCGACGCAGGCATGGGCGACGGGACCGTCCTCTCGCGCGTGCTCCGCACGGTGCACCACCGCTTCCCGACCGTGCCCGTGCTCGCGGTGGCGAAGGAGATCAGCCTCGAGGACGTCCGCCTCGGGCTTGGAGAAGATGCCGGACCGCTTCGTCGAGCACCCGCACACGGTGCTCGTCGTCACGAACCTGTCCTACGCCGACGCGCCCGCACTCCTGCCGAGCGACCCGGAGAGGGACGCGATGCTGAGCTGGCGGGAGGTGCCCCTCGAAGGCGCATCCGCGCACGAGCTCGGCGAGCAGATCGAGGCGCTCGGTCCGATCCTCGCGTCGGGCTGGGGAACGAGCCCGAGATCCCGAGACCGGCAATCCCGTGCCGCAGCAGCCGTCGGTCCTCGTGCTCTACCGCCTCGATCACGAGTTCCTGCTCGACGACGTCATCAGCCGAGTCCGGCAGCGGGACACCGTCGTACGACTTCGTGCTCGCGTCGCAACCGTGGCGCGCGCGCATGAGCGCTGGGTTCAAGGTCGAGAAGATCCTGGCGCCGCTGACCAGGAGCCTGGCGGCCGGCGGTCGGCTCCTGACGGTCCAGTCATGGGGCCGCGATCCGGGCGCCGAGATCGTCGAGCGGCTCTGGCCCGGCGAGAGGCCGTTCACCGTCGACCGCCACGCCCTGATCGAGACGCTGCGGGCGGCGCTGGGCGACGAGGCGGTGACTACGACCTCGCCGATCCCACCGATGCGGAAGCGGTCTTCCGCTACGGGATGCACACCCTGCCCTCCGAGATCGGAGACCGGATCGGCACCTCGACGCTCTTCGCCGCCTGGAACGCCGTCATCTACGTGAATCAGATCGAGGACGAGCGCCTCGAGGAGACGCTTCCGGGCTGGCCGCTACCTCGGTGTCACGCAGGACGTCCTGCACGAGCACGGCGCGCTCTGGTTCAACGACGAGGCATTCGTCGTCGAACGGCACCGGGCTCGCTGAGGCGCTACCCCCAGACCTGCCGGGCGACGTCCCCGATGAGCCGCAGCTTCGCCTCCTGCTGCTCGGCGCGTCATCGCGCCGACCACACCGGAGGCGAACCCGCACTGCGGGCTGATCGCCAACCGCTCGAGCGGCACGTACCGGGTCGCCTCCTCGACGCGGGCGACGAGGTCGTCCGGATCCTCGAGCGTGCCGTCCTTCGTCGTCACGAGCCCGAGCACGACCTGATGACTCGGGAGCACGTCCGCGAGCGGCTCGAAGGTGCCGGCGCGGTCCGAGTCGTACTCGAGCAGGAGCCGGTCGAGGTTGCGGAGGCGCGGGAAGACCTCCTTCGAGATCGCCTCGTAGCCCCCGGTCGCGGCCCACATGCCGCCCGGCGCGTTCCCGCGGCACATGTGCATCGCCCGTGTCACGCCGGTGAGACCCTCGAAGACCATGCTGTCGAACTCGGCATCCGCGACGAGCTCGTGCGCCATGTCGTGCCCGTGCTGCTCGAACGCCGCCCGGTTCGCCGGGTCGATGTGCCACTGGGCGTAGTTGGGCGCGTCGATCTGGATGTAGTCGCAGCCGAGCGCGACCAGCCGGTCGACGACGTGCTCGCGGAGGATGCGGGCGACGTCGGCGATGAAGTCGTCGGACGTCGGGTACGCGTCGGTCGAGTGCTCGGGGTGCCAGTAGATCCGATGCCAGCTCGGCGCCGGGATCGTGTACTTCGCGCGTGCGTGGGCGTTCGCCTTCAGGAACGCGAACTCGTCCGTGACGATGTCGCGGTCGACCTCGAGCCGCCGTGTCACGAAGGGCTCCTCGGGAGGCAGCCCCGAGGTGTCGGCAGGCTCGCCCGAGCCCGTCTTCCAGAGGTTGCGCCAGCCCGAGTCGGCATCGAGGAACTCGAAGCCGCTCACGGGCGCCCTGAAGAGCGGGTCGTCGATGATCGGGATCAACGCGATCCACCCGTGCCGGCGGTACTCCCCGTCCGTGATCGCCTCGATCCCGGCGCCCTCCTGGAGTGCGATCGCCTCGAGCACCGCGCGGTCCTCCGCCGCTCGCAGCTCACGGGCGTCGATCGTTCCGGCGAGCGCGGCCGCCCTCGCCTCCCGGAGATACTCGGGCCGCAGCAGGCTCCCCACGACGTCCGCTCTCACCGCCGTCGCCGTCCTCGTCGCCATGGGCGCCTCCTCCCGATGCTGGGCTGTGCACGACCGACCCTATAAGGTCTCGAAGCCGATGCGGGACGTCGAAGGCAGAGTCGCCTTCATCACCGGAGGCGGGAGCGGAGTCGGGCTCGGCATGGCCAAGGCCTTCGTCGGCGCCGGGATGAAGGTCGCGATCGCCGACGTGCGGGCCGACCATCTCGAGGAGGCGACGGCCGAGCTCGGGGGTGACGTCCACCCGATCCGGCTGGACGTCACCGACCGGGAGGCGTTCGCGCGCGCCGCGGACGAGACCGAGCGCGTGCTCGGGAACGTGCACGTCCTCTGCAACAACGCGGGGATCAACCTCTTCAACGACATCTCCGAGGCGACCTACCAGGACTGGGACTGGGTGCTCGGCGTCAACCTCGGTGGCGTGGTCAACGGGGTCGTCACGTTCGTACCCAGGATCAAGGCGCACGGCGAGGGCGGACACGTCGTCAACACGGCGTCGATGGCCGCACTGGTCGCCGGTCCGGGCGCCGGGATCTACACGACGGCGAAGTTCGCGGTGCACGGGCTGTCCGACGCGCTGCGGTGGAGCCTGCTGCCGCACGGGATCGGCGTCTCGATGGTCTGCCCTGGCCTCGTCAGGAGCAAGATCTACGAGAGCGACCGGATCCGGCCTGCGGAGCTCTCGACCGACGTGACCCCGGCCGACGAGGAGTTCATGCGCATCCTCCCGGGCCTTCACGAGGCCGGAATGGAACCGGAGGCCGTCGGGGAGAAGGTCCTGCAGCGCGATCAGGCGCAACGATTTCTACGTCTTCACCCACCCCGACCACCGCGAGGAGCTGCGGGAGATCTTCGACGAGATCCTCGCCGCATTCCCCGACGAGCCGGTGCCCGCGGAGCGGTTGGCAGTCGAGGAGGGCCGGCGCGCAGGGAAGGCCCGCGCGATCGCCTCCTGGCCGGGCGACCGCTAGGCCGCATGGACGAGGTCGCCGGCAAGACTGCGTTCGTCACCGGCGGCGCGAGCGGGATCGGGCTCGGCATGAGCGAGGCGTTCGTCGCGGCGGGGATGAACGTCGTGATCGCCGACCTCCGTCCCGACCACCTCGAGACTGCCCTGGAGCGCTTTGCCGGGAGCGAGCGGCGGCAGAGCGTGCACGCGATCGAGCTCGACGTCACCGACCGCGAGGGCCTCGTGCGCGCGGCCGACGAGGCGGAGCGCGTCTTCGGCAACGTGCACGTGCTCTGCAACAACGCCGGCATGGGCATCCTCGGGCCGGTCACGCTGGCGCGGTACGACGACTGGGACTGGGGCCTGGGTGTGCTGCTCGGCGGCGTCGTCAACGGAATCCAGACGTTCCTGCCACGGCTGCTCGCGCACGGCGAGGGTGGGCACATCGTCAACACGTCGTCGATGGCCGGCGTGGTCCCGATCCCCGGTGCCGCGATCTACATCACGGCCAAGGCCGCGGTGATCGGGCTCTCCGAGGCCCTCCGCAGCGAGCTCGCCGGAGACGGGATCGGGGTCTCCGCGTTCTGTCCAGGGCCGGTGCAGACGAACATCCGCGAGGGCGGCAAGACGCGGCCCGGGCAGTACTCCGACTCCGGCTACACGGAGCTCGAGCAGGAGCTCGAGCAGCGCCCCAACTCGCCGCTCTGGATGGACCCGCGCGAATGCGGAGAACGCGTGCTCGCGGGCATCCGCCGCGACGACCTGTACATCTTCACCCACCGGGAATTCCGCGAGGGCGCCGACGAGCGCTTCCGCGCGATGCTCGCCTCGTTTCCGGACGAGCCGCTCGACGACGAGCGGGCGGACGCCATCCGCTTCCTGCTCTCCAACCCGATCTTCCGGACGGTGCTCGATCAACGATCTGCATGACGTCTGCCGCCGCTCGTCCAGCTTTCATCGACAGTTTTGTTGACACTTTCGTCACGCGCGGAGTAGTCTCGCTCGACCGGACGTCCTAGCGGAGTGAGCCGAGAGTGAGCGACGCCGCGAGCCATCCGAGGAGGCCGCGACCCATCTGAGTCGTTCGCGCGATCGCGGACGCACGGGCACTTTCGACGCATGCCGGAGATCGGCAAAAGGAGGAAGGTACGTATGCGCCCCGCAACCATCGTCGAGAATCGCCGACGGCGACGCCTGATGGCCGTTCTCGCAGTCGTGACGGTGCTCACGGCGACCGCGTCGGCCGTCGCGGCAACGAGCGCCGTCTCGCCGCCGCAGGTCCTGAACTACCAGGTCTATGTCGGCGGCAAGGGCAAGGCGAACCCGAAGCTGGCGCCCGTCACCATCGGCTTCATCAACGGCCAGGGCGGCCCGCCCAACTTCAACTTCCCCCAGGCCACGAACGTCATCCGCGCCGGCGTGAAGATGGTGAACGCCGAGCTCGGCGGCGTCCACGGGCACCCGGTCAAGCTCAACGAGTGCTTCTGGGCGCAGGCCGAGGAGGAAGGCGTCCGGTGCGGCCAGCAGATGGTCAACGACAAGGGCACGGTCGCGATCCTCTACGGGTTCGTGACCGTCGGGAACCAGTCGATCTACGCGACCGTGAAGGGCACGAAGCCGATCGTCGGCGTCGTTACCGCGAACGCGGCCGACCCGACGGCGAAGAACGCGTTCTTCCTGAACGGCAGCCAGACGAGCGTGCTCGGCCCCTTCGGCACCTACACGAAGCGGTACCTGCCCAAGGTGAAGACCACCGCCATCGTCTACCCGACCGACCCGGGCGCCGACACCGCGGCGCAAGCGCTCAAGAAGGCCATGGAGCAGGTCGGGGTGCGGGTCACGATGATCGGTGTCCCGCCGCTCGCGACCGACCTGCTCGGGGCGGCGACCCAGGCGAGCTCGTCCGACATGATCGTCGCCGCGCTCGGCTTCACCACGTGCGTCCCGTTCGCGAGGGCGATCGACCAGATCAACTACTCGAAGCCGGTGCTCTCGACGCCGATCTGCACGTTCCTGCCGCGGGCCGCGTACGCGGGCGGCGACATCCCCAAGTGGACGTACGGCATCGCCCAGACGCTGGTCAACCTGCCGGGGCCGCAGTCCAAGCTGTACCTGAAGAAGGGCATCCAGTACGGGGCGACGGTGAACGACCTGCTGTGGGTCTTCGCGGAGGGCGCCTGGGAGCAGCTCCTCGCGACGGTGAAGATCATGAACGCGATGCCGTACGCGAAGATCAGCCCGGCGACCGTGACTGCGGGGTTCAAGGTCTTCCGCGGCCCACTCGTGCTGGGGCCGCCGGAGATCGCCTGCGGCAAGGTCTCCCCCGGGGAGCCGGCCGCGTGCGGCAACCAGACCCAGTTCTACAACTACGTGGGCAAGGGCGCGTGGAAGGTCGCCACGGGCTGGCTGAAGCCGCCAGGGGCGAAGTAAGGCACACGAGACCGGTCGGTGGGCCCTCGAGCCGAAGGGCCCACCGGCCCCTGGGAGACTGAGACCGGATGCGCGACGTCCTGCTCTTCGCGGCGCTGGGCCTCGGCGCCGGCGCGCTCATCGCGAGCATCGCCCTCGGCGTCGTCCTGATCTACCGGGGCTCCGGGGTCATCAACGTCGCGACGGGCGCGATCGCGATGCTCGCCGCCTACATCTTCTGGGCGCTCAGGACCGACTACTTCGGCTTCCAGCTCTCGACCGCACCGGCGTTCGTCCTGACGCTGGCGTGCATGGCCGCGTTCGGCGTCCTGATCGAGCTGACCATCTTCCGCCCGCTCCGGAACACGGCTCCGCTCGCGAAGCTCGCTGCGTCGCTCGGTCTCCTGCTCGTGCTCGAGTCCGGGATGATCGTCATCTTCGGCAACAGCCTGAAGTCGGCGCCGTCGGTGCTCCCGACCGACACGGTCATGATCTTCGGCCGCGTCGTGCCGGTCGACCGCTTTCTCCTCGCCGGGATCGTGATCGTCGTGGCGGCGGCGCTCGCGGCGCTCTTCCGCTGGACGCCCTTCGGGCTCTCGACGCGGGCGGCGTCGGAGAACGAGGTCTCGGCGATGCTCGCAGGCCTCTCACCGAGCCGCCTCGCCGTCGCGAACACCGTGCTCGCCTCCGTCGTCGCGGGAGGGCTCGGCGTGCTGGTCGCGCCGCTGATCGCGCTCGACGCGCAGACGCTCGCGTTCCAGGTCGTGCCTGCGCTGGCCGCCGCGCTTCTGGCCGGCTTCACGTCGTTCTTCGTCGCGTGCTTCGCCGGCCTCGGGATCGGCGTGGTCCAGTCGCTCCTGATCTACTGGGCGACGCAGAGCTGGTTCCCGACGGACAAGGGCGGAGCCCCGCTGCGCGGGCTCCCTGAGCTCTTCGTCTTCCTCGTCATCGTCCTCGCTCTCTTCCTGCGCGGGGCAAGCCTTCCGGGCCGCGGCGAGCTCGTGGAACGGCGACTCCCGGCCGTGCCCCGGCCCGAGCGGCTGCTCCGGCCGACCGGGATCGCGGCGATCGTCGGGGTGACCTGCCTGATCGTCTTCCCGTACGACTTCCGGCAGGCGCTGATCAACTCGCTGCTCGGCGTCGTGATCTGCCTCTCGCTCGTCGTCATCGTCGGCTTCGTCGGTCAGATCTCGGTCGTCCAGCTCGCGCTCGCCGGCGTCGCCGGCTTCACGATGTCGCATCTGACCACCGACCTCGGCGGCGTGTGGGCGGAGTTTCCGGTCTCGCTCCTGATCGGCGCGGCGACGGCGACGATCGTCGGCCTCCTGATCGCGATCTCGGCGCTACGCGTCAGGGGGGTCAGTCTCGTGGTCGTCACGCTCGCCGCCGCCGTCGCGCTCGAGCAGTTCGGTTTCCTGAACGAGCGCTGGGGCGGCGGGGACAAGGGGTCGCCCGTCCAGCAGCCGGAGCTCGGGGGGCTCGATCTGTCTCCCCACGCGCCCTTCAGGGGCCTGGACGACAAGCTCCCGAGCCCTGTGTTCGGCTTTCTCGTCCTCGCTGCCACGCTGGCCCTCTGCATGCTGGTCGCCAACGTGCGGCGCGCGAGCCTGGGACAGCGGATGCTCGCCGTGCGCTCCAACGAGCGTGCCGCCGCGGCAGCCGGGATCAACATCCGCAACACCAAGCTCGTGGGGTTCGGCATCGCCGCGTTCATCGCCGGGATGGCCGGTGCGCTCTACGCGTACAACTTCGGGTCGGTCAGTTACAGCCGCTTCGGGGCCCTGGCGGCGCTCGGCCTGATTGCGTTCGCGTACTTCGGGGGCATCACCATGGTCTCCGGGGCAATCCTCGCGGGTGTCGGCGCGACCGAGGGACTCTTCCCCCATGCCTTCGACCAGTGGTTCGGCCTGTCCGGAAACTGGGCGCTGCTGATCGGCGGATTCGCGTTGATCGTCACCTTGCTCGTCAACCCGGAGGGCATCGCCGGCACCGGATACAAGAAGAAGCAGCAGAAGAAGAGGCGGCTCGCGGCAGAGGCTGCCGCCGACACGGAGGCTCCCCGCACGCCGGTCCCACCTGCGCGACGCGGCATGTCCGCAGCCGCGCCGGACGCCGCCTCAGCAACCAGCAGCCACCGTCCTCTCCGCGACCGGGATCTCGGTCTCCTTCGGCGGCTTGCGGGCGCTCGACGACGTCGACCTGACGGTCTCGGAGGGTCAGCTCGTCGGGCTGATCGGGCCGAACGGTGCCGGCAAGACGACGTTCATCGACGCGATCACCGGGTTCGTGCCGCACGGGGGACGGGTCGAGCTGGACGCGCGAGGGCTCGACGGGCTGCCGGCTCATGCCCGCGCCCAGCGCGGCCTGTCGAGGACGTGGCAGTCGCTCGAGCTGTTCGACGACCTGAGCGTGCGCGAGAACCTGGCAGTCGCCTCCTACCGCCCTTCGGCGTGGGCGACGGCGATCGAGGTGCTCTCGAGGCCGGTCAGGAGCACGGAGGCGGCGGACGCGGCCCTCGAGCTCCTCGGCCTCGAGGCGACGGCCGACGCGATGCCCGAAGACCTCACCCAGGGGCAACGCAAGCTGGTCGGGATCGCGCGCGCGCTCGCGGCGGAGCCGCGGCTCCTCTGTCTCGACGAGCCGGCGGCGGGCCTCGACACGCGGGAGGGCGAGGAGCTGGCGCACCACTTGCGCGGGGTGGTCGACGCCGGTACGGCGATGCTCCTGGTCGACCACGACATGGGGCTCGTGCTGGGAATCTCCGACTACGTGTTCGTGCTCGAGTTCGGAAGGGTGATCGCGCACGGCACGCCCGACGTCGTTCGTCGTGACCCGCAGGTGATCGAGGCGTATCTCGGGAGCGCGGCGTCCGAGCTGCAGCCGGCAGTCGACGCAACATGACCGACACCCTGCTGAGCATCGAGAGCCTGACCGCCGGCTACGACCGGGCGGCGGTGATCCGCGACCTCGACCTGACCGTCGGCCCGGGCGAGGTGGTGGCGCTGCTCGGTGCGAACGGGGCCGGCAAGACGACGACGCTGAGAGTGATCTCGGGACTGGTCCGCCCGATGCGCGGGCGCATCACGTTCGCCGGGCGAGACATCGCGCGCGTCTCACCCACACAGCGCGCGCGTCAGGGGGTCGTGCACGTCCCCGAGGGCCGCGGGCTCTTCTACGGCCTGACGGTCGCCGAGCACTTCCGCCTCGGGTTCCGCGGCGAACGCCCGGACGAGGACGCGGCGTACGAGTACTTCCCGAAGCTCAGAGACCTGCGCGCCCGGCGCGTCGGGCTCCTCTCTGGCGGTGAGCAGCAGATGCTCGCCGTCGCGCGCGGACTGGCCCGCCGGCCCCGCCTGCTCCTCCTCGACGAGCTCTCGCTCGGGCTCGCCCCCGTGATCGTCGAGGGCCTCCTGCCCGTCGTGCAGCAGTACGCGCTCGACTCTGGCTGCGGCGTGCTGCTCGTCGAGCAGCACATCCAGCTCGCGCTGGAGATCGCGGACCGGGGATACGTGCTCTCCCACGGGGAGATCGTCCTCCACGACCGCGCGAAGGTGCTGCAGGCCGATCGCGAGCTTCTGATCTCCAGCTACCTGGGCGAGCAGCAGGTCTCGATCGGCGAGACGGCGTCGCCGAGCCAGGGTTCGGCGAGTTGAGAGCAGAGAATTGCCGATCGAGTAGCATCGGCCGGGTCCGAGGAGGTGTGAGTTGGCCATGTTCAGAGTGCTGAACCCCGAGGGATACCCGCCGGCAGTGAGCGCGAGCGGGATGGCTCCGGCTCTCGACACGGTCGAGGGGAAGAAGCTCTTCCTCGTCGACGTCGGCTTTGCCAACTCGGACAACTTCATGGCGCAGCTCCATGGCTGGTTCGAGGAACACCGGCCGGCGATCCGGACGGAAGTGGTCCGGTGGCGCAACCAGCACATCCCCGATCCCGAGCTGTGCGAGCGGATCAAGGCCGAGGGCGACGCGGCCATCATCGGCGTCGGCACCTGACCGGGTTGCGCGCCGGAGGTCTCCGGCCACGTCGTCGATCTGGAGTCCAACTACGGCGTCCCGACCGTGGGCGTCCACCTCAACGTGTTCGCCCATCTCGTGCGCAACACGGTCAAGTCGCACGGAATGCCGAGCGCCCGGCAGGTCTTCGTGCCGACGCCGCTGATGAACACGCCGCCCGCGGTGCTGCGGCAGTACGTCGAGGGCGACGACCCCGTTCACAGCCGGCCGTTCATGGCCGAGGTCTTCGACCAGCTCACGCGTCCGATCCCCACCGACCAGCTGCGCGGCGAGGACTGGGACCGATCGACGCCGCGCTACGTCGAGGCGTCGAGCGAGGCAGAGATGCACGAGCTCTTCCAGGAACGCCGCTACACGGACTTCCTGCCGATCGTCCTGCCGACCGAGGAGCGCGTCGAGCAGATGCTGGCGGGGACGAGCCACCCACCCGACGAGATGGTGGGCAAGCTCCGGCCCACGATCGGCATGGAGCACTGGCACTTCGACGTCGAGAAGGTCGCGGTGAACGCGGTGATGGCAGGAGCCGCACCGGAGCACTTCCCGGTGATCCTCGCGCTCGCCTCGAGCGGCGACACGGGACGTCAGAGCAGCATGTCCTCGATGGGCAACATGGTCGTCGTCAACGGGCCGATCCGGCACGAGATCGCGATGAACAGCGGCATCGGCGCGATGGGCCCGTACAACCACGCCAACTCGGTCATCGGCCGCGCGTTCGGGCTCCTCTCGCAGAACCTCCAGGGGGGCTCGGTCCCGGGCGTGACGTATGCCGGCTCGCAGGGCTGCAACTTCTCCTACAACTGCATCACGTTCGCCGAGAACGAGGAGGCGAGCCCCTGGGAGCCGTACCACCTGCAGCACGGCTACGCCCGGGACGAGAGCACCGTCACCGTGTCCTACATCTGGGGCAGCGTCTGGGCGGAGTACCTGCGCACGTACTGGGAGGAGAAGCTCCAGGCGATGATCTGCGGGCTCGAGCCCGGGATGGGCTGCACCCTCGTCCTCGACCCGATCGTCGCGCGTGAGTTCGTCGACAAGGGCTTCGACACGAAGGACAAGCTCGCCCTCTGGATCCACGAGAACGCCCGCATCCCGCAGCGGCGCTACTGGGACCACGTCATGCTCAACCTGATCCACGAGGAGGTCGAGTCCGGGGTCGAGCCGTTCGCGAGCTACTGGAACGCGCCGCCCGACGAGCTGATCCCGGTCTTCGAGCCGGACCGGGTCAACATCGTCGTCGCCGGCGGCGAGACGAACGGGCACTTCAGCATCTTCATGGGCTCCCCCATGCGCGCGAAGTTCCGGACGAACAAGGGGCAGAAGGCGGCGGTGTCGATCGACGCCTGGCGCTAGAGGCAGGCACTCACCGCGCGCGATCCGCCAGGTAGCGGTGGGCGGCGACCGCTGCGGTCGCGCCGTCGCCGGCAGCGGTGATCGCCTGGCCCGGCGCGTCCGCTCGTACGTCACCGGCGGCGAACAGGCCCTCGCGCTCGGTCCGCATCCAGATGTCCGTGGGGATGCATCCGTGCTCGTCCAGGGCAACGACCCCTTCGAGCATCTCGGTGTTCGGGAGACGACCGACGTTCGCGAAGACCCCCGCAACGGGAAGGGTCGACGAGTCCCCCGTCACGAGGTCGCGCACGCGGATGCCGTCGACCTGTCCGTCTCCGAGGATCTCCTCGAGCATCGTCCGGTCCTTGACCTCGACGTGCGCACTCTCCCGCACGCGACGGCCGTACGTCTCCTGCCCCGCGAGGGCCTCGTCCGGGTGGAGGAGCACCACCCGCACGTCGTGTCGCACGAGCTCGAGCGTCTCGATGAGCGCCGAGTCGCCGTCACCGCACACTGCGACGAGCCTGCCCCGGTACAGCGGACCGTCGCAGCTGGCGCACGTGCTGAGCCCCCTGCCCTCGAACGCCTCCTCGCGCGGCACGCCGAGCTTGCGGGGCCTCGACCCCGTGGCGACGATGACGGCGGACGCGCCGACCTCACCGGCGTCGGTGACGACGCTCCAGTCGCCGCCGCGCGGTTCGATGCGCCTCACCTCGCTCATCTGGAACGTGCCGCCGGCCTCGATGACCTGCTCGTGCATCCGAGGGCCGAGCTCGAAGCCTGGCACCCCTTCCGGAAAACCGGGAAAGTCCTCGACTCGCTCCGTGTTCAGGATCGCGCCGCCCGAGCCGAGCGAATCGAGCAGGACCGTGCTCCGGCCGTGACGCGCGCCGAAGAACGCCGCGGTGAGACCGGCTGGCCCTCCGCCCGCTACCGCGATCTCGTAGTCCGGCATGCGCTCCTGCTGCCTCGACAACGTTGGTTCACCATCGACGTGAGCGCGCGTGTCTCATCTCTGGCCGCCGGGCCTGCTCTGGCTGACGGATCTCCATCTTGCGTTGCTCGTTGCCTCGACGCGGCCCGTGTTGTCACTCGATGCCCGGCGATTGTTGCATCGCTGACCAAGATAGAGGGGCGATTGTCCGAAACCCGCGGATGGAGCTTGGCGGACTCGAACCGTCGACCTCCTGGATCCGTACGGGAAGGGACAGCGGACGAACAGGTGTCCGACTCAAGTCGGACACCTCGTCACGCGCTCCGCCGCCCATGTGGACATCGAGCCTCTTGGAGCGACGGACACCCCCTCCTGAGCGACTCAGGGTCGAGTCAGGGTCATTCCGGATGGTCTCTCAGGACGCGCGGAGCCATCCTGGACTCATGAGCGAACACACAACACATATCCCTGAGATCCGCCGGTTGGAGCGCAGCCGCTCCGACCGCATGCTTGCCGGTGTCAGCGGGGGCCTGGCTCGCTATTTCGAGATCCACCCCGCGGTCTTTCGCGTCGGCTTCGTCGTCCTCACCCTGCTGGGCGGGGCCGGCATCCTCATCTACGCCGCCGCAGCGCTCGTCATGCCCGACGAGGGCAAGGACGACTCGATCGCCACGGCGGCGCTCCGCAACCGGCGCGACCGTCCGTGGCCGCTGATCGGGCTCGGTCTCCTCGCCGTCGCCGGCGCCATCCTGCTGTCACGCGCGACGCTGTGGCCCGACGGCGACTCGTGGTGGCTGTTCCTGCTCGCCGGTGCCCTGATCCTGTGGATCACGCGGCAGCCGGCGGCCGACCCGGCGATCGACGCGAAACAGCTCGCGGCCGAGGACTCGCGTCGCGTGCGACGGGCGTCTGCGTCGGCTCGGCATCGTCGTCGCATCCCTGGTCGCGCTGGTGGTCGTCGCCGCCGCGATCTTCATGGCCGTGTTCGACGTGCACCTCGGCCGCGGCATCGGCGACCGCACCTACACCCCCGCCACCACGCAGGAACTGCGCAACGACTACCAGCTCGGGATCGGCTCACTCGAGCTCGACCTCAGCCAGCTGCAGCTCCCGCCCGGCGAGACGCACCTCACGACCAGCGTCGACGTCGGCGACCTGCAGGTGATCGTTCCCGCCGGGGTCGCGCTCCGCGCGCACGGAGACGTCCAGGTGGGCAACGTCGAGATCCTCGGCACCCAGGACGACGGCCGCAACGCCGACGTCGACGTGAGCCAGGCCGGCAAGCGGGTGCTGGTGCTCGACGCGGACGTCGGCGCGGGGAACCTCAGCGTCGAGCGGGCCGCCGTACGATGACGCGGCATGTCGCTGCGCACGTTCGCGTCGAGCTCTGACGACCGGGTGATCGCGGGGGTCTGCGCGGGCATCGCGCAGACCCTCGCGGTCGACGCCACCCTCGTCCGGCTCGTCTTCGCGCTGCTGGCGCTGGCCGGGGGAGCGGGGATCGTCCTCTACCTCGCGCTGTGGGCGTGGGCCGACGGGCGGCGCGCCTGGGTCGCCGGTCTGCTCGCGCTCGTCGCGGGCGCAGCCCTGCTCGGTGCGCTCGGTCTCTCGAACCGGTCGGTCGTCGGGATCGCGCTGATCGGGGGCGGGCTCGCGCTCGCGTGGCGCCAGGGCGGCAGCTTCCACCCGGAGGCCCCGCTCTCCTACGGCGGGCTCGCCCTCGCCGCGCTCGGCGCGGTGGTGCTCCTCTCGGGCGGGGGAACGTCCTCGACGCTGCTCGCGCCCGGCGCCGTCGCCGGCGCGCTGCTCCTGATCGCCGGGCCCTGGGTGTGGCGGCTCGCGCTCGAGCGCGACGTGGAACGCACCGCCCGCATCCGCAGCGAGGAGCGCTCGGACATGGCCGCCCGCGTGCACGACTCGGTGCTACAGACGCTGGCGCTGATCCAGCGGCACGCGCACGAGCCGCGGCGCGTCGCGTCGCTGGCGCGGCGGCAGGAGCGGGAGCTGCGCGGCTGGCTGTACGGCGACCAGCCGCTCGGCGACGACAGTGCGTCGGTGATGGCGGCGCTCGCGGCGGCGGCAGGCGACGTCGAGGAGCTCCACGGTGTCCGCGTCGAGCTGGCGAGCGCAGGTGACTGCCCGGTCGACTCGTCGGTGGGCGCGCTCGTGCTCGCAGCACGCGAGGCGATGACGAACGCTGCCAAGTTCGCCGGCGTCGAGGAGATCGACGTCTACGCCGAGGTCGCCGACGATGCGGTGAGCGTGTTCGTGCGCGATCGAGGCGCGGGCTTCGAC
Source organism: uncultured Actinomycetes bacterium (assembly GCA_963786055.1). GTDB lineage: Bacteria > Actinomycetota > Thermoleophilia > Gaiellales > Gaiellaceae > Gaiella. The sequence continues at coordinate 67,256 of CAWAXS010000015.1, read as the reverse complement.
CGCGCCGAGGTGCCGGCCGACCGCCGGGGCCTGATCGAGTCGATCGAGGGCCGGATGGAGCGCGCCGGCGGCCGCGCGTCGATCGTGACGAGCCCGGGCGGCGGTACCGAGGTCGAGCTGCACCTGCCGAGGAGGACGTCGTGAAGCGCCGCGTGGTGCTCGTCGACGACCACGACCTGTTCCTGGCCGGTGTCCGCGCCGAGCTCGGCGACGCGGTCGAGGTGGTCGGGCAGGCGGGCAGCGTGGCCGACGCGGTGCCGCTGATCAAGGAGCTCGACCCCGAGGTCGTCCTGCTCGACGTGCACCTGCCCGACGGGAGCGGCGACGCGATCATCAACGCGGTGGCGCCGGATCGCCCGGGCGTGCGGTTCCTGGCGCTCTCCGTATCGGACGCGGCCGAGGACGTGATCGCGGTGATCAGGGCCGGCGCCCGCGGCTACGTGACGAAGACCATCTCCGGCGCGGAGCTGGCCGCCGCCATCGAGCGCGTCGCGAGCGGCGACGCCGTCTTCTCGCCGCGCCTGGCCGGCTTCGTGCTCGACGCCTTCCGCGCCGGCGAGCAGGTCGGGGGCGACGCGGAGCTCGACGAGCTCACTCCGCGCGAGCGGGAGGTGCTGCAGCTGATCGCGCGCGGCTACATGTACAAGGAGATCGCCGCCCGCCTGCACCTCTCCGTGAAGACGGTCGAGAGCCACGTCTCGAACGTCCTGCGCAAGCTCCAGCTCTCGACCAGGCACGAGCTCGCGCGCTGGGCGACCCAGCACCGGCTGGTCTAGGCGCCGAGGCCGTGGGTCAGTCGACCAGGGCCAGAATCTTGCCGAGGAACTGTTGCGAGGGCTGGTCGAAGCCCTTGGCCTGATTCACGGTGAGTGCGAGCGTGGCGTTCGAGCCCGGGCAGTCGACGACGGTGATCCCCCAGAAGCCCGAATGTCCCCAGCAGTGCTCGCCGCCGCGCCCGAGCTGGACCGAGAAGATCCCCATCCCGAGATCGGTGACCCGCCGCGGATTGGGCTTGCCGAGCATCGTCCGCAGGGTCGCGGCTTTCTCGAAGACTCGTCCCTGGAGCAGAGCGCGGTAGAAACGCGCAAGGTCGTCGACGGTGGACACGAGCCCTCCACCTCCGTAGAGGTCGAATGACGGGTCGAACGCCGTCGAGTCGATCGTCTCGTAGTACTGGTGGGCGCGAGGCCGCACCGACGGAGGCCGGGGCTCGAGCGTCTCGAGGTAGGTCTCGCCGAGACCGAGCCTCCCGAATCCGAGCAGGCTCCGGTAGGCGCTTGCTAGCCCGAGACCGGTGCGGCGCTCGAGGATCTCGCCGAGCAGCACGTAGCCGGTGTCCGAGTAGTGGAACTCCTGCCCGGGTGGCGCGTACGGCTTACCGTGAGTGATCGCCCACCGCACCTGCTCGAGACGAGTCCAGTGGTGCCGCCCATGCGTCAGCACGTAGCTGACGAAGCCGTTGTCGGAGGCGTAGTCGTACAGCCCGCTCGTGTGCGTCAGCAGATGACGAATGCGAATCGCATCGACGTCGTAGCCGTCCTTGCGCAGCGTCGCGAGCATCGCCGGCGCCAGGTACTTCGAGATCGGGTCGTCGATGCCGATGCGACCGTCCTCGACGAGTCGAAGGATCGCCGCCGCGGTGAACGTCTTCGTCACGCTCGCGACCCGGAATCCCGCTCCGGAATCGAGGCGCTTCTTGGAGCCAAGCGCCCGGAACCCTGCGGCGCCGCTCCAGCTCAAACCCGGCGAGCGAACAGCGAGAGCCACGCCGGGATACGTCGGATGGGCCGCCGAGAAAGCGTTCACCGCCGTCTGCAGCTCTGCAGGCGCAGGCGGCGAGCTCGAGCTCGCGGCCGCACCGCCCGCAAGCGCAAGAGCAGCCACCGCCGCAACGACGTAACGCGGCATGCGCCGATCCTACGACGCCTGTCGCGCGCTGTCGACGATCGGACAGGACAAGACGCTGCTTCGCGAGTAGGCCTACGGCTCCGCCTACCCAACCAGCGACCACCGTGCGCGGCCTGTGCTGGTACAACCGACACCGACCACACAGCTCACTCGGCGGCCGGCCGCCGATCAGGCGCGTCTCACAGATCTGTGGGTCCCACAACTAGCCAGACCTTCGTCCGCGTGTCATCGTGTCGCGACAGGTCGTGCGCCGCGTTGCCTCGTCACTGGTGGCTCTTGCTTCGGTGTTCCTCGCGGCGGGCTGCGGCAGCGCCCCGGCGGAGACGATCAGCTCGGCCGGCGTCGAACGGAGGCTCGCGGACGACGACCTGCGGATGCTGGTCACCGTGTCGCCCGCGGCAACCGGGTGGCCGTGGCACGTGGAGCCGCAAACGCGTGTCGGGTCCCCGCCGTTCGAGCTCGACACGTCGGATCCCAGCTATCCGATCCAGAAGGCTCTCACGGACGCGTACACGGAGGCCGGCCTCGTGAAGGCCGCCACCAGCAGCTGGTTCGATTCCACGAAGAAGGCATCCTCGTTCGCCAACCTCGTCACGACGTCGGCGGGGGCAGCAGCGGCGCTGGCGGCCGAGTACGAATTCGCCCGCAGGTGGTTCCCCGAGTTCGAGAGCCAGCAGATCCGCGACGTCGACGCCGTGGACATCGGTGAGCAACGCTGGGCCGTTCGCGGCGGAGGGGACGACGCAGGCTTCGTCGAGATCGGCTGGACGCGTGCCAACGCCTTCCTCGCGGTGTACGTCAGCTGCAGCCCGTGCCAGTCCGACCTCATCGAGGCCGCCCGCCGCTGGGCGAAGACGATCGACGACGCCGCGCGCGCGGCCGCGGAGTGAGCGTCCGACCCAGGTGAGCTGTCTACGCAGGTTGTGAACGGCTGAGAGGTTCATCCGGCCCTCCTTTGAGGATGTGGACCTCGGCTTCGGGCAGCCGATGGAGCACGTGCCGCGGCAGACCCTGATGCGGTTTCAGGTACCGGCACCTCGATGCACGGATCGCGAGGCGTGAACACGGCGCCTCACACACGCGTGGTTCGGTGGTTATCCGCAATCGGACGGGTGGCGCCCCGGATGACGGGCCATCTCGCGCGAGGAATGCTGCGTGGTGGGCTGGGTGGAGTCTGTGGTTGCCCGCGGACGCTCCACAGTGCAGACGGTGCTCTTGGAAATGCACCGATGTGTGGTCGAGCCCGAACCGACCGGTCGTCGAGGAGGAATGGCCTATGAAGAGGTGGTTGATCGTCGGTGGGACCATCGTCGGCGCCGCGCTGGTCGCCAGGCAATGCGCATCACGCTGCGGGCGTTTCGATGTCGAGCGGAAGATCGAGCGGATGCCTGACAACGCTCCACGCAAGTGGATGTTCAGCAACATCGGCGCGATTCGCGAGAACACGGACCGGATCCTCGAGCTGCTCGAACGGGAGAGCTCGATCACCGCGGACGACGCAGCACGCACGGCTGCGTAGACGGCCGAGTCGCTGGGCGATGACCGTTCTTCCGTCATGCCTCGACGAGGTGAGGGCCGGCGACTTCGAGTTGTCCTTCGCCGGCGGGGCCTGGACGGGCGCGGCTCGTCCGTCGCGGTGTTAGATTCGCGGCTTCTGCTACGAGAGGAGGCGGCGGTGTCGATGCAGGCCTATGCCAGCCGGACCGGCTGGATCATGCTGGCGGCGATCGTGATGTTCTCGGTTGGTGTCCTACGGATCATCTCGGGCATCAGCTACCTCGTGAACAGCCACAAGGTGAACGACTTCACCCTCGGTCTGTTCGGGGACAACATGTGGGTCTGGGGCCTCTGGGACCTCGGGATCGCAGCGGTCGCGATCTGGGCCGCCTACTCGCTGCTCGGCGGCGGTGAGTTCGGCCGCGTCATCGCCTACCTCTGGGCGATGCTCGTCATCGTGAACAGCTTCCTGATCATCGGCATCGCCCCCTGGTTCGCAGCGGCGATGATCACCCTCGCAATCCTGGTGATCTACGGGCTCGCTTCGACACCGGTGCGATCCGAGACATAGCCGTCTGGGTCGGTGTCTGGCTGAAGCCAGACACCGCGAGGTCGTGCTCGAGCTGGAGTCTGGCTAAAGCCAGACACCACGAAGCCGTGCGCCTATGCGCGTTGGACGATGACGGCGGTGCCGTACGCGGCGACCTCGGTCATGTTGCTCCCGAGCTCGTTGCAGTCGAAGCGCATGGCGATGACCGCGTTCGCGCCCGTCTCGCGGGCCGCGTCGCGCAGGCGCTCGACGGCCTGCAGGCGGCTGTCGGCCAGCATCTTCGTGTACCCCTTCACCTCGCCGCCGACGAGGCCCTTGAGGCTCGCGCCGATGTCCGAGCCGATGTTCCGGCTGCGCACGGTCAGCCCGAACACCTCGCCGAACACCTGCGTCACCCGGTAGCCCGGAAGGTCGTTCATCGTCGTCACGGTGATCTCGGACATGGCGACTCCTCTGTCGGTTGCGGCATCGGGGCGACGTTACCGGGGCGCGCGCCCCGCGCCCGTAACGACGTCGCTGCATCAGACCTCGGCGGCGAGCGCCTCGATCCCTCGTGAGCAGACTCCGCCGGGCGGGTGGGGGTGGGCGAACGCTTCACCGGGCACAGGCCCCTGCGGGGCCAGTCCCCATCACGAGAATGGTAGGGGACATGGCAGAAGCGGCCAATTGTCGTTCTGGCTGCTCAATGTCACTATGACGTTATGACGTCAAGACTGTACGATGTGGACATGGCCAAGGAGCGGCTCACCGTCTACCTCGACCCCGACGTCGCACGCGCTCTGCGCGTGTCCGCCTCTCGCCGCGGCATGAGGGACTCCGAAGTAGTGGAGGAGGCGATGCGCGAGCATCTGGGCCTGGCTGCGCTCGATCGACTGTCGGCGGCTGCGACCCTCGACTGGGAAGAGGCACTCGAGCTCGCCGTGAGAGAGCAGCACCTGGCGCGCCGTGCGCGTCGTAAGGCCTCGTAAGTGCTCCGGGCGGTGCTCGACGTCAACGTGCTCGTCTCGGCCGCGATCGGTCGTGAGGGCCCGCCCGCCCGACTCGTCCGTGCGTGCCTGGAAGGCGCATTTGAGCTCATCGTCTCGCCACGCCTCCTCGACGAGCTCGAGCGTGTGCTGGCAAGGCCGCGGATCGCAGGGCGGCTCGATCCGGTCGACGTCGGACGCGTGAGAGAAGCTCTCGGACGCGCCGCGATCCGCTTCGACGACGCACCCGCCGGGCAAGCGATCACCGCCGATCCGGACGACGACTACGTCGTCGTGCTCGCTCGCGCGGGCGGCGCCCGGGTCATCGTCACCGGAGACCTACATCTCCTCGACCTCGACGGCCTCGAGCCGCCCGCGCTGACACCCCGGGCATTCCTGGACGTGGTCGAGCGGATCGCCTGAGGGCCCGGCGACCGCAGGCAGGTGTCCGGCTGAGAGCGTGACACGCATGCGCATCCGTTCTCTCCCTCACTCGTCGCCGTGGGCCCAGAGCTTCTCGAGTAGACCGCGTGCCTCGTCGGCACCGAGGCCACGGATCTCCGCCTCCGTGCGGCCGGCCCGGAGCAGTCCTGCCACGACCCATGCCGGAATCGACGGGCCGCTCGGCGGCGGCACGGGCTTGTCGCCGCGGTCGACGGGCCGGCCGTGCCGCAGTGTCTGCCAGAAGACGTCCTCTCTCTCGAGCCCCAGCTGCTCGCGCCAGATCCGCGCCCAGAGACCCTGATCGCCGATCTCACCGCGGCCGTGCGACACACGGGTCCGAAGGATCGTCCCGTCGGCGAGCACCTTGCGGTAGCGACGGTGATCTCCCGCCCCGCCGCGGACGCGCTGCGGTTCCTCCCAGCTGTCGATCTCGCAGAAGCGACGAAGGTCGTCGAAGCTAGGCGGTGGCAACAGCCCTGGGCTGGACCTCGGGGGGAGCGAACAACGCAGCGGTCAGCTCGCCCGCTGCGTTCGCGACGTGGGCTCGAAGCACCCACGGGAAGTGCGCGGAGCGGTTCGGCGAACGCAGGTAGAGCGGGGCGTCCGCGAGGAACTCCTCGACATAGGCGTTCACGTCCTCGACCAGATCGGCCTGGGCGTCCTCGAACGTTGCCCCCCGCCCGTAGAGCTGAAGCTCCGGGAGCCAGATGCTCACGGCGTCCGGCTCGAAGAAGACCTCCGTCGAGAACGCGTAGGGGGCGAGAAGGAGCCTGACCTCGTCGAACCCGATGAGGAGCCCCCGCTCGTCACCACCGCGCTCGATCGGAACCGGCCAGTGGGCCGCGACTGCCTGGCTGAAGACGTCGGCCCAACGCTTGCGTGCCTCGGTGGCAGTGACGGAGGTCACGTACAGAGCGTACGTCATGTACGCACTAGTGGTCAAGTCGCGCGAGATGGCAGAGTCTCCGCGTGGCGACGATGAAGGACCTCGACGAGCTCGCGCTGGCGATGCCGCAGTCGGAGAAGCACGTCTCCGACGACGGGCGGCCGACCTACTCCGTCCACGGCAAGTTCTTCTGCTTCCACCGCAGCCGGCGGCCCGACGCGGTGGATCCCGAGACGGGCGAGCGGCTCGACGACGTGCTCGTGTTCCGCGTCGCGGATCTCGGCGAGAAGGAGATCATGGTCGCCGACGACCGCGGGGTGTTCTTCACGACGCCGCACTGGAACGGGTACTCCGCCGTCCTCGTGCGAATTCCCTCGCTCGAGCGGATCGATCGCGAGGAGCTGCGCGATCTCGTCGCCGAGGCGTGGCTGACGCGGGCGCAGAAGCGGGTGGCGAAGGCCTGGCTCGCCGAGCAGGGGTTGCTCGAGGACCAGTAGACAGGCAGGTGTCCGACTGAAGTCGGACACCGAGTTGCGCGAGGAGGCGGGTGCGGCTAGCCAGACACCACGAGTCGGGCGCCAAGGTGTCTGGCTCTGGAGCCAGACACCGATACCCACACGAGTCGGGGCCCCGGAAGGGCTTGGTGTCCGACTTCAGTCGGACACCTCGTCCGCGTCTTCCATCGGCTTGTGACCCGTGAGACAATCGCGGGAAGATCCTGGCCGCATGGCTCGTCCAGAGGATGAGCCGCAACGCGCGGCGAACCCACGAAGGGAGGCACCTATGGGGACGAGCATGACGGCGATGCTCGTCGGCACGCCCGAGGATGTTGGGGGACATCCGGGCGTCACGGCCACGATTCCACGTGACGAGATCGAGGAGGCGCTGGCGTCGGACCAGCCGCTCGACCTCATCCTCGACGTGACGTGGCCGAGAGACGGCGGCGTCGAGACGACCGACGTCACGGTCACCTGGCAGCGAAGCGACCTCGAGTCGCTGCTGGCCGGGATGGACTCGGACGCGATCACCCTCTCGTTCGACCGAGCAGGGCTCCAGCGAGCGATCGACGAGCCGGACTTCGAGGGACAGGGGATCCGAGAGGTCATGCTGCTGACCGTCGCAGCCGCGTCGGCGTCGGCCGCGATGGCGGTCTCGACCGCGCAGGGCCAGCTGATGGACGCCGGTGGCGGCGGTGGCTCGGTGCCCGTCGTGGTCGCGCCCGGTCACGGCGAGGCGGGGACGGCGAGCGCCCTCGCTCCGAGCGGGCTCGACGTCCCGATCGCCACGGCGATCGCGGCTCACGAGGAGGGACTGCCGCAAGCGGACTCATGTCTCGATCGCGACGGCGATCGCGGCTCACGACGCGGCGACCGGCCCGCTCGCAGCACCGGGCCACGACGAGGCGACCCTCGCTGCGCGAGGCGTCGACGTGCCGATCGCCACGGCGATCGCGGCCGCCGGTGCGGGCGAGGCGACGACCGCACGCGACCTCGCCGCGCCCGCGATCCACGACGAGACGTCGCTCGCCGCCCGCGGTGTCGGTCAGGCCGTGCCGGGGATGGACGAGGCGACCCTCGCTGCACGCGGCATCGAGACCGTCGCGCCCTCAGCCCGTGACGAGGCGACGTTCGCGGCACGGGGAATCGACGCCGGCACTCCCGCGGCGACCCACGACGAGGCGACCCTCGCTGCGCGAGGCGTCGGCGTCACGGTGCCCGGGATGGACGAGACGACGCTCGCGGCACGGGGGATCGAGCCGCAGTCGCTCCCCGCGAGCCACGACGAGGCCACGCTTGCGGCTCGTGGCGTCGAGGGGCCCGTGGTAGCCGACTCCGGTTCGAGCTTCGAGCTGCCGTCGGTCGACTCCGGAGCAGCAGCGGCAATCGGAGGCCTCGCGGGGGCGGGGCTGCTCATTGCCGCAGCGGCGTTTGCCGCCCGACGCAATCGGGTGGGAACGGCGTAGGGGGCATGCGAGGAGGGCCGCTCTGCCGGGCGGCCCTCCCTCGCAGAGGTGTTGCTCGTGCTCGCCGGCGCCGCGCGTGTGCTCGAGGTGTCCGACTGAAGTCGGACACCGGGTCTCGGAACGAGCAGGTGTCTGGCTCAAGCCAGACACCTCCCCCACACCTCGTCCCGCCCGACCGCCCACCGGTGTCTGGCTTCAGCCAGACACTTCCCTTCGGACACGGTCGGCCGGAGGAGCGGGTGTCCGACTGAAGTCGGACACCGCGCGGGCAGCGGGGCTCAGGAGGCGCCGTAGAAGAGCCGGTCGACGAGGTCCGGCTCGGCCGGAGGCTCCTCGGCTGCTGGCGCAGACAGGGAGGGCGGGATGAGCTTCTCGTGCAGCTCCATCCGCGCATAGACGACGCCTGCGTCCGCGGTGGGCTTCGGGATCGTCGCTGCGAGCCGCCGAACGTCGAGGCCCCCGAAGAACTTCGTGAGCACGTCCCAGATCCTCGCGTCGACGCTGCCGACGTCGAGCTGGGCGCCCTCGAGGCGCTGGTAGGCGGTGCGCAGCCGTGCCCGGAGCTGCTTCGGGACCGAGAGCTTCCGCTCGAGCTCGTCCACGACGTCGTCGACCCGTAGGCCGCGCACGGTGCGTGCCTCGGTGAGCGGCGTCGAGCCGTGGACGCGCGCGAGCAGCGTGAGACGCAGCTCCTCGGTCGGCGGTCGGACGGGCGCGGTGCGCAGGTAGGCGTCGATGAGGCTTCCGAGCGCCTCGCGCCCGTGCCCCGCCTCGTCGAGGTACGAGCTGACGTCCGGCTCCTCCCCGCGCTCGCGCGCCTCGAGGAAGCGCTCGAACAGGGCGTCGACTCCCGGGCCGGCCATCATGTCACCATCCTCTCGACCAGCTTGCCCTTGGCGCGGTTCCACGCCTGGTCGACGTTGTTGCGCGTGATCCCGAGTCGGCTCGCGATCTCGCCGGGCGAGAGATCGTGGACGATCCGCAGGATCGCCACCTCGCGCTCGCGAGGAGCGAGCCCTTCGAGCAGGCGGTCGACGTCCGTGGCGAAGTCGAGGTCGTTCTCGAGGTCGCGGAAGGGGTCGTCGGACGCGAGTCGCTCGTCGAGCTCCACGGCCGTCCACTTCTTCGGCTCGAAGTGCTCCTTGATCTTCCAGGTCGTCACCATGTGGACGATGACCCGGAACGGATAGCGGTACACCCGGCCCCGGTCGAGCTCCTCGAGGATGCGCAGCGCCACGTTGGCCGCAACGTCGTCCGCGTCGTGCGCCGGCAGCCTCGCACGGCAGCGGTCGAAGACGACGCCCAGGTAGTGCTCCCAGAGCGTCTGGAGGTCGCCGTTCGCCAGGAGCCTCGCGTCTTCGGCATCGCGTTCATGGTGGGTCACCGTCGGAGTCCCGCTCACCTCGGCCGCGATATTACGAGTGATCCCGGGCGTCACCCCGTCGCCCCTGCCTCTGGCCTACACCAGGAGACCACCAGGGCTCTGGCTCAAGCCAGAGCCCTCCCCCATCGGCGCGGCCTTCTTCATCGTCGCGCTGATCGACGGCAACCTCGCCTACCGCACGATGACGCTCCATGTGACCGCCGAGAAGAACTTCCGCGTCGACAAGCTCAAGGTCTACGGCCGCGCGAAGACCGTCGCCGAGGTCAAGACGTTCAAGCGCGAGGCGAGCGCGCTCGTGGCCAAGGTGTCCCGGCAGACACAGGCGGGCTGCACGATCGAGCCCTGACGCGCGGCGGTTGCTCAGCGGCCGCGCCAGCGGGACTCGAGCGTCGCGACGTCGAGGCGCTCCGCGGCGTCGAGGGCCTTGTCCGCGACGCGGCGGGTGTCCTTGCCGATCGCGCCGCGGAAGAGCCAGCGGCGAACGAGGCGTCCCAGGGGGAGCCCGCCGTCGAGCGAAGGCGTGCGGCGGGGCGACAGGTAGAGCTCGAGCGTCAGCTGCTTGACGAGCGCCGGGTCGGCCGGGCGGCCCGTCGCGAGCTCGAGCCGATGGGCGACGAGCGAGCCGAGGACGCGCACCTCGCGTACGCCCGCGCGGAGCGTCATGACGAGCGAGGCGGTGGTGGACGCGACGAGCACCCACGGGACGCGCGGCAGCCACCTCGCGCCCCGCGCGAGGGTGCGGATGATGGGCGTCGCGACGACGGCGACGCGCTGGACGGTGTCGGCGAGCGCCTCGGAGTCGTCGTCGCTTGCCATCAGGCGCTTCCCCTCGGCCGCCGAGGTGACGCGCTCGGGGCTCAGGAGGATGCGGTCGATCACCTGGTCGTACAGGCCGCCGATCGCGTCGAGGAGCGTGCGGTTGCGCTCCGGCTCGGGGTCGGGGAGCCGGGTTGCGAGGCTCGCCTCGGGGAGCTCCTGCTGGTTCGTCGTCATCGCGCCTTCCTACCCCATTTCAGCCGTTTCGGCGCCTCGCGCCGACGACGCGGGGTGCTCGTGGCGTTTCGCTGCGCTGTTTTTCGTCCCATCCCCAGCCCCCACCCACCCACGGGGACACCGACGGTAGCGGTGAGCGCGTGACGTGTCCGTGCCAACTCTGTGCCAATTGGTGCCAGGTTCGTGCCGGTCCGTGGCGATCTCATCACCGCGCGGGGCGGCGGCCGACGAGCAGGTAGAGCGGGGATCCGATCGGCTGTACGAAGAGGCTGAGCCCCCACAGGCCCTTCCGGCCGCGCACCTGGGCGGGCGGACGGCGGACGAGGTCCCGCAACGCCACCGCGGTCACGACGAGCTCGGCAGTGCTACCGACGACGATCGCGCTCCGCGCGACAGGCCCCAGCTCCGACCACCGCTTCTTCCGCTTCCTCGCCACAGGTTCCACGGTACCGGCCGTGCGCAGTGCGGGATCGCGCCTCCGCCCTTCGCGTTTCTCTCCGGAGCGACCGGACAGGCGGGAGGCGTGGAGCTGCCGACTCCACGACGAGGCCGTACAAGGAGCAGGAGCCCGGCGGTCCCAGGTAGGAGGTGGTGTCTGGCTGAAGCCAGACACCCAGCCTGGCGCCCACCGCACCCGGCCCCGGGCCCGAACAGAGGAAGGGCCGGGCAGCTGCCGGGCCCTTCCTCGCGAGTGGAGCCCCGGGTGCGCCCCGGCTGCTCCGGTAGTCGCAGGCGCCACCGGGGGCGGGAGTTCCCCGGATTGCCTGCGAGCGTCCGCTACGCCGCCTCGGCGAGCACCTCGCCCTCCGTCTCGTAGGACGGTGCGGCCGCGAGCTCCTCCTTGCGGATCAGCGCGAGGGCGGCGACCACGCCCACCGCGGCAACGCCTGCGCCGACCCAGAAGGCCGCCTGGAAGCCCGACGTCAGCGCCTGCGGCACCGCGTCGCCGGTCTTCGCCGCGCTGTTCGTGTGCGCGACCGCCACCGAGGAGAGGACGGCAATGCCAAGCGCGCCGCCGATCTGCTGCGACGTGTTGATCAGCCCGGACGCGAGGCCCGCGTCCTTCGCCTGCACGCCGGCGAGCGCCGCGATCGAGATCGAGACGAACGCGAACGCCATGCCCACCGCGATCACGAGGAAGCCAGGCAGCAGGTCGCCGAGGTACGAGCCCTCGACCGAGACCTGCGTGAAGTACAGGAGGCCGATCGTCAGCAGGCTCATCCCCGTGACGAGCACCGGCTTCACGCCGACGCGGGTCACGAGCTGCTGCGCGACCATCGCCCAGATGATCGACGTACCGGCGACGGCGATGTATGCGATCCCGGTCTTGAGCGGCGAGTACCCGAGCACCTGCTGCATGTAGAGCGTCAGCATCAGGAACATCGAGAACAGCGCCGTGCCGAGGATGAACCCGGCGATGTTCGCGCCCGCCACTGTCTTGATCCGGAAGATCGAGAACGACATGAGCGGGTGCGTGGCCCGGGTCTCGCGGATCACGAAGCCGACCAGCATGACGACGGCGGCCGCGAAGACACCGATCGTCCTCGTGGAGCTCCAGCCCCAGTCGTTCGCCTGCGTGATCCCGAACACGGCCGTCGAGAGACCGCCCGTCACGAGCACCGCGCCGAGGGCGTCGAAGCCCTGGGTGCGGATGTCACGGCTCTCGCCGAGCAGCACGGGGGCGAGTGCCAGCGCCGTGATCCCGACCGGGATGTTGAGGAAGAAGATCCACTCCCAGCTCAGGAGGTCGGTGAAGACGCCGCCGAGCAGCACGCCTGCGGCCGCGCCGAACCCGCCGACCGCTCCCCAGACTCCGAGCGCGATGTTGCGCTCCTTGCCCTCGGAGAAGGTCGTCATCAGGATCGACAGGGCTGCCGGGGCGATGATCGCCGCGCCGAGGCCCTGGATGGCCCGGGCGCCGATCAGCGACGGCTCGTTCCACGCGAGCGCCGCGAGGAGCGACGCGCCGGTGAACACGACGAGGCCGTAGATGAACATGCGCCTGCGGCCCAGGATGTCCGCCGCCCGCCCGCCGAGAAGCAGGAAGCCGCCGAACACCAGCGCGTAGGCGCTGATCACCCACTGCAGGTTCTCCTGCGAGAACCCGAGATCGTCCTTGATCGACGGAAGGGCGACGTTCACGATCGCGATGTCGAGCACGAGCATGAACTGGACGACGCTGAGAAGCGCCAGCGCCCACCATCTCTTGGAAGAAGCAACCATGAATGTCACCTTTCGGTTCGCTTGATGAACCGCAGGCTAGAGGAAAGCTTGCTTATTGAAAGTACGGTCTTCCGCACCAATAGTGCGGACAACCGAACCTTCAGTGAAGGCATACAATAGGGACATGAAGAGCTATCGCCAGTACTGCCCTGTCGCCCACGCGCTCGACCGGATCGGCGATCGCTGGGAGCTCCTGATCGTGCGCGAGCTCATGCTCGGGCAGCGGCGGTACACCGATCTCGCCGATGCGCTGCCCGGGATCGGATCGAACATCCTCACGGCGCGGCTCCGCGAGCTCGAGACGTCGGGCATCGTGCGCAAGACGAAGCTGCCGCCGCCGTGGGCCGTCACGGTGTACGAGCTGACCGAGCACGGCCGCGAGCTCGACTCGGTGCTGCAGGCACTGGCCGTTTGGGGCGCGCGGACGCTCGGCGCGCCGGAGCCAGGCGACTGCTGGAGCATGTACGCCGTGCACGTCCGCTTCCGTCCCGAGCAGGCGGTGGACGGTGTCTACGAGATCCGGTTCGTGGAGGGCGAGACCATCTCGCTCCGGGTGACGGACGGCGAGCTCGTCGCGATGAAGGTGCCGGCCGGGGAGCCGACGCTCGTGGTCGAGGCCCCGCCGGAGGAGCTGCATTCGGTGATCGAGGGGACCGTCGACCAGGAGGAAGCCGTCGCGGCCGGGCGGGTGCGGATCCTCGTCGGGTCGCAGAAGGAGCTCGCGGATCTCGTCGCGATGTTCGCGCCCGCTGCGGCGGATGCCGTGGACGGCCAGGCGGATACCGCCGTCGCGGCTGCCTAGCCTCGAGCGAGAGACGCGGCTGCTCGGCGCCAGAGGAGGTGTCCGACTGAAGTCGGACACCGGTGTGCGGACACCTGAGAGCCCACCGCTCCAGGCCGGTGTCCGACTTAAGTCGGACACCGAGCGTGCACCGAGGCCACTTACGCGCCCGTGGCATGATCGTGCATGGGCTCCGAGCCACAGGACGTCCGGAGCGGACAGGTCGCGAAGGCGCGCACGTTCGTCGTGAACTCGCTCGCGACGAGGGCGCAATCGGTCGCCGAGATCGAGGCCAAGCTGGCCGCTCGCGAGATCCCGCCGGATGTCGCGGACGAGGTCGTCGCGGATGCCGTGCGCCTCGGGTACCTCGACGACGCCGAGCTGGCAGGCCAGCTGGCGCGCGGCTTTCGGGCACGCAGGTACGGGCCGCGCCGGGCGGCCCAGGCGCTCCGCCGCCGCTGTGTGTCACCGGCCGACGCAGAGGCCGCGCTCGCGGACGTCTTCGGTGACGCCGACGAGGCCTCGCTCGCGGACGCGGCGCTCGGATCGCGGCCGGTCGCGGATGCGGCCGAGCAGCGACGGGCGGTCGCCTTCCTCGTGCGTCGCGGCTTCTCGACCAGCGTGGCGTGGCAGGTCGTCGGCGCACGCCGCAGCCACTGAGCTCCAGGGCGGGCCATTGCGCCGCCGGGCGTCGTGCTTAGGATCTCGTCCATGGGGGGAGGGTCACCGGGTGGGGTGGCCACGCTGCTCGTCGCGCTCGCGCTCGTCGTCACGTCGACGGCCGCGGCGGCGAGGATCGTCGGCACCGACCGCGCAGACGTGCTGCGCGGAACGACGGGATCCGACCGGATCGTCGGCGGGAAGGGCGACGACCGCCTCTTCGGGCTCGCCGGCAACGACACGCTCACGGGCGGGCCTGGATTCGACCGGTTCTCCTGCGGCGCTGGGCGCGACATCGCGGTCGCGGAGCGCGGCGAGCCCGTCGCGAAGGACTGCGAGGTCGTCGAGCGCAGCACGCCGGTACCGACACCTCCGCCGCGCCCGGCGCCCGCGGCTCCAACGCTCCTCGCCGGGACGTACTGCGGCTACACGCAGCCGGGGCCTGGCATCTGCGTGGACACGAACGCGGCGGGGCAGGTCGTCGACGAGCTCTCGACGGGTGCGATCGTCGATTGCTCGAACGGCGTGCGCCTGACCATCGGGTTCGGCCTCCAGGGCGGCGACCGGACGACGATCCAGCCGGATCTGTCCTTCTCCTACGCGTACGCTGGCCCGCTCTCGGGCGGGTCGTCCGGCGTCACCGACATCCAGGCGACGTACCGGATCAGCGGGCGCTTCACGACGTCCGGGGACGCGAGCGGGACGGTCGCGATCGCGAGCCTCTCGTTCAGGTACGGCGGCGAGGCGTACACCTGCAGCCGGAACGAGGTGACCTGGACGGCGACGCGGCAGTAGCCGCGATCGTCCACAGAGCTTCGTAAGCACAGAGCGTCGGCGAGGTGACTCCGGTGTGACGAAAGGAGTCGCACCATGACCGAACAGACGCTCGACCGGGGTGACCCGGAGACGCTCTTCCGCTTCCAGGTCGGCGAGCCCGTGGAGCACCGCGGGATCGTCGTCGCTCCGCTCTTCCCGCTGCGCGACCCTGTCGCGCGGTACGCGACGCTCGACGAGGCTCTCGAGCGCGGCTTCGAGATCACGGAGACCGGGCCGGACGGGACCGTGCCCGAGCTCGCCGTCTCCAACCCACTCGACGATGCCGTGCTGCTCTACGACGGCGAAGAGCTCGTCGGGGCGAAGCAGAACCGCATCCTCGACGTCAGCGTGCTCGTCGCCGCGAGCTCGAAGCTCGCGATTCCCGTGTCGTGCGTCGAGCAGGGCAGGTGGCGCTCCGTCTCGCCGCTCTTCTCCGCCGCGGGCCACGTCTCGAACGCCGAGCTGCGGCGCGCGAAGACCCACGCGCTCGCGGCCCGCGGCCGTGCTCGCGGCGCGGCGCAGGGCGAGGTCTGGCGCGCGGTGCACGAGAAGCTCGACCGGATGGAGGTTGCCTCGCCGACCGCGGCGAACAACGACGCCTTCTCCGCCCACGGGCGGGCGATCGCGGGCCTCGAGACTGCCTTCCCTGCCGCGCCGGGGCAGTGCGGTGCCGTCCTCGGCCTCGGGGACGCGCTCTGCCTCGACGCCGTCTCGCGCCCGGACGCCTTCGCCGCACTGTGGCCCAAGCTGCGCACCGGGTACCTGCTCGATGCGCTCGAGCAGGTGGACGCGCGCGCGACCCGGCCCGAGCGGATCCACGGGTTCGTCGACGAGGTCGGCCAGGCGCCTGCGGAGCGCAGTCCGGCTGCGGGCCTCGGCGTCGAGGTCCGGCTGCACGGCCCCGGGGTGCTCGGCGCCGGGCTCGAGCTCGACGGGGAGCTGATCCAGCTCTCGGCGTTCACGATCGAGTCCGACCGCCCGGCACGCGGCCGTATCGCACGGCCGTCGCGGCGCAGCGCCTAGGAGCTCCGCTCGGTCGGGGGCCGGAGGCGAGCCTCGCCCCCGGTCCCCGGCACGAGCGCGGTCGGGAGTTCTCGCTGGCCCGGCCGGCGGCCGCTGCGATACTCGACCGGTGGCCGGGCGCATCCTCGCGATCGGAGGCTCGTCGCTCGGGACGGCGTTCGACGACCTCGTCCTCGACCTCGCGAACGGCCCTCGCGTCCTGTTCGTTCCCACTGCGGCGGGGTCGACGGAGGACGTGCTGCTCTCCTTCTACGGCTCGTTCGCGCGACGGGCCGAGGCCGCGCACGTGTCCTTCAACCCGTGGCCGCCTGCCGGGCTCCGCGAGCTCGTGCTCGCGCAGGACGTCGTCTACGTCTCCGGCGGCAACACGGCGAACGCGCTCGCGATCTGGCGTGTCCACGGGTTCGACGCGATCCTGCGAGAGGCGTGGGAGCGCGGCATCCTGCTGTGCGGCTGGAGCGCGGGGATGATCTGCTGGTTCGAGGCGGGCGTGACGGACTCGTTCGGGCCGGAGCTCGCGGGGATGCGCGACGGGCTCGGCTTCCTCCCCGGGAGCGCGTGCCCGCACTACGACGGCGAGGAGCGCCGCCGGCCCGTGTACACGAGCCTCGTCCGGGACGGGTTCCCGCCCGGGATCGCCTGCGACGATGCAGCGGCTGTCCTCTACGAGGGCACAGAGCTCGCCGAAGTCGTCGCCCGGGAGGCAGGCGCCCGTGCCTACCGCGTGGGGCCCGACGGCGAGGAGCCCCTCGAGCCTCGGCTCATCTGAACGAGCCTCACCGGCCGTTCCGCGATGAGAACGATGGCCGACGTCAGGCTGGTCGACACGACGACATTCGCGTCCGGCGTCGCCGTCTACGCGTACGAGCCGGCCGCGGACTGACGGTCGGGCACGCAGAGGGACGAACGCGGCCCCGGGCGGTCGTGAACCTGCCGGGTGAGGCCTCACCGACCTAGGGATCGACCGGCTGCCCACGTCCGCTGGCCGCATCGAGAGCGACCACGGCGTCACGCAGTCGCGCGACCTCGGCCTCCAGGGCGGCAACCCGCGTCTCGAGCTCGGGCGGGGCGGTGGGCACCGTCCTCTCGGTCGAGACGCCGGCCGTCGAGGATGGTGTCCCCTCCTCCTCGTCCGGCCCGAGGAGATGGCGATATCGCTCCTCCTTCTGACCGGGCCGCCGGTCGAGGCGAGCCACGAGGTCGCGCGCTGCGAGCCGTTCCAGCGTCGCGTGGATCTCGTCGAGCCCTGCGAACGCGTGCAGGCGGGCCGTCCGCTGGTTCAGCTCCCCGGGCGTCTGCGGCCCGCGCAGCATCAGCACGCAGAGAACGGCGACCTCGTCGCCCGCGAGGCCGAGCGCCTCGTCGAAGAGCTGGCGGTACTTCGCGGCACGGCTCCCCGCCCCACTCGCGAGGCGCGTCCAGCCGCGGCGGGCGAGTCGTTGGAGCGCCTCTTGGATCTCGGCCTCCTCGAAGGCGACGACAGGGTCGCGGTTCGTCGTCTGGTTGCACGCGAGCCGCAGCGCGTTCAGGGAGAGCGGGTACTGGTCCGGTGTCGTGCGCTGCTTCTCGAGCAGGCACCCGAGCACCCGGAGCTCGACGGGGTCGGCGTCCACGGGCGAAGCGTACGCTGCCGGTGCCCGTGCTTCTTCCCATCCGGGACAGCTATCGCGTCGTCGACGGCTTCCTCGCCGGCGAGTACCCGGGGTCGTCCGACCCGGACGAGGCCGCGCGACGGCTCCGCTCGTTCGCCGCGCATGGGGTGACGCTGTTCGTCGACCTCACGCACCCCGCCGACGCGCTGGAGCCGTACGAGGGGCTGCTCGGCGAGGACACATGGCGCGTCTCGCACCCGATCGTCGATTTGGGAACGACGACCATTCCGCACATGACGCGGATCCTCGACGACGTCGATTCGGCGCTCGAGGACGGCGGCGTCGCGTACGTCCACTGCTGGGGCGGGATCGGCCGCACCGGAACGGTCGTCGGCTGCTGGCTCGTGCGCCACGGGCTCGACGCGGGCGACCCCATCGGGAGGATCGCGGAGCTCCGCCGGGACGTCTCGGACGCGTACGTGCCCTCACCCCAGACGACGGCGCAGCGTGCGATGGTGAATGGATGGAAGCGCGGTCGCTGACCACCCTCGTGAGCGAAGTGCTTTCGCGTGCGTGGCGACGCAGCTCGGAGTGGCACGGCGAGGTGCACTGGCGCTGCGTGACCGCGACGGGCCTCGAGCTCGCGTCGTCGACGGGGGGCGTGGACAGGGCGGTCGTCTTCTGCTTCGGCCTGCTGCACGACACGCGACGCGAGAACGAGGCGGTCGACCCGGAGCACGGCGCGCGGGCGGCGGGCTTCGCGGCCGAGCTCCGAACGGAGGGTTTGCTGACTTTGGACGACACGCGCTTCTCGTCGCTCGACGAGGCGCTGCGGCTCCATTCCCACGGACACGTGTCCGCCGACCCGACGATCGGCACGTGCTGGGACGCGGATCGGCTGCACCTGCCCCGGGTGTGGATCGAGCCCGATCCGGCGCGCTTCTCGACCACTGCGGCTCTGGGGCCGGAGCCACTGTCGGCGGCGGAAGCGCTGCGCGACGACGGGCCGCCCGAGTGGGAGGCGCTCGTCGAGGACGTCGACGCACCGTATTGACGCCCGCCCGATGGTGGGGACGTTGCGGTGCCGCGGGGCCGCGCAGGCCTCGCTGACGCGGGCACACATCCGGCACGAAGCCGGCACAGACACGTGACACCTTCGCGGGCATGCTCTGGACATGGACGAGCAGCGGCCGCACGACGACGACGGGCCCCCGGGGATCGACCCCTGGCCGGCGGAAAGCCCACTCCCCGGGCCACCGCCGAGCTGGATCGCGCTTCCCGTCGGCAGGGCGGAGAGCGGGCCGTCGATCGCCGAGCTCGTCGAGGCAGTGCGGGCGGCGGGCGGGATGGTCGGAGGAGAGGCCCTCTTCGACCCGCGCTACGAGCCCGAGATGCGGCGGTTCCTGATCAGGGCCCTGGAGATGGAGGGTATTCCCATTCCGAAGGGAGGTGATAGGCCATGAGGATCGCGTCGACGGCGACGCCGTCGCGGAGGTACTGCCCGCGGCGAAGCCCTTCGCGCTCGAAGCCGAACCCCTCATAGAGCTGGATCGCGGGGAGGTTCCAGGGAAAGACGTGGAGCTCGAGCTTGCTGACGCCGGCCATCCCGGCCCACTTGACCGCAGTGTCGAGCAACCTGCGACCGATCCCCCGACGCCGGTGGCTCGCGGCGACCATCAGGCCGAGGTCTGCGACGTGGGCGCTCGCGGGGTGCGGATCGCGGGCGAGCGAGAGCCTGCCGACGATCCGGTCGCCGTCGACCGCGACGAACACCGCCGCGTCGGCGTGGCGGCGCACGGCCTTCAGGTAGCGGCGCTCGTCCGCCACCGGACGCCAGGTCTCGGTCGCGAGGAGCCAATCGCCGGGCTCACGGCCCACGGCGGCCGCCAGCGCGACGAGCTCCGACGCGTCGGTCGGCTCCGCGGGCCGGACGGCGATCATCGGACGACCACGCCGTGCCCGCCGCGTCTCGGATCGCCGGCTGCGCCGAGGATCCCGCCCGGACGGCGCTCGACCGCGGAGACGCCTCCGAAGAACAGGTTCCGGTCCGCCCAGCGGCGGACGTCGAACCCGTCCTCGGCGAGCGCGGCTGCGACGTCGTCGGACCATCCGCCCTCGACGTGGACCGTCGCGTCGTCGACGTGCAGTCGTGGTCGGGAGATCGCCTCGGCGACCGGAAGCCCGTGCCCGACGACCGCCTCGACCACCTGCAGGATCGCCCCGGCGAGGCGGACCGAGCCGGCACTTCCGGCCACGAGTCGCGGCTCTCCCTCCTCTCCGAGGACGAGGGTCGGCGACATCATGCTCGGGAGCCGCGTGCCCGCCTCGCGCGCCTCGACGCCGATGACGTCGAGCTCGCCGAGCATGTTGTTCAGCTGGAAGCCGTGGCGGAAGACGCCCGACCCCGAGCCGAGGGTGGACGAGAGCCCGACCGCGGCCCCGTCCGCGTCGACCACCGAGACGTGTGTCGTGCCGGTCGGGCGCGCACCCGCACCGGCGCCCTCGGTGCCATACGCGGCCGCCAGCGCGGCCGCGAGCGCGAGGGCCTCGTCGGGCGACCCGGGTGCGCCTCGGTCGCGCGCGTCGAGCGCCGCCAGCCCGGTCTGCACGACGGCTCCGCCGAGAGACGGCGCCGGGGTCGTCATCACCGAAGCTCCGGCGAAGACCCCGTGGAGTGGACGACGCTCCTCGACGCGATAGGCGTCGAGATCTGCGGCGAGATCCGGAAGGAGAACGGCGAGCGCGTCGGCGCGTACGTCGCGCAGGAGCCGCAGCGTCGGAACGATGTCCGTGGCGTCGATCTGGCCGGCGGTTCCGTACACGCGCCGACCACCCGCCTCTCGCTGGAGGATCGGCGTGAGGATCTCGTGGAGGAACGCCTGGGCATCGGTCGCGGCGAACGGACGGTCGGCGAGCTCCAGCGCCGGCACGAAGAGCGTCGCCCAAGGGAGCCGGCCGCGCCGCTCGTGGGCCTCCTCGAGCCCCCGGAGCAACCCTGGCACGGCGACGGATGCCTCGCCCACGTGGAAGACCTGGGTCGACGCGTCGGCGAAGTCGATCTCGACCTCGTCCATCTCCCCGCCCCGATCCGACGGAACCGCAAAGAAGCAGTCCAGCACGGTGGCGTCGCGGCCGGGCTCGTGGAGCAGGAGGAAGCCGCCTCCCGACGGGCCCGTGAGCGGGCCCTCGGTGACGAACGCGGCGAACGTCGCGGCCAGCGCGGCGTCGACACACGTGCCGCCCTCGGCGAGCGCCCAGGCCCCCGCCTCGGCGGAGCTCCGATTTCCCGCTGCAACGGCACCGCGCATGGGGAGAGCGTAGAGCGCTCCGGGTCAGGAGGCTCAGCGAGCGGGTTCCGGCAAGAGCAGGCCGCGTTCGGTCGAGACGCGAGCGGCCGTCTGGCGTGTGGCGGCGTCGCCCGACCGGTTTACGCTCGCGCAGATGCCCTGTGCTCTGCAAGGAGCACACCGAGCCGCCGTGTGGCCTCGGGCGCAGTTCGCTCGAGAGCCCAGACGTCGCGCTTGAACAGGCTGATGACGCGCAGCGGCGACGTCGCGACCACCGATGCGGTGCGTCGGCCCGCCACGAGCACGGCGATCTCGCCGACGACGTCGCCCGGGCCGATCGAGCGAATCGTGACGTCTCCCGCGATCACGTCGGCCGTTCCCGATTCGATCGCGTACACGGCGTGACCGAAGTCGCCTTCGGCCGCCAGTGCCTCTCCCGCCGCGATCTGCGACTCGCCGGCGACCGAAGCCAGTGCCGAGAGCTCGACATCGGGGAGATCGGCGAAGAGCGGGATCGCCACGAGACGCGCCTTGTCCATGCATCCGACCCTAGACCGACGGGATGTAGTGGTCCGGTCGACTTCCGGTGAACGTTCGGAGAGCGCCCTCGTCCTCGCGCCAGGTGGTCCCGCCGGCCGCAAAGGCGCGTGAAGTCCAGCCAACGGGAGACTCGAGAGCTCGACCGGGCCGACGTGACCCGCCGTGACAGGAGTACGAGCTCACCCGACCCGCGCCGAGCGGAGGCGCCGAGGGCTCAGCGCAGGAAGCTGGGAAGCTCGCGCTCGGCGTCCGTCGTTTGTCGCTCGCCGGATGCCCTCGCCATCGCCGCCACGGCCGGCGTGTACGACGCGCGGCGCGGTGCGCCGAGGCCGGTGGCCACGACGGTCACCCACACCTGCCCGGTGAGTCGCTCGTCGACGGTTGCGCCGAAGATGATGTTGGTGTCGTCGGTGGCCGCCTGCCTCACGACCTCCGCCGCCTCGTTCACCTCGAGGAGCGTCAGGTCGTCACCGCCGGCGATCGAGAGGAGGATTCCGCGCGCCCCGACGATCTCGGTGTCGATCAACGGTGACCGGAGCGCGCGCTCGGCCGCCTCACGGGCGCGATTCTCGCGCGCCTCCGAGTAGCCGATGCCCATGAGCGCCGACCCGGCGTCGGTCATCACCGTCCGGACGTCCGCGAAGTCGAGGTTGATGAGGCCCGGCAGCGTGATCAGGTCGCAGATCCCCTGGACGCCCTGGCGCAGGACGTCGTCGGCGATCCGGAACGCGTCGATCATCGACGTCGAGCGGTCGAGCACCTCGAGCAGCCGATCGTTCGGGATCACGATGACGGTGTCGCACTCCCCGCGGAGCGCCTCGACGCCGCTCTCCGCGGCGACCTTCCGTCGCGTGCCCTCGAACTTGAACGGCGTCGTCACGATGCCGACGGTGAGGGCGCCGAGCTCGCGCGCGATGCGCGCGACGACGGGCGCCGCACCGGTCCCCGTGCCGCCGCCCTCGCCTGCGGTGACGAAGACCATGTCGCTCCCGCGGAGCGCCGAACGAACGTGGTCGTAGCCCTCCTCGGCCGCGCGCCGGCCGGTCTCGGGATCCGAGCCCGAGCCGAGGCCCTGGGTGATCGACTCGCCGATATGGATCTTCACGGGCGCGTCGGAGAGCTCGAGCTGTTGCGCGTCGGTGTTGACGGCGACGAAGTCGACCTGCGCGATCCCGGCGTCCATCATCCGGTTGACGGCGTTGATCCCGGCGCCACCGACCCCGACCACGCGAATCACGGCGAGGTAGGAGGCGACGTCGCCCGCGACGTGGAGCCGCGGCGCGCTCTCGGGCATCGGCGTCACGAAGCTCGCCGGCGGCGCGTACGGCTCGACCGGCGCCTCGCGAGCTGCCTCGACGCGGGGCGCGGGGGTCGATGCCGGCTCCGACCGCTCGGGCACCAGCTCGACGACGTTCGGGGCCACTTCCGTGACGGGCTCCGGAGCGCGTGGCTCGGGAACGGGAGACTGCTCGGAGGCACGCGCGACTGGGGCCTCGGCCCGCTCCGAGCGGCCCAGCTCGAACTCGTAGACGTGCTCGACCGTTGCGTCCAGCTCGACCGGCTCGGCGCGCGGGGCGACCGGCTCGGCGGGCTCCAGCGGGAGCTGTGCCTCGACCCTGTCCGCTGCCGATGTCGGCTCGGGCGCGGTCGGCTGCCCGCCTGCCTGCTCCTCGCCCTGCGCCCGCTGTGCCGCTTCCGTCGCGCGGAACAGCTCCGCGAGCGGGCCTTCACGCATGCTTGCGCGCTTGCGCGCCATCCTCGGCCTCCTTCGCCGCGACGATCTCGCGCGCCAGCTCGCGGTAGGCCTCCGCGGCGGCGCCCGTCGGGTCGTACTTGAGAACGGAGCTGCCCTTGACGGGCGCTTCCGCGTAGCGAACGGTCTTGCGGATCCGCGTCCGGTAGACGAGGTCGCCGAAGTTCTCCTCGAGGATCTCGATCGCCTCCCGGGAGTGCAGTGTACGGCCGTCGAACATCGTCGCGACGATCCCCTCGACGCCGACGTTCGGGTTGAGGTTCTCGCGCACCATCGCGAGCGTGTTCTCGAGCTGGACGAGCCCGCGCAGCGACAGGTACTCGCACTGCACCGGAACGATGACGCCCGTCGCTGCGACGAACGCGTTGATCGTCAGGAGGCCCAATGACGGCGGCGTGTCGATGAACACGAAGTCGTAGGTGCTCCGCACCTCGGCGAGCGCCTTCTCCAGCGCGCGCTCGCGTCCGATGAGCGCGCTCAGCGCCAGCTCTGCCCCCGCCAGGTCGATCGACGCGACCGCGAGGTCGACCTCTCGATGCTCGATCACGTCCGAGATCGGCACCTTGTGGACGAGCACGTCGAACATCGAGCGCTCGATCACGTCGGGGTTCAACCCCTGGCTCATCGTCAGGTTGCCCTGCGGGTCGAGGTCGACGAGCAGCACGCGGTGTCCCATCTCTCCCAGCGCGACGCCGAGGTTGAGCGTCGTCGTCGTCTTCGCGACCCCACCCTTCTGGTTCGCGAGCGCGATGACGTGCGTCGCAACGCGCTCGGCCGGCGCAGGAGTGTCCACCGGCGCGGTCGTCGCTGCCGGCTCGGGAGCCGCGATCGTCTGCTCGGGCTCGCCCGCAGGCTCGCTCAACGCGACCGGCTCCGACATCTCCTCGGGCGGCTCAGGCTCGGGGATCGGATCGGGAGCGCGCTCGGGTGGTGCAGGCGCTCCCCCGGGTCGGGGCAGAAGGCGGATGAGTCCCATGACCACGCCTCGTTCACCGCGGTCCACCCGACTCCTTCACGCGACGTTCAATCCTCCCCATCCCAGTAGTCGAGCACGTCCAGCCTGCCGATCAACCCGACCCCGCGGATGTTGACCTTGCCGGAGCGCGGGTAGTAGGTCACGTCACGCGGGTCGCGGGTTCCGTACGCGAGGACGGAGAGACCGCCCGTGCCCGCGCGGAACGTGTGGGCCCGCCCGGTGCCGGCGGGACGCGCGACGACGCTTCCGCGACGCACCTCGTGCTGCTCGTGCTCGCCTCCGTGACGGAGATGTGGCCACAGCTCGAAGGTTCCTTCGCCCGCGGTCACGACGAAGATCTCCTCCTCGGCACTGTGGCAATGCGGCGGGTTGAGCAGCTTGCCGGGCCGGACGTCGAACAGCCTGATTCCCGTCTTGAGCGATCCCGCCGCCCGCCCCAGGTCTCGCACGGCGCGCGAGACGGTCGCGCCCTCGCGTAGCTCCGGCTCGACGTCCGAGACGTTCACGATGCGGGACGGGCGCTCGGCGAGCTCGGCGACCTCGGGCGGCCCGACGGCAGCCTCCCGCTTCCACGGGTGGTCCTCGGGCGCCCCCTCGAGCACCCACGTCGGGCCGAGCCACGACACGCCCGCGCGCGGGAGCAGCGTGTTCGCCGCGTAGGTGCGCTCGCCGAACGCCAGGACGTCGAGACCTTCGGGACCGGCCTGGAGCGTGTGCGCATGCTCGAGCGCCAGGTGGACGAGGCAGTCGCCGGGGCCGACGGCGTACGCCGCCTCGCTCGAGCCGTCGCCCTGAACGGAGACGCCCGACCCGTCGAGCACGAAGAAGATCTCCTCTTCCGCCCCCTCGAGATGGAGCGGTGTCGACCACATGCCCGGGGCGATGCGAATCCGCTTGACCCCGACCCACTCCGACCTCTCGCCCGTGAGCGCCTGCCACCGACCGGAGATGTGGCCCGACTCGCGTTGGACGGCGTCGACGTCGTCCCAGTGTGAGATCACACACCGATCATGTCACGCGCCAGCGCCTCCCGCAGTCGCGCGACCGCGTCGTCGCCGGCTTCACCTCCTTCCACCCGTGACCATGCCTCCGCCTCGCGGAGGAGAGCCCGGAGCTCCCCCAGCAGCTCGACCGGGCCCGCGTTCGCCCGTCGCATGGATTCGATCCGCTCGAGCCGCTCGAGAACGCTCCGTGCCTCCTCCATGCACCGACCGTAGCCGGGTACTCGTGACGGGTGTGTGTCGACTTCGTGCCGGATATGTGACGGCGGCGGGCGACGACCGGAGCGGAGCGCGGCACCCAGGACGAGCCATCCCCCGGCAGGCTGACCCGACTCGAGGAGCGCCAGAGGGCTAGATGGTTGATCGGCAATTCGCGCGAACCGGATGACGCCCCAGACACGGCGCCGGATCGCCCCGTCCGGGCACGGCCCGTAGCACCAACTACGAACCGCACCCGGCCGGTGCGCCCGGCTTGGTCTGGGACGCCCCCGGACGTCACGCCAATTACCGATCAACCATCTATGACGCCACGCGCAGGCGTCCCGGCGCGGCGAGGCCGAGCAGCGCCCGGTCGAGCCGGACGACGAGCGCCGACCGGTCGCCGTCGCGGAGCGCCTCGACGAGCGCGCGTCGCACGGCGCCGGCGGCGCCGGGGCTCGCCTCCCCGCCGTCGGCGAGAGCCGCGAGGTCCCGGTGGAGCGCCTCTCGCCGATCCGGGTCGGTCTCGAGCAGGACGGCGGCCCGGAGCGGCCACGTCGCTCCCAGCAGGGCGCCGAGCGCAGCACGGAGCTGCTCGGAGCGGAAGGGCTCGTGCTGGAAGAGCGAGAGCTCCCATCGATCGAGGGCCTCGGCGAGGTTCGTGTCGGCGTCGGCGAGGCCGAGCCGCACGAGGAGCTCCGCCGCGACCGGCGCGCGGAACTCGTCGAGCCTCGTCGCCTCGCCGGGCGGCTGCGTCGCCGCGATCGGGAGCACCGGGCGGATCCCATACGGTCTCCCGTCGAGGGTCTCGAAGAGGACAGGCCCGGCAGCGAGCGGTGCGTCCGTCGCGAGACGGATCGCCGACACGGCGTCCGCGATCTCTGCCGGAGCGTCCGGCACGTCCTCGTCCGAGCCGAGCGCCGCGCGGAGCTCGATGACGCAGTAGCGGTCGGCCTCGCGCCCGAAGCCGGGCGGGAGGAGGCCCTTCGCCTCGGGCCAGTGGCGAGCCAGCTCGCCGTCGGCAGCTGCGCGGATCCGGATCGCGGCGCCCAGCTCGCGCTGCACGCTGGTCGAGATGCCCACGAGCGGCGCGACGGCCGTGTACGCCCGTCGCTCGCCGAACAGCGAGCGCTCGAGCTCGGCGTATGCGCGGTCGAACGACTCGTCGTCCCAGTCGAAGCCGCCACACGCCTCGGCGACCCGTATCACGAGGTCGACGAGAACGGTACGGAAGAGCGCGTCGTCCTCCGAGGGGTCGCGACCCGCGTGCGCGCGGGCATAGATGCCCGCCGCCGGCTCGCGGCCGAGCTCCTCGAGTGCGATCAGGGCGTCCTCGCGCCCGCGCAGCCGCGCGGCGCGCGCCTCGACGAAGTCCCGCACGAGAGGCCGGTACTCGTAGAAGGCGGGCCGGTCCTTGCCCTCGTGCTCCTCGAATGCGAACGGAAGGGACTCGCCTGCCTCGTCGAGCTCGCGCAGGAGATACGCGAACGCGCCGAGCGTGAAGGCCCGGAGGGCGTGGTGGAGTTGCGGCGAGCGCGGAGCCACGAGGACAGGTACACGGCCGACCGGCCGATCCCTGCCCCGCGCCCCGCGGTCACGGCCCGCGCTGGCACCCCTCGCACCAGTACGCGGTCCGGTTCAGCTCGCCGAGGCCACGAGACCGGATCGCGCCTCCGCACCGAGGACAGGGCCGTCCGGTCCGCCGGTAGACCGCGCGCGGCGGGCGCCGGCCCGCCACGGATCCGAGCATTGCCTCCCGTCCCCACGCCAGTGCACCCGCGATCTCGGCGTCGTCCGTGGCGCCGACCTCGAGCCAGGGCGAGAGCCGGGCGTGCCAGAGGATCTCCGCCAGCCACATGTTCCCGATCCCCGCGACCACGCGCTGGTCGAGGAGGACGTCTCCGAGAAGGCGCCGTTGGTCGACCGCACGAATCCGAGCGACGAGGCGATCCACGGACGTCTCGTCGGCGAGCAGGTCGGGGCCGATGCGCGCCGCTCGCCCGTCGTCGATCGTGAGCACGGGGCCGTTCCACTGCGTCGCCTCCCAACGGTCGGTCGCGAGGACGAGCCATGGGCGCCCCTGCGGCGGGCGCCCGTCCCGCGCGCGGACGCGCCAGCGCCCGTTCATGCGCAGGTGGCTCCGGACGACGATGCCTCCCTCGAAGCGGAGCAGGAGGTGCTTCCCCACGGCGTCCACGGACTCCAGCACCCGACCGTCCACGGCGCGGGCGACGTTCGTCGCCTGGCCACGGGGGCTCGGCGAGGACGCCTCGACCCGTTCCCCGACGAGCAGGCGGAGCCGCGCGGCCGCGCGCCGGATCGAGTCACCCTCGGGCATGCATGACCCCCACCGACCCTAGAGTGTCGCTGTTCCGGCTCCGCACTCGTCTGCGACACCGAACCACACGCTCCGCCGTGCATCCCACGTGCGCCCCGTGACCGCCCGATGAGCGCCTGGCTCCACGCAGCCCTCGCCGGCGCAGTGGCGGCCGCCATCTGGGCGCTGCAGGAGCCGCTCGACCGACGTGTCTTCCGGTTCCCCTACTCGGACGTCGCACTGCTCGGCCTGTTCGTGACGAGAGGGCCGCACTGGCGCCCGGTCGGGCTCGCGCTGCACGTCGCGAACGGAGCCGCGGCCGGAATCGTCTTCTGGGCGCTCCACGAATGGCTCGGGGGAAGCGTGTTCTGGGGCGCCGTCGCGTTCGCGCTGGCGGAGCACGTGATCACGTTTCCCCTCACCTGGCTGACCGACCGCTTTCATCCGGCCCGCGGCGCACCCGAGCTGCCAATGCTTCACCGCTCGTGGCGGGCGTTCGCGCAGGCGACGTGGAGGCACCTGCTCTTCGGCGTCGTTCTCGGCCTGATCCTCGTGCTGTGAGGCGAACGCGGCCCGACGGCGACGAGGCTCCAGGCCACGCTCGGACGGTGCGTTCATGCCAAGGCAGTTCGCGACGCCGGGCTGACGTCGGTCAGCCTCGCACGCGTGCGAGCCGCGCCAGGCCGTCGGGGTCGAGGAGCACCGTCCTCCCCCGCCCCACCTCGACGAGCCCCCGGCCCTCGGCCTCGCGCAATACGCGGTTGACGGTCGCGCGCGACGTTCCCGCGAGCGCCGCGAACTCCTCCTGGATCAGGGGTATGACGATGGGCGGCGAGCCGCCGTAGACGCGACCCAGCTCGAGCAACCGCCGCGCGACCCGCGTCTCCGCGTCGACCGTGTAGGACTCCACGAGCCGTTCGGACAGGAGGCCGACATGCTCTGCGAGCATGCGGACGAGCACGTCGTCGACCGATGCGTGCTCGCGCGCCAGGCGCCGCAGCTCCGAGCCGCGAAGCACGAGCGTCTCGCCGGGCTCGAGCGCGGTGACGGTCGCGCTCCGCTCGGTGCCCGTGACCACTGCGAGCTCGCCGAATGTCTCGCCCGGCCCGCGGATCGCGAGCGCGACCACGTCCCCGAGCGCCGTCGTGATGCGGACGTCGAAACGGCCCTTCGCGACGAGGTGCACCGCGTCGGCCGGATCGTGGTGATGGAAGACGACCTCGCCGCGCCGATAGGTGGCGCGGCGCGCGAGCGCCAGCACCGCGCGCACGTCCTCGCCCGGGATCCCTTCGAAGAGCCGCCACTCCATCTTGTGTCGCAAGCGTTACACACGCTGTGTCACATCGGTGAACGACGCGAGCGCGACCGCCTCATAGCCTCGGCGCATGGTCGAACGGTCGAGGAGGACACGGGACATGAACGACAACACCACCCTACGAATGATGATCGCGACAGCGGCGCTCGCCGCGGTCGCCGCACTGTTCGCCGGCGGGGCGAACGCAATGCTCCTGGACGTCGAGGGCGGCTCCGGCGGCGGAGCGTCGGCCGTGCCGGCGACCCAGCCCCAGACGATCCCCTATCTCAGCCACGGCATCGGCGTCGACGAGAGCCAGTTCTCCGGGCAGGCGTCGCCCAAGCTCACCGGCGTCCACGCCGCGCTCACGCGGGTCGACGGCGGGTCGCAGGTGGCGGACGACGGGCTCGATCCGGCGATCCGGACCGCGATCGCGACGCACGCGTCCGACTCCGCGGTCACGGTCGAGCAGCAGACGATCCCCTACCTCAGCCACGGGATCGGCGTCGACGCGGCCCAGTTCAGCGGTCAGGCGTCACTCGGGCTCACGGGCGACTCCCCGCTGACGCGGGTCTCGGCTCCCGAGCCCGAGGGCCTGACGGGCGACTCGGCCCTGACGCGGTATCCGGGAACCGTCTCGCTGCCGGCCACCTCGGGTGGGAGCGACACCGACTGGACGTGGTTCGGAGTCGGAGCAGGGATGGCGGCTCTGCTCGCCGCGGGCCTCGCAGGCGTCCTGCTGAGCACGCGCAATCGCAACAGGGTTGCACTCCCGTAGCGACCGTCCGACACGGGAACCGAGGCGGGGCGGTCGGGGGGACCGCCCCGTCTCGCTGGTCCGTACGGGCCCGCCGGCTCGAGTCCCGTCCCA
Source organism: uncultured Actinomycetes bacterium (assembly GCA_963786055.1). Lineage (GTDB taxonomy): Bacteria > Actinomycetota > Thermoleophilia > Gaiellales > Gaiellaceae > Gaiella. Next base: position 37,334 of record CAWAXS010000015.1, on the reverse strand, counting down.
TGCCGGGATGCCCGGACAGGGGACGTCGTCAGGGACGCAGGACAGCGCGGCGCGGCCCGGCCAGGAAGCCCGCCTCGACGAGCAGAGGCAGTGCGTCGCTCTCCACGACCGGCCGCCCGTCGAAGCGCTCGACCGAGAGCCGGCGGCCGCGATCCGATCGGACCCAGCCGACGAGGGCTGCGAGCGCAGGGCGGAGCCAGTCGCCGTCGGGGTCGCGGAGCGGCAGCAGCGACCGGCCGCCGCGCTCGACGTAGAGCACGGCGTCACCGCCGAGGAGGACGACGTGCGCGCCGGCGACGCGCGCGGCCCGCGCGGCGGCGCGCTTCGGCCACGGCAGGACGCCGCCGTACGGCTGTGCCGGATCGGCGGCCGCGAGGACGAGCGGCTCGTCGTCGTCGAGGTCGCGCAGCTCCCTGAGGCGCTCGACAGCGCCGGAGAGCGCGAACTGGGCCCCGCCGAGCCCTTCGACGAAGTAGCCGCGGCGGCAGGAGCCCACGGTCTCGAGCGCCTTCAGCTCCCCGTACACGGCGCCGTACCCGCCGGGGATCCCCTCCGCCCGGACACCGTCACGCGTCACGATCCCCTGCCGCTCGAGCAGGAGCTCCGCCAGCGCGCGCCCGTCGGGGGCACGTGACGAGTCGTGACTTGCCGGCTGCTCGTCCGGCGACGCGGCGCCGCTCGCGACGAAGAGGCGCCCGGTGAGCGACCAGCGCCCGGCGGTGGCGACCTCGCCCGAGACGCGCGAGCGGGAGAAGCGACGAGGGCGGCGCTCCGTGGCGGGGACGCCGTAGCGGCGCTTCGCCCGCAGCGGTGCCCACGCGTCGTTCGTGACCTCGCCGTTCCAGACGAGCTCCCACAGGACCGGGAGAGCCTCCGCGGGGTCGATCCCGGTGGCGACCACCAGGTCGGGCCAGAACTCCGCGCTGCGGGCGAGCGTAGCGCGAACCGCGTCGTGCGCCGGCCCGCCGAGTGGCTCCGCCGTCGTGGGTGGCCCGAGCACGGCCGCGTCCTCGCGGTAGAAGAGCGCCACGCGGTCGAGCCCCGCACCCACCCAGACCACCTCCCCCGAGGCGCAGAGCTGGTCGAGCGATGCGGGCTGGTAGCCGGGCACGCGCCGCGGCAGGATCTCCGTCTCCCAGAGGCTGACCGGGAGGGCGAGGCCCTGGAGCGGGACGAGCGCCTCGCGCAGCGAGGCCCGTCGGTCGATCCCGTGCCAGGCCGGGAGGAAGCGGCCGAGCGCGGCCTGCTCGGCCGGCTCGACCTGACGGCGCAGGACGGCGAGCGACGCACGGCGGATGCGGCGAAGGACGTCCGGATCGCACCACTCGCGCTCGACTCCGCCGGGCCGGAGCTCGCCCCGCACGAGGAGGTCGCGCGCCTCGAGCCGCGCGAGCTCGGCCTCGACCCGCTCTGCCTCGAAGGCGTAGCGGAGGGCGACGTCGCGCGTGGTGAACGGCCCGTGGGAGCGCGCATAGCGCAGGAGGACGCGCTCCAGCGCGTCGTCGACGGGCTCGAGGAACGCCTCGGGGAAGCCGCCGGGGGGCATCACGCCGAACGCGTCGCGGTACAGCCCGGCGTCCTCGGCCGCGATCACCGCGTGGCCGCCGCCGACCAGTGCCGCGAAGGCACGGCGCTCCCGCACCAGGGTCTCCGCGAACCCGGCGTCGAGCTCGCCCTCGCGCAGGTCACCGACGCGCCGCAGGAGATCGTGCAGCTCGTCGGCGTTTCGCGGCTCCGGGCGCAGCGCCGCCTCGACCTCCCCGAGCGCGCCCGGGTCGAGCAGGTCGCGGAGCTCCTCCTGGCCGAGCAGCTCGCGCAGCAGCTCGCGGTCGAGCGAGAGCGCCTGTGCGCGGCGCTCCGCCGCGGGCGTGTCGTCCTCGTACATGTAGGTGGCGACGTAGTCGAAGAGGAGCGAAGCGGCCATGGGCGAGGCCGACGGCGTCTCGACCTCCACGAGGTCGATCTCCCGCGTCGAGAGGCCTCGCAGGATGCCGCGCAGCGCAGGGAGGTCGAAGACGTCCTGCAGGCACTCCCGGTAGGTCTCGAGGATGATCGGGAACGAGCCGTACTTCCGCGCCACCTCGAGCAGGCTCTGCGCCTTGAGCCGCTGCTGCCACAGTGGCGTGCGCTGTCCCGGCCGCCGTCTCGGGATGAGAAGGGCGCGCGCGGCGTTCTCGCGGAACCGCGCGCCGAAGAGCGCGGTACTGCCCACCTCCTGGACGACGAGGTCCTCCAGCTCCGCGGGCTCGACGAGGAGGTCGCCGAGTGCGGGCGGTGCGTCGGCGTCGGGGAAGTGCAGGGCGATGCCGTCGTCCGACCAGAGCGACTGCACCTCGAGGCCGAGCGCGTCACGCAGGCGGGCCGCGAGCGCCATCGACCACGGCGCGTGGACGCGGCCGCCGAACGGGGTGAGGACGCAGACCCGCCAGTCGCCGATCTCGTCGCGGAACCGCTCGACGACGATCGTCCGGTCGGTCGGGAGCGCACTGTGGCGTTCTTGCTCGCGCAAGAAGACCAGGAGATTCCCGGCTGCCCACGGGTCGAGGTGGAAGTCCTCTCGCAGTCGTCTAGTCGCTCTCTCGTCAGAGAGAGCGACCAACTCGCGCGACGCGGCGCCGATGCGCGCGCCGAGCTCGTACGGCCTCCCGACGCCCTCGCCCTTCCAGAACGGCACCGCGCCGGGGATGCCGGGCGCCGGAGAGACGAGCACACGGTCGCGCGTGATCTCCTCGATCCTCCAGGTCGAGGCGCCGAGCATGAACGTCTGCCCCTCGCGGGCCTCGTAGACCATCTCCTCGTCCAGCTCGCCGACGCGCCCGCCGCCGTCGACCTGGAAGACGCCGAAGAGCCCGCGGTCGGGGATCGTGCCCGCGTTCGTGACCGCGAGCCGCCGCGCGCCGGTACGCCCCCGGATCACGCCTGCGGTGCGGTCCCAGACGATCCGCGGCCGGAGCTCCGCGAACTCGTCGGACGGGTACCGCCCGGCGAGCATGTCGAGCACGTTCTCGAGCTGCTGACGCGTCAGGTCGGCGAAGGGATACGACCCCCGGATCAGGTCGTAGAGGTCGTCGACGGCGATCTCCTCGTCCGCGCAGATCGCGACGACCTGCTGCGCGAGCACGTCGAGCGGGTTGCGCGGGATCGCGGTCTCCTCGATCGCGCCCTCGCGCATCGCCTTCGCCACCACGGCGCACTCGAGCAGGTCGGCCCGGAACTTCGGGAAGATCCGCCCCTTGGACGTCGCGCCGAGCTCGTGACCCGCGCGGCCGACCCGCTGCAGCCCGCGTGCCACGGACTTCGGGCTCTCGACCTGGACGACGAGGTCGACCGCGCCCATGTCGATCCCGAGCTCGAGACTGGACGTCGCGACGAGACACGGGATCCGGCCCGCCTTGAGGTCCTCCTCGATCAGGACGCGCTGCTCGCGGGCCAGTGAGCCGTGGTGCGCCCGCGCGACCTCTCGCTGCTCATGGGCTACGCCGCCTTCGGCGTCCGCCTGGGCGAGCTCGTTGATGCGCAGCGCGAGCCGCTCGGCGAGCCGGCGGTTGTTGACGAACACGATCGTCGAGCGGTGCGCCCGCACCAGCTCGAGGAGGGCGGGGTAGATCGATGGCCAGATCGAGCGCGATGTCGCCTCGTACCCCGCGTCCATCTCCACCCCGTCCTGCACGACGGGCTGCGAGAGCGGCAGCCGCGACGCCCCGAGCTCGCGGAAGTCCTCCACGGGGACGACGACCTCCAGGTCGAGCTCCTTGCTCTGCCCGGCGTCGATGAGCGCGATCTCCCGCGCAGGCCCCGCCACCCAGCGGCCGATCTCGGCGAGCGGGCGCTGCGTGGCGGAGAGGCCGATCCGCTGGAAGGGCTGCTCCACGACGCGCTCGAGCCGTTCGAGCGAGACGGAGAGATGGACGCCGCGCTTCGTCCCCGCAACCGCGTGGACCTCGTCGAGGATCACCGTCTCGACGGTCTTCAGCAGCTCGCGGCCGCGAGACGTGAGCAGCAGGTACAGCGACTCGGGCGTCGTGATCAGGACGTCGGGCGGCGTCCGGAGCATCCGCTCCCGGTCGCGCTGCGGCGTGTCGCCGGTGCGGACGCCCACCGTGAGCGCCGAGCCGATCCCGGCGAGCGGTCCCCGCAGGTTGCGCTCGATGTCGTAGTTGAGCGCCTTGAGCGGCGAGACGTAGAGCAGCCGGAGACCCTCGCCCGGCGAGGGGTTCAGCCGGTCGATGCCGAGGAGAAAGGCCGCGAGGGTCTTCCCCGAGCCGGTCGGCGCCTGGACGAGAACGTGCCCGCCCGCCGCGATCGCCGGCCAGGCGAGCTCCTGCGCGGGTGTCGGGCCGGAGAAGGCGCGCTCGAACCAGGCCCTCGTTCCCGGTGAGAGCGTGGCGAGTGGATCCACCCTGCGAGCGTAGCCCTCGGACGACTGCCTCCGGGCTACGGCTTGCCGTACGGGTGTGGGTCGCGCACGACGTCGGCCCGGGCGACGAGCCCATACGCGGCGATCGTGTTCCGATCGGCGGCGTCGATGACGGTCACTGCGTAGGCGAGCGCAGAGCCGAGTCGCATCAACTCGCGCCTCTCCTGCGGATCGAGCTCGAGCTCCAGCGCCTGAACGGTCCTCAGGCGGCCCACGGGTCGACCCAGGGAACGCCGACCCGCTCGAACGGAGCGGTGTCCCGCGTGACGACGACGAGCCCGTGGACGAGCGCCGTGGCGGCCATGAGACCGTCCACCGCCGGCACGAGATCGGTGGCGTTGATCCTGCCCCAGGCATGAGCGATGGGTGCATCCACGGCGAAGGTGCGTCCCCTGAACTGTGCCTCGAGCGTTTCGAGCCACCGTTCCAGCGCCGACGCGTGCGCCGGATCACGTGTCCGGAGGCGCTCGACGCCGTGCCTGATCTCCCCGAGGACGAGAACGCTGAGGTGAAGGCTGTCGTCCTCGACGTCCGCGAACCAGGATCGGACGCCGGGGTTGGGCCGGGACTTGCCGATCTCCGACAAGACGTTCGTATCGAGCAGATACGTCACGAGAGATCGATCTCGCGCGGCAGGTCTTTCGACCGCTCGATCACGAGATCGTCCGTCGAGGGCATCGAGAGGAGGAACTCCTTGAAGCTGAGCTCTGTGCGCGACTGACCAGAGAGCCTCCTGAACTCGCCTATCTCGAGCACGACGACCGTCTCGCGACCGTGCTTCGTGACGATCTGCGGCCCCTCCGTCACGGCGCGCTCGACGAGCTCGCTGAAGCGCTGCTTCGCCATCTGCACCTGCCAGGTCACACGACAAGTCTAGACTGTCTAGACAGATCACGCCAATCCGCGCTCGATGAGTCGTCGTATGCTCGCGCCCGTGAGCTTCGACGTCGCGGTCGTCGGTGGCGGCACCGCAGGGTGCGTCGTGGCGGCGCGCCTCTCCGAGGATCCGGCACGGCGGATCTGCCTGATCGAGGCGGGCCCCGACTACGGCCCCCGGGCGTCCGGCGCGTGGCCCGCCGACCTGCTCGACCCGCGGTCGTTCACCTTCACGCACGACTGGGGGGCGGGCGGCGAGGACGAACGGTCGCTGGGCGCGCGGGTGATCGGCGGCTGCTCCACGCACAACGCGTGCATGGCGGTGATCGGCACGCCCGAGGACTACGACGAATGGGGGCCCGACTGGAGCTACGCGTCCCTGGCGCCGTACCTCGCCCGGGCCCGCGAGTCGCTCCGCGTCCGGCCGGCGAACACGGACGAGCCTGCGCCGCTCCATGTCGCGTTCCTCGAGGCGGCCGGTGAGCTCGGCTTCCCGTTCCTCGACGACCCGGACGACCCGTCGCAGCCCGTCGGCAGGTCCTCGCTCCCCTCGAACGTCGTCGAGGGGGCCCGCTGGAACACGGGGTTCGCGTACCTCGACGCGGCGCGGAGCAGGCCGAACCTCACCGTCCTCGCCGACACCCTCGTCGACCGGCTGGCCATGGACGGGGCGCGCGCGAAGGGGGTGGTCACCGCGGCCGGCGACCGGATCGACGCGGACACGGTCGTCCTGGCGGCGGGGGCGTACTTCACTCCTGCGATCCTGCTCCGGAGCGGGATCGGGCCCGAGCACGAGCTGGCGCGGCACGGGATCCGGGTCGTCGCGCCGCTGCCCGTGGGCGAGGTGCTGCTCGATCACCACGGCACCGGGATCCGCTGGGAGCCGACCGGGCTCCTGGACGAGCTGACCGCGGATCACGTCCGGCGCACCGGGCCGCTGTTCGAGCCGCACGCCCTCGTCAAGGCCGCGAGCGCGAGCTGCCCCGCCGGGAGCTGGGACATCCATCTCGTCTCGTGGACCAACGAGGGCGCGTCGCCCGGCCGCTACGAGGCGAGCGTCGGCGTCTTCCACGTCAAGCCGCGCTCGGCGGGCCGTCTCCGGCTTCGCTCGCGCGACCCGGGCGTCCTCCCCGAGGTCGAACGTGGCTTCCTGCGCGACCCGACCGACCTCGCCACCATCGTCGAAGGGCTCGAGCTGGCCCGCTCGATCGCCGACCGGCCGGGGCTGCGCCGGCTGCTCGCGACGGAGAGCGCACCCGGTGCGGAGCCGCTCGAGGACTACGTCCGTCGGACGATCCGGAACTACTTCCATCCCGCCGGGACGTGCGGGATCGGACGCGTGGTGGACGCAGCCGGACGCGTGCTCGGAGTCGATGACCTCGTCGTGGCGGACGCGTCGATCATGCCGACCATCCCGCGCGCGAACACGAACGTGACGACGGTCGCGATCGCCGAGCGGATCTCCGAGACCATCTGACCGTCCCGCTCGCGATGCGGCCCGGTGGGCGTGGTGCATGATCCAAGCCGATGACGTACTCGATCGTGGCCTGGGACTCCGAGGCCGGCGAGGTCGGCGTCGCCGTCCAGTCGTGCGCGTTCGGCACGGGTGCTGCGTGCGCGTGGGCGCTTCCCGGCGTCGGCGCCGTCGCGACGCAGTCGTTCACCGAGCGCCGCTACGGCCCCGACGGGCTGTCGCTCATGCGCGACGGAGCGGAGCCCGGAGCCGCGCTCGACCAGGCTGCTGGCCGAGGACGACCTGCGCGACGTGCGGCAGGTCGCGTACGTCGACCACGAGGGAAGGACGGCGGCGCACACCGGTGCCGGGTGCATCCCGCACGCGGGCGACCTCCAGGGCGCCGGGTTCAGCGTTCAGGGCAACATGCTGCGCTCGGACGAGGTCTGGCCGGCGATGGCCGAGGCGTTCACCGCGACCCCTGGATCGCTTGCGGAGCGCCTGCTGGCGGCGCTGGACAGGGCGGAGGCGGCGGGCGGCGACTTTCGGGGACGACAGGCGGCGGGCCTGGTCGTCGTCACCACCGAGCCGGGCGGCTCGCCGTACGAGCGCGTCTTCGACCTCCGGGTGGACGACCACCGCGAGCCGCTCGACGAGCTCCGGCGCCTCTACCGGATGGCCGCCGGATACCGGCGCCGGAACCGCATCGCCGACGGCGCCGATCCTGCGGAGGAGGTTGCGGCGGCGCGCGAGGCGGGGCTCCCCGAGCACGAAGTCCAGACCGCCAGGATGTTCGCGTACGCGCGAAACGGCGACCTCGAGCGGGTGAGGTCGCTGATGGCCGAGGCCATGGCGGCGGAGCCGCTCTGGCGTGCTGCGTTCGAGCGGTACGAGAAGCTCGGCCTGATCCCCGAGGGCGTCGTGCCGGACGGCCGGCGGTAGGATCGACGCATGGCCGCCCCCGCTGCTCTCCACTTCACCGGGAACGACGAGGCCGACGCGCTGATCGCCCGCGATCCGCTCGCCCTGCTGATTGGATTCGCGCTCGACCAGCAGGTCACGGTGCAGACGGCGTTCGCCGGCCCGCTGAAGCTGCGGCAGCGCCTCGGCACGCTCGACGCCGGAGCGATCGCCGGGACCGACCCGGGAAGGCTCGAGGAGATGTTCCGCGAGACGCCTGCGATCCACCGCTTTCCGGGCGCGATGGCGCGGCGGGTGCAGGAGCTCTGCGCCTACGTCGCGGCCGAGTACGACGGGGACGCGGCAAGGCTCTGGACGGAGGCGAAGGACGCCAAGGAGCTCGAGCGCCGGATCCGGGCGCTGCCCGGCTTCGGTGACATGAAGGTGAAGGCCCTGAGCGCCGTCCTGGCCAAGCGCTTCGGCGTCGCGGTCGCCGAGCCGCTCGCCCCGAGCTTCCCCACGCTCGGCGACGTCGACTCGACCCAGGCGCTCGAGGAGTACCAGGCGGCCAAGCGCGCCTACAAGAGCGCCCGTCGAGCAGAAGCTACGAAGGCGTGAATTATCGCCCCGAGCGGCGCTGCGGGAAGGACGACGTGCGCCCTCTCCGGAGCCGCCTGAGAGCGCCCGCTACGCCGCGACGCGATTCCGCTGACGCTTGCATCGCCGCGATCTCCGGCTCGCGTCGCGAGTACGAAGGGTCGGGGAGACGCGATAGCCGCTTGGCTGGTCCTCGTCCTGTGCGAGGGCGCCTGGGACGGCGCCCCCCGCACAGGAGGCATCCGGTGTTCTCAGCGAGTCTGTAGCTCCCGCTGGCTGTCATGCCATCGGACGATCAACGCGTAGAGAATGATGATGTTGAACGTCAGCGTGATCAGCAGCCACACCGTGTCGTTGGTGTTGCCGAGAAAGCCGAGTTGGCCAAACACGTTGATGCTCACGAGCACGATCGACGTCCACCGCGCCCAGCTTGCGCCACCGAGTAGAGCGAGACCGACGAGCGCCAAGACGACGCCCCAGATCAGCATGATCCAGCCCCAGGCGGTGATGTCGAAGACGAGGTATCCCGACGGTGTGACGACGTAGTAGTTGTCCTCCAAGAGCGCGATCAGCCCCTCGAAGACGCTTAGCCCGCCGAGGAGCACCATCAAGATCCCGGCAAACCCGATCCATCCGGCCATGCTCCGTGAATTCATCGCTGCCTCCCGTTGGTAGATGCTGCAGTCCGCAGACGTCTAAGGCGCCGACTTCGTCGAGAGGCTGCCACATCCTTGTTGTCGGAGCGCGACGAGACTTGGCAGCCCGGTGATTTGCTCCAGCGTGCGTCGGCCGCGCCGCGAGGTGGCTCGGGCGCGGCCGTGCGCAAGGGGCTCAGCCCTCGAAGTTGACCGCGACGAGCCGTCTCGTCGAGACACCGGCGAGGGGGTCCTCGCCCGGCTTCGTCGCGCGGATGAATAGCGTGAGTTGCTGCTGCTTGCTGCTCGCGGGGAAGTTGGCGTCGCGGCGGAAGACCAGGGTCGCCGTGCCGTCGTCCCCGGTGAGTTCCTCGTCCGGGATGGTGAACTGGTTGTACGGCACTGCGGTCACGTAGACGCTCGCGCCTTTGATGTTGACGCTGCAGGTGCTCCCGACGCGGACCTTCAGCGTGAACGTCTGCGTCTGCTCGTTGATCGGCCCGGACAGGACGTCGAACGCCTCGATCTGGGTCCGTGCGGGCGGTGCGAGGTCGGCGATCGGCGCCGTCTTCAAGCTCTTGTTGGTCGGGCAGCCGTTCGGTCCGGGTGCCAACGTCGCGGCCATCCCTACCGCGGCCACGACCACCAGCGTCAGCGCGGCGACGGCAGCGATCACGAGACGTCGTGCGGTCCCGGCGTGCCGCAACCGCGGATGCCAAGGAAACCGTTCCATGGTGTCCTCCTCAGTCGTTGGTTCGCCGCCGTGTGCTCTTCGCCGCTCCGCGAGCAATGCCTTCCCGAGCCACGAGGAGCTGCGTACGAGCTCGCTGAGTTCGAGGAGTTCGAAGTCGACGAGACGTAAGGGCTAGCCGCGCGCGAAGAAGCGCGCACCCACCTTCGGCTCGCTACGGCGGGCCGTTGGTGTTGGCGCTGCGCGACCTCGCACGGTCAAGCACTGAGGAGCCGACGAACGAGGTGCTAGCAGTGAAGCCTGGGTGTCCTCATCCTGACGAGTCTGCTCGTCCGCCCTCGGATCGGCGCCAGCGGTTCCACGGCCACATGCCGTCCATCTCGACCTCGAGCGAGAAGCTGAGCAGAATCCTCACAACCACGATGACGCCGAGGACGACGACGCTTTCGTAGGTCGGGTCGACGATGATCGTCCGGACGATGTCGGCGACGATCAGCACCTCGAGGCCCAGCAGGATGCAGCGACCCAGGTTGCGGCGGAGCGCGTCGTAGGAGCCAGGCCGCGTCGAGGCGCTGAGCATGCGCGGCGCGTAGACGATGAAGGCCGCAAGACCGCCGAACACCATGATCGAGGCTCCCACGGCCTCGACGACCTTGACCGCATCTGAGATCACGCCCTCGTATGACGTACTTGCCACTACCGTTCCCGTTCGGTGTCAGAGTGACCGTTAGACGCCGGTTTCGACTTTGATCTGTCCGGCCTTGACGGCGTCGGTGAGGGTGTTGTAGTCGCGTTCGTTCTGGTCAGCGTAGGCTTCGGCGAACAGGGCCAGTGAGCGGTCGAAGGTGTCGGCTCCTCCGAGGTAGCTCGCGATGGCGATGCCGTCGCCGGAGCGCACGTGGGCGCGGGCGAGCTCGGTGGCACAGAGCCTCGCGTAGGTGGCCATCAGGTCGGGCTCCATCAGCTCGACCTGTGCGGATCCCTTCGCGTCCCACAGCTGGCGCACGTAGAAGTCGCGCGTGATCTTGTCGAGCGGGTTCTCGGCCCGGATCCAGCCGAGCATGATGTCGCTCGCGGCCTGTGTCAGCCGCTGCCCCTCGACGACGCGCTGGCCATGGTTGGCGAAGTCGCTCTTGCTGAGGAACGACTCCAGCACCGACGCTTCGGCCTCCTTGAATTGCAGGAAGAGCGGGTCGTCGCCGTCGCGGCCGAGCATGAGCATGATGAAGGCGCGGGTGCCGACGCTGCCGACACCGACGACCTTGCGAGCCGCGTGTACGTAGCGGTAGCGCTCGAGCAACTTGCGCCGGTCGCCCGGCAACGTCCGGCGGTAGGAGCGAATCACGCCTCTGAGGAAGTCCTCGAACTCGTGCGCGCGCTCGGCCCAGGCGAGGTCCTCGATCGGCACGACCACGGGCGGGTCGCTGATGATGCGCGGCTCGCCATCCACGATCTCGGTCAGCTTCGCGAACGCCTTCAGGCTGTCCTTCGAGCGTACCTTGGCGATGCCCGCGTCGTAGCGCTTTGCCTGCTTGGCGGTCGCCTGCTTGAGCCACTCTTGCGCGACCTCGTCGACGTTGACCCGGGCATACCAGAGCGCCAGGTTGCCCATCGCGGCAAACCGTCTGATCCCCTCACGGTACGCCTGTCCCACCGTCCGATTGATCGTCTCGCGCATCTTCTTGTCGAAGCCGCGGTCACGGCCTGCGACGGCAAAGCTCGCCACGAGCCGCTTGACATCCCACTCGAACGGTCCCGGCAGCGTCTCGTCGAAGTCGTTGACGCTGAACACGAGCCGCCGGTCAGGCGCGGCGAACATGCCGAAGTTCGACAAATGCGCGTCGCCGCAGAGCTGTGTGTGCAGACCAGTGCGCGGCATCCCGGCCAGATCCGACGCCATCAGGTAGGCGGCGCCCCGGTAGAATGTGAAAGGCGATACGAGCATGCGCCCGTACCGGATCGGCACCAGCTCGGGCACCCGCGTCTGCGCCTGTTCCTCCAGCAGCTCGACCGGGTCGGGCCGGACCGATGTCGGTTCCCACTCGGCGTGCACCTTGCGCGGCACCTCCGCCCGTGCCGCCTTCCCCCGCGCCTCACGCTCCGCCACGCTGAAGTGCTCGACCTTGACGGCCGGCGACTGCTCTGCCGAACCGACCTCTCCGTCCTCGACGCTAGTCATCTCCGTTCCTCCTCTGCCGCTTGCTGTGTAGGTAAGGCTTCGATACGGGTGTTTCCGTTCCGGGCCTAGGCGGGAGCACCCGCCGTGTCCGGCGTGTGTTTGACCTGTTTGCTTTCGTCGTCGTCTGGGGCGGAGCGTGCGTGTTCGGGTAGGTGTCGCACCCACACCAGCGTGAGCAGCGAGAACAGGGCCAGGAACCCGAGCGCGGCCCGTAGTGCGTTGAGCTGCGAGTCGGAGTAGACGGCGACGAGCTCCTTCGTCTGGCGTGGGGGCAGGCCGGCATCCTTCGCTGCCTGTTCGACCTGTGCGGTTGAGACGAAGTTGGCGCTCTTCTCGGATGCCGCGACCGCCTGTTGCTTGACCGAGTCGGGTAGGTTCGGGTTCGCCTTCACCTCGGTCGAGAAGTTCGTCGCAAGCGAGGCGATCAGGATCGAGCCGACGAGCGCAACCCCGAGGGAGGCGCCGAGGTTGAGCGAGGTGCCCTGGAGCCCGCCCGCCTCGCCGCCGCGCGAGGGATCGACCGACGACATGATCACGTTGCCGACCTGCGACGCAAGCAGCCCGAGCCCGGCTCCAAGCAGCGCCAGCCCGATGCCGAAGCCCCAGCCGTTCAGTTCGGGTCCGATGTAGTGAAGCAGGACTGCTTCGCCGACGAGCATCGCGGCGACGCCACGCTGGACGATTCGTTTTGGCGAGTACCGGCCCGTGATGGCGGAGCCGCCGATCGCGAACACGAACATCGCGACCGACATCGGCAGGATCGTCTTGCCGGTCTTCAGGGCGTCGAAACCGAGCACCGTCTGCAGGTAGAGCGGGATCACGAAGAAGGTGCCCTGGATGATGAACGCCTGGCACCACTGCACCACCAGCCCGGCTCGCATCTTCGGGATCTGCGGGAGCGCGAGGTCAAGCAGCGGCTCCTGTCCGCGCTCTTTGACCCGTTGCTCCTGCCGCACGAACAGCCACAGCAGGACGGAGCCGATCGCGATCAGCCACAACGTCGGCGACAGCCCGAGCGGCGAAACGGGGGCCGCCGCCTTCGCCGTCACCCATCCCCACTGGCTCGACTTCAGGACCCCGAACACGGCGGCGCCCAATCCGGCCGCTGACAGCACCGCGCCACCCAGGTCGAGCTTGCTCTTGCGGCCAACCGTGGCCGGGATCACCTTCAGGAACAGCATCAAGATCAGCATCACCACTGTCTCGCCGGCGAACACGTAACGCCAGGAGAGATTCGCCGTCACCCAGCCGCCGATCAGCGGCCCGGCCGCCATCGACGCGCCACTGACACCACCGAGGATGCCGTAGGCCATCGCACGCTGCTTACCCTGATAGGTCGCGGCCGTCAGCGCGGCAATCGCGGGGATCACGAGCACCGCGCCAAGACCCTCCACCAGCGACCAGCCCACCAGCAGCACGGCGAGATTGGGCGACAGCGCCGTCGTCAGCGACCCCGCCCCGTAGACGAGCCCCCCGATCCAGAACGCCCGCTTCGCGCCCCAGCGGTCGCCGATCTTGCCGCCGATCAGCATGAACGCGGCCATCACCAGCGTGTACATCGTGATCGCGGTCTGAAGACCCACGACCGTCGTGTTCAGGTCCGACACGACCTGCGTGATCGACACGTTCATCACCGTCGTGTCCAACACCATGATGAACTGGGCCGTCGCCAGTATCCCGGCCACACCCCAACCGACCTTCACCCCCGCCGGGGTTGACTCCACGCTACGGGCTACGGTGGCGTCCGTCGCCGCAGGCGAGGTCGATCGGGTCAGGCACTTAGTCCCTCGCCCTCGGCGGTTGGTCGGGCGTCCGTCTTGCCGGCCGCGACCTGGGCCCGGTAGGTCTTCGTGACCTCTCCGAGCACGATCTGGATCGTTGCCGCGACAGGAACGGCGATCAGCGCTCCGACCACTCCGAGCAGGGCGCCGAAGAGCGCGACCGAGATGATGATGAAGAACGCCGACAGCTTGACGGCCTTGCCCTGGATCGTCGGGGTGAGGACACTGTTCTCGATCTGCTGGTAGATCAGCACCACCGCGAGCATGATCAGCGCCGCCGTCAGACCCTCTTCTGCCAGAAGCGTCAGCGAGAGGATGAAGCCGGAGATCGTGGCGCCGATGTTCGGGATCATGTCGAGGAACCCCGCGATCAGCCCTAGCGCGACTGCGTAGCTCGAGCCGAGCAGGTAGGCGGTCGTGCCCTGGACGGTGCCCGCGATCGTGGCGATGATCACGACCCCGATCGCCCAGCGCGAGACCATCGTGGTGACGCGATCCCAGAGCGGCAGCCACACTTCCTCCTGCCCCTTCGGCAGCACGCTCGCGAGGGCCGCCTTCAGCTCCGCGACCTCGCAGAGGAAGAAGAGGCAGATGAACGTGACCAGGAAGATGTCGAGCGCCATCGAGGCGATCGACCCCGCGAACCCGACCAGCGCCCCGAGCGCGTCGGGAACCGAGCTCGAGACGCTCTGCGCCCCGGACGTGGCAGTGTCGGCGGCGCCCGTGTCCTTGAGGAAGCCGAGTTCGCTCGAGCTCTTGAGCTGATCGACCGTCTGCGGCAAATCCTTGAGGAAGGACTGCATCCCTTCCAGCAGCGGCTTCAGGAGAACGACCCCGAGCAGCGTCAACACGATCAGGGCCCCGATCACGGTCACGGTCGCGGCCAGGCCGCGCCCCAGCCGCGTCTTGCGCTCCACGAGCCGCACCGGCCCTTCGAACACGAGCCCGAGGAAGATCCCCACCAGAACCACGACGAAGGTGCCGCGGATCGAGACGACGGCCCATGTCACCAAGAAGAGCGCGACCGCCAGGAGCAGCGTCTTGAACGTGATAACAACCTGCTGGGGCCGGCCTACCACCGTGCCTCCGATCGTCGTACCCCGGCCGGACGTGACCTGGTCGGGGCGGCGGCGTTCGCTATCTCCTCGGTTCCCCGTTTGCACCGCAGTGTCCCCGGCGATGTCCCGCTATCCGACGTTCGCGTCGGCTCGGCTCCTGGACGCGGGACGGTCTCGCTGGGTGAGAAGCAAGCGCCGATGTTCATCCTGCGACACTCTCGCTTGGTTCGGCGGTCGGTGTCAGGACGAGTCGGTGCGGGACATCCGGCAGTTCGGCGTAGGCGGTATGGCCGAGGTCGACGAGCCAGCGCACGAACTGGAGGTGGACGTTCTCGGCGCCGACGATCTGCTGCGACGGCGGCGCCCAGTCTGAGGGGCTGATGATGAAGGGATGGTTCTGGGTGCCGCCCATGCCTCCGTGTGAGCCGCAGAGCTCTTCGAAGGCGGCGACCTCGTCCACAGCGGTCCAGTAGGTGCTGTTGACCATGATGTCCGGGCAGTGGGGGAAGGTGTCGGTGCGCTTCACGTGCAGCGCGGCGTTCGGGCCGAATGAGGCAAGCGGGTCATCTCCCTCGATGCGCCTCTCGTCCAGGTAGTTCGTGCCGCTGCGCCCGAGCACGACGGCTCCCCGCTTGTCGGAGCGCACGAGCACGAAGCCGATTCCGGGGTGCATGCGGAGCGCCTCGACGAGGCCGGGGTAGCGGTCGTCGAGTTGCTCGAGCGTGGCCCGCCCCTCGATCTGCGGGAAGGAGATCAGGCCGAGGCAGCCCGACGCCATCACGGTCACCTCGGGCGGCCCCTCTGCCCCCTTCTTCTCCCGGTGCCTGCGCTTCCGGCCCGACTCGTCCCGCGCACCGCCGATATCGACGGTGCCATCTTTCGCGGTCGAGCTCTTGGTGGCGAGCCGGGTGAGCGCGCCCGTCACCCCGGACGAGGACGCCCCTTCCGTCGCCGCGGCGTTCAGGTAGCCCCAGCCCTCGTCGACGCCTCCCGGCACGAGCACCTCGTCGGCGCCGCATTTCTCGGTCACGAGATCAGCGAGTGAGAGCCCGTAGCGCTGCTTGAACGTCGCTCCCTGCGACTGGCCGTGATCGGCGAGCACGACGAGGCGATAGGGCCGGGGCGCGTCCTCGGCGGCTCGAGCGAGCCGCGCGAACGCCCTATCGATCTTCGCAAGCTCCCTCAGCGTCTCCGGCCGCTCGATACCCGAGTGATGGGCGACCTCGTCGTAGCCGAGAAACATCGTGTAGATCACCGGTCGCCCGCTGTAGAGATCCTGGATCGTGGACGCCACCTCCAGCTCCCGCTGGAGCACGTTCGTGTACGCGCGAAGCAAGGGGTATGGGAACCAGCCACGGTGCACACGCGGCTCGATCTGCAGACGTCGCTGCTGCGTCTGCTGCCAGATCTCCGCCACGATCTCCTTGATCACGAGGATGAAGGTGCGCGTGACGTCGTAGGGATTGGCGAAGAAGGCGAAGTAGTCCTCGCCGAGGCGGCCCTCGCGCTTCTCGCGCACGGTGCTCATCGTGATCATCGAGTGAGGTGCATCACCCGAGACGAGGTTCGCCCTGCTGGCACCGTCCGCGTACAGCAGGCCCTTGCCGTTCGAGTGCCGCTTCTCGATCTCCCTCGCGTTCTTGGGGCTGTTCGAGACGAACGCTTGCTGCCGGTCCTTCTCCCACCAGCGGAAGCCCGGCATGTCCCAGTTCGAGCCCTGCAAGATCCCCGCCTGCATCGCTCCGGTCTGCGACGACCAGTCACACTCCCACTCGATCATCGAGTGGGAGCCGTTGCGCAGCCAGGCGGCCATCGTCGGCGCGCTTCCGTCCCGCATCGCCCGCACGAGCACGTCGTGCGCGAGCCCGTCAATCTCCAGAAACAAGACCCCCGGAATGTCGCTCGGCGCCGCCGTTTCCTTCGACTTTCGCGCGTGTCGCTTGATTACCTCGCGGTAGTAGAGATCGTCGTCGTCGATCCCCAGGAACAACGTCACCACGTTGTTGATCAGCGTCAGGCCGAGCGCAACGACGACAGCCGTCCATAACCCGCTGATCTGCACCGAATCTGAGAGAACATCCGAGGCCAGCCAGACGAAAACACCGTTCAGGAGCAGCACCCCGAATCCAAGCGTGATCACAGTCAACGGCAGCGCTATCCGGATCAGCAGCGGCCAGACGAGCGCATTCAGCAACCCGAGCACGGCCGCCAGAGCAAGGCCGCTCCACCAGCTCTCGATCGAGAAACCCTGGAGAATCCAGGCCAGCAACATCAACGCCACCGTGTTGATCACCCAGCCGACGACGACGCGGCCGACCCTCAGAGACCGGCGCCTATTTACGGGAGCGTGTGACGTCGTCATCGCTCTCGCGGTGTTGTGCCGGCCAAGCGTCGCTGGCTTGTCACCACAACCATCGCTCCGCTGTGTCCGCAGGGATGCCTCATCACGCATCCACGCCCGCGCCTGTTGGCTCGGGTTCGTCGTGTTTCGGTTTGTGCACCTTCTCTTTTGCGCCGCTGTAGGACGTCGAGACGAGAGCCTTGCCGCCCGTCCAGCCGAAGATGAGGAGGACGAGCACGAGGGCATAGACGACGTTGGTGGCGGAGGTCACGAGCTGCTGGCTCAGTGAGTAGGCGGTCGCTGTTGCGCCGTCGGTGTAATCGCGCAACGCGGCTGCGTTGGCCGCCTGGGTGACGCCGACGGCCCCTGGTGTGACCGAGGTCACGTTCGCGGCCGAGCTCGAGCCGATCACGTGCACAACCGAGCCGAACGTGACGGGGATCGAGTACGCGGCCAGGAAGACCGCGATCACGCCGAGCTTCGCGGCGTAGCTGAGAACCTGCCACGTGAGGACCCGGGTGGCGTACGCCCTCGGATCGGTGAGGATCTTGCCGCCCTGTTCTGCCTTCTCCCAGAGGCCCTTCAGCTTGTGCCAGAACATCCGTCCGAGCACGAAGATCAGGAATGCACCGCCGACGATGATCAGCAGCGCGAGCAGCGCGTGGTGACGGAACCAGCCGAGTTCGACGTCGAAGGCCGCTCCCGCCTGGAGGAACAACAGGCCGTAGACGACCGCGCCGACGACGGTGAAGAAGATCTTGTTGACGACGTAGGCGGCGAATATCCCGGCGAAGCTCGAGCCGGGGACGATCGCGACGAACATCAGCAGCGTCACGAACGTGCCGATGTTCGCCGGCAGGAAGCTGTTCATCCCGACACCGACCGCATAGGCCGTCACGATCGGCCACAGCGCCACGCCGGCGTCCGGGTAGGCGTAGCGGAGGATCCCGTAGTAGGCGACCCCGTTGAACGTCGTCTGGGCCACCTGTAGCAGCACCCCGGCGACCAAATAGCCGACCGGAACGGCTTTGAGCTGATCCCAGAGATGAGTCAGCCAGCCGTGGACGTCGACGCCCAATAGGTTCAAGACGACCAGGAGCAACGCAACGACCGCAATCCAGCCGCCCACCTTGACCAGGCGTCGCTTCCGCGACCGGTCGCGAAGCGGGCTCACGGCAGCGACCGCCGTGCCGGCGGCGATCGTTGCGTTCACGAGCCGGCTGCGCTCGTCAGGGTGTTGCAGGCGCTCGAGCTTGCGAATGCGCTCTTCAGCTCGCCCTTCGCGTCGAGTCCCTGGAGGTCCGCGACCGTCGTCTTGACCTCTGTTCCCATCGTCGCGAGTGTGACCGTCGCCGATGAGACGGCAGCGATGACGCCGCTGATGCCGGAGGCGCCTTTGACCGCGTTCTCGATCGTGGCCACGTTCTGCTGCAAGCTCGTCGCGAGCTGATCGAGCGAGTCCTTCGCCTGCTGCCCGGATGGGGTATCGGGCTTGCCCAGCCCTTTCAGGTCGGAAGCGAGTGTCTGCGTCGCCGACTTCGCATCGTCGGCGGCCGTCTGGAGCCCGCTCTTAGTGGGATCGCTCTTCAGAGAGCCGGCGGCTGACTTGATCGCGGCCTGCCACGTCGTGAGCGACGAGCAGACACCGCTCGCCCATGCCTCTGTCGCCGACGCGCTGGTGGTCGTCGTTGTCGTCGAGTTGTCGCCGCTTGAGCCGCAGCCCGCAGCGACGAACGCGACTGAAACAACGACAGTGATCAGGCTGAGTGTGCGAGTGGATGTCATCGTCATGTCCCTTGTTGGTGGCGGGAGGGACCGGCGTGTTTGCCGGCCCCTCCCGTACCGGCCGGTTAGGAGCTCACAGCCTTCGTGACCTCGTCGGACGACTGGGCGAGAGCTTTCTGGAGCTCGTCGTAGTCGTCCTTGTCGATTGCCTTGTTGATCCGCTTGTCCGAGTTGACGAGGGCGGCCTCGACCCTGTCCGCGTAGGTGTCATCGACGATCGCGACGACCGCAGACGATCCCGGCGGCAGGTACTCCTCCATCTCGACGCCCAGCTGCTTCTCTTCGTGCTTCTTCTTGAGCTTGCCGACGACCGCGCCGATCCCGGCTCCGACCGCGGTCGCGGCAAGCAGCGGCGGCGCGAACAGCCCGACCACGAGCCCGGCGGTGCCGCCGAGAACGGCGCCGCCTGCGACGTGGGCACCGCTGTCGTGCTCGGCCACATCGACCTTGCCGCTGGCGTCGCGGCTCAGGACGACGGCCCCGACGACCTGGTAGTCACCGGCGTCCTCGCCGGCCTTGAGCGCCTTGAAGTCATCGGCTGCAGCCCCGGAAACCGAGTAGCTACCGACCACAAGGACGAGATTGTCATCTGCCATCATTTCCTCCTATTCGGGATTGCATTGAGAGTGGTCAATACGTTGAGCCGTGCATTGCTGTTGTCTCGTTCGTGCTGCCGCGGCGGGCATAGGCGCGCGGGAACATCTCCCACGCGCCCTCCCGGACCACTGCTACGAGGCGGTCTCGTCTTCGAGCTCGGCCTCGAACTCGGCGATCTCGATCGCGATACCGAGCGCCTTGATCATCTTCCCCGATGCCGAAACGACACGTGCGGTCCCGACGATCGGCGCGACCGCAGTCAGGACGCCCTGGATCTCTTCCGCTCCGAAGCCCAGCTCGCTGGCTGCGCCGAGGTTGAGCAGATAGGACGCGGCCGAAGCATCGACCGCAACGAGCGCTGCGAGGCGCACCAGCATCAATGTCTCGGAGTCGAGATTCGACGCCTCGAGTGAGTCCGCCGTCATGCCCGCCAGCAGATCGAGAACTGGCCTCTCAACATTCCTCTGCCATCAGATTCTCCTTTCAGGAGCTTGTTAGGGACACGGCGGGACGCCGCGGCCCGGTCCTGCTGGTGTTACATCCCGCGCCGATCACGGCGTCGCTCGCGCCGACGCACACCGCAGACCGAGACGGGCGACAGCGGCCGCCCGAACGGGTCGATGAACAGCGTGACGGGTCCGGTGTGCGCCGGGACCGCTCCATCGAGCACGTCGATGGAGTAGCTGAGATTGCCGTCGCCGGTGAGGTTCGGCGCCGTGAGCACGACCACCGCGTCGTCGGGGACGTCGGCGCCGGGCTCGAGGAACGAGAGCACCGCGTTCGGCGGGTCGGTCTCGAAGCTGTTGTCGCCGACGGCCCACAGGTCGACGAAATCGGTCGTGGCCATGTGCCCGACGACCCGCTGGGGCCGGTCGGAGAAGAAGAGCGTCGAGGGGGTGATCCCTTGCAGCGTCAGGTTGGCACCGTCGCTCTCGATGCCCTGCGCGGTCTGCACGAACATCGACTGCTCGGTCTCGAGCTGCTCGGCCAATATCTCGGTCATCGTTGGTACCTCCTTGTCAGGCCTGGGTCGGGCGGCGGGCAATCCAGCGACGGCTCTGTCCCTCGCCTTGCAACAGCGATCGTGAACCCGGTGCTCGATCGGCACGTCCGCGGACTCGCTGACTCCACTTCAGAATCCACATGGCGGCGACCGACCCGAAGCGGACTCCGAGCCCGCGGCGCGTCCCGGCGGAAACCCTGCTCGAGCCAGGCCGAGCTCAACTCCCGCCCACCTGACCTTCCCGGCGAGTGGGCAGGAGGCCGGCACTCTCGGCCAGGTCCACGGCCTCGGCCCGGTTCGTGGCCCCGAGCTTCCCGTAGATGTGTTGGACGTGAGTCTTCACCGTCGGACGACTGATGCCCAGGCGATCGCCGATCGCGGCGAGCGTCCGGTGCGTCGCGAGGAGGGTCAGGACGGCCGTCTCGGTCGGTGTCAGACGAACCGCAGTGCGCGACGCTCGCTTGCTCGAGGCTCTCGGTTGGGCTGCCACGCGCCGGACGCTACACCTGCCGCGGCCGATCTCTCATCGGCCAAAGTGGCTGATATTCTCGGCGGCAATACCGATTCGAGCGCGGACGTCGCCGAGGGGCGCCCGTCGATGAAAGGCGGCTGACCCCCGTGGCCGTGATCGATCACTCGCATCTAGGAAGTCAGAGCCGCCGCGGGCGTTCCCTGCGCTCGGGCTGCGCCGCTTGCCGTCGGCGCCACGCGTGTCTCAGGATCACGCCGGCCCGCGGTGCTTCGAAGGCATAGGTCGGAGCTATCGCCAGCTCTTCTCCTCCTCTCGAGCGTCGGCGTCTGCTGAAAGCGGCGGTGCTGGTACCGCCTGTTCGGGCCGATGCGGTACCGCGGGCCCGCCTCGCTCCCATGCAGGAGGTCGTGCAGCGCAGCCGGGTGGTGCTGGTTTCTGCTCCGGCGGGCTACGGGAAATCGACTCTCGTCGCGCAGTGGAGCGACCTGGATCCGAGGGGCAGCTGCTGGGTGCAGCTCGCACACGGCGACAACGACCCCGTGGCGCTGCTCGCCCGCATCGCGGCGGCGCTCGAGCGCACCGGCCCGGTCCGCGACGACCTGCTCGAGGAGTTGTCGAGACGGACGCCGAGGATCGTCGAGGTCGCCCTTCCTCTCCTGGCTGCCGACTTCGGCGAGCGTGACCCGTTCGTGTTGGTGCTGGACGACGTTGACCTCATCACGGCCAAGAGGAGCCGCTCGATTCTCGGGTTCCTCGTCGAACACGTGCCATCCGGCTCTCAGCTGATGCTGGTCACCCGTGGCGATCCGGGACTGCGGCTCGCTCGCCTCCGTGCACGCGGCGATCTGGTCGAGGTCGGGGTCGCGCATCTCGCCCTGGACGAGGAGGAGACACGAGCCGTTGCCGGCCTCGGTGGTCTGGAGCTGTCGGAGGAGGCGGCCCGGGCGTTGCGCGAGCGGACGGAGGGGTGGGCTGCCGCGATCGCACTGGCAGCGCTCTCTTCGCGAGACCGCGACGATGCGGCCGTGAGCGCGGCCGGTCTGACCGGCACTCAACCGCAGATCGCCGACTACCTCCTGGAAGAGGTGATCGAGCGCCAGCCCGACAATCTCAAGACGTTCCTGCTCGGTACGTCGATCCTCGACCGGATGACGCAACCCTTGTGCGATGCGGTGCTCGGCACGAATGACGCGACCGATTCGCTCGAAGCCCTCGCACGCTCGAATGCGTTCGTCGTCCCGCTCGACGATCGCGGCGAGTGGTACCGCTACCACCACCTGTTCAGTGACTTCCTCCGAGCGGAGCTCAAACGTCGCGATCCCGAGTTGCTCCTCGCATACCTGAAGCGGGCAGCAGATTGGTGCGAGCTGCACGGAAGCCCTGACGAGGCGTTCGCCTACGCGCACGAGAGCGGCGATCTCGCGCAGGCCGGCAGGATCGCGCACGGGCACTGGGACGAGCTCGCAGGTCGAGGACGGATCGAGACGTTGAGGCTCTGGCTCGACCGCTGCACCGACGAGGAGATCGAATCGGACGCCCAATTGTCGATCGCGGCAGCCTGGGTGTCCGTGCTCCTCGGCGATCCTGTCCGAGCGAAGCGGTTCGTCGCTGCCGCCGAGCGGAGGCCGCTCGGCGTAGCATCCGCCGACGGGGCGACCTCGCTTCGTTCGGCACTCGCGAATGTCCGAAGTGCCGTCGCTCCCGCCGGAATCCACGGGATGCTGCGTGACGCCGAGTTCGTCTACGCCGCGGAGAAGACCGATGGCACCCGCCGGCTTCTCAGCGCCAGTCGCGCTCTCGGGACGGCGAACGTTCTCCTGGGCCGACCGCAAGCAGCGATCAGTGTGTTCGGTGAGGCACTCGCTCTGTCGAGCCATCGGCCAGAGCTCGCGCATGTGCGGCTCTACTGTCTCAGCTATATGGCCTTCGCGGCCACAGAGATCGGCGATCGGCGAAACGCGCAGAGATGGGCGATCGAAGCGCTACGGCTGGTCGAAGAAGCGGGTCTCGATGAGGCAGCCCAGAGCACCATCGCCTACGCGGCAGGAGCGCTGGCGAACCAGCAGCGCGGCGACCACACGGAGGCCGCGCACCAGCTCGACCACGTCCGGCGGCTGGGCCCACTGCTCCACGGGGTCCCGTGGCTCGAAGCCGATTGCGCGCTGCGCTGCGCCGATGTCAGCCTGAACCTCGGCGACCTCGCCGGCGCCCTCGAGTTCGCGCTGGTCGCGAGTTACGCACTTCAGGGCTACCCCGACGCCGGAACGCTTCCCGCCCGGTTGCAGCGTCTCGAAGAGCGGATCAGACGAGGGAAGGACTACGAGCTCACTCCAGCCGAACTCCGGCTGATCGGTTTCCTGCCGACGCATCTCTCGCTCCAGGAGATCGCCGAGCATCTCCACCTCTCACGCGCAACCGTCAAGACTCAAGTCGCTTCGATCTACCACAAGCTCGGTGTCAAGAGCAGGTCCGAAGCAGTCGAGATCGTCGAGCAGTCGGGCCTCGGAGCGATCGACGGCCGGTTCACGATTCCGGGTCCGGCTTCCGACTAAGCGCGCGGCCACGCCCAAGAACGTCGTTTGGCCACTCGTCGCATTCGGTCGTCATGCCCGATGGGATCGCACTTCTCGCGGTCGTGACTGCCGCGATCACGTCGACCTTCGTCGCCCGCGCTGCACGTGAATCTGACGTCGGCCAGGCGAACAACGAACGAAGCGACACGGAGCGAATCGAAGCTCGCCTCGACATCCTCGAGTAGAAGTCGACAGCCTCGCCTCGACGCTTCGGGGCTCCGGTTCGACCTGACCGGCCGCGCGCGGCCGCATAGGAGTCGGGCGTCCGACGACGAAGCGAAGCCAGCAAATGAACGACTACTGGGGCACCGGCCGAATGGAGGCGTTCAGTGACGGCGTCTTCGCGATCGCGATCACGCTCCTCATCCTCGAGATCAGCGTTCCCGAGTCAGCGTTCAACGACCTATGGAGCGGTATCGGCCACCAGTGGCCGTCGTATCTCGCCTACGTGACGAGCTTCATCACGATCGGAGGGATCTGGGGTGCGCACCACGGCATCTTCCGGCGCTTGCAGTACGCAAACAGACAGCTGATGCTGATCAACCTCCTGCTGCTGATGGCGGTGTCGTTTCTGCCCTTCCCGACGAAGCTGATGGCCGAGGCGATCCATGACACGGACGCAGAGCGAGCAGCAGTGATCTTCTACGGTGGGACGCTGCTCGTGATCTCAGTCGTCGTCGGGGTCATGTGGGGCTCGATTCTCCGTGACCGCCACGTCCTGAAGCCCGAGGTAACCGAGCAGGAGATCAATGCGATCACCCTCGCGACCACGCCGAACATCGGCTTCTACGTCGGCGTGATCGTCCTCGCATTCATCGCTCCCAAGGCCGCGGCCTTCGGTTACCTCGTGATCGCCATCGTCGCCGTGCTACGAACGCGCGGCGACAGCCTGCCGGCACGCACAACACCCGGGTAGCGGCGACCGCTCGAGGCATCACGGACGAGCAAACGCCCGCTGCACACCTGGTGGCGTCTTCTTGGGAGTCGTTGGGAAACCTGCCCTGTGGGGGTTGCCGCCAACTACGGACTTCAGGCCCCGATTCCGGGAACGGCGCCGTGGACGCCGGGGCTATCGCGCGTCCACAGCCTGACCGCGTTCACTGGTGCCGGCCGCCGGAGGAAGCTACGGTGCGTACGGGCACTGATGGCTGGGGAGTCTGGAGTTCTCGTCTTGCTGCGGCACGCGTTGGCGGGCACCAAGCTGGCCGACCCCGAGCTGGACTTCGTCCGCGGACTCGACGCGGTAGGCCGGGCGGGGGCAAACGGCGTCCCCGACCTGATCTTCGAGTACGTCCGCCCGTGGCTCCTCGTGAGTAGCCCGTTCGCCCGCTGCGTCGAAACAATGAACCCCCTCGCCGAAGCGACCCTTCTCCCCGTCTTCGCGCGGGACGAGCTCACACCCGCCGCACCACCCGGGATCAAGCGCCCGCTCAAACCGGAAAATAGCCCGAGCGGACGAATGCGAGGCGTCTCGGCGGCACGTCTCTCCTGCGCCGCGTCCACTGTCCTGCTCGGCCTCCAGATGCACCCGTAGGAAACTGAGCCGCACAATGTCCGAGATGGCGCATCCGTCGCTGCCGACGCGTCGCGGAGAACGACCACGGACGACTCCGACGAACCCGCACACACAGCTCGATCAGCAACCGGTCGACGCCGCGCTCGTGGAGGAGCTCGGCCGGCGCCTGTTCGCGCTCCCGGGAGTCGTCGAGCGGCCGAGTGGCATCTCCGTCCCGGGCGCGCGGGCGCTGACCCTGGCCCCGGGCGAGCCCACGGGGCCGCCCGAGGCCTTCATGATCGACCGGGAGTTCGCCCACCTGCATCCGTCCCCCGATCACAGCCTCCACGCGATGCTGCCGGTGGATGTGGCGCAAGCCGCCATCGACGCCGGTTGGGCGGAGCCGCATCCCGTCGCGCGAATGGGGCTCCTCCCCCCGACCGCCGTCATGCTGTACGCGCCGCGAGACCAAGCGGAGCTCGCCGTCGTGGAGCAGCTCGTCGAGGCCTCGCATCGCTTCGCCCGCCCCGCATGAGTCGGTCCTCGTGCTCCGTTTGTGATGACGGCTGAACAGAAGGAGCTCGTCACGCTCCTGCTCGATCCCGTGGTCTGTGCCCCCAACGCGCCGTGAGCGCCGAAATGTGACAGATCGCACAAATCTCCGCTATACTGTGTAGGCGTCCGGTCGAGCGTCGTAGCCGCCGAGGCATTGGCACTCCTCTTCAGCTGTTCCATTTGGCCCGAGCGCAGCAGGGAGCTCGACCCAATTCGACTCGCGACGGCAGCTCGGCCGCGCGGGTCGGGAAGAGGTGATTGCAGGTGACCGGTTTTCTCCACTGGCGCAAGATGACCTGGGCGTTCGTGCTCTGGAGCGCCGCCATGACCGCCTGGCTCCTGATCGGTGGCGTGAGCCCGATGGTCGGCTTGCTGTGGTTCGCGGGCATGACCGGCTTCGGCCTGCTCTGGCTCGCCACGCAGCCACTGTTCCGACAGGGGCGCGGCCTCCGCGGCTATTTCGTCCGGCCCGGTCCGGGGCAGTGGCGTGTAGCCAACCTCCACCGGGCCTACTGGGCCGCGACGCCCGGGCCTGGGCGTCGCGGTTACAGGAGGGTTTGACGCAGAATCGATCCAGTCGGTGACGAAGAATCGTGCATCCGTCGTCGCGAGCGGCGCGGACGTACCGGTTGGCCTTGACTGGCAGACGTTCTCCGCCGCCTACTTTCCCGGGCGACGCCGACACGACCTCGAGGCACTGACCGCCTACGGCGCCTACAGGCGCTCGCGCACGCTCGACGAGCGGCCATCCGGCGAGGCCACCCGGATGGAGGAAGCGGACAGCGCCCCGGCGGGATCGACCGCGCTGCAGGACTGGGAAGACGAAGGCGGCGCCACCCGGTAAGGGAAGCGACCTAGGCGGGTGTTCAGGCAATGCCACCGGGGCGACGAATGCCACGCAGCCGTGCAACAGGTCTGGGGTCGATGCCCTTCTACGTGAGGATGTTCACCGCGCGTGCGGCGATGAGAAGAATCGTGAGCGCAGAGAGCGTGGCTTCGGCCGCCATCAATGTCTTGGCGGGCCGCGTAAGCGGCATCGCATCGGTCGGGCTGAACGCGGTCGAGTTGGTCAGCGACACGTAGAAGTAATCCCACAGACGGGGAGCCCAGCCTTCCCGTGCGAGCTCGGGGTTCTCGTCTTGAGGGAACTGGAAGTCGGGCTTGCGGGGCGCGGTCGCGAGCGCACGGGCAAGCGGACCACCACAGTCCAGTTCCCAGAAGGCAAGCCCAAACGCGATGGCATTGGTGAACCACACGGCGCCGCCACCGAACAGCAACTGGCGCCCCGTGATCTGCACGCCCGAGTGAGCGACCAACGAGACGACGAGCACGACGAGTCCGAGGACGTTGAAGATCCATACGAGCGCGAGCAGCGCGATCACGATCTCTCGCCTGCGGTCATGCCGCACGAGGCGTCCCAATCCGAAGAGCAGCGTCGCAGCAAGGCAGACGTACGGGGCGGCGACGACCAGCCACAGCCACCAGAGCCGGTGCCCCAACAAGTCCCAGTGGGCGTGACGGCTCACGAGCGCCAACCCAATGAGGACTCCCGCGGCTGCGAGCGCGAAGGGCGCAGCGTCGTTCACGTACCTCACGCGCTGCCGCACGCAAGCGATCTGGGTCGGGTGGAGCCGCCGCCGGCTCGGTGGGCCCAGTGGCCTCAGCCATGCCTCGCCAGCATGGCCCTACGACCGGATGGCCGCGCGGGACGGCAAGTGCCTGCCGATGCCCGCCCTCGGGCGGTCCGAGACGGATCGCGACGACCTCGTCGTCACTCCCTAGCGCCTCGTCCACAGCGGCGCCCTCCGCGGCAAGACGAACACGCATCCGGCAACG
Source organism: uncultured Actinomycetes bacterium (assembly GCA_963786055.1). Classification (GTDB taxonomy): domain Bacteria; phylum Actinomycetota; class Thermoleophilia; order Gaiellales; family Gaiellaceae; genus Gaiella. The sequence goes on along the minus strand of CAWAXS010000015.1, from coordinate 10,090 downwards.
ACAACGCAGCGTGCCCGAGGGTGCGGGAACGGCGGCGTCGGCTTCGTGGCTGCGGAAGCGCTACCCCGAGCGCCGCCGTGTCAGACGGACTGCGGCAGGTTCGACGACGCCTGGGAAGGCGATGGCAGCAGGAGGAGGTGGCTTTCGACGATCGCCTCGGCGACGTCGACCAGCTTGCGGCCGTTGTGTTGCGAGTGGTGGCGGAGCATCTCGAACGCCTGGTCGGCGCCGATCGCGTGGCGAGCCATCAGGATGCCTTTAGCCTGCTCGATCAGAGCTCGGCGCCCGAATGCGCCTTGCAGGTTGTGGTACTCGGCGAACCGCTGCAGCGTTATGTCGATCGCACTCTGCAACTCGTCGGGCGTGTCCTCGACGATGTAGGCGAACACGCCACGCTTTGCGGCCTCGTGGACGTACGCCGGGTCCTTCGCGGTCAGCACCGCGATCACCGGGCACAAGGCTTCGCGCACGATCTCTGCGATCTGGTCGAGGGCGTGCTCCGAACTGAGGCCCAGCCCGACGAGCGCCACATCCGGGTGCTCCCTGGCGGTCACCGCGCCGACCTCCTTCACGTCGATCTCCCGTGCGATCACGTCGTGCCCGAGGCCGGTCACGACCTGCGCCAGCAGCTCGAGCCGCTCACGCTTCTCGTTGGCAATCAGGACGCGGAGGTGCGTTGTCTCCTCGTCAGGCATCACTGCACCCGTCATCGACGACACGGCACGGCCTGCCATCGACCCGGCGACCGCGTGTTCGATGGAGATCTCGACGAACGCATTGTCGGATCAAGTCTATTGCCGGTCGTTTCGCACGAAGGGGTGATAAGCTAGGTGTGTCGCGTTCAACAAATCGCGCGGCGTGACTTCCCGTGTGGCCCAGCCATCGCGGCCCACGAAGTGTCCGCCCTCAACCCAGCAGGTCGGAAGGCACGGTCGGCACGCGCTGGCCGGAGACCAGCTCTGCCGGAGTCGAGATGGAGAAGAGAGTTGCCCTACCGGATGTGCCCGATGGCCTGGTCGCGAGCCTCTCCTTCGACGCCGGTCGGAACGCGCTCCGCGTTCGTTCGGGGAAAGCGTCGCGTCGCGCTGGTACCGGGCGAACGCTCGTACTCGCCCGGCCGAGGCGGGCAGATCGCGAGCGCGGAATGATCATCGAGCCGGTGAGGGCAGCCGTGCTCGCGGACGACGTCTTTCGCGGTTCGCGCTTCTTCGGTGTCGGCGAACTCGTGCGCTGGCCGAGCCGGCGTCAGGCGCTCGGCGCCGGCGGCGGCCTCCTGGTCCTGGCTCTCACGATGCTGGCCGCTCGTCGCTTTTCCGAGACCTCGTGGCCGCTCGTCCACGGTCACCCTGGCGTCCTGGCCGCGGCGGGACTTCTCTTCCTGCTTGCCGGCGCTCTCAAGATCTACGCGTGGCGGGCGCTCTTCTCAGCAGACGAGCGACCGCGAACGCTCGCGCTCGCCGCGGGCTCCGGGGGAGCCTCGGTGGTATCGGTTGCCCTTCCATCGCGACTCGGCGACGCGGCTCGGGTTGCGATCGTCCGACGGTCCAAGGGCTGTCCGGCGAGTGTTCGTGCCCTTTGCTTGTCGCTCGTCATGCTCGGCTTGGTGGACGCCGCGGCTCTGGCGCCGATCGCCTTGGTGTCCGCGGCTCTGCCGGGTCACTCGGTCGGCATGCGCGTCGGCATGGCGTTCGTAGCGGGTGTGGGGATCGCGGCCGCCGCGCTGGTTGTGGCGCTGCCGGCTCTGGCCGGGACCAGGAGGCTGCTGAGCTTCCGACTCGGCCGCTGGTTGAGGCCTCGCACGATCTCGCTGCGGGATGCCTCGGGAGCATGGGCGTTTGCCTGTGCGCACTGGCTCGTGCGCGCGCTTGCGCTGGTTCTTCTGCTCGGAACCCTGGGGGCGGGCTTCTCGATCACGCTTGCGATGGTGTTTCTCTGCGCCGGCGCCGTCGTGGGGGCGCTGCCCATTGCCCCCTCGGGTGCCGCGACACAGGCCGGTGCCGGTGCCGCGGGGCTCGTTGCTTCGGGCGTCGGAGCTTCTCAGGCGATCGAAGTCGCCGTCGCCGGCCAGACCCTGGGGGCGCTCGCCGGCATTGCGATCCTCGTCTTCTGCTTGGTCAGGCGCGTGAAGACGCAGGCCCCGTTGCGGACCGCTGGGTGAACGGCCCCCGGGCCGTTCGATCCTCGCGCCCTGAGAAGAGGCTCGCGCTTTGGGGCTCGTGATCCCTGAAGACAGCCTCCCACCGCGAACCCGTCCGGGTACGGGGCGCCGACGGGCACCGGGAATCGCAGCTAGACTGTGTGTGCGCGTTGGTTGTCTTTGACGCCGTCGAGGGTTTGGATTCCTCTTCGCTTGTCACCCCCGGCCTGAGCGCAGCAGAGAGTTCGTTCGGACTCCCTGTCCTGCACGGAACGAAGGAGCATCACATGTTTGCGACCATTCGTCGGTACGACGGCGTGGACCAGAATCGCTCGGCCGAGCTGACCCGCAAGGTCAACGAGACCCTCGTCCCCAAGCTCAACAGGGTCCCCGGCTTCGCGGGCTACTGGCTGATCGAGGCCGACAACGGCGTCTTCAGCTCGCTCAGCCTCTTCGAGACTCCTGAGCAGAGCAAGGAGTCGACGAAGATCGTCGCCACCTGGATCCGCGACGAGAAGCTCGACACGATGATCCCCAACGAGCCCAAGATCACGAGCGGCAAGGTCGTCGTTCACAGCGACCGCGTCCTGGTCGCCGCATAGCTCGACCGCACCGCATTCGACGAGAAGGGGCCCGGCTTGCCGGGCCCCTTCTCGTTCTGCCGTGCCGCTGCCACCGCGCGAGGGGCGCACGGTCACGATCAAACGACGTGATCGACCGGCGCGTGATCGCGCGAACGTCCCGCCACGAGCCCAACTGCAGCGGGCTGCGCCTGTCGGTCGGTCTAGATGCCAGCGACGTGGTGGAGTTCGTAGAACCCCTGCCGCGTCGGCGGCGCCGGCCACTCCACGTGGCCGAGAACGGCGTGGACGGCCGGCATCACGTGCTCGTCGAGGTACGCCTGGCCCTGCTCCCGCGTCTCCCAGACGTTGACGATGCGAAAGACCCCGTCCTCGTCGTCAAACCCGGCGAAATGGATCAGGAGCCCCTCCGGTGCGGGCTGGTTCTTCGTCAGACGCTCGTTCACCGCGTCGTAGTTCTCCGTGCCACGATCGCTGACCGCGAACTCCTGGATGAAGGCGACCGTCATCGGATCCTCCTCGTCGAGTGTGAATCGATCGTATTCCCGTGCCGGATCCTTGCCGAGTAGGGCGACGACGAACACGCCAAACGGACGGTCGCGCAGCTGATCGACCAGATCGGCTTTAACGCGGTGGACGCCGGCACGCTCGCCGAAGGCGGACGCAAGCACCAGCCGGGAAGCCCCGTCTACGCAGCCGATCTCCCCACCGACCAGCTGCGCGCACACCTCGCAGCCTGAGTCAGCGAACCATCGTCACCCGGCGAAAGGCGAGCGCCAGCTCTCAGGCGTTTCGGTCATCCGGCCCCCTGCGCCGCGCGGTGCTCGGCGGCGAAGAACTCGAGCGCAGTCTTCGTCTTCGGCTGCTGGTCCGCGGAGAGGCTCAGGCCAAGACCCTCGAGGTAGGCCCGGGCCTTGATCCCCGCTTCGAACGCCTCACCGGGCAGGCACTTCGTCGAGAGCTCGAGAATCCTCGACCCGTCGGGGTAGAGCCAGAGCTCGACGACGAGCTTGCGCTCGCGTCCGGGCGCCGACTTCTTCAGCTTCAGCACGAAGATCGGCCCGAGGATCGTCAGGTCGTCCAGCCCCAGTCCGTCCGGCGCGTGAGCGGCGAGGAACGCGCGTTGCTCCTTGGAGAACAGCTTCCTGACGGGACGCTCGCCCAGGATCGCCTCCCGCACGTCGGTATTCGCGACCTCACCCTTCATGGAGGCGGAGCACACGAAGCCACCCGGCATCGCATCGAGCTCGACCTTGACGCTCGGCGAGCGCCGGATGTCTTCGGAGAGCTCGTCCGGGACGACCGGGCGGAGCTTCACGACGGTGTCACCCGTCCGGCCCTGGACCCTGCGGGCGCGGACCGCGACGCCACTCTTGTTGAGGTCGAGGCCGGGGGTGTCGAAGAAGAACACCTGCCGAATCTGCGCATCGAGCGGATCGAGCCCGAGGGTCGCGATCGCCGATCGATGCTCGGCCTCCGGGACGGTCAGCTTGAGCTCGACGCTGTCCGAGCCGGCCACGAGCGCGAGCAGCTGCACGAGCTCCTCGGTCGGCAGCTCGGTCAGCCTCTTCGTCTGGGTGGCCATTGAGTGCTCCCTCCTCCGTGGGTCGAACGTCCAGAGTATCTCGGCTGCATTACACGGGCCGCGGCGTGAATGGTCGTAGCTCGTCCTGTCCTTCCTGGACGACGCCGTAGGTCGACTCGGGCACCTCGTTCCAGACGCCGGCGAGGTCACCGAGGGGCTCGGACACCACGATCCGGGTCTCGTCGGAGAGCATCTGGAACACCGGGTTGTCGGGGTACTCGGCGCGCAGCGTGTCGACCAGGGTGCTGAAGAACAGCGACCTGGAGCTGCCCTCGCTCGAGTAGCGGAACGCCCACATGCTCGAACCGTCGGTCGTGGCCACCGTCATCTGGATCGGATGCTCGACGCCGTGGCGACGACCCGTCTCCTCGATGAGCCCGACCGCGCGCTCGACCGCCGCGGGCGGGTCGTCCTCGAGGCCGAACGTGAGCGCGAGGTAGAAGAACATCTCCGAGTCGGTCGAGCCCTCGATCTCGGGGTAGAGGGAGGGATCGACGGCGAAGGCGAGGTCGCGCTTGACGGTCGCGAACTCGCGGATCAGGCCGTTGTGCTGCCACAGCCACCGGCCGTGCCGGAACGGGTGGCAGTTGGTCTGCTGGATGGCGCCGCCCGTCGAGGCGCGGATGTGCGCGAAGACCAGGGGGGACATGAGATGCCGCGTGAGGTCGGCGAGGTTCCGGTCGTTCCATGCCGGCTCGACGCTGTGGAACACCCCGGGTGTGTCGCCCACGCCGTACCAGCCGATCCCGAACCCGTCACCGTTCGTCGTCGTCGCACCGAGCCTCGAGTGGAGGCTCTGGTCGATCAGCGAGTGGTCGGGCTTCAGGAGCAGGTCCTCGAGCAGGACGGGCGACCCCGAATACGCAAGCCAGCGACACATGATTGCTCCTCTCGTACCCTACGCCGGGCATCCCGAATGGGTTTTACGCGAGCGCCTTCTGCTTGATCACCTCGAACTCGGCCTGCGTGATCGCGCCGCTGTCGAGGAGCTGCTTGGCCTTGTCGATCTCCGCCGCCGCGCCACCACCGGCCGCGGTCTGACGCACGTAGGCATCGCGCTGCTCCTGCCGCGCCCGAGCGCGCTGCAGGTTCCGCTCCGTCATCCCGACGTTCTGCGTGATCAGGTAGATGAACACGCCGAGAAACGGCAGCAAGATCGCGAAGACGATCCAGCCGGTCTTCCCCCAACCGGACAGATCGTGGCGGCGAAAGATGTCCGCGAACACCGAGAACAAGAGCCAGATCCACAGGATCCACACGAAGAAGATGACCATCGTCCACATCAGGTCGAGAAACGGGTAATCCGACGCGAGCACCTACGCCTCCTCTGACTGGGTTGTGCCGTGATTCTCCGTCGCCGCAGATCGCCCCGCCACGGGAGGGGCCGGTTTCACCTGGGTGAGCGTGAGACCACCGCAGCGGGCCGGGAGAAGGCGCTGATCGCGAAGACCCGAGCGGAGCGATCTCCGTCCGCCGTCCCGATCGGCTCTCTGCGAGCATGGCGCGGAGACCGGGAACTGAAGACTGACGAACAGGAGGGCGCATGGCGGAGGGCATTGGCGAGGTTCTGACGTACGCGGTCGGCGTGGCGATCAGCCCCGTGCCGATCATCGCCGTGATCCTCATGCTGTTCTCGGCCCGCGCGCGAGTGAACGGCCCGATGTTCCTGGCCGGCTGGGCGCTGGCGCTGGCCGTCGTGAGCGGCGTCTCGTACGTCGTGTCCGACGCGAGCGACGCCGCGACCGACAGCACCGCCAGCGACACGGTCTCTTGGGGGCAGATCGTGCTCGGTGTGCTCCTCCTCCTGTTCGCCACACGCCAGTGGCGCAGCCGTCCCGCGGCGGGCGTAGCGCCCGAGATGCCGAAGTGGATGGCCGGCATCGACGCGTTCTCCCCGGTCAAGGCGTTCGCGCTCGCGCTGCTGCTCGCGGGCGTCAACCCGAAGAACCTCCTGCTCTCCGCCGGTGCGGGCGCGGCGCTCGCCCAGCTCGGTCCGACGACGACGGACGCGGTCGTCTCGCTGATCGTCTTCGTCGTCCTCGGCAGCATCACGATCGCGGTGCCCGTCGTCTACTACCTGGTGGGTGGCGAGCGCGCGAGGGCGGCGCTCGACTCGACGAAGGAGTGGCTCGCCGTCCACAATGCCGCGGTCATGACCGTGCTGTTCCTCGTCTTCGGCGTCAAGCTGATCGCCGAGGGCCTCCCCGTGCTCGGGGGCTGAGGCAGCGGCGTGCGAAGCGAGCTCACACTCCCCGAACGGGCAGCCGAGCCAACGGGCGTGGGCCGCGCGCTGAGGACGCCGAGATCGGCGGCGCTCGCGGGAATCGCCTTCTCCGTCATCTTCACCCTCGGCCTCGTTCTCGTTCGCAGGTCCGTCCCCGCGGATCCCGGCGACGCCGGGCGGTGGCTCTCGGACGACTCGCGCCGCGGCGCGGTGCTCTTTGCGCTCGGTCTCGTGCCGTTCGCGGGCATCGCGTTCCTCTGGTTCGTCGGCGTCCTGCGCGACCGGGTCGGCGAGGCCGAAGACCGGTTCTTCGCGACGGTCTTCCTCGGCAGCGGGCTGCTGTTCGTCGGGACGCTCTTCGTCGCCTCGGCGGTCGCGACGGGCCTGGTCGCGAGCGCCGGAGACGACGGCGGCGGCCTCGTGTCCTCCGACACCTGGGAGGTCGCACGGCGCACGACCTACGAGCTCATGAGCGTCTACGCGATGCGGATGGCCGCCGTGTTCACGATTGCCACCTCGACGATCCTGCTGCGCACGAGGCTTGCGCCTCGATGGCTCGTCGTCGGTGGGTTCGCGGTCGGGGTCGCGCTCCTGCTGGCAGTCGGCTTCTTCGCCTGGGTGGAGCTCGTCTTCCCGGCGTGGGTTCTCGTGTTGAGCGTGTACGTCCTCGTGGCCGGGGCCAGGCGAGACCGGGTCGAGGGGGGCGAGACCGAGGTTTGACCGCCCCATGGCGTTGATCCGCGGCCGGGAGAATCGCGCGCTGCTCATGCTTGCGGCCGTGGTCGGCCTCCTCGTCTCGTGCGGGGGGTGTCCGCGTTCACCCGGGTGAAGAGCGGTACCTGCAGCCAACAACGCCGGTGGCGCGTCGTAGGTTCCAAGTGGCGGCGCGAGTCGCGCCGCCAACCACGAAGGAGGTCGACGTGTTTCTCGCTGCGAACGGTGTCTGGATCTGGACGATCCTCGCGGTCATCGTCTGGATCGCGCTTGCGTTCTGGCCGGCGCGTGTCGCCGCTCGCAAGGGGCACAGTTTCTTCGGCTACTTCCTGTTCAGCATCATCGTCTTCCCGGTGGCGCTGATCGTCGCCTACCTGGTGAGCGACCGGACGACGGCCGCCCTGGCCTGAGCCCAGAAGCAGAACTCCGCGCCCACCTCGCCCGGCAGTAGGTGCCGAAGCGCCGGTGGCCACAACGAAAGGATGACCAATGACCAGCACTGCAAGCGAAACGAGCAAACCGCTCGATGAGCTCGGTCCCGTCGACTACGTGGTCGTCGAGTTCCCGGCCGGCGCGAGCAACTTCACCGGCGAGATGGCGAAGGAGCTGCTCGCACTGGTCGACGCCGGCACCATCCGCGTCATCGACGTGCTGATCCTGCAGAAGGACGAGGACGGCTCCATCGAAGCAACGGAGCTCTCCGACATCGAGGAGCTTGGCGAGCTGCAGGCAATCGAGGCCGAGCTGGCCGAGTTGCTCGCCGCGGACGACGTCGTCCACCTCGCCGCTTGCATGGAGCCGGGCAGCACCGCCGGCGTCCTGATCTACGAGAACCTCTGGGCGGCCCCGTTCGCCTCGGCGGCACGGCGCGCGGGCGGCCAGCTGATCGCCAACGGCCGCATTCCCATCCAGGCCATCATCGCCTCGATCGAGGCCGATGAAGCACTCGCAACCGAAGGAGTCTGACCATGCCACTCCGCCCAGGACGTGTAGGACGCGTCGGAGTCGTCGGCCACCCGGTGGCCAAGACGGCAGTCGTGGCCAAGGCCGTCTCGCCGGGCCCCTCGCCCGTGGCGAAGACCGCCGTCGTCGCGGCAGCTGTGACCCCAGGTCGTGGCCGCCGCCGCATCTGACACGGCAACAGAAAGGCAAGCACGTCGAGGAGGCGGTTGGCGCACCCGAACGACGAACGCCCCGATAGCTCGTCGATGAGCGCACCGATCGAGCTGACCACGCTCACCGACGGTGGGCAGCCCGCGTCACGCGTCGCGGCCGAGATCGCCGCGTTCCTGAACGACGCGCGCGAGAGCCTCGACCTGGCGCTCTACGACGTCCGCCTCGAGACCGAGGCAGGGGCGCTCGTCCTCGCGTCGCTGCTCGCGGCACATCAGCGGGGCGTCCGCGTCCGGCTGATGTACAACGTCGACCACCCGGGCCCGATCCCGGTGCCACCGCCGCCCGAGACGCGCCCGGAGGCGATCGAGGCATTGCCCGTCGAGACCCGTGGCATCGCCGGGATCCCCGATCTGATGCACCACAAGTTCTGCGTCCGGGACGCCGAGCACGTCTGGACGGGCTCGATGAACTGGACCGAGGACTCGTGGACGCGCCAGGAGAACGTCGTCGTCCGCGTCCTCGGGAGCGAGCGATTCGCGTTCGCGTACACGCTCGCGTTCGACCAGCTCTGGGAGCGCGGCGTCGTGGAGGGCACGGGGACCGTCGAGCCGCGGCCCGTCGAGCTGCCCGGCGGGATCTCGGTCCGCCCGTGGTTCACGCCGGGCAACGGCGAGGCGCTGTCGCACCGCGTCGCGAAGCACATCGGCCGCGCGCGAAGGCGGATCCGCATCGCGTCGCCGGTTCTCAGCGCCGGGCCGATCCTCGGCACCCTGGTCGAGGTCGTCAACGAGCGGCGCTGCCAGGTCGCCGGCGTGATCGACGACACGCAGTCCGACGACGTGTTCCGGCAGTGGAGCAGAAACGGGGTCAGCGCATGGAAGATCCCGCTGCTCCGGACGATCGTGACCCGCGGCGCGTTCTCGGGGAAGCCGTCGACGCCGTGGGCGCCCGGCGGGGTGCAGGACTTCATGCACGCGAAGGTCGTCGTCGCGGACGACGTGTCGTTCGTCGGCTCCTTCAACTTCTCGCGCTCCGGCGAGCGGAACGCGGAGAACGTCGTCGAGATCCACGACGCGGTCACCGCGGACGCGCTCGCGGCCTACGTCGACGACGTCAGGGCGCGCTACCCGACCGCGACGCCTCCCGCGGCCTAGCTAGAGGCGCACGAGACCGACCGCTCTGCCCGGCCGCGGAGCACCCGCGCGCCGCAGGGGTCCGCCACATCGCACAGAATCCGTTGCCATGAGCACACAACCCTCCACCAGCGGCCCCCTCGGGCAGCCGCGCGGCATCGGGTTCGCGATCCTGCTCGCGATCGTGACCCTCGGGATCTACACCTTGTACTGGGTGTTCAAGACGCAGGACGAGGTGAAGGAGCACTCCGGCATCGGCGTCGGCGGCGTGGTCGGACTCGTGATCTACATCGTCCTCTCGCCGGTCACGTGGTTCCTCATCCCGTCCGACGTCGGGAAGATGTTCAAGGCGGACGGACGAACGGCCCCCTTCACCGGTTGGACGGGGCTCTGGTTGCTGCTGCCGATCGTCGGCGCCTTCGTCTGGTTCATCAAGATCCAGGGCGCGCTGAACGGCTACTGGGAGAGCAAGGCAGGGCCGGCTGCCGCTCCTGCGCCGGTCGCGTAGGGCACGAGCATCGCTGGGGACGGGCCCTGCGGGGCCGGTCCCCGGGGGGCTCTAGGCGACGCCGGCGAGAAGGAACGCGCGGCTCTCCCGCA
>CAWAXS010000014.1:0-62611 GCA_963786055.1 uncultured Actinomycetes bacterium | reverse complement strand
GCGGAGCAGAATCTTCAGGTCGACGCGAGGCGACCGGTGCTCGACGTACCACACGTCCAGCTCGATCCGGTCCTCCCACGGGAGCGTCGCGCGGCCGTGGATCTGCGCCCAGCCGGTGAGCCCGGGCCGGACCTCGAGCCGCCTGCGCTGGCGCTCCGTGTAGCGCTCGACCTGGTACCGGAGCGTCGGTCGCGGGCCGATCACGGACATGTCGCCGCGGACGACGTTCCACAGCTGCGGCAGCTCGTCGATCGACGTGCGCCGCAGGAAGCGGCCCACGCGCGTGATGCGCGAGTCACCCCGGTCGACGGCGTACCCGGCCCCCTGCCGCTCGGCGTCCACGACCATCGAGCGGAGCTTGAGCAGCTCGAAGTCGTCGCCGTCCCTTCCCACCCGGCGCTGGCGGAAGAGAACGGGGCCGCCGTCCTCGAGCTTGATCGCGAGCGCGGCGGCGGCCAGGAACGGGCTCGCGACGACGAGCCCGAGCCCTGCGAGGGTGACGTCCGCCGCACGGTTCACCGCATCGCGGCCGGAAGGGCACGCGGACTCAACGCGTGCCCTCCGCCGCCTCCCAGGTGGCGGGGACGCCTCGGCGGAGGTAGTTCCAGAGGGCCTGCACGGTCGCCCAGGTGACGTAGACGTAGTACCGCGCGATCGGGACCCGCGCCGCGAACGCCGCGATCACCGCGAGCTGGCCGAGGAGCGCCAGCGCGTAGGGCCAGCCGGTCGGCGCGAGGACGACGCTCGTGGCGAGGAGCCCGAGATGGAGGAGCCCGCTGCCGTAGCGCAGGACGCGGTGGGAGACGATCGAGGCGAGGTAGCCGGCGGGCAGGCCCCGCAGCATCGAGCCGCGAAGCGTGATCTCCCAGCAGTGCTCGAACATCCGCACCTTGCGCGCGTACTCGGCCTCGTTCGTCGGCGTCGGCTTCTCGAAGGCGAGCGCCGCCGGCTCGTACACCGCCCGCTTGCCCGCCTGCACCAACCGGTACGGGAGGGCGAGGTCGTGACCCCAGCGCGGGTCGACCTCGACGTAGTCGTCGCGCTTCAGGGCGTAGATGGAGCCGTTGCCTCCCGTCACCGAGCCGAGGCGGGACTCCTGCTCGCGGAGCCACAGCTCGTAGCGCCAGTAGAGCCCCTCGCGGTTCGATCCCGCTGCGTCGTCGAGGCGAAGCCGGCCGCAGACGTAGGCGACGTCGGGGTCGGAAAGGTCGGCGACGAGCAGACGGAGCGCGTCGGGGGCCCAGGTCGCGTTGGCGTCGGAGAACGCGACGACGTCGCCGGTCGTCTCGCGCACCGCGCGGTCCTGTGCCGCGACCTTGCCGCCGCGCGGGCAGTCGAGCAGGCGCACGCGCGGCTCGCGTGCGGCGACCGCCTCGACGAGCTCGTTCGTACGGTCGCTCGACGCGTCGGAGGCGACGACGATCTCCAGCCGGTCGGGGGGGTAGTCGAGCGCGAGCAGGTTCTCGAGCCGGCGCTCGATCACGGGGGCCTCGTTGTACGCCGCCACGATCACGCTCACCGAGGGCTCCCAGGAGGGATCCTTCGCGACCCGCCGCTCCCGCAGCCGGGTGAGCCCGCCCGCTGCGAGGGGGTAGCCGACGTGGGTCCAGGCGAGGGCGCCGAGCGACCCCCAGAAGAGCGCCTTCGCCGCGACCACCGGGCGAGTGTAGCCCGGTGTTGCGGATAGTCTCGCGCGGGATGAGCGACCGCGCGAACGGCCGTCCGATCCGCGTGCTCCGGGTGATCGCGAGGCTCAACGTTGGCGGCCCGGCCCTGCACGTCACGTACCTCGCGCGCGGCCTCGCGGAGCGAGGCTACGCGACGACGCTCGTGGCCGGCGACGTCGGACGCGGCGAGGAGTCGATGGCCTTCGTGGCGGAGAACGCCGGCGTCGAGGTGCTGCCCCTGCACGGGCTCTCCCGCGAGCTCTCGCCCCTGCGGGACGCGATCGCCGCGTGGAGGCTCGCTGGGATCATCCGCCGCGTCAGGCCGGACGTCGTCCACACGCACACCGCCAAGGCGGGCGCCGTCGGGCGCGCGGCCGCGGTGCTCGCCGGCCCGCGACGGCCCGTCGTCGTCCACACGTTCCACGGCCACGTCCTGCGCGGGTACTTCGGCCGGGTGGGGACCCTGGTCTTCCGGGCGATCGAGACGATCCTCGCGCGGGCGACCGACCGGCTGATCGCCGTCAGCCCGGAGGTGCGCGACGAGCTGGTCGCGCTCGGGGTGGCGCCCGCGAGGAAGTTCTCCGTCGTCCGCCTCGGGATCGAGCTCGAGCCGCGCGTCTCCTTCGACGGCGACGCCGCGGAGGTGCGCCGCCGGCACGGGATCGCGCAGGACACGTTCGTGGTTGGCTGGTTCGGCCGGATGACGGCGGTGAAGAGGACCGACGATCTCCTGACGACGCTCGCGGGCCTCCGCGTGCGCGGGGTCGACGCGTTGCTCCTGCTCGTCGGCGACGGCGACGACCGGGAGCGCCTCGAGCAGCGCGCGCACGATCTCGGGCTCGCGAAGTCGTGCCTGTTCCTCGGCTACCAGGAGGACGTGGCGCCGTGGTACGCCGTCTGCGACACGGTCGTGCTCACGTCGGTCAGCGAGGGGACGCCGGTGACGATCATCGAGGCGCTGGCCGCGGGCCGCCCGGTCGTGGCCACGAAGGTCGGCGGCGTCCCCGACGTCGTCGACGAGGGCGAAACCGGCTTCCTCGTGCGCCCCGGCGACACGCACGCGCTCGCGGAGCGGCTCGAGATCCTCGCCCGCGATCCGGAGCAGCGCATAGCGATGGGCGAGAGGGGACGGGAGCGGGTGCTGCGCCGGTACGCCGTCGAGCGGCTCGTCGACGACGTCGACGCGCTCTACCGTGAGCTGCTCGACACGACGTCCGCGACGAGCCGCCGGTAGCGGCCGAACGCGACCGCGCGATCGGCCTCGCGCACGACCCACGCGCGTCCGCGCTCCCCCATCCCGTCGAGCGAGAGTCGCCCCTCAATGACGTCGCGGATCACGCCGGCGACGAGCTCGGGCCGCCCCGGCGGCACCACGACTCCACAGCCCGCCTCCTCGACGAGCCTGACCGTCTCGCTGTCCGCGTCGGCCGAGACGAGGGCCGGCCGGCCCACGGCGAGGATCCCGTACAGCCGGCTCGGCACGACGAACCCGGAGAGGCCGCGCGCGAGCCCGACGTAGTGGAGGTCGCCGGACGAGAGCGAGAGCGAGAGCCGCCCGCGCGGCTGGTAGCCCATGAAGCGGATCATCCCGGCGACCTCGAGGCGCTGCGCGAGGCGGGTCAGCTCCCCGTGCCGGGCGCCGAAGCCGATCACCACGATCTGGAGCCGGTCGAGGTCGCGCAGGAACGTCGCGGCGCGGACGAGCGTGTCGAGGTCCTGCGCGTGCCCGACGTTGCCGGAGTGCATGACGACGAACGCGTCGTCGACCCCCTGCTCGGCCGACCAGGCGTTCCTCCGGGGCTGCGGTCGGAGCTCCGACGTGTCGACCCAGTTCGGGATGACCTCCACCCGGGCAGCGGAGGCGCCCTTCTGCACGAGGCGCAGCTTCATGGTCTCGCCGATCGCGACGACGCGGTCCGCCCGCCTCAGGTACAGCGCGACGAGCTTCCGCAGCGCGCCGAGCACGAGCGGGTGCTCGAGACGCTTGACGCGCTCGGCGATCTCCGGGAAGACGTCCTGGCTGATGACCAGGAGCGGGGCGCCGAAGCGCCGCGCGACGACGAGGCCGATGTCGCCGACGATCGGCGGGTCGGTCATGCAGAGGACGAGGTCCGGACGTTCCCCGCGGAGCGCCGTCAGCACCGTCTCGCCGAGGTAGCTCGCGTAGTTCGCAGCCCGCAGGTGGAGCTGCGACCGGTCGTAGGTGGTCGAGCGGACGCGCACGATCCGCACGCCGTTGCGCACCTCCTCGGCCGGGAGGTCGTGCCCGTGCAGGTGCCCGGTGACGACCGTCACGTCGTAGTCCTCGGCGAGCGCCTCGCAGAGCTGTGAGAGGAGCTGCGCCGTCGCCTCGACCCCGGGCCAGTAGTACTGGTTGAGGACGAGGATCCTCTGCCGGGTGTCCGCGGTCACGACCGCGGACGCTAGACGAACGCCGGCTCTGCGTAGGCTCCTGCCCGTGAGCCCTCGACTCCGGATCCTGCTCGCGAGCCCCGCGTACTGGCCCGCGCACGCGTTCGGCGGCCCCGTCGTCGTCGCGCGCGAGCTCGTCTCGCGCCTCGTCGGGCGCGGGCACGAGGTGAAGGTCGTCACGACGACGCTTCGCGACGTGGCCGAGCGACCGGACCGGAGAACGACGGTCGAGACCGTCGACGGCGCTCGCGTCACGTACCTCGGGACGCCGCTGCGGTATCGCTGGATGGGGATCACCCCGACGCTCCCGCTCAAGCTGCACCGGCTCGAACGGCCCGACGTCGTGCACGTGATGGGGTTCCGCGACCCCGTGACGACCGGCGTCTCGGCGTGGGCGCGGATGCATGCGATCCCGTACGTCTTCGAGCCCGTCGGGATGCTCCGGCCGCGGCTGCGCAAGGTACGGCTCAAGCGGGTCTTCGACTCGACGCTCGCGCGCGGCGTGGCCTCGGGCGCGCGTCTCGTCATCGTCTCCTCGCCGCGCGAGCGCGACGACGTCCTGGCGTCCGGCGTCGAGCCCGAGCGCGTGCGACTCCGGGGCAACGCGTTTCCCGAGCCGCCCCCGGCGGAGGGCGGGGACCCGCTCGACGGGCTCGTGCCGGAGGGTGCGCCGGTCGTCCTCTACGTCGGCCGCATCGCCGCCGAGAAGGGCGTCGAGCACCTCCTCCAGGCCGCGCGGAGGATGCCGGAGATCCACGTCGTCCTCGCGGGGCCGGACGACCGGCACGGGACGATGGCCGCGGTCGCCGCCGCACTCGCCGATCCCCGCACGGCAGGCCGGGTCCACGTGCTGCCGCCCACCGCGGGCCCGCCCTTCGACCTCTATCGCCGGGCCGACGTGTTCGTGCTCGCCTCGGGCGGCGAGAACTTCGGGCTCGTGGCGGCCGAGGCGGCCGCGGTGGGAACCCCCGTGATCGTGTCCGACCGCACGGGAGTCGCGGCCTCGTTCGGCGACGGCGAGGCGCTCGTCGTCCCCTTCGATCCCGACGCGACGGTCGCTGCGATCGACCGGGTCGTCCACGACGAGGCGCTGCGTGCCGCTCTCTCCGAAGGCGCGCTCCGCGCCGCGCAGCGGTCGACGTGGGACGCGGTCGTCGACGAGCAGGTCGCGAGCTACCGCGAGGCGCTGAGAGCCTGACGGCCGGCCACGCGGCGGGCGACCCGCACCAGATTCTCGATGCTCGGCTCGTAGCCCCAGTCGCGCATGATCTCGCGCGAGGCCTCTCCTGCGGCACGGCGGCGCTCCGGGTCGGCCGCGAGGGCGCGAATCGCCTCGCCCGCCGCGTGGGGGTCGTCGGCCGGGACGAGCGCGCCGTTCCAGCCGTCGACGACCAGGTCGAACGCCGCGCCCACCCGGTCGGAGACGACGAGCGGCAACCCGCAGGCGGCCGCCTCGTTGACGACCACGCCCCACGGCTCGTGGCGGGAGAGGAGGGCGAAGACGTCGGCGATCGCGAACCGCTCGACGATGCGCTCCCACGGGACGTCCGGGAGGAAGCAGAACCTCACCTCGAGCTCGGCGGCGAGCTGCTCCAGCCGCTCGCGCTCGGAGCCCGAGCCGGCGAGGACGAGGACGAGCCGCGGGTCCTCGGCGAGCGAGACCGCGCGCACGAGCGTGTCGAGCCCCTTCTCGGGCGCGAGCCGCGCGACCGACAGCACGGCGACGTCACCAGGCCCGAGGCCGGCCTCCGCGCGAAGCGCGTCGCGTCGCTCGGCGAGGCGCTCCCGCTCCTGCTCGAAGCGATGGACGTCGATCGTGTCGGCGAACAGCGAGACCCGCTCCGGGTCGACGCCGCGGGCGAGCACCGACTCGCGCGCGAGCCGCCCGACCACGAGGACCTCCGTGGCGGCGCGGAGGAGCGGCGGGACGACGGCGCCCTTGACGGCCCGCCGCCAGCCCGGCCGCGCGTCGCGCTCGTTCGACTCGACGAGCAGGACGTAGGGGACGCCGCGGGCACGGCACCACGCGGCCGCCGCCTGGGAGGCGAAGGTGCTCCAGCCGGAGACGACGACGACCTCCGGCCGGGAGGCGGCCAGCGCGCCGAACACACCGAGCGAGACGGGGTACTCGTGGCGCAGCGCCCGGTAGACGCCGGGCACGCGGCGCCCTTCGAGGAAGACGGCGCGATGGCGCGGCTCGATCGTCCACGTGCGGCGCTGCACGGTGCTTCCCGCGTAGAGAGCGGTGAGATCGAGCTCGGGCCGGGTCGCGGCGATC
Organism: uncultured Actinomycetes bacterium; assembly: GCA_963786055.1. Lineage (GTDB taxonomy): Bacteria > Actinomycetota > Thermoleophilia > Gaiellales > Gaiellaceae > Gaiella. Next base: position 56,254 of record CAWAXS010000014.1, on the reverse strand, counting down.
CGGTCGAGCATCTCCGTGCGAAAGGGCGTCGGCTCGGGGACGACGAGCGTGAGGCGCACGGGCTCGTCTCGGCTCGACCGCAGCCAGGCACTCGCGGCTGCGCGCCCGGCGCGGGCGTCGGTCCGGCGCCGTAGCCGCGCGAGCGCACCGAGCGGAAGCTCCGGGTCGAGCCGGAGCGCCTCGCGCACGAGCGTCACGCGCTCCTCACCAGCCGCCCGCGTGCGAGCCAGGGACCAGGCCGCCGCCCGGCGGGCGTCCGTCCCGCCGTGCCGTTCCTCGAACGCCTCGACGAGCTCGCGCAGCGCACGGGCCGCGTCGGACGCCGTGCCCGGGCGCAGCGGCCGGCCGGCGCCGACGCGCCATGCGAGCTCGGCCCGACGCGCGTCGAGGTGTGGGACGAGCGCCACGATCTGGCGCAGCGCCACACGCTCCTGGCACTCCCGCTGCAGGTCGGTGCGCCTCGCGGAGGCCTGGGCCTCGTGCTTGCGGTAGAGCACCAGCGCCTCCGGGACGTTGTCGCCGTCCGCGACCTCCAGCAGGCGCGCCCACAGGTCGTAGTCCTCGCTCTCCCCGAACCACGTGTCGTAGCGCAGCCCGTGCCCCTCCAGCACGTCCCGGTCGATCAGGACCGTCGAGTGGAAGAAGGGCGAGGAGAAGAGCGCCGCCCAGCGCACCGCCGCGGCGCCCGCCGGCATCCGGTGAACCGTGCCGAGGCTCTCGTCCGCGTGCAGGTCGATCATCCCCGTGCCGACCACGGCCGCCGGCGGAGACGACCCGGCCCGCTCGAGGACCCGTGCGAGCCAGCCCGGGAGCGCGATGTCGTCGGCGTCCATGCGTGCGACGTACCGGCCACGCGCCTCGTCGAGGCCGACGTTGAGCGCGCCGGCGAGACCGAGCGGCTCGGCGTTCCGCACCACGCGCAGCCGGGCGTCGTCCGTCGCCGCCAGGACGTCGCCCGTGCCGTCGACCGACCCGTCGTCGACGACCACCAGCTCGAGATCGCCGCTCGTCTGGCCGAGCACGCTGCGCACCGCCTCGCCGATCGTCTCCTCCGCGTCGCGGGCTGCGAGGACGACGGACACGAGAGGAGAGGCCACGGCGGGGCTGAGGGTAGCCTGCGCCGGTGGCGAAGGCCGACCACGACGTCCGCTTCGACCTCGTCGTCGCGACGGTCGACCGGACCGACGATCTCGCCGCCCTGCTCGACGATCTCGAGGAGCAGACGCACCGCTCGTTCCGGCTCGTGGTGGTCGACCAGAACGCCGACGAGCGCGTCGGGCGCGTCCTCGAGGCGCACCCCGGCCTCGACGTGCTGCGCCTCCGCTCGGAGCGCGGCCTCTCCCGGGCGCGGAACGCCGCGCTCGGCGAGCTGACGGCCGACGTCGTCGGGTTCCCGGACGACGACTGCCGCTATCACCCCGGGCTGCTCGAACGCGTCGCAGCACGCTTCGCCGAGGACCGCGCCCTCGGAGGCGTGTCCGGCCGGCCCGTCGCCGCGGACGGCCGCACCGCCGGCCGCTGGCCGGAGCGCCCGGACGTGATCACGCGGGACACCGTCTGGCACACGGCGAACTCGCACACGATCTTCCTCCGTCGCGAGGTGGTCGAGAGCGTCGGCGACTTCGACGAGGCGCTCGGGCTCGGCTCCGGGACGCCGTGGTCGTCGGGCGAGGAGATCGACTACCTCGTGCGCGCGCTCCGCAGCGGGACGCGGATCGAGTACGACCCGTCGATCGTGATCACGCACCCGGTCAAGCCGGTGACCCCGGACGCGCTCGTGGAGCTCGGCAGGCGCGACGGCGGGAGCGTGGGGTACGTGCTCGCGCGGAACCGCTATCCGGCCCGCACCGTCGCGCGGATGCTCGTGCGGCCGGCGGCCGGCGCGGTCGTCTCCCTCGTCCTCCTCGACACGACGCGCGCCCGCTTCCACGCGGCGACGCTCGGCGGCCGTCTCCGCGGCCTGCGGGCAGGAGCCCGAGCCCGGTCACGCGACGAGTGACGCGAAGATCTCCGCGTGGCGGTCGAGCCAGTCGGCGAGCGCGTAGCGCTCGACCGCGCGGCGGCGGGCCGCGACGGAGAAGCGCTCACGTTGCGCCAACACGCCGGAGACGGCGGCCGCCAGCGCGTCGGGTGCCGGGGGCTCGTCGCGGTCGTAGCCGTCCGGGTGCGGCACGCCGATTCCCGCCTCGTCGCCGACGAGCTCGACCGTTCCGCCGCTGGCGGCGTATGCGACGGGCACGCCGCACGCCATCGCCTCGATCACCGTCGTCGGGCACGGGTCGTTGACCTTCGTGTGGAGAAGGACGTGCGCGCGGCGGTAGAGGCCGGGCGCGTCGGCCTGGGCGTACCGGCCCGTGAAGTCGACCGCATCCTCGAGCCGGAGGCGGCGCAGCGTGGGCCCGGGCTCCGACACGAGCCTCCCGCTTACGTGCAGGCGCGCGGACGGGTGCTCGTCGAGCACGTGGCGGAACGTCTCGAGCGCGAGCTCGAGCCGGTACTCCTGGGTCTGATCGCCTCCGAGCAGCACGACCGGCCCGTCGGCCGGGGGCGGCCCGGGGGCGAAGGCGTCGACGTCGACCGCGTTCGGGAGCACCTCCCACGTCCCGCGTGGCTCGCCGAGGAACCGGTCGGACGACCGCTTGCTGAACGCGCTCTGGTAGACGACGTGGTCGGCCGCGAGCACGACGCGCCGCAGCGGGACGTTGAGCTCGTCCGTGCGCTCGCCCGCCCACCCCGGGTAGGCAACCCCGTCCTGGTTGACGACGATCCTCGCGCCACGCCGCTTCGCGACCCAGAGGAGCTGCCGCAGGTCGCGCGGCAGGTACGTGGTGCCGAGGTAGAGGAGCGAGAAGTCGGTCGGCCGGTTCGGCCATCGCGCGGCGAGCTTCTGGAGCTTCGCCGTCCCTCCGGCGACGGGCTCCCCCGGGCCCGGAAGCCGGTCCCACCCGTAGAACACCCGGAGGCCGGGCTTCGCGCGGCCGCCGACGAGCAGACGGGCCCATCGCGCCCCGGCCCGCGCGTAGCGAGCCGGGCGCTCCCTATCCATCGGCCCGCTCCGCGAACCCGTCGAGGAGCGCCTCCCAGCGGGGTGCCAGCGCGGCGTGCGAGGTCTCCTCGGCCGTGCGGCGCGCCGCCACGCGGAGCGAGGCGACGAACGCGCCGTCGCCGTGGATCCGGGAGAGCCCTGCTGCGAGGCCGGCCGCGTCCTCCACGTCCACGAGGATGCCGTTCGTCCCGTCGACGACGAGGTCGGGGGCCTGACCGGCACGGCTCGTGACGAGCGGGACGCCGGTCGCCATCGACTCGAGCACGCTCTTCGGCCCGCCCTCCTGCCGGGAGGCCACGACGTACGCGTCGAGGGCGTGATACGCGGCCGTCAGCCCGTCGCGATCGGGAAGGAGCCGGTGGACGAAGGGCACGCCACGCCGCTCGAGCTCCCGCCGTACGTAGCCGCGCGCGGGGCCCGTGAGCAGGACGACGAGGCCGTCGATCTCCCGGTGGGCGAGGTCCAGCGCCTCGACGAGGACGTCCGGGCCCTTGATCGACTTCGGCTCGAGGCCGTCGCCGAATCCGACGCCGTCCTTCTGGAACGAGCCCACGACGAACGCGTCCCGGGGGAGGCCCAGGAGCTCGCGGGCGGCCGCCCGCAGCTCGGGACCGCCGGGCGGGAAGCGGTCGAGCTCGATGCCGATCGGGATGCGGTGCACGCGCGAGGGCTCGACGCCGGCCGAGGCCACGATCTCCTCCATCTCGCGGTGCGTGACCTGCACGCGCGCGAACCGCGCGGGATCGCGCCGGAGCGCCTCGAACGCGCGGTCGAACTCGGGGAAGCCGGGTGTCCCGGGCCGGCCGTGGAAGTACGCGAGGCCGAGCCGGTGGGACGAGCCCGTCCAGATCGGGTAGAGCGCGGCGAAGTGGCTCGTGTGGAAGACGACCTGACGCCGCGCGAACCGCGCCCAGGCGGGTGGCGCGAGCAGGTATCCGGCCCTGCGCGCGACGGCGGAGACGTATGCCGCCTCGTCGTCGAGCGCCCAGCCGAGCGTGTCGCCGACGACGAACAGGCGCGACCGGTCGGGCCAGCCCCGGGTCCGGAGACGTACCGAGCCGGCTCGGGCGACGGTCGCCGGCGCGCGGAGCGCACGACGAGCGGTCATCCGCGCAGCACCTCCAGGTAGCGGTCGGCGACGGCGGCCAGTGACGGCACGACGATCGCCGCCCTGCACGCCTCGAGGCCGGCCGCGAGCCGGTCGAGCGCCGCGGCCGCGTCGTCGGGCCCGTCGAAGCCCACGCCGCCCTCCCCGACGAGCTCGGGGTGGCCGCCGCTCCGGCGAAAGAGCGCCGGGAGGCCGCAGGCGAGCGCCTCGAGCAACGCGTTCGAGCAGGGGTCGTCGAGGCTCGAGGCGACGTAGCAGTCCATGCCTCGAAAGACCTCTGCGAGGTCGTTCGAGGCTAGAGGTGCCACGAGCTTCCAGCCCGTCAGTCCGACGGGTGCCCGGCCGACGAACGTCAGCTCGTAGCGGGCCGGGTCGACAGACGCGCCGAGGGCGCGGAGGACGTCCGCTCCCTTGCGCGGGTTGTCCGACCAGCTGACCGCAACGACGCGGAGCGGACGGTCGACCGGCGGCTCCCGGTCGGCAGGCGGGTGGAAGATCGCGGGATCGGGCGCGTTCGTGATGACGACAGGCTCCGCCAGCTCGATGCCGAGCCGCCGGTGCGCGTCGAGGCTGAACCGGGACTGGAGCACCGTCGCGTGCGCGAGCTCGGCGTTCATCGCGGCGATCCGCGCGTCGGTGCCGTCGTCGAATCCCCGGTAGACGCCGATCGGGCCGTCGACGCGGTGGACCATCCGTACGTCGTCGCGGACGAACCGCCGCAGCCGGGCGACGTCGAAGTTGAAGGAGTTGAAGAGGCACCGAGGAGTGCCGCCGGAGATGCGGTTCTTCTCGACGACCACGCCGCGCCGCTCGAGCTCGCCGGCAAGCGCACGCACGAACTGGTTGCCCCCGCCGGACGGAGGCGGAGCGTAGGCGTGGAAGATCGCGACGTCGGCGCGCCCCGAGCGGGAGTCGCGCAGGTCCCGCTCGGTGCGGATGCGAGAGCCGGCGCGACGGAGAGCCGAGCGGGCGTGCACGACGGCTGCGCGCGGCTTGGTGCGGAGGCCCATCTCGACCGCGTACCGTAGATCAGGGGCGTTCCAGCGCCTGCCCGCAGATCGCGAGCAGCCGCTCCGCGTAGCGCTCGACCGTCGCCGTCGCCTCCACCGAGGCTCGCGCGCCGCGGCCGATCGCGTCCGCGAACCCGGTGTCCGCGAGGATGCGCCCCACCGCGGCTGCGAGCGCGTCGGGGTCGCCCGGGGGGACGAGCAGGACGTTCTCCCCGTCCCGGAGGCCGCCGGGATCCCAGAGCCCGCGCGCCCGGGAGAGGACGACCGGACGCGCGCACGACGACGCCTGGAGCGTCACGCTCTGCCCGGACGGCTGGGGCACGTCCTTCACCGGGACGACGACCGCCGCAGCCGCGCGGAACTCCTCGCGGACGTCGACGTCGCTCAAGAGGCGCCGATGCCAGTCCGCAGGCTCCCAGCGGACGTTGCCGGGGAGCGACGTGGGCCGCGGGTGGCGCGTCAGGATCCGGATCTCCGCGTCGATCGCGGGGGCCGCCCGGACGAGCGTCTCCCAGTCGCGATGGCCGTCGTTGCCGATCGCGAGGACACCCGTCCCGACCGTTCCGCCGGGCGACCAGAAGGTCGTGTCCACCCCGAACGGGTTGACGTGGACGCGCCCGGCGAGCCGGACGTCGAGCGCGAGCAGCCTGGGCTCCTCCCCGGGGCCGTAGAGCATGGCGTGCATCGCCCGGAGCAGCGGGAGGGTCGTCGCGCGGCGCGTGCGGCCCCACGGCCGGTTGAGCAGGCCGGCGACGATCCCGACGAGCGGCGTGCGGAGGCGGTGGGCGCGCCGCCACGCGGCGAGCGCCACGGCCGTGCCCGTCGTCGTGCCCACGACGACGTCCGCCTCGCGCAGGGCGGGGACGAGCTCACGCGTGCCCCGCAGCACCGCCGCCGAGAGATGCGGAGGGAGCCGCTCGAGGCCCGCCTGGCGGTCGACCAGCCGACGGGCCACCCGGCTCGACGGGGCGTCGGGGTCGACCTCGTAGTGGTGGACCTCGTGGCCGGCGCGCTCGAGCTCGATCCCGCCGAACAGGAACTCGGTCGGCCCCTCCCCTGCGCGCGCCGCGTCCAGCCGCGCGAGCCGGCCCGGGAAGTGGACGAAGGCGATCCTCACCGGAGCCGGAGGCTACCGCCGCAGGGCCGGGTGCCCTCGTCTACCCTCCTCTTCGATGCACCGTCAGCGCACGAAGCTCGCGAAGCGGGTCAACCGGGTCGCGTCGTCCGTCGAGCGTCGCGGGATCGTGGCGACCTACGAGATCCAGGACCGGCTGCTCGGCAACCGGAGCTCGCGCCGCCGCTTCGCCTCGCACGTCCCCGAGCTGGACGAGACGCAACGCGGGATCGTCGAGTCGCTCGACCGCGAGGGCTACGTCTCGCTTCCCTTCGCCGACCTCGCGACGGAGGAGCAGTGGCAGGCGATCGACGCGCAGGGCGCCGCGTTCGTCGCCGCGACCGAGCGTGAGATCGCCGAAGGCGGCAGCGGCAAGGTGCGGCCGGGCAAGGAGTTCGTCGCGCGGGCGCACAGCTTCGAGGGCGTCACCCTCGGGCCGGACGACCCGTGGTTCTCGTTTGCCGCGTCGCGGAGGATGCTCGACGTCGCGAACGCGTACCTGCGCCTGGAGTCGAAGCTCTCGTACGTCGACCTCTGGTACACGGCGCAGCAGCCGGCGACGGACGAGAGGGTCGCGTCGCAGAACTGGCACGTCGACTTCGACGACAAGCACCTGCTGAAGGCGTTCGTCTACCTGACGGACGTCGGGCCGGACCACGGGCCGTTCGAGTACGTGCCCGGCAGCCAGCCGGGCGGACGCCACCACTCGGTCCGTCCGTGGACACCGATGGGCTACGGCCGGGTGCCGGACGAGGACGTCGCCCGCAGCGTGCCGAGCGAGGAGATCGTGACGTTCACGGGCCCGAAGGGAACGCTCATCCTCTGCAACACGAGTGGCCTGCACCGTGGCGGCTTCGCCACGGCCGGGCCGCGGGTGCTCGCGACGGCCACGTACTGCTCGCCGGCGTCGCTGAAGGCGCTCTCGAACCGCAACTACTCGACGACGCTCGAGACGACCGACCCGGTCGTCGGCTACGCCGTCTCGTAGGCGCCGCGCCTCGACGAACTCCGTCGTCCAGTCGAGGAGCGGCAGCACGCCGCCGCGGAAGCTGTCCGGTGTACAGCCCCTTTGCCGTGTCGCCGAGCCCGCTGTCCTGGACGTGGAACTTGACGATCGCCGGGACGTTCACGTGGTTGACGAACTCCAGGCCCGTTGAACGACACGAAGGCGACGTCGACCCCGATCACCCCCTCGTTGAGGAGATTCGGCGGAATCCACGCGGTGGACGTGTACGTGCCCGGCTCGGGCGGCGACTGCCAGCGAGGGTCCGTGTCCAGGGCGTTGAACACGACCTCGCCGCGGTCGTTGCCGAGCTTGAGCTTCGGGAACAGCGGGACCGTCTCGACCGAGGACGACGAAGCGGAGCTCGATCCCGACCGGCTCGCGGACGTCGACGGCGTTGATCGTCTCGCCGTTCGCGTCGACGACCCGCGTCGAGAGAAGCCGTATCGCCTCGGTGCCCGGCGCCGTGTCGAGGGCGAAGCTCACCTCGGCTCCGGTGCCCGACGCCTCCTCGAGGTAGCGCGAGACGACGTCCTGCGCCGGTCCCTCCGCCATCAACGTGGCCTCCCTCGAGCCAGTACGCGCGCCCGCAGAGCCGCGTGATCGCCCCCATGTCGTGGGAGACGAAGATCACCGTGCTGACCCGAGTTCGAGATGTCCTCGATCCGGCCCATGCAGCGCTGCTGGAACTCGTGAGTCGCCGACGGCGAGCACCTCGTCGATGATCAGGACCTCCGGGTCGAGGTGCGCCGCGACCGCGAACGCGAGCCGGACGTACATCCCGCTCGAGTAGCGCTTCACGGGCGTGTCGATGAACTTGCCGATCCCGCTGAACTCGACGATCTCGTCGAACTTCGACTGGATCTCGCGGCGCTTCATGCCGAGGATCGCGCCGTTCAGGTACGTGTTCTCGCGGCCGGTGAGCTCCGGGTGGAAGCCGGTTCCGACCTCGAGGATGCTGCCGACGCGGCCCCGGATCGAGGCCGTCCCCTCGGTCGGCGGCGTGATCCGCGTGAGGATCTTGAGGAGCGTCGACTTCCCCGAGCCGTTCTTGCCGATGAAGCCGACGACCTCGCCCTCCTCGATCGATGAACGAGACGTCCTTGAGCGCCCAGAGCTCCTCGAGCGAGTGGTCGACGTGCTCGAGCCGCAAAGCGCGCCGGGCGGCGTGGGAGACGCGTGTCGCGCAGCGTCTCGTACCCGGCCTTGTACTCGCCGATCCGGTAGAGCTTCGAGATTCCCTCCGCGACGACCGTGCTTCATAGCGTGTCCGCGAAGCGGTGCTCGGCTCGACGGTAGAACCAGAGCCCGCTGAAGAAGAGAACGAGGGCCATCGCCACAGCCGAGGCACGAGCATCGTCGGCCGTCGGGGGCGGGGTGCCGGCGACGGCCCAGCGAAAGCCCGTGATCGCGCCGACGGCAGGGTTCAGCGACGCGACCGCCATGTACTTCTCCGGCATGGCGTCCGCCGCGTAGATGACGCCCGAGGCGAAGAGCCAGAGCTGGACGAGGAACGGGACGACGTAGGGGACGTCGCGGTAGCGGACGTTGATCACCGCGAGGAACGAGCCGAGGCCGATCGCAGTCATCGCGAGCATCAGCAGGAAGAACGGGACCGAGCACGATCGTCGGCTGGATCGCGACGTCGTACCACTGGGTGATCCCGAGCGCGACCGTGAACGAGAAGCACGAAGTCGACGAGCGGGACGAGGATGCAGGCGAGCGGCAGGATCAGGAGCGGGAAGTGCACCTTCTGGACGAGCATCCGGTTCGCTCAGGACGCAGCCCGACGTGAGCGTGAAGACGGCCGCCAGGAACGTCCACGGGACGAGGTTGAGCATCGCGAAGACCGGATACGGCAGCCCCTGCGACGGCAGCTGCGCGAACTTCCCGAAGATGAGCGTGAACACGACCATCGTCAGGAACGGCTGCAGCACCGCCCAGGCGATCCCGATCAGCGACTGCTTGTAGCGCACCTTGACGTCGCGCCAGGCGAGGATCATCGCGAGGTCGCGGGAGCGCCAGAGCTCCCGGAAGTCGGGTAGCCCGCCCCGCCGCGCGGGGCGGATCAGCGTGACAGGAGCTTCGGTCGTGGACATCGGGTTGGAGCGGGATGGCGGGCGGCGACGAGACGCGATGTGCCCTTGCGCTCCGAGGATCGTAGCGGGGGCATCCGAGGGCGTCCCAGGCTACGGCACGCCTCAACGGCGACGCATGCGCCCCGTGAGCCTGCGCGACGGGGCTGCGTTCGGCTCCGACCGCCTGGACACGACGCTCGAGCTCCGCGAGGCGTCGCTCGAGCACCACCTGCGAGTCGTGCTCGAGCGCGGCCTGCACGTCCTCGGCCAGGTCCGCGTCGTCCGCGAGCGACGGCTGCGCCGGCGGACGAAGCGATCGACCATCGCCGATCGTCCGGAGCGCGTCGCGCAGGCGCTCGTCCAGGACGAGCGAGCCGTCCGCCAGCCCGCGCCGGAGCGCGTCGTCGTCGACGGCGAGCGAGCGAAACACGGCGTCCCGGCCCTCGACGCGCAACCGGTCGACGGTCGCGAGGACGTGCCGGGCGACCCGCGGGTCGTCCCTGCGTCCCTCCGCCGCGGACGTGACGTGGAACTTGCGTGCGAGCTGGGCCGCGTCCCTGATCGGGAAGTGGAGCACCTCGAACGGGAACCACTCCCGGATCAGCCGCAACCCGGTCCCCTCGGCGTCGTGGTTCCCCTTGCTCACGACCACGTCACGGGCGCCCGCGATGGACGACCTTCACCTGCGCGTGGAACGGGTCGGCGAGGTCGCGGGCGGGCCGGCCGCGCACGGTCATCCGCTCGTGGAACGGCGCACCGTCGTCCGGGCGCGGCACGAAATGGCGCCACATCCCGCGGATCGCTCCGTAGCGTCGCGGCACCGCCGCGAGCACCGAGCGGACGTCCTCGCCGCGCGGCCACCAGAACTCGTCCGCGTCGCAGTTGACGACCCAGTCCGCCCCGTGCTCGACGGCCGCCACACGGGCCATCCGCGTCACCCACGCCGCCTGCTCGAGGGTCTCCCCTTCCTCCCGGAAGAGGCGGAGCACGCCCTCGCGCTCGTAGCGGCGGAGGATCTCGGTCGTCCCGTCGACCGACCGGTGGTCCGTCGCGAGGACGAGGTCGACGCCTCGCTCGAGGTGGTACCGGATGCACGCGTCGACGATGTCCTCCTCGTCCCGCACGAGGAGGGTGAGGACGACCTTCACTGGCGCCCGCGGCGCCGTACGCGGCGTGCGAGCCGTCGCAGGCGACGCTCGACGCGGGCGCTCGGGCGCGTCTCGACCGCGACCAGGCGCTGCTCGACCTCGTCCAGCCGCCGTCGCACGCGGATGACGTCGGCCTCGCCCAGGACCGCCGCGTCCGCGGCGAACGCCGCCTCCTCGACCGCGGTCGCCCGCGGGAACGCGATGCGCCCGTCCGGCTGGTCGAGCGCCCGCAGCGCGTCGCGCACGCGATGATCCTCAGCGAGGAGCCCCCGCGCGACGGCGTCCCGGGCCGCGTCCCCGGCGATCGCGATCTCGTCGAACACGGCGGCGCTGCGCCCGTCCTCGGCATCGCGGTGCGCGAGCGCGTGGTAGGCGGCTCCCGGCCCGACCGCGACCTCCTCGGCCGCGTAGAACTTCTCGACGGCGCTTCCCCACACGCGCCCCTTGCGCTCGAGCTGCGCCGCGCTCCGGATGGGGAAGTGCAGCACCTCGAGGGGGTACCACCCTCGCAGCGTCGTGAGCTCGGTGCCCGCGACGGAGTGGCTCCCCTCGACGACCGCCGCCGTCGGATGCGCTCGGTGGACGACCTTGCGGAACGGCCGCCACGGGCTGCGCGGATCGTTGATCGGCGCCTCGGCGTCGAGCCGGAGCGTCATCCGCTCCTGGAACGGCCTCCCGTCGTCGGGAACGGGGACGAAGTGGCGGACGAACGACTGCACGATCCCGTAGCGGCGGGGGATCGACGCGAGCACCTCCGGGATCGTGCCGCCGCGCGGCCACCAGAACTCGTCGACGTCGCTGTTCACGACCCAGTCGGCGCCGTGGTCGGTCGCCGCGAGCCGCGCCATCCCGGTCACCCACTCCCGCTGCCTGAACTCCCCCGGGGGCTGGTGCAGCAGGCGGACCGCCCCCTCGCGTGCGTAGCCCTCGAGCACGTCGAGCGTGCCGTCGGTCGAGCCGTTGTCGGTGACGATCACGAGATCGACCCCCGCCGCGAGGTGGAAGCGGAGGTGCTGCTCGACGATGTCGCACTCGTCCCGCACGAGCAGGGTCATCACGACCTTCACGGTGCGGAACCTAGCGAGACGGTTGGCCGACCGGCCACGGAGGCCGTCGCCGCCACGGCCGCCAGACGGCGAGTGTCCTCTGCAGCGGCCCCCAGTCGTCCACGCCGCGCGCCGCGAGCTCCTCGCGGACGCGGGCGCGAAGCGCGGTGTCGTCGTAGCCCCGCCCCACGGCGCCCAGGTGCTCGAACGGCGTCGCGTCGACGATCCCGAGGCGGCACCCGTCGAGAGCGAGGTCCATCCACTCGAGCTCGATCCCCCAGCCCATGCCGCGCCAGACGGGCAGCGGGACGATCCGGTCGACCCAGGCGGGCGCGACGGCGACGAGCGGGCCGCTCTCGACGAAGGTCGTGAGACGGACGCGCGAGCAGCGCGCCTCGCGAGTGATGCCGTGGCTGACGGCGGACCCGGCAGCGTGGGCAGGCTGGGCGAGGCCGAGCCCCGCGCCGGCCGCGAGCGCCACGAAACTCGGGAGGTCGCCGCGGCGGAACGCGATGTCGTCGTCGGCGAGCACGAGCGTCCCCGCCGTCGGGCCGTGGCGCGCCAGCGTCTCGGCGAGCAGCGGGAGCTTCTCCCCGCCTCCCTCTCCGACCGTGACGTCCGCGAGCGCCGGCGCCACGGAGTCGAGCGCCCACCAGGCGGTCGACCACCCGTCGGCCAGCGCCGGGGCGACCAACCGCTCCACGTGCGCGGCGTTCGCTGCGCGGTAGACCCCCACGACCGTTCCCGGCGAGGTCATGCGATCCCGTCGAGCAACGCGTCGGCCACGCGCTCTGCGGCGCGCCCGTCGACCTCGCCCACCACGGTCGCGACGAGGCGGCGGCGCTCGCTCGCGAGCTCGTCCGGGTGCGCCAGCGAGCGCTCGATCCCCGCGACCACGTCGTCGAACGACTCCGCGCGGAGAAACGCCCCGGACTCGTTGACGTCGCGGTAGTGCTCGCCGATCACGCTCTTCGCCGCCCACGACTCGGCGGGCGGCCGGTCGGAGCCCTCGTCGTAGAGGACGCAGACGGCCGGCCGGTCGTTCACGAGGGCATCGAGGAGGATGGTGCCCGCGTTCGTCACCACGCAGTCGCCGTGCTGGAGCAGCGTCGCGAGCGCCTCGATGTCGGTGAACGACGGCTCCTGGACGGCGACGCCCTCCACGCCGAGGGCGGACGCGAATCGCTCGCGCCACCTCGAGTCGCGGGGGTGCGGCCGGAACAGGAGCGAGTAGCGGGTGTCCGCTCCGCTCTCGGCCCACCAGCCGACGAGCCGTGCGAAGAATCGCGCCTCGTCGGGCGTGTTCGTGGGCGTGTTCCCCATCACGAGCACGAGCGGCTTCCCGGGATCGAGCGTGTACGAGCGGACCAGCTCCTCGTACGCCGACCGGGGCCGGCGCCGGTGGAAGACGTCGCTCTGGGGCCACCCGGTCACCACGATCCGCTCCCGCGGCACGTCGTGGAACCGCACGAGATCGCCGCGCATGCGCTCGTTCTGCACGAGGTAGCGGTCGAGCCCGGGCCAGATGACCCCTTTTCCGACCGTGTGGTCCCAGCTCGCGACGTAGCCGACGAGCGGGAGGCCGAGCCGCTGCCCGGCGACCAGGAACGGCACGGCGGACTGCATCTGCAGGTTCCCGAGCAGGAGCGCGGGGCGCTCCCGCTCGAGGCGCCTCGCCAGCCCGCGCGGGACGTGGCGGCGGGTCGAGAAGTGCCAGCGGTCCATCCAGCGGTCGACCGCCGGACGGCGGGGCAACGGGCCGACCCGCGAGCTGTCGAGGAGCTCGTTTCGATGCCCGGGCCGCATTCGCTCGAGATGGAGGCCGTGCCGGTAGTTGAGCCGGATCGCGAGCGGGTAGTACCCGATCCGCCGGTCGAGCCAGATGTCGGCCCGACGGAGCGCCCGCTCGAGCGGGGGCACCCGGACGGGGAAGAGGTCCTCCGCGAAGAGCGGCGGCCGCGCGGACGCCGGGAGGCGCTCCGCCCAGGGGCGCGCCGCCTCGCGCGGCAGGAGGAACGCGGGCTGGAGCCGCTCCCCGAGCGCAGCGGCCAGGCGGTCGACCACCCCGGCCTCGACGAGCACCCTCGTCGAGAGCGGGTCGGCCAGCACGAGCCATGCCGGGCGCGCGCTCACGGGGCCCACCCGGCAGGACGGCCCGCGTCGAGCCAGCGCGCCGCCTTGCGGTAGCGCTCACGGTGGGGCGGCGTGTCCCACTCCCGGCTGTACCACAGGTGCACGCAGACGTCCTGCTCGCCGGGCGCGAGCCGGACGGTGGTCGCCGGGAAGAGCCCCTCCTCGTTCGCGAATCGCATGTCCTCGTGCGGATACAGGTAGAGCTGCGACATGCCGGCCTCGAAGAAGAGCCAGAAGAAGCAGTAGAACGGCTCGTACTCGACGGCCGCGCGGCGGATCTCGGGCGACCACGGATAGCGCACGCGGTCGAACCACTCCGGGCGGGCGCGCAGCGCGCGCCAGCGGGGCACGCGGCGCATCGCCTCGCGCATCTGCTCGCGGTCGACGACGAGGAAGAACGGGTTCATCGCGAGCTCGTTGAAGCCCCGCGGAACGTAGAAGCCGTCGGGGACCCCGGCGACCGCCGCCCCGGTGGCGCACATCCGCTCGACCACACCGGCGACGGCGTCGCGGCTGCAGACGAAGCAGTCCTCGTCGACCAGGCACACCCAGCGCTCGGGGGCCCGCTTCACCTTCTTGATCCACCGGAACCAGGCCTCGGGCCAGTTCCGCGTCCCGTCGATCACGATCCTGCGGCTGCCGGGGAACGTCTCGGCCAGCGCGCTCTGGCTGTGCGCGAGCCACGGCGTGTGCCGCGTGTTGGTGACGAAGGCGACGTCGCTGTCGCGAATGCCCGTCACGGCGGGATGACGGCGAGCGCGGCGGCGACACGCCGCGAGAGCGAGTCGCCGTCCAGGCCGTGGTGCCGCAGCGCCTCGACGGGCGTGCCGCAGGCCGGCCAGCCCTCCACGCCGACGACGTCGAGCGCAGGAGGCTCGGCGAGCGTGGCGAGTGAGCGCCGGAGCGTGTCGCCCAGCGCTCCGACCGGCGCGTGGTCCTCGACGACGAGCACCTCTCGGACGCCGCCGAACGTCTGCGCGAGCCAGTCGCCGTCGACCCGGTCGAGCCACGGCATCGCGACGACGGCCGCCTCGATGCCCTGCGCGGCGAGCAGCTCGGCGGCCGTGAGCGCCTCGTGCACCATCACCGGCCCGTAGGAGACGAGCATCGCGTCGCGCCCTTCCCGGAGGGTGACGCCGACGCCGGGCACGGGCCGGTAGTCGGCCGGCAGGTCGATCCGGCGCGGCGATGGCCCGATCGCGAGCCGGATCGCGACGCTCTCCTGCGCCTCGAGCACCGCCCACTCGACGATGGCGCGCGTCTCCTCGGGGTTGCAGGGATGGACGACCGTCACGCCGGGGATCGCGGCCATCAGCGACGCGTCACGCAGGCTCTGGTGCGACTTTCCCGGCCCGGCGGGGACCAGGCCCGCGTAGTGCATCGCGTAGACCACCTTCGTCCGCTCGCTGGCCTGGTTGTAGATCTGCTCGTTGGCCCGCGAGGCGAGGAAGCTCGCGAACGAGTTCACCACGGGGACGAGGCCGTGCCGGGCCATGCCGGCGGCCATCGAGACCATGTCCTGCTCCGCGATCCCGTTCTCGACGAACCGGTCGGGCTCGGCCAGCTCGAACGCCCGCACGCGGCAGTCGGACGCGAGGTCGGCGTCGAGCACGACCAGGCGCGGCTCCCGCGCGGCGAGCTCGAGGAGTGCGTCGCCGTACGCCGCCGCGACGAACTCGGCCGCTTCGCGCAGCGCGGCGCGTGGACGCGCGACCGGCGCGCCCGCGCCGCTCTCCGGCTCGCCCTGGAGGCTGACGCCACCCTCGGGCTCGAGCGGCGCGACGGGCTCGAACGCCGGAGCGTCGAGGTCGAGCGCGGCGGAGACGGCCTCGATCCGCTGCCGGAGCTCGCGGGCAGCCCGCGCGAAGGTCTCGTCGTCGGGCGCCCCGGCGTGCCAGCGATACGTGCCGCCGCCCTCCTCGAGCGCCGCGGGATGCTCCATGAAGGAGACGCCCTTGCCCTTGAGCGTCTTCGCGACGAGGACGCCCGGGCGCCGTCGTCCTCGGCGAGCTCGTGGAACGCGACACGAAGGGCCGCGTGGTCGTGTCCGTCGCAGGTCACCACGCGGCAGCCGAACGCCCGGAGCTTCGCCTCGAGGCTCTCGAGCGAGAGGATCTCCTCGGTCAACCGGTCGGACTGGAGCTCGTTGCGGTCGACGATCACGACGAGGCGGCCGACCCGCTGGTGCGAGGCGGCCTGCAGCGCCTCCCAGTTCTGCCCCTCCTGCAGCTCGCCGTCCCCGGTCATCACCACGACGCGGCCGCCGCGGCCCAGGTGCCGCTTCGCCCAGGCGATCCCGCGCGCCTTCGAGATCCCCATCCCCAGCGAGCCCGAGTTCGCCTCGATCCCGGGCACGCCGACGTCCGGGTGGCCGTCGAGGCCGCCGAGCCGCCGGAGCCGCAGGAGCCGCTCCGCCGGGATCACGCCCAGCGCGTTGAGCGCCGCGTACAACCCGGGGACGTCGTGCCCCTTCGAGGAGAAGAACACGTCGCGATCGGGCGAGTCGAACCCGAGCTCGACGACGTTCAGCTCCTCCCACAGCAGGTGGGCCACGATGTCGAGCGAGCTGAACGTCGAGCCGAGGTGCCCGGAGCCCGGCACGCTTGACCGCGGTGAGCGCGTTGAAGCGGCACATGTCGGCGAGGAGGGCGAGCTGCGCGTCGGGGTCGTCGATCCCCCGAGCGGCGACGCGCCCGAACTCGTCGGGAGGGATCAGCTCGAGCCGCGGCACCTCGGTGATTGTAGGGCCGGTCGACTCGGCCCTCCGCGTCAGGACGGCCCCCGCCTCGGCGCCATCAGCCCAACGAGCGCCGCGACGATCCAGACCGGCACGAACGGCAGCTCGAACTCGCTCTGGGGGGCCTGCGAGAGGGCGTGCACTCCGAGGACGAGCGCCGCGACGCCGGCGATGATCAGGACCGGAGCCGTTCCCCACGGCCGACGCACCGCGAGCGCGACCGCGGCGACCACGATCCAGAGGATGGGCCGCGGCCAGCGGTCGCTCGCCGTGCCGCCCTTCGACGCCAGCCACGCGTTCGAGTCGCGCGTCGGGAGCTGCGCGTTCCAGTCGCGGACGGTGTCGACCAGCTCGTCGTACCGCCTCGCCTCTCCCGCGTCGCCGAGCGCGGCGACGGGATCCGGCACGACGCACCGCTCGAGGTCGTCGGTCGGGCACCAGACGAAGCCGTAGCGCACGGCCTGCACGAGCGGCGACACGGTGATCGGTGCGGGGAACGGCTTGCCGTCGATCGTCAGCTCGGCCGGCTGGTCGGGGATCGGCACCGGCCTCACCCGCAGCTCCGGTGCGTAGCGCTGCGAGAGGAACTGCCAGAAGGTGTCGGCGACGCCATGGACGTACCACCAGGGGTCGGCCCGAATCGCCTCGAGGGACGCGTCGAACAGGACGTCGTAGTCCGTGTCCCAGCCGAAGACCTTGTCGGAGAGGGCGATCATGCGGATCACCTCCAGGTTCCCGAGGCCGTGGAAGTACATCTGCACGTCGACGCCAGGCTCCTGTGGTGGAGGGGCAGCACCTCGCGCTCAACAGCCTCAGCCAGTCGCTGGATGCGTCACCATTCGCGGATCGACTGCGCCGCCAACGCGAAGACGGCACCCAGGCCTTACTCCGCGCGCCACGGTGAAATCGTCGTACCGCACGGCGTTGTGCGCCGCCCAGCCCCGAGGGGCAAGATCGCCGCCGCCACGGCGACAGCCGTGCGGCGAGGAGTCGCCGCCCTCCGTGTCGGGCCACAGCGGGACGAGCGCGCACGAAGCAGTGCGACCTACGACGAGGCGGCGCGGCGGCCGTCGCGCGACGCCCGGAGGCCGACCGCCGCGAGCCGCATCATACCCGTACGCCAGCCCTAGACGACGGCGCCCGCCCGCCAGGCCGGCGAGAAAAACGCCGAAGCCGGGTCGCTGGACACCTCGTGGAAGAGGCCGGCGTAGGTCGGCGTGACAGCAGCAGCACCATCGCGAGGGCGGCGGGACCGCGAGAATCGGCACCACCGCCGAGCCCAGCCGGAGATTCGAGAGCGCATACAGGCAGGCGAACAACCTCGGTCAGTCAGGCGCCCCCAAGCCGCATCGGGGGTTCCCGTGACGAGCGGCACAATCGGCGTCCGAACACCTGGAGCGCGGAGAACGGCGGATCCCTGTCCCCCAGCTCGAGGAAGCGTCAGCCAGTACGTCCCACGAGTCGCGTCCACGCTCAAGCAGCCACGCGAGCGCCTGGACGGCGTAGCTCGCGAGCGCGGTGAGGACGAGGAGCGCCGCACCGCACGGGGAGACGGAGCGCTCTGTCAGGCGCAGGCCCATCTGCGGCGGCAGCCCGCAGGTCGGCTCCCGTTAGCCTCCACCCATGCGGAGGACGGCGACGGGGCGCGACCTCGCACTGCTCGCCGGCGCCCGCGCTCGCTCTGCTCGTCCTGACGGCCGCGCTCACGTGGTCCCGGCAGACAACGCCTCGTCGTGGAACATGCCGCTGCTGCCCGAGTTCCTCAGCGACCGGATGGCGGACGGCGCTGTCCCTACCGCGACTTCCGGTCGAGTACCCACCCCGGGGCGCTGCCGGCCTTCCTGCTGCCCTCGCTCGTCGCGCCGGACGGCGACCCGGTCTACGGCCCGAGCGGAGCTGAACGACGCCGCGCGCCGGCTACGCGCCGTCCTTTCGCGGCCTGATGACCGCGCTGCTCGCCGCGACCGTCCTCTGCGTGGGCCTGTCGCTCGCGGGCTCTCCGGGCCACGGTCGGCCATGCTGCCGCCGCGCTGGCGCTCGTCGGCGCGACGCCGCTGCTCCTCGGCGAGCTCGCGCTCACCCGCTTCGACGCCCTGCCGGTCGCGCTGACGGCGGCGTGCGTCGCCGGGCTCCTCCACGGGCGCCCCCACCTCGCCGGGCCTCGGCCTGGGCTCGCCGTGGCCGCCAAGCTCTATGCCGCTCCTCCTCCTGCCCGCTGGTCACGCCGATCTACGTCCATCGCCGCCTCGGCCGGCGCGAGGCGGTCCTTCTCCGTCGGGATCGCCGCGGCGGCCTTCGCGGCGGTCGTGCTGCCGTTCGTCGCGCTCGCTCCCGCCGAGGCGTCGTTGTCGATCCGTGCCCAGCTCACCCGGGGCGTCCGGGTCGAAGGCCTCCGGAGCCTCGCAACCGCGCTCGGGGTCGCCGCCGACAGGATCGGCCTCAGCGCGCTCGGCACCGAGGATGACGAAGGCGGCACCAGCGAGGTGCGGAAGACGCCGACGTCAACGGGAACGCTCGGCCAGGTCCTCGGGACGCTCGGAGGCCTGGCCGCGATCGCCGTCGTCGTGGCGATCTCGGTCGCCGCCTGGCGACGGCCCGACGGGTCGCGCGCGCGCCTCATCCCGCCCGACTGCGCGGCCGTGGTTCGCCGCAGCTCACTCTGAGCCGCGTGCTCTCCCTCAGTTCGTCCTCTGGCTCGTCCCGCTCGTCCCAGTACGTCGCCGACCGCCGGAGCCGCGCCGCCAGCGTGCTGCTCGCGCTCGCGCTCGTCGCGACACAGCTCTCGTTCCCCAACCTCTACCGCGACTACGTTGAACGAGCGGGGGCGCCGCCGGAGACCGCCTGCTCCTCGCCGAACACGCTGCTGCTCGGCGTGCTGGTCGTGCTCGCCGCCGCGGATGAACCGGTCCCGGTCGCCGACCAGCCCGACCGCCGCGAACAGGATGAAGGCGGCGCAACGGGCACGGCGTAGGCGGCTGCCGCCCACACTGCCATCACGGTCGCGAGCAGCATCGCGAGAGCCCCAGCGACGGGCGCGGCGGTGGCCCACCACGACCGCGGCCGAGCGCAGAGCGACGCCGACGACCCCGGCGAGGAGCCAGGAGCGGCGGCGGGTGAGCCTGACCAGCGGTACGTGTGCAGACCCGAGCCACGGGCTCCACCCCAGTGGTCGGGGAACGCCTGGTACAACCCGGCCACGCGGCGGTCGTTCGCCTTCCACCGCACCTCCTGGCCGGGTCGTCGAACACAACATGGTGCTCGGTCGGCGACGTCCACACCTCCCGGATGCTCCCGTTCCGAGTCAAGATCTGCACGCTCTGGTACTCGGACGGATCGGCTCACCCTCAGGTGGGGGCGGGAGAACTCGCGGCCGTCGACGACCACCGTCGTACCCGCAGCCGGAGCAGCGGCAGACCGTCGTTGCTCGACGCCAGGAACAGGTGCAGTTCCAGTCCGCCGGAAGAGCGGCTTCGAGACTCCTTCACGAAGTCGCCGAGGACGGCGCAGCCGAAGGCCCCAGTGAGCTCACGGCCTACCCGGGGCCGCGCCCGAGGATTCCGTAGTCCAAGTCCCAAGCCCCAGAGCCGGTCGGGAGAGGCTGATCGAGTCCTCGTGCTCCCGCAGGCTCCCGCCGCGAGAACATTCTTCGAGGTCGATCCCGTTCAGCGGTACCGGCTTGTTCGTAGCGGTTTCCCGCCTTGACCACCTCGGCGAGCTTCACGCGACGCGGGGCCGTTCTCCAGCGGACCGTGGTCGACGACGAAGAACCAGAAGAACAGCAGGCTCGCCTGCCCCGCGCGACGGCGAGGTCGTCGTACCGCCACCAGGTTGGTGGCGTAGGCGCGGCGAGCGACGCCCACCCGTGCCCGGCGAAGGCCGCCGTCCGGCGGAACGCGTCGGCCAGCCGGGCCGGGAAGGGCGAACGGGAAGATGGCGACCGGCGAACACCTCGTACACCGGAGGCGCGTCAGCGCGATGAGCGCCGTCGCGGCGCCCGCAGCCGCGAGACCGGATGCCGACGGGAACGGACGACGCGGACGACGACCGCCATTGCAACCGCGGAAGCCCGCAGCAAACGATCTCGCTGGCGAGCTCGTGGAAGACCACACCGTAGCCCGGGGTAGAGCAAGAGCGCGAGCGACACAAGCACGGCAGGCCCGCAGCCGAAGAGAGCGCCCCGAGTCCGCACGTAGAGGAGGATCAACCCCGCAACAGGAGCGCCAAGACGAGCTCGACGACGAAGGGGCTGCCAAGGTCAAGAAGCCGCCGATCGCCAAGCAGCCGTAAACCAGGGTGCGCAACAGCATCTCCACCGGGAACACGGCATCCGTGTGCCAGAAGTCGGCGTAGACGGCGAGGTACGACTTCGAGGTCGCATCCCGGAGCGACCGGCCACCGGAGGCTGTGGATCGTGAAGACGACGAGCGCCCGCGACGACGAGCAGGACGGCGCCCTGCCGCGTGCCGGCGAGCTCGGTCGCCCCGGCCCACACGCAGCCGCCCACCGCTTCACCGGCTGCGCTTCATCGACGACGCGACCGGGCCGCGCAGGTGCCACAGCGGGAGCCCAGGCGACCGTCCCCTCCGCGGCGACCTCGCCGTCGAGCTGGATGTCGCGTGGTGCGCCACGACCCAGTCGGCGCGGACGGCGCCGTCATTGCGACGACGAGCCCGTCGTCCGCGACGCGCACCGCACCCGACGCGAGCGTCGGCGCGTAGCCTACGCCCAGGCGTAGGCGGGGCCGATCAAGCCGTTGAAGAACTCCGTGAGCCTGAGCGCGTCGCGTGTCTCGACCGGCACGGCCCCGGCCAGCGTCGCAACCTCTGCCCCTCCGGGCACCGCGTCATCGACCCACGAGACGCGCGCGGATTTCATCGAGGTGAACGTGACGTTCCAGGGCCGCCTCGATGCGCAGGTCCAGGCGAGGCCGGCGTCGAGCGCGAACACCGCAGCAACCGGGACGAGCGCGAGCCAGCGCGGGAGGCGGGTCAGCGCGACCGCCGAACACCGCACGCCGAGAGCCGCCGAGTCGCCCGCCAGCGTCGAGCTCGGAGAAGCCAGCCTGGCCAGCGACCTGCGGGAAGCCCGGCGGCGATAGCAGTTGGAAGCGCCGCCCCGTCCGGGTCAGGAGGTAACGTCGGGAGCGTCACCAGCGGGAGGAGCACGGAGGGCGCCGCCGATACGCCGGAGACCGACGAGGCGGAATCGGAAGCTCACACTCAGCCCAAACAGCAGTCAACGAATCCAAAGCGGCACGACGTAGAACGGATCACGGTCGTGGAGGAAGCCAATCCCCGACTCCGTGCTCGAGAACACCACCACCAGCAGCAGGACGGCGTTCACGCACACGGGAGACGGCAACGAACGACGCGGCGGCTCGGCTCCGGCGCGCGCGTCGCGCGCAGCAGCAGACGCCGACGGATCACGACAGCAGGAACAGCCCCCGTACCGGCCGCCGCGGCGGACGACGCCCGCGTCCAGCGCGCGACCTCGACGAGGTCGTACGTGCGCCAGAGGTCCCCGTAGCCCTCGAGCCGGGTTTCCGAGCGCAGCGCGCACAGCAAGGACGACGGCGCCGCCGCCGAGCACGAGAAGCGGCGAGCCGGCGAGATCACACCGGGCGGGTGAGGCGCACGCCCCGTGTCAGCGGCGCGCGCGTACGACGACGCCGCGGCGAAGGCGAAGCCGAGATCGCGGGCTTGCCAAGCCGAACGCCAGCAGCCACCAGGAGCGCGGCGAGCGCTCGAACTGGGCGCCCGCCATTCAGGCGTTCCAGCAGCGCGCGAACGCCAGCAGCGCGACGGTGCACGCGGCATAGGCCGTGCCCTCCGTCTCATGACGAAGCCGGTGTACAGCGCCGAGGGGACGGCCACCGCAAGCGCGGCGCCGGCAAGGCTCCAGCCGAGCTGGAGCAGCCGCCGCGCGAGGAAGAACGCCGGCACCGCCGCCAGCGCGAAGAGGACGAGCGTTCAGGAGCGCGCACCCGGTACGCCGCGAGGTCGTCGGCGGCCAGCAGGTGGACGGGAGCGAGGAGCGCCGGGTGCACGGGCCCGAACCCGTAGCCGCCGTCGCGGACGCGCAGGCCGTCTCCGGCGAGCGAGCGCGACGCGTCCCAGTGGATCAGCTCGTCCCCGAAGACCGTCGGCACCTCGATCTGCTGGCCGAGCACTCCCCAAGCGCGAGCCCGCCGGCGAGGATGATCCCGGCCCGGGTCGAGCTGCCGCAACACGCGGCTAGCGCGGCGCCGGCGTTGCCGCGCTGCGGGCGGACGACGTCGGCGGCGTCAGCACCGTCACCGAGCTCGTCCGTCTTCCGGCAGAGAAGAAGCACCTCGTTCGACCCGGCCCGGTAGTCCGTGAACGCGGTCACGTCGCGCCAGCCCGTCCACGCGAGCTCGATCCCGAGGGCGTCGAACGTGGGCACCATCTTCGCCTTGCCGGTGCCGGGCTGCCAGCGGACGCGGAGCGCCGAGTCGGGCCGCGGGTCTGTGGTCGTCTCGAGCAGCATATCGCCCCCGAGCAGTGTCAGGCGTTGAGCATCCCGAGCAGCTCCAGGTGGAAGGCGCTGTGGTAGAGGACGCCGAGGAAGAAGACCAGTCGAAGGGGCCGTGCTCACGCAGCACCCTCCGCGCGGCGCAGGTCGCCGAACACCCAGGCGTGCGGCGCACCGACTCGCCCTTCCCGGCCTCGTCCAGGTGCCGGTCCTCCTCGAAGTCGGAGAAGGCGAGGAACGAGGGGGTCAGGTGGTAGTCGACCCAGCGGGTGTGGATCCCGTACTTCGGTCCCACCTAGAGCATCCGCAGGCCCGGCAGTCCCTCCCGGCCACGACGACCAACCCCTCCAGCGTCAGCGTGAGATCAACGTCGTCCGCGGAGACGGTCGAGTCCCGCTTGTCGCGGATCGGCCAGCCGTCCGCGTCAACGTCGTCTTCGCGTCCAGCTGCTCGCGGTAGTCGACCAGCGGGACGTAGCTCGCGAGCTTAAGCCGTTTCGCGCTCCAGTCGACGGCGCGCTTGCCCGTTCGCCAGCCGACGCCCGTGCGTACGCCGGAACCCTCACCATCAACCTCGCGACCCGTCGCGACGGCCGCAACGGTACTCCACGGGCTGGAGGGCGACAGCGCGTTCGACCACCGGCAGTGTCGCCCCCTCCGGCCAGCCGCGCTCTTGCCGATAATGCCCTCGTGGAGCATCCCGAGATCTCCGTCGTGATCCCGTGCCTGAACGAGGAGGACGCGGTGGGGGCAGTCGTCGACCAGGCGTAGGACGGAATCGCCCGGTCCGGGCGCCCCGGCGAGGTGGTCGTCGTCGACAACGGATCGACCGACCGCTCGGCGGAGATCGCCGCCGAGCACGGAGCGATCGTCGTGCACGAAGAGCAGCGCGGCTACGGAAGCGCCTATCTCGCCGGCCTCGCGGTCGCGCAGGGCGAGTTCATCGTCATGGGCGACGCCGACGGGACGTACCCGCTCGTGAGCTCGCCCCGTTCGTCGACCGGCTCGAGGCCGGGGACGACCTCGTGATCGGCTCGCGCTTCGAGGGGACGATCCACGGCGACGCGATGCCTTTCCTCAACCGCCACGTCGGCAATCCGATTCTCACCGGCTTGCTGAACGTCCTCTTCGGCGTGAAGGTCTCGGACGCACACTGCGGCATGCGGGCCGTGCGGCGCGACGCGTTGAGCACGCTCGACCTGCACTCGACGGGAATGGAGTTCGCCTCGGAGATGGTCTTCAAGGCGTACCGCCGCGAGCTCGCGGTCAGCGAGATCCCGATCGACTACTACCCGCGCATCGGCGAGTCGAAGCTCAACCGCTTCGGCGACGCCTGGCGGCACGTGCGCTTCATGCTCCTGTACAGCCCGAGCTGGCTCTACCTGTTCCGGGCCTGGTCCTCTTCTCGCTCGGGACGCTTGGAGCGATCGCCTCCGGCCCGACCGTACGTCTTCGGTAGGTCGTGGCAGATCCACACCATGCTCGCGTTCGTCGCCGCGACCCTCATCGGAGCGCAGGTGATCCAGCTCGGCGTGTTCGCCCGCGCGTTCGCCGCGTCGCATCTCGGCGAGACGGACAGCCTGATCGAGCGGGCACGAGGAAGAATCGCCCTCGAGCACGGCCTCGCGCTCGGCGGCGTCCTGCTACTCGCGGGCGTAGCGACGCTGGGGGCGATATTCGTCGCCTGGGCGCTCGACGGCTTCGGGGCGCTCTCGCACGAGTACGCCACGGCGATCGGCTTCACGCTCGTAGCCGTCGGGACGCAGGTGATGTTCGGCTCTTTCTTCGTCAGTCTCCTGACGATGCGCACCGGAGAGCCGTCGCGTGCCGCGGTCGTCGAACGCGTTCCGGTCGGATGACCGGCTATGTCCAGCTCAACGAGCGGCCGCATGGAGGGCACGCGCGACTGCTTGCGTTGACTCTCGCCGAGGGGCCGGGGAGGGTGCTCGATGTCGGCTGCTCTTCCGGCTACCTGCGCGGCCACTCGCCGAAGCGGGCGCGCGCGTCGTCGGTATCGAGCTCGACCTCGAAGCGGCGGCGGAAGCCCGCGCCGTCTGTCAGGACGTGCTCGTCGGCGACGTCGAGACGATGGAGCTTCCGTTCGAGCCCGGCTCGTTCGACGTGGTCCTGTGCGGCGACGTCGTCGAGCACCTGAGGGAACCGGGCGCCACGCTCGCGCGGCTGCGTCCGCTCCTACGCCGCGGCGGAAGCTGGTGCTCACCACGCCGAACGTCGCCAACTGGTCGATGCGCCTGTCGCTCCTCGCGGGGCGGTGGCGCTACACGGACCGTGGCATCCTCGACCGCACGCATACCCATCTCTTCACGCGGAAGACCCTGGTCGAGACCGTGGTCTCGGCGGGTACGCGGTCGTCGAGCTCGACCACGCGGCACCGGTCCCCCTGGTGGGAGACCACGCATCGAGGAGCTGGCTCACGGAATCGCGTCGATCCGGCCATCGCTGTTCGGCTACCAGTTCCTGCTCGCGGCAACCCCACTTGATCTCCGTGATCATCCCAGTCCAACGGCGGCGAGCGATCTGCGCCGTTGCCTCGGCCATTCGCGCCCAGCGGATCGAGGACGAGATCGAGATCGTCGTCGTGGACTCGAGCTCGAGCGACGGCAGCGCACAGCACGTTCTCTCCCTTGGGGCGCGGGTCGAGGCGATCCCGGTCGAGGAGTTCAACCACGGGGGCACGCGCAACCTCGGCGCCGGGCTGGCGCGCGGGGACGTGCTCGTCTTCACCTCCCAGGACGCGGTCGCAATCGACGAGGATTGGCTCGCCACGCTGGTGGCGCCACTCGCCGGCGAGGTGGCGGGCGTCTACGGCCGGCAGCTCGCCAACCCGGATGCCCACCCACCCGAGCGCTACTTCCTCGACTTCCTCTACGGCCCCGAGCGGCGCCGCCAAGAGGCCGCCGGGCCATCCGAGCTCACGATCGAGACGACCCTCTTCTCGAACGTGAACGCCGCAATCCCCCGCGCGGTCTTCGAGGACTTCCCCTTCGTCGACGACATCGTCATGAGCGAGGACCAGGCATGGGCGCGCGCGTCCTGCTGGCCGGATACCGACTCGTCTACGAGCCGCGGGCGGCCGTCCGCCACTCCCATCGCTACACCCTGCGCTCCGCATTCAGGCGCTTCTTCGACTCCGGGGCCTCGGCGGACCGGGCCTACATGGCCGGCGGCAGGCCGGCGGGCAAGGTCCTGCGACGTGCCGCATGGCGGTACGCGCGCGGTGAGCTCACCTGGCTCTGGCGAACGGGCCAGCGCCGCTGGATCCCCTACGCGGTGCTCTATGAGCTCGCCAAGTTCGCGGGGCTGCAGTTCGGCATGCGCCACCGGCGGCTGCCGCGCAGGCTCGTGTCGAGGCTGAGCGGGTTCCCGGCCCGTTGAGAACGCTCTGCGACGCTCGAGCCCGATGCACCGGCCGCGTGCGCCTCAACGCCGGCCCGGGAGCTGAACGACGACCACGCCGTCGTTCGCGACGACCGTCGTCCCGCCGAGCCGCTGCTCCAGATCAGGCACGCAGCGGGGGTCGGCGACGACGTAGCGCACGCCGACGCGCGCCGCGAGCGCGGCTCCGGCCGGTCCGCCCGCGAGGATCGTGGCGGCCTGACGCGCGAGCGGGAGCCGGTCGACGAAACCGACCTGTCGTGCGCTGAACGCGGGCATCGTCGCCCGGCGCACGAGGTACGGCACCGCGAAGTGGAGACAAGCATCGCTGAC
The DNA here is from genome assembly GCA_963786055.1 of uncultured Actinomycetes bacterium. GTDB lineage: Bacteria > Actinomycetota > Thermoleophilia > Gaiellales > Gaiellaceae > Gaiella. The sequence continues at coordinate 29,611 of CAWAXS010000014.1, read as the reverse complement.
GAGGCGTCCCGAATCCGGCAGCACACCGCGATCGAGCTGCTCCCGGAAGGAGATGAGGCCCGAGACCGCGGGGTCGCGCGGCTCGGACCGGAGGACGCGCTCCGGAAGTCGCAGCCCCACCGAGGTCCGCGCGATGGCGACGAACGCGAGCACGAAGGCTGCGATCCAGATGGCGGCTGGGCGTCCGGCGCGAGAACGCCATCCCGATCACGAGCGCGAGCGCGAGGCCGAAGTAGTAGACGACGCGCTGGTAGTCGAACGACACGTGTGCGCGCCAGAGCTGGCTCACGACGACGCACGCGAGCGCGAGCGACGCAACGGCGAGGAGGGCCGTGTCCTGGCGAAGCCGGCGGGTTGCAAGCGCGATCGCGATCGCTCCGAGCGAGACGAGGAGGAACAGCACGCCGTAGTAGTGCTCGAGCGAGGCGCGGTCGAGCCACCCCGGATCGAGGAACCGACAGCTCACCGGCCGCCCGAGCGCGCGGATCTGAAGCCACACATGGCCGATCACCCCCACACCGAGCACGAACATGGCGCCCCGGCGTAGACGAGCGGCCTAACGACTCCCGTTGCCCCACCAGCCGTGCAGCGCGGCTCGAGGTCCCCTCCGACATCGGAGGAGCCGGACGATCGCGTCCACCAGCGGCGCAACGACGAGCAACACGGCGACGACGATCGCGCTCGTCGTGTGCGCCGCCGCGACTCCGACCAGCGCCAGAGCCAGAAAGAGGACGTGCCGCCAACCCCGCGCTCCGCGAAAAGCAGGCCGAGCGACAAGACCACGAGCGGCACGAAGACCAGCGCGAACGTCGTCCCGAGCCCATGCCAGTACATCGGGTCGAGCCGGATCGGTGCGACCGCATACGCGCCCGCAGCGACAAGGCCCGGACCGGTACCCCACATCACCGCCGCGGCGGCGTACACACTCAGCACGGCCACCGCGGAGAGAACGACGATCCCGACCGTCAACGACCACGACGAGACGCCGTCGAGAAGGCGAAAGCTGCCGTACACGGCTCCGACCGCGGCCGGTTCGGCGAAAACCCGATCGTCCTCGCCCGCGAGCGGATCGTCGATCAGCAGGTGGCCCTGATCGGCCACCTCGTCGGCGTACAGGAGGTAATGACCCCAATCCGTTCCCTCGGCTGGAACGGGTACGCGATGTCCCACGACGAGGCGAGCGCAAATACGACGATGCCCGCGAGCACCAGCAGCGTGAGGGGCTCGCGAGTGCGCGGAGTAGCCCGTCGGCTCGTCGTGTCGTACGCCGCGTGACGGACACGAGGGCGGCCGGAACGACGAAGCCGGCCACCACGAGCGTGATCGAGACGCTGTCGAGCGGAATGCCGAGGATCGAAGCGGTCGTGAGCAGCGCCGAGAACGACGCAAGGCCCAGCGCAGGCACGACAGCCAGCCGTATCGACAGGGAGTCCAGCTCGCGTGGAATGAATGGAAGCAGGACGAGCCCGCACGCGGCGACGAGGAGCGGCGTGGCACCGAGGTAGGAGTTGCCGACGAGCACGCGCACAAGAGGTTCGAGAGCGACCAGCGCGATCGCGGCGAGGGCGGCGCTCGGTCGCCGACCCCTTCGTTGCGTCACGACCGCGAACGGTGCTCGCGCAGGACGTCCTCGCGGACGTCGCAGCCCCACCCCGGCCCCGGAGGGCACGACGAGCGCGCCGTCCGTCGACCTCGGGAACCGCGGTCGTCAGCTCCTCGCGCCACGGGACGTCGTCGACGTCGATCTCGAGCAGGCGCACGTTCGGGATCGCCGCGCACCACTGGGCGGCGATGAACGTCGCCAGGTGGCTGTAGTAGTTGTGCGGGGCGCAGGCCACCTCGTGCGTCTCGGCGAGGGCCGCGATCTTCAGCGACTGCGCGAACCCGTTCCAGATCACGTCGACGGAGGCGACGTCCATCGCACCCGCCTCGAGGTACGGCCGGAAGCCGCGCAGCGTGTAGAGGTTCTCGCCCGAGCAGAGCGGGATCGGCGAACGGCGTCGCGCGTGGGCCAGCGCCGCGGCGTCGTACGAGTCCACCTCGAGCCATGCGAGGTCGTACGGCTCCAGGGCGCGGGCCACCTGGACGATCCCCTCGGTCGTGAGGTTGAAGTTGAGGTCGACGATCGGCTGGGCCTTGCCGCCCGTACCCTCTCGAAATGCCTCGAGCAGCAGCTTCAGGGCCTCGAGCAGCTCTGGCGTCGGGTTCCGGTCGGTCCCGCCGTCGCGCCCGAAGCCGGGCATCAGCACCCGCGGGTCGGCTCCCGGGACGACGATGTTGGTCTTGAACGCCGCGAAGCCGCGCTCGACGACCTCGCGGCCGAGCGCCGTGACCGCGTCGTAGGAGTCGAGCTTCGGCGTCCCCGTCACCTCCCACGCGCGCGCCCGTGTCGTGCCGCAGTGCGACCAGTAGAGCGGGATCGTGTCCCGCGTCGGCCCGCCATAGAGCTCCGCGACCGAGACGCCGAGCGCCTTGCCCTTGAGGTCGAGGAGGGCGTTCTCGATCCCGCCGATCGCCTTCTGCACGATCGAGCCCGGGCTCTGGCGGGTCCGGCGGTAGAGGTCCCAGTAGATCGCCTCGACCGCGCGTGGGTCGCGGCCGACGACGAGGGGCGCGAGGTCGGAGACCACGCCGGCGAGGCCGGTGGGCGAGCCGTGCGAGTCCGTCACCTCCGACCAGCCGACGAGCCCGTCCTCGGTCGTCGCCTTGACGAAGAGCCACGGCCGCCAGCCGGCGTCGCACGTCAGCGTCTCGAGCGAGGCGAGCTTCACGAGGCGGAGGATATGTGCCGCGGACGGAGCCCTAGCGGCACGCAGTTCGCAACACCGCGCGCGTGGACGATGCGCCGGCGATCCTGATGGCCCCGTCCACGGACCAAAGGGTGACACGGCCCTGGTAGCCGGACGCGAGCTCTCGCCCCACAACCGGGGTGCCACGTGGTGCGAGAACGAGTTTGGCGAGTATCCGGCGTCGCTCGCCATCCACGACAAAGCCGTCATGGTCGACCATCGCGCCCGTTGACTCGATCACAGGCGCCGAGGCCACACGAAGATGCACGGCTCTACCAATGGCGGCGTTATCCCACTCTGTATACAGCATCGGCCGCTGCCACATGAGGTCGGAACAGCGCTCTGACCCAGGGAAGAAGCTGACCACTTGCGCATCTGAACCGACGACAGCGTCGACCCATTTCGCGTGGAACGCCGAGCCGTACCACGTACGGTCGATGTCGGCGATGACGCTCCGGTACGTCCAGCCCACGGTCACGGCTGCAGCGAACGCAACGGCGATGGGAACGAAAGCCAGCGCCGCCCGGCGACGTGCCGCACGCAAACAAACGGCAGAGACAGTGACGATCGCCAGTGCGAACGCCGTCGAGAAGGCCATCCCTCCTATCGGTACGACGGAGTCCGACAGAACCCAGGGAGCGCCCGACGGCCATTCGAACCATACGGTGCTGTTGATCTTCCGGATCCCGGGCGGAAGCGTCGCCACGAGCAAGACCGCAAGGACGGCTCCGATCGCGAACTCGCCACGGGTCACCCGAGCACCACGTTGCGCCCAGACCGCGATGCCCATGAGCCACAAGGGTGCAGCGTAGAAGAAGTACCGCTCGTGAATGATCTCGAGGCTCTCGGTGGTACTGGAGAAGAAGCCCACCGAGACGACCAGCGCTGCCGTAACCGACACAAGCATCGCGAGGAACGCGGAGTCACTTGCGGAGCGTTTCGAAGGGTTGCGCCAAAGATCGCGCACGATCGACGGAAACAGCAGAGCAGGGACGGCTGCCAGCGAAAGGGCCAACGCCCCGACCGTCCACCATGTCCAGACGATCCCGGCGAGCACGGAGTAATCGGTCGACGCGAGGTCAGAGTACCCCCCCAAAGCCGCACCGCCTTCAGTGGCCACCTTGACCACGACCACTCCTCCTCCGGCAAGAACAAGTACCAACGTCGGCCAAAGAGATCGAATGAAGCCCCGGCGCTCGTCCCGGGGTTTCATCACGGCCTGGAGGCAGTACCCCAGGATCAATGCTCCACCAAGAACGACCAACTGTGGGCGGGCAGCCGTGGCCAGGGCGACGGACCCAAGGGCCGTGAGCTGACGCCTCACACTTGGCCGCTCCAACACGGAGACCATCGCGAGAAGTGCCGCAGCAGCCGCGAAGTACGCGGTGCTCTCGGTCAGGATGAAACCCGTGTAGATCGAAGCGGGCACGCAGATCGAGAGAAGCGCGACGGCGAGGCTGTGTCTGTGGTCGAGAACGCGACGGGCTATTACGTAGAGCGGGATCGCAGCACCCGCGAAGAGTGCGGCGTTTAGCAGCTTCGCGAAGAAATACGCATCGGAAGGAGAGAGAAGATCCAAGAGGGGGGACAGGATGACGGGATACAACGGGCCGTATCCGTACGTCCCGCCGCGGATCGAGAGCCCATCTCCGCCCGCAACTGACCTCGCAGCCTCCCAGTACCGCAGCTCGTCTCCGAAGATCGTAGGGATCACGATCCAAGTGGTGAGGAGTGCTAGGCCAAAGGCCGCGGCTATGGTCGCGAGGACAACCTGGATTGTCTCCCGCAGCGTGGGAACAAGCTGGAGAGCGCCGGACTCTCTAAAATGCCGCTCTTCCGCGGCGAGGGGAGATTCGATGGCCGCAGCCACAAGGGGATTCTGGGGCTTGACCGGCTTGACGGCCCCCCCAATAAGGCTAGAGCGAGCCACTGGTGGATTAGGCGACGTTGTCCGCAACGCGCCGGCAGCGCCAACAGCCCGGTCTAGCCTGAACCCGGGTCGGGGGTGGACGTCATCGACCGCCGTCGGCCGGGGTTGGCAATCGCGGCGATGCCGAGCAGTCCGAAGAAATGGAGGGACGCGACGAAGACCGCGAAGGCACCGCGGCGGCCGTCGACGGCCGCGAGCGGGAGCTGGCGACGAGACGTGCCTGACGTCGCCTCCGGGTTGGCCTCGATCACGCCTCACCAGGATACGGCGCGCGCTCGACGACGGGCAGCTGCGCCCGGCCCGACGCGATGAGCGTCTCCGCGCGCGCGAAGTCGTCCTCGTCGTCGATGTTCAGGCCCTCGTACCCCTCGGTGAGGTAGGGCGCGAGCATCCGCCCCTCGCGCGTCCCGGTCGCCTCGACGACCCGCGTCCACGCGATCTCGAGCGCGCTGTTCTGCACGTACACGGGGGGGAGCGCCTGGTACTGGCCCGCGTGCCACGCGACGTCGAGGTGCGACTGGTCGAGCAGCGGCCGCATCAGCCGGCCGACCTCGTCCAGCACCCACATCTTCCCGGGGTGCTGCTTGACGAGCTCGACGGCCCTGATCGAATCGGCGTCCGGCGTCGCGAGCAGCTGCTCCAGGCCGCGCCGGATCACGTCGGGCCCGCGAAACGGGTTCGTCGCGCGAACGATCGCGAACAGGTCGTAGTGCTCCTCGAGGCGGGGCAGCGTCCAGGCGATCCACTCGATGTCGGGCGAGGTCGCCGTCGCGTACTCCGCCGGCCGGAGGAAGGGGACGTCGGCGCCGTACCACCGCGCGACCTGCGCGATCCGCTCGCTGTCCGTCGAGACGACGATGCGGTCGAACACCTCCGCCTGCCGCGCCGTCTCGATCGCGTACGCCAGGAGCGGGTGGCCCGCGAGCCGCCGCACGTTCTTCCCCGGGACGCGCTCTGAGCCTGCCCGGGCGCCGATGAGGGCGATCGCGGTGGGCGTCACCGGGTCGGCTGCTTCCGGTACAGGACCGTCCCTCCGCGTCGCATGACCTGCCGGAACCCGAGCCGCTCGATCTCGGCCGCGACCTGTGCGACCGTCGGCGCGCCCCAGAACCGCATCTCGGGGTCGAAGACGACGTACTCGAGCTCCCGCGTCAGGCGCTTCCGGTCGACACCGCTCTTCACGCCGACGCGGACGGGGATCATCGGCTCGGGCACGACGTAGATGCGCCTGCGCTCGGCGAGGTGCGAGAGCGCGTGCATCGGAGCGGCGACGCTCGCCCCCGCCGGGATCGCGTCGAGAACAGCCTGGCGGTCGGCGCGGCGCGGCCACTCGGCGTGGATCTGCCGGCTGATCGCGCCGACCCACTGCAGCGAGAGAACGAGAAGCACGATGCCCGCGCCGGCCGCCCACCGAAGCCAGGTCGTCGCTGCCGGCGCGCGCACCCGCGCCGCGCCGACCGCTCCGGCGGCCGACGCCGCAGCCGCCGCGACGATCCAGTAGTGGTACTGGATCGTGTGCTGCAGGTCGTAGGCGGAGAGCAGGTTGAGCGCGGTCGCCGGGACGACGACGACGAGCCACCGGGGCGCGAGCAGGCAGAGCCCTCCGGTCGTCAGGACGAGCATCGCCAGGATGCCGACATCGGTCGGGGTGAGCGCTCGGTCGACGGTGCTGAAGGGGTGCAGCAGGCCGTGGCGCACGACGTCCGAGAACGAGTCCCCCCGGTCGCCGGCGAAGCGAGGGCCGAACTCCTCCGTCGCCGCGTTGCCGAACGCGGGAAGGACGACGTACACGGCGAGCGCCGACCAGGCCGCGGCACCCACGGCGAGTGCTGCGCCGAGGCGCCGCCGGCCCTCCCACAGGAGGACGAGCCCGAGCGCGGCGTAGGTGAGGCCGATGTCCTCCTTCATCGAGCATGCGACGACCGCGGTCACCAGGAACCACGCGGTGCGCTCCCGCTCCAGCGCGAGGAGGCCGCCGACCAGCAGCACCGGGACGAGGGCCTCCGGATGGAAGTCGTGCAGCGCGGGGCGGAGGACGACGGGCGACGCGCACCACAAGAGCGCCGGCACGGCCGCGATCCAGCCGTGGGCGCCGCGCTCACGCGCGAGCAGGTAGAGGAGCGGAGCCGTCGCGGCGAGCGCGAGCGTCTGCACGACGAGGATGCCCGGCGCGCCCACCCCGAGCGTCCCGAGCGGGGCGAGCAGCGCGATGCCGGGCTCGACGTGGTCGCCGAGCAGCGTGCGCAGGTTGACGGTGTTGAACGGCTCGTGCAGATGACCGAGCAGCCAGACGTACTGCGAGAAGATCCCGTGATCGAAGTCCGAGGCGAAGGACGCGTACCGGAGCAGCGCGAGCGTGCCGACGGCGAGGGCGTACGCGGCGGACACGCCGACGACGACGCGGCCGACGAGCCGCTCCGAGCTCCATCGCCCGGCAACGGAAGGGGCCTCGACCGGCGGACGGGAGCGCACGTCGGGGACGGACGTCGACGTCATGCGGTCGTGCCCAGCCGGGCCTGTGCCTCGTCGAGGAGCCCCTCGAGGGCGGGCGCCGCGATCCCGAGACGCCGTCCCGCCCGCACGACGGACCCGGTGATCGCGTCGAGCTCGGTCGGACGTCCGGCCGCCGCGTCGCGGGCAGCGGAGGTGGTGAGGTCGTGCGGCAACCCCTCGATGATCGCCCATTGCCCGGCGGGATCGAGCCGGACGCCGTCCGCCGCCGCGACGGCGCACGCCTCGGCGAGCGCGAATTCGAGGCGCGGCCGCCAGGTCGCGTCGGCCCGGAGCGCGCCCACCGGCTCGCCCGAGGCGACCGTGGCCGCGGCGAGGACGGCGAGACGCGCGGCCTTCTCCCAGAGCACGCCGCGCTCGTCACCGGCCACCACGACCTCGACTCCGGGTACGCGGAGCGGCTCCAGGGCCGCGTCGAGGATCTCGTCGTCGACCTCTTCCGAGGCGACCGTGATCGCCGCCGGCCCCCGCGTCCGCTGCACGACGAGCCCCGGCTCCGGCGAGAAGGCCTCGACCCGCCCGATCGACCCCGCGGCGACGTGCGCTAGACCTCGTGATGTCACTTCGAAGTCCTCTCGAGCCACGTCCGGATCGCCCTGCAGTGCTCGAGACCGTTGAGGAGCGGGAGGACGATGGTGCCGGCGAATGCCTCCGGGGTCGACCCGGTCGAGCGCCGCCTCGAGGTCGTAGGCCTTGACGGCGACCACGAGCAGGGACACCGGCCGGTCGAGCCGTTCGACGGCCTCCGGGCGTGCGACGGTCGTGTCGGCGCCGTGGACGAGCGTCAGGCCGCGGTCGCGGATCGCCGACACGGTGTGCTCCGTCCCCACGCACAGCGCTCCGGTGCGTGCCGCCAGCATTCCCCCGACCCCGCCGAGGCCGAGCACGGCGACGGGCTCGTGTCTCGCCCGCCGTGCAGGACCGCTGTCCGGCTCCGCGCTGCACTCACGTCAGCTCGGGGTCGACGACGAGGTTGACGTACTGGGTCTCGGAGTACACGTCGAGGGCCTCGACGCCCGCCTCCTTCCATCCCGTCCCCGACTGCCGGACGCCGCCGAAGCCCATGTGCGGCTCGCTGCCGTGGGTCCCGGCGTTGACGACCACGACCCCCGCTGCGACGCGCTCGGCGAAGCGCATCGCCCGATGGACGCTCGCCGTGTGGATCGCGGCGGTGAGCCCGTACGGCGAGTCGTTCACGAGGGCGACCGCCTCCTCGAACCCCCGCACCCGGTACAGGGCGGCGACCGGCCCGAAGAGCTCCTCGCACGACAGCGGGGCGTCGGGTGCGACGTCCTCGACGACCGTCGGCGCGACGTGCCAGCCGCTCTCCCCGACGCGCGTTCCCCCGGCGAGCACCGTCGCGCCACACCGCCGGGCGGCCTCGACCGCGCCGAGGATCCGCTCCATGCTCTGCTCGCTGACCACGGGGCCCACATCGCCGAGCCGCTCGACGGCGGCGAGCAGCTGTTCTCTGAACGCGTCGTAGACGGCATCGAAGACGACGATGCGACTCGCCGCAGCGCACCGCTGCCCGGCGTTCGAGAACGCCGAGGCGAGCGTCCATTCGACCGCACGCCCGAGGTCGGCGTCGTCGCAGACGACGAGCGCGTTCTTGCCTCCCAGCTCCATGCACGTCTTCGCGAGGCGGCGACCGGCCGCCTCCGCGATCGCGCGCCCGGTGGCCGCCGACCCGGTGAAGCTGACGAGGTCGACACCGGGATCCTCGACGAGCGGCATCCCCGCCTCCGGCCCGAGGCCATGGACGACGTTCAGGACACCCTGCGGCAGGCCCGCTTCGAGACAGAGCCGGCCGAACCACCACGCCGAGAGCGGCGCATGCTCGGATGGCTTCAGTACGGCGCCGTTCCCGCAGAAGATCGCCGGAAAGGCCTTCCACGCGACGTTGGGGAGCGGCGTGTTGAACGAGATCAGGAGCGCGGCGACGCCGACGGGCCGGCGGAGGGTGAACACGGTGCGGTGGGGCATCGAGGCGGTCGTCGTGCGCCCGTACGAGCGGCGCCCCTCGCCCGCGACGAAGAGCCCCATCTCGATCGCCGCCTCGGTCTCGCCCCGAGCGAGCTCGGGCGACTTGCCCGTCTCGGCCGCAACGAGCTCGCTCGCCTCCCCGCGCCGCTCGCGCAGCAGCTCGGCGATCGAACGGACGATGTCGCCGCGCTCGACCGCCGTGCGCGCCGCCCACCGGGGCTGGGCCTCCCGGGCGGCCGCGACCGCTGCCGCCGCGTCGTCGGAGCCGGACCGCGCCACGCGGCACAGCGCCGATCCGTCGGCCGGCCGTACCTTGTCGAGCCACGCCCCGGTCGACGGGGGCCGCTCCTCGCCCGCGACGAGGTTCGGCACCTCCGCGGGGATCACCAGGCCGACCAGCCGCCGTCGACGACGAGGTTCGCCCCGGTGACGTAGGACGAGGCGTCCGAGGCGAGGAAGACGACGGCGCCGACCGCCTCCGAGACGTCCATCAGGCGCCCGAGCGGCGAGCGCGCGGCGAAGGCCTCGACGAACGGCGCCGGCTGTCCGTTCTCGATTCCGTGGGGGGTCAGCGTGTTGACGCGGACGCCGCTGCGCCCCCAGTACGTCGCGAGGTAGCGCGTGAGGTTCAGGAGCGCCGACTTCGAGACCGAGTACGCGACCGGCTTGAAGAACGACTCCCCGGAAGCGCGCCGGAAGTCGTAGAGCCCCTGGTCGGGCGAGAGCAGGCCGTAGACGGAGCCGACGTTGACGATCGAGCCCCGGCCGGCCTGCGCCATCGCGCCGCCGATCACCTGGCACGGCACGACGACGCCGAGGACGTTGACGTGCACCACCCGCTCGAGCGACGCGAGCGGCACGTCCTCGAACGGCCCGACCTCGGAGGCGGGGGCGTCCGGCGGCGCGTCGACGGCGGCAGCGTTGACGAGCAGGTGGGGGACGCCCCAGTCGACCTCCACGAGGGCCAGCGCGGCCTCGACCTCGCCCCTGTCGGTCACGTCGCACTCGTGGACGCGGATCGTCCCGTCGTCGAGGCCGGTGCGCAGCCCGACGGCACCTGCCCGGGGCTCCGTCTCGAGATCGAGGATCGCGACGCGCATGCCGCGGGCGGCGAGCGCGACCGACAGCTCGGCCCCGAGCTGCCCCATCCCGCCCGTGACGACGGCGGCGCGCCCGGCGAGGTCGAACAGCGGGTCGCTCATGGCGCGGATCGTAGTAGGGCCATCGCTCGGCCGCGCACGAAAGCCGATCGAGACCGGCAACTCGGGCGCCGGTCGGTTACAACGTGCACCTGCTCACGACGCTGTCGTTCACCTGTGCCGCCGCGGTGCTCGCCGCGACAGGGCTCATCGGGGCCCTGGCGCTGGAGATCGATTCTCTGTCCGAGACGCTTCTCGCCGCTTACGTCATCGCCTGGGCGTGGCTCGTCGCCGCGTTGATCGCCCTCTCGCCGTTCCATGCAGTGTCCGGCACCAGCCTCTGGGTTGCCCTGATCGTCGGTCTTGTCGGCGCGAGCGTGGCGTGGCAGCTCGTCGGGCGCCCGACCCCGAGCTCGTCTCCGCAGGCATTCCTGAACTACCTCGCTGCGTCGCTCCGAGACGGCCCGGTCGCGCTGCTCGCGGCAACCGTGCCCATCGCCCTTGCGTACACGTTCGTGGTCGGCGTCGGCGTCGCGCCGAACGACGGCGACGCGCTCGCGTATCACCTTCCGCGAGCGCTGTTCTGGAAACAGCAGCAGTCGGTGGGATGGATCGCAGACGTCCTCGATACGAGGCTCGACGTCATGCCCCCCGTCGGCGAGATGGGACAACTCGCGACGATGCTCGTCTCCGCGAGCGACCGGTACGTCGCGTTGGGACCGTTCGTCGCGATCGTGGCATCGATCGTCGGAGTGGCGCACCTCGCGCGCCGCCTTGGGTTCGACGGTCGACAAGCCATGTTCGGCGCGCTTCTCTTCGCGACGCTCCCGGTCGTCCTCCTCCAGGCGTCGAGTGCGCTGAACGACCTCGTCGTGTGCTCCTTTCTCGTCTGCGCTGCGGCGCTTCTCCTGTCGACGACCAACTCGGCGATTGCCGCCGGATCGCTCGCGACAGGTCTGGCGGTAGCGACCAAGATCACCGCCGTCTTCGGGATTCCATGGGTCGCGCTCCTCGTCGTGGCGACTGCCCGTCGGGGGCGCCTGCTCCCGCTGGCCGCTCTGGTGGGAGGCGCCGTGCTTGGGAGCTGGTGGTACTGGCTCAACCTCTGGCACACGGGACACCTCGACGGGGGGTACGGAGCGGACAGCGGACAGCGGCCGGCCGGCCTCGGTGTCGTGGCGACGAGCGTGCGCCAGCTCGCTCTCGACCTGCTCGACCTGAGTGGCGTGCGAGGCGGCGACATCGCCGTCTTCTGGGTTGCTGCCCTCGGACTCGTGCTCGCGGGCTCGATTGCGCACCTGCGCGGGCAGCGCGCGAAGGGATTGCTCGGCGGAGCTCTTCTCGTCGCGGTTGTGCCCGTGCTGTTCGCGCCTGCAGGGCGTCTGCTCCTGCGCGGGTGGCAGGACGCGTGGAGCGCGGTCGGTCAACACGAGTTGGCGCGCCAGCCGCCCACGACGTTCACGCTCCCCGTGCTGGCCGACGCAACCGAGTCATGGTACGGACCGGTGCTGGTGGTGTGCCTGATCGTCACGCCCCTCGCCCTCACCGTCGGCCGTCTGCGCCGGCCCCACGTCAGCGTCCTCGTGGCGTGCGCGATCGCGCCGCTGGCCTCGATCGTCTTGCTCGCGAGCCTCGTCACCTACGATCCGTACCGTGGCCGCTTCCTGATGTTCGCGGTCGCGCTCGCGGCCGTCAGTTGGGGCTCGCTGCTTCGGTGGCCTGCCGTTGCGTGGGGTCTTGCCGGACTCGCGGTCGTCTCGGCCTCGATGTCGCTCGCGATGTCCATGGGGAAGCCGTCCGGGCTCGTCCTCTTCGAGCATGACCCCTATGTCGTCCACCGTTCGTCGATCTGGAAGAAGGATCGGACCGACCAACAGTGGCAGCTCCGTCCCGGTGACGGTGAGATCGACGTCGTTCGGTTCGTCGACAGCGCCGTGCCCGAAAGCACGTCGATGGCGCTCGCGCCGAACGTGAACGACTTTCTGTCGCCCCTCTTCGGCCGTACGCTCGGCCGTCGGATCATCCTTGTCTCTTCCGACGGACGTGCTCCTGCCCGTGCCGAATGGCTCGTGAGCGCCCCCCGTGCCCGGGTCGATCCGTGCCCCACCGACTGGCGCCAGGCATTCGCTGTCGGCGACTGGAAGGTTCTGCAGCGCGTCGCCCACGGCGGATGCGGCAACGGCTGATCTCCCGCCGGAACGAACGACCCGTCGCCTGAGGAACGAGCGCGGCGGGTCGCGCCGACGTCGCGCGCGGATGCTCCGACCTCCACACGACGCTCCGATCGCTGCGGCATGATGCGCCGCACATGAGTACGACCGTGGCGGGGTCGAAGCATCTCGAGCCGGCACCGGCGCTCGAGCAGCCGGGCGTGCTCGAGCCGACCGTCCCGTCGCCGGCGGACGGCCTGAGGCGCATCGCCAGGCACCGCACCGCGCTCGGGGTGCTCGCGATCGCCACGCTCGGCCTGGCGGCCGCCTCGCTCCAGCAGGATCCCGGCCCGACCCCCGTGGCACATTTCGCCCTCGTCCAGTCCCTGTCGAAGGGCACGGCCGAGATCGGCCCGGGAGTGACGGTCGACTCCGCGTACATCGACGGGAAGTACTTCGCCAACAAGGCGCCGGGGCTCGCATTCACGCTCCTCCCCGCATACCTCGGGCTCCGTGCGGCCGGTCTCCAACAGACGTCGGCCACGGACTCCGGCGATGGCTATCGCCACCGCCTGTGGCAGCTGACGCTGTTCGGGGCTGTGCTGCCCGCCGTGGCCCTGATGCTCCTGATGCTCGTCGCCGTCGACGTCGTCTGGCCGGGGTACGGCGCCCTCACGGCGATCCTGCTCGGTGCGGGGACGATGCTCCTCCCGTTCGCAACGCTGCTCTTCGGGCACATCCTCTCCGCGACGCTCGGCTTTGCTGCGTTCGTCGTCCTGCTGCTCGAGAGGCAGCGAGCGCCCTCTGCGTGGCGCGCCGGCGTCGCCGGCCTGCTGGCGGGGTTCGCGATGGTCGTCGAGTACCCCCTCGCGATCGTCGCGATCGTCCTGCTCGGCTACGTGGCGGCCGGCACGCAGGTCCCACGCCGTCTCGCCGCGTACGCGTCCGGGTGCCTGATCGGCGTGGTGCCGCTGGCCGCCTACAACGCCTGGGCGTTCGGGTCGCCGACGACGCTCAGCTACACCAACGTCCTCAACGCTCCGTCGGGGTCAGGCCCGCCGACGCTCGGAGGCGGCAACTCGACGGGCTTCTACGGTGTCGCGCTCCCCGATCCCCGTGCGGCGCTGTCGCTGCTGTTCTCGGAGAAGGGACTGCTCGTCGTCACGCCGCTGTGCATCGCCGCCCTATTCGGCCTTCCTGCCCTCTGGCGCTCGGGGCGGCGCGCGGAGGCGGCGGTCTGCACCGCCGTTTCCGTGCTCTTCCTCGCCTACAACGCGTCGTACTATCTCCCGTTCGGCGGCCAGGGTCCCGGCCCCCGCTTCCTCGTACCAGCCCTGCCGTTCCTCGCGCTCCCGCTCGCCGCCGCGCTCACACGTCGCCTTCTGACCGTGCTCGTCGTCGGCCTGCTCTCCGTCGGCGTGATGGCGCTCGCCACCGTGACGGCGCCGCTGATCACCGGGGCGGACCACTCGATCGCCGATTGGGCGGGGCTCCTCGCTCGCGGCGACGTGATGTCGACGGCGCTTTCTCTGAATGGCTGGCACGCGATCGTTCCCCTTGCGGTGCTCCTCGCCGCCGCCCTCGGGCTCGCGTTGATGAGCGCCGCTCCGAGTAGGGAGGCGTTCCGGCCGACGCCCCTCGATGCGCTCGTGGTCCCGGCGTGGGCCCTGACGGCGCTCGCAGCACCGAAGCTGCTGCCCGCCGACGCAGAGCACGGAACGACCGCCGGCACCCTCGCGGTCGTCTGCCTGATCGTGGCGCTTGCGACCGCTCTCGCTCTCGTCGGCCGTCGCGGCCCCGCCGTCGCGGCCGCCCTCCTGCCGCTCGTGGTCCTCGTTCTCCCGGCCGTATACGCGCGCCAGAAGGTCTCGCTGCTCGTCGCGGCTGCGACGGTCTGCCTGGTCGCCGCAGCGGCGCGCTCGCGATCAGCGGGCCCCACCCGGTAGGCGAGCGGGGACTCCTCCGCTCGCTCCCGGACGCTCGCCTGCGACTCCGGCGACGACCTCGTCGGCGCGTCGCCTCGATACCTCCCAGACGCGCGCCGCGAGCACCGGGCTCACGGTTGCGGCTCCGAGGACGATCGAGAAGACGACCCGGTCGGCGGACGTCGCGAGGTGCCAGCCGATCGGTGCCGTGCTGGTGAAGTACACGGCGACGAGGGCGGAGAACGCCAGCCCGCTCCACAGCCCCACGAAGAGCGCCTCCCACCACCGCCGGGCCGCGAGCGCCGCCCCGATCGCGGTGAGTGCCAGCAACGCCGCCAGCGGCCACCCTTCGGCGATCTCGTCCACGAGCCTCCAGGCGGCGGTCGGGATGCGGTCACCCTCGGCCAACCAGTACCCCGGATGGACCACCATGCCCACGTCGACGTTCTGAGCGCCAGGCCCGTTGAGCCGGTCGACGACCATCCACGCGACCGGCACGGCGAACACACCGACACCCAGCAACGCGACCGAGCGCAGAGACCGGCGGAGGCCCCGCGCCACAACGGCCGCCGCCGTCACCGCGGCCAGCGCGAACAGCAGCCCTTCGCTCTTCGTCGAAGCGGCGGCCGAGAGGAACAGCCCCGCGAGCACGAGCGTTGCACCGGAGCCTCTGACGAGCCAGACGCCGAGGCAGAGAAGCCCGAGCGCCGTGAACGTGGCGACGACGGTGTCGGCATAGCCGGCAGCGGCGTTCTCGATCACGGGCGTGGATCCCGTGAGCACCAGGGCGGTCGCGGCGGCGACTGCCGGCATCACCACGACGCGCAGGATCGCCCAGGCGCCCCACCCGAACGCGACCAGCGCGACCGATGCCTCGATGTCGGCGAGCGGCGGATCGAAGCGGCCGATCGCCCCGGAGGCGAGCGCTTCGAGGGCGGGCAGCAGGACGGGGTACTCCTCATGCTGCATCCCGTACGCCGGGTCGGTGAAGACGGGGCCCCAGACGTCCCCTTCCACGTACAGCGCGTGCGCCTTGGGCGCCCACATCGCC
Organism: uncultured Actinomycetes bacterium; assembly: GCA_963786055.1. Classification (GTDB taxonomy): domain Bacteria; phylum Actinomycetota; class Thermoleophilia; order Gaiellales; family Gaiellaceae; genus Gaiella. The sequence continues at coordinate 14,130 of CAWAXS010000014.1, read as the reverse complement.
CAGCCGTCCCAGACGTCGAGCCCGGTGGCGGCACCCAGGCGGAGGATCCGAACCGAAAGCACTGCGAGTAGCGCCAGGGCGACGAGCTCGAGCACCCGGCCGACCGTGCCGGAGCGGGGAAGCTCGAGCTCCCCGAGGCCCGGCGTCTTCCCGCGGAGGACGACCCAGGCGACGAACAGGGCGGCGACGACCAGCGCGCCGGTGGCTGCCGGGCTGACGTCGATCCCGGCCATCGCGCCCAGGATCGTGACGAGGCCGCACGCCCCGAGGCCCACCGCGAGCGCGAGGCCGAAAACGGTCGGAAGCCAGCCTCTGCGCCACGGTACTCCCGCCAGCAGCACGACGGCGGCTCCGACGACCGCGATGCCGCCGTTGAGCAGCACGAGCTCGATCGTGTCGCTCATGATCGCCGGCGCCCCAACCAGACGCCGTTCACGTCGCCGACCTCGTCGAATGCCTTGGAGACGGCCGCTGACGGCGCCCCGAAGACCATCACCGCATCGGCGCTCGCGAGGTCGGAGGTCGCAAGGGCGGGGTAGAGATAGGAGAGGGCGACCAGCCGGTAGAAGCCCACCTGGTCGCGGCCGACGTCCGGGCCGAAGGCGAGCGTGAAGCGCTCTCCCTGCCGAAGCGTCGCGCGGAAGCGGCGGAACGCCTCCGCGGCGTCTCCTGCGACGTCTGCGGGATCGGCTCTACTGGCCAGGGCCTCGTCGCGACGATGGTTCAGAGCGCCGAGTCGACGTCCGCTGTCCCAGACACCGAGCAGCAACACCACCACGAAGGCGACCAGGAGCGCGGCGACGAGACTCGTGCGAACCGGTGACGAAGCGCGCACGATGGCGCCGAGGTCGCGGCGGGCCGTTTCCATCCCGCCGACGGTAGCGCCCCCGGAGGCCGGAGTGGTGCGGCTGGTAGAAACCTGCGGATGCGCGTGAGGCTCGGTGTCGTCATCTGCCTGGGAGTCGTCGGCGTCGTCGTGCTCTGGGCGATCGAGCCGCGCTTCCATCAGTCGTTCCCGTCGACGATCGACGACTGGCAGGCGATTAAGACGGCGCCGGAGAACCTCCGCGACATCCTGCGACTCGGGATCCCGGAGGGCCAGAGATACCGCCCCGGGTTCATCGCCTGGAGCGCGCTGCAGTGGCACACACTCGGTGCGCCCGCGAGCTTCGTCGGCCCCCAGTTCTGGGGCTCGTTGCGGTTGGCGACGCTCGTTCTCGGCGTCACCCTGCTCGGACTGCTCCTGATCGAGTCGGGACGATCGAGGATTCGAGGCCTCGATCTCCGCTGGCTCCTCGTTGCCGGCGTCCCCCTCGCGGTCGTCACCGTCCCTTCCCTGGCGATCGACGAGGCGAGCTACGGCCCCCAGGAGCCGCTCATGGTCGGATGCATGGCGCTCGGCGCGGCGCTCCTGGTTCGCACGTTCGACATGCTCCTGAGCCCCTCGACGGTGATGGCCCGGACGGTGGCGATGGCCGTTGGCGGGTTCGTGCTCTGGTCGTTCGGCGTCTTGCAGAAGGAGACGTCGACCTGCGTGCTGCTGCTGGCTCCGTTCCTGTGGCCGACGATTCGGGAGCAGCGTGGGCGCTGGGCAAGTCTCGACCGGAGACGACGTTGCGCGATCGGCGTCGTGGCCGCGGGCGTCCTGCTGCCGTTCGTCCCGATGGTGACCCGCACCGTCCAACTCGCGCTCGCCGACAAGCGGGTCTACGAAGAGGCCGCCGCCGCCAAGGGCTTCGCCGCGCGGCTCTCGGATCAGCTCAGCCAGGCCGACGACATCCTGAACTCCCCGCTGCCCACGGTCCTCCTGGCGAGCGCGTTCGTGCTTCTGGCCGTCCGGATCTTTCGCCACGGAGCCGACTGGCTGTCGATCGGGCTCCTCGCGGTCGGGATCGCCTTCGTCATGTTCGCAGCCGAGGTGGGCGTGGTCGCGAGCCGCTACTACCTGCCCCCGATCGCACTTGCCGCGTTCGTGCTCGCCCGGAGCGCCGTGTCGCTCGGTTCGGTGGTGGTCGTGGCGACCGGTCTCGTGTTGATCGCGTCCGGAGTGGCTCAGGCCAGGAGCGGTCACGACTGGGTGCAGTGGTGGGTCGACGGGGAGCGCGACCGGGAGACGGTCGTCCGCGAGGCAGCGGCACGATGGGCAGGCGGGTGCGAGGTCGACGTGACCGGCTTGAACGTCGAGCTCGTCGCGGCGCTTCCCGTTCTCATGCCGCTCGCGGACGAGACGGCGCGTGGCTGCTCGAAGGGTGAGCGGTTCCTTGTCGTGATCGACTTCGGCGGCCCGGGCGTCGCGACGCCTCCCGACGATCCGCTGCTGTCGGCGTGCGCGCCCGAGCCCGAGCCGGTGTGGAGCTCGTACGTCGGCAAGATCCTGCGCTGTACGGCGTGACCCCGATTCCCTCAACCGTGCGTGTCGACCGGCTCTCCCGAGGCGCGGTGCAACCTCTGCACGGCGACGTTCGCCAGGGCGTCGGCCGAGATTCTCGTGAAGGACGGTCACTCGATCGTCCGCTGCCCGAGCTGCGATCTCGTGTTTCGCGCGACGCTTCCGACGCGCGACGAGCTGGAGGGCATCTACGGGGGTGCGTACTTCGGCGCGGCCGGCGGAGGTCTTGTCACTCGCGAGGGCTATCTGGACTATGTCGCGGATGCCGACGCGCACCGCGCGAACGCACGACGCCGCCTGCAGCGGGTCGCGGCGTTCACCGAGCCCGGCGCACTCCTCGACGTGGGGTGCGCGGCCGGCTTCTTCGTCGACGAGGCCGCTCGGTGTGGCTGGCAGGCGCGCGGAGTCGACGTCTCCGACGTCATGGTCGAATGGGGGAGACGTCACACTTCGGCCGACATCCGGGTCGGGACGCTGGACGACATGCCGCCGGATCGCATCGAGTCGTGCATCACGATGTGGGACTACATCGAGCACGCGCTCGACCCGCGCGGCGACGTCGAGCAGGCGTACTCGCGACTCCGCCCGGGCGGCGTCCTCGCGCTGTCGACCGGGGATGCCGGTTCGGCGCTCGCCCGTCTGTCGCTCGAGCGCTGGCACCTGATGACACCCCGACACCACAACTACTTCTTCACGGAGGCGACGATGAGGCGCCTACTGGAGTCGGCTGGGTTCGAGGTGGTCTATCTGGGTCATCCCGCAGCGGTCTTTCCGTTTCGGTACCTCGCCCACAAGGCATGCCTCACGCGGACATGTCGCTCCTCGACGCGCTGGCCCGTCGCCTCGCGCGGTCGCCACTCGGAGCCCGCACGGTTCCCGTCAATCTCTGGGACGTGATGACGGTGGTCGGACGCCGGCCCGCCGTGTCAGGTCGAGGCTGAGATGCGACTCGTGACGCTGCTCGGCGGGTACGTGCTGCTCAGCACGAGCGGTCTGCTGCTCCTCCGCCACGCGCTCGACGTCGATCGATCGCGCGGCCACGGGTTCCTCGAGAGGGTGCTCACGCCAGGAGCCGCGCTCGGCGGCGTGCTGTACGCCGCAAGCTTCCTTCTCTGGCTGGTCACGCTCCAGCGTTACCCCGTGACGACGGTGTACCCCGTCTTCGTGGGGGCAGGCTTCGTCGGGGTCGCCCTCGGCGGATGGCTCGTCCTGGGCGAGCGATTCGACGCGACTCGCGCGATCGGTGCGCTCGTCGTGCTCGTCGGGATCGTGCTCCTGGCTCGTTGAGCGTCCGGCGGTCAGACCCGGCCGACCGGTCCGTCGAACCCGTGGGCCGCTCGCACGATGTACAGCGGACGTCGTTTGACCTCCTCCGAGATTCGGCCGACGTACTCGCCGATGATCCCGAGCACGATGAGCTGCACCCCGCCGACGAAGCCCACGAGGATCATCACCGACGTCCAGCCGGGGACGACCTCGAGCCCGGCGAGCTTCGACACGAGCGCCGAGAAGCCGAACAGAATCGAGGCCACGGACACCAGGAAGCCGATGTTCAAAGCGAGCCGCAACGGTCGATCCGAGAAGCTCACGATGGCGTCGGTCGCGAGTCGAGTCATGCGGCCGAACGTGTACTTGCTGCGACCGGCGCTGCGGGGCGGGCTCGCATACGGGACGCCGTCCTGCTCGAACCCGACCCAGCTGAACATTCCGCGGAGGTAGCGATTCGCCTCGCGCATCGCACGAAAGGCGTCCAGTGCTGCGCGATCGACGAGTCGGAAATCGCCTGCCGCCGAGGGTACGTCGATGTCCGCGAGCCGCGTCAATGCACGGTAGAAGACCCTGGCCGTTGCATCCTTCAGGTGAGTCTCGCCCTGGCGCTCGACCATCACGCCGTAGACGACCTCCGCACCCTCGCGCCAGCGGGCGACGAGCTCGGGGATCACTTCGGGAGGATGCTGCAGGTCGCCGTCCATGGTCACGACCGCGTCACCGGCGGCCAGGTCGAGCCCCGCGGACAGCGCGACCTGGTGCCCGAAGTTGCGTGAGAGCCGGATCACCTTGAAGCGCGCGTCCGAGTCGTGGAGCTCGACGGCGCGCGTGTACGTCGCATCGTCGCTCCCGTCGTCGACGAGGATCACCTCCCATCGGGTCGTGATCCCCTCGAGAACGGCCCGCAGACGATCACCGAGCAGAGGGACGTTGGCCTCCTCGTCGTTGAGCGGGACGACGACGGAGAGCGTGAACTCGGGCCGAGCCATGTTCCGGCCCGAGCCTACTCCCGTCCCCCGACGACCCGGGCGCCGCTCGCGCCGAGGGCGTCCGGGGCCACGTGGGCGCGCCAGACCACGTCGCAGACCTCCCGCACGCACCCGTGCCCGCCGCTTCGCTCGAGTACCCAACGTGCGAGCGGGAGGACCTCCGGCCAGGCGTCGGCGGGCACCACGGGGACCCCGACTGCCGCGAGGCACGCTGCGTCGTTGACGTCGTTTCCCACATAGGCGACACGGTCGAGAGCGAGGGCGAGGCGTGCGGCCTCCGCCCGTACGACCTCGAGCTTGTCATCGACTCCGTGGACTGCGCGAGTCCGGAGCTTCTCCGCCCTTCGCGCCACAACGGGATTGGGCTCGGTCGACACGATCACATGCGGGACGCCGACCTCGTCCAGGCGTCGCAACCCAATCCCGTCACCACGCCAGCATGCGACGGACTCTTCGCCGGTCTCGCTCACCCATACGCGGTTGTCGGTGAAGACACCGTCGAAATCGAACACGACGAGCGCGACTGCTCGAAGCTCGTCGTCGCCGGGCGCCGTCACGGGGACGGCGCGCCCGCCGAAGAAGCCGCTGCGCGGCGCGGGCCATCGATCGCAGCTCCGCCGACGTCCTCTGGGAGGATCGCCTGCTCCTCGGCGAGCGCGCGGATGAGCGTCCTGCCGAGCAGGTCGTCGAGCGCATAGGGCGGCAGCCCGCCGTCCGCGGGGGACTTGGCCACGAGGTCGCCGTCGACGAGAACGTGGCCCGCGGGGAGGTCCCGCGCGGCGACGAGCTTCTTCCCCATCTTCCGGAGCGGAGCATCCTCGCTCGGCAGTGGGCGCTTGACCCCGTCGCCGATCGCGACCGGGACACGCCCCAGGTCGCGGACGAGCTTCCGCATCCCCTCGGGCATCAGCGAGAACGCATGGTCGGTGCCCTTCGCGGTGTGACTCAGCGTGAAGTGCTTCTCGATCACGCGCGCGCCGAGCATGTACGCGACCGGTGCCATTGCGATGCCGTCCTGATGGTCGGAAAGCCCGATGACGAGCTCGGGATAGCGCTCTCGCAGCGTCGTGATCACGCCGAGGTTCAGCTCCTCGACCGCCGCCGGATAGGTGGCCGTGCATTGCAGCAGGCAGAGGTTTGGATTGATCGCAGTGACCGTCTCGACCGCACGGTCGACATCCTCCAGCGTCGCGCCGCCCGTCGAGACGATGAGCGGCTTGCCGAACGATGCGACGTGGCGGAGGAGCGGCGTGTTGGGCAGATCGCCCGACGCGATCTTGTACGCCGGCAAGTCGAGCTCCTCGAGGAGGTCGGCGCTCGACTCGTCGAACACCGTCGCGAAGAACACGAGTCCGAGTTCCCGCGCGCACGCTTGGAGCTCGGCGTAGGCAGCCTGGTCGAGCTCGAGTGCCTCGCGATGCGCCCCGTAGGTCGGGCCGAAGCTGTTCTCGTTGTCGTAGGGGCTCTCGAAGAGCTCCCGCGTGAAGAGCCGACGGTTGTCGCGCTTCTGCAGCTTCACCGCGTCGACGCCGGATCTGCTTCGCGAGCACGAACAGCTCCTGAGCCTTCTCCAGGCTGCCCTGGTGGTTGTGACCGATCTCCGCGATGACGAAGCAGGCGGTGTCGTCTGCGATCCGCCGTCCGTCGATGTGGAGCTCACGCACGGCGCGATCGTACCCCTCGTGCCCGCGTACCTCGCCGGGTCGGCCGATATCCTGCGACGGCCTTGGGCGCGGCCGTTTCCCTCTCCGGCGTCGACGCGACCCCGACGACCGGTGTGGTGCACGAGGCATCGCAGTGATCGCGCTCGCGGTCGGCTCCATCCTCGTCGGCATCGCGGCGATCTCCCTCGCGGCGCTCCTGCGCGTTCGCGGAGCCGTCGCGTTCGCCCTGGCCGTCGCCGTCCTCTCGTTCGCCGAGGTCGTTGCGGTCTCGCACGCGTTGTCTGTCTTCGACGCCTACGAGCGGGGGTGGTTCCTGGTGACGCTCGCGGTCGTCGCCGCTCGCGACGGCGGGCGCGGTGGCGATCGTCCGACCGGCGTGGCCGTCGCTCGGGCGGACTGCGGTCGTGCGGGACCTGTTCCGCGATCCCGTGGTGGCCGTCCTGGGCGCGCTGGTACTCGCCGAGGTCGGATACCTCCTGGCGCTCGCGCTCTTCACGCCACCGACCGAGTACGACGTCCTCACCTACCACCTCACGCGCGCAGTGCTCTGGATCCAGCAGGGCTCGGTCGCCCCGATTCCCGGGGTGACGGACACGCGGATCAACGACTTCCCGCCGAATGCGGAGCTCGCGCAGGGGATGACGGTCCTGCTGTCGCGATCGCTGCGCTGGGTCGGGCCTCGTCCAGATGGCCGCGCTGGGGGTGTCGGTGCTCGCCGTCTACGGAATCGCGTCGCGCATCGGATTCGACAGGCGACACGCGGCGTTCGGCGCGCTCGTCTTCGCGACGCTCCCCGTCGTCGCGATGCAGGCGCCTACCGCGCTCAACGACCTCGTCGTGGCAGCGCTCGTCGCGACGACGGTCTTCTTCGTCCTCGGCCGGTCGCGCGCAGATCTGGCACTGGCATGCGTGAGCGCAGCTGTCCTCGTCGGAACCAAGGTGACCGCTCTCATCGCGGCCCCCGTGATCGTCGCGATCGCCGTCCTCGTCCATCGGGGACGACGGCTCGCCGCCCTCCTGGTGGCCGGTATGGCGGCTGCCGTCGTCGGGGGGGCGTGGTACGCCGTCAACCTCGACCAGGGCACGGGGGCGCTCGGCACGTCCGGAGAGATGGTCGGTGCCCAGGATGGGCTCGTGCGCATCGTCGCGCGGGCGTCGCGCTACGCGGTGGAGACGGTCGAGGCTCCCGGGGCCTTCGGTCGAAACAAGGACCTCTATCTCGTCGGGGCCGCAGTCATCGCACTCGTCGTCTGGCTGCTTCGCGGGCGCTGGTCGACCGCGGTCGTGGCCGGATGTCTCGCCGCTCTCCCCGTCCTGACGCTTCGCGCCGAGCACGGTCTCCATCGCGTGTACTGGAACGGCTGGGAGCTGGTCGGCTTCGACGAAGCGACGCGGTACGGGACGATCCGCGACCCGACCATCGCCTCGAACCTCCAGTCCTGGTACGGCCCCCTGGGCGTCTCGTTGTGCGTGGCGGCATCGATCGTCGTGACGCGACGCGCGTACCGCGGAAACCTCCCGTGGGTGGCGGCGATTCTCAGCGTCGCACCCATCGCCTTCCTGCTCGGCGCTGGCCGCCGCGACCGGATACAACCCCTTCAGCGGTCGCTTCGTCATGGGGGGCGTGGCGCTCTCCGCCGCGACCTGGGGCGTTCGTCCGCTCGATGCCCGCCGTCGCGTGGGCCGTGGTGGCGGTCGCTGCGACGACCCTCGTGCTCACGCTGGCCGACTTCGCGGAACGTCCGGCCGGCGTCGGACTGCTCGAGACCGCACGGCACGGCTCCGTCTGGACGCTTCCCGCGTGCGTGGTCCCAGAACATCAAGCCGGAGCTCGCCCACGTGACGTCGTACGTCGACGCTCACGCGTCGCCGGGCACGACGATCGCGGTGACGCGCGACCAGGTGGCCTACCCCGCCGTCTACGTCGGCTGGCCCGCCGTCGACCACAGGATCGTCTATGCGGACACGCTCCTCGAGGCCACGAACGGGGGTGCGACCTGGGCACTGCTCCCGGACACTGCGCCATGCGCGCTCGGCTGGCGGCTGGCACTCCACTCCCCGCCATGGGCTCTGTGGCACCGCGACCCCGATGTCCTCTGCAGGCCCGGGTAGGGTGCCGCGCATGGCGCACACGCTCTCGATCCTGATGCCGGTCTACAACGAGCTCACGAGGGTGGAGCGAGCAATCGACGACGCGCTGACGGCGGAGCTTCCGGTCGACTCGCGCCAGCTCGTGATCGTCGACGACGGGTCGACCGACGGCACGCGCGAACTGCTTCGGAGCCATGCGTGGCCGGACAACGTGACGCTCGTCTTCCACGAGAAGAACCGCGGCAAGGGAGCAGCGCTCCAGACGGGTCTCCAACACGCGATCTGCGAGTTCTCCGCCGTCCTCGACGCCGATCTCGAGTACCGCGCATCCGACCTCGCGCCCCTGCTCCAGCCGCTGCTCGACGGCGAGGCGCACGTTGTCTTCGGAACCCGGTCGTGGTCGAGTCACTCGGCGTTCAGCTTCTGGTACGTGATGGGCAACAAGGGCGTCACCTTTGCGACGAACGTGATCTACAACTGCTGGATCTCGGACGTGATGACCTGCCACAAGGCGATGAGCACGGAGCTCTTCCGCTCGCTGCGCCTTCGCGAGCGGGGCTTCGCGATCGAGCCGGAGATCGCGGCTCGCGTGCTGCGGGCGGGTGAGCGCATCTACGAGGTGCCGATCTCCTACGCCGCGCGCTCACGCGAAGAGGGGAAGAAGCTCACGGCGCTCGACGGGCTGCGCGTGCTCAGGACGCTCGTGCGCTGCCGGGTCGACTGACGTCGCGGCCGCCCACCCGGCACCGACCAGAGCTCATCCGTCCGTGCGCGACCGGCCCCTGATTCGCCGCGCCCCGGCCGTCACGGTCATCCCCGTGCGCAGGATCGCGTCGACGGCGACTCGCACTCCTCTGCGTCGGCGGTAGACGTCGAGCAGCACGGCCTCGCCCGACGTGAGGCTCCCGGATTTCTCGTGGCTCGCCTGCAGGAGCCTCCGCGTGACCTGTTCGGGGCGCCCGAGGGCACGCTCGTACACCTCGACGTATCCGGCCGCGGCTCGATCCCAGGTGAGACCTGCCGCGACAGAGGAGATCTCCGCCACGATGCGCTCGCGGTCGGCTCGGCTCTCCAACAGCCCGAGGACGAAGCCGCAGGCCGGCTCGAGGTCGAACGACGGGAGACAGCCGACGGGCGGGAGCAGCTCCCCCATCGCCGACCGGCCCGTGTAGACGCATGCGGTGCCGAGAGCGGCGGCCTCGAAGGGGATGAAACCGAACCCCTCGTACAGGGAGGGGAACAGCACGAGCTCTGCATCGCGGTAGAGGGCGCGCTGCTCGGCCTCCGGAATGTGGCCGAGATCCACGACGCGGCCGTCGAGGCCGGGTGTCTGGCCGAGGAGGAGCTCCTCGGCGGGCCGCGACGACGTGCGGGCATCGTGGCCGCCGACGAAGACCACGCCACCGTCCCAGGCGTGCTGCTCGACGAGGCGTGCGACGACGCGAAGGGAGAAGACACGGTTCTTGTGCCAGAACGAGCTGCCGACCATCAGGACGTACGGGCGCTGCCCGAGAGGCCGGGCGGTCGTTTCCGCGACGTCGCGGCCCGCGAGGTGGTCGACTCCCAGCGGGACGACGGTCGCCCGGTCGAGGTCGACCACCCCGTCGCTCGCAGCGTCCATGGCGGCGTGGAACGAGAAGAACCCGACCTCGTCCGCGCTCGAGAGCGCAGCGGCCGTCGCAACCCGGTAGTCGTGCCCTCCGTCGCCGTCGTGGTATGCACGGCTTCGGTTCCAGATCATGTCCTGGTGCGTGAGCACCAGCCGGTCCGCGAGCACGAGCCGGTCGGCGAGATCGTGGAGGGACACGATCTGGAACGGACGATGGAGGACGTCCGGGCGGCCGAGCTCGCGACGCTCGACGAACGGAACCTCCGGAGCGAGCTGCTCGACGCGGGCGACCACCGTCGGGTGGAGCTCATGCGGTCGCATCACGATGACGTCGGTGCCGGCGCGCGCAAGCGCGCCGACGAGCTCGAGCACCTGCACCTGGGTGCCTGTCAGCGGGTGAGCGAGGCAGGTCCCATCGATGCATACGCCGTGGGGACGCCGAAGCCGGCGGCCGCCAGAGCGCGGCTTAACGTGCCGCGAGTCTCGTTCGACGCCGTACGCCCGATGGACGAAGCCTGGGCGGTCGAGGAGCGAGAGGAGCTGTGCGACGATCGAATCGGGAGCGGCCCGCTCCATCGTTCCCCCCATGAATCGTCCGGTCAGCTCGGCCTCGTCGGTCGCGAGTACGAGGTCGTCCCGGCGAACCAGCACGACCCCTGCCCGCGGCGCGTCGATCGCCGGCGGTGGCAATCCCGGCGCGAAAGGCCGCGAGTCGTCGTCGACCGAGACGGTGGAGCAGGCGCTGTCGTTCGCGAGCGCCTCCTCGAGGCCGGCGAGCACACGGCCGTCGAGCAGCGCCGTGTCCGAGACGAGGAGGGCGTCTCTGTCGCCCGTCCGAACGAACCCCACGGCGCTCCCGAGCGTTGCAGGAAGCTCCCGCGCGCCCGCCGCGCGCACCTCCGAGTCCGGCATGCTCGGCGTTGAACCCGCCACGGTTGCGACGAGCGTTCCCTCGGGGAGGACCGCCACCGTCTCGGGGGTGGCCACGGCACCCTCGAAGACGGCGACCAGTGGTCGCTGGACGGCGGCGCCGCTCCTCGCCGGCCGGTGGGCGAGCTGCTCGTCGAGCGTCGGAAAGGCGGGCGTGGTCTGCGGGCCCACGACGCCCCAGCCTAGCGTCGGCGACGAGGGGCTACGTCGACGCCACCTCGCTGTAGACATCGCTCACGGCCCGCACCATCGCTGGAGCCGAGAAGAGCCGAGCCGCCTTCGCGCGCGCGCCTGCCCCGAGCCGTCGACGGAGGCTGTGGTCCTCGAGGAGCCGCTCGATCGCTCTTCGTAGCGCGATGGGCTCGCCCGGCGGCACCAGGAGGCCGGTGACGCCGTCCTCCACCGCGTCGACGAGCCCACCCACTGCGGTCGCGACGACCGGCCGGCCGTAGGCCATCGCCTCGCGGGCGACCATGCCGTAGCCCTCCCGACGCGACGGGACGACGACGACCGACGCCCGCTCGTACCACGGCCCCAGCTCGTGCGGTGGGACGAAGCCGACCGCCTGCGGGAAGAGCGAGCGGAGCGGTCCGTCGCCGACCACGACGAGCGGCAGCCCCCGGGCGGCCTCGGCGAGCTCGCGCACGCCCTTCTCCTCGGACAGTCGCCCGACGTAGAGGACGTGCGGTGGCTCGTCCGGCGCCCCGACCGCTTCCGGGATCGAGACGCCGCTCGGGATCAGGCGCACGTCGGCCGCCCCGAGCGCGCGCGCCTCCTCGGCGAGCGCCGACGAGGCGCAGACGACGATCCGGGCGCGGCGCAGCAGCCACCGCGCGAGCGGACGCACGTGCCGCGCGAGGGCGACGTCCGAGCCCCAGAGCTGGAGCACGATCGGCTTGCCCGTGGCGAGGGCCGGCAGGGCGCTCGGGAGCCAGTGGGCGTGGACGACGTCCGCGTCGCGGCTCGCGCGCCGCGCCGCGCGCGCGAACGACGCGAGGAACAGAGGAAGGACGAGCAGCTTCCAGGGGGAGCGGCGAAGGTTGTTGACGATGCCGGCCCCGTAGGCGATCCCGTAGTGCCGGAAGGCCGCAGGCGAGACGACGCGGACGTCGACGCCCTCGGCGCGGAGCGCCTCCACCCCGTCGCGCACGAACGTCCCTGCAACGTCGTCCGCGTCGCGCGGATACGACGTCGTCAGGACGACGACCTTCACTCGCGTTCGCCGAGGTGGTGCGCCAGCGCGGCCGGCGCCGCGATCGCGAGCAGCGCGAGCACGTAGAAGTAGTAGAAGGACATCGTGAGGTAGAAGAGGTTGGAGACCATCGTGCTCACGAGCGCCGCCGCCAGGCCCCAGCCGAGCGGGCGGATCCGAGCGGCGAGCGGATCGCCGGCGGCGGCGAGAGAACGGCCGATGCGGCGCGTCAGCCCGGCGCGCCGGAAGAGGTAGACGAGGAACGCGGCGAAGAGAATCGTCCCGACGAGGCCGTACTCGACGAACGACGCGACGTAGAACGAGTGGGGCCCGAAGTTCGTCTTGCCCGTCTGGAACTCGTAGTAGACCGAGAAGGTGTTGAGGCCGAGGCCGAAGAGCGGGTTCTGCGCGAGCACGTCGGGGATGAACGAGTAGACGATGAAGTGGGTGTCTGCGCCTCGCCCTTCCGTCGAGAGGCGCGAGCTGAGCACCTCCGAGAAGAACTGGGCGCGACGCGCCACGATCACGGTGAGCCCGGCGAGGAGCAGCCCGAGCGGCACGATGAACCGCGGCTGCAGCAGCATGCGGCGGTAGGGCACCGCGAGCACGAGGAACCCACAGCCGAGGCCGAGCAGGCCGCTGCGCGAGAGGGTCGCGAGGTCGACGATCGTGAGGAAGGCCAGGAGGGACGCGAGCGGCACGCGCAGTCGATGACCGCGCTCGAGACGCAGGTAGATGGGCAGCACGAGCAGGATCGCGGCAGCCACCTCGATGCCGAGATGGTTCGGGTCGCCGGTGAGAGCGTTGACCCGGTAGACGAACGACCCTTCGATCGCGCCGAAGATGTTGATCTTGCTGGCGCCGCCCGTGATCGGCTGGAGCCACGCCTCGTCGAGGTTCGCGCCGGTCGTCTCCGCGACGCCGAGCTGCGCGAGCCCGTAGGCGCCGTTCGCTGCAATGCCTCCGACGAACGCCGCGAGCGTGAGCCAGTAGAAGCGCAGCCCCCGCCGCGCGATCAGCGCGACCCCCGCGATGAGGAACAGGAAGTGCAGGACGAACTTGACCATGCCCTTCGTCCACTGCGCGAGCGACTCCGCCGTCTCGAGGTTGAACCACCCGATCAGGTAGACGAGGAGAAAGGCGAGGAAGAACACGAGGGTGACGACGGCCGCGCGCGGCAGGTGACCGTCGAACCGCTCGAGCCGGTGGACGAGGAACGCAACGAGGAACAACGCGGTCACGACGTCCGAGAAGGACATCGTTCCCGCGACCTCCCACTGGAGCTTCGCGAACGTGACCGTGAAGACGGTCGCGAAGAAGAGCCCCTCGACGACGGGCGCGCGTTCCGCGAGGGCGCGCGGACGGTCGAGGGCGATCGCGGTCACGGTGGCGAATCGTAGGGGGGCCGCGCCTGGTCGCGGGCGCGACCGGCTTCTGCCACCAGACGGTCTGGAAAGTGCTGAAGCGGGCGGGCATCTCGCGGCCGCCGAGGCCGGAGCTGGCCAACCGCTACGAGTGGCCCTGTCCGGGTGACTTGCTGCACATGGACACCAGCGAGTACGCGCGCTTCGAGCGGCCCGGCCACCGCGTCACCGGCGACCGCTCGAGCCAGGACCGCCGCCGCCGAGACGGCCTCGACTTCGTGCACGCGATCGTCGACGACCATTCGCGGCTGGCCTACGCGGAGATCCATTCGGATCAGCGCGCAGCGACCGTCGTCGGCTTCCTCGAGCGCGCTCTCGCCTTCTACGCGCGTCACGGCGTCACCGCGAACGGCTGATGACAGACAACGCCTGGATCTACGTGAAAAGCAGCGGTGTCCGCCAGCTCCTCACGCGTCATCGCATCCGGCACCTGACCACCAAGCCGTACCGGCCGCGCACCAACGGCAAAGTGGAGCGCTTCCACCAGACGATGGCGCGCGAATGGGCCTACGGACTCGTCTACGGCTCCCACCGCGACCGCGCCGCCGCCCTGCCACACTGGCTGAACCACTA
>CAWAXS010000013.1:0-22521 GCA_963786055.1 uncultured Actinomycetes bacterium | reverse complement strand
CGTGGCGACGCTTCCGCCCGGGATCCGGAAGATCAACAGCACCGTATGGTTCGAATGGCCGTCGGGCGCTCCCTGGGTTCTGTCGGACTCCGTCGTACCGATAGGAGGGATGGCCTTCTCGACGGCGTTCGCACTGGCGATCGTCACTGTCTCTGCCGTTTGTTTGCGTGCGGCACGTCGCCGGGCGGCGCTGGCTTTCGTTCCCATCGCCGTTGCGTTCGCTGCAGCCGTGACCGTGGGCTGGACGTACCGGAGCGTCATCGCCGACATCGACCGTACGTGGTACGGCTCGGCGTTCCACGCGAAATGGGTCGACGCTGTCGTCGGTTCAGATGCGCAAGTGGTCAGCTTCTTCCCTGGGTTGGAGCGCTGTTCCGACCTCATGTGGCAGCGGCCGATGCTGTATACAGAGTGGGATAACGCCGCCATTGGTAGAGCCGTGCATCTTCGTGTTGCCTCGGCGCCTGTGATCGAGTCAACGGGCGCGATGGTCGACCATGACGGCTTTGTCGTGGATGGCGAGCGACGCCGGATACTCGCCAAACTCGTTCTCGCACCACGTGGCACCCCGGTTGTGGGGCGAGAGCTCGCGTCCGGCTACCAGGGCCGTGTCACCCTTTGGTCCGTGGACGGGGCCATCAGGATCGCCGGCGCATCGTCCACGCGCGCGGTGTTGCGAACTGCGTGCCGCTAGGGCTCGTCCGCCGGCGCGTATCCTTCTGCCGTCGTGAAGCTCGCCTCGCTCGAGACGCTGACGTGTGATGCCGGGTGGCGACCGTGGATCTTCGTCAAGGCGACGACCGAGGACGGTCTTGTCGGCTGGTCGGAGGTGACGGACTCGCACGGCTCGCCCACGGGCCTCGCCGGCGTGGTCTCCGACCTCGCCCCCCTCGTCGTCGGCCGGGACCCATGTGCGGTCGAGGCGATCTACTGGGACCTCCATCGCCGTACCCGCCAGAGCCCCGGCTCGATCGTGCAGAAGGCGATCGGCGGCATCGAGAACGCCCTCCTCGACCTCAAGGGCAAGGCGCTCGGCGTCTCGGTCGCCGAGCTCTATGGCGGGCCGACGCGGGAGACGATCCCGCTCTACTGGTCGCACTGCGGCACGACAAGGGCGCGCGCGTGGGAGGTGACGGGGACGCCGAAGCTCGACTCCTACGACGCGGTCGCGGCCCTCGGCCGCGAGGTCGTGGAGCGCGGCTTCCCGGCGTTCAAGACCAACATCGTCGTCCCGGGAGCCGACCCGCGGGTGCTGATGCCCGGCTTCGGGCGCGACGGCGGGACCGACCGGAACCCGACGCCAGAGCTGCTCGAGGCCCTGAAGCTGCTGCTCGATGCATTTCGAGAGGGTACGGGTGGCAAGGCCCAGCCGATCGTCGACCTCAACTTCAACCTCACGACCGAGGGGATCGTCCAGGTGGCCCGCGCCCTGGAGCCGTACGACCTCGCGTGGCTCGAGGTGGACTCGTACGACGCCGCAGCGCTGGCCCACGCGCGACGACGTTCGCGGATCCCGCTCTGCTCGGGCGAGAACCTCTACACGCTGCGCGGCTTCCGGCCGTACCTCGAGGCGGGTGCGATGGACGTCGCCTCCGTGGACGTGATCTGGAACGGGTTCGCGCAGTCGCTGAAGATCGCGGCCCTCGCCGAAACGCACGAGGTGGCCTGCGCCCCCCACAACTACTACAGCCACCTGGCGACGTTCATCGCCGCCCAGTGGTGCGCCGCGATCCCGAACGTGCGCCTGCTCGAGATCGACGTCGACGACGTCCCCTGGCGCGAGGATCTCACGACCGACGTGCCAGAGGTCCGGGACGGAGAGCTGCTCGTCCCTCCGGGGCCGGGGTGGGGTTGCGACGTCGTCGAGGACGTCGTGCGCAAGCACCGTTCGCGGTCGTGACGCAACGAAGGGGTCGGCGACCGAGCGCCGCCCTCGCCGCGATCGCGCTGGTCGCTCTCGAACCTCTTGTGCGCGTGCTCGTCGGCAACTCCTACCTCGGTGCCACGCCGCTCCTCGTCGCCGCGTGCGGGCTCGTCCTGCTTCCATTCATTCCACGCGAGCTGGACTCCCTGTCGATACGGCTGGCTGTCGTGCCTGCGCTGGGCCTTGCGTCGTTCTCGGCGCTGCTCACGACCGCTTCGATCCTCGGCATTCCGCTCGACAGCGTCTCGATCACGCTCGTGGTGGCCGGCTTCGTCGTTCCGGCCGCCCTCGTGTCCGTCACGCGGCGTATGACACGACGAGACGACGAGGTTACTCCGCACACTCGCGAGCTCCTGACGCTGCTCGCGCTCGCGGGGATCGTCGCATTCGCGCTCGCCTCGTCGTGGGACATCGCGTACCCGTTCCAGCCGAGCGGAACGGATTGGGGTCATTACCTCCTGTACGCCGACGAGGTGGCGGATCAGGGGGACCTGCTGATCGACGATCCGTTTGCCGGCGAGGACGGCCGGGTTTTCGCCGACCCGGCCGCGGTCGGAGCGATCTACGGCAGCTTCCGGCTTCTCGACGGCATCTCGTCGTGGTCGCTGACGATCGGCATCGTCGTTCTCTCCGCGGTGGCGGTGCTGAGCGTGTACGCGGCCGCCGCGGTGATGTGGGGCACGGGCCCGGGCCTGGTCGCCGCGGGCGCGTACGCGGTCGCACCGATCCGTCTGGACCTCATGTACTGGCACGGTCTCGGGACGACGCTCGCGCTGGTCTTCGTGCCGCTCCTGGTCTTGTCGCTCGGGCTGCTCTTTCGCGGAGCGCGCGGTTGGCGGCACATCCTCCTCCTGACTCTGGGGCTGATCGGAGTGGCGGCCGCGCACACGACGAGCGCGATCGTCGTTGCCGCGATGGTCGTCGTTGCGCCGCTCGTGGATGTGACCGCCCGGCTCCTCCGAGGGCGGAGGGGATGGCGAGCGGCGTTGTACGACTGGTGGGGCAAGGGAGTCGTGAAGCCGCTCATCTACGCCGTGGGGGCCATGTTCGTGCTCGGCGCGGGAGTCATCGGGCACGTCTGGCTTCAGAGCCGTGCGCTCGGTCGGCCGGTGAGTTGGCGGCTCCTCGGTCCGGACTGGCTCGACCGCGCCGCGATCGCGCACTACTACAGCGTGCCGTTCCTCGTCGTCTCGCTCGTGGCCGTCGCGCTCGTGCTCACGTCTCGGCGACTGCGCCACGACCCTGCCCTGCTCGCCGTGGCGTCACTCGCGCTCGCATGCGTCGCGGTCAGCCAGCTCTGGCGCGTGCGCGTGTCGTTCGACTACCAGCGCGTTGTCTACTACCTGGGTGTCGGGCTCGCGCTCCTGATCGGAGCTGCATTCCTTCGGCGGAGAGCGGACGCCTTCTGGATCGCAGCTTTCGTCGTCGCGTTCGTCGTCATCGCGCGAACCTCGGTGGGGCTGCGGCTTCCAGAGCGCATCCTGCAGTCCGAGCCGAGGGCCCCCGGAGTCACCGGGCTCATCGCGTTCCGGGAGAAGCTCGACCGTGGCATGCTTCCGGATTCGGGACGCCTCGTCAGCGATGCTTGTCTCCACTTCGCGGTGCCGTACCTCGTGCGCCGGGCGACGATGCCCGCGTTCAGCGCACGACAGGTCGGTTTCGTCGACCGGCTCCCGCTCGCGCGTCAGGCCGCCACGATCCTCGCGGGCGGACCGGCCGGAGCCGCGCTCGCGGCGCGCGTCGGCGTGCGCTACGTCGTCGCCGACCCCCGCTGCGTGCCTGATCTGGAGCAGCGGCTCGGCGGGACGACGGTCGTCGCGAACGACGGCGTGGTCGTCGTTCAGCTCCCGGGCCGGCGTTGAGGCGCACGCGGCCGGTGCATCGGGCTCGAGCGTCGCAGAGCGTTCTCAACGGGCCGGGAACCCGCTCAGCCTCGACACGAGCCTGCGCGGTAGGCGCCCGTGTCGGAGTCCGAGCTGGAGCCCTGCGAACTTGCCCGCCTCGTAGACCGCCGCGTAGGGGATCCAGCGGCGGCGCCCCGTCCGCCACAGCCACGCGAGCTCCTCGCGGGCATACCGCCGGCCCGCCCGGCGGAGCGCCGCGCGCGACTCTTCGCCCTCCACATACGCGTGCTCGGCCGACACGCCGGAGTCGAAGAAGCGCCGGAACGCCGAGGCGATGGTGTATGCGTGCGAATGACGAACCGCCGCACGCGGCTCGTAGACGAGCGCGTAGCCGTCGCGCAGGACGCGCCGCGACCACTCCTGATCCTCGCTCATCGTCAGGTCCTCCCGGAACGGGAAGCGCTCGAGCACTGCGCGGGGGATCGCCGCGTTGACGTTCGAGAAGAGCGTCGCCTCGAAGGTGAGCTCCTCGCCAGCGGCCAGCTGCTGCAGGCGCGGCTCGGGCCCGTACAGGAAGTCCAGGAAGAACACCTCGGGCGGGCGCGCGTCGGGGTGGGGGAGCTGGCGACCGTACGCGCCCGCGACCTCGGCCCCCGAGCGGGACGCGGCCGCCAGGCGTGCGAGCCAGTGATCGTCGGCCGCGACCGCGTCCTGGGACGTGAACACGACGAGCTCGCCGCCCGCAAGCTCGACGCCGAGGTTCCGCGTGCGCCCATGACCGAACTCCTCCGCCGGGATCTCGTGGACGAGAGCGCCCGCGGCGCGAGCACGTTCGGGGCTGCCGTCGACCGACCCGGAGTCGACGACCACGACCTCGACCTCGTCATCGACCTGCTGTGCTGCGATTCCGGCCAGGCAGCGGTCCAGATCGGGCCCGCCGTCCTTTACGGGGATGACGACCGAGATCAACGTGGGGTTGCCGCGAGCAGGAACTGGTAGCCGAACAGCGATGGCCGGATCGACGCGATTCCGTGAGCCAGCTCCTCGATGCGTGGTCTCCCCACGAGGGGGACCGGTGCCGTGTGGTCGAGCTCGACGACCGCGTACCCCGCCGAGACCACGGTCTCGACCAGGGTCTTCCGCGTGAAGAGATGGGTATGCGTGCGGTCGAGGATGCCACGGTCCGTGTAGCGCCACCGCCCCGCGAGGAGCGACAGGCGCATCGACCAGTTGGCGACGTTCGGCGTGGTGAGCACCAGTCTTCCGCCGCGGCGTAGGAGCGGACGCAGCCGCGCGAGCGTGGCGCCCGGTTCCCTCAGGTGCTCCACGACGTCGCCGCACAGGACCACGTCGAACGAGCCGGGCTCGAACGGAAGCTCCATCGTCTCGACGTCGCCGACGAGCACGTCCTGACAGACGGCGCGGGCTTCCGCCGCCGCTTCGAGGTCGAGCTCGATACCGACGACGCGCGCGCCCGCTTCGGCGAGTGGCCGCGCGAGGTAGCCGGAAGAGCAGCCGACATCGAGCACCCTCCCCGGCCCCTCGGCGAGAGTCAACGCAAGCAGTCGCGCGTGCCCTCCATGCGGCCGCTCGTTGAGCTGCACATAGCCGGTCATCCGACCGGAACGCGTTCGACGACCGCGGCACGCGACGGCTCTCCGGTGCGCATCGTCAGGAGACTGACGAAGAAAGAGCCGAGCATCACCTGCGTCCCGACGGCTACGAGCGTGAAGCCGATCGCCGTGGCGTACTCGTGCGAGAGCGCCCCGAAGCCGTCGAGCGCCCAGGCGACGAATATCGCCCCCAGCGTCGCTACGCCCGCGAGTAGCAGGACGCCGCCGAGCGCGAGGCCGTGCTCGAGGGTGATTCTTCCTCGTGCCCGCTCGATCAGGCTGTCCGTCTCGCCGAGATGCGACGCGGCGAACGCGCGGGCGAACACGCCGAGCTGGACGACCTGCGTTCCGAGCAGGATCGCCGCGATGCACGCGAACAGGGTGTGGATCTGCCACGGCCGACCGAAGATCGTCACCGGCCCGGCCGCCAAGGCGATCGCTCCAAGCGTCCCGAGTGAGAAGAGGACCAGGCCCGGAACGAAGTAGAGCCAGCTCGGGCTGTAGAGCAGCATGAACTTCACGTGGCGCCAGGCGTCCCCGAAGCGGTTGAGCTTCGACTCGCCGACGCGCGGGTAGTAGTCGATCGGGATCTCGCTGACTCGGAGCTTGCGGCGGAACGCCTTGAAGACCATCTCCGATGCGAACTCCATCCCCGTCGAGTGGAGGTCGAGCGTGTCGAGCGCGTCGCGGCGCACCGCCCGCATCCCGCAGTGAGCGTCCGAGACCTTCACCCCGAAGAGCAGGTTCAGCAAGCCCGTGAGGATCGGGTTACCCACGTGGCGGTTGAGCCAAGGCATTGCCTCGCCGTGGATCGTCCCCTCGAAGCGGGAGCCCATCACGAGGTCGTCCCCCGCGGCGAGCCGGTCGACGAAGGGGGCGAGCTCACGCAGCGGGTAGGTCTCGTCGGCGTCGCCCATGACGATGAACTCGCCCTGGGCGACCGCGAGGCCGGCGAGATACGCGCTCCCGTAGCCGGGGCGCTCCTCCCGCACGACGATCGCGCCGTGCTCGGCGGCGACCTCCGCCGAGCGGTCGGTCGAGGCGTTGTCCACGACGATCACCTCGCCGGGGCGCCCCGACCGGGCGATTCCGTCCCACGCCTGGTCGACGACTGCCCCCACCGCGTCCTCCTCGTTCAGGCAGGGGATCACGACCGAGATCTCGGGATGCTCCACGAGGGCATTATCGGCAAGAGCGCGGCTGGCCGGAGGGGGTGACACTGCCGGTGGTCGAACGCGCTGTCGCCCTCCAGCCCGTGGAGTACCGTTGCGGCCGTCGTGACGGGTCGCGAGGTCGATCGGTGAGGGTTCCGGCGTACGCACGGGCGCTCGGCTGGCGAACGGGCAAGCGCGCCGTCGACTGGAGCGCGAAACGGCTCAAGCTCGCGAGCTACGTCCCGCTGTACGACTACCGCGAGCAGCTGGACGCGAAGACGACGTTGACGCGGGACGGCCGGCCCATCCGCGACAAGCGGGACTCGACCGTCTCCGCGGACGACGTCGATCTCACGCTGACGCTGGAGGGGCTCGCGGACGTCGTGGCCGGGAGGGACTGGCCGGGCCTGCGGATGCTCGAGGTGGGACCGAAGTACGGGATCCACACCCGCTGGGTCGACACCCACCTGACCCCCTCGTTCCTCGCCTTCTCCGACTTCGAGGAGGACCGGCACCTGCACGAGGCCTGGGAAGGCGAGCTCCGTGCGCCGCACGCCTGGGTGTTCGGCGACCTGCGCCGCGCGGAGGCGCTGCGTGAGCACGGCCCCTTCGACCTGGTCTTCTTCCTCGGCGTCCTCTACCACAGCGCCTTCCACCTGGAGCTGCTCGGGATGCTCAACCGCCTGACACTGCTCGGGGGCGAGATGCTGCTCGAGACGACCACAGACCCGCGGCCCGACTCGGCGCTCCGCGTCCGCTGGCAGCCCGGCACCGGCAAGGCGAAGATGGTGCCCACGTTCGACGCCCTCCGGATCGAGCTCGCGTGGACGGGCTGGCGCGACGTGACCGTGTTCACGGACTACCGGCCGGGGTCGAACGAGGTGCTTCTTCTCTGCCGGAAGACGGACGAGCTCGGTGACGGTGCCGACGTCGCCGACGTCGTCCGCCCGCAGCGCGGCAACGCCGGCGCCGCGTGAGCCCGCGCGTCGCGGCAGCTCTCACCCTCGCCGGGATCATCCTCGCCGCGGTCGCGCTCTGGGGAGTGCTCGGCCAGCAGATCGAGGTGCCGACGGTCTTCGGGGACGAGCTGATCCACTGGGACGCGTCGCGCTCGCTCGCCGCGGGAGACGGCCTGCGCGTCCGCGACGGCGGCTACGGGTTCGGGCCCGTGTACCCGGCGCTCCTCGCTCCCGTCCACCTGCTGGCCGCCGACGACCTCGCGGCGTACCGGTGGGCGCGCCTCCTGAACGCCGTCCTCTTCGCGCTGGCGGCGGTGCCGGCGTTCTTCCTCGCGCGGCGGCTGCTCCAGCTCGGCTGGAGCCTTGCCTGCGCCGCGCTTGCGGTGGCCGTCCCCTCGGCGCTGTACACCGGCTTCGTCATGACGGAGGGCACGGCCTATGCCGCGTGCACCGTCGCGCTGCTCGCGTTCGCGCGCTGCCTGGAACGCCCGACGGCGGGCGCCCAGTTCCTAGCGCTCGCCGCGCTCCTGGTGGCCGCCGGCGTTCGGCTGCAGCTCGCCACTCTCGGCCTCGCCTTCGCCGCGGCGCTCGTCGTACGCGCGCTGCTGACACGGGGCGTGCGCCTACCTGCCCGGCGCGATCTCGCCCGGCTCTGGCCGCTTCTCCTCGTGCTGGGCGGCGGCGCCGTCGTCCTCGCCGTGCGCGCTGCGCTCGGAAACCCGCTCGAGGGCTACGGGGACCTCTGGCGCACGTACGACCTCGTCGAGGTCGCGCGCTGGACGTGGCGCTCGCTCGCCGGCCTGGGCCTGTACCTCGCGCTCGTCCCGCTCGTCGTGATCCCGTCGGTGCTTGCCGCCCTGGGGCGCGACGCGCGCGCCGGCAGCCGAGCCGCCGCGTCGTTCGTCTCACTCTTCGTGTGCGTGAACGCCGTCCTGCTGCTGGTGGTGGGGGCGTTCTCGAGCACGGAGTTCGGGATCGGCTTCCTCCACGACCGCTACCTGTTCTACGTCGTGCCGCTCTGGATCGTCTCGACCGCCGTCTGGGCCGAGCGCGAGCTTCCGATCCGCCCTGCCGGTCTCGCGATCGGCGCGCTCCTCGTGCTCCTCCCGCTGGCGACGCTCCCGACGTACCTCCTGAACCCGGACGGGGGGCGGCGCTTCGACGCGATCGCCGCCGGGCTTCCCGCGGAGGTCGCTGTGCAGGCCGGCCTGCCCGAGCCCCGACGCTGGTGGCTGATCCTCGCGGCCCTCGGCGCGGCGGCGTTGGTGGTCGCGCTGACCCGCCTCCCGCGCTGGCTCGTGCTCGTCCCGGTCGCCGCGGTGTTCGCGCTCGACGCCGGCCTCGCCTGGGACCTGCGCATCGAGGCGGCCCGGAACGTCACGTTCACCTCGATGAGCTCCGCGCGCGTCTCGTGGGTCGATGACGCGGTGCCCGGAGGGGCAGAGGTCGCGATGCTGGCCGGGGCCGTGCCGGTCGAGACACGCGACGCGCTCAGGCTCACGGAGTTCTTCAACGGCTCGATCGGCCCTGCCTACGCCCTGGGCGTAGGCTACGCGCCGACGCTCGCGTCGGGTGCGGTGCGCGTCGCGGACGACGGGCTCGTCGTCTCGGACGACGGCGCCGTCCGCGCCGACTGGGTCGTGGCACCACGCGACATCGAGCTCGACGGCGAGGTCGCCGCGGAGGGGACGGTCGCCGGGCTCCGCCTGTGGCACCTGCGCGGCCCGGTCCGCGTCGTCGACGGAGCGCAGCCGTGAAGCGGTGGGCGGGCCGCGTGTGGGCCGGGGCGACCGAGCTCGCCGGCACGCGGCAGGGCGCCGTCCTGCTCGTCGTCGCGGCGCTCGTCGTCTTCACGATCCAGAGCCTCGGGTGGCCGGTCGCTCCGGGACGCGACCTCGAGTCGTACCTCGCCGTCTACGCCGACTTCTGGCACACGGATGCCGTGTTCCCGTGGGAGATGCTGTCGCGCACCCCGGTCACGCCGCTGGCGATCGGCGGCCTCCTCGACCTCGGCAGCCCCTTCGTCGTCGAGCTCGTCTCGGCGCTCCTGTTCGCGGGGTCGATCCTCCTCTACGCGCGGACGGCGCTCCTCTTCGGCCGCGGGCCTGCCGTGCTCGTGTCGCTCGCGCTCCTGCTCTACCCGGGCTACGGCGTGGTCTTCCACGAGCTCGCCAGCGAGATCGTCTTCGCCGCGGGCTTCGCGGTCTGGACGGCGGTCGTCGTCCGCGCCGCCCTGTTCCCGTCGGCATCGAGGTTCGCGGCCGCGGGCGCCGCGACGGCGCTCATCGCGCTCACGCGTCCGGCGAACCAGGTGTTCCTGGTGGTCGCGATCCTCCCGCTCGCCCTTCCCGGCCCGTGGCGGGCGCGTCTCGGCCGGACGGCGGCCTTCGCGGGGGTCGGGGTGGCGTTGCTCGCCTCGTGGGCCGCCACCAACCTGTGGCGGTACGACGACCTCGCCGTCTCGCGCGGGGGGCAGGCGAGCCTGCCGTTCTTCCGGTCCTTCGTCGTCGACCACACGGTCCGGCCGGAGAACGGCCCCGCGTCGCGTGAGCTCGCCGAGGTGGTCAAGCGGGATCTGCTCACGAAGGAGCCGTACCGCTCGTACGGGATCGACCTCGAGACGTTCTTCTCGCGCGGGAGCCCGCGGGAGCACGAGGACCTGATCAGCCTCTCCGACCGGCTCTGGGGCTGGGACTCGGACTACGGGATCCTCGGGCGCGCGGCCCGGGAGGCCGTGAGCTCGCACCCCGGGGCCTTCGGCCGCGCCGTCCTCGGCGACTTCGTGAAGGAGCTCTCGAAGCCGCTCTTCGCGGGACGGACCGCACCCGTCCCGGCGTCGAGCACGACGGGGTCCTCTGCCGCCGCCCCGGCTGCGGGCACGACGGTGGTCGTCGACGGCCGCGAGCTTCCCGCCCCGACCGAGGGCGAGCCGATCCCGTCCGAGTACCAGAGCGCGCAGATCTCGACCCCGGACGGGAGCATCCGGGAGGTGTGGACGTCGCCGACCGAGCACCACGTCGTGTTCGACGACCCGGCCAAGGAGGCGCGGTGGAAGGCGAACGACCGCCGCGTGGCCGGGTTGTACGAGGCGTTCCCCGACCACTGGTGGAGCCCGTGGCTGGGTCTGCAGATGGACCGCTCGTCGAGGCTCTACCCGCCGCCGCTCCTCTGGCTCCTCGCCGGGGTCGTCGGCGTCGCTCTGCGCCGGCCGCGGTCGTGGTGGGCCACCGCCGCGCCCGTCGCCGGGGCTCTCGCGATGCTGCTCGCGACCGTGATGGCAGTGTGGGCGGAGCCCGCCTACGCCGTGCCCGTCGCGCCCGCCTTCATCCTGTTCGCGGCGGTCGGGCTGGTCGGCGACCGGGACCGGTTCATCCGCGGCGCCGCGAGCACGACCAGCACGCCGAGCAGCAGCGCGTTCCGGGCCAGGAGGTAGGCGGTCTCGGCGGCGCCCCGCTCGTTCACGTAGTCGCGGTAGAGGTCGGGGAACCAGAGCTGTGTCGCGACCAGCGCGAGCGCGAGCAGGACGCCGGCGGTGCGGCCCCGGCGGCCGGCGACGACCGGGACGAGCGGGACGAGCCAGAGGACGAACTGAGGGGAGAGCACGCGGCCCAGAGCGAGCTGTGCGGCGACCACGGCCGCGCAGTCGCGGACGAGGCGCGCGCGCGACCCGTCGGGCCGTCGCCAGGCGGCGACCCAGATCGCCACGACGACGGCGATCGCGGCCAGGCCTCCGAGCGTCCCGAGGACCTGGCCGAGCGTTCCCGTCACGTCGGCGCTCCGCACCTCGCCGGTGCCGCCCTCCGCGACCCCCGTGCCGAGCGCGCCGAGGCCGATCCTGTCGGCGGCGACCCCGAGCGCGGTTGCGAGGCTCCCCGGCAGGCTCTCGACCTGCACGCCCCGGGTGAGCTGGGCACGGATCGCAAACCACGCCTCGGCGGGAGCGAGCGCGACGAACGGCAGCACGACCGCCGCGAAGGCCGCCGCGGCGATCCCGACGGAGAGGACCGCCTCGCGCCGGCCGAGGCGGCGATGGACGTAGATCGCGACGAGCGGCAGGAGGAGGAGCGGATAGAGCTTGGCTGCGACGGCGAGCCCCAGCGCGAGGCCCGCGAGGCGGGGGCGCCCGTGGAGGAGCCCGGCGACGCACGCCGCCGTCAGCGCGACCGGCAGGGCGTCGAAGCGGGTGAGCGCGAGCTCGCCGAGGAGCAGCGGCGTCGCGCCGACGAGCGCCAGCGCGGCGGCAGCATGGCCGACCGTGGCCCGGAGAGCCGCGAGCGACAGGCCCACGCAGAGGACGGTCGCGGCGAGCAGCGCGGTCATCAGGCCCGCGAAGGCACGCGCGTAGCCGCGCGCGGCGTCGTTCAGCTCCGGCTCGTAGACCGGGTCGCCGTCCGGCGCGACGAGCGAGGGCAGCAGGAAGGCCGGCAGCGCCCCGGGCGGGTACTCGACCCGGAAGTCGCGGTAGGGGACAGCGCCGTCCGCCATCCGGTCGCCGAAGGACTGGTACAGCGGCACGTCCCACGACGAGGCGTCGTCCGCCCGGGACCACGTGAGCGCGGCCGTCAGGACGAGCAGAGCGAGCGCGGCGGCCGCGAGCAGTGCGAGGTCGCGCCCCGTCGCCGTCCTCCGCATGGGCGGAGGCTAACGGGAGCCGACCGGCGGGGTACCGTCCGCCGCAGATGGGCCTGCGCCTGACAGAGCGCCTCGTCTCCCGTGCGGGCGCGGCGCTCCTCGTCCTCACCGCGCTCGCGAGCTACGCCGTCCAGGCGCTCGCGTGGCCGCTCGAGCGTGGACGCGACTCGTGGGACTACTGGCTGACGTTCCTCCAGCTGGGGGACAGGGATCCGCCGTTCTCCGCGCTCCAGGTGTTCCGGACGCCGATCGCGCCGCTCGTCACGGGAATCCCGATGTGGCTCGGGGGCGCCCGACTGACCGAGGTCGTCTTCGCCTGCCTGTATGCGCTCTCGATCCTCGGCTGGGCCTGGGCGGTGGTGCCGATCTCGCGGTCCGCCGCCCTCGCGACGGCGCTTGTCCTGCTCGTCACGCCGACCTACGCCGGCCTCTTCCACGAGGTGTCCAGCGACCCGGTCTTCGCGTTCCTCGTGGCCTGGTGGGCGGGCGCCGTCGTCAGGGCCTGGCGAACGGGGACGACGTGGTGGCTCGCGGCGGTCGGCCTCGGCGTCGCGCTCATGACGCTGTGCCGCCCCGCCTCGCAGGTCGCACTGCTCTCGTGCGTGCTCGTCCCGCTCGTGGCCCGACACGGAGGGCGGCGCATCCTCGCCGGGACGGCTGTCGCCGTGGCGGCGGCGATCTTGCCCCTCGGGGCCTGGGCGGCGCACAACGCCGTGCGGTACGACGATTTCACCGTGGCGCGCGGGAGCAAGGCCTGGGTGCCGTTCTTCCGCGTCGGCGGCGCAGTCGATCCCGCGAACGGCGACGCATCCAAGCGACTGGCTGAGGCCGTCGAGCGCGAGGTGCTGCCCCTCCCACCGTACAGGAGCCGCGGCGTCGACGTGCAGACGTACTTCCACGGCCTCGGGAACCTGGAGGTGATCCGCATGATCGCCCTCTCCGACAAGGTCTTCGGCTGGGACACCGACTACGACGTCCTGTTCGACGCGTCCCTCGAGGCGATTCGGGCCGACCCCTGGTGGTACGTCCACGGCGTCGCCGACACCTTCTGGCAGTTCCTCTCGCAGCGCTACGCACCGGAGCTGCGGGTGCGGCCGGTGCCGATCCCCGACCAGCCGGCCGAGCTGACGATCGACGGCAAGCCGTTCCCCGCACCGATCACCGTGTCGCCGCTCGTGCAGGCCGTGCGCTACGGCTTCGTCTGGTGCCCGACCGACGACCTCGAGCGGTGCGTCGTGCCGGATCCCGTCGCCGCGCTCGGTGACGCGGGAGAGGCGAGGCGGTACGACGAGCTGGTCGACACCGTCCGCGACTGGAACGCGCAGCTCCCGACGCGCGACTCGAACACGTGGCTGGCGTCGAAGGGCGGCACGGCGAGCGACCGTTGGCCGCGGCCCATCCTCTGGATGGCGGTCGCCGCGGTCGCGCTCGCGGTGCGACGGCCGTGGGGAACGGCTCCGGTCCTGATCATCGCGGGCGTCGCGGCGCTCGTCCTCGGAGTGCACGCCCTCTCGCAGGCCCCCCAGAGCGAGTTCGAGCTGCCGTTCGTCCCGGTCTGGATCGTCGCGGCGCTCGTGGGGCTGATGGCGCCGAGGCGGGGCCCCACCTGACGCGGAGGGCCGAGTCGACCGGCCCTACAATCACCGAGGTGCCGCGGCTCGAGCTGATCCCTCCCGACGCGTTCGGGCGCGTCGCCGCTCGGGGGATCGACGACCCCGACGCGCAGCTCGCCCTCCTCGCCGACATGTGCCGCTTCAACGCGCTCACCGCGGTCAAGCGTGCGGGCTCCGGGCACCTCGGCTCGACGTTCAGCTCGCTCGACATCGTCGCCCACCTGCTGTGGGAAGAGCTGAACGTCGTCGAGCTCGGGTTCGACTCGCCCGATCGCGACGTGTTCTTCTCCTCGAAGGGTCACGACGTCCCCGGGTTGTACGCGGCGCTCAACGCGCTGGGCGTGATCCCGGCGGAGCGGCTCCTGCGGCTCCGGCGGCTCGGCGGCCTCGACGGCCACCCGGACGTCGGCGTGCCCGGAATCGAGGCGAACTCGGGCTCGCTGGGGATGGGGATCTCGAAGGCGCGCGGGATCGCCTGGGCGAAGCGGCACCTGGGCCGCGGCGGCCGCGTCGTGGTGATGACCGGGGACGGCGAGCTGCAGGAGGGGCAGAACTGGGAGGCGCTGCAGGCCGCCTCGCACCAGCGGGTCGGCCGCCTCGTCGTGATCGTCGACCGCAACGAGCTCCAGTCCGACCGGTTGACCGAGGAGATCCTCTCGCTCGAGAGCCTCGAGGCGAAGCTCCGCGCATTCGGCTGCCGCGTGGTGACGTGCGACGGACACGACCACGCGACCCTGCGGGTCGCGTTCCACGAGCTCGCCGAGGACGACGGCGCCCCGGGCGTCCTCGTCGCGAGGACGCTCAAGGGCAAGGGCGTCTCCTTCATGGAGCATCCCGCGGCCCTCGAGGAGGGCGGCGGCACGTACCGCTGGCACGCCGGGGCGCCCGACGACGAGACCTTCGCGCCGGCTGCCCGCGAGCTCCGGCAGCGGATCGAGGCCGTCTCCGCCGCGCTCGACCTCGACCCTCCGGCGTTCGAGCCCGTCGCGCCGCTCGAGCCCGAGGGTGGCGTCAGCCTCCAGGGCGAGCCGGAGAGCGGCGCGGGCGCCCCGGCCGCGCGTCCACGCGCCTCGCTGCGCGAAGCGGCCGAGGTCGTCGCGGCGGCGTACGGCGACGCACTCCTCGAGCTCGCCGCGCGGGAGCCGCGCCTGGTCGTGCTCGACGCCGACCTCGCGTCCGACTGCCGCGTGCGGGCGTTCGAGCTGGCCGAGCCCGACCGGTTCGTCGAGAACGGGATCGCGGAGCAGGACATGGTCTCGATGGCCGCCGGCATGGCCCGGCACGGCCTCGTCCCCGTGGTGAACTCGTTCGCGAGCTTCCTCGCCTCGCGGGCCAACGAGCAGATCTACAACCAGGCCAGCGAGCGGACGAAGGTGGTCTACGCGATGCACTACGCGGGCCTGGTCCCCGCCGGGCCGGGAAAGTCGCACCAGAGCCTGCGTGACGCGTCGCTGATGGCCGCGATCCCCGGCGTGACGGTCGTCCATCCCTGCAACCCCGAGGAGACCCGCGCCATCGTCGAGTGGGCGGTGCTCGAGGCGCAGGAGAGCGTCGCGATCCGGCTCGCGATCGGGCCATCGCCGCGCCGGATCGACCTGCCGGCCGACTACCGGCCCGTGCCCGGCGTCGGCGTCACCCTCCGGGAAGGGCGCGACGCGATGCTCGTCTCCTACGGGCCGGTGATGGTGCACGAGGCGCTCACGGCCGCCGAGCTGCTCGCCGCGCAGGGCATCGAGGCGGCCGTCGTCGCGATGCCGTGGCTCGACCGGGTCGACGGCGACTGGCTCGCGCAGACGTTCGGCGGCGTCCGAGAGGTGCTCGTCGTCGAGGACCACGCACCGGTCGGAGCGCTGGGCGACACGCTCCGGCGCTCACTCGCCACGCTCGCCGAGTCTCCTGCGCTCGACGTCGTCGGCGTGGAGGGCTGGCCGGCCTGCGGAACGCCCGTCGAGGCGCTCCGGCACCACCGCCTGGACGGCGATTCGCTCTCGCGGCGTGTCGCCGCCGCGCTCGCCGTCACCCCGCCGTGACGGGCATTCGCGACAGCGACGTCGCCTTCGTCACCAACACGCGGCACACGCCGTGGCTCGCGCACAGCCAGAGCGCGCTCGCCGAGACGTTCCCCGGCAGCCGCAGGATCGTGATCGACGGGACGCGGAACTGGCCCGAGGCCTGGTTCCGGTGGATCAAGAGGGTGAAGCGGGCCCCCGAGCGCTGGGTGTGCCTCGTCGACGAGGACTGCTTCGTCTGCAGCCACGACGCCGTCGCCGGTGTGGTCGAGCGCATGTGCGCCACCGGGGCGGCGGTCGCCGGGGTCCCTGACGGCTTCTACGTTCCGCGGGGCTTCAACGAGCTCGCGATGAACCCGTTCTTCCTCGTCGTCGACCGCGAGCAGCTGCGCGAGGCGATGCGCCGCGTGCCCCGCTGGCGCGCGCTGCGCGCCCGCCCGGAGTGGTTCGACCGCGTGCGCTATCCGTGGTCGCCCGAGATCCGCCGCGCGGCCGTCGAGTACGAGCCGTTCTACTGCTTCTTCTGGCTCTTCTTCGAGGCCGGCATGACGCAGCTCTACCTGTATCCGCACGAGGACACGCGATTCGCGAACGGGGAGGGGCTCTTCCCGGCGACCACCGTCCGGCTCGCGCCCGGCGAGCAGGACGTCTGCGTGCACCTGTGGTACAGCCGGGAGTGGGACACGCCGCCCCACCGTGAGCGCTACCGCAAGGCGGCGCGCTGGCTCGACGCGGGCCGTCCTCCCGGGTGGGCCCCGTGAGCGCGCGCCCGGCATGGCTCGTGCTCGCCGACCCGCTCTCGACGAGGGTGCTCGTCGAAGCCGGGGTGGTCGACCGCCTGGCCGCTGCGCTCGGCGAGCGGCTCCAGCCCGCGTTCCTCCTGTCGCGCGAGGCGGCGCGCCCCTGGGCGGAGCGCCTCCCGGCGTCCGCGCGGCCGCCGCTCTTCGCGGAGGACCTCTTCCCCGTCCGGGTGCCCCCGCTCGAGCGGGCGCTCCGTCGGGCCGACATCTGGCTCGACCGGCGGATCGGGTACTACCCGCTCGCGATCCGGCTCAACTACCGGCACGGCCTCCATCTCGAGCGAATGCGGCCCGGGCATCGAAACGAGCTCCTCGACAGCTCGCGGGTCGGCCCGTTGCCTCGCCGTCCGGCGGTCGACCGCTGGATGGACCGCTGGCACTTCTCGACCCGCCGCCACGTCCCGCGCGGGCTGGCGAGGCGCCTCGAGCGAGAGCGCCCCGCGCTCCTGCTCGGGAACCTGCAGATGCAGTCCGCCGTGCCGTTCCTGGTCGCCGGGCAGCGGCTCGGCCTCCCGCTCGTCGGCTACGTCGCGAGCTGGGACCACACGGTCGGAAAGGGGGTCATCTGGCCCGGGCTCGACCGCTACCTCGTGCAGAACGAGCGCATGCGCGGCGATCTCGTGCGGTTCCACGACGTGCCGCGGGAGCGGATCGTGGTGACCGGGTGGCCCCAGAGCGACGTCTTCCACCGGCGCCGGCCCCGGTCGGCGTACGAGGAGCTGGTCCGCTCGTACACGCTCGATCCCGGGAAGCCGCTCGTGCTCGTGATGGGGAACACGCCCACGAACACGCCCGACGAGGCGCGATTCTTCGCACGGCTCGTCGGCTGGTGGGCCGAGAGCGGAGCGGACACCCGCTACTCCCTCCTGTTCCGGCCGCACCCCCGCGACTCGAGGTGGCGCGAGCGATTCGCGTCCGCCCTCGGCGTGGAGGGCGTCGCCGTCCAGGAGCCGTCGTTCACCGACATCGAGGCGCTCGCGACGCTGCTCCAGCACGGCGACTGCGTCGTGACGAACGCGGGCACCATCCTCCTCGATGCCCTCGTGAACGACCGGCCGGCCGTCTGCGTCCTCTACGACGAGGGCTCCGACCGGCCGCCCGCCGAGTCGTGGGCGGCGAAGAGCGTGATCGGCGAGCACTACCGCGACGTCAACGAGTCCGGGGCGTTTCTCCGCGCGGAGTCGTTCGACGACGTGGTCGCGGGGATCGAGCGCTCGCTGGCGCACCCGGACGAGCTCGCGAGCGAGCGCCGCCGCCTCGTCGCGACCGTGGTGGGCGAGGTCGACGGGCGCGCCGCAGAGCGCGTGGCCGACGCGTTGCTCGACGGGATCGCATGACCTCGCCGGGAACGGTCGTGGGGGTCTACCGCGCAGCGAACGCCGCGCACGTGGAGCGGTTGGTCGCCCCGGCGCTGGCCGACGGGTGGTCGACCGCCTGGTGGGCGCTCGACTCCGTGGCGCCGGCGCTCGCGGACGTCACGGTCGGAGAGGGAGGCGGGGAGAAGCTCCCGCTGCTCGCCGAGACGCTGGCGCGCCACGGCCCGACGGCGGGGACGCTCGTGCTCGCCGACGACGACATCGCGTTCCGCCGCGGCGACCTCCCGAGTTTCGTGGCGCTCGCGGCCGGCGCGGGGCTCGGCCTCGCCCAGCCTGCCCACGCTGCCGGGTCCGCCGTCAGCCACGGCATCACTCGCGAGGCGCGCTGCTCGCGCGTCCGTCTCACGACCTTCGTCGAGAGCGGCCCGCTCGTCGCCGTCGCGCCCGCCTGGGTCGACCGGATCGTCCCGCTGCCCGTCTGGCGCGGCATGGGCTGGGGGATCGAGCTCGAGTGGATGGACCTCGCTCTCGACGGGTGCCGCCTCGGGATCGTCGACGCGACGCCGTTCGAGCACCTGGGCGCCGTGGGGCGGGGCTACGACGACACCGCGCTTCGCGCCCGCGTCCGCGAGGAGCTCGCGGCGCGCGGCGTGGACGACTGGGGGCCGCTGCAGAGGACACTCGCCGTCTGGCGGCCGTGGCGGCGACGGCCTCCGTGGCCGGTCGGCCAACCGTCTCGCTAGGTTCCGCACCGTGAAGGTCGTGATGACCCTGCTCGTGCGGGACGAGTGCGACATCGTCGAGCAGCACCTCCGCTTCCACCTCGCGGCGGGGGTCGATCTCGTGATCGTCACCGACAACGGCTCGACCGACGGCACGCTCGACGTGCTCGAGGGCTACGCACGCGAGGGAGCGGTCCGCCTGCTGCACCAGCCCTCGGGGGAGTTCAGGCAGCGGGAGTGGGTCACCGGGATGGCGCGGCTCGCGGCGACCGACCACGGCGCCGACTGGGTCGTGAACAGCGACGTCGACGAGTTCTGGTGGCCGCGCGGCGGCACGATCCCGGAGGTGCTCGCGTCGATCCCCCGCCGCTACGGGATCGTGCAGTCGTTCGTCCGCCACTTCGTCCCCGTTCCCGACGACGGGAGGCCGTTCCAGGAGCGGATGACGCTCCGGCTCGACGCCGAGGCGCCGATCAACGATCCGCGCAGCCCGTGGCGGCCGTTCCGCAAGGTCGTCCACCGAGCGCATCCGACGGCGGCCGTCGTCGAGGGGAGCCACTCCGTCGGCGGGCACCGAGCTCACGACGCTGCGAGGGTGGTACCCCCTCGAGGTGCTGCACTTCCCCATCCGGAGCGCGGCGCAGCTCGAGCGCAAGGGGCGCGTGTGGGGAAGCGCCGTCGAGAAGTTCTACGCGGCCGAGGAGGTCGCGGTCGGGCCGGGAGCCGCCTACCACGCGCTCGCGCACCGCGACGCCGAGGACGGGCGCAGCTCCGCCGTGTTCGACGAGATCGCGATCGCCGGAGACGCGGCCCGGGACGCCCTCGCGCGGGGGCTCCTCGCTGAGGATGATCGCGTGCGCGACGCGCTGCGGGCGCTCGACCAGCCGGACGGGCGCATCGCGTTCCCGCGGGCGACCGCGGTCGAGGAGGCGGCGTTCGCCGCGGACGCGGCGGTCCTGGGCGAGGCCGACGTCATCCGCGTGCGACGGCGGCTGGACGAGGTCGAGCAGCGCCTGCACGCGGTCGAGACGCGCCCGAGCGCCCGCGTCGAGCGTCGCCTGCGACGGGTCGCACGCCGCGTACGGCGCCGCGGGCGCCCGTGAAGGTCGTCCTCACCCTCCTCGTGCGGGACGAGGAGGACATCGTCGACGCGTGCATCCGGTACCACCTCGAGCGAGGCATCGACCTCGTCCTCGCGACGGACCACCGGTCGGTCGACGGGACGACCGAGATCCTCCGCCGCTACGAGCGCGAGGGCGTGCTCCGCCTCTTCCGGGAGGAAGGGGAGACCCTCGAGCAGGCGGCGTGGGTGACTCGGATGGCCCGTGTCGCGGCCGTCGAGCACGGGGCAGACTGGGTCGTCAACTGCGATGCGGACGAGTTCTGGTGGCCGCGCGGCGAGGACGTCCGCTCGGTGCTCGCGGCGGTGCCGCGACGCTACGGAGCGATCCGCGGGATGTGGCGCCATTTCGTGCCGCGCCCGGACGACGGTGCGCCGTTCCACGAGCGGATGACCGTGCGCGGCCGGCCCGCCCGCGACCTCGCGGACCCGTTCCATGCGCAGGTGAAGGTCGTCCATCGCGGGGCCCGTGACGTGGTCGTGAGCAAGGGGAACCACGACGCCGAGGGGACGGGGTTGCGGCTGATCCGGGAGTGGTTCCCGTTCGAGGTGCTCCACTTCCCGATCAGGGACGCGGCCCAGCTTGCACGCAAATTCCACGTCACGTCCGCGGCGGAGGGACGCAGGGACGACCCGCGGGTCGCCCGGCACGTCCTCGCGACCGTCGACCGGTTGCGCGTCGAGGGCCGGGACGCCGTGTTTCGCTCGCTCGCCGTCGTCGACGACGCGCTCCGGCGCGGGCTGGCGGACGGCTCGCTCGTCCTTGACGAGCGCATGCGCGACGCGCTCCGGACGATCGGCGATGGTCGATCGCTTCGTCCGCCGTCGCAGCCGTCGCTCGCGGACGACGCGGACCTGGCCGAGGACGTGCAGGCCGCGCTCGAGCACGACTCGCAGGTGGTGCTCGAGCGACGCCTCGCGGATCTAGAGCGCCGCGCTGCAGCGATCCGCGCCCGGCGGGCGCCCTTCGCGCGGGCCACGCAACCCATACGGCGGCGTTGAGGCGTGCCACGGCCTGGGACGCCCTCGGGTGCCCCCGCTACGATCCCTCGGAGCGAGGGGCAAATCGCGTCTCGTCGCCGCCCGCCTCCGCTCCAACCCGATGGCTACGACTGAAGCTCCTGTCACGCTGATCCGCCCCGCGCGGCGGAGCGGGCTCCCCGACTTCCGGGAGCTGTGGCGCTCCCGCGACCTGGCGATGATCCTCGCCTGGCGCGACGTCAAGGTGCGCTACAAGCAGTCGATGATCGGCATCGCCTGGGCGGTGCTGCAGCCCTTCCTGACGATGGTCGTGTTCACGCTCATCTTCGGGAAGTTCGCGCAGCTGCCGTCGCAGGGCCTGCCGTATCCCGTGTTCGCGATGCTCAACCTCGTCCCGTGGACGTTCCTCGCGGCGGTCTTCACGCTCACCGCCGGCTGCGTGCTGAGCAATCGGATGCTCGTCCAGAAGGTGCACTTCCCGCTGCTCATCCTGCCCCTGGCCTGCATCCTCGTCCCGCTCATCGACTTCGTCTTCTCGTTCACGGTTGCGCTCGGGATCACCCGGTGGTTCGACGTCGCCATCCAACCGACGATCGTGCTCGTTCCCTTCTTCCTCGTGATGCTCGCCATGACTGCGATCGGGCTCGGCTCGTTTCTCGCGGTGATCAACGTCCGCTACCGCGACGTTCCCTACGTCGTTCCCTTTCTCGTCCAGCTCTGGCTCTTCGCCTCGGGAGTCATCTACGCGGCGGCTGCAATCCCCGAGAAGTACATGGCGGTCGCGTCGCTGAACCCTGCCGTCGGCGCGATCACGGGCTTTCGCTGGGCCGTCGCCGGCACCCCGCCCCCGACGGCCACCATGCTCGGCCTCGGCGTGGCCATGGCCCTGGTTCTCTTCTTCAGCGGGCTCTGGTTCTACCGTCGAGCCGAGCACCGCTTCGCGGACACGATATGAGCACGGTCGTCGCGGAGGGAATCTCGAAGCTCTACCGGATCGGCGAGTACAAGGCCGGGTACGAGACGCTGCGCGATACCGTCTCGCATGCCGCGCGGCGCGCTTTGCGGCTCGAGCATGTCGACCACTCGCTCGAGGAGCTCTGGGCGCTGAAGGACGTCTCGTTCACCATCGAGGAGGGCGACGTCGTCGGTTTCATCGGCAAGAACGGCTCTGGGAAGTCGACGCTCCTCAAGATCCTCACGAGGATCACGCCGCCGACCGAGGGGACGGCCTCGATTCGGGGCCGCGTCGGCAGCATCCTCGAGGTCGGAACGGGCTTCCACCCGGAGCTCACAGGTCGCGAGAACACGTACCTGAACGGCGCGATCCTGGGCATGAAGCGCCGCGAGATCCAGTCGAAGTTCGACGAGATCGTCGACTTCAGCGGGATCGGAAGGTTCATCGACACGCCCGTGAAGCGCTACTCGAGCGGGATGTACGTCCGCCTCGCATTCGCGGTCGCGGCGCACCTCGATCCGGAGGTACTGATCATCGACGAAGTGCTCGCCGTCGGCGACCACGAGTTCCAGCAGCGCTGCATGGGCCGGATCGAGGACATCTCGAACTCCGGCAGAACGGTGATCTTCGTCTCCCACGACATGGGGGCGATCACGCGGCTCTGCGGGCGCGCGTACTGGCTCGAGGGCGGCCACGTGATGGCGGAGGACCGGCGCAGGGCGTCGTCTCGCGCTACCTCGAGGAGGCGTCGGGCACCGGAGCCGAGGTGAGCTTCGCCCTCGACACGGCGCCGGGCACGGAGGCGATACGACTTCTCTCGACGCGGGTGGTCGACTCGAACGGCGAGACGATCAACGCCGCCGACGTCCGCGAGCCGGT
>CAWAXS010000012.1:0-71713 GCA_963786055.1 uncultured Actinomycetes bacterium | reverse complement strand
AGCTGGTGCTCTCCCAACTGAGCTAAGCGCCCGCGGCCAGCAGTGTAGCCGGTCTGCGGCGAACACCCTCCGCTCGGGAACGCAACTGGAGGCCGCTTGCCGGACCCCACGAAGGTGAGCGGCAAAGCCGTCTCGCGGCATGACGGGCCGTGAAGCGGAGTGCCCTACGACGAGAGGGCGTACGTGACGAGCCGCGTCCCGTCGGCGGCCAGGAGCTCGAGCACGTTGCCGTCGAGGCGGTAGCTCACGGCCGTCGGGAGCAGCGCCAGGTAGGCCGACTCCTGCTCCATCACGCCCGCGGGATCGGCACACGCCTTCCTCGTCGCCGCGGGCGCCGCGATCTCGATCGTGTGCTTTTCCGTGGTGTACGACGACTTGTAGGTATTGCAGCCGGCCGACCCGCTCAGCGATCCGTCCGCGCCGAACCTCGCGGTGAGGTCGGTGCCCGCGAGCGGGCTCGTGGACGCGTCGCCGCGCCGGAGGCCCGTCACCTGCCAGCTCCCGACCGGAGTCGCCGCCGCGTAGCGGAGCAGGTCCGCGCCGTCGGAGTCGACGAGCACCAGATCGTCGCCGTCCGAGCGCCATTCGGCGACCTTCCCGAGCGCGGCGACGTACGCGCGCTCGATCGCGTCGGCCGGCGGCGGGCACGCCATCATCGTCGACGCGATCTGGCCCAGCTCGAGCGAGTCGCCGTCGACGGTGTATGGGCCGGTGTACCGGTTGCAGCCCGTCGAGCCGCTCACCGTCCCGCCCTCGAAGGTTGCGCTCGGCCGGACGATCGCGACGTCCTGTGGGAACGGAATGCCCGAGGCGAGCACCCACGGCCGACCCTCGAACGATGCGGCCCCGGCATCGCCCGCGTCGTCGGTGCCGCATCCTGCCGCCACACCGAGGACGAGAACCGACAGGAACGGGATCGCGAGGGATCTCACGGCCCCGGAGGCTACCGCCGGTGGCTCAGACCCGCTCGAAGAGCGCGGCCTGGCCCTGGCCGACGCCGACGCACATCGTGGCGACGCCGTACCGGCCGCCGCGACGACGGAGCTCGTGGAGGAGCGTCACGACGAGGCGCGCGCCCGACATGCCCAGCGGATGGCCGATCGCGATCGCGCCGCCGCTCACGTTGACCGTCGCCGGGTCGAGCCCGAGCTCGCGGATCACCGCCACCGACTGCGACGCGAACGCCTCGTTCAGCTCGACGAGGTCGAGCTCCTCGACGCCCACGCCGGTCCGTTCGAGCAGCTTGCGGACGGCCGGG
Source organism: uncultured Actinomycetes bacterium (assembly GCA_963786055.1). Taxonomy (GTDB): domain Bacteria; phylum Actinomycetota; class Thermoleophilia; order Gaiellales; family Gaiellaceae; genus Gaiella. The sequence continues at coordinate 70,455 of CAWAXS010000012.1, read as the reverse complement.
ATCGGCCCGATGCCCATCACGGCGGGGTCGACGCCTGCGACCGCAGAGCCGCGGAACGTCCCGAGCGGCTCGATGCCCATCGCCCGCGCCCGCTCGGCGCTCGCGACGACCAGTGCGGCGGCGCCGTCGTTGATCCCGCTCGCGTTCCCGGCGGTCACGGTGCCCTCGCTGCCGAACGCGGGCTTCAGGGACGCAAGCTTCTCGGCGCTCGTGTCCGGCCGCGGGTGCTCGTCGCGCTCGAGCTCACCTGCGGGAACGAGCTCGTCCGCGAAGCGCCCCTCGGCGTCGGCCGCCGCCCAGCGTCGCTGCGACTCGAGCGCGAACGCATCCTGGTCCTCTCGGGCGACGTGCCAGCGGTCGGCGACGTTGTCCCCCGTCTCCCCCATCGTCGCGGTGGAGAACCGCTCCGCGTAGCGCGGGTTGACGAAGCGCCAGCCGAGCGTCGTGTCGTACAGCGTGCGATCGCCACGCGGGTAGGCCGCTTCGGGCTTCGGTGTCACGAGGGGCGCCCGGCTCATCGACTCGACGCCGCCTGCGACGAAGAGGTCGCCGTCGCCGGCGATGACCGCGTGGCACGCGCCGACCACGGCGGCGAGCCCCGAGGCGCACAGCCGGTTGACGGTGACGCCTGCGACCGACTCCGGCAGGCCCGCGAGCAGCGCGGCGAAGCGTGCGACGTTGCGGTTGTCCTCGCCGGCCTGGTTGGCGCACCCGAGCCAGACGTCCTCGATCTCGCCGGCCGGCACGCCTGCCCGCTCGACCGCCGCCGCGACGGCGAGCGCGGCGAGGTCGTCGGGGCGCACGCTTGCGAGACCACCGCCGTAGCGGCCGACAGGTGTGCGGACGGCCGAGAGGACGACGGCGTCGGGCATCGCCCTGACCTTATCCGCACGGGCTTTCCGTGCCTCGATCGAACGGCCTGCCTACCGGCGACGGCCGGAGAGCGGCATCTCGTCCCGGTGGCGCTCGATGACGTCACGGATCGCGAGCGGCGCCTTGCCGGTCAGCTCGCGATAGTCGTCGGAGACGACGTCCGCGTCGCCGCGCCGCACGCCGTCGTAGTAGGAGATCCCGGCCTCGATCGACCACTCGGGCCGGCCGATCGACCGCCGGTACGCGACCCAGTCGTCGCGCCCGAGCGGCTCGTAGCGATACGCGTCGCCGGTCACCTCGGCCGCGATCCCGGCCAGCTCCGCGAGGGAGAAGGTCTCCGGCCCCGTGATCGTGACGACCCGCCGGTCGTCGTGCGACGGATCGGCGAGCAGCACTGCGATCGCCTCGGCGAGCTCCGGACGGTAGGTGAGGCTGATCCGACCGTCTCCTCCCGGGCCGGTGATCCGGCCGTCGGCGTCGAACCACGAGGCGATCTCGTCCGCGTACATCCCGTTCCGCACGGCGGCGAACGGGATGCCGGAAGCGGCCAGCATCGCCTCCGTGGCGCCGTGGGAGCGGGCGTGGACGAACGACGCCGCCGGACCGGCGCCCACGAACGAGAGGTAGACGATGCGTGCGACCTCGCGGCGCGCGGCGACGTCGACAAACCTCTTGTGGAGCGCGATCCGCCGGTCAGGGGGCTCGTGCATCGAGACCATGAACACGCGGTCGCCCGGCTCGAGCGCGTCGACCAGCGTGTCGGCCTCGTCGTAGCCGGCCAAAGCGATCTCGGCGCCGCCGAGGTCGGGCAGCCGCTCGACGGTGCGCGTCACCGCGCGGAAGTGCACCCCGCGCCGCGCGAGCTCCCGGGCGACGAGCCCGCCGACGTGACCGCTCGCTCCGGTGACGACGATCATCGTCTTCGGGCGCTCAAAAGTTCTCCGCGCCCCACGGCGCGGCGTCGGCGCGGAACGACGCGTCCGCACGGTCGAGCCCGCCGCGGGCGACCTCTTCGACGCGCCCGGCCCGTGCGAGCTGCTTGAAGGAGAATCCGCCGAGATACGCCGAAGCGAGAGCGTCGACGGCGAGACGGACGTCGGGGCGGCGGCGACCACGCCGCACCTCCCCGTCCTCGATCGTCCACGTCCCCACGTTGTCGGGGAAGTGCGGGTCGGAAGCGACCTCGACGGTGACCCGTTCGGGCGAGGAGTACGCGCGCCCGGCGAGAGCGGCCGGGACGTCGACGACGCGCACCCAGAGACCGTCGTGCACGGAGAGGCGAAGCTTGTTGAAGCGATCCACGAGCAACAGGAGCGGGTGGTCGAGCGGGAGGTGATACGCGGCGATCCGATCGACCCAGTCGATCTCGAGCAGGAACCGCCACAGGTCCCGGGTCGCCGCGTCGTCGATGCCGAACGCGTCGAGGACGCGGATCGTCCTCGTCCAGGTGTCGGGGGTCGACCCTTCCTGGACGAGCCGGTAGAGGGCGTACCCGACCGGCCTGCCGCCCCGCTCGAGGAGCGCACGCATCAGCGGGCCGCCGCCCCGGCGCCGCTCGGGCGCGTCGTCGAGGCGCCGGACCTCCCACCACTCGCGCGAGCGGACGATCATCCCCGGCCGCGTCCGCGAGGCGCGCGCGTACAGCGCCGGAAAGACGCGCAGCGCCTCGTCGTGCGCGACCAGGCGCACAGAGCCGTCGCGCGGCAGCTCCCGCCTGATCCCGACCGTGCCTCGCTCGGCATCGATGCTCATGATGGACGAGGAGAGCCCGTACCCGAACCGGCCGTAGATCGTCTCCTCCGAGGCCCACAGTGCCGCGATCGGCTCACCGCGCTCGCGAACGTCACGGAGCTGGGCGTCCATCATGCGGCGCAGCAGGCCGCGACGGCGGTGTGATGGGAGCACTCCGACGACCGTTACACCTGCGCACTGCAGAGCGCCTCCAGGAACGGTCAGGGGGAACGAGAACACGCCCGCGCCGGCGACGATCTGGCCGTCGTCGAGCACCGCGTGCACCCGTTCGAGCGGCATCAGTCGCGCGAAGCGCGCGGCGTCGTCGCGGGTCGCCTCCCAGCCGAAGTAGTGGCCGATCGCGGAGAGGGCAGCGGCGTACTCGTCGGGGTCGGTGACCGTGCGGACGCGGAACGCCATGCTCCGGTTCAGATCCTCTCGAGTGGCGCGTACTCGAGCATCAGCCGGCGTTCGCTGCCGTCCGCCGCGAACCGGACGGTGACGACGCCGTCGGCCTCGATCCGCGTGACGACGCCCTCCCCCAGGGAGCCGTGACGCACCGAATCTCCGGTGGACAGCGAGGGCAGTACGCGCTCGTCGCGCGGCGCGACCTGACGCGGCGAGGAGGCGTAGCCCGACCACGAGGCGGGCCGCAGCCGCTCTCGCTCGACGGATGCGGGCAGCTCGTCGAGGAAGCGCGACCCGAGGTTGTACTCGCGCCTGCCGTACAGCGAGCGGGCGGTCGCGTGGGTGAGCGTGAGCCGCTCCATCGCGCGGGTCATTCCGACGTACGCGAGGCGCCGCTCCTCCTCCACCTCGTTGTCCTCGATCGAGCGGGAGTGCGGGAAGATCCCTTCCTCCATCCCGATCAGGAAGACGGCCCGGTACTCGAGGCCCTTCGCGTTGTGGATCGTCATCAGCGTGACCTGAGGCGTGTCGGTCGCGAGCGTGTCCTGGTCGGACTGGAGCTGCACCTCTTCGAGGAACCCGGCGAGCGCCGGCTCCTCGACGCGGGCGCGATACTCCTGCGCCGACCCCACGAGCTCGGAGAGGTTCTCGATCCTGCCACGCGCCTCGATGGTGTGCTCCGCCTCGTAGGCCTCGATCGTCCCCGACCGCTGGAGCACCGCCTCGACGAGCTCGTCGACCTCGAGCTCCTGGGCCGCCGACATGAGCGACTCGATGATCGTCCGGAAGCCACGGATCGCACGGGCGCTCGCCGTCGCGACGCCGGCGGCCTCCGGGTCCGCGGTGGCGTCCCACAGCGAGATCCCGAGCGCGTCCGCGTGTCCGACGAGGCGCTGGATCGAGGTGTCTCCGATCCCCCGCCGCGGACGGTTGGCGATCCGCATCAGCGCGACCGCGTCGGTCGGGTTGTTCAGGAGCGACAGGTAGGCGACCGCGTCCTTGATCTCCGCCCGCTCGTAGAACCGGGGGCCGCCGATGACCTGGTACGGCACCCCCTGGCGGACGAGCACGTCCTCGAGCACGCGCGACTGCGCGTTGGTGCGGTAGAAGATCGCGAGCTCGGATGCCGAGTAGCCGGACTCGACCAGCCGCGCGATCTCGGCGGCGACGAACCGGGCCTCGGCGTGCTCGTCCTCGACCTCCACGACCTCGACCGGGTCTCCGTCGCCGAGCTCCGACCAAAGGCGCTTGGGCTTGCGGTCGCGGTTACAGTCGATGACCGCGTTGGCCGATTCGAGGATCGCGTTCGTCGAGCGGTAGTTCTGCTCGAGCGCCACGGTGTCGGCGCCGCCGAAGTCCTTCTCGAAGTCGAGGATGTTGCGGATGTCCGCCCCGCGGAAGGCATAGATCGACTGGTCCGGGTCCCCGACCGCGAACACGTTGCGGTGCTTCGCCGCGAGCAGCTGCAGGAGGCGGTACTGGGCGTGGTTCGTGTCCTGGTACTCGTCGACGAGGATATGGCGGAACGTGGACTGCCAACGCTCGAGCGCCTCGGGGAAGCGCTCGAGCACGTCGACCGTCAGCATGAGCATGTCGTCGAAGTCGACGGCGTTCGAGGCGAATAGCCTGCGCTGGTAGAGCTCGTACACCTCGGCGACGGTCTGGTCCCAGAACGACGCGACCCGGGCCGTGTACTCCTCCGGCGAGACGAGCTGGTTCTTGGCGTTCGAGATCTGGGCGTGGATCCCGCGCGGCGTGAAGCGCTTCGGGTCCTTGCCCAGCTCCTCGAGGCACGCCTTCACGACGCGCACCTGGTCGGCCTGGTCGTAGATCGTGAACGACGAGCGGTAGCCGAGCCGCTCCGCCTCCCGGCGCAGGATGCGCCCGCAGGCTGCGTGGAAGGTGAGGATCCAGATCGCGCGGGCGGTGCGACCGAGGATCCGCTCGAGCCGCTCGCGCATCTCGGCGGCGGCCTTGTTGGTGAAGGTGATCGCGAGGATCTCGGTCGGCTTCACGCCATGTGCCCGGATCAGGTGCGCGACGCGATGCGTGAGGACGCGCGTCTTGCCCGACCCCGCGCCGGCGACCACGAGGAGCGGCCCGTCGACGTGGAGCACCGCCTCCCGCTGGGCCGGGTTCAAGCCGGCCAGGAGCTCCTCGTGCGGTGTGACGGTCACGGCTCCGATGCTAGCCGCGGCCTCCGGAGGCCAACCGGCCGTGACCGTCCCGGCCACGACGGTACCGTGGCTCGGTGCTCCGCGAAGGAACACTCGAGGACGTCCCGCGCGTCGCGGCGATGCGCCAGCGGGCGTGGCCCGACGGCATCGTCACGGCCGACGGCATGTCCCACTTCCTCCGGAGCATCCCCGAGCATGCCGGGCTTCGTCTGTTCGCCGACGAGCTGAACGGCGAGATCGTCGGCTGGGCACACGCGGGCCGGGCATGGTGGGACTCGGACACCTCGCAGGGCATCCTGGCGATCGCCGTCGACCCGGCCCACCGCGGAAAGCGGATCGGCTCCGGGCTCGCAGAGGCCGCCGACGCGCATCTCGGCGCGCTCGGGATCCGTACGACACGCTCCGAGTCGCTCGACGAGCCCGCGGCACGCGCTCTGGCTACCTCTCGCGGGTTCGAGGAGATCGGGTCGTCCAGCGTGTCGGCGGTCGACCCGCGCACGGTGGAGCCCCTCCCCGTGCCCGAGGACGTGACGATCGTGCCGTTTGCCGATATCGACGACCCCGAGCCGATCTGGGCCCTCGACCTCCGAGTGTCCCGCGACATCCCGAACAGCGAGACGTTCGACGCGCTCTCGCTCGAGCAGTGGGTGAGCCAGTACTGGCGCACGCCGCTGGTCGACGACGACGCGAGCCTCGCCGCGGTCGTGGACGGGACGATCGTCGCCGTGACGTTCATCCGGGTCGACCGTCCGAGCGGCCGGGCCCAGAACGCGCTCGCCGGAACGCTGCCGCCCTATCGCGGGAGGGGCCTCGCGACGATGCTGAAGTCGCACAGCCTCCACCGGGCCGCCGCGCTCGGCGCGACGATCGCGCTCACCGACAACGACGAGGCCAACGCGCCGATGCTCGCGGTCAACAGCCGGCTCGGGTACCGCCCCTTCGCACGGCGGCTCACCTGGAGACGATCTCCGCCTACCAGCGCACCGTGAGCTCGATGTTCGTCCCGGCGCCCGAACGGCGCGCGACCCGGAACGTGTACGTGCCCGGAGGAAGCGGTTCGTAGGAGGCCTGGCAGTAGAACGAGCCCGCCGCCCCGTCGCAGGCGCTCGTCGCGGTGTCGATCAACGGGCCGCCGGTGGGGGCGTGCTTCCCGAGGAGCACGAGCCGAGTCCGGCCCTCTGTCCGGGTGCGCAGCAGGACGGAGAACGAGGCGGGCTTGCGGACGACGATCGTGACCTGCACGGAGCTCCCCGATGTGACGTGCTGCTCGAGATGCACGGATCCGGCAGCGGCAGCGGCCGGGAGGACGAGCGCAAGGGCGGCGGCGAGGAGCGCGAGGGCGGCGGGACGCGGCACGGGTTAGACCTCCTGGAAGGCGGCGGATACGCGAACCATCGGCCTGCGTGCGCGCACGCGAGACCCTCGAACGGGCGAGCCGGGCGCCTCCCTACGACCCTCTCGAGGGCAGCACCGCGATCCGGTCGTCGACCGTTACGACTCGCACCGACGCTCCGTAGTGCTCGGCGAGCGCCTCCTCTGTCAGGACGTCGACGGGGGCGCCCTCGGCGACGACGCGCCCTTCGTCGAGCAGCAGCACGCGGTCGGCGTACTGCGCTGCGAGCGTCAGGTCGTGCATCGCGGCGACCAGGGTGAGGCCTTCCGAGGCGCGGAGGGCGTCGAGCAACTCGAGCGCGTGCTGCTGATGGCCGATGTCGAGCGCGGCGGTCGGCTCGTCGAGGAGCACGATCGGAGCCTCCTGCGCCAGCGCGCGGGCCACGACCACCCGCTGGCGCTCGCCGCCGCTCAGCGTGCCGAGTGTCCGCTCGGCGAGCACCTCGAGATCGAGCCGTGCGAGCGCGCGCGACGCCGCTTCCCGGTCGACTGCGCCCTCACGCGCCAGCGGTCCCAGATGTGGGGTTCGGCCCATGAGCACGTATTCCGCGACGGTCAGCCACGGCGGGGTCTCGGGCTCCTGCGGCACGAGGGCAAGGAGCCGCGCCCGCTCCCGGCGCCCGAGCGCCGCCGCCGGCACGTCGTTGAGCGAGATGGCCCCGTCGCACCGCAGGAGGCCGGCGATCGCGCGCAGGAGCGACGTCTTGCCCGCACCGTTCGGGCCGAGCAGCGCCACCCACTCTCCCATCTCGACGGTCGCCGTGACCTCGCGCACGACCGGCCGGCCGCCGAGCCTCACGGTCACGCTCTCGAGCCCGATCGCGCTCATGCCCGCCCGCCGCGGGTGCGCAGGACGAGGGCGAAGAACGGCGCCCCGAACAGGGCCGTGACCACGCCGATGGGGATCTCGGCCGGCGAGAGCGCCGTCCGCGCGATCACGTCGGCGAGGATCAGGAACCCCGCCCCGACGACGAAGGAGAGCGGCAGCAGGCCACGGTACGACGTCCCCGTGACGAGCCGGATCGCGTGCGGCACGATGATCCCGACGAACGCGATGAGGCCGCTCACCGCCACGGCCGCGGCCGTCCCGATCGTGGCGGCGATCACCAGCGTGAGCCGGACGCGCCGTACGTCGACCCCGAGGCTCGCAGCCTCGAGGTCGCCGAGGCTGAGCACGTCGACGACTCGTCTCGAGGCGACGATCACCCCGGTGGTGACGAGCACGTAGGGCGCGAGCGCCACCACGTCGCTCCAGCCCGTGTTGGGCAGGCTTCCCAGGATCCAGGAGGTGACCTCCTGCAGCGTGTCGGTGTTCCGCTGCTGCACGAACGTCTGCAGCGCGGTGAAGAAGCTGGCGACCGTCACGCCTGCGAGCACGAGCGTGGCGGAGTCCCGCTCGCGCCCCGCCGCACGGCCGATGGAATACGCGAGGACGACGGCCACGGCCGCACCGACGAACGCCGCGAGGGGCAGCACCTCGTGACCCGCGAGCGCGTGCGGCATGTAGGCGATCGACAGCGTGGCGCCGAGCCCCGCGCCCGCCGCGACGCCGAGCAGGTACGGGTCGGCGAGCGGGTTGTGGAACACCCCCTGGTACGTCGCGCCGGAGACCGCGAGCATGCCGCCCACGAGTGCCGCGAGGAGGACGCGCGGGATGCGGAGATCCCAGAGGATCGACTCCTCGGCCGGCCCGAGCGGCGAGCTGACGCCCGGCACGCCGAGCTTCTCTCCGATCGAGCGCAGCACGTCGCCGACCCCGATGTCGACGGGGCCGGCGACGATGCCGACCAGGAGCGCGACCACGAGGAAGGCGACCGCGCCGACCGCCCAGCCGGGTGTCACACCGCGAACCCGAATCGTGCTCGCCGATGCGGCGGCTGCCTCCATCGCTACCTCACTGCTGCCCGAGCCGCGTCAGCGCCGTCCCGATCGCGCGCACCAGGTTGACGAGGCGCGGGCCCCACCGCGACGCGATCGAGTCGTCGAGCCGCACCACCGAGCCCGTTCGCACCGCCGCGATGCGCGACCAGCCGGGCCGGGCCGCGACGGTCTGCGCCTTCTGTCCGCAGCACACCGTGTCGGCGAGCACGATCAGGTCGGGGTTGGCGGAGATCACGTACTCGGGAGAGAGCTGCGGGTAGTCGCCGGCCTTCGCGGCGTCGGCGATGTTCTTCAGGCCGAAGAGCGCGTAGACCCTGCCCACGAACGTGCTCGACGTGAGCGAGTAGAGCGTCGGATCGAGCTCGTGGTACACGGTCGCCCCCGCCGACGCCTTCGTCTTCGCGCTCGCGACGATCGTCCCGATCCGGCGCTTCATCCCCGTGACGAGGCCGTCGGCCTCGGGCGCGTGTCCCGTCACCTTCCCCAGCTGCCGGATCTGCTGGTACGCGCCCGGCAGGTTCGCCGCCGCGTTGTGGAAGACCACGGGGATCCCGAGCCTCCCGAGCGCCTCGGAGAGCCCCTTCGGGTCGAAGGAGATCACGACGAGGTCCGGTCTGAGGGCGGCGATCGCCTCGACGTTCGGCGTATAGCCCGAGAGCGTGGTGCGCGGCGCTGCCTTCGGGAAGTCGGACTGGTCGTCGACCGCGACGACCTGGGCGCCCGCGCCGATCGCGAACAGCGTCTCGGTGGCGGTGGGCGAGAGCGACACGATCCTGGACGGGCGCTTGGAGATCGTGACCTTCCCGTTGCCCGCCGTGATCGTGACGGGGAACGGGGTGGCCGAGGGGCCGGTGGACGCGGCGAGCGCGACGGACGTGAGCGTCGCCGCGAGGACGCTCAGGAGCGCCGCGAGGGCGAAACGACGTGACATGGCTGCATCTCCTTCTCCCTTCCGCGAGGGGGTCGAGGCGTATGGGAGGCGGCAGGTCTTCTGACTCGGGGCTCCCTCTCCCGCCGCCTTCCCGGCCCGCGGGGGCCAGTGGCGTCTTGGCGGGAGAGCGTCTCCCCTCACAGCGGCGGGACCGTCCCGGACTTGCACCGGGTTCCCTCACCGCGCTCCTTCTGTGGCGCGAGCCTACCATTCGGCGGTGTCCACTCCCGTTGCGACCGCCCGCCGATCGCCGGTGTCGGCGTGGCTCCCCGTCGTCGCATGGGCCGCGGTCATCTTCGCGTTCTCGTCGGTCCCGAGCCTCGCGACGGACCTCGGCACCTGGGACACGATCCTCCGCAAGATCGCCCACGTCACGGAGTACGCGATCCTGGGCGCGCTCCTGACACGCGCCGTGCGCCGGCCCGGTCTCGCGCTCGCGCTGGCCGTGGCCTACGCCGCGTCGGACGAGGTGCACCAGCTGTTCGTCGAGGGACGGCACGGCTCGCCGCTCGACGTCCTGATCGACACCGCCGGGGCGCTCGCAGGCGTCCTCGCCTGGCAACGGCTCGGCGCGAGACGGCTCTTTCCTGAAGGCCGAGTCGAACCGCGTCCGTAGAATCCTCGGCGTGGAACGGCACGAGGTTCCCGACCGACAGCTCGACGCCCTCCTCGAGCGCCTCGACCGGATCGCGGCGCAGCTCGAGCGGATCGACGCGCGCCTCGAGTCGAGCGAGGGGCTCCTCCAGGTGAGCCGTGAGCTCCGCGCGCTGAACGACTCGCTGAACGCGGTCGCCTACGCCGCGCTGGGGCAGTCGCCCCAGGTGCGTCGCCGCGCGGGCTGACGCGCGCCGGCAGCCTCGCCCGTCCCCCGGGCCACACGTCTCGCTGACCGGCGTTACCGCGCGAAGCGGTAGACGGCTCCCGTTCCGGAAACGGCGTAGAGCGTCGCTCCGTCCAGGCTCTCGCCGAACGACGTCAGTCCCGGGACACGGACCGGCTCGGTGCGGACGGCACCGCCACCCGCAGGGATGCTCCAGATCGTCCCGCTGCAGTAGTCGCCGAAGACGTAGCGCCCGGAGAGCCGCGGGACCGCCGTGCCGCGGTACACGTAGCCGCCGGTGACCGAGCACCCCTGCGCGTGCGTGTACTGGGCGACGGGCTGGATCAGACGTCCCGGGCCGAGCGTGCGGTCGCTGTACCGCTGACGCCCCTCGTACACGCTCCAACCGAAGTTGACGAGGTCGGTCGTCCCCCGCGGCAGCCGGTCGATCTCCTCGATCTCGTTCTGTCCGACGTCACCAATCCACAGGTCGCCGGTCTTCCGGTCGAAGCTGTAGCGCCACGGATTCCGGAGGCCGATCGCCACGAGCTCGGGCGTCGGCTGCGCCTGACGCACGTCGAGCCGGAACATCTTCCCGAGCAGCGTCTGGGGATTCTGGGCGCGGTTCTCCGGGTCGCCGCCCGAGCCGCCGTCGCCGAGCCCCACCCAGAGCCAGCCGTCGGGCCCGAACGTGAGGTTGCCGCCGTTGTGGTTCGCGTAGGGCTGCTCGACGCGAAGGATCTCCTGCGCGCTCCCCGGGACGGCCCGGCCGTTCGCGGCGCGGTAGCGGACGACCCTGGTAGACGCGTCGGGCTTCGCCGTGTAGTTGACGTAGAAGGTCCTGTCGCGCGCGTACTGCGGCGAGAACGCCAGCCCCAGCAGGCCCTGCTCGCCTCCGGCGACCACGAGAGAGCGGACGTCGAGGAACGCACCCGGCTTCACCCGACCCCGCTCGACGACGCGGATCCGACCCGGCTGCTCGACCACGTACAGCCGCGCGGGCTCGCCGGGCGCCTGCGCGACGAGCACCGGGCTCGAGAGGCCCCGGGCCACGACCACGAGCCTCGGTGTGGCAGCCCCCGCGGCGAGCGACGCGCCGGCTGCGGTCGCGGCGACGAGCAGCACCAGAGCGAGCGCGACCCCACGCATCCCGCCGAGGGTACCGGTCGCCGTGGTTTCGCCGGCCGGCCGCAGAGGGGTAGGCTCCCCCGCGCTGTGAAGATCGTCGTCGTCGGTGCGGGGCAGGTCGGGTCGACCATCGTCGAGGCGCTTCACGGCGAGCACGACCTCACCGTGATCGACACGGTGCGCGAGCGGCTCGAGCCACTCGCGTACCGCTTCGACCTCCGCACGATCGAGGCGAACGGCGCGAGCCGCAGGGCGATCCAGCAGGCCGGGACGAGCGAGGCTGACCTGTTCATCGCGTGCACGTCGCGTGACGAGGTCAACCTCGTGGCGTGCTCGTTCGCCAGAGTCGAGGCGCCGCGGGCGACCATCGTCATCCGCACGTCCAACGTCGAGTACATCGACCTCTGGCGCGAGGGGCGCCTCGACGTCGACTTCGCCGTCTCGTCGGAGCTGGAGACCGCGCACGCGGTGTCGCGCTCGATCGGGATGCCGGCGGCGCGCCAGACGGACGTCTTCGCCGACGGCCAGGTGCAGATCGTGGAGTTCGAGATCCCCGAGGGCGCGGATCCGGCCGTCGTGGGCAGGCCACTGCGTGAGGCGCGGATCCCCGACGACTCGCGCGTGCTCGCGCTCATCCGGCAGGACTCGATGACCCTCCCGGGCGGCGACGACGTGATCACCGAAGGCGACCGGATCGTGGTGATCGGCTCACCCAACGCCGCCCGTGCCTGGGGCGCGCTGCTCGCCCCCGGGGAGGGCGTCGTCGAGGACGTGGTCGTGTTCGGCGGCGGCCAGGTCGGCACGGCAATCGCGCGCATGCTGGCGGGGCAGGGCATCGGCGTGCGGGTGATCGAGCCGGTGCTCGAGCGCGCCCGCGAGGTTGCGGAGGAGCTGCCGCAATGCAGGGTCTACAACGCCACGGGCATCGATCTCGACTTCCTCGAGCGGGAGCGGATCGGGCAAGCGCACGCCGGTGTCTTCGCCATGAAGGAAGACCCGAAGAATCACTACGCCGCGACGCTCGCCCGGGTCTGCGGGGTGCGGTTCACGATCGCCGTCGTGCACGACACGATCTCGACCCGCGTGTACGAGCACTCTGGCGTGGACGTCACGATCAACCCTCGCGGCGTGACGGCCGAGGAGATCGTCCGGTTCGCGCACGATCCACGCACGCAGCAGGTGTCGATGCTCGAGGGCGACCGCTACGAGGTGCTGGACATCACGACGCAGCCCACGAGCGAGTATGTCGGCCTTCGGTTCCGCGACATGCCGATCCGCGGAGCGCTGATCGGCGCGATCGTGCGAGATGGGCGGGCCGTGTTCCCGAAGAGCGACGAGACCCTCCAGGCGGGAGATCGCGTGATCGTGTTCACCGAGCGGTCACGGGTCCCGGACGTCGAGAGGGTCCTGTGAGGGCGCCCCCGAGGAGAGAGCCCTGAGCCCGTATCGCGCCGCGCGGATCGGCGACCGCGCGACCCTGGGTATCGACCTCGCGGGGGCCCTCGGGCTCACGGGGACGATGCTTGCGTACCTCAGCCTCTCGGCGCTGATCCCGACCGCCGCCGCCATCGGCTACGGCGAGTCGTTCTGGCCCTTTCTCGCCGCAGGCGGCGTCACGGGCGGAGTCGGGCTCGGCCTCGCGCGGCTCGGCCACCGCTCGCCCGGCCCGATCGGGTTCCGGGAGGGCTACCTCGTCGTCTCGCTCACCTGGCTCCTCGCCGCGTGCTACGCGGCGCTCCCGTACCTCTTCTCCGACGAGCCGCAGCTCTCGCGTCCCGTCGACGCGCTCTTCGAGGGCATGTCAGGGTTCACGACCACCGGGGCCAGCGTCGTGACGAACGTCGAGGCGCTCGATCGCTCGCTGCTCCTGTGGCGCCAGCTGAGCCAGTGGCTGGGCGGGATGGGGATCATCGTGCTCGCGCTCGCCGTCCTGCCTCGGCTCCGGATCGGGGGACGGCAGATGTTCGAGTCCGAGCTGCCGGGGCCCGAGGTGAACCAGCTCGCCGAGCGGATCCGCGACACGGTGCGCAGGCTCTGGCTGCTCTACATCGCGCTCACGCTTGGCTTCGTCGCCCTGCGCTGCATCTGCTTCGTCGGCATCGACGGCGCGATGGGTCCGTTCAACGCCCTCGCGTACGCCCTCACGACCGTCGACCGGCGGCTTCGCCACCGGCAACCACTCCCTCGACGCTGTTCGGCCCGCTGACGCAGTGGATCGTGACGGTCTTCATGGCGCTCGCCGGGCGAATCTTCGCTCCTCTACCGCGCCGTCGTCCAGCGCCGTTTGCGCCGCGGGACGAGACGAGGCACTCGCTCTACGCGTGGCTCCTCGTGGGCTCCGTGGCCCGTCATGTTCAATCTGTGGACGATGATATCTTCCCGGGGAGGAGGCGGTGCGACAGGCGGTCTTCCAGACGACCTCCCTCCTGACCGCCACCGGCTCTCGCGATCACGACTACGTGAGCTGGCCGACGCTTCCGGTGATGGCGATGATCGGGCTGATGTTCGTCGGCGCGTCTGCGCCGGCTCGCCGAGCGGCTCGGTCAAGATCGTCCGCCACCTGCTGGTGGGACGTATCCTGCGGCGGGAGCTCGGGCGGACGATCCATCCGGAGCTCGTCCGCCCGATCGGCTGAACCGCCAGGTCGTCGACGAGCGGACGCTCCGCGCCGTGCTCGCCTTCGTCCTGCTCTACATCGGGATCTTCATCGTCGGCGCCGCGCTGCTCGCATCGACGCGCGTTTCTCGAACGGGCGACTCTCGAGCTCCCCGAGGCGAGCGCGTCGACGCTCGGTAACGCAGGGGTCGGGCTCGGCGCGGCTGGGCCGGGAGGCTCGTTCGCGGTCTACGACGACTTCTCGAAGCTCATGATGACGGTCCTCATGTGGATCGGCCGCCTCGAGGTCCTGCCGGTGCTCGTCCTCCTCACGCGCGGGTACTGGCGCGTGTGAAGAAGGCGGGGCGCGAGGAGTCTCGCCCCTACTCGTCGGCGGGGCCGTCGGCCAGGAGCTTCCGGACGGCGCCGAACTGGCCCGCCTTGCCGACGACCACGATCGTGTCCCCGTCGAGGATCACGTCCTCCGGCTGCGCGCCCGCGATCGACTCCGACTCGCGGAGGATCGCGATCACCGTGACGCCCGTCCGCTTGCGGAATCCGCAATCCGCGAGCGTGCGGCCGTTCACCCAGCTCCCGTCCGGGACGCGGATCCACTCGATCTGGAACTCTCCGAGCGCCATCTCGAGCTCCTCGACGATCTTCGGCCGCTCGTAGGCGCCGCCCAGCAGCGCGCCGAGCTGGCGCGCCTCGTCGTCGTGCAGCTCGAGCACGATCGCGGGCTCCTCGTCGCGCGCGCGCCGATGGACGTACACCTCGCGGTCACCGTCGTTGTGCTGGATCACCGTGACCCGGCTGCCACTGGCAGGAGTCATCGTCCATTTCACCCCGACCCCGGGGAGGCGCGTCTCTTTCAGCTCGAGTGGCATCGATCCTCCTTGAACCCTCTCACACAGTGAAGCAGCACGCGGTTCGACCGTGGCCCTCGGCCGCGGTCTCGTCGGTCGTGAACGCGCACGGTCACGTCAGTCGAACGCCTGGGCCGGTCGCAGGACGCGCCCGAGGCGCTTCGACTCCTTCATCAGCACGACACCGACCGTGGCGCTCGCGAGGACGTAGAGGCCTGCGAAGGCGACGATGTCGTCTTGATGGGCAACGGTCAGGGCGGCATTCCCGGCGGCGAGCTGCGCGAGGATGATCGTGAACTCGCCGTGCGCGACGAGCGCGGCTCCCGCATTGATCCCCTGACGAACCGAGAAGCCGCCGAGCCGGCCCGCGACGACGCCGACGCCCACCTTGCCGACGAGCGTCGCGACCAGGGCCAGGGCGACGATCCAGCCGACGTCCGGGATCCGGGCGAGGTCGATCGTCAGCGCGAAGACGAAGAAGAACAGCGCGGCGAACACGTCGCGCATCGCGAAGAAGCGCTGCTCGATCTCCTCGCGCACGCCGCTGTCGGAGAGGATCACGCCGGCCATCAGCGCGCCGATCGCCTCGGACATCTCGAGCTCCTTCGCGATCGCGCTCATCCCGATCACGAACCCGAAGACGGCCAGCAGGAAGAACTCGAGCTCGAGGCGCCCGAGCAGGCGTCCGATGGGCGCCCCGAGCCATCGAGACGCAGCGAGCGACACGCCGACGAACGCGAGTGCCTTGGCGGTCACCCCGCGGTGGTCGCCGCGCTGCCTCCGCCGGTTGCGACGAACCCGAGCATCGCCGCGATCGCGATGTCCTCGAACAGGAGGATCGCAAGCACCAGATCCGTCTCGTCGTCCGCCAAGCGCCGGAAGTCGATCAGCGCCTTGACGGCGATCGCGCTCGACGAGACGTAGACGCAGGCGGCGAGCACGAGCGCGGCGAAGCTCGGGCCGAACGCGGCAACCCCGACCAGGAGCCCGAGCCCGGCGTTGACGAGAAGGTCGGCGGCGCCGCCCAGGCCGACGTGGCGGCCGCTGCGGAGGAGCCGGTCGACGCTGAACTCGAGCCCGAGGAAGAAGAGGAGGAAGATCAGGCCGATCTCGGCGACGAAGTCGGTCACCTCGGACGGTTGCACGAGCTGGATGAGCTCGGGCTCGTTGGGGCCGAGGATGATCCCGGCGAGGAGGTACGCCGGGATCGCCGAGAGGCCGAAGCGGCTCGCCGACAATCCCAGGACCCCCAGCACCCCGATCGTGACGGCGAGCTCGGCGAGCGTCATGCCTCGCCGCCTTCGGCGTCGAGGCTACGAGCTGCGGCCACCACGCGGCCATTCTCCCCGACACGCCGGCACGCGCCGGTCGACGGGTCGCTGGTGCTCCTGGCGGAGGCCGCCGAAGGCGGAATCCGCCGCTAGCCGACGACGGCGCGCCTGAGGCGGTCCTCGACGCCGGGCTTGAGGATCGCGACGATCTGGTCCCCCGGGCGGATCACCGTCTCGTCACGCACGATCTCCCCCACGCCGTTCCGCATCAGGGATACGAGCTTGGCGCCGTCGGGGAGGGCGATGCCGGCGACGCGCTTGCCGGCGGCGGGCGCGTCCGGTGGGACGTGCAGCTCCACGAGCTCCAGGCCCTCAGCCCGCAGCTCGAGCAGCTTCACGAGGCCGTGCTCGGGGACCTCGTGCTCGACCAGCCCGAGGAGGCCGGAGGTCGCGCAGACGGTCTGGGTGATCCCGAGCGCGTCGAAGTGCGCCTGGTTCCGCGGGTCGTTCACGCGTGCGATCGCCTTCGGGACGCCGTAGCCTTCCTTCGCCAGCTGCGAGATGACGATGTTGTCCTCGTCGTCGCCGGTGACGGCGAGCACGATCTCGGGCGGCCGGGCGATGCCGGCCCGCTCGAGGACGTGGATCTCGGTCGCGTCGCCTTGGAGCACCAGCGGGCCGAGCTCGGCCTCGAGCTGCTCGAAGCGGTCGCGCCGCTGCTCGACGAGCGTCACCTCGTGCCCCAGCCGGACGAGCGAGCGGGTGATGTTCGCGCCGACCTTCCCTCCGCCCGCCACGATCGCGTACATCAGTGTCCCTTCAGGTGACGCGACCTCGCGGAGGGCATTGCCTGAAGGGGCACTACCCGGCGCTCCCGACAGGGGTGGCCTCGCACGAGCGGACGACGTCCGTGAGGGTCGCGATCGCGGTCTTGGTGGGGCAGACCGTCCGGAGCCCCCGCTCGGCGTAGAACTCCGCGCGCCGCGGATCGAGGACGCGCACGACGACGCACCCGATGCCGTACCGGCGCTGCAGCACCTGGCCGATCACCAGGTTCGTGTTGTCGCCGTCCGTGGAGACGACCGCAGCGTCGACACCCGCGACTCCGGCCCGCTCGAGTACCTCGAGATCCATCCCGTGGCCGACGACGAAGCCGCCGCGCCACTCGCCGAGGCGCGCGAGCGCGGTCTCGTCGTCGTCGATGCACGTGACGTCCCAACCTTCCCCGGCGAGCTGCTTGGCGACGCCCGAGCCAGTCCGCCCGCAACCCACGATCACTGCCCTCATACCGGTGAGAGTACTCCAGCCGTTGCAGCCCGCGTGGCCGTCACGCCTCCTCGAGGATCCCATCCGGGAATGCGACGACGAGCACCTCGCACGGAGCGTGGCGCAGCACGTGATCGACAGTCGGCGAGAAGAACCGCGACTGCCGCCGCCAGCGCGGAGCCGAGCCGAGCACGATGAGGTCGGCGTCGCGACGCGTCGCCTCGTCGACGATCGCGTGCCCGATCGAGCGTGCGTGCACGGACTCCGCGCGCACGTCGACCCCGTTCTCCTCGCCCAGCGCGCGGGCCTCGGCGACCGAGGCGTCGGCCTGGTCCGCCACATCGGCAGGCAGCGGTGCGTCGAGCGCCCGCTCCCGCGGGACCTGTACGACGGTGATCGCCTCGACGCTGGCCCCGCTCTCCTTCGCGAGGGCGACCGCCGTCGCCACCATCTCCTCCCCGATGTCGCCGAGCTTCATCGGCACGAGGATGCGCTTGAACGACATCCCGACGGGGAGCGCGTTGCGCGGGCCGACGTCCTCGAGCATGCCTCGGCGCGCGCGCCAGCGCGTGCCGCCGTAGACGACGAGGCCGAGCGCGAGCCAGGCGGGCCCCGCGTAGCGGGCGCCCTCGTGGGTGACCATCGCGAGGACGAAGATCACCGCGGTGAGCGGCGCGCCGACGAGCGCCGCGAGCGGGACGTCCACGCCACCCAGGCGCACGTCGGGCCGTGCCCGGAATGGACGCGGCAGATCCGGCTCGCGACGACGCAACCGGATCACGGCCAGCTGTGCGAGGGTGAACGCGAGGAGGACGCCGAACGAGTACGTGCTCGCGAGGAACTTCGCCTCGTTGTCGACGGTGGAGCCCACCAGCACGACCGCGATCGCGACGACGGTGATGGACGCGATCGTCTCGCGGGAGACGAGCGTCCGGCGCTCGAAGCGGCCGATCTCCCGGGGCAGCATCCCGTGCGTCCCCATCGAGTGGGCCAGCCGCGCGCATCCGGACATCGACGTCGTGATCGCCATCAGGAGGATGAGCGCCGAGGAGAGCCCGACAGCGATCCGGAGCAGCTCGACGACGTTCGCCGGGAGCTCGCCGTCGAACGCCGTGACGATGCCCACCAGCGGCGCCTCGAGCCACTGCCCTCCGAGCTCGGACGACCCGTCCTCGCCCGGGAACGCGGTCACGCCGACCACGGCGACGAGCACGGTCAGGATCACCACGAGGCCGATCGCGGAGAAGAGCGACCGCGGCAACGTGCGCCCCGGTTCACGCGCCTCTTCCGCGAGGTTCGCGACCGTCTCGAGGCCCGTGTAGGCGAGGAACCCGAGCGGGATGGCGAACAGGAGATCGTCGAGCCAGGTCTGACCCGGCGCGAGGTCGAGCCCCTCGACGAGGGTCGAGGGCGAGAACAGGAGCGCGAGGCCGAGCAGGACGATCAACGACTGCACCACGAGGTCGAGCAGCGCGACGACGAGCGCCGGCCGATGCAGTCGCGAGCGCCGCACGAGGCGGTACCCGCCGATGAGCGCGATCACAGAGACGGCGACGACGATGTCCCACGGCGAGTCCCTCAGGCTGTCCGCCTCGAGCGCGGCGCCGACGTAGTGCGGCACGAACAGCGCGGAGAGCGCGATGACGATCAGGTAGTCCAGGAACAGCGCCCACCCGGTGACGAATCCGACGAGATCGTTGAACGCACGCCGGGTGAAGGTCTCCGCGCCTCCCGTCTCGGGGATCGCAGCCGTCCCCTCCGCGTACGAGAGCGCGACGAGGCCGAACACGATCCCGGTGAAGGCGAGGACGACCGGCGTGAGGCCGAGCGCCGAGGCGGCGACGATCCCGAGCGCCACGTAGATCGAGGAGCCGATCTCGCCGTACGCGATCGCGAACAGCGCCGGAGCGTCCAGCACGCGCTCGAAGCCCCGGACCTTGCGGGCCACCTAGTGTCCCCCGCGCTTCCGCTCGAGCTGGATCCGGGCGACTCCGAGCGCGACGAAGAGGCCGCCGAGCAGGAACCCGAGGAGGCCGCCGCCGTGGACGGCCGTGACGACGAGGAGCGCGACGCCGATCGCGACGAACACCGCGCCGAAGACGTAGACCGCGCGGCTGTACCAGGCCATCAGGCGGCACCCCGCTGCCGCGAGGCGGTGACCATCACCCGGCACGGCGCCTTGCGCATGACACGGTCGACCGTCGAGCCGAAGACGCCGCGCCGGCGCGTGAGGTCCTTGCGCGGCGACCCGAGGACGATGATCTCGGCCTCGCGCCGCTCGGCCTCCCGGACGATCTCCGCCGAGGCGCTCCGGCCGCGCACGAGCCGGCCCACCACCCGCACGCCGTACGTGTCGCCGATCGCCACCGCCTCGTCGAGCTCGTCGTTCGCCTGCCGCTCCTCGTCCGGAAGCTCGGCGTCGAGCGGGAGCTCGAGGGGCACCTCGATCACCGACAGTGCGACGACCCGCGCGCCCCGCTCCGCCGCCAGCCGGCACGCGACGTCGAGCGCGTCGTCGGACGGCCGGCCGGGGACGATCGGGACGACGATCCGCCGGTACTCGAGCGCGAGCGCCGCGCCGAACGCCGGCGGGGCTTTCACCGTCTCGCGCAGCGACGCGTGCACCCACCGGCGCCGGTAGACGATGTACCCGACCAGGCCGAGGACGATCCAGCCGAGCCCGACCCAGCGCGTCAACGGGTTCTGGACGAGGATCACGACGAACGAGACACCGGTCGCGATCCCGCCGAAGATCGCGAACAGCGGCCAGTCGACCCCGCGGAGCCTCAGGTTCGGGCGCGCGCGGTAGCTCACCGCCGGGTCGGGCTGGGTCCGGAGGCGCACCATCGACACGTGCGCGACGGTGAACGAGAGCGTCGCCCCCAGCGAGTAGAGCGTGCCGACGAACTTCACGTCGCCGGGCAGGAGGATCGCGATCGGCGCGATCCCCGCGAACAGGACGAGAGAGAGGTACGGCGTCTTGAACCGTGGGTGGAGCCTCCGGAAGACCTCCGGCATCTGCCGGTACGTCGCCATCGAGTACGTGATCCGCGAGGCGCCGATGATCCCGGCGTTGGTGGCGATGAAGAGGATCGTCGCGGCGAGGATCCCGACGTAGACCTGCGTCCAGTCCAGCAGCGACCCCTCGAGGCCGAGGTTGTCGACGACGCCGAGGACGGGGTCGTTCGCATAGCCCCCCTGCTCGGGCGGCAGCGCGAGGAGGGTGGTCAGCTCGCCGTTGATCTCCTTCACGGGCAGCGCGGAGAGCGCGATCAACGGCAGCGTGAAGTAGATCGCGAACACGGCGAACGCGACGAGCTTGTAGGCGTTCGGCACGCTCCGCTCCGGCTCGCGCGCCTCCTCGGCCAGGTTGGAGACGGTCTCCACCCCGGTGTACGCGAGCATCGCGACGGGGATCGCGATGGCGAGGTTGCCCCACGTGGGCGCGACGCCCCAGTGGACGTTGTCGACGAGCACCTCGGGGCTGAACACGAGGGCGAACCCGATGACCACGAGCAGCACCTGCGTCCCGAAGTCGAGCACGGCGAGCACGATCGAGAGCTTGGCCGCCTCGGTGACGCCGACGAGGTTCAGCGCGACGAGCACCACGATCACGGCCGCGCCGACGACGATGTCCCACGGGTTCGTCCGCAGCGACTCGCCGAAGATCGCCGAGAGGTAGTGCGGGACGAAGAACGCCGAGGTGGCGATCGTGACCACGTAGACGAGCATCTGCGCCCACGCGGCGCCAAAGCTGACCAGCTCGTTGAACCCGTGGCGCGCGAAGCTCGATGACCCACCTGCCTCCGGGAACCGGACGGTTCCCTCGGCGTACGTCGCGGCCGTGGCGGCGAACACGACGCCCGCGACCAGGAAGACGAGCGGCGTCAGCCCGAGGGCGAAGACCGCGGTGAGCCCGAGCGCGTAGTAGATCGACGAGCCGACGTTGCCATAGGCGGTGGCGAAGAGCGCGGGCGTCCCGAGCACGCGCTCCATCCGCACCTCGCGCCGCCGTCGGCTTCCTGGCACGCGCGCGAGTCTACGCTCGGCGACGGGCGGGCCGCCCACGCGCTGGGCCCCGTCGGTCGTCGTGCAACGACGAGACCGACGTCGTTGAACCACGCAGCCGATGCGCCTAACGTGCGGATTGCAACGCTTCGTTCGGGAACCGCGTGCTCGTACCGGCGTGCGGGTGGGTCGGCGCATCGGGGCGCGTACGCCAGGGGGAGATGGCCACCAACCACGAAGGGAGTCGACGATGTCCGAGCCCATCCGGCGCGGAGCTCTCGGCATGGACCTACGGACGTTCACAGCGCTGGCCCCGCTCGTCGCCGGGCTCGCCGCAGCCGCAGCGCTGCTGAGCGCGGGCGCCGAGGCGCGGTCGGCGGCGATCCCCTCGAACTCGGCGCCTCCGACGATCTCCGGGGTGGCCGTCTCGGGTGAGACGCTGGCCGCCTCCGCGGGCTCGTGGACGGGGACACCCCCGATCTCGTATGCGTTCGCGTGGCAACGCTGCGATGGCGCCGGGGCTGGATGCGCGGCCATCGCCGGGGAGACGGCGCAGAGCTACGTCGTCACCAGCGGCGACATCGGCTCGACGCTGCGTGTGCTCGTCACGGCGACGAACGGTGAAGGCTCCGCGAGCGCTCAGTCGCCGCAGACCGCGGTCGTCTCCGCCCAGTCGGTTCCCGTCAACACGGCCGAGCCCCTCATCTCGGGGTCGGCGGTCGAAGGGGCGACGCTGACGACCACGACGGGAACGTGGAACGGCACCTCGATCACGTACGCCTACCAGTGGGTGCGATGCGGCGCGGACGGAGGGCTCCCCGACGGCTCGAACTGCCCGTCGATACCCGGGGCCACGAGCTCCGGCTACACGCTCACGAGCGACGACATCGGGAACCGGCTCCGCGTCCAGGTCACCGCCTCGAACGGCGCGGGAGCGGCGACCGTCGGCTCGAACCCGACCGCTGTCGTCACCCAGTCGACGACGACCGGCCCACCGCGCAACACTGTCGAGCCGTCGATCACCGGCAGCGCGGTCCAGGGGAGCGTCCTCTTCGCGAGCACCGGGACGTGGGCCGGGGCCACGCCGCTGTCGTATGCCTACCAGTGGGTGCGCTGCGGGGCCGACGGCGGGCTGTCCGACGGCACTGTGGGCCGGCGACGCCGGCCCACGTGCCAGGTCTCGCAAGCGCGCTATCCGTGGATCGAGGCGATCACGGGGATGATCAGGATCGCCACGATGTTCGCGATCTTGATCATCGGGTTGATCGCGGGGCCGGCCGTGTCCTTGTAGGGATCGCCGACCGTGTCGCCGGTGACGCCTGCGGCGTGGGCCTCCGAGCCCTTGCCGCCGAAGGCGCCGTCCTCGATCAGCTTCTTCGCGTTGTCCCACGCACCGCCGCCCGAGGTCATCGAGATCGCGAGGAAGAGGCCGGTGACGATCGTCCCGATCAGGAGGCCGCCGAGCATCTCCGGCTTGATGATCCCGACCACGATCGGGATCGCCACGGGGATGAGCGCCGGAACCAGCATGCTCTTGATCGCGGAGCCGGTGACGATCGAGATCGACGTCGCGTAGTCCGGCCGCGACGTGCCCTCCATGATCCCCGGGTCCTCGCGGAACTGCCGCCGCACCTCCTCGACGACCTCGCCGCCGACGCGGCCGACGGCCGTCATCGCCAGGGAGGCGAACAGGAACGGCATCATCCCGCCCACGAACAGGCCGGCGATGACCCACGGGTCGGCGAGGTCGAACGTCACGTTCAGCCCCTCGTCCGCGAGCCCGCGCACGTACTCGTCGAACAGGATCAGCGCGGCGAGGCCTGCCGAGCCGATCGCGTAGCCCTTCGTGACCGCCTTCGTCGTGTTGCCGACCGCGTCGAGCGGGTCGGTCACCTGGCGCACCGACTCCGGCATGTCGGCCATCTCGGCGATGCCGCCGGCGTTGTCGGTGACAGGCCCGTACGCGTCGAGGGCGACGATCAGGCCGGTCATCGAGAGCTGTGCCATCACGGCGACGCCGATCCCGTAGATGTGCGGCTCGCCCGCTCCGAGGCCCACGGCGTAGTACGAGCCCACGACGCCCGTGGCGATCACGAGCACCGGGAGAGCGGTTGCCTGCATGCCGAAGGCGAGCCCCGCGATGATGTTCGTCGCGTGCCCCGTCGTCGAGGCCTCGGCGATCTTCTTCACCGGGTGCCAGCGCGAGCCCGTGTAGTACTCGGTGATCGCGACGAGCAGGAACGTGACCGCGAGACCGATCAGGGCCGGGACGTAGAGCTGCCAGAACGAGAAGCGGTCACCGTCGAACGCGAGGGTGACCGGGATGAACCCGATCGCCGACAGCACGGTGGCGACGATCACGCTCTTGTAGAGCGCGTTGATGATCGCGTTCTCGCCGCGGCCGATCCTTGCGAAGAAGGTGCCGATCACGGACGCCAGGATGGACATGCCGCCCAGGGCGAGCGGATACAGCCAGAGCTCGCCCGACGGGAAGGCCGTGCCCAGGAGCATCACCGCGACCGCGGTCACGGCGTACGTCTCGAAGAGGTCGGCCGCCATGCCCGCGCAGTCGCCGACGTTGTCGCCCACGTTGTCGGCGATCACGGCCGGGTTGCGCGGGTCGTCCTCCGGGATCCCGGCCTCGATCTTCCCGACGAGGTCGGCACCGACGTCGGCGGCCTTCGTGAAGATGCCGCCGCCGAGGCGGGCGAAGACGGAGATGAGCGAGCCGCCGAAGGCGAGCCCGATCAGGTCGTCGACGGCCGACTCGGGCGAGTTGTCGAGGAGGCCGGTGAGGATCCCGTAGTAGCCGGCCACGCCGAGCAGCCCGAGGCCGACCACGAGCAGGCCCGTGACCGAGCCCGCGCGGAACGCGACGCGGAAGGCCGGGGCGACGCCCTCCCGGGCGGCCTCCGCCGTCCGGACGTTCGAGCGCACGGCGACGTTCATGCCGATGAAGCCCGCCGCGGCGGACAGAATCGCACCGATCAGGAAGCCGATCGCCGTTCCCCAGCCGAGCTTGTTGTAGAAGCCGAGCGCCAGGAACGGCACGACGGCGACCACCGCGATGGTCGTGTACTGCTTGGTGAGGTACGCCGCGGCGCCCTCCTGGACGGCGCGGGAGATCTCCTGCATCCGCGCGTTCCCCGCCGGCTGCTTGAGCAGCCACCAGGTCAGGTACAGGCCGTAGGCGATCGCGACGCCCGCACAGATGAGCGCGAACAGCACGGCGTGGTCAACGAAGAAGTCCATCCATCCTCCGGGTCAAGGCGCACAAAGAGACGCCGAACTGGCGTCAGCGCGGGGGATTATGCAGCACAAGGCCGGTGTCGCGTCCGGGGAGCGGTCCTCGACGACCTGGGTGCGCCTCAACCGGTGGCCGGCACGGTCACGCGCACCTGCTCGGCGTAGATCTCCTCGAGGCTCGCGCCCTCTGCGTGCCGAGCGATCTGGCGCTCCGCCGCGCTCCGCTCGGGGAGCCGGAGCCACGGCGTCGCCCCGATCTCGTCGGCGACCGGCAGCACCCACTCGATCAGCCGCTCGATGCGGGCGCGCGCTGGGAGCACGTCGCCGCGCTCGAGGTCGATGAACTCGCCCGAGAGGCCGTTCCGGATCGCGCGCCAGGTGTTCTCCTCGATCAGGCGGTGCGGATGCTCGGGGAGCGGCTCGCCCTCGTCGATCGCCCGCGCGCAGCGCGCCGTGAGCGACACCATCAGCGCGACGAGCGACTGCGCCTCACCGAGATCCGGCTGGGCGTCGCAGTTGCGGATCTCGACGGTGGGGAACACGAGGTGCGGACGGACGCTCCACCAGAGCTGCGTCGGCTCGTCGATCGAGCCCGTCTCGTAGAGAAAGCGGACGTAGTCGGCCTGCTGCTCCCACGAGTGCAGCGCGTCGGGCACGCCGCAGCGCGGGAAGAAGCGGGTGAACACCTGTGTCCGTGCCGAATGGAGCCCCGTGTCGACGCCCTCGTGGAAGGGCGAGCTGGCCGAGACGGCGAGCAGCTCCGGGAGCCAGTTGCGGAGCGCGGACGTGACCCTGACCGCACGGTCCGCCCCCCGGATCGCGACGTGCGTGTGGAGGCCGAACGTGTTGTTCCGCCAGACGACGTACCGGAGGATCTCGTCGTTACGCCGGTAGTGCGGTGTGTCGATGATGCGCTGGTCGCGCCAGCTCGCCCAGGGATGCGTGCCCGTCGCGCCGAGCGCGAGGCCGAGGGGCTCGACGAGCGCAGCGAGCTCGGCGCGCCGCTCGGCGAGCGCGGCGGGGACGTCCGCGAACGACGCCTGCCTCCCGGTCTTCACCTCCACCTCCGACGCGATCAGCTCGCCGACGAGGTTTTGCTCGAGCGAGGTGCCCCGGGCGGCGGCCTGGACGTCCTCGAAGCGATTGACGAGGTCGAGCGTCTCGGGGTCGAGCAGCGCGAACTCCTCCTCGACCGAGACGGTGAAGTCCTCCGCCGCGTCGAAGCGCTCGCGGGCGTCCGCGAGGAGGCGGTCGTACGGCGTGTCGTGCGATTCGCCCATCTCGCGCGGAAGGCTAGCCGCCCTGTTGATAGCGGCTCGCGGACGAGAGCTCGAGCAGCCGTTGGGCGATCCCGGCCCAGCTCCAGCGGGCCTCTGCGACCTCCCTGACCGTCGTTCGCAGACGCGCGCGATCGGCCGCCGGCAGGGCGAAGAGCGCCTTGAGCCGCTCGCGAAGCTCCGGTGCGTTCGCCGCGGGAGCGCTGACCAGCCGCCCAAGCGCGGGCGGCAGCGCGGCCTCCAGCTCCCCCGCGATCTCCGCGAGCCCGGAATGCCGCGCGACGACGGGCGGGCACCCGGCTGCCGCAGCCTCGGCGGCGACCATCCCGAAGGCCTCGGGGAACACCGACGGCACGACGCAGGCGTCGGCGAAGGCGAGCAGGTGCCGCAGGTGCCGGTGCTCGAGCGGCCCGGTGAAGAGCGCCCGGACGCCGAACGACGCCGCCAGCGACTCGAGCGCCGGACGCTCGGGGCCGAACCCCACGATCACCACACGGGCGTCGAGCCCGTGCAGCGCCTCGAGCAGGACGTCGATGCCCTTCTGCTCGATCAGCTTGCCGAAGTACACGACCGTCGGCGTGTCGCCGTCGAGGAACGCCGTGAGCCGGCCGGCGTTCCCCTCGTCCGGTAGGCGCTCCTCGCGATTCCCGGGGTTCGCCGGGTCGTGCCGTGCCTCGTCGATCAGCGCCGCGAGCGCGGTGCCTCGGCTCTCGGGATGCCACAGGTCGACGTCGACGCCGGGCGGCACCTCGTGGACTCGGGGAACAGGCCCGCAGACATCGGCGAGCACCTCCCGGATGTGGGCCGACCCGACGAACGTCGCCTGCGCCTGCTCGAGCGCCTCCCGCCCCCACGCACCGAGATCCGGTCGGCCCCGCATCGCGTACTCGAGCTCCGAGCCGTGCGCCTTGACGGCGAACGGCTGTCCCGAGGCGACGCCGACGGGGCCGCCGAGCAGCACGTGGTTCGCGAACACGAGGTCGGCGGGCGCGAGGGCGCGCAGCGCCGCCGCGTTCGCCTCGACCCACCGTTCGAGCTCCTCGCGCGAGCAGTCGGGTACCCGCCGCACCTCGTACCCCGCGTAGCGGTCGAGCACGAAGACGGGCAGGAACCCGGCGACGTCCGGCCGCACCGTCGCCGCACCGCCGAGGTCATAGTCGCCGGGCCGTGCCTCCTGGCTGAGCACGGTCACGTCGTGCCCGGCGCGGGTCCATTCGCGCGCGAGCTGGCGCGTGTAGACGTTCGAGCCGGTGCCGCCGAGCAGGTACCCGTGCCAGAGCAGGATGCGCACGAGGCACATCCTGCCCCGTGTCGCCGAGCGACGCGTCCGGCTGCCCGCACCGCCCGCATGCGAGCGGGCAGCGGACCCGTCGTCTCGTCGAGGCATCGCCACCAGGCCTCGTACCGGCCTCCTCCGCCCCGCGCCGTCGCCCGTCCCGGGACGGGGCGATCGTGCGACAGCGAAGGGACCACGGCCACATCACGGTCCCGGTGGCTTGCTCGCCGCATAGGCCGATCGCCCGCGACTTCCGCACGCGCGAGGTCCCGGCCGTTCGCAGGCCGTCAGGCGGCCTCGTGGTGCCGGAGAGCTCGAGCGTCGTGGTCATCGTGAGCGATCAGCCCCTTCTGTCATGCGCCGCTAGATCGGCCAGCGGTGCTTCTTCTCGAAGGTCTTGAACGACCAGGAGTCGTTGTCCCAGACCTTCATCTTCTGATCCGAGTACTGACTGACGTACGCGCTGTTGACGACCTTCGCGTCGCCGCTGGTCGCGATGCCGCCGTTCGCGTTCGCCGCGCCACCGGTGCCGGTGCCGCCGTTGGCGCTGCCGTCTCCCGTCTCATTGGCGATCACGTCGCCGCCTACCGCGGCTGTCTCGTTGCCACCGGAGATCGCGTCGCCGGTTGCGTTGTAGGCGCCCACCGTGTCACCGCCGCGACCGGTAGTGCCGCCCTGCGTTGTGTTCGACGTCGTCGTCGTCGTCGGGTTGGCGTTCTGGGTAGCCGTGAAGCTCCCGTTCGTGTTGCTGCCACCGTTCGCCGACGCCGAGGCGGTCTGGGACGTCGTGTCCGTGACGGGTCCCGCAGCACCGCCGGTGGCCGTCTGACCCAGGCCGTTCATGCCGCCGTCGCCGCCGTCCCCGGTGTCTCCACCGTTGGCCGTCGAGCTACCGGCGCCACCGTTGTTGGTCGAGTTGGTCGAGCCGCCGGATCCACCGGGAGCACCTGCCCCCGCTGCTCCGCCGGCTCCACCCGGAGCAGCAGCTGCGGCGCCGGAGCCGGTCCCGCCGGCAGCACCGCTGCCGGAGGCACCCGATCCGTTGCCACCGTTGCAGTTCGAGCCGCCACCGAGACCACCGATGCAGTCGCCACCGGCCCCACCGGTGCCAGCTCCGCCGGTGCCACTGCCACCGGCCCCACCAGTTCCACCAGCAGCCGAGGCAGCGCCATTCCCGCCGTCGCCTGCGGCGCCACCGGCGCCGCCGTTGCCGCCGTTGCCGCCATTGCCCGAGTCGGACGAGGTGTCACCACCACGACCGGTGTCGGCGTTGCCGCCGCGGCCGCTGTTGCCACCGTCCGCGGACTGGCAGCCGCCGGCCTTGACGCCGCAGCTGTTCTCTGCGTCGCCACCAACCGACGTGTTGTCGTCCTCGCTGTTGTTCAGCGCGCCGGCGTGGCCACCGTTGGCGTCCTGATCGACGTCGCTGTCGGCCTTGTTCGAGGCATCGACGTCGACCTTGGTCGAGTTGTCGTTGGCGATCGAGCCGCCGTCGTTACCGACCGAGCTCGTGTTACCGCCCGAGAGGCTCCCCGAGGAGGCCGCGCCGGTGCTCGACGAGGCCGACTGGCTCTGCGAGGTGCCGTCGTTACCGGTGTTGACATACCCACCGGCACCGCCGCTACCGGCGCCGCCCGTGGCGGCACCGCCGTTGGCGGTCGCAGGCCCCGACGTCGCGACACCGGTCTGGACGACCGTTGCGCTCTGGATCGACGCCTGCACGTTCGCCTTCAGAGCGTCCTTGTTGAACCCGATGTCCGCCAGCGCGTTCGCCGGAAGCACGAGCCCAACCGCGAGCACTCCGAGTGCGAGCAGTCTGCGTGACACGTATCTCACATCCTTTCGTCACAGCCGAATCACAACTCGCCCATCGAGCCCGGGCCCGACAGGTCAGGTGTTGGCGTGACGAAAAGGTCAGACCGGCACGTCGATCGGTGCCAGCACATCCGTCGGCCGCCTGACGACCGACGCCTCTCGCGTCCGCAGCAGGAGCGGCGGCACGAGCACGAAGGCCACGAGGATCGCTGCGATCCCCGACGACCCCGCACCCGACACCGCGGCTGCGAGCGCAGAGACCCACGTCGGTGGGCCTCCTCCCGCCGGCGGAAGCAGCGGCTCCCTGCCGGCGTCTCCGACCCCCACATAGCTCCCCGGGCGCGAGTCGAAGCGCGCTTGCGAGGAGGGCAGGGCGGAAAACTGGTGATTGCCCGACGGCGCCGGCTCGAGGCGCACCGGGAGGCGCGCCGAGCGTGCGCCGGCGGCGGGTGCAGCGCGCGGGGGCTGCGTCCCGGCCGCGGCCGCGGCCCGACTGCCGCGGAAGACGGTCGCTTCCTCTTCGTCGCCCGCAGCCGGCGCCGTCGCGGACGCAAGGCCGCTTGCCGCGAGCGCCTCGTCGCCCGTCGCGAGCGAGGGTGCGGATGCGACGGGCGACGGGCCTTGGGGGGACGCTGCGGGCGCGCAGAACGCACTCAGGGCGGCATCCGGCAGGGTCGCCCCGGACCCGGTGGACTGGGCCGCCGCCTGGTGCGTGACGCCGCAGTTGACGACCGCGGCCGAGCCGGCGATCCCACCGAAAGAGACCGAGGAGGCGACGGCCCGCTGAACCACGACCGACGTCTGCGAGATGTCCTGGACGTCGAGGGCGCCGGACGAGCTCTGGGCGGCCTCCTGCACGATCGCCGCCCTGTTCAGCGCGTCGGCGTCGCTCAGCGCAGCGGGCAGCTCGGCCGCGCCGGCCCGCTGTGTCGTCGCGGCGTGCGCAGAAGCGTCCTGTGCCGCGTACGCGGCCTGGAGGATCGCCTGGGAGCCCGTGCCGGTTACCCGAGCGGCCGATTGGCCCGCGAGCTGCTCGACCAGCACGAGGTCGGTGGCGGAGGCGGAGGCGCCGGCCGTTCCGCCGACGAGGCGCGAACGCCTGGTGCCCGTCTGGACGACCGTCGCGTCGGCGTCCAGAGCCTGTTCGATCAGCGCGAGCTGGCCGGACCATTGCGTCAGGGAGCCGCCGCCCGCGACACCGTCCTGGAAGAGCTGCTGGTCGACGGCCGCGGTGCCGGCAGCTGTCGCGACGCTCGCCGCGGAATGGGTGCCGGGCCCCGTCAGGACGGCATCGTGCTGTGACGAGGTGGCTTCCGCACGCCCGGCCTGCGCGAGCTCGACCTCCTGGCCGCCCCATTGATCGGCCGCAGCCCGGTCGGCGGCGTCGACGACCTGATCGGTGCCCTGAGCGATCGTCCCGGAGAGGGCGACGGCTGCATCGCTGGTGACGACATTCGACTCGTCGAGGTCGTCGGCGCTCCACGCGAGCGCGCCGACATCGGCCTGCTGCGCATCGGCGACGGCCCCGGCCTCCTGGACGACCCCGGTCAGCTGACCGGCCCACTGCGTTCCGCCTCCGGCACCGTCCTGCGAGACGACCTGGACCAGGCTGGCGGTCGCCGCTGCGGTCGCCTGCGCCTGTGCGGCGTTCAGCTGGGCGGCGGGCGATGCGTCATCCGCGACAGACGCCGCCGGTGGCACCGCCGAGCCATCGTCCTCCGGCTGACCGGTCCAGCTCCACGTCCAGTTCCAGATCCAGATGCACGAGCTGCAAGGCAGGGATCCCTGCCAGTTCCAGCCCCACGCCCAGCCCGCGACGCCCGTGCGAGACCAGTCCCAGCTCCACTCCCACGACCCCGCGTGCTCGTTGTCGCCCTCGTCGGCCGCCCGCGAGGTGATCGTCCCGCCGGGAGCCGCCGTGTTTCCACCGTCCCAATCCCAGGTCCAGGAGGTCATCGCTGCGCCCGCGAGCCCGTCGAGGCTGTCGGACTCGTCACGCTGCCAGGCCCAGTTCCAGATCCATACCTGCAGCCCGGCGGGGCCGGGACGGTCGAGATCCGCTCCCCCGACGGCGACCGCGAGCGTCGTGTTCCGGGAGTCGCTCGAGACGGCTATCGCCACGGAGCCGGCGCCCGCTGCGTCGCCGGGGGGAGAGCTCACCGCGGCCGTCGCCTGATTCTGCTGGGTCGCCCCGGCCGACGACCCGGGGCTCTCGACGCGGATCGAGACGCTCGTGTTCTGGGCATCGTCCTGCTGCGCAGCTGCGTACTCCGTCGCATCCTCCGCGCTCGCGTGCGAGGTTGCAGACGCCGCGTTCAGCTGGCTCACCAATCCATCGTCACCGGGCGAGAAGACGCGAACGGAGACGCTCGTGTTGGTGACGCCGTCCTGGGTGGCGCCGGCTGTGGCGCTTCCGGATCCGGACACGAGGCCGTCCGACGTCGCGCTCGCCGTCGCGCCTCCCGTCGCGAGGTTGAGCTGGCTGACCCCCTCGTCGTCGCCGGCGCTGCCGACCCTGACGACGACCGCCGTGTTGGAGGCACCCGACTGCGCGGCGCCGGCATCGGCATTGGCTTCCTGCTGGACGGTCGTCGACCCCGCGGTGTCGCCGGCCGTCGAGACGGACGCATCGGCGTCGGCCGCCGCCAGGTTCTCCTGGCCGACCGTCTTTCCGTTGCCCGGCTCGTCGATTCGCACCGCGACCGACGTGTTCTCGACGTCCCGCTGGCCGGCGGACGCCGATGCATCCGCCTTCTGGTCGACGGACGCCTTCTGATCGACATCGCCTTGATGCTCGGCGTTGTCGTCGGCGGCACCCGGTCCGCCGTCGGCGTGCCCGGGAGCGTTGGCCGCGTTGCCCGAACCGACATCGTTCTTCTCGGAGTTGCCCGGAAGATCCGCCCCTTCACCCGCGTTTCCGGGTCGATCTGCCGTGTCCTCCGACTCCGTGCCGGCGTTTCCCTGCGGATCCGCCGCTGAGCCTGGATCGCCGCCGGCGTGGCCTGGAGCCGAGGCGCCGCCCGAAGCGGCGGGCGTGACGGCGTCCGTCGTCTCGCCGGGGTCCGCTCGCACGGTAGGCGCCACCGCCAGCGAGGCGAAAGCGACGAGCACCGCCACCGACCGGCGAGCTCGGATCCCCTTGCGACGGATGGCAGAAGCCGGTGCCCCCACGAGGCTCCTTCGCTGTGTGCGGCAGAGCCCCCTCTGTCACCGCCTTGGACGGCTCCCTAGCTCCCCGGAGCCGTCCTCCGTTCTACGACGCCCTGCATCGCACGTCATCCCCCTGATAGGGGTTCTCCGAGCCGCGAGCCCCGCGGCGACCGGCCTCAGGTGAGGTGGAAGTAGAGGGCGTAGAGCAGCTCGACCGCGGGGTTCGACGTATGCACCTGGACGTCCGACGGCGAGTCGATCAGTGCCTGCGTGTAGTTGAAGATGATCTTCACCCCGGCGGCGACGAGGCGGTCGGCCGAGTCCTGAGCCGCCTCGGCGGGCACGGCCAGCACACCGACCACGATGCTGCGGTCGCGGACGATCTCGTCGAGACGGTCGAGCGGGCTGATCGGGACGCCGCCGAGCGCCGTGCCGACCTTCGACGGATCGGCGTCGAACACGGCGGCGATCGTGATGCCGTGCTCGGCGAAGATGGGCGAGGAGGCGATCGCGCCTCCCAGCCGCCCCGCACCGACGAGGGCGATGTTGTGCTGCCCCTGCGTCCGCAGGATCTTGCGGATCTCCGACAGGAGCGACTCCACCGAGTAGCCGACGCCGCGCTTTCCGAACTTGCCGAAGCCCGAGAGGTCGCGCCGGATCTGCGTCGCGTTGATGTTCGTGTACTCGGCGATCTCCTGTGAGGAGATCCTGTCCTTTCCCATCTTCCGCGCCTGGGTCAGTACCTGGAGGTACCGGCTCAGACGGGCTGCGACGCCGACCGTCAAGCGTTCCGCCACCTGCGTCCTCCTGCGGAGTTTGTGACAACGGCGCACATTGTGCCCGCGCCGGTTGCGGAACGAGCGGAGAACCGTCAGTCCGGGTGCATCGGCTGTCGCCGCTGCACCTAGAAGACCGCGCGCAGGCCCTCCTCGTCGACGTCGTAGCGGAAGCGCTCGACGCCGTCGACCTCGACCACCGGGATGCTCGAGCGATACCGCCGCTCCAACTGGGGGTCGGTCGTTATGTCGACGACGGTGAAGTCGGTCCCGCAGACCGAGCGGACCACGTCGACCGCGGGCCCGCAGAGGTGACAGCCGGGTGCCGTGTAGACGACGACGCGCGAGGCCATCTGAGGTCTTCTAGCGGATCCCGGCGCAGCCGGTATCCGCCACGGCTACGGGTAGAGCCCTCGGATGGTCGTCGCTTCGGCGACGCGCTGGACGGCGAGGCCATAGGCGGCGGTGCGCATGCTGGTGGTGAAGCGCTCGCGCGCCGACCACGTCTCCTCGAACGCGCGCACGACGATGTCGTTCAGCTTCGCGTTCACCTCGTACTCCTTCCAGAAGTACTCCTGGAGGCCCTGCACCCACTCGAAGTACGAGACGACGACGCCGCCCGCGTTCGCGAGGACATCGGGGAGCACGAGGACGCCGCGGTCCTCGAGGATGTCGTCGGCGCCGGGCGTGGTCGGGCCGTTCGCCGCCTCGCAGATCATGTGGGCGCGGACGCGGGACGCGTTGTCGGCGCGGATCACCTGCTCGAGCGCGGCAGGGACGAGCACGTCGCACTCGAGCTCGATCAGCTCGTCGTTCGTCGCATCCTCGGACCCCGGGAGCCCCGCCAGGACGCCGTGCTCGGCCTTGTGCGCGATCGCGGCCTGGACGTCGATCCCGTACGGGTTGACCACGGCCCCCGTCGAGTCGGAGGCGGCTATGACACGCGCGCCTTCCTCGGACAGCAGCCGCGCGAGGTGCCGGCCCACGTTGCCGAACCCCTGGATCGCCACCCTCGTGTCGGGAAAGCGCTTTCCCTCCTTCTGGAGCGCGGTGCGAATGCAGTAGAGGACGCCCCGCGCGGTGGCGCCGTCGCGGCCCACCGACCCGCCGATGGACAGCGGCTTCCCGGTGACCACGCCGAGCACGGAGTGGCCGACGTTCATCGAGTACGTGTCGAAGATCCACGCCATCACCTGCGCGTTCGTGCCGACGTCGGGCGCCGGGATGTCCTTCTCCGGACCGATCTCGTTGATGATCTCGGTCGTGAAGCGGCGCGTGAGCCGCTCGAGCTCACCCGGCGAGAGCTGCTTCGGGTCGCACACCACGCCGCCCTTCGCGCCGCCGAACGGGAGCCCCATCAGCGCGCACTTCCAGGTCATCCACATCGACAGCGCCTTCACCTCGTCCCGCGTCAGCCCCGGGTGGTAGCGGATCCCGCCCTTCGCCGGGCCGCGCGTGACGTTGTGCACGACGCGGAAGCCCTGGAACACCCTGGTGGCACCGTCGTCCATCGAGACGGGAACGGAGACCTCGACCGTCTTCTTGCAGTCCGCGAGCACGTTGACCAGGTTCGGGTCGACGCCGAAGATCTCGCCGACCCGACGGAGCTGGCCCCGCGCGAGCTCGAACGGGTTCTCGAAAAGGTGGGTGGCCGCCTCGGTGGTGCTCATCGAGTGCTTCGCGCGACACGCACGACGTGGCGGACTCTATCGACCATCTATCGCAGGCGGAAGGGAACGGACTCGCTCGTGGCGCGCCCACCGCCGACGGGCACGCCGAGGACGCGGAGCACATAGGCGCCGGAGGGCAACCTTGCCCCGCGCGGCCCGCGACCGGTGAGCCCGAAGGCGTACCGGCCGGGAAGGACGTCGCGGAGGCGCACGAGCGTGCCGACCCGGCGCTTGCCACGGTAGAGCTCGATCTCGAGCTTCGAGAGCGGAAGCAACTGCGGACGCTCGGGGGAGCCGTCGACGCGCCCGGCGACGAGGGAGAGCACCGCGGGGTTGCGGTCGCTCGCGTTGAACGCGGCGCTCGAGAGCTTGACGCGAGTCACAACCGGGAGACGCGTCAGGGGCACCGCGGCGGCCCACGGGATGCGAAGGCGCGTGCCAGGCCCGACGACGGCGCGCACCGCTCCCTCGAGTGCCCCGGGCGCCGCAGGCCGCACCGTGGCCGTCACCGCGAGGCGAAGCTCGGCCGACCGCCCGGGCCGGAGGACGACCCGCTCCGGGGTCGTCCGCACCTTCACGCCCGCGGCGGCCGCCCCGGGCAGGAGCCGGACGACGAGCACCCGGCGGGAGACGTTCCGGAGCGTCACGTGCCCCGATGTCTCGTTCCGCTTGCCGACGAGGGCCCCGAGCGCGGCAATCGGCGGGTCGGCAACCAGCTCGACGGACGACGCGGCGGTCGGGTCGACGATGCCAGGCCCGCCACCGCCGACACCTCGACGCGCGGTCGCGACGAGCGCGCCGCGCAGGCCCGCGGCATCGAGGTCCGGCCGTGCCTCGGCGAGGAGCGCAGCCGAGCCCGCGACGACCGCGGCTGCCGCACTCGAGCCGCTGAGCGTCCCGTAACGGGCCGCGCCACCCTCGTTGCGGCCGGGAACCGACGTCACCAGGCCAACGCCGGGGGCCGCGACCTCCGTGCCCAGGCCGCCGTCGAGCGCGAGGCCCGTGCTCGAGAACGGCGCGACCGCCCCGAGCTCGGGGTTGGCGCCGAAGTCGGCGGCGCCGACACCGAGCTCGACCGGGACACCGGCAGCCAGGGATCTCCGTACTTCGGCGGCGGCGCGCGCGGCGATGCCGACGATCGGCACCTCGACCGGCTCGTCGACGCCGAGCGACCCCGCGGGAATCGGCCCGTCGACGAGGACCGCCCGCGCCCCGGCAGCGGCGAGCTCGCGCACCGCCTCGGGCGTGGTGGGCCCGGACGGGAGGAGCACCGCGACGCCCGCCACGCGGCTGTAGCCGTCCGAGTCGAAGAGGCGGTCGAGCGCGTTGCCTCCCGTGACCGCGACGACCTGCCGGCGCGGGAGCGCGACCACGGGGGCGGACACGACGTCGTCCGGCCCGGCCGCGCCGCCGAGCGCGGTCTCACCCGATGCGAGAACGCGGAGCCCTGTACGGAGCAGGACGTGGACGGTGGGGCTTCTCCCGCGCGAGTCCGATGCGGCGACACCGAGCACGCCGGAGGTTCCCGCCGGAGCGGCGACGCTTCCGTAGCCGGGGCCTGCCGGCCCGTCGTTTCCCGCCGGAGCCACGACGAGCGTTCCGAGCGCCAGTGCTCCGCGTCCGGCCCGGGCGAGTGGCCCGTCCGGGAAGGAGGCGAAGGGCTCCACGACACCCACGAGCGCGATTCGCGCGCCGTCGTGCGCGTCGCCGTCACCGTTCGGGTCGACGGCCGCCTCGAGGCCGGCGAGCACCTGGTCGGTGCGCCCGTAGACCGAGACGCTGCCGTCCGCGTCGGGCTGCCACCCCGCCACCCTGATCGGGAGGAGCGATGCTCCGGGTGCGACGCCTCGCAGCCCTGCGGGGCCGCGCACCCCGGCGACCAGGCCCGCGAGCCCGGTCGCGTGCCGCTCGGGCCGTCCTGGCTCGGTCGGGTTGGGCTCGGCCGACGGGTCGCCGTCCGCGTCCAGCACGTCGATCCCGGGCAACAGCCGGCCCTGGAGGAACGGGTGCCGGGTGTCGATGCCCGTGTCGAGCACCGCGACGGTCACGCCGGTCCCGTCGCTCCCCGGCAGCTCGACACCGACCCGGCGTCCGCTCGACGGGCCGAACGCCTCGGTGTCGAGCACCGGCGGGGCCACCTCGGCCGGGTACGCGGCGCGCACCGGGTAGACGCCTGCGACGGCGGGGTCGCGCTCGAGCGTGGGAAGAAGCATGGGATCGACCGAGGCCGCGAAGCCGTTCAGCACGCGGACGTAGGACTGCTCCGGATCGACCGGGGCGCCGCGCGACCACAGGCCTGCGATGGCGCGGCGCTGCGTCGCGCGAGCGGTGGCGGTCCACGAGCGCATCTGCAGCTCTGTCGCGGTGCCCCCGGCCCGGCGAACGCGGTCGGCGAGCGACGGCGCGCGGAGCACGACGACCCACCGCCCCCCGAGCTGCGGCAGCGGCCGGCTTCCGAGCAGGCCCTGCCATCCCTCCGCCCCGACCGGCGTGTCAGCGGCCCCGGCCGCGCCTCCCACGACGAGGATGCACATCGCCGCGAGGGCGCCGATGGCGCCCCTAGATCGACGCGTACGCATCGAGCGCAAGGTACCCGGGCGACGAGAGGGCGGGTGCGAAGCGCGCGGCGGACGCCACCATCGCCGCGTTGTCGGTGCAGAGCCGAAGCGGCGCGAAGCACGCCTCGGGCAGCGCCTCACGAAGCTCGGAGTTCGCCGCCACGCCGCCGACGACTGCGACCGTCGTGTCGCCGGTCTGCTCCGCGGCTGCGCGCAGCCGTCCCACGAGCGCGCGGACGATCGCGCGCTGGTAGGAGGCGGCGAGGTCCGCGCGCCGCCGCTCGAGCTCTCCGTCGGCGAGGTCGCGGACCGTGTAGAGGAGGGCGGTCTTCAGCCCGGAGAAGGAGAGATCGAGCCCGGGCACCCGGGCGACCGGAAACGTGAACGCATCGGGGTCGCCGTCTCGGGCGAGGCGGTCGATCTCCGCGCCTCCCGGATACCCGAGCCCGAGCAGCCGTGCCCCTTTGTCGAACGCCTCCCCGGCCGCGTCGTCCAGCGTCGAGCCGAGCACCTCGAATCCCGTCCTGTCCCTGACGCGGAGCACGAGGGTGTGCCCCCCGCTTGCGAGAAGGCACGTGAACGGCGGCTCGAGCGGATCCGGGCGCGAGGTAGAGCGTCGCGACGTGGGCGCGCAGATGGTCGACGGGGACGAGCGGGAGGCCCCGCGCCCACGCGAGGGCCTTCGCGGCCGAGATCCCGACGAGGAGCGCCCCGACCAGCCCCGGCCCCTGCGTGACGCCCACCCGGTCCACGTCCCCGAGCGAGGCCCCTGCGTCGTCGAGCGCGGCGCGGATCACCGGGGCCACGAGCTCGAGGTGCCGCCGGGAGGCGACCTCCGGCACGACACCGCCGTAGCGCGCATGGAGGTCCGCCTGGGAGGCGACGACGGACGACAGGACGACGCCTTCGTCCGTGACGAGCGCAGCCGCCGTCTCGTCGCACGACGTCTCGAGGCCGAGGATCACGAATCGTCGGCGCCGGAGACCTCACCGGCCTCCTCCGCCCCTGCGTCGCGCCACATGATCAACGCGTCTTCCCGGTTGTCGGTGTAGTAGCCCCGGCGAAGGCCCTTCGGCACGAACCCGAAGCGCTCGTAGAGGCTGATCGCTCCCACGTTCGAGACCCTCACCTCGAGCGTGTAGCCGCGCAGCCCGTCGTCCTTGGTGAGCTCGAGGAGACGCTGCAGCAGCGCCGAGGCAATCCCCTGGCGGCGTCGCTCGGGGGCGACCGCGACGTTCATCACGTGCCACGCGTCGACGTACCGGGAGAGGACGAGGTACCCGACGAGGGTGCCGGTCTCGTCGACGGCGCCGAACGAGAGCGAGCTCGGCTTGGCGAGCTCCGACGCGAACATCGAGCGGGACCATGGCGTGCGGTACGAGACGCGCTCGATGCGCTCGATCGCGTCGAGGTCGGCGAGCTCGAGCCGACGGAGCTCCAGCTCGAGCATCATCCGTGCCACCTCTCCGCGTCCGGGGCCCGCACGTAGATCGGCTCGATCGCGTCGACGGGCCCGAACGACGTCGCAAGCCGCACGTGGAGCGTCGCCCGCGGCACGTGGCGTGGGTCGTCGTCGTCGGGGACGAGCGCGCCGTTGGCCTCGAGCACGTCGCGGTAGCGGACGGCCCCGTCGCCGACGCAGAGCCTCCCGGCGGCGTCCACGTCGCCGGGCTGCATCGACACGCCGCCGGGGACGAACACCTCGCCACGGCGGGCGTCGATCACGGGCATGCCCCCCTCGGCGCCGGCCGCGAGCGCGTCGAGCGTCGAGACGCCCGCCCCTTGGATCCCGAGCGCGAGCCCGAGCCCACGGGCGACGGCGAGCCCGATCCGGGTGCTGGTGAAGCTGCCGGGGCCGGTGCCGACCACGAGCGCGTCGAGCCGGGACGGGCTCGACGAGGCCTGACGGATCAGCGCGTCGACGTCCTCGAGCAGCGTCCGGGCAACGGACGACCGCTCTCCGAGGACCTCGCCGTCGTCCACCAGCGCGCTCGTCGCGACGTCAGTCGCCGTGTCGAAAGCCAGGATCAGCACCCGCGACTTCTTCTAGCAGCGTCTCGTCGTCGGCGTCGACTGCAACCCGCCGTGTCTCCCTCGAGACGTGCTCGAGCCTGACGTGCGCCCGGGAAGCCGGCAGAGCGGACAGCCCTGCCTCGGGCCATTCGACGAACACGACGGCGCCCTCGAAGTACGGCTCGAGATCCCCCCACTCCGCTGCCGAGAGCCCCCTGAAGCGGTAGAGGTCGAGGTGGGAGACCTCGATGCTCCCGGCGTACCGGTGGCCGATCGTGAAGGTCGGGCTCGTCACTCGGGCCGTCACGCCGAGGGCACGGCACGCGCCGCGGACGAACGTGGTCTTGCCCGTGCCGAGCTCTCCGGAGACGAGCACGACGTCCCCGGGCGACAGCCGGCGGGCGAGCCTGCCGGCGAGGGCTTCCGTCTCCTCGGCGGAGCGCGTCTCGACCTCGACGACGGGCATGGACGAGATCAGAAGAGGCCGAGCTGCACCGGGTGGCGGTGTGCGGGCGCCTCCTCCGTCACGGGCGCCTGCGAGGCCGTGATCTCCACGCGGGCCGCGGCGCCGCGCGAGAGCAGCGTGGGCAGCCGCGCGACGTCCTGCTCGAGGACGTCGAGCATCGTCGGGGTGTAGAGCGCAGCGGCAGGGTGGTAGAGCGGGTAGAGGGTCACCGGGCGCCCGCCCAGCGTCACGTCCTGCTCCCGGCCGTGCACGCGCGTGATCCCGAGCGCGCGGCCGGAGAGCAGCGCCGTCGCGAAGCTGCCGAGGGTGGCCACCACGCGGGGGCGTACGAGCTCCAGCTGACGAAAGAGGTAGGGCTCGCACGCGGCAGCCTCTTCCGGCAACGGGTCGCGGTTGCCCGGCGGCCTGCACTTCAGCACCGTCGCGAGGTACACCTCGTCGAGGGACAGGCCGACGCCGCCGAGCAGCCGCTCGAGGAGCTCTCTGGCCCGTCCCGCGAACGGCGCGCCTTCACGGTCCTCGTGGAATCCCGGCGCCTCGCCGACGAGCGCAAGCTCCGCGTCTGCGCTGCCCTCGCCGAAGACCACCTGCGTGCGCCCACCCGCGAGCGGGCACCGCACGCAGCCGGCAGCCTCGGCGGCGACCGCTTCCAGGGTTGCTGCCCGCTCCGACGCGTCCAACGTCGCGAACTCTACGGCCCCGTCCGGCCGGTCGGGCCTCCGAGGTCAGTGACCGCAGCCGCAGGAGCCGCCGCAGCAACCACCGCCGCCGGAGCCCGAGGCGAAGCTCGGCTTCGACGCCGTGCCGTGGACCGCGAAGGACGAGAGCTGCTTCAGCACCTTCGCGGCGCCGCAGCTCGGGCAGGTCACGACCTGCTGCTCGGAACGGACGAGCTCGTCGAAATGCTCCTCGCACTCCATGCACGCGTACTCGTAGATCGGCATGGCCCGTAGTCTACTCGGACGCAACCGTGGGACCGTGGGAGGCACCGACGCTCGAGGGCCGGCTCGTCCGGCTCGAGCCGCTCGACCCCCGTCACGCCGACGGGCTGTGGGAGGCGTCCCGCGATCCCCGGACCTGGCGCTGGCTCTCCGTGGTACAGCCCTCGACGCGGAGCGAGCTCGACGAATGGGTCGACGCCACTCTCGCCGCCGCGCGCACCGGGACGGAGATCCCGCTCGTGACCCTCCACGAGGAGCGGGTCGTCGGCTCCACGCGCTTCCTCGCCCTGCGCCCCGAGCACCGCTCGCTCGAGATCGGGTGGACGTGGCTGCACCCCGCGGCCTGGGGCACGGGCGTGAACGTGGAGGCGAAGCTGTTGATGCTGCGCCAGGCCTTCGAGCAGTGGACGTGCCGCCGGGTCGAGCTCAAGACGGACGCCCTGAACGAGCGCTCGAGGGGCGCCATGGAGGCCATGGGCGCCCGCTTCGAGGGAATCCACCGCAAGCACATGCTCGTGCGCGACGGTGAGAACCGCGACTCCGCCTGGTACTCGATCGTGGACGACGACTGGCCGAGCGTGCGCGACGGGCTGACCGCACGCCTCGACGGGCTGTTCTCGCTGCGCGAGAACAGCCTCTGAGACCTGAAGGAGAGCTTTGCGCGCAGGGAAGCGCCGTTCAACTTCGGAGCGGCTTGCAGCGCGCTGCGGGGACTCAAGACCACACCGAGACCACACCGCGGCGGCATCGGAGAGGGATCGACACCGCCGCGTGTAGCTCCCGCCGCCGATGGCAGGATCGACTCAGTGCATCCAGCGCGCGCTCCTCTCCGGCCTTGA
The DNA here is from genome assembly GCA_963786055.1 of uncultured Actinomycetes bacterium. Lineage (GTDB taxonomy): Bacteria > Actinomycetota > Thermoleophilia > Gaiellales > Gaiellaceae > Gaiella. The sequence continues at coordinate 29,081 of CAWAXS010000012.1, read as the reverse complement.
GACTGCTTGTGGGTCGTGGTCGCCGCGCTTATCCTTGCTGCATCGTTCGGCTGCGGCGTCGAGCGCCCTCGAGCCGACTGGGCAAGCGGTCGACATGCTGTGTGGGGCGCGATCAACGCGTAGGATCGGAAGGCCGCAGACGTCGTTTCGGCGTGACTACAGCGGCGGCTGGAAATCACGCGGCCGCGCCGTCTGGGCCAGCTTCGTCGATCGGTGCGGGCCGTACACCGGGCCGGCTCTGCCGTTTCTGATTGTCGCGTGCACGGCGCCTGACGGGACGTCTTGGGCGGTGCAGGCGTGGCAGCGGCTCGTTGCCGATGCGCGGCTTCGACCCCTGGAAGCCGAACCAGCGGCGATGGAGTTCCATCCGCACTGGTCTGGGCCGGTCGCGCTGCTCGAGGTATCGCCGAACTGGACGTATGGCGGCCAATGGCAGGCCGGCTCTTCGGACGGCCTGACCTTGCGGGCGCGCCCGTCTTCGGTACGCGGACGCCGTCGGCGAGCAGGCTCGCAGCCGCTACGGACGCTACGTCTACATCGACACGCGAAACTCGGTCTACGGGCCCGGATGCGAGGCATGACGCGGGCAAGCGTGCTCCACCTCCGCAACGGCGCCTTCTGCTACAGCTTCGCGACGCCGCCGCCGGGCTACCCCGACTCCACGCCGCGCGGCCCAGCCGTCGAGCGACCTGCACCATGCACGCGTCACCGTTGATCGGCATGGCCGGGCGTCTCTCGACGCCCACCTGACAGTGGGAGGCCCGACGCTCGTGCGCCCGCTCTCCGGCTGAGCCGTACGACCCTGCGCCACTGTGGAGCGCCGCTACAACGCACTCTTCGACAGGCTCGTCGTGGAACGGACGACCGCGTCTGCACAAACGAGCGCTGACGCAGACGGCTCGAACGGAGTGACGTAGCGCGCCTGGTCTCATGCGAATCGCTCTGCCACGCACGCGAACGAAGGGCCGCACTCGGCGGCCTATCGTCGTTCGGTCGCAGCGCCCTCGGCTGGGCGAGCCTGGCGTCGCCTACTTCGGCTCGAACATGAGCGCACGGATGGTGGTGTCCCCGACGTTGTCAGTCGCGTGATCGGTTGCTTCCATCCAGAAGACGTCGCCTGGGGATACGGCGAATTCAGCGCTTTCACCTAATGGATCCGTGAACGCGTACTTGCCGTCAGAGAGGATGTAGACGAGGTTGTCGGGATGCGAGTGCATCGCCGTGCTGGATCCAGGCTCCATGCTCACTTCGAGCAGTCGCACCCGCTCGTTTTCGAACAACACTTTGTAGGCGTGCGGTGCAACCGTCGCTGCGTATTCGGCCATCGTGGCCTCCCTCTGATCGATGCTCGAGGGACCGACCCTGGCACGGCGTCCTTCTGCGGTCAAGCCAACACGCGAAGCCGCTAGTTCATCGAGGAACCGGGGCGACCAAGCCACCCGCGACCAGATGGTCCAGCGACGAGGGCTGCCTCTCGGCACCCCCTTCCTTCTGCCGGCCGCCAACGCGCTAGCCCTTCGCGTACACCTCGGCTGTCGGTGACTCGAACTCGAAGCCGACGAAGGGCTCGTCGCCGACAACCCACGCATCGTGACCGGGCTCGATGACGTATGCCTCTCCAGCTCCGATCTCTCCCTCGGTGCCGTCCTCGTGGCTCACGTGAATCGTGCCGGACTGAACGACGCCGACATGCCGCACCTGACAGGTGTCGGTCCCGGCGATCGGCTTGATGCACTCCGACCACTTCCATCCGGGCTCGAGCGTCAAGCGGGCTGCAGTGGTTCCACCCAGCTTGACGACGTCCACCTGAGTCTTGTCAGGCGTCCGGATCTCGTCGGGTGTGTCGAAGGCACGGACCTCGAAGTCCGGCCATACGAGTCTCCTTCCGTCCAGCGTTCGAGTACCCCGTCCCAAATCGGGGTCCAGGGGTCGCTCATTGTGTCATCTTCGCTCGCTGAACCGTGCGGTGGCGGACACGCCGACGAGACTCTGGTGCGGCGGCGCCTCGTCGCGGATCGGCTGAGGTCACAGGGACTAGGCCATCTTCTCGATGATCCCCTTCATCTGGCCTTCATCGAACCCGCGCATCGTGATCGAGCGGAGGTTGCCGGTCGAGGCGAGCTGAAGAGCGACCGCCGTGCCCGTCTCGTCGTCGGGGAAGTCGGCAACCGTGACGAGGTCGTACGGGCCGACCGTCCAGAGGATCGTCTCGATCGTGCCGCCCTTGCTCTCGACGAGCTGCTTGGCGGCCTGGTAGCGGTTGACGGTGTCCTTGGCGCTTGCGGCGCCCTGGTCCGTCCAGTTGTAGAGAGTCACGTACTTGGGCACGTTGCCTCCTCCTGTCGTCGCCCGGCGATGCTCGGGGCCGGGTTGAGCTTCATCCGAAGCCTCCAGGTCGCGGCTACGTCGACGCATCAGGGTTTCCACGGACGCATCGAGCCGGAGGTTGGGGGTGACGCGGCTCGTGCCTGCGTCGGTCGACCTGCCGATCGGCGGTCGCCGAGGGCAGCGACCCGCCGCCCGTCGTCTCCGTGGCGAGAAGCGCGGCGACCGCACCGGTTCGAGTATTCTCACGAGTGCCCGGTATCCCCAGAGGAACTGGAGCCTTGGATGATCGAGAGCGTCGACGTCATCGGTATGCGTGGCCGTGTCGGCAGCGCCGTGAGCGCTCGCCTCGCCGAGCGCGGTGTCGAGCTGCGCGGCGAGGGCGCGGCGCTCGTCCTGCTCTGCGTGCCCGACCGCGCGATCGCCGAGGTGGCGCACACGATCGAGCCGGGGCCGTGGGTCGCGCACGTCAGCGGCGGCACGCCCCTCGCCGCGCTCGAGCCGCACGCCCGGCGGTTCTCGGTCCACCCCCTGCAGAGCTTCACCCACGCCCGCGGGCCCGAGCAGCTCGACGGCGCCTGGGCGGCCGTCGCGGGCGAGACCGACGAGGCGGTCGAGGTCGGCACCGAGCTCGCGGAGCTGCTCGGCCTGCGGCCGTTCGCGCTCGCCGACGACCGGCGGTCGCTCTACCACGCAGGCGCGGCGATCGCGTCGAACTACCTCGTCACGCTGCGTCGCGCCGCCGGAGAGCTCCTGGCCGAGGCGGACGTGCCGGAGGAGGCCCTCGACCCGCTCATGCGGCGCGTGATCGAGAACGGCTTCGAGCTGACCGGGCCGATCGAGCGTGGCGACTGGGAGACCGTCGAGCGGCACCGCGCCGCGATCGCGACCGCGGCGGCCCACCTGCTGCCGGCCTACGACGCCCTCGCTGCTCTCACCGCTCGGGAGACCGTCTCGCAGGCGAGCCGGACGTGATCGTCGTTCGCACCGTGCATGACGTGCGCGCCGCGCTTGCGGCCCGCCGTGACGGTCCGATCGGGCTCGTGCCGACGATGGGCGCGCTGCACGGCGGCCATCTCGCCCTGCTCGAGGCCGCACGCGAGACGTGCGACACGGTCGTGATGAGCCTCTTCGTCAATCCCGCGCAGTTCGGCGAGCCTGCCGACCTGAACGGCTACCCCCGCGACGAGGCTCGCGATCTCGGGCTTGCGCGAGAGGCCGGCGTCGACATCGTCTTCGCGCCGTCCGCGGAGGAGATGTACCCACCCGGGTACCAGACGTGGGTCGACGTGACCGACCTCGGCGCGATGCTCGAAGGAGAGCACCGGCCCGGCCACTTCCGGGGCGTCGCGACGATCTGCCTCAAGCTCTTCACGATCGTCCGCCCCGACCTCGTCTTCTTCGGTCGGAAGGACGCACAGCAGGTCGAGGTGCTCCGCCGGATGATCGGCGACCTCCACCTCGAGCTCGAGCTGGTCGTCGTCCCCACCGTGCGCGACTCCGACGGCCTCGCGCTCTCGTCGCGCAACGTCCTACTGTCGGCCCAGGAGCGCGCCCGCGCCCTCGCGCTTCCCCGGGCGCTCGCGACCCGTGACGCCGGGGCCGCCCGCGCGATCCTGGAGGCCGCCGGTCTCGACGTCGAGTACGTGGCCGTCGCGCCGTTCGACCCTCCCGCTCTCGCCGCCGCGGTCCGCGTCGGCTCGACCCGCCTGATCGACAACGTCCCCCTGGAGGAGGATCCGTGAGCACTCGACCTCGTACACCCGCACCCGGCACGCCCGCCCCGGGGAAGCTGCCGATCACCGAGCTCGCCGGGCTGAAGGCACGCCGGCAGCCGATCGTGATGGTGACCGCCTACGACGCACCGTCCGGCCGCCTCGCGGACGAGGCCGGCGTCGACCTCGTGCTCGTGGGCGACTCCGCCGCGATGACCGTGCTCGGCCACGACTCGACCGTGCCCGCGTCGATGGACGAGATGCTCGTCCTCACCCGTGCCGCGACGCGGGGTGCCCGCCGGCCGCTCGTGATCGCCGACATGCCGTTCGGCTCGTTCCAGGTCTCGGACGCCGACGCGGTCGCCAACGCGATCCGCTTCGTCAAGGAGGCGGGCGCCGACGCCGTCAAGCTCGAGGGCGCCGGGCCGACGCTGTCGCGGGTCGCGGCGATCGTCGGCGCAGGGATCCCCGTGATGGGCCACATCGGCCTCACGCCCCAGTCCGCGACCGCGCTCGGCGGCTTCAAGGCGCAGGGGCGCACGGCGGAGCAGGCACACCGGCTGATCGGCGACGCGCGCGCCCTCGAGGCCGCGGGCTGCTTCTCGATCGTGCTCGAGGCCGTACCCGCACCCGTGGCCGAGGAGATCACGCGACGTCTGACGGTGCCGACCATCGGGATCGGCGCGGGCGCCGCGACCGACGGACAGGTGCTCGTCTGGCACGACCTGCTCGGCCTCTACGACGGCGCGTCCCCGCGCTTCGTGAAGCGCTACGCGGACCTGGCGACGGCGATCCGCGAGGCCGTCTCCGCCTACGCCGCCGACGTGCGCGAGCACCGCTTCCCCGAGGCGGTGCACACGTACGGCATGTCGGACGAGGAGCTCGGTGCCTTCCGCGCGATCGTCGGCAACGACCGAGCGTTGGAAGCCGAGCGCTAGGGAGGCGGTGCGCCTACAGGACGGTCGGGAGCACGGCGAAGGCCCCGACCATCACGGCGGCGAGGGCCAGCGCACCGACGACACCGCGCCACGGCAGGCGGAACGTCGTTCGCAGGCCGAGCGCCACGAGCCCGAGCGACCACGCGGCGAAGGCGAGCCCGATTCCGACGACGATCGCGCGCCCGGTCCCCGTGTCGTCGCCGCCCGTGCGGAACCAGTCGTCCCCGAACGCGATCGCGATGACCGGGACGACGACCACGAGCGAGAGCGCGAGCGGGAGCGCCGCGAACGCGACGAGCTGGCGCGCGATCTTGAAGGGCTGGTCGACGCCGACCGCCTTCGCCCCGAGCCAGAGCGCGAGGCCGAGCAGGAAGTACCCCGCTGCGCCGTAGAAGAGCCCGGCGACGAAGGTCACGACGAGCAGCACGAGGCCGTCCACCGATCCGTCGTCCATCACACTGCCCCACGCCGGGGTCAGGAGCACGGCGCCCATCCCGGCGAGGATCGTGATCGCGAGCACGGGCTCCGACCGGGCGTCGACGTCGAGATCGTCCGTCTCCGCGAGCGCCGAGAACACCGACCGAGGGGCAGTCACGACGCGGGGCACGCGGCGCCACCAGGCCCGCGCCGCGGTCTCACCCGCCGCCGCCCGCTCGCCGCCGGCACGATCGGCCCGCTCGACCGGCTTGACCGGATGCTCGCTCACGCCACGAGGGTACGCGGCAGCGGCGAGCGTCGCTCGGCGCTCACCTCGGGGACCCTTCGGCGAGCAGCTCGGCCATTCGCCTCGCCTCGACCCGAAGCTCGGGGACGGCGGTGTTCTCCCAGAACTGCCCCTTACGCAGCGGGCCGACGAGGAACAGGCGCCGGCTCGCGTGCCCGTCGGCCGTCAGCAGGCGCCCGTCCGCGTCCGAGTCGAGCCCCAGCCCGAGCTCGTCCGGCCGGACCAGCCCGTCGCGGCGCAGCGCCGCGATCAGCGGGTCCCGCACCCGCGCGAGGTCGGTGTCGGGCCCCGTGCAGTTGATGACCTTGCCGACGCGGATCGTCTCCGGCTCGGCGGCACGGCGTCGGCGCAACGTGACAGCGACGGCGCCGGCGTCCTCCGTCAGCCGCTCGATCCGCCCGGCAACGATCTCGAGGCGCCCGGCCTCCACCAGTTCCTCGATGGCGAGCGCCGTCTCGGGCGAGGAGCGGTGACGGTGGGTCTCCCAGTACGGCCGCAGGTGGCGGAGGAAGCGCCGTCGCTCGTCGGCGTCGAGCCGCTGCCACAGGGCAGGGGTGTCGTGACGGACGGAGGTGACGACCTCACGCCAGTCGACGCCCTCGCCCGCTCGTTCGCGCACCTCCCGGCGCAGGCCGCGGAGCATCCCGAGCGCCGTGCCCGGCCACTCGTCGATCGTCGCCGGGCGATCGAGGTGCGGAGGCGGCTTTGCCGAGACGCGGTGTGCCTGCGGAAGGAGACCGCGGCGGGAGACGGCGATCATGCGACCGCGGTGATCGGCGTCCCGCAGGGCGAGCGCGACGTCGCACATCGTGAGCCCGGTTCCGATCAGGAGGACGTCCTCACGCCGGTCCATCTCGAGGGCGTCCCGCGCCCATGGATCACGTGCGTAGCGGATGCTCGTGAAGAACACCTCGTCGCCGACGGGAGGATCGGACGGCGGGTAGTTCCCGATCGCGAGCAGCGCGCGGTCGGCAGAGAGCAGCCGCCCGTCGTCCAGCGTCAGCACGACCGCATCGGGACGGTTGGCGATCGCGACGACCTCGCCCGAGACGCGGATCAGCGGCAGGGCGGACTCGCGCCGCGCCTGCTCGAGCGTGTCGGTGAGGTACTCGCCGTAGAGCCGCCGCGGCACGAACGACCCGCCGGTCAGCGCCGGCTCGCGGAGGCGCACGTAGCGCAGAAAGTGGTCGGGGTCGTCCTCGAAGGCGCTCATCCGTCCCGCCGGGACGTTCAGCGTGTGGCTCGCCGAGGGCGTCTGGTAGGCGACGCCGCCGACGTTGCGGTCGGCGCGCTCGACGAGGAAGACGCGCTCCACCGTCGCGGGGCTGGTGCGCAGCAGGTGGATCGCGACGGCGGTTCCGCTGAAGCCCGCCCCGGTGATCACGATCGTCCGCTTCGCGCCCACGTCGCGGGAGGCTAGCCGCGCGCCGCGCGCGGGATGAGTCTGATGCGGCTACCGGGTCGTCGCGAGCTCCGCCGGCGTCCGCGCTTCGACGAGGCGGCGGAGCTCCTCGTGGCTGAGCTGGTTCCCGGTCACCGCAGAGAGAAACGGATCGCGTGCGAGCGTTCGGAGCAGCACGGGCTCGTTCGCGGTCACGGTCGCCGTACGGGGCACGTCGAGGAGGAGCGCGAGCTCGCCGAACACATCGTCCGGCCCGAGCTCACCGAGCGCCTCGCCGTCGCGGCTGATCGAGACGCTCCCGTCTTCGATCACGTACACGAGGTCGCCGTCGTCACCCTGCGTCACGATCGCCTCGCCTGCGGCTGCGCGCCGCTCGCCGAGCGACGAGGCGAGCCGCCTGAGTGCCGCGTACGGCAACGGAGAGAACACGGTCGTCCGCTGGAGGAGCTCGAGCTCCGCGGCACGCACTTCCATGCCGTCGTCGACGTGCCCGAGCGGGGCGTGGGCGAGCACCGCCAGGAGAGCGAGGAGTGCGCCAGCGGCGATCAGCGCGCCGCGCGAGCCAAGCAGATCGTTCGCGATCGGCGCGACGAGCGCGCCGATCCCCACCGCCGCGATCACCACCAGCTCGAACAGCCCGAAGATGCGGCCGATCACCTTCTCGTCCGCGTGCTCCTGCATGCTCGTGAACCCCGAGACGTCCAGCAGGCTGTTGGCGAGGCCCGAGAGCGCCAGGCACACCACGGCGACCGGTGTCTCGGGCCAGACTCCGATCACGACGAGCGGCAGGCCCCATCCGGCGAGTGACAGCTGGAACGGGCGGCCGAGGCGGCCGCGTCCGACGAGCGAGATCCCTGCCAGCGCGCCGAGGATGCCTCCCACGCCGAACGCGGCCGTCAGGATCCCGACACCCGACTCGCCGATCCCGAGGAGCTCGATCGCGAGGACCACGAGCAGCACCCCGAGGACGCCGCGGACGAACGCCTGGGCGCCGAACAGGCCGACCACCAGTCGCACGGGTGGGTTCCCCACCAACGCCCGCGCACCCTCGCGAAGCTCGTGAAGGACCCCGGGGTGCTGCGCAGCCGCGGGCCCCACGGTCGCGGAGGGGCGAATCCCCGCGATCGCGACGAACGACAGGAACGAGGCCGCCGCGCAGGCGCCGAAGACCGCGGCCGGAGTCGACACCGCAAGGATCAGGGCGGCAGCGGCCGGCCCCACCAACACGGCCGTGGACTCGAACGTCAGCGCGGCGACGTTCGAGGCAGCGAGCTCCCGTGGTGTCCGCGCGAGCAGCGGGGCGAGCGCGAGGTGGCACGGACGGTGTGCGGCGAGCGGCACCGCCGCGAGGATCGCGAGCACGTAGACGACGAGGGGGTCGGCACCCCCCATGAGCGCCAGCGCCGCTCCGAGGCATGCGAGCGAGCGGACGAGGTGCACGACGACCAGGATCCGCTCCCTCCGGTATCGATCGCCGACGACCGCGACGACCGGCGCCACGATGGCACTGGGAACCATTCGCGCGAACAGCACGAGGCCGACCGCGGCCGCGCCGTCGGCATCGAACGCGACGACGCTCAGCGCGACGAGCGACGCCCATTCGGCGGCGTGGAAGCCGCCCCAGGCGAGCTCCGCACGCCGGAGATCGCGATTGCCCCACAGCTCGCGCACGGCGACGAGCCGCGCGCCGATCGCGATGCTGGTCGCCATCGCGCGAGGATCTCAGGCGGGCGTCGCGGGCGCCAGGAGCGCCCTGGCCGCGGGATCGCCGCTCAGGCGGCCGCGGCGGCCGGCTGCGCGAGCACCGCGCGGAGGAACTGCCCGGTGTGGGACTCCTCGACCTCGGCCACGTCCTCCGGCGTCCCGGCGGCGATCACCTCTCCCCCGGCCTCGCCGCCCTCGGGCCCGAGGTCGACGATCCAGTCGGCCTGCTTGATCACGTCGAGGTTGTGCTCGATCACGAGCACCGTGTTCCCCGCGTCGACGAGGCGCTGCAGCACCTCGAGCAGCTTCTCGATGTCGGCGAAGTGGAGGCCGGTCGTCGGCTCGTCGAGGATGTAGAGCGTCCGCCCGGTCGCAACCTTCGAGAGCTCTGCGGCGAGCTTCACCCGCTGCGCCTCGCCGCCCGAGAGCGTGGTCGCCGGCTGGCCCAGGCGGATGTAGTCGAGCCCCACGTCGTGGAGCGTCTGCAGTCGCCGCCGGATCTTCGGGATCTTCGCGAAGAACTCGAGCGCCTCCTCGACCGACATCTCGAGCACGTCGGCGATCGACTTCCCCTTGAAGCGCACCTCGAGCGTCTCACGGTTGTACCGCCTCCCGTGGCACGTCTCGCAGGGCACGTAGACGTCGGGCAGGAAGTGCATCTCGATCTTGATCTGCCCGTCGCCCTTGCACGTCTCGCAGCGTCCGCCGCGGACGTTGAACGAGAACCGCCCGGGCTTGTAGCCGCGCACCTTCGCCTCGGGGGTCAGCGAGTAGAGCTCGCGGACGTGGGTGAAGAGATCGGTGTACGTCGCGGGGTTGGAGCGCGGCGTGCGGCCGATCGGCGTCTGGTCGATCTCGATCACCTTGTCGAAGCAGTCGATCCCCTCCACGCCGTCGTGCGCGCCGGGCTTGGTCCGCGTCTTCAAGAGCCGGTTGGCGAGGGCCTTGTAGACGATCTCGTTGACGAGCGTCGACTTGCCCGAGCCGGACACGCCCGTGACGCAGACGAACTTGCCTACCGGGAACTCGACGTCGACGTCCTTCAGGTTGTGCTCGCGCGCTCCGAGCACGCGGAACGCGCCGCGATCCTCGTCGCGCCGCTCGGGTACCTCGATCCGCCGCTTCCCCGAGAGGAAGTCTCCCGTGACCGACCGCCGGTTCCGCATCACCTCGGTCGCGGTTCCCTCCGCGACGACCTCTCCCCCGTGCTCGCCCGCGCCGGGGCCCATGTCGACGAGCCAGTCGGCGGTGCGCATCATCTGCTCGTCGTGCTCGACGACGAGCACGGTGTTGCCGAGGTCGCGCAGGCGCTCGAGCGTCCCGATCAGGCGGCCGTTGTCGCGCTGGTGGAGTCCGATGGACGGCTCATCGAGGATGTAGAGGACGCCGACCAGCTGCGAGCCGATCTGCGTCGCGAGCCGCAGCCGCTGCGCCTCGCCGCCCGAGAGCGTCCGGGCCGCGCGGTCGAGGTTGAGGTAGCCGACGCCGACGTCGTCGAGGAACGTCAGCCGCTCGCGGATCTCCTTCAGGATCCGCCGCCCGATCAGCCCCTCGGTGGGCGTCAGCTCGAGGCCGTCGACGAACCGCAGCGCGGCCGTGACCGACAGCTGCGAGAAGGCGTGGATCGACTTGTCGCCGACGGTGACGGCGAGGACCTCCGGCTTGAGCCGAGCCCCGTTGCAGACCGGGCACGGCCGCATCGACATGTACTCCTCGATCCGCTCGCGCTGCTGGCTCGAGTCGGTCTCGCGGTAGCGGCGCTGGAGGTTGCTGACGAGCCCATCGAACGCCATCGTGTACTGGCGCTTGCGGCCCATGCGGTTCCGGTAGGTGACGAGGATCCGGTCGCCGTTCGTTCCGTTCAGGAACCGGTCCTGGTCCTCACGGTCGAGCTCGCGCCACGGCGTCTGCAGATCGATCTCGTACCGGTCGGCGACCGCCTTGATGACCGACTCGTAGAAGCCCTGGCCGCCGAGCGACCACGGCACGAGCGCGCCCTCCTCGATCGACAGGCTCGAGTCGGGGACGAGCAGGTCGGGGTCGATCTCGAGCTGCGAGCCAAGCCCGGTGCAACGCGGGCACGCGCCGTGTGGCGCGTTGAACGAGAAGATCCGCGGCTCCAGCTCCGGGAGGCCGACACCGTGCTCGGGGCAGGCGAAGTTCTCGCTGTACAGGTACGCGTCGCCGTCGACGACGTCGATTCCCACGAGGCCCTCGGCCAGCGACGTCGCCGTCTCGATGGACTGCGTGAGGCGCTGGCGCAGATCCGACTTCATCACGAGGCGGTCGACGACCACCTCGATCGTGTGCTTGAACTTCTTGTCGAGGGTGATCTCCTCCTCGAGGAGGCGCTGCTCGCCGTCGACCTTGACCCGCGTGAACCCGTCGCGGCGGAGCTCCTCGAGGACGTCGCGGAACTCGCCCTTGCGGTCGCGGACGACCGGGGCGTTGACGGTGAACTTCGCCCCGGCGGGGAGGGCGAGCACCTGCTCGACGATCTGGTCGAGCGACTGGCCGGCGATCGGGCGGCCGCAGATCGGGCAGTGCGGGCGCCCGACCCGCGCGTAGAGGAGCCGCAGGTAGTCGTAGATCTCGGTCACCGTGCCGACCGTCGAGCGCGGGTTGCGCGAGGTCGTCTTCTGGTCGATCGAGATGGCCGGCGAGAGCCCGTCGATCGAGTCCACGTCCGGCTTCTCCATCATCTGCAGGAACTGCCGCGCATACGCGGAGAGCGACTCGACGTAGCGCCGCTGCCCCTCCGCGTAGATGGTGTCGAACGCGAGGCTCGACTTGCCCGAGCCCGAGAGCCCGGTCACGCAGACGAGCGCGTTGCGCGGGAGCGCGACGGTGACGTCCTTCAGGTTGTGCTCGCGGGCGCCGTGAACGACGAGCTGATCGGCCATCAGGGACGAGTCTAGCCCGCGCGACACGATCGAACAAGTGTTCTGTTTTCCCCTACGCGCCGTCCCTCACGGGGCCGAAGCGATTCCGCAGGGAAGCGCTAGGCCTTGCGCGCCCTGCGGCCGAAGACGAGGCCGCCGAGGGTGAAGCCGAGCCCGAACGTACCGACCGCGAAGGCGCCCACCGCAACGCCCTTGCGCCACATCGACATCTGCTGCCAGCGGCCGATCGCCTCGCGCTCCTGCTCGGTCAGCTCCTCGCCGCGCCGCTGCTTGCGCAGTGCGCCGCCTGCCTGCAGGCCGAGATAGAGGTCGTCGAAGATCTCGGGGCCGTCGGACACGGCACGAGTGTATAGCCTCGTTCGGCTCGTGCCCCCGACGCCCCCGTCTCCGGGATCGCCCGCCGTCGTCGCCGCGTTCGACGTCGACGGCACCCTCACGACGCGCGACTGCGTCACGCCCTTCCTGCGTCGTGTCGCCGGTCGCCGGCTCGCCACCACGTTGCTCGGTCACCCGGTCGCGGTCGCCGAGGCTCTTCTCCACCGGGATCGGGACCGCCTGAAGGAGATCGCCTGCAGCGCACTCCGCGGACTGGATGCGAAAGAGGTCGACCGCCTCGGAGCGTCGTTCGCGCGGGAGGTGGCGTCCGACATCCTGCGCGACGACACGACCGCCCGGCTCCGGCGGCATCGCGAGCTCGGCCACACGGTCGTCCTCGCGTCGGCGTCGCTCGATCCGTACCTCGTCCCGCTCGGCGAGCTGCTCGACGTCGATGCGGTCGTGTGCACCCGGCTCGAGCGGGGTAGCGACGGACGGCTCACGGGAGGGCTGGTGGGCGGGAACTGCCGCGGGCCCGAGAAGGCCCGACGCGTGCGCGAGTGGCTCGACGGCGCCGGCCTCGCCGAGGCCGAGCTCTGGGCGTACGGCGACTCCGCGGGGGACACGGAGCTCCTCGCCGCCGCCGACCATCCCGTCCGCGTCGACGGCGTCCGTATCGCCGCGGAGCCGGGCTGACGGCGGACGCCGCCCGAGAGGAGATTGCGCGCGGGAGCGTCTACGATGCGGTCGCCGTGTCGGACGCCCTGACCGCTCTTCGCAGCGAGCTGGCGCAGATCGACGACCTCGTCGTCGCCGCGCGCGTCCTCGAGTGGGACCAGCTCGTGATGATGCCCCCCGGTGGCGCAGAGACGCGCGCCGAAACCCTGGCGACCCTCCACCGCTTCGCCCACGAGCTCTTCGTGCGCGACGAGATCGGCGTGCTGCTCGAGCAGCTGCGCCCCGAGACGGCCGATCTCGATCCCTACTCGGACGACGCGTGCCTCGTGGCCGTGACGAGACGAGACTGGGAGAAGGCGCGACGCGTCCCCGCGGCGCTCCGCGGCGAGATGACGAAGCACGCGTCCGAGGGGATGGAGGCGTGGGCCCGCGCCCGTGCCGACGACGACTTCGCGGGCTTCCGGCCGGTGCTCGACCGGACGCTCGAGCTCAAGCGGCAGTACGTCGACTGCTTCCCCACGCCGGCCGATCCGTACGACCCCCTCCTCGACGACTTCGAGCCGGGCACGCGCACCGAAGAGGTGCGACGCGTCTTCGACCGCCTCGAGCCGGCGCTCCGCGACCTCGTCGCGGCCGCTGGGGACGAGGAGCCCGAGCCGTTCGTCGACGGCCCGTACTCGACGGAGGCCCAGCACGAGCTGTCACTGGTGGTGGCGCGGGCGTTCGGCGCAACGGACGGGTGCTTTCGCCTCGACCCGACCGTCCACCCCTTCTGCATCTCGTTCGCGACGCGCGACGTCCGGCTGACGACCCGCTATGCCGAGGACGACCTCCACGGCAACTCGATCTTCTCGACGATGCACGAGGTGGGCCACGGGCTCTACGAGCACGGCGGCGACCGGGCCCTCGACCGGACGCCTCTCTCGACGGGCTGCTCGTCGGCCCTCCACGAGTCGCAGAGCAGGCTCTGGGAGAACGTGATCGGGCGCTCCCTGCCGTTCTGGCGCTGGTTCTACCCGCAGTTCCGCGACGGGTTCGGGAACGTGCTCGCGGCGGTCCCGCTGGAGCGCTTCCATCGGGCGATCAACCGCGCGCGGCCGTCGCTCGTGCGCGTCGACGCCGACGAGACGACCTACGGCCTCCACATCATCCTCCGCTTCCGGCTCGAGCAGGAGCTGCTCTCCGGGAGGCTCTCCACGGCCGACCTGCCGGAGGCGTGGAACACGGGAATGGAGGAGCTCCTCGGGATCCGCCCGCCGAACGACCGGCTCGGGTGCCTCCAGGACGTCCACTGGTCGGGTGGGATGTTCGGGTACTTCCCGACCTACCAGCTCGGGAACGTCCTCTCCGTGCAGATCTGGGAGCGGCTGCTCGCCGACCTGCCGAGCGCGTACGACCTGGTCGAGCAGGGCTCGTTCGGCGAGATCTACGAGTGGCTCCGCGAGAACCTCTACCGGCACGGCCGGAAGTTCACGCCGGCTGACATGATCGAGCGGATCGTCGGCGGGCCGATCGACCCGGAGCCGTACCTGCGCTATCTCGCGGACAAGAACGCCTCGCTGGCCGCGGCCTGACGGCCGCCGCCTAACCGGTGTTACGGAGCGCGGCGGCGATCCCGGCAATTGAGCGGAGCAGGGGTCGCAACGACGCCTCGTCGCCTCCGCGCCACCGCTTCAGGAGCTCGACCTGGATCGCGTTCATCGGGTCGACGTACGGGTTGCGCAGACGGATGGACTGCTGGAGCACCGGGTGGCGGTCGAGCAGCTCGCGCTCCTCGACGATCTCGAGCACCGCGGCGCGTGAGCGATCGTGCTCCTCCCGCAGCACGCGGAAGACGCGCGTCGCCAGCGCGTCGTCGTCGACCAGCTCCAGGTAACGCTCGGCGATCCCCATGCTCGACTTCGCGAGCGACATCTCGAGGCTCTCGACGAGCGCGCGGAAGAAGGGCCAGCCGGCGTAGAGCGAGCGGAGCTCCTCCACGGGGGCCGCCGCGAGCCCCGCACCGGCGCCGAGCCAGGCCGGGACGATGCAGCGTGTCTGCGTCCAGGCGAACACCCAGGGGATCGCGCGCAGCGCCTCCAGCTCGCTCGGTTGCCCGGCGTCGGGGCGCGAGGCCGGGCGCGAGCCGATCTCGAGCAGCGTCAGCTCGTCGAGCGGGGTGAACGCCCGGAGGAACCGCGGGAGGTCCGGGTCGTCCCATACGACCGACCGATAGCTCGCGTGCGCCGCCTGCGAGACCGACTCGATCGTCTCGCGCGCATCGGAGGGAGCCTCCTCGACGACCCGGTTGGGGAAGGCCGTCAGGAGCGTCGCGGCGACGGCGGCCTCGAGGTTCCGGCGCGCGAGGCCGGGTAGCCCGTACTTGAACGCGATCGTCTCCCCCTGCTCGGTGAGCTTGAGCCGGCCGTCGACCGCGTGGGGCGGCTGCGCGAGGACGGCCGCGTGCGTCGGGCCTCCCCCGCGCCCCGCGCTTCCCCCGCGACCGTGGAAGATCGTCAGCTCGACGCCCCGCTCGCCGGCCAGCCACGCGAGGGCCTCCTGGGCGCGGAAGATCTCCCACTGCGCGGTGATCACGCCGCCGTCCTTCCCGGAGTCGGAGTAGCCGACCATCACCTCGAGGCGCGGGCGCGGGCTGCGCTCCAGGAGGTCGGCGGCGAGCGATCCGGCCCCGCGGAGGTCGTCGATCGTCTCGAGCAGCGGGACGACGCCCACCTCGAGGCCGGCCTGCGCTGCGAGCGACTCGGCGAGGAGCACGTCGTCGGCCGTGCGGGTCATCGAGAGGACGAGCGTGTCGATCGCCTCCCGGCCCCGCCGCCGCTGGAGCGCAGCGGCCTCGCCGAGGACGGCGAGCACGCCGTCCGGGTCGCCGGTCAGCGAGCGCGAATGCAAGCGGACGTCGAGCGACGGCCCGGTGAGGCCGAACACCTCGAGACGGCGCCGGAGGCCGGCGAGCCCGCCGTCGGCGATGCGGGCGCCCCGGTGGGCGCGCAGGCTCTCCTCGACGAGGTCGAGCTCCTCGAGGAGCTCGACGGCGGACGCGTACGAGTCCTCGCCCAGCCGCTCCCAGATCGATGTCAGTCGGCGGCGATACGGCTCGGTCGGGTTCCTCTCCGTCTCCAGGTCGACGGCCCCGACCGTGGGGTCGGCGTCGACCAGCGTGGTCGACATCCCCCACGATGCGGCGAGCTCGCGGACGTCGCGGCGAAGGAGCTCCCGTACGAGCGCCGCACCGCGCTCCACCGCCTCGCGCACCGTCTCGGCGCCCGCGTTCGGGTTTCCGTCCAGATCGCCGCCGACCCACGAGCCGAAGCGAAGCGGGGAGCCGGGCAGCCGCTCCCGCCAGGCCGCGAGAAGGGCGGGCGCGGCGTCCCACAGGCTGTCCTCGAGAAACCAGAGCACCTGTCGGATCTCGTCGACGACGCGGGGCCGCTCCGACCTGACCTCGTCCGTCTGCCAGAGGATGGTGACCTCCTCCGCGAGCGCGTCCTCTCGGACGGAGCGCTCGGCACGGGTGAGCCGGGGGTCGTCGAGCTCCTCGAGGAGCCGCGCGATCCGGCGGTGCTTCTCGAGGATCGTGCGCGGCAGCGCCTCCGTCGGATGGGCGGTCAGCACGAGCTCGACCGAGACCCGGCGCGCCGCCGCCTCGAGCTCGTCGCGCGGCACGCCGTCGTGCTCGAGCGCGGCGAGGGCCTCGTCGAGGGACTCGCGCAGCACGCCGCCCTCCCGCTCGACCTCTCGACGCCGCCGGACGCGGTGGTGCTGCTCGGCGATGTTGGCCAGGTGGAAGTAGACGGTGAACGCCCGCAGCACGACCGCCTGGGTCTCGACGCCGAGCAGCGCGATCGTCTCGGCGAGCGCCCGCGACGCGCCTGCGTCGCCGCGACGACCGAGCCGGGCGAGCAGGCGGATCCGCTCCTCCAGGCGGTACACGTCCTCGCCTTCCTGCTCGCCGAGGACGCGCCCGAGGATCCCGCCGAGCAGGCGGACGTTGGCGCGGAGGGCAGCGTCCGACGACGGGTCGGCAGGGCGGCTCATCGCCCCACTCTGCCGGGTCGGTCCGTGTTACGCGGCGGCGCCGAACCGCTTCTCGGCCCGGGCGCGCGCCTTCGCGGCCTCGACGTCGCGATCGCGCGGCGGCGCGGCGGTGACGAGGTCGTCGAGGAGATGCATCGTGATGTGCGCGATCTCGTCGACGGCCCGTGCGAACACGGCCTCGTTCGCCTTCGACGGCTTCGTCGAGCCGCTCACCTTGCGCACGTACTGGAGCGCGGCGGCGTGGACCTCCTCGCTCGTGGCGGGGGGATCGAAGTTGTGGAGCGTCCTGATGTTGCGGCACATGGCTTCGAGACTAGCTCGTCAGCGCGTCAAGCCGAGCAGCCGTGCGGCGTTCTCCTTGAGGATCAGCGGGCGGACCTCGTCCTTGAAGTCCGCCTCCGCGAAGTCGGCGAGCCAGCGGTCGGGCGTGATCATCGGGTAATCCGAGCCGAAGAGCACGCGGTCGCGCAGCTGCGTGTTCGCATAGCGGACGAGCTGCGGCGCGAAGTACTTGGGCGACCAGCCGGAGAGGTCGATGTAGACCTGCTGCTTGTGCAGCGCGACCGAGATCGCCTCGTCCTGCCACGGGAACGACGGGTGCGCGAGCACGATCTTGAGCGAGGGGAAGTCGACCGCGACGTCGTCGACGTGCATCGGGTTCGAGTACTTGAGCCGGATGCCGCCGCCGCCCGGGAGCCCGGTGCCGATGCCCGAGTGCCCCGTGTGGAAGAGCGCCGGCAGGCCGGCCTCCTCGATCGCCTCGTAGATGGGATAGAAGGCGTGGTCGTTCGGGAAGAACGCCTGGACGTTGGGATGGAACTTGAAGCCGCGCACGGAGTAATCGCGGATCAGTCGACGGACCTCGTCCACGGCGTTCGGCCGGTGCGGGTCGACGCTGGCGAACGGGATCAGCACGTCCGCGTTCGCAGCGGCCACCTCGGCGATCTCCTCGTTGCGGACGGACGGGCGCCCGGTCACCGTCTCGGCGTCGACCGTGAAGACGACGGCCGCCATGTTGCGCTCCCGGTAGTAGGCCGCGACGTCCTCGACCGTCGGCTTCCCCGCCTCGCCGAAGTACCGCGCCGCCGCCTCGCGCCACTCGGGCCTGAGGCCGTCCTCGCCCGTGCTGCCGATCTCGGCGTGGGTGTGGACGTCGATCGCGACGATCTTGTCGAGGTCGATGCTCATCGGGTCGTGTGCGCCCGGCTCACGTCGTCATCCCGGTCATCTGGCCCCCGCTGGCCGTGATCACCTGGCCGTGGACGAAGTTCGACCACGGCGAGCACAGGAAGAAGATCGGGCCGGCGGCGTCCTCGGGCGTCGCCGGGCGGCCGAGCGGGATGATCAGGGGCGCCATCTGCCGCATCTTCTCAGGGATCCCGAGCCGGATCTCGTGGCCGCCGCGCTCGATCGTCTCGCCGCCGTCGTCGGACGCCGCCGTCAGCCGCGTCTCGACGAACCCGAACGCGACCGCGTTCACGTTGACCTTGAACGCCCCCCACTCTCGCGCGAGGGTCTTCGTGAGACCCACGAGCCCCGCCTTCGCGGCCGAGTAGTTGACCTGGCCGAGGTTCCCCTGCGTGCCCGAGATCGACGTCACGTTGACCACCTTGCGGAAGACCTCGCGCCCCGCCTCCTTGTCGGCCTTGCCCGCATCGCGCAGGTAGGGCGCGGCGGCGCGGAGCACCTTGAAGGGGACGACGGTGTGGATCTCGAGCATCGCGCGGAACTGCTCGTCGCTCATCTTGTGGGCCATGCCGTCCCACGTGTAGCCGGCGTTGTTGACGACGATGTCGAGCTGCCCGAAGGCGTCCACCGCCCTCTGCACGAGCGCCTCGGGGACGCCGTCGTGCGTCAGGTCGCCGCCGAAGACGGCCGTGTCGCCGCCGATCTCCGAGGCCGCCTGCGCAGCGAGATCCTCGTCCAGGTCGTTGATCAGCACCCGCGCGCCGTGCTCGGTCAAGAGCTCCGCGGTGGCGCGACCGATCCCGCGCGCGGAGCCCGTCACGATCGCCGCCTTTCCGTCCAGCACGCCCATCACGTCCTCCTCGTATGATCAAAGAACATCAGGTTACTTGATACAACTACAGTCCCCTAGCGCTCGGGCAGCCCCGCGCCGAGCGCCCGCACCGCCGAGACGAGGCCCGCCCGAAGCGACGCCCGATCCCTCCGCCCCAGGCCGCGGAGCATCTCGGCCTCGAGCTCGTCGACCGCCGCGTCGCACGCGCGCAACACCTTCCGGCCCTTCGCCGTGAGCACCGCGGGCAGGACGCGCCGGTGACCGGGACGCGGGGCACGTTCGATCAGCCCCTTGCCCTCGAGCGCCTCGATCACCTCGCTCATCGCCTGCGGGGACATGTACGCACGACGCGCCAGCTGGGCGTTCGAGAGCTCGCCCCGGTAGCCGAGGATGCTCAGCGTCGTGTACTGCAGCACCGTCAGCCCGTGGGCACCGACACGCTCGTTGATCGCGCGCCGGATCGCCCGCTCGAGTCGCGCGACGACGTAGCTGATCCTCGGCTCCCCGCCGTCGTCGGGCTCCGGCACCGGAAGGTCTCTCGCGCTCGAGCCGGTGGTCATCGACTCCATGATGTCAGGGAGCCTGCGAACAAGGGTCGTTCGGATCGGGCGGGCGGTGGACGCCCTACGACGTCGCCGCGGCGAGCGCGTTCAGCTCGCGGCGGAGCTCCTTGATCTCGTCGCGGAGCTTGGCGGCGTACTCGAAGCGGAGCTCCTCCGCGGCGACGTACATCTCCTCCTCGAGCGTGACGACGAGCTTCTCGAGCTCCTCGCGGCTCATCCCCGAGACCTCCTGCTTCCCGCGCCGGCGGCGGCCCGGCACGGTCGGCGACTCGAGGGCGAGCAGCTCGGCGATGTCGGAGACGCCCTTCACGATCGACTCGGGCGTGATCCCCTGCTCCTCGTTGTAGGCGAGCTGCGCCGCCCGGCGGCGGTTCGTCTCCTCGAGCGCCCCCTGGATCGCCTCGGTCAGCTTGTCCGCGTACATCAGCACGGTGCCGTTGACGTTCCGCGCCGCCCGGCCGATCGTCTGCAGCAGCGCCGTCTTGCCGCGCAGGAAGCCCTCCTTGTCGGCATCGAGGATCGCGACGAGCGACACCTCGGGGAGGTCGAGCCCCTCGCGCAGGAGGTTGACGCCGACGAGGACGTCGTACTCCCCGAGGCGCAGCTCGCGGATGATCTGGATCCGCTCGAGCGTGTCGATCTCCGAGTGGAGGTACCGCGCCTTGACGCCCGACTCGAGCAGGTAGTCGGTCAGGTCCTCCGCCATCTTCTTCGTCAGCGTCGTCACGAGCACCCGCTCGTTCGCCTGCTCGCGGCGGCGGATCTCGCCGAGCAGGTCGTCGATCTGGTTCTTCGTCGCGCGAAGCTCGACATCGGGGTCGACGACGCCCGTCGGGCGGATCAGCTGCTCGGCGATCACCTGCGAGTGTCGCAGCTCGTACGACCCCGGCGTCGCGGAGACGAACACCATCTGCCCGACCTTGCCGAGGAACTCGTCGAAGCGGAGCGGCCGGTTGTCGAGCGCCGACGGGAGCCGGAAGCCGTAGTCGACGAGCGTCTGCTTGCGCGAGCGGTCGCCCTCGTACATCCCGCCGATCTGCGGGACGGTCTGATGGGACTCGTCGATGAAGACGACGAAGTCGTCCGGGAAGTAGTCGATCAGCGTGAACGGATGCGACCCGGGCGGGCGGCCCTCGAGGACGCGGGAGTAGTTCTCGATCCCGTTGCAGAAGCCGAGCTCCTTCAGCATCTCGACGTCGTACTCGGTGCGCTGGCGGATGCGGTGCGCCTCGAGCATCCGCCCCTCCGCCTCGAACGTCGCCACCTGCGCCTCGAGCTCGCGGCGGATCTCGTCGACCGCGCGGTCGACCGTCGGCTTCGAGGTGATGTACTCCGTCGCCGGCCAGATGGCGAGGTTGTCGAGCTTCGACAGCACCTCGCCGGTGAGCGGGTCGAAGTGGGAGATCTGCTCGACCTCGTCGCCGAACATCGAGATGCGGTAGGCGGTCTCGACGTTCGCCGGCTGCACCTCGACGACGTCGCCGCGCACCCGGAAGCGCCCGCGGGCGAGCACCGTGTCGTTGCGGACGTACTGGGAGTCGATCAGCGTGCGGAGCATCTCGTCGCGGTCGTGCTCGGCCCCGACCTCGAGGACCAGCACCTTCTCGCGCCACTCCTCCGGGGAGCCGAGGCCGTAGATGCAGCTGACGGAGGCGACGACGACGACGTCGCGGCGCGTGAGCAGCGAGCTCGTCGCGCCGAGCCGCAGGCGCGCGATGTCGTCGTTCTGCGACGAGTCCTTCTCGATGTAGAGGTCGGCCTGCGGGACGTACGCCTCGGGCTGGTAGTAGTCGTAGTAGGAGACGAAGTACTCGACCGCGTTCTCCGGGAAGAACTCGCGGAACTCGTTGCAGAGCTGCGCTGCGAGCGTCTTGTTGTGCGCGATCACGAGCGCAGGCCGCTGGAGCTCCTCCATCACCCAGGCCATCGTCGCCGTCTTGCCCGTCCCGGTCGCGCCGAGCAGCGTCTGGCCGCGGTTCCCGGCCCGCAGCGACTCGGCGAGCTGGGCGATCGCCCTGGGCTGGTCGCCGGTCGGGCGGTAGGCGGACGTCACGCGCAGGTCGGGCATCTCCGTCGAGCGTAGCAACGGGCCGAACGCGTGTTCCTTGCGGGTGGTTAGCCCGCCGTTAGGCCGCAGTGAGCGCCGCGTCCGATGGTTCGGGCTCGCGAAGTGTCGGCGCCGTGCCGGCTCTCGCGGCAAAGGAAAGGAGACGGAGATGCGATGGTTCATGACGCTTCTCGTCGTGGTCGGCGCACTCGGGCTGGCCGCAGTGGCGGGAGCGGAACAGCGGTACACAGACGCGGCGCGGCGACAACGGTGTCGCGCCGGACCTCGGCCAGTTCGTCGTGACCAACGACGCAAGCGAGGTTGTGATCCAGATCTCCGCACCCGCACGGTTGCCGGAGCAGGAAGAGGCGTATCTCGTCGAGATCGACTCCGACGGGAACTCGGCCAGCGGCAAGGACGGCTTCGAGGTCCGGGTCTTCACGATGTCGCTGCGGGGTTACGTCTACGTCTGGAACGGTTCCGACTGGGTGGACGCGCCGCCGGCGGGGATCAGCGTCCGGTTCGAGTTCTCGGCGAACACCGGTCTGTGGCGCATCACGTTGCCGCGCACGCTGCTCTCGAACACGAGCGCGTTCAACTTCAAGACCGCGTCGGCGAAGTTCAACGCCGATGACATCGTCGGGCTGGACTCCGCCCCGGACGGGGGAACGTGGCGGTACGAGCTCGCGTTGAAGCAGTGCTCGAACGGCCGCGATGACGACGGTGACGGCAAGGCGGACTCGAGCGACCTCGGATGCTCGGGCGCCGAGGACGATCTCGAGAGCGACGATCCGTACACGCTCGCAATCGACCGTCCGACGGTCACGCCCGCATCCGGTCGGGCCGGGAAGCCGATCATGGTCAAGGCGCGCGTTCGGCAGGTCGAGACGAACCAGCCGATCGGCACGGGCACCGTGCGCTGCGCGGCGAAGGTCGGCTCGGCGATGAGGCGCTCCACGGGCCAGCTGTCTGCGGGGACGGCGACTTGCCGGCGTCGTGGCGCCCAAGGTGGCGAAGCCGACGACCGTCCGCGGCACGATCACGGTGACGTCGAAGTCGACATCGGTCTCGGCCCCGTTTTCGTTCCGCGCGAGGTAGACCGAACGGGGGAGGCTCGGAGCGGCCCAGCGCCGCTCCGAGCTCCGGGCTCGAGTTGATTGGGGAGGTTCGTCAGCCGAGGTAGCGGGTTCGCTCGGCCTCGGTGAGCACCCTCCCTGTCGCCTGCAGCCGTGACCGGCCGAGGGCGCTCAGCTCCTCGAGCCCACCGCAGAGGTCGCAGACGTAGCGACGGACCACACCGCTCCCCTCGCGCGTGACGACCGTGCGCGAGTCCGGCTCGAACGCGACTGCCGTGAGGGGCGGCTTGGGGCCGTAGAGGTACATCAGCGAAGTGCCGTCGCTCACGTTCCAGAGCCGCGCCGATTTTGGGCCGGCCGTCACGATCCAACGCCCGTCCGGGCTGAAACGGGCGTCCGCGACGGACGCCGACTGCGCTTCGGGAAAGCGATGGACGATCTTGCCGCTTGAGGCGTCCCAGACGATGACGTCGTGGTCGCGACCCGCGGTCACGAGCAGCTTTCCGTCGGGGCTGAAGTCGACGGCGTTGACGAGGTCGGCGTGACCACGGAGCAGGATCGTCTTGCCGTCCGCAGTGCGAAGTCGAACGCGGCTTCCGATCGCCTCGGCCTCGGCACCCCCAGCCCCCCTGGCGCGCTTGATCGGTGCGCGCGGGCCTTCCACGCGCGCAGGAACGAGCTCGATGCTCGTCCCCGGATCCCAGGTGCGAATCGTCCCGTCCGCTCCGGCTGTGACCACGGAGTCGGGTCCTGCGAACTGCCGCGGCGACGACTGCTCCCGAGTGGCCGCGGAACGTCTGGACCGGTCGTCCGTTGGGGGCCCACGTCCGCGCGGTCCCGTCTCCGCTTGCGGTGACGATGAACCCACCCGGACCGAAGGCGACGTCCTCGACATACCCGTTGTGCCCGTACAGCGGTGTGACGAGGCCGCCGGTGTCCGCACGCCAGATTCGCGCAGTCTGGTCGGTACTGCCCGTGCCGATGCGCTCGCCAGAGGCGTCGTACGCCACCACGAGGACCTGTCCGCCATGGCCCCGCAGCGCGCCCGTCTCCTGCCACGTCCGGGCATCCCAGAGTCGAGCCGTCCGGTCGACCCCGGCGCTCGCCGCGAGCCGCCCGGACGGAGCAAACGCGGCCCCCGTGACACGCGGCGCCTGCTTGACGCGACCGATCGCGGCTCCCGTCGACAGGTCGACGACGCGCGCGCGGGGCTTGCCGGCAATCACGATCGCCGAGCGACCATCGGGGCTCGGTACCAGCTGCTCCACGTCGCCCGGTACGGCGAGCTGGACCGGCTTGCCCGAGGCCTTGCCGGTCACCGCGTCGAGCCGGAGCAGCGACCTCCGCGCGACGACGCGCACCGTCCGCCCGTCGGGCGCGAACGCAGCGGCGGCGCCGTCGACGCGGTGCGACCATCGCTCCGCTCCGGTGCGGAGGTCGATCAACCGGGCGACGTGGCCGGCGTCGACCACCAGAGCGTTCGCCCCGGAGCGGTCGAGATCGAGCCCGATCAGTGGATGCCCGACGTCGATGATCGCGCGCTCGCGCGAGTCCTTCAGTGGCTGGCGGAGCGCGTCCTCCGCGCCCGGGCTTGGGTCGAAGCTGGGCCGCCTCGAGGGCGAGCGCGACGCCGAGCTCGGGATCCGTGTCGGCGACCGACAGCGCGCTCGCGACGAGCTGCCCGCCCTTCGCGACCCGCGCCTGCTCGCGCGCGTCGCTCCGTTGCGAGAAGGCGAAGACGGCCAGCGCGGACGCGAGCGCGAGACCGACCAGGGCACCGAACGCGAGCAGCCCCAGCCTGCGATGACGGCGCCGAGCCTCGGCGCGGGCGCGCTCGACCGCTCGCTCGGCGTCGTAGCGGCCTTTCCAGCCGAGCACGGCGCCGGCCAGGACGTCGTGGAAGATCTCCCACCGCCCGCTCTCGTCGGTGCGCAGGATGCGGTGACGCGCGAGCGTGGCCGTCACCGCGTCGATCTCGCCGGGCGAGGCACCGGCGAACTCGGCGAGGTCGGATGCCTCGTGCGCGATCTTGGTGCCCGACGGCGTGACGAGGTGGTCGAACAGCCGGGCCGCGATCGCCCGCTGCGCCGGGCTGAGCGCCTCGATCGCCCGCTCGAGGTGATCGGCCACGACCTGTCCCGCGCCGCCGAGCTCCTCGAGCGTCGAGGCCCGCAGCGTCGACGACCCCGACGCACGCTCGACCTCCCACATGCGCTGCATGACGAGCTGGAGGTACGGCGCCTCGATGCCGTGGGCGCCGCCGTTTCCCTCGGCGACTCCGAGGCCGCCGGGGCCGAGCTCGATCCGGCCGGCACCGACGCCGTCCAGCACGCGCTCGACGAGCGCGTCCTCGGCGACCACCTGCTCGCCCTCGAGCTCGCTCCAGCGCTCCAGCGGGCGGACGATCGCCGCCCGGCCGGCCGTTCGGTCGAGCCTGTCGAGGCGCAGGACGTTCGCGAACAGGCTCGGGATGTCCCCCTTGAGCCGGTCGAGCCTCGCGAGCGTGTCCTCGCGCAGCGACAGAAGGACGTTGACGCGCAGCGGCCGGTTGACGATCGCGGCGAGCCCTGCTTCGAAGCCGCCCGCCGCGTCGTGATACGTGAAGTACTCCTCTGCCTGGTCCAGGATCAGGTACACGTCGTGGCCGGCCTGCGCGCGCTCGACCGTGTCGACCAGCTCGCCGGCCTCGATCTCCGCCAGGTCGGCGACGGCGACGGCGAGCGCCTGCGCGGGGTCGTCGCCCCAGTTCGAGAAGACGACGACCAGCGGCGCCTCGGGTAGCTCGCGCAGCCGACGCGCGACGGCAGCGAGGAGGAGCGACGACTTGCCGACGCCGCTCGGCCCGTAGAGCACCGTGAGCCGCGACGCGATGAGGTTCGCGACGACGATCTCCGTGTCGCGCTCGCGCCCGAAGAAGAAGAGGGCGTCGAGCTCGGAGTCCTCGAACGCAGCGAGACCCTTGTAGGGCGACGCGACGCTCATGCGACGGCCTCGAGGCGCCTCGCGAGCAGCCCGACGTACTCGTCGGGCTCGACGGCGAGCACGTCGACGTCGAAGCGGCGCCAGAAGGCGCGCTCGAGCGCCGTCGGCTGGGGATCGACGGCCCACGACCGGTACGCGACCGGCCGGTTCCCCCAGACGCGGTGCATCACGAGACGGAGGTTCCAGTCGACCATCTCGTAGCCGAGGAAGAGGAAGTGGCTCCGCCGCAGGCGCGCGGCGAGCGCGACCGGGACCGCGGCTGCGACGTCGGAGCTGCCGAGGTAGTCGATGTAGTCGTCCTCGGTGATGACGAAGCTCTCCCACTCCCGCTCCGGGAACGGATCGACCGCGCCGTGCAGCTTGAGCAGGATCGTCCGGCGGTCGAGCGACAGCTCGGTCGCGTACGTGTTGGGCACGTCGATCGGCCGCGGCTCCTCACCCGGAGGCCGATGCCAGAACTTCCCGCGGTACGGGCCGGCCGCGACGTACGTGACGACGTCGACCTCCTCGCCGGCCTCCTCGAAGGCGCGCTCGATGGCGAGGTCGTAGCGGCCCGAGACGATGAGCTGGTGGGACGCGCCGTGCTCCCGCAGGAGCGTCGGCAGACGGGCGAGGAAGCGGTGCACCGGCTGCGGCTCGACCGCCGCCTCGAACCGGCGGTGCAGCTCGTCGTAGAGCGGCCCGGAGCCGTTCATCGTCGCGACGTACTGCGAGACCCGCGCGAGGTCGATCGGGAGCTCGCTCGGGTACCCGAACGACGCCGCCAGCTCCGACGCCAGGTCGGCCGCGCCGTCGAGCCCGAGCACCGGCACGACGCGGCCCGCGACGATCGCCTTGACGATCTCCGCCTCGGCGTCGCGTTCGTCGCCGTTCCGGCCCGGGGTGAGGCCGGCCTCGTGGCGGAGGATCGCGGCCTGTAGGTGACGAACCTTCTCGCCCGGCTCGAGGCCGATGGCGTCCAGGGCGGCCCGGTGTGCGTCGTACGCGCTCAGCGCGTCCGCCTGGCGACCGGCCCGATACAGCGCGAGCATCAACAACTCGCAGGGCCGTTCGCGCAGCGCATCCTCGCCGACGAGGGTCTCGAGCTCGGGGACGACGTCGGCGGGGCGGCCGAGCTCGACGTCCGCGGCGATCCGCTCCTCGTTCGCGACGAGCCGCAGCTCGTCGAGTCGGCGGATCTCCGCCTGCGCCCAGTCGTCGAACGCGAACTCGGCGAGCGGCGGGCCGCGCCAGAGCGCGAGGGCCCGGAGGAGCAGCGAGCGGCGCTCGTCCGGGGAGGCGCTCCGCGCGTCCGCCAGCAGCTGCTCGAACCGCCGCGCGTCGATCTGGTCGGCCGACACCGCGAGCACGTATCCCGGCGGGCGCGTGACCAGGACGTCCGGCCCGAGCGCCTTGCGGAGCGCGACGACCGAGTTGTGGAGCGACGCGGTCGCGGTCTTCGGGGGCTCGGCGCCGTAGAGCTCGTCCACGAGCTGATCCGTCGGGACGACCCGGCCCGCCCGCAGGAGTAGTGCCGCCAGGAGCGCGCGCGGGCGCGGGCCACCGAGGGCGATCGGCCCGTCGTCGCTACTCGCCTCGAGCGGGCCGAGGATCCGAAATTCCTGCATTCACGGCGTTTGTACCACCGGCGCCCACCACGTCCTAATCGCCGGCTCACAGCGGCGGAAGACCGTTTCCCGGCCGTGATGCAGCCGTTGTCGGCCCGTTTACGGCCGGACCGACCGTGGGGGCATGACCACCAGGCACCCACATCTCACGGTTCGCAGGTGCTTCGCGCACACGATCGGAATCCTCTTCGCCCTTGCCGTGCTCACCGGATTCGGAGCTTCCGCATCCGTCGCCGCCACGAGCGGGACGCCCCAGCCGGCCTACGGCTGGCCCGTCAAGCCCTTCCACCGCCAGCACCCCGTCCGCGGCTTCTTCGGCGACCCGCGCATCGGCGGCCGCAGCCACTCGTTCCACTTCGGGGTCGACGTCTCGTGCCCCGACGGGACACCCGTCTACGCGACGATCACCGGTCGGGCCTACATCTCGCCCCGCCACCCCGAGACGGTGTCCGTGATCGCAGACCACGGCAACGTCGAGTTCGGCTACTGGCACATCGAGCCGACCGTCCGTAGCGGCGCAGCGCGTCACCGCGTACCGCACGGTCATCGGCAAGGTCGCCAGCCCCTGGGAGCACGTGCACTTCGCCGAGCATCGCAACGGCGTCTATGTCAACCCGCTCCGTCCGGGCGCGATGGGCCCCTACACCGACACGACCGTCCCGACCGTCCGCGCGGCGACCGTCAGGTCGACCGCCACGGCCTCGCACGGCGCGCCGGCGCACGGGCGCGTCGACCTGGTCGCCGAGGCCTACGACGAGACGCCGATCTCGATCTCGGGCCCCTGGCACGACAAGCCGCTGACCCCAGCGCTCCTTCAGTGGAGGCTCCTGGACGGCGAGCGGGCGGTCACCGGCTGGCGCACCGCGGTCGACTTCCGGCTCACCTATCCGTCGAACGACCTCTGGAGCCAGACGTACACGAGCTGGACGCGGCAGAACAAGAAGATCTGGGACGCGCGCTACGGCTTCTATCTGGTGCACGGGTTCGACACCCGCACGCTCCGCGACGGAACGTACCGCGTGCAGGTCAAGGCGACCGACATCCGCGGCAACACCGGGCACCGGGTCCTTCCCGCTCACGGTGGCCAACGACCTCTGAGTCACGGATCGCAGAGAACCGGCGCGACCCTGCCGGGGAGGCTCGTCCGTCGCCACGGGGCGCGCCGCGGGCTGGCGGCGCGGCGGAGCCGTCTACCCTGCCGGGGTGGCCCACGAACGCCAGTGGAGGGGGATCGCGTGAGCGGCGCTCGGGGCGAGACCAGGCAGACGCGGCGCCTGTGGGCCGCAGGAACGGCGCTGGTGCTGGCGCTCACCCTCGCGGGCGCCGCGACCCAGCTGTCCACGGGATCGCCGGATCAGGAGCGGACGTACACGGCCGGCGCAGCGATCCTGACGGTCGTCGAGCAGCCGCACGCCAAGGGCGTACTGGTCACGACCGGAGGCTGGGCGTACTGCCAGCAGGTTCGCGCGCTCGCGCGGCGCAGCGAGCTGACGCTGCTCTGCGGTCGCTTCCCGAAGGACGGGTACGTCGGCCTCGGTCTCCGCGCGCACCGGCACCTCGACTGGGGCAACGCCGCGTACCTGCATGCGCTCGCGCGCGAGGCAGGCGCACTCCACGATCGTGTCGGCGGCGAGCTGTTGCTCGTCGGCGTCTCGTACTCCGGCTTCGGCGTCGCAACGCTCGCCTCGCACCACCCCGAGCTTCGACCCGACCGGCTGATCGTGATCGACTCCTACCTCGATCTCGCCGCCAGACGGGCTGCGGCCGGCACAGGAGCGATCGGCCGGGAGATCGACGCCGAGACGGGCGGCTCGAACGCGGCGCTCGAGGAGCGCAGCGTCCGTGTCGACGGTCTCGCCGCGCTCGTCGCCACCGGAACACGGCTGCAGGTGATCTGGAGCATCGCGCCCGACGAGGCACGGGAGTTCAAGGGAGCAACGTGCAACCTTGCCGCCAACGCCACGATCCTGCAGCGACTCTCGAACGCCCTCGGCGAGCCCGTTCCGGGATGGGTCACCACGAACAGGCACGGCCACGACCTCTGGGA
>CAWAXS010000011.1:0-33705 GCA_963786055.1 uncultured Actinomycetes bacterium | reverse complement strand
CAGCAGGGGCGGCAGGACTCGAACCTGCAACCCCCGGTTTTGGAGACCGGTGCGCTACCAATTGCGCCACGCCCCTGGGCTGCGAGCGGAGTGTACCCCCGACCGCTTGTGACACTGTGTCACGAGGATGCAACGCTACGCGCTCGCCGGGCTCTTCTCGGTCATCGCGTTGTCGCTGGCGCTGATCGCCGCCTGGTCGGCGCTCGAGGGAGGCCGGGCGTGGGTGGTCGCGCTCGCCGCGGCTGCGATCGCGTTCTGGATGGGTGACCTCGCGCGGCGAGTCTGGCCAAGATGACGGGGCAAAGCTGGCCAAGCAGACGGGATGAGACAGCAGGTGCGCGGCGTATTCTGCTGACGTGGCCGCGCTGACGCATGTTCGAACCCGGGGCGAACCCACGGCATGAGCGCGCTCTCCGGGGGGGACACGCAGACGCTGTGGCAGGACTACCGCGCCACGCGCGACCTGGCGGTGCGCGATCGCCTGATCCTGACGTACGCGCCGCTCGTCAAGTTCGTCGCAGGGCGCCTCAGCGCGAGCCTGCCGTCGCACGTCGACGAGCAGGATCTCGTGTCGTACGGGCTGCTCGGCCTGATCGGGGCGATCGAGCGGTACGACCCCGGCCGCGAGATCAAGTTCGAGACCTATGCGATCGCGCGGATCAAGGGCGCGATCATCGACGAGCTTCGGTCGCTCGACTGGGTCCCGCGCTCGGTTCGCGCACGGGCCCGCGAGATCGAACGGGCGATCGTCGAGCTGGAGCGGAGCCTGATGCGCGCGCCGACGGATGCCGAGATCGCCGGCAAGGTCGGCATCTCCGAGGAGGAGCTCGAGAAGAGCCTGTCCGACATCTCCCGCTCGTCGATGGCTGCCCTCGACGAGCTCTGGAGCCCGCAGGGCGGCGGTGACCAGGTCGCCCTCATCGACACCATCGAGGATCCGGCTGGCGCAGATCCGGAGTTCTCCCTCGAGCAGACGGAGCTCAACGAGGCGCTCGCCGAGGCGATCGCCCGGCTGCCCGAGCGCGAGAAGCTCGTCGTCACCCTCTACTACTACGAGGAGCTGACGCTGCGCGAGATCGGCGAGGTGCTCGGCGTCACCGAGTCCCGTGTCTCGCAGCTCCACACGAAGGCCGTGCTCCGCCTCAAGGCGCGCCTCTCCGGCGGCGTTCGCGCGACCGCGGACGCGTAGAGGCGACGCTCGCCTCGCCGTCGCTAGCGGGCAATCTCGACGGCAAGCGCCCAGTGGGCCGAGCCGGAGACGTCGACCGCGACGGTGATCGTCCGCTCGCCGTCCGACGCGTCCGCGAGCACGATGCTCTCGCCCGCGTGGATGTCCGACGATCCCTCCGTGTCCCCCGACAGGTCGACCCGAACCGTGCCGCCCCAGAGCCCGAGCGGGGACGTGTCCGTGGTCGAGAGCACGAGACGTGCGCCGGCGGGGACCGTGATCGGCTCGGGCGCTGCGTCCTCCGTGCCCTCGACCTGTGAGATCGGCTCCCAGCGCGGCTCGCGCGCGACGACGACCGTGATCGTCGACCCGATCGCCACCCGTGAGCCGGGCGAGGGCGTCACGCGGAGCAGCGTGCCGGGCTCGACCTGCGCGTTCGGGCGCTCCTCCACGACCGGGGCGAAGCCCGCCCGCTGGAGGGCGTCGGCCGCCGCGCCGGCGTCGAGGCCCTCGACCGAGGGGACGAGCCGCTTGGGCGGGCCGGTCGAGACGACGAGCTGCACGTGGGCGGGGCGCTTCACGCGCGTGCCGGCCGCCGGGTCGGTCTCGGCCGCGTGCCATCCCTCGATCTCCGTGGAGGGCGCGTAGCGCCTCGACGGGGTGAACCCGTTCCGCTGGAGGAGCGCGAAGGCGGCGGCGCCCTCGAGGCCTGCGACGGACGGCACGTCCGCGTACGCGCTGCCCTTGCTGACCGAGACGAGCAGCGCCCCGTTCTTCGGGATCCGGTCGCCCTCGGGCGGGTCCTGCGCGACGATCGCGCCGGCCGGGGCCGACTCGGAGTAGGAGCGGTCGACGACCTTCACCTTCGGGGCCTTCAACGCGTCCTCGTGCGCCCGCTTCGTGACCTCCGCCCTGGCCGCCGAGACCTGCCAGCCGACGACGTCGGGCGCGCTGACGCCGGACGGGTCGTCGCCCGCCAC
This sequence comes from uncultured Actinomycetes bacterium, assembly GCA_963786055.1. Lineage (GTDB taxonomy): Bacteria > Actinomycetota > Thermoleophilia > Gaiellales > Gaiellaceae > Gaiella. The sequence goes on along the minus strand of CAWAXS010000011.1, from coordinate 31,557 downwards.
GGCGTACACGCCGCCGCCCGCGAGTCCGATCGCGACGGCGACGCCGGCCACGGCGGCGGCGAGACGACGACGGTGGACGGCACGGTGGGACCGGATCCGGTGGACGATCGTCGCCGGCTCGCCGAGCACCCGGGTGACGAGCGTGGCGGCCGGCCAGGCGGTCTCGGGAGAGACGCCGCCGGGTGCTGCGTGCGAGACCGGCTCGGCGCCGAGGGCACGCGCGGCCTCGTTCGCGTCTCCTCTCAGCTCCGGCTGACGTTGGAGCAGGCGGTCGACGAGCTGGACGGCGTCGTCCGGCGCACCGGGAGCGGCGGCGGCGAGCGACGGCGCGGCCTCGTGGGCCCGCCGGAGCCCGGTCGCGAGGCGGTCCTCGCCCTCGAAGGGCATGCGGCCCGCGAGCAGCCGGAACACGATGCAGCCGAGCGAGTAGAGATCGGTAGCCGGGCCGGTCACCGCGCCGGCGGCCTGCTCGGGCGCCCAGTACTCGGGCGTGCCGGCGAGCACGCCGGAGATCGGCGCGCTTCGGGCCGACCGCGCGAGCCGTGCGAGACCGAAATCCGTGACGACGATGCGTCCGGTCCCGCGCTCGACGAGCACGTTGGCCGGCGTCAGGTCGCGGTGGACGACTCCGCGCCGATGGGCGTGCGCGAGCGCCGCCGCGACCGGGCCGCTGTACGCCCGGGTCTCGTCCCAGTCGAGCGTCCGTCCTGCGATCAGCGTCTCGAGTGCGACGCCTTCGATCAGCTCCAGGACGAGCACCGTCTGTCCCTCGTTCTCGAGCACGTCGTAGAGCCGTACGACGTTGGGATGCTCGAGGCGCGCGAGCGCGGACGCCTCGCGCTCGAACCGCTCGCGCAGCTCCGGGTCGTCCGCGACCCAGGGGTGGAGGACCTTGAGCGCGACGTCGCGCTCGAGCCGCTCGTCCCGGGCGCGCCAGACGACGCCCATGCCGCCGCGACCGAGTTGCTCGAGCACTCGGTAGCGGTGGGCGACGATCGTCTCGGCTCTCTCCACGCTGATCCCACCCGGCGGTCCGGGCAGCTCGGCAGGCTAACCCAGCCTCGTTCGGAGAATGTCAAGGCGCTCCTGCCCCCGTGATGCGCCGCGGAGCCGCGGAGCGCTCGACGGCTCCCCGTGGCCGAACGCCCGGCGCGGTCTAGCATTGCCGCTGCACACACGGACAGGAGGAGCGCGCGCACATGGCTGCAACCGAGCCGGGGAAGATTCGCAACGTCGCCGTCGTCGGTCACCGCGGGACGGGAAAGACGTCCCTCGTCGAGGCGCTCCTGTTCCAGACGGGTGAGGTCAACCGACTCGGGACGATCGAGGCGGGGACGACGGTCTCCGACTCGGACGAGGACGAGCAGAAGCGGCAGCTCTCGATCTCCCTCTCGCTCGCCCACACAGCGTGGCAGGGGCGGAAGATCAACCTCGCCGACTGCCCCGGCGACCCGTCCTTCCAGGGTGAGGCCCGCTGCGCGCTCCGAGTCGTCGAGGGGGCACTCGTCGTCGTCTCGGGCGTGATGGGCTTCGAGGTCGGCACGGCGCGCGTCAAGAAGCTCGCCGAGGAGCTCGGCCTTGCTCGCGTGCTCGTCGTCAACATGCTCGACCGCGAGCGCGCCGACTTCTTCCGCACGCTGGGCCAGATCCAGGAGCAGTTCTCCTCGAAGTGCGTCGCCGTCCACATCCCGATCGGCTCCGAGCACGAGCTCGAGGGCATCGTCGACGTGCTCCACATGTGCGCCTACATGAGCCCGGACGGGCAGAAGGAGAGCGACCCGGTCGCGATCCCCGACTCGATGGCGGAGCTCGCGCAGGAGTACCGCGAGAAGCTGCTCGACGAGGTGGTGCAGATCGACGAGGCGCTGATGGAGCGCTACCTCGAGGGCGAGGAGCTCGATCCGCACGACGTGGCCGACGCGCTGAAGCTCGGCGTCACGCGCGGCGAGATCTTCCCGGTCGGGTGCTCGGTCGCGACGAAGAACCTCGGCACGCATGCGCTGCTCGACCTCCTCGTCGAGGGTGTGCCGTCGCCCGCGAAGCGGGGCGCGCCGTTCGAGGTGGAGGGCGCGTCGACGGCGGCGTTCGTCTTCAAGACGGTCGCCGACCCGTTCGCGGGCAAGATCAACCTCTTCCGGGTGCTGAAGGGCGAGGTCACGAGCGAGACCACGCTGGTCGACCACCGCGAGCACTCGAAGGAGCGCATGGGCTCGCTGCTCTCGCTCCAGGGAAAGACGACGACCCCGGTGCGGGAGTTCGGCGAGGGTGACCTCGGGGCGGTGGCGAAGCTGAAGAACGTCCAGACCGGCGATCTCCTGACCGACCGGGAGGTCGCGCTCGAGCCGCCGGCCTTCGGCTTCCCGGAGCCGGTGATGAGCTTCGCCGTGACGCCGAAGATCAAGGGCGAGGAGGAGAAGGTCGCCTCGGCCATCAAGCGCCTCGCCGAGGAGGACTTGACCCTCCGCCTCCGACGCGACGCGCAGACCGGCGAGGAGATCCTCGCGGGGATGAGCCAGATGCACGTCGAGGTCGCGCTCGAGCGCGCGAAGCGGCGGTTCGGCGTCGACATCGAGCTCCATCAGCCACGCGTCCCGTACCTCGAGACGATCCGCTCCGAGTCGCGGGCGCGCCACCGCTACAAGAAGCAGACCGGCGGGCGGGGGCAGTTCGGCGACTGCGAGATCGTGCTCCAGCCGATCGAGGGGCACGAGGGCTACGAGTTCGTCGACAGGATCGTCGGCGGCGTGATCCCGCAGAGCTATCGCCCGGCGGTGGACAAGGGGATCCAGGAGGCGATGCAGCACGGTGAGCTCGCCGGCGCGCCTATCCAGGGCGTGCGCGTCGAGCTCGTCGACGGCCAGTACCACAACGTCGACTCGTCGGAGATGGCCTTCAAGATCGCGGGCTCGATGGCGTTCAAGGAGGCCTACGCGAAGGCCGACCCCGTGCTGCTCGAGCCGATCATGGAGCTCGAGGTGACGGTGCCCGACGAGGCGGTCGGCGCGGTCAACGGCGACCTCAACTCCCGGCGCGGGCGCCTCAACGGCATGGAGCCGGCCGGGGGCATGACCACGATCAAGGCCGAGGTGCCGATGGCCGAGCTGCTGACCTACTCGCAGTCGCTGACGTCCATGACGGGCGGCCGCGGCGACTACGCGATGCACCTGCTGCGCTACGAGCAGGTGCCGTCCCACGTCGCCCAGAAGATCGTCGACGAGACGAAGAAGGCGCGCGAGGCGGCGAACGCATAGGCAGGTGTCTGGCTGACGCCAGACACCCACCAGGCGGGGGGCGCGCGCGCCCGGCCGGCCGCGGAGGCTCGCACGGACGAAGAGCCGGAACCTAGTGTCGGACGGAGTCCGACGCTTGTCCACAGCTGTGGATTCTTCGGCGCGGGGCTATAGTGGCCGTCGCATGCGGGTCACGAAGTCAAACGTCACACGCACGTGCGCGATCTGCGAGCGGACGCTCCTGATGGGCGAGCACACGCTCCGGTTCTCGCCCGACGGTCACGAGTTCGTCGACGTGTGCCCGCTCTGCAACGACATCGCGCTCGACCACGGCTGGGTCCGCGAGGGCCACGCGGTCTCGCCCGCCCTCCAGCAGCATCCGCGGCGCCGCCGCCAGAAGACGCTCTGGCAAGCCCTGCTCGGCGCCCGCGAGGAGGAGACCGAGCCGGTCGTCTCCGAGCCGATCCTGCGGCGTCTCTCCGACGACGAGCTCACGCTCGTCGAGGCGGCCGACCTCTTCAACCAGTCGGACTTCCGCCGGACGGTCTCGGGCGTGGCGAAGAGCCTCGGCGAGCCGAAGGTCTCGATCGTCCCGCTCGCCGGCGTCAACGCCGAGACGGTCCTGACGTTCGCCTGGGACATCACCTGGTACCAGTACCGCGTCACGCCGGACGCGGCGCAGCCGGTGCGGATCGCCGACCGCGGTCACGATCTCTCCGAGGTCGAGCCCACCTACGCCCGCTGGAACGCGCGCTTCGACGACACGGGCAGGTTGGTGCCGGAGCTCGCCACCGTCTGACGGGTGCCGGCCTGCGGCCGGCGCCTAGAATTGCTGCCGATGTCCACCGCCACCGTCAGCGCGTCCGCGCTCGACCTGCTGGCACGCCTCGGTCTCGACGCCTCGCAGGTGACCGACGGCGACCTCGTCGTCCGCACGCCGATCACCGGCGAGGAGATCGGCCGTGTCGCGCGGGACGACCAATCGTCGACGGACGCGGCGATCGCGCGCGCTGTGGCCGCGTTCGAGGCATGGCGCGACGTGCCGGCGCCCCGGCGCGGAGAGCTCGTCCGCCTCCTCGGCGAGGAGCTTCGGCGGGAGAAGGAGACCCTCGGCGCGCTCGTGACGTTGGAGGTGGGGAAGATCGCGCAGGAGGGCCTGGGCGAGGTGCAGGAGATGATCGACATCTGCGACTTCGCAGTCGGTCTGTCGCGACAGCTCTACGGGCGGTCGATCGCCTCGGAGCGCCCGGGGCACCGCCTCACGGAGACCTGGCACCCGCTCGGGCCCGTCGCCGTGATCAGCGCGTTCAACTTCCCGGTCGCCGTCTGGAGCTGGAACGCCGCGCTGGCACTCGTCTGCGGCGACCCAGTGATCTGGAAGCCGTCCGAGCGGACGCCGCTCACGGCGCTCGCGACCACCTCGCTGCTGCGGCGGGCCGCCGACCGCTTCGGGGAGGCCCCGGACGGCCTCTTCGAGCTCGTGACCGGAGGGGCCGACCGCGCCGTGCAGCTCGCCGAGGACGACCGCATCCCGCTCGTCTCGGCGACGGGATCGACGGCGATGGGAAAGGCGATCGCCCCCTGCATCGCGGCCCGGCTCGGGCGGTCGCTGCTCGAGCTCGGCGGCAACAACGCCGCGATCGTCGCCCCGAGCGCGGATCTCGACCTCGTCGTCCGCGCGGTGCTGTTCGCGGCCGTCGGCACCGCGGGGCAACGGTGCACGTCCCTGCGCCGCCTGATCGTCCACGAGTCGGTGGCGGACGAGCTCCTCGACCGGCTCGCGAGCGCCTACCGCTCGGTGCCCATCGGCGACCCCCGCGAGCACGGAACGCTCGTCGGCCCGCTCATCACGGGTGAGTCGTTCGGGCGGATGGAGGCCGCGCTCGGCCAGGCCCGCACGGAAGGCGGCGAGATCGTCGTCGGCGGCGCCCGCGCGGAGGTCGAGGCGTGGCCCGACGCCTGGTACGCGGAGCCGACGGTCGTGCGGATGCCCGCCCAGAGCGACGTCGTGCGACAGGAGACGTTCGCGCCGATCCTCTACGTCATGACGTATCGCGACCTCGACGAGGCGATCGCGCTCCAGAACGGCGTGCCGCAGGGGCTTGCGTCCTCGATCTTCACGACCGACCTCCGCGAGGCCGAGAGGTTCCTCGCCGCGACCGGCTCGGACTGCGGGATCGCGAACGTGAACATCGGCCCGAGCGGTGCCGAGATCGGCGGCGCGTTCGGAGGCGAGAAGGAGACCGGCGGGGGACGGGAGTCCGGCTCGGACGCCTGGCGGGCCTACATGCGTCGCCAGACCGCGACCGTCAACGCCACCGACGAGCTCCCGCTCGCGCAGGGCATCCGCTTCGAGGTCTCCGGCTGACGCCGGAGACCCCCAGGTTCCGCACAACGCTCCGTCGGCCCTCCACTGCGTGGGGTGGACCCGCGACATACGTCCGGCGGGACTTGGGCGCTCGCGCAGCGAGAGTCCCTGGACACCGGCCCAACGCGTTGATATATCAGCCGCGTGACCGGCAACGGCCGCGCCGGTGAGCCGCTGATCTCGGCCTCGGGGATCTGGAAGATCTTCGGGCCGAAGGCGGAGCGCATCCTCGGGACGCCGACGCGGAGCTGAGCCGGTCGGAGCTACGGGAGCGGACCGGCTGCGTCGCGGCCGTGCGCGACGTCTCGTTCGATGTCTGGCCCGGCGAGGTGTTCGTCGTGATGGGATTGTCCGGCTCGGGCAAGTCGACGCTCGTCCGCACCCTGATCCGCCTGATCGAGCCGACGGCCGGCTCGATTCGCATCGCCGAGCAGGACGTCACCGCCGCGAGCCCGGCCGAGCTCCGCGAGCTCCGCCGTCACTCGGTCTCGATGGTGTTCCAGCACTTCGGCCTGCTCGCTCATCGCCGCGTGATCGACAACGTGGCGTTCGGGCTCGAGATCCGCGGGATGGCGAAGGACGAGCGCAACGTCCGCGCCCGTGAGCTCCTCGCAGCTCGTCGGACTCGAGGACGTCGAGAAGCAGTTCCCGGATCAGCTCTCGGGCGGGCATGCAGCAGCGGGTCGGAGTCGCGCGGGCGTTCGCGACGAACCCCGTCGTGATGCTGTACGACGAGCCGTTCAGCGCGCTCGACCCGCTGATCCGCCGCGACATGCAGGACGAGGTCTGCCGGCTCCAGGAGGAGACGGGGCAGACGATGGTCTTCATCACGCACGACCTTCCCGAGGCGCTCAGGCTCGGAGACCGGATCGCGATCATGCGCGACGGGGCGATCGTCCAGCTCGGTACGCCGGAGGAGGTCGTCGGCTCCCCCGCCGACGAGTACGTCGAGAACTTCGTCCGCGACGTGCCGCGAAGCCACGTCCTCACGCTGCGCTGGATCATGCGAGACCCGGGACCGGACGAGGTGCTCGACGGCCCGCGACTCGACGTCCGGTGCGCGTCCGCGACGCCGTGCCGGCGCTCGCCGGGAGCGACCGCCCCGTGGTAGCGGTGGACGGCGACCGCGTCGTCGGCGTGGTCGACCGAACCGCCGCGCTCCAGGCGATCGCCGGCGAGGGCGGCTGAGCGTGTCCGTCGTCGCCGGTGCCGCCCCGACGAGCGCGACGCCGTCGCTCCTCGTCGAGCACCGTCCCTGGTGGCGGAGCAGAGTGACCCTGACGGCGGCGATCGTCGGAGTGATGCTCGTCTGCTACTTCGCGCTCAAGGCGGAGTACCCGTGGCCGGCCTCGCTCACGTGGAACTCTCTCCCGACCTATCTCAACGACTTCCAGACCTGGCTCGTCGACCAGCGCAACGCGGAGAATCCGAGCATCGTCATCCGCGCGTTCAACGGCTTCGCCGACTTCCTCGACAGCCTCGTCAGCTGGTTCACGAGCTTCCTCGGCTGGATGACGTGGGTCGGTGTGACCGTGGCGGGTGTCCTCGTCTCGCTGCGTTTCGGCGGCCTGCGCGCCGGTCTGTGGGCGCTCGCCGCCTTCGCGGCGTTTGCCGCGAGCGGGCTCTGGGTCGAGAGCATGCAGACCCTCGCGCTGATGCTCGCCGCGGTCGGCCTCTCGCTCGCGATCGGGATACCGCTCGGCGTTCTCGCGGGGCTCTCCGACCGGTTCGAGCGTGGTGTCACGCCCGTGCTCGACGCCATGCAGATCATCCCGGCCTTCGCCTACCTGATGCCCATCGTGATCCTCTTCTCGGTCGGTCCCGGCGCGGCGGTGATCACAACGATGATCTACGCGATCCCGCCCGCGATCCGGATCACCGCGCTCGGCATCCGCGGCGTCCCGGCGAACACGGTCGAGGCGGCCCTCGCGATGGGGGCGACGAATTCGCAGACCCTCGCCAAGGTGCGCCTGCCGCTCGCGCGGCGGATGCTGCTCCTCTCGGTCAACCAGACCATCCTCTTCGCGCTGTCGATGGTCGTCATCGCCGGCCTGATCGGCGGCAAGGGCCTCGGCGACGTCGTGACGAGCGGCCTGAATTCCTACCCTGCGCTCGCCCTCCTGGCCGGTCTCGTGATCGTCGTGATGGCAATGGCGCTCGACCGCGTCACGGAGGCCGTCGCGGAGCAGACGAACCCCGCCCGTCGCCACCTCACGGACGACCTTCGCCGGCGGCTGCGCCTCGCATCCGCAGCGACCGCGATCGCGGTCTTCGCGGTCGTCGCGGTCGCGCGTCTCATCGGCGTCGGCGCCGCCTACTCCCGCACGACCGCTCGCGACTGGCTGCTCGCGCGCCTCCAGTCGGTGCTCGACTACGTCCAGAACCCCGACACGTTCCTGTTCCAGGTGACGAGCTGGGTGGGCGACCACATCGTCCAGTACGGGCTCGTGCCCTTCCGGAACTTCCTCGTGGAGACGCCCTGGCCGGTGATGCTGGTCGGGGTCACGTTGATCTCGCTCGTGGTCAGCGGACGGCGCTCGGCGATCACGACGTTCCTGATGCTCTCGCTGATCGGCGTCATCGGGGAGTGGAGCTCCGCGATGGACACGGCCTCGCAGGTGCTCGTCGCGACCGTGCTGACGGTCGTCATCGGCTTCGGCCTCGGGATCTGGGCGGCGGAGAGCCGCGTCTTCTCCAAGATCCTGCGCCCTGTCAACGACGTGCTCCAGACGCTGCCGCAGCTCGTGTACCTGATCCCGCTGATCTACCTGATGCCCGTGTCCGTCGTTCCGGGGGTGATCGCGGGCGTCCTCTACGCCTTCCCCGTCGTCGCGCGCCTCGTCGAGAGCGGGGTCCGCAACGTCGAGGCGAACACGGTCGAGGCCGCAGAGTCGTTCGGAGCGACGCGCAGCCAGGTCCTGCGGAAGGTCAAGATCCCGCTCGCCCAGGACGCCATCATGCTCGGCGTCAACCAGGGGATCATCATGGTGCTCGCCGTCGTGGTGATCGGCGGCCTCGTCGGCTCGCCGGGGCTCGGGTACGAGGTGGCGCAGGGTCTCGCCCGCTCCGACTTCGGGCTCGGCGTGCTCGCGTCGCTCGCGATCCTGGCGCTCGGGATCACGCTCGACCGTGTCACCCGCGGCGTGCGCCGTGCGCAACTCGGAGAGGAGCCGTGACGTCAGAGTCGGTGGGCGGCGAGACCGAAGCGCCGCTATGGACGCAAGCGAAGCACGAAGGAGGTCGGATGTCGATCAGGAGAGCACGACCGGTACGCCTGGCGCTGGCCGCGCTGGCGCTGGTCGTCGTGGGCGCGCTGGGGGTTTCCGCGAGCGCGTTCGGCAGGAGCGGCGCGAGCTGCGGGTCGGTGACGATGGACGAGAACGCGTGGGCCGGGGCAACGGCCAACGTCTACGTCCTCAAGTACGTCCTCGAGAAGAACCTCGGGTGCACGGTCAACATCGAGAAGCTGCCCGAGAGCACGCCGCTCTTCCAGGCGATGGCGGACGGCAAGGTCGACGTCGTCCCGGAGGACTGGAACAACATCCTCCTCAAGGTCAACCAGAAGTACGTGAAGAGCGGGACGATCATGAACCTCGGCTCGAACGGCGTGATCGGCCACATCGGCTGGTTCATCCCGACGTACCTGTTGAAGCAGTACCCGCAGTTCAAGACGTGGCAGGGCTTGAAGGGCAAGGAGAGCATCTTCAAGAGCCCGGAGTCGGGGTCGCAGGGCATGTTCCTCGGCGGCGATCCCTCGTACGTCCAGAAGGACGCGCAGCTGATCAAGGAGCTCGGCCTCAACCTCAAGTTCGTCTCGGTCGGCGCGGAGCCGGCCCAGGTCGCCCGCTGGAGCCAGGCGTACAAGCAGAAGAAGCCGATGCTCTTCTACTGGTACACGCCGCAGTACCTCAACACCGCGTACCAGCTCTCCGAGATCACGTCTGCCGGCGCGCAGCAAGAAGTGCGTCGACTCGTACAACCCGAAGCTCGGCAACGACTGGAGCATCTACAAGTGCGGGTACGGGCAGACGATCATCGACAAGCTGATGACGTCGAAGTTCGCGAAGAGCGGCTCGCCCGCCGTCGGCGTGATCAAGCGCTGGAAGTGGTCGGCCAACGACCAGAACTACGTCGCCAACCTGATCGCAGGCAAGCACATGGATCCCGAGAAGGCGGCCGAGCAGTGGGTCAAGGCGAACCCCGGAAAGGTGAAGGCCTGGCTCGGCAAGTGAGCTGAGAGACCACGAGTGTCCTCCCTGCAACGCAGGGAGGACACTCGCCCGCGCTCGACATGGCGACGCCGACCCTTCACATCAACCAACCCCGCCTTCCCGACGAGCAGTCGCTCGCGGACCGTGCCTACTACGCGATTCGTGAGCTGATCGTCACGCTCGAGCTCGCTCCCGGATCGGTCGTGAGCGAGCGCGACCTCATGGAACGGCTCGGCGTGGGCCGGACACCGGTGCGCGAGGCGCTCCGCGACCTCGCCCGGGAGCAGCTCGTCGAGGTGTTCCCGCGCCGGGGGATCTTCGTCTCCGGGGTGGACGTCGGAGACATTGCGGGCCTCTCCGAGGTCCGCCTCGTGCTCGAGAGCAAGGCCGCACGGCTCGCCGCGGAGCGACGGAGCGACACCGACCGCGAGGAGACGCAGGCGCTGCTCGACGAGCTCACCCGCGCGGCGGGGGAGCGGAACGAGCGGAGCCTCATCGACCTGGACCAGCGCATCCACCGGCACGTCGCGCGCTGCGCCCACAACCCGTTCCTGGAGGCCACGCTCGAGGAGTACTACGTGCTGACGCTGCGGATCTGGTTCCTCGCACTCGACCGCGTCGAACGGCTCGACGACGCGATCCGCGAGCACCACGAGATCCTGGAGGCGATCCGCGACGGCGACGCCGACCGCGCGGAGAGCGTCATGCGCCACCACATCGTCGGCTTCGAGCGGGCCGTGCGCGCGGTGCTGTGAGCGGACATCGTCGGCGAGGACGGTGCGACGCGCACCGTGCTGGTCCCATCCCGAGCCCCCACCCGCCCACGGGGATGCGGACGCTAGCCGGGAACGTGTGTCGTGTCCGTGCCAGTTCTGCGCCAACTGTGCGACGAGTCCGGTGGAGACTCGTGTATCTTCCGCCGCCGACTGATATATCAAGCGATCGGAGACCATGAGCACCACCGTGCCCACCGCCGCGCGCGCCGTCGTCATCGGCTGCGGGATCGTCGGTAACAGCGTCGCCCACCACCTCACCCGGCTCGGCTGCGCCGACGTCGTCCTGCTCGACAAGGGGCCGCTGCCGAACCCCGGCGGCTCCACGGGGCACGCCTCGAACTTCATCTTCCTCGTCGACCACTCGAAGGAGATGACGCAGCTCACCGTCGAGAGCACGCGCCAGTACCAGGAGATGGGCGTCTTCACCGAGTGCGGCGGGATCGAGGTCGCGCGCACCGAGGAGCGCATGGAGGAGTTCCGCCGGCGGATGGCCTCGGCGAAGTCCTGGGGCATCGAGCCGGTGTCCCTCGTCACCCCGGCAGAGATCAAGGAGCTCGTCCCCTACATCGACGAGACGATCCTCCTCGGAGGTTTCTACACGCCGGGCGTCGGTGTCGTCGACTCGTTGCGAGCGGGGACGATCATGCGCGAGCGCGGAGTCGAGACGGGCCGGCTGACCGTCCTCCCCAACACCGAGATCCTCGGGATGGGCGTCGACGGCGGCCGCATCCGCAGCGTCGAGACCTCGAAGGGGACGATCGAGGCCGAGACGGTCGTGATCGCCTGCGGCGTCTGGAGCCCGCTCATCGCCCGCATGGCCGGCGCCCACATCCCGCTGACGCCGATGGTGCACCAGATGATCGACGTCGGGCCGGTGCCGCGGTTCGAGCGGAGTCCACGGGCGATCGAGTTCCCCATCGTCCGCGACATGGACGTGTTCATGTACGAGCGTCAGGACGGGACGAGCCTCGAGATCGGCTCGTACGCGCATCGCTCGATCGTCCACGACCCGGAGGAGATCCCCTCGATCGAGGCGGCGGCGCTCTCGCCGACGGAGTTCCCGTTCACGCAGGCCGACTTCGACCCGCAGATGGTCGACGCCCTCGACCTGATGCCGGAGATCGTGGGCGACGAGTCGGTGGGGGTGAAGTACGCGATCAACGGGCTCATCTCGCTCACGCCCGACGGGATGCCGATCCTCGGCGAGATGCCCGAGGTGAAGGGGCTCTGGTCGGCGGCCGCGGTGTGGGTGAAGGAGGGGCCGGGCGTGGGCAAGTCGATCGCGGAGTGGATGGTGCACGGCGAGTCCCACATCGACCTCCACTCCTCCGACGTGGCCCGGTTCCACGACCACCAGAAGACGCGCGCGCACGTGAAGGCCCGCACCACCGAGGCCTTCCCCAAGACCTACGGGATCATCCACCCGGCGGAGCAATGGTCGTCCGACCGGGGCATCCGCATGTCGCCCATGCACGAGCGCGAGCGCGAGCTCGGCGCCGTCTTCTACGAGGTCGCCGGCTGGGAGCGTCCGCACTGGTACGAGGCGAACGCGCCACTCGTCGAGCGCTACGGCGTGGAGCCCCGCGAGGCCGAGTGGGACGCGCGCTGGTGGTCGCCGATCATCAATGCCGAGCACCTCGCGATGCGCGAGCACGCGGGCCTGTTCGACCTCTCGGCGTTCGCCGTCTTCGACGTGCAGGGCCCCGGGGCGCTCGACGCGCTCCAGCAGAGCGTGCTCGCCCAGATGAACGTCGCCGTCGGACGGGTCGTCTACACGCCGGTGCTCGCGCCGGGCGGCGGCTTCCGGTCGGACCTCACGATCATGCGGCTCGGGGACGAGGAGTTCCGGATCGTCACGGGCGGCGCACACGGGATGGCCGACCGCAAGCTCTTCTCCGACCAGCTGCCGGCCGACGGCTCGGCGACGCTCGTCGACGTCACGACCGCCTGGACGACGATCGGCCTGTGGGGCCCGCGCGCGCGGGACGTCCTCTCGAGCGTCACCTCCGACGACGTGTCGCACGAGGGCTTCCCGTTCGGGACGTGCCGCACGATCGAGATCGGCTCCCAGCTCGTCCTCGCGTCGCGCATCTCGTACGTGGGCGACCTCGGCTGGGAGCTCTACGTGCCGATCGAGCAGGGCGCACGGCTCTGGGACGTCGTCTGGGAGGCGGGGCAGCCGCACGGCCTCACGGCCTGCGGGATCGGCGTCTACGGGACGACCGGGCGCCTCGAGAAGTGCTATCGCGCCTTCGCCGCGGAGCTCGAGAGCGAGTACACCGTCGTCGAGGCGGGCATGGCGCGTCCGACGGTCAAGGAGCAGGACTTCGTCGGCAAGGAAGCGCACCTGCGCCATCGCGAGGAGGAGCCGGCCGCGATCCTCTGCACGCTGACGATCGACGACCACACCTCGGCGAGCGGCGTGAAGCGGTTTCCGCTCGGTCGCGAGCCCATCACGTTGCGCGACGACGGCACGCCGCTGACGGACGCCAAGGGGCGCCGCTCGTACGTGACGAGCGCCGGGGCGGGGCCGTCGCTCGGCCGGTACATCCTCATGGCCTACCTGCCGCCCGAGCACGCCGTCGAGGGCTCGAAGGACCTTGCGGTCGAGTACATGCACGAGCGCTACCCGGTCACCGTCGACGTCGTCGGCGCGACGCCGATCTTCGATCCCGAGAACACGCGGATCCGCTCGTGACGATCGCGTCCGGCAAGGCGTCCGTCGGTCGGGCACTTTGTGCTGAATCAACACAAAGTGCCTCTCCCACACCGCCGCTCCCCTCCGGCAGGAGCTGGGGATGAGGGTGCTCGTCTGCGTGAAGCGCGTTCCCATGACGGGCGGGAGGATCGTGCTGACCGAGGACGCGCAGGCGATCGAGACGCGCCACCTCGGCTTCACGATCAGCCCACACGAGGAGTGCGGGGTGGAGGAGGCCGTACGGCTCGTCGAGGCGCACGGCGGCGAGTCGGTCGTGCTCACGCTCGGTCCCGACGAGGCGGCGGAGCAGCTCCGCGACGCCATGGCGATCGGGATCGACCGGGCGATCCACATCGCCATCGGCGACGAGGAGTGGGACCCGCAGGCGACCGCCGCCGTGATCCTCGACGCGATCCGGGAGGACGAGGCGGCGCACGGCCCGTTCGACCTCGTCTTCTTCGGCAACGAGTCGGCCGACGCGGGGAACTACCAGGTCGGGATCCGCGTCGCTCACGCTCTCGGGCGCCCGGTCGCCACCGGCCTCAAGGCACTCGCGGTCGACGGCGGCGTGGCGCGGTGCGAACAGGAGGCATCGGGCGGCCGCGACGTGTACGTGCTGCCGCTGCCCGCCGTCGTCACGGTGCTCGAAGGGCTCAACCTCCCGCGTTACCCGTCGGTTCCCGGCCGGCTCCGGTCGCAGCGGAAGCCGATCGAGACGCGTTCGCCCGCGCGCCCCGACGCCCGGCTCGAGAAGCTCCGGCTCGTCGTTCCCGAGGGCGAGGGCAAGCAGGCCGAGATCCTCGGCGAGGGTGCGTCGGCGGCCCCGCGGGTCGTCGAGATGCTGCAGGAGATCGGGATCCTGTGACGGCGACCCTGGTCTACGTCGAGCACGGGGACGGCGCCGTGGACGAGCCGTCGCTGCAGGCGCTGACCCTTGCCCGCGCCTTGGGCGGCGGCTCCGTGCAGGCGATCTGCGCTTGTGTCGACTCGACACAAGCGCCTTCGGCGGCGCTCGCGGGCCACGGGGTCGAGACCCTCCACGTGGCGGAGGACGAGGTCTACGCCTCGCACGCACCGCGTGCGATCGCGGAGGCGATCGTGGAGGTTGCGCGGCGGCTGTCGGCCACCGCCGTGCTCGGCCCGGGAACCGAGCGCGGCAACGAGGTCCTCGCGCACGTCGCCGCGCTGCTCGACCTGCCTCTGGCGGCGAACTGCATTCAAGCCGCGCCGTCGGACGGCGGCGCGGAGGTGACGCGCGTGCGCTGGGGCGGCAGCCTGCTGGAGCTGGCGCGCATCCACGCTCCGACGGCGCTCCTCACCGTGCAGCCGCACGCGGTGGCGATCGAGACGACGGCCGACCCGGCGCCCGGGCTCGAGCCGTTCACGCCGGCGATCTCCGACGCCGCCCGCGCCGTCCGCGTGTCGGAGCGCGTCGGGGCCGCGACGGGCGGCGTCTCGCTCGCAGACGCGAAGGTCGTCGTCTCCGGCGGGCGCGGGGCCGGCTCGGCGGAGGGCTTCGCCGGTGTCGAGGAGCTGGCCGGGCTGCTCGGCGGCGCGGTCGGCTGCTCGCGCGCCGTGACCATGGCGGGCTGGCGGCCGCACACCGACCAGGTGGGACAGACGGGGACGAAGATCTCCCCCGACCTCTACATCGCGTGCGGCATCTCCGGGGCCACGCAGCACATGGCCGGCTGCAAGGGGGCGAAGCGCATCCTCGCGATCAACTCGGACCGCGAGGCCCCCATCCTCGCGAGCGCGGACTACGCCGTCATCGGTGACCTGCACGAGATCGTCCCGGCGATCTCGGCGGCCGTCCGTGCAGCTCGTTCCTCGTGACGTCCGAGCGCAGGTGTCCGACTGAAGTCGGACACCGGGCAAGCGCCGTCTTCGCGGGGCGGGGGACTCGGTGAGCACGGCCGTCTCCGCGGTCGCGCTGGCTCTCGTGGTCGCCGTCGCCGGGGGGCTCTTCCTGCGCCGGGCGCACTTCCTCTACCGCCTCGTCCGGCTGGGCAAGCCGGCCGGCCGCCGTGGCGACGTCGGGCGTCGCGTGCAGGCGGAGGCGACGATCGTCCTGGGCCAGCGGAAGCTTCTCCAGCGACTCGTCCCCGGCGTCGTGCACGCCTTCATCTTCTGGGGCTTCGTCGTCCTGTTCCCGACGATCGTGATGGCGCTCCTCGGGGCTGTCGACCGCGACTGGACGCTGCCCTGGCTCGGGCATCAGGGGTGGTTCTTCCTCCTCGTGGACGTGTTCTGCGTGCTCGTCCTCGTCGGCGTGACGGCGGCGTTCCTGATCCGCAAGGTGCAGCGGCCCGCCCGATTCGAGGGGAGCCACCTCGGCGAGGCCGACCTGATCCTCGGCCTGATCGCGCTCATCGTGACGACGCTGCTCCTCTGGCACGCGTCGCAGATCGCCCTCGGGATCAACGAGTGGCCGGCGGGCTGGTCGCCCGTCTCGAACGGGATCTCCACGCTGATGGAATCCGGTGACTGGCTCGCGGTGCGGGAGCGCATCTTCGTGTGGCTCCACGTGCTCACGATCCTCGGCTTCCTCGTCTACCTGCCGCACTCGAAGCACCTGCACATCGCGACAGCGGCGATCAACGTCTGGTTCGGGCGGACGAGGGCGCGCGGGCGCCTCGAGCCCCTCGACTTCGAGGTCGAGGACGAGGCTGCGCTCCGGCTCGGCTCGGGGACGCTCGCCGACATGACCTGGAAGCAGATGGTCGACGCCATGTCGTGCACCGAGTGCGGCCGCTGCCAGGACGTCTGCCCGGCGTGGGCGACGGGCAAGGACCTGTCGCCGAAGCTCCTGATCATGGGCCTGCGCGACCGGCTGTTCGCCGAGGGGCCCGGGGTGCTGGCCGGGGCGGAGCCGACGGTGCTCGTCCCGGGTGCGGTGACCGACGAGGTCGTGTGGGACTGCGTCACGTGCGGGGCGTGCGTCCACGAGTGCCCCGTCTCGATCGAGCACGTCGACCACATCGTCGACCTGCGCCGGCATCTGGTGATGGTGGAGTCCCGCTTCCCCGCCGAGGCGGGAACGATGCTCCGCGACGTCGACCGCTCGTCCAACCCGTGGGGCAAGGCCCAGTCGGAGCGGGCAGCGTGGGCCGAGGGCCTCGACGTTCGCGTGCTCGCGCCCGGCGACCCGCGCGCCCGAGGTCCTCTACTGGGTCGGCTGCGCCGCGTCGTTCGACGAGCGCGCGCGTGCGACGGCGCGCGCGACCGCGTCGCTGATGCTGCAGGCCGGGCTCGACGTGGCGATCCTCGGGCCACGCGAGTCGTGCACCGGGGATCCGGCCAGGCGGATGGGCGACGAGTACACCTTCCAGGCGCAGGCGCAACGGAACGTCGCGACGCTGGGGGAGGCAGGGGTGACGCGGATCGTCACGAGCTGCCCGCACTGCTTCAACACGCTCGGCAACGAGTACGCGGACTTCGGCGGCCGCTACGAGGTGACGCACCACACCGAGCTGCTCGCGGAGCTCCTGCGCGACGGACGGCTCGACCCCTCCCGGCGGCGCGGACGCCATCACGTACCACGACTCGTGCTATCTCGCCCGTCACAACGACGTCCTCGCGGCACCGCGCGAGATCGTCTCGCGCATCGGCAAGCCGCTCGAGATGGCGCGCAGCGGCAAGCGGACGTTCTGCTGCGGGGCCGGCGGCGCGCACATGTGGATGGAGGAGCGGGGCTCGGCGATCAACGAGGAGCGCGCGCGCGAGGCCGCGTCGACCGGGGCGGAGACCCTGGCGGTCGCGTGCCCCTTCTGCACGATGATGCTCGACGACGGCGTGAAGCAGACGGGCGCCGGGATCCGGGTCGCCGACGTCGCGGTCCTGCTCGCCGAAGCGCTGGACGGTCGCGGCGTCCACGGACGATTGACGAGCGCGTCGTCGAGGACTTAGACTCATATGGTGGAACGGAGGTTCCACCATATGAGTCAGGGAACGCAGTCCATCGACCGCGCCGCGCAGGTACTCGTCCACGTCCTCGAGACGGCGGATCCGCCGACCGTGGGCGGGCTCTCGACGCGGCTCGGGCTCCCGAAGAGCACGGCGTCGCGCGTCGTCGGCGCGCTCGAGCGACAGGGGCTGATCCAGCGCGACGGGGGCGCCGGCCACCTCGTGCCGGGGACGGTGCTCCAGCGGTTCGCACGGCGCGAGACGGGACACGCCGAGCTCGTCGAGCTCGGCGCCGGGGCGCTCGATCGCCTCGCGCAGGCGAGCGGCGAGACGATCAACGTCGGTGTCCCGTCCCTCGGGGCTGTCGAGCTGCTCGACCAGCGCGACAGCCGCCACTTCCTCGGCTCGACGAACTGGGTGGGCCGTCGCGTGCCCGCGCACGGCTCGGCGCTGGGCAAGGTCTTCTACGCGTTCGACGCCCTGCCGGTGCCCACGGGGCCGCTCGAGCCGCTCGCCCCGCGCACGAGCCCGGCACCCGACGCGCTCGGGCTCGACGAGGTGAGGGCACGCGGCTACGCGACGGCCGTCGAGGAGCTCGAGCCCGGCCTCTGGGCGGTCGCCGCGCCCGTCCGTGACGCGTCGGGCGCGGTCGTGGCCGCGCTCAGCGTCTCCGGCCCGACCGTCCGGCTGCGGCGCGGGCTGCTGCAGCGGTTCGGCCGCCTCCTCGTGACGGAGGGGCGTACCGTCTCCGCCCTGCTCGGGCACGACGACCGAAAGCGAGGTGTCGCATGAGTGTCCAACCGAAGGTTGGCAGATGAGCACCGAGGAGATCGACCTCCGTTCCCTCTCCGACGAGGAGCTCGTCGCCCAGATGCACGACGACCTCTACGACGGGCTCGCGCCCGAGATCACGGAGGGCACCGAGATCCTGCTGGAGCGCGGCTGGACGGCCGAGAGGACCCTGAACGACGCGCTCGTGGAGGGGATGCGGATCGTCGGCATCGACTTCCGCGACGGCATCCTCTTCGTCCCCGAGGTGCTCCTCGCGGCGAACGCGATGAAGGGCGGGATGGAGGTGCTGCGCCCGCTGCTCGCCGAGTCGGACGCCGAGCGGATGGGGAAGGTCGTGATCGGCACCGTCAAGGGAGACATCCACGACATCGGCAAGAACCTCGTGGCGATGATGCTCGAGGGCGCCGGGTTCGAGGTGATCGACCTCGGGATCAACAACCCGGTCGAGAACTACCTTGCGGCGCTCGAGGAGCACAAGCCCGAGATCCTCGGGATGTCGGCGCTCCTGACCACCACGATGCCGTACATGAAGGTCGTCATCGACACGCTCACCGAGCAGGGGATCAGGGACGACGTGATCGTGCTCGTCGGCGGCGCGCCGCTCAACGAGGACTTCGGCAAGGCGGTCGGCGCCGACGCGTACTGCCGGGACGCGGCCGTGGCCGCGGAGACCGCGCAGGCGCTCGTGCTCGCCCGCCGAGCGTCGGTCCCCGCGTCGTGAGCCACTCGCTCCTCGACGAGGAGGTCGTGTTCGAGGCGAAGGGCGCATCCGCGCACGTAGCAACTCGGGACTTGCCGCCCTCGCGCGTCCTCGTCCTCGCCTGTGGGGCGATCGCCCGGGAGGTGCTCGCCGTGATCGACCTGAACGGGTGGACGCACGTCGACGTCCGCTGCCTCCCCGCGAAGCTCCACTCGACCCCTGCACGGATCCCGGCCGCTGTCGACGCGAAGCTCGACGAGCTCGAGGGCAGCTACGAGCGCGTCTTCGTCGCCTACGCGGACTGCGGCACGGGGGGCGCGCTCGATCCCGTGCTCGAGCGCCACGGAGTCGAGCGCCTCCCCGGTGCGCACTGCTACGGATTCCTCGCCGGCAACGACGCCTGGGACGCGATGCACGAGGACGAGCCGCGGACGTTCTACCTCACGGACTTCCTTGCGCGGCACTTCGACGCGCTCGTCGTGCGGGGCCTCAAGCTCGACGCGCATCCGGAGCTCCTTCCGATGATGTTCGGCAACTACCGGAGGCTCGTCTACCTCGCCCAGACCGACGATCCCGCGCTCGACGCGCGCGCGGAGGCGGCGGCCGGGTTCCTCGGCCTCGCCTACGAGCGCCGGCGGACGGGCTACGGCGAGCTCGTCCCGTCGCTCACGCGGTTCGTCCGGGACCCGGTCCGTGGCTGAGTTGACCGTCATCTGGTGGAGGGACATCCCCGCGCAGGTGACAGCGAAGCAGGGGCGCTCCCGCTCGGCGCGCGAGCTGCCGCCGCGGTTCCAGGAGGCGATCGACGCCGCCGCGATGCGCGCGGGACTGATCGGTACCGAGGCATACCTCGAGGAGTGGCGCCGTGAGCTGCGGACGTGCGGCGACGACCTCGAAGCCGAGGTCGCGCAGGAGGTCGAATGGCTGGAGGCCGCGTACACGGACGACCTGCTCGAACGGCTCGTGCGCGCGAACGGAAAGGAGACCGGGTGACCGAGACCGTGCTGTCTCGCCGACGAGGGAGGTCGTGATCGGCTTCGACCGGCCGTTCGTCGTGATCGGCGAGCGGATAAACCCGACGGGGCGCAAGGCGCTCGCCGCGGAGATGGCGTCGGGCAACTTCGACACCGTCGTCGCGGACGCGATCGCGCAGGTCGACGCCGGGGCCCAGATGCTCGACGTCAACGCGGGCATCCCACTCGCGGACGAGCCGGCGATCCTCGCCCACACCGTGCAGCTCGTCCAGTCGATCACGGACGTCCCGCTCTCGATCGACTCCTCCGTCGTCGAGGCGCTCGAGGCCGGGCTCGGCGTCTACCAGGGCAAGGCGCTCGTCAACTCCGTGACCGGGGAGGACGAGCAGATGGAGCGCGTGCTGCCGCTCGTCGCGAGGCACGGCGCGGCCGTCGTCGCGATCACGAACGACGAGACGGGGATCAGCGAGGATCCCGACGTCCGCTTCGCGGTCGCCGAGAAGATCGTCTCGCGCGCGGAGGATCACGGGATCCCACGCGAGGACGTCGTCGTCGATCCGCTCGTGATGCCGATCGGGGCGATGGGCACGGCCGGACGGCAGGTGTTCCGGCTGCTCCGGCGCCTGCACGACGAGCTGCGCGTCAACACGACCTGCGGCGCGTCGAACGTGAGCTTCGGGCTCCCGAACCGCACGGGGCTGAACGCCGCGTTCCTTCCCATGGCGATGGCCTCCGGCCTCACCTCGGCGATCACGAGCCCATTGCACGCCGAGATGCTCCAGGCGATCAAGGCCGCCGACGTGATGATGGGGAACGACCCGCACTGTGCCTCCTGGATCGCCCGGCACGGCGACGCCCCGGCGCCCGCCACGGCAGGCCGTCGTGGCGGCCGCGCAGCACGACGGAGCGCGGCCGGCGCATGAGAGCACGGCGTACGGCAATGCTTCCGACGAGGCCTGGTGCGCCCCGAAGGGGCGCGCAGTGAGCGACGCGCTCGTCGTGTTCACGCCGTCCGGGCGGCGCGGCCGGTTCGCACGCGGCACGTCGGTGCTCGACGCGGCCCGCAGGCTCGGAGTCGACCTCGACTCGGTCTGCGGGGGTCGAGGGATCTGCGGGCGCTGCCAGGTGACCGTCGCGGAGGGCGAGCACGCGAAGCACGGGATCACCTGCACGGCCGCGGCACTGACCCCGGCGACCGCGACCGAGCTGGCGTACGCCGCCGACCGCGGCCTCGCCGAGGGCCGTCGTCTCGGCTGTACCGCCCTCGTCGCAGACGACGCGGTGATCGACGTGCCGCCCGAGAGCCAGGTGTACCGGCAGGTCGTGCGCAAGGAAGCCGACGCTCGCCCGATCGCCGTCGATCCGGTCGTCCGCCTCCACTACGTCGAGGTCGAGGAGCCGCAGCTGGCCTCGCCGCGGAGCGACCTCGCCCGGCTGCTCGACGCGCTCCAACGTGAATGGGGATTGCGTGACCTCTCTGTCGATCTAGGAGTATTGCGTTCTGTACAACATGCTCTACGAAGCGGCGAGTGGCGCGTCACCGTGGCCGTGCACGACGGGACGGTCGTCACGGCGATCTGGCCGGGCTTCCACGATGCGGCGTTCGGCATCGCATTCGATGTCGGGTCGACGACGGTCGCCGGGCACCTCTGCGACCTCCATACCGGCGATGTCGTCGCGTCGACCGGGGAGATGAACCCGCAGATCCGCTTCGGCGAGGATCTCATGAGCCGCGTGTCGTACGTGATGCTCAACCCCGGCTCGGAGAAGGAGCTCACCCGCGCCGTCCGCGGATGCCTCGCAAAGCTGACGGCCGAGCTGTGCCGGGATGCGGGCATCGAGCGGACGGACGTGCTCGAGGTCACGCTCGTCGGAAATCCCGTCATGCACCACCTGCTCCTCGGAATCGACCCGACCGAGCTCGGAGGCGCCCCGTTCGCGCTCGCGTTCGACGCGGGGCTCCGCCTCCACGCGGCCGAGCTCGGGCTGCCCGTCAACCCGGGGGCGCGCGCGTACGTGCTGCCGTGCATCGCCGGGCACGTGGGTGCCGACACCGCGGGAGTGATCCTCGCCGAGGCGCCGCATCTCTCCGACGAGGTCAGCCTCGTCGTCGACGTCGGCACGAACGCCGAGATCGTCCTCGGGAACCGCGAGCGGCTGCTTGCCGCCTCGAGCCCGACGGGACCCGCCTTCGAGGGGGCGCAGATCAGCTGCGGCCAGCGCGCCGCACCGGGCGCGATCGAGCGGGTGAGGATCGACCCGGAGACGCTCGAGCCGCGCGTCAAGGTCGTCGGCTGCGACGCCTGGTCGGACGAGCCGGGCTTCCGGGACGTCCAGGTCACCGGCGTGTGCGGCTCGGGGATCATCGAGGTGGTCGCCGAGCTCCACCTCGCCGGAATCCTCACCACGGACGGCACGATCGACGGGTCGCTCGCCGCGCGGACGCCGCGGATCGTCGCGGACGGAAGGACGTACTCCTACGTGCTGTGGGCGGGCGAGCCGGAGCTCTCGATCACGCAGAACGACGTCCGGCAGATCCAGCTCGCGAAGGCGGCGCTCCACGCCGGTTGCCGGCTGCTGATGGAGCGCTACGGCATCGAGCAGGTCGACCGGATCCGGCTCGCGGGAGCCTTCGGCGCGCAGATCGACCCCGTTCACGCCCTCGTGCTCGGGCTGGTCCCCGACTGCGACCCGGGCGGCGTGAGCTCCGCCGGGAACGCGGCGGGCGCCGGAGCGCGCATCGCCCTCCTGGATCGGGGCGCGCGTGAGGAGATCGAACGCGTCGTCCGTTCCGTGGAGAAGGTGGAGACGGCCGTCGAGCCGCGCTTCCAGGAGCATTTCGTCCACGCAATGGCCATACCGCACGACACGGACCCGTACGAGCGCCTGGCGGGGAGCGTGCCGCTCCCCACCAGAACGAGCTCGGCCGCCGGACGCGGCCGTCGACGACGTCTGGTGGATTCCGGGCCTGCGGCAGCGGGCCCGAAATCCGCCTCGGAGAGGAGAGCGTCATGAGCGAGACGAGAGGCCGTCGCAGCGGCGGCCGGGCGGGGCGGCAGGCGGCGCGGGCGCACGCCCACGTCGCGCGGGTGCCGTTCCTGACGCGGACGCTCGCGCCGTTCGAGGTGCTCTCGGAGGAGGGCCTCGCGACGCTCGAGGAGAACGCCGACCGGATCCTCGAGGAGGTCGGCATCGAGTTCCACGACGCCCCGGACGCCCTCGCGCTCTTCGCGGAGGCGGGGGCGGACGTGCGGGGTGAGCGCGTCCGGTTCCCCCGCGGCCTCTGCCGCTCGCTCGTTCGCGCGACCGCTCCCGCGCAGTTCACGCAGGTGGCCCGGAACCGGGCGAACGACGTCGTCTTCGGAGGGCAGGGCACGATCTTCGCCCCGGCGTACGGCTCGCCGTTCGTGCGCGACCTCGACGGCGGGCGGCGCTACGGGACGATCGAGGACTTCCGCAACTTCGTGAAGCTCGCCTACGCGTCCCCGTGGCTGCACCACTCGGGTGGCACGGTCTGCGAGCCGGTGGACGTGCCCGTGAACAAGCGGCACTTCGACATGGTCTACGCGCACATCCGGTACTCGGACAAGCCGTTCATGGGCTCGGTCACGCGCCCGGAGCGCGCGCGCGACACGGTCGAGATGGCGCGCATCGTGTTCGGCCGGGACTTCCTCGACGACCACACGGTCGTCTTCAGCCTCATCAACGCCAACTCGCCGCTCGTGTGGGACGCGACCATGCTCGGCGCGGCACGCGCCTACGCCGAGGCGAACCAGGCCGTGATGATGACCCCGTTCATCCTCGCGGGCGCGATGAGCCCCTCGACCGTGGCGGCCACGTGCGCACAGACGCTCGCGGAGTCGCTCGCCGGGATGGCGTACGTCCAGCTCGTGCGCGCGGGAGCGCCCGTCGTGCTCGGGTCGTTCGCGTCGTCGATGTCGATGCAGTCGGGTGCGCCGACCTTCGGCACGCCGGAGCCGGCGCTCGTCCTGTACGTGATGGCGGCGCTCGCACGGCGGCTCGGCGTCCCGTTCCGGTCCGGCGGTGCCCTCACCGCGTCGAAGATCGCCGACGCGCAGGCCGCTTATGAGTCCGCCAACACGATGCAACCGACGATACTGGCGGGCGTGAACTTCGTCCTCCACGCCGCCGGCTGGCTCGAAGGCGGGCTCTCC
This sequence comes from uncultured Actinomycetes bacterium, assembly GCA_963786055.1. GTDB lineage: Bacteria > Actinomycetota > Thermoleophilia > Gaiellales > Gaiellaceae > Gaiella. Next base: position 7,727 of record CAWAXS010000011.1, on the reverse strand, counting down.
ATGGGCTACGAGAAGTTCGTGCTCGACACGGACCAGCTCGGGATGTGGCACGCGTTCGCACCCGGCGTCGACCTCTCCGAGAACGGCCAGGCGATGGACGCGTTCCTGACGAACGAGCCGGGCACGCACTTCCTCGGCCACCCGCACACGCTCGCGAACTTCGAGCAGGCGTTCTTCGCTCGTCGGTCGCGGACAACTCGAGCTTCGAGCAGTGGGAGAGCGAGGGCGCCCGCGACGCCGCCGCGCGGGCGAACGCGATCTGGAAACGCACGCTCGCCGAGTACGAGGCGCCGCCGATCGACGAGGGCGTCGACGAGGAGCTCCGCGAGTGGATCGAGCGGCGCAAGGCATCCTTCCCCGACGCGAGCGAGTGATGACCGCGACCGAGCTCAGCCACGTGTCCCGGGTCGCCGAGCTGCTCCGCCGCTCGCGCTACGAGGTGCTGCCGCTCGACGGGGTGGAGGAGCAGGTGCTGGCGCACTTTCCGCGGGACGTCACGCTCACCGTCACCGCCTCCCCGACCAAGGGCCTCGAGCCGACGCTCGCGCTGGTCGAGTCGCTCAGCCGTCACGGGTACGCGGTCGTGCCGCACCTCTCCGCCCGCCTCGTCGCGGACGCGGCGGAGCTCGCGGAGATCGCGGCACGCTTGCAGGCGGTGGCCGTACGGGACGTCTTCGTCGTGGCGGGCGACCCCGAGGAGCCGCGCGGGAGCTTCCACGGCGCGATCGACCTGCTCGAGGCGCTCGACGAGCTCGGTCGCCCGTTCCCCGAGGTGGGGATCACCGGCTACCCGGAGAGCCATCCGTTCATCGACGACGAGACGACGATCGCAGCGATGTTCGAGAAGTCCCGGCACGCGACGTACATCGCGAGCCAGGTCTGCTTCGATCCGGCCGTCACCGCTGAGTGGATCGAGGACGTCTGGGCGCGCGGGACCCGGCTCCCGGTCTACGTCGGCGTCCCCGGAGCCGTGAGCCGGGCGAAGCTCCTGCGCGTGTCCACGCGGATCGGGATCGGCGACTCGCTGCGCTTCCTGCGGAAGAACGGCAGCTTCGCGAGCCGCTTCCTGCGCGGTGGCTTCAGCCCCGATGCGCTCGTCGACGGCCTCGGGCCGGTGCTCGACGGGGAGAAGGTGGCCGGCTTCCACGTGTTCACGTTCAACGACGTCGAGGACACCGAACGCTGGCGCCGCCAGCGGCTGGCCTCGGCTCCCCTGGCCACGACGCCCGGTTCCTGACCACCGATCCTGGGAGAGCGTATGCCTGTCGAGGTCGACATCGTCCGCGCCGTCAGTCTTCCGACCCGGCTCGTGCACGGCCCGGGCGCCGTCGCGGCCGTCGCGTTCGAGTGTCGCGGCCTGGGCATCGCGCGACCGATGCTGGTGACCGACCCCGGTGTCGCCGCGGCGGGTCTCGTCGACCGTGTCCTCCCACAGCTCGACGACGCCGTCGTCTTCGACGAGGTGCGCCCGAACCCGGACATCGAGGTCGTGGACCGCGCCGCCGACGCGTACCGGGCCGCGGGTTGCGACGGCCTCGTCGCGCTCGGCGGCGGCTCGTCGATCGACACCGCCAAGGCGATCGGAGTGGTGGCCGTCCATGGCGGCTCGATCGCGAGCTACGAGTGGGGCCGCGACCCGATCGAGCACCGGATCCCGCCGCTCATCGCGATCCCGACGACGGCGGGGACGGGGAGCGAAGTGACGTTCTGGGCCGTCATCACCGATCACGAGCGGCAGCTCAAGTTCAACGTGGGCGGGACGCCGCTGATCGGTGCCCACGTGGCGCTCATCGATCCCGAGTTGATGCTCGGGCTGCCTCCGGCCGTGACCGCCGCGACCGGGATGGACGCGCTCTCCCACGCGGTCGAGTGCTTCACGTGCGACTACCACCAGCCGTTCACCGACGCAGTTGCCCTCCTCGCGATCGAGCTCGTGGGCAGGTGGCTGCGCATCGCTGTGGAGGACGGGGCGAACCTCGAGGCGCGGACGCACATGGCCCACGCCGCGACGCTCGGCGGAATGGCCTACGGGACGGAGAGCGCGGGAGCGGCGCACGCGATGAGCCAGTCCGCGGGCGGCGTGCACGACTGCCCGCACGGCGCGCTCACCGCGCGCGTGCTGGGGCCGGTGTGCGAGTACAACGTCCCCGCGGCGCCCGATCGATACGCGCGGATCGCGCAGGGGCTCGGCGTGGACATCGGCGGCATGGACGTGGCGGACGCTGCACGGGCCGGGGTGGAGGAGGTCTACCGCCTGACCGACGACGTCGGCATCCCCGGCATGGAGCAGCTCGGCTTCTCCAGGGACGAGATCCCCATGCTCGCCCGCTTCGCATACGAGGATCCACAGACGCACGGAAACGCGCGCGAGGTGGACGTCGCCGCGTACGAGGAGATCTACCGCATGGCGTTCGACCGCTAAGGAAGGCACGATGACCGATCCAGGGTGGGAGCGGCGGACTGCCGAGGCGTGGGCGACGTTCGATTCGCGGAGCGACGACGAGAACCGCGCGTTGATCGAGGGGCTCGCTGCCGACGCTGCCCGCGGGCAGCGCGGTGGGGAGCTTCGAGCGAGCATGTGCCTTCGACTCGACCGGCCGCTCGGATCTCGCCGTCCCGTTGTACCGGGAGGCGCTCGAGCGTGGATTGACCGCGGAGCGCCGCCGGCGCGCGGTGATCCAGCTCGCCAGCTCGCTTCGCAACATCGGGCGCGCCGACGAGAGCGTCGCCATGCTCACGGCCGAGCTCGACGTCGATTCCGACGAGCTGGACGACGCGGTGCGCGCGTTTCTCGCCCTTGCGCTCGTGGAGGTCGGGCGCGATCGCGAGGCGGTCTCGCACGCGCTCACCGCGCTCGCGCCGCACCTTCCGCGCTACCAGCGGTCGCTCGCGAGCTACGCCGAGGACCTCGTCGCCGACTGAGAGGGCAGCGCTCTGGCACGCGACATCGCGTCACCCGAGCGCGATCAACGCGACGCCGGCGACGACGAGCGCCGCGCCGCCGAGGCGGGCCGGGCCGACGCGTTCGCCGGCGAGCGGCGCGGCGAGGAACGCCGCGATGAGCACGCTCGTCTCCCGGACGGATGCGACGGCCGCTGCCGACGCCCGGAGCAGCGCGGCGAGGACGAGCGCATAGGCCACGAACGACAACACGCCCGCGAGCGCCGGTAGCGGGCGCGCCGCAGCACGGACGCGTGTAGTGCCGTGCTCGGTGACGAGGAGGAAGCCGACGTACCCGATCGTCGCGGGGACCATCCCGAGCTCGAGGTAGACGATCGGGGAGGCGTGCTCGATGCCGTGTTTGTCGACGAGCGTGTACGCGGCGATGCACGACGCAATGGCGACGCCGTAGGCGGCCCCCGCGCCGCGTCCCTCGGCGCCGCCGCTCCCGACCCCGCGAACGAGGAGGACGCCGAGCCCCACGAGGCACACGCCGAGCGCCTGACCGGCGCTCGCTCCCATGCCGAGCACCGTTATGCCGACGAGCAGGACGAGCACGGGCGCGAGGCCGCGCGCGATGGGGTACACGACGGAGACGTCCGCATGGCGGTACGCGGTCGCGAGCGCCGCGAAGTACGCGAGCTGCAGCATGGACGTCACCACGATGTACGGCCACACGGCCGAGTCGGCGTCAAAGCGCCAGAGCGCGACGGGGGCGAAGAGGACGACAGACGCGACGAGCGCGATCGCCGTCGCCGCTTCCGGGTCCCGCTCGCGGCCGAGGATCAGGTTCCAGAGCGCGTGGAGGAAGGCCGACCCGAGCGCGAGGGCGAAGGCGTCCAGCGGCATGGCCGCGTGAACCTACTCCGTGGCTAGGCTCCCGGCCGGATGAGGACCGCGCGCGCGCTCGTCTTCGACTTCAACGGGACGCTCTCGCACGACGAGCCCGTCCTGTACGCGATCTACGCGGAGCTCTTCGCCGAGCACGGGAGGCCGCTGACCGAGGCCGACTACTACGGGACGCTCGCAGGGAACACGGAGGAGGCGATCATCGGCGGCTGGCTCGGAGTCGAGGGAGACCGGCTCCGCGCGCTGGTCGACGAGCGGATCGAGCGCTACCGGCGCCTCGCCGACGGATCGACGGTCCCCGCGGCGACCCGCGAGGCGGTGCGTCACGCGGCGAGCCGCGTCCCGGTTGCCGTCGTGTCGGGGGCGTACCGGCGCGAGATCGAGCCCGTGCTCCAAGGCGCCGGCCTCGCCGACGTGGTCGGCGTGATCGTGGCCGCGGACGACGTGGCACACGGCAAGCCCGATCCCGAGGGCTACCTCCGGGCGCTGGAGGCGCTCGGCAACGGCCTCTCTCCGAGCGACGTGGTGGCGTTCGAGGACACGGAGGCAGGCGTCGCGTCGGCTCGAGCCGCCGGGCTGCGCTGCCTCGCCGTACGGGGCACGCTCCCCGACGAGCGGCTGGCCGCGGCCGACGGGATCGTCGACGGAATCGACCTCGAGCTGGTCGAGTCACTCGTCGGATGACGTGGGTGATCGCCCACCGCGGCGCCTCCGCCGAGGAGCGCGAGAACACGATCCCTGCGTTCGAGCGGGCGATCGCGCTGGGCGCGGACTTCGTCGAGCTCGACGTGCAGGCCTCCGCCGACGGCGCTCTGGTCGTCTTCCACGACCTCGACCTCGACCGGCTGACGCCACTCCGGGGGCCGCTCAGGCGACGTACGCTCGCGGAGCTGCGCGAGCACGGCATCCCGACGCTCGAGGAGGTCGTCGAGCTGACGCGCGGCCGGATCGGCGTCATGGCGGAGCTCAAGCGCCCCTACCTCTTCCGTCGGCACGACGTGATCGGTCAGACGGTGGCGGTACTCGGTGACGAGGATGTCCTCCTCTCGTTCTCGCGGCGCGCGCTGCAGCAGGCGCTGCGCCGTCGGCCGTCGCTTCGCGTTCTCCAGCACGTCGGCTACGGCGTCTCGATCCGGTCCGCGGCGTCGTACGCCTGGGGCGTGGGCTTCTGGGACCCGCGCGTCACGGGCCGAGGACTCGCGCGGGCCCGAGCACTCGGTCTCGCGACGACCGTCTACACGGTGAACGATGGCGACCGGCTGCGAGCGCTTTCCGAGCTCGGTGTGGACGGGATCTTCACGGATTGTCCGGATCGAGCGCGGGAGGCGTTGCGTCCTCGCTGAGGGCGAGCAGGCGGGCGCTGTCGGGCGCGAAGCTGGCGACCACCCTGCTCCCCACCGTGAGCGGGGCGGCGCGAGCGGTCGAGAGGTCGGCGACGAGGCCTCGTTCCCCGTCTTCCACCCGCACGCGCGTCACCGCGCCGAGGAAGATCCGCGAGACGACGTCGCCGGTGAGCGCATTCTCGTGCGACGTTCCGTCGGCGGCGACGACGTCGACCGTCTCCGGACGCACGAGACAGAGCACGCGCTCACCCTGTGGCAGCCCTCGCGCCGCCTCGACCGGAAGCCGCAGCCCCTCGTAGTCGATCGTCCCGTCGTCAGCGACCGTTCCCGTGAGCCGGTTCATGGTGCCGATGAACTCGGCGACGAACGGCGTCGCCGGATTGCCGTACATCTCCGCCGGCGAGCCGATCTGCTCGATCTTGCCGCCCCACATCACCGCGACGCGATCGGAGATCGAAAGGGCCTCCTCCTGGTCGTGCGTCACGTAGAGCGTGGTGATGCCGAGCTCGAGCTGGATGCGCCGAATCTCCTCTCGGAGCTGCACGCGCACCTTCGCGTCGAGTGCCGAGAGAGGCTCGTCGAGCAGCAGCACCTTCGGCTCGATCGCGAGCGAGCGCGCGAGGGCGACGCGCTGCTGCATGCCGCCGGAGAGCTGGTGCGGGTAGCGCTTGGCGGCGTCACCGAGCCCGACGAGCTCGAGCAGCTCGCCGACCCGCTTCCGACGCTCGGTCTTGGACATGCGCCGGATCCGGAGCCCGTACTCGACGTTCTGCTCGGCGGTCATGTTCGGGAACAGGCTGTAGGCCTGGAAGACCATGCCCATGTCGCGCTTGTTGGGCGGAACGCGCGTGATGTCCTTGCCGTCGAGGACGATCCGTCCCGCGTCGGGCCGGTCGAAGCCGGCCACGAGGCGCAGCGCGGTCGTCTTGCCGCAGCCGCTCGGGCCGAGGAGCGACACGAACTCACCCGTCTCGAGCGCGAGATCGATCCCCTGGAGCGCCGTCACGGGGCCGAAGGAGCGCCACAGCTCCTGCAGCTCGACGTGAGGCATTACCTGCCGATCCCCACTCGCACAGTGCGCTGACCGCCCCGCCGCCCGACCAGGAGGATCGAGAGCATTGCCGCCCACGTGATGCCGAAGCTCATCAGCGTCGCGGCGGCCGCGGGATACGCCTGCGACTCGTTGATGTACTGGAGGTACGTCGGGAAGGTGTGGAAGGCGGACAGGCTCGTGATCGTGAACTCGCCCATCACGATCGCGAGCGTGAGGAAGGCGCCGCTCAGGGCGGCCACCCTGATGTTCGGCAGGATCACGCGCATAAGGGTCGTTCTCCACGATGCTCCGAGATTTCGCGACGCTTCGGTCAGCGTGTGCACGTCGATCGAGCGGAAGCCGGCGTCGAGCGAGAAGTAGATGTACGGGAAGGCGAGGATCACGTAGGCGCCGACGAGGAAGAGATCGGGCTTGCCGAGGAACCAGAACGGCGCGTGGAGCGTGTCCTTGTAGAACTTCAACAGCCCGACGACCATGATGATCGGCGGAACCACGAACGGCAGGAGCGCCAGAAATCCGACCACAGGGCGGAGCCGCGGCAGCTTCAGGTGCACCCAGTAGATGGTCGGCACGAAGAGCAGCAGCCCGACGACGATCGTCTCGAGCGCCAGCCTGAACGAGACCTTGATCGTCGACCAGAACTGCGGGTCGTGCAGGATCACGCCGTAGGCGGAGAGGCTGCAGCACTTCCCGGTCTGCGCGTCCCTCAGGCTGAAGAGCAGCGTCGCGATCAGCGGGACCAGGAAGTACACGGCCCCGAGCACGAGCCAGAGGACGGCGGAGGGGGCGATCTGTGGCTTCCTCAGCCTCACTTCGCCCACCGCGACGCGCGCCGCTGGAGTGGGATGTAGAAGAGCATCATCGCCGCCAGGACGACGAACATCCCGAACGCGAGCGCCTGGCCCTCGTGCGGGTTCGAGAAGACGTTGCCCGTGAGGTCGTTGCCGATCAGGATCGGCACGAGCGGTAGACCTGTGCCGCTGGTGAGCGAGTACGCCGTCGCGTACGCGGCGAACGAGTTCCCGAACAACAGGATCACCGCGCCGAGGAGCGACGGCATCAGCACCGGCATCCCGATGTGCCGCCAGTACTGCCAGCGGCTCGCGCCGAGGTTCGAGGACGCCTCGCTCCATTCCGCGCGCAGGCCGTCGATCGCCGGCGCGATGACGAGGATCATGAGCGGGATCTGAAAGTAGAGGTAGACGATCTCGACCCCCCTTCGCGACCAGATCGCGAAGCCGTGCTGGTAGATGTTGACCCCGAAGACGTTGTTGAGGAACTGGGTGACGATCCCGATCGTTCCCAGCGTCGCGATGAAGGCGAACGCGAGCGGGATGCCGCCGAAGTTGGCCGCCACCCCGGAGAAGGTGCCGTACGCCGAGCGGATCCAGTTCGGCGTTCCCTTGCGGATCGCTGCGTACGCGATCAGGAGCCCGAAGAGGGCGCCCAGGAGCGCCGTCGTGAGGCTGATCCGGATGCTCTCCCAGAACGCGTTGCGGATCTGCGCCGTCTGGACGATCTCCGTGACGTTGTCGAGCGTG
>CAWAXS010000010.1:0-315087 GCA_963786055.1 uncultured Actinomycetes bacterium | reverse complement strand
GCTCACGCGGTTCGTCCGGGGACCCGGTCCGTGGCTGAGCTGACTGTCATCTGGTGGAGGGACATCCCCGCGCAGGTGACAGCGAAGCAGGGGCGCTCCCGCTCGGCGCGCGAGCTGCCGCCGCGGTTCCAGGAGGCGATCGACGCCGCCGCGATGCGCGCGGGACTGATCGGTACCGAGGCATACCTCGAGGAGTGGCGCCGTGAGCAGCGGACGTGCGGCGACGACCTCGAAGCCGAGGTCGCACAGGAGGTCGAATGGCTCGAGGCCGCGTACACGGACGACCTGCTCGAACGGCTCGTGCGTGCGAACGGAAAGGAGACCGGGTGACCGAGACGGTGCTGTGCTCGCCGACGAGGGAGGTCGTGATCGGCTTCGACCGGCCGTTCGTCGTGATCGGCGAGCGGATAAATCCGACGGGGCGCAAGGCGCTCGCCGCGGAGATGGCGTCGGGCAACTTCGACACCGTCGTCGCGGACGCGATCGCGCAGGTCGACGCCGGGGCCCAGATGCTCGACGTCAACGCGGGCATCCCACTCGCGGACGAGCCGGCGATCCTCGCCCACACCGTGCAGCTCGTCCAGTCGATCACGGACGTCCCGCTCTCGATCGACTCCTCCGTCGTCGAGGCGCTCGAGGCCGGGCTCGGCGTCTACCAGGGCAAGGCGCTCGTCAACTCCGTGACCGGGGAGGACGAGCAGATGGAGCGCGTGCTGCCGCTCGTCGCGAGGCACGGCGCGGCCGTCGTCGCGATCACGAACGACGAGACAGGGATCAGCGAGGATCTCGACGTCCGCTTCGCGGTCGCCGAGAAGATCGTCTCGCGCGCGGAGGATCACGGGATCCCACGCGAGGACGTCGTCGTCGATCCGCTCGTGATGCCGATCGGGGCGATGGGCACGGCCGGACGGCAGGTGTTCCGGCTGCTCCGGCGCCTGCACGACGAGCTGCGCGTCAACACGACCTGCGGCGCGTCGAACGTGAGCTTCGGGCTCCCGAACCGCACGGGGCTGAACGCCGCGTTCCTTCCCATGGCGATGGCCTCCGGCCTCACCTCGGCGATCACGAGCCCATTGCACGCCGAGATGCTCCAGGCGATCAAGGCCGCCGACGTGATGATGGGGAACGACCCGCACTGCGCCTCCTGGATCGCCCGGCACGGCGACGCCCCGGCGCCCGCCACGGCAGGCCGTCGTGGCGGCCGCGCAGCACGACGGAGCGCGGCCGGCGCATGAGAGCACGGCGTACGGCAATGCTTCCGACGAGGCCTGGTGCGCCCCGAAGGGGCGCGCAGTGAGCGACGCGCTGGTCGTGTTCACGCCGTCCGGGCGACGCGGCCGGCTCGCACGCGGCACGTCGGTGCTCGACGCGGCCCGCAGGCTCGGAGTCGACCTCGACTCGGTCTGCGGGGGTCGAGGGATCTGCGGGCGCTGCCAGGTGACCGTCGCGGAGGGCGAGCACGCGAAGCACGGGATCACCTGCACGGCCGCGGCACTGACCCCGGCGACCGCGACCGAGCTGGCGTACGCCGCTGACCGCGGCCTCGCCGAGGGCCGTCGTCTCGGCTGTACCGCCCTCGTCGCAGACGACGCGGTGATCGACGTGCCGCCCGAGAGCCAGGTGTACCGGCAGGTCGTGCGCAAGGAAGCCGACGCTCGCCCGATCGCCGTCGATCCGGTCGTCCGCCTCCACTACGTCGAGGTCGAGGAGCCGCAGCTGGCCTCGCCGCGGAGCGACCTCGCCCGGCTGCTCGACGCGCTCCAACGTGAATGGGGATTGCGTGACCTCTCTGTCGATCTAGTAGTATTGCGTTCTTTACAACATGCTCTACGAAGCGGCGAGTGGCGCGTCACCGTGGCCGTGCACGACGGGACGGTCGTCACGGCGATCTGGGCGGGCTTCCACGATGCGGCGTTCGGCATCGCATTCGATGTCGGGTCGACGACGGTCGCCGGGCACCTCTGCGACCTCCATACCGGCGATGTCGTCGCGTCGACCGGGGAGATGAACCCGCAGATCCGCTTCGGCGAGGATCTCATGAGCCGCGTGTCGTACGTGATGCTCAACCCCGGCTCGGAGAAGGAGCTCACCCGTGCCGTCCGCGGATGCCTCGCAAAGCTGACGGCCGAGCTGTGCCGGGATGCGGGCATCGAGCGGACGGACGTGCTCGAGGTCACGCTCGTCGGAAATCCCGTCATGCACCACCTGCTCCTCGGAATCGACCCGACCGAGCTCGGAGGCGCCCCGTTCGCGCTCGCGTTCGACGCGGGGCTCCGCCTCCACGCGGCCGAGCTCGGGCTGCCCGTCAACCCGGGGGCGCGCGCGTACGTGCTGCCGTGCATCGCCGGGCACGTGGGTGCCGACACCGCGGGAGTGATCCTCGCCGAGGCGCCGCATCTCTCCGACGAGGTCAGCCTCGTCGTCGACGTCGGCACGAACGCCGAGATCGTCCTCGGGAACCGCGAGCGGCTGCTTGCCGCCTCGAGCCCGACGGGACCCGCCTTCGAGGGGGCGCAGATCAGCTGCGGCCAGCGCGCCGCACCGGGCGCGATCGAGCGGGTGAGGATCGACCCGGAGACGCTCGAGCCGCGCGTCAAGGTCGTCGGCTGCGACGCCTGGTCGGACGAGCCGGGCTTCCGGGACGTCCAGGTCACCGGCGTGTGCGGCTCGGGGATCATCGAGGTGGTCGCCGAGCTCCACCTCGCCGGGATCCTCACCACGGACGGCACGATCGACGGGTCGCTCGCCGCGCGGACGCCGCGGATCGTCGCCGACGGAAGGACGTACTCCTACGTGCTGTGGGCGGGCGAGCCGGAGCTCTCGATCACGCAGAACGACGTCCGGCAGATCCAGCTCGCGAAGGCGGCGCTCCACGCCGGTTGCCGGCTGCTGATGGAGCGCTACGGCATCGAGCAGGTCGACCGGATCCGGCTCGCGGGAGCCTTCGGCGCGCAGATCGACCCCGTTCACGCCCTCGTGCTCGGGCTGGTCCCCGACTGCGACCCGGGCGGCGTGAGCTCCGCCGGGAACGCGGCGGGTGCCGGAGCGCGCATCGCCCTCCTGGATCGGGGCGCGCGTGAGGAGATCGAACGCGTCGTCCGTTCCGTGGAGAAGGTGGAGACGGCCGTCGAGCCGCGCTTCCAGGAGCATTTCGTCCACGCAATGGCCATACCGCACGACACGGACCCGTACGAGCGCCTGGCGGGGAGCGTGCCGCTCCCCACCAGAACGAGCTCGGCCGCCGGACGCGGCCGTCGACGACGTCTGGTGGATTCCGGGCCTGCGGCAGCGGGCCCGGAATCCGCCTCGGAGAGGAGAGCGTCATGAGCGAGACGAGAGGCCGTCGCAGCGGCGGCCGGGCGGGGCGGCAGGCGGCGCGGGCGCACGCCCACGTCGCGCGGGTGCCGTTCCTGACGCGGACGCTCGCGCCGTTCGAGGTGCTCTCGGAGGAGGGCCTCGCGACGCTCGAGGAGAACGCCGACCGGATCCTCGAGGAGGTCGGCATCGAGTTCCACGACGCCCCGGACGCCCTCGCGCTCTTCGCGGAGGCGGGGGCGGACGTGCGGGGTGAGCGCGTCCGGTTCCCCCGCGGCCTCTGCCGCTCGCTCGTTCGCGCGACCGCTCCCGCGCAGTTCACGCAGGTGGCCCGGAACCGGGCGAACGACGTCGTCTTCGGAGGGCAGGGCACGATCTTCGCCCCGGCGTACGGCTCGCCGTTCGTGCGCGACCTCGACGGCGGGCGGCGCTACGGGACGATCGAGGACTTCCGCAACTTCGTGAAGCTCGCCTACGCGTCCCCGTGGCTGCACCACTCGGGTGGCACGGTCTGCGAGCCGGTGGACGTGCCCGTGAACAAGCGGCACTTCGACATGGTCTACGCGCACATCCGGTACTCGGACAAGCCGTTCATGGGCTCGGTCACGCGCCCGGAGCGCGCCCGCGACACGGTCGAGATGGCCCGCATCGTGTTCGGCCAGGACTTCGTCGACGACCACACGGTCGTCTTCAGCCTCATCAACGCCAACTCGCCGCTCGTGTGGGACGCGACCATGCTCGGCGCGGCACGCGCCTACGCCGAGGCGAACCAGGCCGTGATGATGACCCCGTTCATCCTCGCGGGCGCGATGAGCCCGTCGACCGTGGCGGCCACGTGCGCACAGACGCTCGCCGAGTCGCTCGCCGGGATGGCGTACGTCCAGCTCGTGCGCGCGGGCGCGCCCGTCGTGCTCGGGTCGTTCGCGTCGTCGATGTCGATGCAGTCGGGCGCGCCGACCTTCGGCACGCCGGAGCCGGCGCTCGTCCTGTACGTGATGGCGGCGCTCGCACGGCGGCTCGGCGTCCCGTTCCGGTCCGGCGGTGCCCTCACCGCGTCGAAGATCGCCGACGCGCAGGCCGCTTATGAGTCCGCCAACACGATGCAACCGACGATACTGGCGGGCGTGAACTTCGTCCTCCACGCCGCCGGCTGGCTCGAAGGCGGGCTCTCCATGGGCTACGAGAAGTTCGTGCTCGACACGGACCAGCTCGGGATGTGGCACGCGTTCGCACCCGGCGTCGACCTCTCCGAGAACGGCCAGGCAATGGACGCGTTCCTGACCAACGAGCCGGGCACGCACTTCCTCGGCCACCCGCATACGCTCGCGAACTTCGAGCAGGCGTTCTATCGCTCGTCGGTCGCGGACAACGCGAGCTTCGAGCAGTGGGAGAGCGAGGGTGCCCGGGACGCCGCCACGCGGGCGAACGCGATCTGGAAGCGCACGCTCGCCGAGTACGAGGCGCCGCCGATCGACGAGTCCGTCGACGCGGAGCTCTGCGAGTGGATCGAGCGGCGCAAGGCATCCTTCCCGGACGCGAGCGAGTGATGACTGCGACCGAGCTCAGCCAGGTGTCCCGGGTCGCCGAGCTGCTCCGCCGCTCGCGTTACGAGGTGCTTCCGCTCGACGGGGTGGAGCAGCAGGTGCTGGCGCACTTTCCGCGCGACGTCAAGCTCACCGTCACCGCCTCCCCGACCAAGGGCCTCGAGCCGACGCTCGCGCTGGTCGAGTCGCTCAGCCGTCACGGGTACGCGGTCGTGCCGCACCTCTCCGCCCGCCTCGTCGCGGACGCGGCAGAGCTCGCGGAGATCGCGGCGCGCCTGCAGGCGGTGGCGGTACGGGACGTGTTCGTCGTGGCGGGCGACCCGAAAGAGCCGCGCGGGAGCTTTCACGGCGCGATCGACCTGCTCGAGGCGCTCGACGAGCTCGGTCGCCCGTTCCCCGAGGTGGGGATCACCGGCTACCCGGAGAGCCATCCGTTCATCGACGACGAGACGACCATCGCAGCGATGTTCGAGAAGTCCCGGCACGCGACGTACATCGCGAGCCAGGTCTGCTTCGACCCGGCCGTCACCGCGCAGTGGATCGAGGACGTCTGGGCGCGCGGGACCCGGCTCCCGGTCTACGTCGGCGTCCCCGGAGCCGTGAGCCGCGCGAAGCTCCTGCGCGTGTCAACGCGGATCGGGATCGGCGACTCGCTGCGCTTCCTGCGAAAGAACGGCAGCTTCGCGAGCCGCTTCCTGCGCGGCGGCTTCAGCCCCGATGCGCTCGTCGACGGCCTCGGGCCGGTGCTCGAGGGCGACAAGGTCGCCGGCTTCCACGTGTTCACGTTCAACGACGTCGAGGACACCGAACGCTGGCGCCGCCGACGACTGGCGTCGGCTCCCCCGGCCACGACGCCCGGTTCCTGACCCACCGATCCAAGGAGAGCGCATGCCCGTCGAGGTCGACATCGTTCGCGTCGTCAGCGTCCCCACGCGGCTCGTGCACGGCCCCGGCGCCGTGTCGAGCCTCGCGAGCGAGGCCGGCGCGCTCGGCATCACGCGACCGATGCTGGTCACGGATCCCGGTGTCGCCGCGGCGGGCCTCGTCGATCGCGTGCTTCCCCACCTGGACGACGTCGTCGTGTTCGACGAGGTGCGCCCGAACCCGGACGTCGAGCTCGTCGATCGTGCGGCGGACGCGTACCGCGAGGCAGGCTGCGACGGTCTCGTGGCGCTCGGCGGCGGCTCGTCGATCGACACCGCGAAGTCGATCGGCGTCGTGGTCGTCCACGGCGGCTCCATCGCCCGATACGAGTGGGGCCACGACCCGATCGAGCAGCGGATCCCGCCGCTCGTCGCGATCCCCACGACGGCGGGCACCGGCAGCGAGGTGACGCTCTGGGCCGTGATCACGGATCACGAGCGCCGCCTCAAGTTCAACGTCGGAGGAACGCCGTTGATCGGCGCGCACGTGGCGCTGATCGACCCGGAGCTGATGCTCGGGCTGCCTCCCGCCGTCACGGCCGCGACGGGGATGGACGCGCTCTCGCACGCGATCGAGTGCTTCACGTGCGACTACCACCAGCCGTTCAACGACGCCGTCGCCCTGTACGCGATCGAGCTCGTCGCGCGGTGGCTCCGTGTCGCCGTGGAGGACGGGGCGAACCTCGAGGCGCGGACGCAGATGGCGCACGCGGCGACGCTCGGCGGAATGGCCTACGGGACGGAGAGCGCGGGAGCGGCGCACGCGATGAGCCAGTCCGCGGGCGGCGTGCACGACTGCCCGCACGGCGCGCTCACCGCGCGCGTGCTGGGGCCGGTGTGCGAGTACAGCGTCCCCGCGGCGCCCGAGCGATACGCGCGGATCGCGCAGGGGCTCGGCGTGCACACCGGCGGCATGGACGTGGTGGACGCTGCACGGGCCGGGGTGGAGGAGGTCTACCGCCTGACCGACGAAGTCGGCATCCCCGGCATGGAGCAGCTCGGCTTCTCGAGGGACGAGATCCCCATGCTCGCCCGCATCGCATACGAGGATCCGCAGACGCACGGAAACGCGCGCGAGGTGGACGTCGCCGCGTACGAGGAGATCTACCGCATGGCGTTCGACCGCTAAGGGGGCCCAGGATGATCGATCCAGGGTGGGAGCGGCGGATTGCCGAGGCGTGGGCGACGTTCGACTCGCGGAGCGACGACGAGAACCGCACGTTGATCGAGGGGCTCGCCGCCGAGCTTCCCGCGGGCAGCGCGGTGGGGAGCTTCGAGCGAGCATGCGCCTTCGACTCGACCGGCCGCTCGGATCTCGCCGTCCCGCTCTACCGGGAGGCGCTCGAGCGTGGTCTCACCGCGGAGCGCCGCCGGCGTGCGGTGATCCAGCTCGCCAGCTCACTTCGCAACATCGGGCGCGCCGACGAGAGCGTCGCCTTGCTCACGGCCGAGCTCGACGCCGATTCCGACGAGCTGGACGACGCGGTGCGCGCGTTTCTCGCCCTGGCGCTCGTGGAGGTCGGGCGCGATCGCGAGGCGGTCTCGCACGCGCTCACCGCGCTCGCGCCGCACCTTCCGCGGTACCAGCGATCGCTCGCGAGCTACGCCGAGGACCTCGTCGACGACTGAGAGGGCAGCGCTCTGGCACGCGACATCGCGTCACCCGAGCGCGATCAAAGCGACGCCGGCGACGACGAGCGCCGCGCCGCCGAGGCGGGCCGGGCCGACGCGTTCGCCGGCGAGCGGCGCGGCGAGGAACGCCGCGATGAGCACGCTCGTCTCCCGGACGGATGCCACGGCCGCTGCCGACGCCCGCAGCAGCGCGGCGAGGACGAGCGCATAGGCCACGAACGACAACACGCCCGCGAGCGCCGGTAGCGGGCGCGCCGCAGCACGGACGCGTGTCGTGCCGTGCTCGGTGACGAGGAGGAAGCCGACGTACCCGATCGTCGCCGGGACCATCCCGAGCTCGAGGTAGACGATCGGGGAGGCGTGCTCGATGCCGTGTTTGTCGACGAGCGTGTACGCGGCGATGCACGACGCAATGGCGACGCCGTAGGCGGCCCCCGCGCCGCGTCCCTCGGCGCCGCCGCTCCCGACCCCGCGAACGAGGAGGACGCCGAGCCCCACGAGGCACACGCCCAGCGCCTGACCGGCGCTCGCTCCCACGCCGAGCACCGTCACGCCGACGAGCAGGACGAGCACGGGCGCGAGGCCACGCGCGATGGGGTACACGACGGAGACGTCCGCATGGCGGTACGCGGTTGCGAGCGCCGCGAAGTACGCGAGCTGCAGCATGGACGTCACGACGATGTACGGCCACACGGCCGCGTCGGCGTCGAAGCGCCAGAGCGCGACGGGGGCGAAGAGGACGACCGCCGCGATGAGCGCGATCGCGGTCGCCGCTTCCGGGTCCCGCTCGCGGCCGAGGATCAGGTTCCAGAGCGCGTGGAGGAAGGCCGACCCGAGCGCGAGGGCGAAGGCGTCCAGCGGCATGGCCGCGTGAACCTACTCCGTGGCTAGGCTCCGGGCCGGATGAGGACCGCGCGCGCGCTCGTCTTCGACTTCAACGGGACGCTCTCGCACGACGAGCCCGTCCTGTACGCGATCTACGCGGAGCTCTTCGCCGAGCACGGGAGGCCGCTGACCGAGGCCGACTACTTCGGCCGGCTCGCGGGCAACACCGAGGAGGCGATCATCGGTGGCTGGCTCGGAGTCGAGGGACACCGGCTCCGCGCGCTGGTCGACGAGCGGATCGAGCGCTACCGGCGCCTCGCCGACGGGACGACGGTTCCCACGGCGACCCGCGAGGCCGTGCGCCACGCGGCGAGCCGGGTCCCGGTCGCCGTCGTTTCCGGCGCCTACCGGAGGGAGATCGAGCCCGTGCTCGACGGCGCGGGCCTCGCGGGCGTCGTCGGCGTCCTCGTGGCGGCCGACGACGTGGCCCACGGCAAGCCCGATCCGGAGGGATACCTGCGCGCGCTGGAGGCGCTGGGCGGCGGCCTCGCGGCGGACGAGGTCGTCGCATTCGAGGACACCGAGGCTGGGATCGCGTCGGCGCGCGGCGCGGGCCTGCGCTGCATCGCCGTGCGGGGGACGCTCCCGGACGCGCGGCTGGCCGCCGCCGAGGCGATCGTCGACGCGATCGACCTCGAGCTCGTCGCGTCGCTCGTCGGATGACGTGGGTGATCGCCCACCGCGGCGCGTCCGCCGAGGAGCGCGAGAACACGATCCCTGCGTTCGAGCGGGCGATCGAGCTCGGCGCCGACTTCGTCGAGCTCGACGTGCAGGCCTCCGCCGACGGCGCTCTGGTCGTCTTCCACGACCTCGATCTCGACCGGCTGACGCCGCTCCGGGGGCCGCTCAGGCGGCGCACGCTCGCGGAGCTGCGTGAGCACGGCATCCCGACGCTCGAGGAGGTCGTCGAGCTGACGCGCGGCCGGATCGGCGTCATGGCGGAGCTCAAGCGCCCCTACCTCTTTCGTCGGCACGACGTGATCGGTCGGACGGTGGCGCTACTCGGTGACGAGGATGCCCTCCTCTCGTTCTCGCGGCGCGCGCTGCAGCAGGCGCTGCGCCGTCGGCCGGCGCTTCGCGTTCTCCAGCACGTCGGCTACGGCGTCTCGATCCGGGCCGCGGCGTCGTACGCCTGGGGCGTGGGCTTCTGGGACCCGCGCGTCACGGGCCGAGGACTCGCGCGGGCCCGAGCGCTCGGTCTCGCGACGACCGTCTACACGGTCAACGATGTCGACCGGCTGCGAGCGCTTTCGGCGCTCGGTGTGGACGGGATCTTCACGGATTGTCCGGATCGAGCGCGCGAGACGCTGCGTCGTCGCTGAGCGCGAGCAAGCGTGCGGTGCCGGGCGCAAAGCTCGCCACGACCCTGCTTCCGACCGTCAGCGGAGCTGCGCGGGACGTCGAGAGGTCGGCGACGAGGCTTCGTGCCCCGTCTTCCACGCGCACGCGGGTCGTCGCGCCGAGGAAGATCCGCGAGACGACGTCGCCGGTGAGCGCCCCGTCGTGGGACGCTCCGTCGGCGGCAGCGACGTCCACCGTCTCCGGACGCACGAGACAGAGAACGCGCTCACCAAGTGGCAGCCCCTGCGCCGCCTCGACCGGAAGGCGCAGCCCCTCGTAGTCGATCGCCCCGTCGCCTGCAACCGTGCCGACGAGCCGGTTCATGGTGCCGATGAACTCGGCGACGAACGGCGTTGCCGGATTGCCGTACATCTCCGCCGGCGAGCCGATCTGCTCGATCTTGCCGCCCCACATCACCGCGACGCGATCGGAGATCGAAAGCGCCTCCTCCTGGTCGTGCGTCACGTAGAGCGTGGTGATCCCGAGCTCGAGCTGGATGCGCCGAATCTCCTCTCGGAGCTGCACGCGCACCTTCGCGTCGAGTGCCGAGAGAGGCTCGTCGAGCAGCAGCACCTTCGGCTCGATCGCGAGCGATCGCGCGAGGGCGACGCGCTGCTGCATGCCGCCGGACAACTGGTGCGGGTAGCGCTTGGCGGCGTCACCGAGCCCGACGAGCTCGAGCAGCTCGCCGACCCGCTTCCGACGCTCGGTCTTGGACATGCGCCGGATCCGGAGCCCGTACTCCACGTTCTGCTCGGCGGTCATGTTCGGGAACAGGCTGTAGGCCTGGAAGACCATGCCCATGTCGCGCTTGTTGGGCGGAACGCGCGTGATGTCCTTGCCGTCGAGGACGATCCGTCCCGCGTCGGGCCGGTCGAAGCCGGCCACGAGGCGCAGCGCGGTCGTCTTGCCGCAGCCGCTCGGGCCGAGGAGCGATACGAACTCACCCGTCTCGAGCGCGAGATCGATCCCCTGGAGCGCCGTCACGGGGCCGAAGGAGCGCCACAGCTCCTGCAGCTCGACGTGAGGCATTACCTGCCGATCCCCACTCGCACCGTGCGCTGACCGCCGCGCCGCCCGACCAGGAGGATCGAGAGCATTGCCGCCCACGTGATGCCGAAGCTCATCAGCGTCGCGGCGGCCGCGGGATACGCCTGCGACTCGTTGATGTACTGGAGGTACGTCGGGAAGGTGTGGAAGGCGGACAGGCTCGTGATCGTGAACTCGCCCATCACGATCGCGAGCGTGAGGAAGGCGCCGCTCAGGGCGGCCACCCTGATGTTCGGCAGGATCACGCGCATAAGGGTCGTTCTCCACGACGCTCCGAGATTTCGCGACGCTTCGGTCAGCGTGTGCACGTCGATCGAGCGGAAGCCGGCGTCGAGCGAGAAGTAGACGTACGGGAAGGCGAGGATCACGTAGGCGCCGACGAGGAACAGGTCGGGCTTGCCGAGGAACCAGAACGGCGCGTGGAGCGTGTCCTTGTAGAACTTCAACAGCCCGACGACCATGATGATCGGCGGAACCACGAACGGCAGGAGCGCCAGAAATCCGACCACGGGGCGGAGCCGCGGCAGCTTCAGGTGCACCCAGTAGATGGTCGGCACGAAGAGGAGCAGCCCGACCACGATCGTCTCGAGCGCGAGCCTGAAAGAGATCTTGATCGTCGACCAGAACTGCGGGTCGTGCAGGATCACGCCGTAGGCGGAAAGGCTGCAGCACTTCCCGGTCTGTGCGTCTCTCAGGCTGAAGAGCAGTGTCGCGATCAGCGGGACCAGGAAGTACACGGCCCCGAGCACGAGCCAGACGACGGCGGAGGGGGCGATCTGCGGCTTCCTCAGCCTCATTTCGCCCACCGTGACGCGCGCCGCTGGAGCGGGATGTAGAAGAGCATCATCGCCGCCAAGACGACGAACATCCCGAACGCGAGCGCCTGGCCCTCGTGCGGGTTGGAGTAGACGTTGCCCGTGAGGTCGTTGCCGATCAGGATCGGCACGAGCGGTAGACCGGTGCCGCTGGTGAGCGAGTACGCCGTCGCATAAGCGGCGAACGAGTTCCCGAACAGGAGGATCACCGCCCCGAGGATCGACGGCATCAACACCGGCATCCCGATGTGCCGCCAGAACTGCCAGCGGCTCGCGCCGAGGTTCGAGGACGCCTCGCTCCACTCCGCGCGCAGGCCGTCGATCGCCGGTGCGATCACGAGGATCATCAGCGGGATCTGGAAGTAGAGGTAGACGAGCTCGACCCCCCTCCGCGACCAGATCGCGAAGCCGTGCTGGTAGATGTTGACGCCGAAGACGTTGTTGAGGAACTGGGTGACGATCCCGATCGACCCGAGGGTCGCGATGAAGGCGAACGCGAGCGGGATGCCGCCGAAGTTCGCCGCGACCCCGGAGAAGGTGCCGTACGCCGAGCGGACCCAGCCCGGCGTTCCCTTGCGGATTGCCGCGTACGCGATCAAGAGCCCGAAGAGCGCGCCCAGGAGCGCCGTCGTGAGGCTGAGCCGGATGCTCTCCCAGTACGCGTTGCGGATCTCCGCTGTCTGGGCGATCAGCTTGACGTTGTCCGAGGTGTAGACGCCGTGCTCGCCCTTGAAAGCGCCGACCAACACGGTGGCGGCCGGCAGGATCAGGAACATCGCCGCGTAGGCGAAGAACGGGACGACGCCCAGCCACGCAAACGAGGGACGTCTTCGGCCGGGCTGGGGGCCCGGCCGAAGAGCATCATGGGTTGCCGCGTGCGTCGCCAGTGAACTAGCTCGTGCCGACCTTGGCCGGCCACTCCGTGTTGATGACCGCACTCGCCTTCGCCTGCTGGCCGAGGCTCGCGAACTTCGCCCTTGCTGTTGAGCCAGCTGGCGGGGAGCGAACCGGTCACCGACTTCGGGATCGCCTTCCGCGTGAGCAGATCGGCGAATGCGGGCGGGATGTGCATAGCCCTTCAGGTAGAGGATCTGCCCCTGGTCGGAGTAGAGGAACTCCTGCCACAGACGGGCGGCCCACGGGTGCGGCGCCGTGGCGTTGACGGCCTGGCAGTAGTAGCTCGCGTACTGGCCGTCGCTCGGAAGGATGACCTTCCAGCTCGCGGACGGGAACTCCTTGACGTACGCGAAGTTGTTGTAGTCCCAGTCGATCGAGATCGGCGTCTGGCCGGACGCGACCGTCTGCGGCGTCGTCTGCACCGGGATGAAGTTGCCGAGCGACTCTGGCCTTCGCGAACCAGTCGACGCCGGGGCCGACGTTCGAGAGCGAGCCGCCGTTCGCGAGCGCCGCCGCGAACACGCCGGCGATCGCCGAGCCGGACTTGAGCGGGCTCCCGTTCAGTGCGACCTGGTTCTTGTAGATCGGCTTCAGCAGGTCGGCGAACGACTTCGGCGGCGTCTTCACGACGTTCGCGTTGTAGCCGATCGTGACCGAGCCGTAGTAGTCGCCCGTCCAGAGGCCGCGCGTGTCCTTCATAGCCCTCGGCACGGTCTGGTACGTGCTCACGTAGTACCTGGCGTACAGGCCCGAGACGGTGCCGGCGACCGCGAACGTGGGGCTGACGTCCACGACGTCGGGTGCGCGAGGGTCGCCCTTGAGCGAGACGATCGCCTGGTTCTCGTCCGACGAGCTGCCGTTGGGGTTGTCGCTCGTGATGCCGATCCCGTACTTCTTCGTGAAGGTCGAGATGATCTCGCCGTAGTTCGCCCAGTCGGGCGGCAGCGCGATCACGTTCAGGTGACCCTCCTTCTTGGCCGCCGCGACGAGCGCGGACAGATTCTGCTTGGTTCCTCGGATCGGCGGGTCGGCGAGCGCCTTCGCCCGCGCCGCAAGGGCGGCCTCGGGCAGCGAGATGACGGTGAGCCCCACCGCAGTGGCAAGTCCTCGCTTGAGCAGCTTCCGCCGGTCGATCCGCTCCTCCTCCAGCCGCCGGAGGAACTCGTACTCCTGCTCCTGAAACTCTTCCACGGACTCTCCTCGTCTTCGTGTGCCGTGTCCGGCGATCGTACGGGCCCTTCGGCGCCACTGCAATAGTCTCTCCCGGTGGACTCGCCCTGGCAGCGCGACGGAGACTGGCTCCGGGCCGCGTTGCACACGCACACGACCAACTCGGACGGCGAGCTGGCGCCCCGGGCGCTCGCGCGCCACTACGGGCGCGCCGGGTACGACGTCCTCGCGATCACCGACCACTGGCACCGGAGCGAGGCTCCGTCGAGCCCCGAGCTCGTGGTGCTCCCGGGGGTCGAGCTCAACTGCGTCCTGCCGGGCGACCGCGACGGGCACGTGCTCGGCATCGGGATCGATCGCGACCCGACCGAGCTCGAGGGGGAGCGCCGCGAACCTCGCCGAGACCGGTGACTGGATCGCGGGCGCGGGAGGCGTCGCGTATCTCGCCCACCCGTACTGGACGGGAGTCCGACCCGGAGGGCTCGAGCTTCCGCCGTCCGTCACCGGGATCGAGGTGTTCAACGCGGGGTGCGAGCTCGAGGTCGGTCGCGGCCTCTCGTCGGTGCACTGGGACGAGCTGCTCGAGGACGGCAGGATCTGTCCCGCCCTCGTGACCGACGACAGCCACCATCCGGGCTTCGACTCCGACCACGCGTGGACGTGGATCCGCGCCGACCGGACGCCGGAGAGCGTCCTCGACGCTCTGCGCACGGGACGGTTCTACGGCAGCACCGGCCCTCTGATCCACGACGTCGAGGTGCGGGACGGCGACGTGATCGTGCGGTGCTCGCCCGCCCGCTCGGTCACCCTGCTGACCGGGCGGACGAGCGGGACGGCGGTGAACGCGGGCCGGCTGGGCTACCGCCACGGAGCGGAGATCCTCGAGGTCACGTCCGACGATCACATCGTCGCGGCGCGGCTCGACCTGCCCGGCAACGCCCCCTTTGCCCGGCTCGAGGTGGTCGACCCGCGGGCCGTCGCGCGTGGACGAATCCCCTATGGGCGTAGCCGATCACGCGCAAGCGGGACGGGCCGCCGCGCGCGACGCGCTCGAGCGGACGTCGTTCGACCTGCTCGTGATCGGAGGCGGCGTGATTGGCGCGGCGACCGCCGCGCACGCCGCCCGTGAGGGGCTCGCGGTCGCGCTCGTCGACGCGGGGGACTTCGGCTCGGGCACGTCGAGCGCGTCGTCGAAGCTCATCCACGGCGGCCTGCGCTACCTGCGCCTCGGAGACGTGCGGCTCGTCCGAGAGGCGCACCACGAGCGGCGCACGCTGGCCGGGCCCGTCGCGCCGCACCTCGTGCATCGCCTCCCGTTCCTGCTCCCGCTCTACCGCGGTGGGCCGTTCCGGCCCGCATTCGTCCAGAGCGGCATCCTCCTCTACTCGACCCTCGCCCTCTCGCGCCTCAACTGGCTGGTGAAGCCCGCGCGCGCGAGCGAGCTCGTCCCGTCGTTGCGCACCGACGGCCTTCGCTCGTGCGCGCTCTACGCCGACGCCTGGACGAACGACGCGCGGCTCTGCCTCGAGAACGTCGTGGCGGCAGCGGAGGCCGGCGCGGTCGTGCTCAACCGCGCCGAGGTCGTGTCGCTGCGGATCGCCGACGGGAAGGTGTGCGGCGCGGAGATAGCTGGTCGACGGCGAGGCCGTCGACGTCGACGCCCGCGTCACGGTCAACGCCGCCGGGCCGTGGGTCGACGCCGTCCGTCGGCTCGAGGAGCCACGCGCGGGGACGTCGGTACGGCTCAGCAAGGGCGCACACGTCCTGGTCCCGGGCGGCGAGGGCTGGACCGCGGCGCTCACGGTCCCGCAGGACGACGTCCGCGTCACGTTCGCGGTGCCCTGGTACGGCCTCCTGCTGCTCGGCACGACCGACACCGCGTACGAGGGCGATCCCGCCGCCGTCGCGGTCGACGAGTCGGACGTGGCGCAGATCCTCGACGAGGCGTCGAAGGCTCTTCCGTCGTCGCTCCTCGACTCCGGCGACGTGCGCGCCTCGTTCGCCGGGCTGCGGGTGTTGCCGCTCGGCGAGGGGACGACCGCGAACGCCCGGCGGGAGACCGTCTTCTCGATCGGCCGGGGAGGGATGCTGAGCGTCGCCGGCGGAAAGCTGACGACGTATCGGAAGATCGCGCTCGACGCGCTCGAGCGGGTCCGCGGCCCGCTCGGCCTGCGCCGGGTCGACCGGCGACCGTTTCCGCTTCCGGGCGCGAGGGGGGACGCACCCCGGTTCCCGGTCGAGGTCGACCCCGAGGTCGAGGCCCATCTACGCCACCTCTACGGCAGCCGCGCCGCGAGCGTCGTCGAGCGCGCAGTAGAGGATCCGTCGCTGCTCGAGCGGCTTCATCCCGACGGGCCGGACATCGCCGCTCAGGCGTCGTTCGCCGTCACCGACGAATGGGCCCAGACCGCCGACGACGTGCTGCGCCGGCGGACGACGGTCGCGCTGCGCGGCCTGGCGGGGCCGGAGGTCGTCGAGCGCGTCGAGGGCGCGCTCGCGCCGGCGCGACCGGCCTGACCGGCGTTCGTGTCAGGCGGATCGGGACGAACCGGCGACGTCGAGCACCGCCTCGACGATCCCGTGGTAGCCGGTGCAGCGGCAGAGGTTGCCGGACAGCGCGATCCGCACCTCGTCGGCGGTCGGCGACGGGCTCTCGGCCAGGAGCGCCGTCGCGGAGATCAGCATGCCGGGGGTGCAGAAGCCGCATTGCACCCCGCCGTGCTCGAGGAACGCCGCCTGGAGCGGGCTCAGCTCGGCGCCGGTCGCGAGTCCCTCGACGGTCGTCACCTCGCTTCCCTCCGCCTGCAGGGCGAGGTACGAGCAGCTGTTCACCGGCTTCCCGTCGAGGAGCATCATGCAGGCCCCGCACTCGGAGTCGTCGCAGCCCTCCTTCGATCCGGTCAGCCCGACGGCGTCGCGCACCGCCGCGAGCAGGCTCGTCCCCGGATCGAGCTCGACCGGGTAGGCGATCCCGTTGACCGAGAGCGTCGCGGCGACCTTCACGCGGCGCTCCCGCTGGCGGGGACCGGGACGTTGCCGCCGCGCGCCCGGGTGAGCGCGGCGTCGATCGCGCGCCGCGTGATCACCTCGGCCATCGCCGCGCGATAGCGCTCCGACGCGCGCACGTCGGAGATCGGGGCGGATCCCGCGGCGGCCGCGGCGGCGGCGGCGTGCACTGCAGCCTCGCCGGCCGTCGTTCCGGTGAGCGCCCGTTCCGCGTCGGGCACGCGACGGATGGTCGGCGCCAGGGCGGTGATCGCGACCCGTGCGTCGGTGACCGTCGAGCCGTCGAGAGCGACGACTGCAGTCGCGCCGACGACCGCGATCTCCATCTGACGGCGGTACTCGAGCCGGACGTATGCGCTGCCGGTTCCCGGGGGCGGAGCGGGAACGTCGATCGAGACGAGCAGCTCGTCGGGGCCTGCGATCGTGGAGCCCGGGCCGGCGAACAGCTCGTCGACGGAGACGACGCGTGTCCCGGCCGTCGACCGGAGCGTGACGGTCGCGTCGAGGCACATCAACGGCCCGCCCGTCTCCATCGCAGGTGACGCATTCATCACGTTCCCGCCGATCGTTCCGTGCGCCCGCGTCGCGCGCGAGCCGACGATCGCGGCCGCGTCGGCCAGCGCCGTGAAGCGCTCGCGCACCGTGGGATGGGCGGCGATCTCGACGTGGGTCGCGAGCGCGCCGAGGACGAGGCCGCCGCCGGAGTCCTCGATGCCGCGCAGCGCTCCGATGCGGTGGATCGCGACGAGCGACTCGGGGAGCGGCGCCTTGCCCTGCCGTGCGCCGACGACGAGGTCCGTGCCGCCCGCGACCGGACGCGCGCCGCCCGCGAGCGCCGCGAGCGCTTCGTCGAGGGTGGTGGCTGTGGCGAAATCTGTCATCGGCTCGACCCGGAGACAGGTGTCCGACTGAAGTCGGACACCTTCCTCGTCTGCGCGCGCGGTCGTGAGAGACGAGGTGTCTGGCTGAAGCCAGACACCGAGCCTCCGCGGTGCCCGACTTCAGTCGGACACCTCGCGTCCTGGCGACGCAAGCGCGTCACTGCGAGGCCTCCCACACGCGCTCCGGCGTCATCGGCAGGTGCCGAACGCGGGCGCCCAGCACCTTGGCGATCGCGTTCGCGACCGCACCCGCCGTCGGCACGCACGGCGGCTCGCCGACACCCTTCGCCCCCTTCGGCCCCGCGCCCGGCGTGTCCGTCTCGATCCAGTCGATCTCGATCGACGGGGCATCGGAGGCGGTGACGAGCTTGTAGTCGAGGAGGTGCGGGTTCCGCTGCCTGCCGAGGTCGTCGAGCTGCGTGCCCTCGGTGAGCGCCTGTCCGATGCCCATCACGACACCGCCGTACACCTGGCCGTCTGCACCGACCCGGTTCAGGATCCGGCCGCAGTCGTGCACGGCGGCCACCCGCAGCACCCGCACGACTCCGGTCTCGCGGTCGACCTTGACGTGCGCTGCATGTGCGATCAGCTGCGGCGCGTGGAACGACTCGAGGCCGAGCCGCCCGACACAGCCCTCCGCCGGAGCGGGCGGCGCCGCCGGGACCTCGCCGGCGCCCTTCCCGTGGAACGTGCCGCCGGCCGCGAGCTCGGCGATCGCGACCGACTTGTCGGGCGAGCCCTTGACGCGCACCGAGCCCTCGACGAGCTCGAGGTCGCCGCGCGCCGCCTCGAGCTGCTCCGACGCCGCATCGAGGAGCTGGTCGCGCACCTCGTCCGTCGCCGCGAGCACGGCGCGCACGCTGTTGAACGTCGTCTGCGAGCCGCACGAGCCCATGTCCCACGGCGCGGCGTCCGTGTCCTGGTAGAGGAGCGAGAAGTCCTCGGGGCGCATGCCGAGCTCCTCCGCCACGAACCGCGGCATCGCCATCACCGCGCCGGTGCCGTTCTCCTGCGCGCCGGTCACGATCGTGCCGGTGCCGTCGGGGTTGAGCTTGACGTACGCGCCGGCGTTTGCCGCGAAACACGGCCACCAGCCGCACGCGATGCCGATCGCCTCGTCCTCGGGCAGGTCCTCGCCGTCGCCGATCAGCTCCACCGCCCGCGCGAGCGTCTCCTTCATCGCGATCCGCTCGAGCACCTGGCCCGTGGCCGTGACGGAGCCGGTCTCGATCAGCGTGCGCCGACGGAGCTCGACCGGATCCAGGCCGAGCTCCTCGGCCAGCTCGTCCATGTGCTGCTCGAGCGCCCAGCAGACCTGCGGCGCCGTCGGCGCGCGGATCGACGAGGACGGCTGGTTGTTCGAGTAGACGAGCGACGACTCGACGTCGACGTTCTCGAGCTCGTACGGCCCGAGCGCGTGCATCGCCGCCATCTGCGCGAAGAAGCCGCCCTCGCCGCAGTAGGCGCCGCCGTCCAGCACCAGCCGCGCCCGCCGCGCGACGGAGGGTCCCGTCGCTCCGCGCGCCCGTCTCGAGCTCGATGACCATCCCCTCGCGTCGGTGGCCCACGGCGAAGAACTCCTCGTGGCGAGAGAAGACGAGCTTGACGGGCCGTCCCGCGGCGCGGGCGAGGGCCGCGACGTGGCCCTCGAAGTGGAAGTCGCACTTCGCGCCGAACCCGCCGCCCAGGAGCGGCACGATCACGCGCACGTTCGACTCGGGAACGCCGAGCGTGAGCGCGACGCCGGCGCGGGCTGCGTAGGGAACCTGCGTCGACGACCAGATCGTGACGCGGTCGCCCTGCCACTGCGCCACGATCGCGCGCGGCTCGATCGGGACGCCCTGCACGGGGTCGGTCACGTACCGTCCGCGGACGACGACGTCCGCCGCTGCGAGCGCGGCGTCGACGTCGCCCTTCACGATCGTCGAGAACCCGAGCACGTTGTCGTGGCGTCCCAGCGCCTCGTCCCCCTCGTACGACTCCCAGTCGGGATGCACACGAGGGGCGTCGTCGGCGAGCGCCGCCTCGAAGTCCGTCACGACGGGCAGCGGCTCGAGCTCGACCTCGACGAGCGCCGCCGCCTCGCGGGCGATCTCGGGCGTCAGGGCGGCGACGCCGGCCACGATGTCGCCCTCGAAGCGGACGGTGTCGCGTGCGAACAGCCGTCGGTCCTGCACCATCCCGCCGTACAGCACGTCCGGCACGTCCTCGTGCGTGACGACGGCGATCACGCCCGGTAGCGCACGCGCCTTCGCCGTGTCGATCCGCGCTGATCCGCGCGTGCGGATGGTCCGCGTAGCGGAACGCGGCGTGCAGCTGCCCGGTGAGGGTGAGATCGGCCGTGTATCGGCCCGCACCGGTCACCTTCTCGCGCCCGTCCGGGCGGACGAACGTCGTCACGGGCTCGTCGACGGCGGTCACCACGCAATCCAACCACGCCGGAGAAGGTGTCGGCAGGGCGGTACAGTCCAGCGCCGTGGCCGGCTCGTACAAGCTCGTCTGGTTCGTCCCGGCGTCCCACCTCGAGGCGACGCGCGACGCCGTGTTCGTCGCGGGCGCAGGCTGGATCGGCGACTACTCGCGCTGCTCCTGGACGACCCTCGGGGAGGGCACCTTCCGCGGCGGCGAGGGGACGCATCCGACGGTCGGGGAGCCCGGCCGCGACGAGAGCGTGGCCGAGTACCGCGTCGAGACGATCGTGCCCGCCGAGAAGCTCGCCTCCGTCGTCGCCGCGCTCCGCCGCGCCCACCCGTACGAGGAGCCGGCCTTCGACGTGTACGAGCGCGTGAACGCGTGACGGCGCTTGTGTTGATTCAACACCAGCGCTTTCCACCGGTCGAAGCGGCCGCGGCGTGAAGGCGCGGCTCTGGACGGACGGGGGCGCGCGCGGGAACCCCGGGCCCGCCGCCTTCGCCTACGTCCTCGAGGCCGAGGACGGCACGGTGCTCGACGCCCGGGGCGAGGCGATCGGCGTTGCGACGAACAACGTCGCCGAGTACTCGGCGCTCGTCGCCGGCCTTCGTCGCGCGGCCACCGTCGGTGTCACCGAGCTCGAGGTCCGCTCCGACTCGGAGCTGATGGTGAAGCAGATGCGCGGCGAGTACCGGGTCAAGAACAAGGACCTGCAGATGCTCTTCCTCGACGCCTCCCGCGCGGCGCGGGAGGTCGGCCGCGTCACGTACGAGCACGTCCGGCGCGAGCACAACGAGCTCGCCGACCGCCTCGTCAACGAGGCGCTGGACGCCGCTTCGTAGGGTTTCCCGTACCACCGAGAGTGCGGCGCGCCGGTCCTCTCCCTCGGGACCGGCCTCGTACGATCGCGCGGTGCCTCTCGCGATCCTCCTGCTTGCCCGACCCGCCCGCGTCCTCCGCCTCGTGGCGCTCGCCGGCCTCGTCGCCCTTCTCTCCGGCGTGCTCGCGCTCGGCGCGCTCCCGATCGCCCCTGTCGCGGCTGCCCTGGCGCTGCTCGCGGCCGGGATGGCGCTCGGCGTGCTCGCGCCGCTCTACGGGAGCGTCGCCACGATCGGACTCTGGACTGCGCGGGCGGGCGTCGGGCTCGGCGCGTGCGCGGCACTGTTTCCCGGCGGCGGCCCCGTGATCGTCGTGCGCGTCGTCGCCGCGATGCTCGTGGTGGTCGGTTTGCGGCTGGTCGCGCGCGGCGCGCGGCGGCTCGGCGACCTCCCCTCGTGGACGACCACCGCCGTGGGCGCCGGCATCGTCGCGGCGCTCCTCGCGCCGGCGCTCGGTGGCGGCGTCGTCCTCGCGCTCGCGTGGCTCGCGGTCGTCGCGTTCATCCACACGACCTACGTCGCTCCCGGCGCCACAGTGGTCGCCCGGGCGTAGCGTCGGCCCGCGCGCGACAGCGCGCTGAATCGACCGTTCAGCGCTCGCTCAGGTACAGGTGCCACAGGAGGCGTGCCGCGCTCGCCCGGTGCGGCCGCCACGCCTCGCCGATCGCCGCCAGCTCCTCCGGCGAGGGCCGCGTCTCGAGCCGTCGCGCCCGTCGCGCGGCTTCCTGGAGCGCGATGTCCCCGACCGGCCAGGTGTCGGGCCGGCGCAGCGCGGAGAGGAGATAGACCTCGGCCGTCCACGGCCCGATCCCCGGAAGCGCCACGAGCGCGCTCCGCACTCCGTCGTCGTCGAGCGCCCCGACCATCTCGAGGTCGAGTGACCCGTCCTCGATCGCCGTCGCGAGCGCGCGGACGTAGCGCGTCTTCTGCCGGCTGAAGCCGTCGGTTCGGAGCTCCGCGTCGGTCGAGCGAAGGATCCCCTCGGTCGTGAGCGCCTCGAGCCGGGTGACGAGCCGGTCGTACGCGGCCCGCGCCGAGGCGAGCGACACCTGCTGCTCGAGAATCAGGAGGACGAGCGTCGGGAGCCCGGGCTCGCGCGCCCAGAACTCCGGCAGGCCGTGCCGCTCGACGATCGCGGCCAGGTCGGGGTCGGTCGCGCAGAGCTCCGCTGCGGCAGCGGCGAAGGACGCCTCGTCGAGCATCCCCCGACCGTACACAGCGGCGTAGAGCGATCTGCCGGCCGGCGTTGCGTGCCGGGCGTCCCTCGGCTACGGTGGCGTCATGCGCGTGCGGCCCGAGCTACCTGCAGACACCGGTCTCGGCCTCGCGCTCGGCCTTCTCCTCCTTCCCCGCTAGGGGAAGCGAGCGACGCACATATCAACGCCGTGCTCCCGCACACCGCCGGGAGAGGTACGCCCCCGTCCAGGAGAAGAGCCATGCCGATGCCGTTCCAGCACTACCGCCCCTACGCCACCGTCGAGCTGCCCGACCGCACGTGGCCCGACGTCGTCCTCGACCGCGCGCCGACCTGGTGCTCCACCGACCTGCGCGACGGGAACCAGGCGCTCGTCAACCCGATGGACGCTGCACGGAAGCGGCGCTTCTTCGACCTGCTCGTCCGACTCGGCGTGAAGGAGATCGAGGTCGGCTTCCCGGCCGCGTCCAAGGCCGACTTCGACTTCTGCCGCGTGCTCGTCGAAGAGGGCTTGATCCCCGCGGACACGACGATCGCCGTCCTGACCCAGGCCCGGCCCGAGCTGATCGAGCGGACCTACGAGGCGATCGAGGGCGTCCCGCGCGCGATCGTCCACCTCTACAACTCGACCTCCGAGACCCAGCGGCGCGTCGTGTTCCGGCTGGACCAGACCGGGATCACCGAGCTCGCCGTGCGCGGCACGGAGCTCTGCAAGGAGCTTGCGGCGCAGACCGGCACGGAGATCGTCTTCCAGTACTCGCCCGAGAGCTTCCACCACACGGAGCTCGGGTACGCGTTGGAGATCTGCGAGGCGGTGGCGGACGAGTGGGGGCCGACGCCGGACGAGAAGATGATCGTCAACCTGCCGACGACCGTCGAGGCGTTCCCGCCGAACGTCTACGCGGACCGGATGGAGTGGTTCATCCGCCGCTTCTCGCACCGCGACAGCGCCATCCTCTCCGTCCACCCGCACAACGACCGCGGCACGGCGGTCGCGACGGCCGAGCTCGGGCTCATGGCCGGCGCCGAGCGGGTCGAGGGCTGCCTGTTCGGCAACGGCGAGCGAACCGGGAACGTCGACCTGATCACCCTCGCGCTCAACCTGCTCACGCAGGGGGTCGATCCCCGGCTCGACCTGTCGGAGCTCGACGAGGCGCGCCGGATCGTGGAGGAGTGCAACGAGCTGCCGATCCACCCCCGCCACCCGTACGTCGGCGAGCTCGTGTACACGGCGTTCTCCGGCTCGCACCAGGACGCGATCAAGAAGGGGATGGACGCGCAGGAACGGTCGGGCTCCGACGTCTGGGACGTGCCCTACCTGCCGCTCGACCCGAAGGACGTGGGCCGCGACTACGAGGCGATCATCCGCGTCAACTCGCAGTCCGGGAAGGGCGGCGTCGCCTACCTGATGAACGCCGAGCACCACCTCGACCTCCCGCGAGGGCTCCAGATCGACTTCGCGCAGAAGGTGCAGGCGATCACCGACGCGCGCGGCGGCGAGCTCACCGCCGACGAGCTGATGGAGGCGTTCACCGAGCACTACCTCGGGGTGACCGAGCCGTTCGTCCTCGTCTCGTACTCCCACGAGAGCGGGGAGGACGGCGACCGGCTCGTCGCGCGAATGCGCTCGGGCGGTGAGGGCATCGTCGTGTCGGGCGAGGGCAACGGGCCGATCGCGGCGCTCGTCCACGGGATCGAGGAGCGCTTCGGGATCGAGGTCGACGTGCGCGACTACCACGAGCACGCCATGGCGAAGGGCGAGGACGCGACCGCGGCCGCCTACGTCGAGGCCGACGTCGACGACGAGGCCTTCTGGGGCGTCGGGATCCACCCGTCGATCGTCACCGCGTCGCTCCGTGCGGTCGTCAACGCCGTCAACCGGGCGCATGCCCTGCGCTCGGCAAGAGAGGGGGCGGTCGCCGCCTTCGACTGAGCCGTCGCACGCCGCACGCGCGCCGTTTGCCGGTGACCCGACGAGCCGGCCATCCGGGCGCGACCGTGGCGGAGCGGCCGTGCCGGCCGCGGGCAGGTCGCCGCTATAGTTCCGTGCTCACGCGGATGTAGCTCAGTTGGCTAGAGCGTCTGCTTGCCATGCAGAAGGTCGAGGGTTCGAGTCCCTTCATCCGCTCCTCGCGAAGCCCCCGCAAACGCGGGGGTCTTTCGTTTTCGGGAGCAGACGGACCTTCGCCAGCAAGGCCGCGCCCTGCCCAAGAGGCCGACGCGGCACGACCTGTCGGGAGTGTCTCTCCATGGTGCAAAGCTGCCTGCATCGGGTACAGGTTCTCGGAAAGGCTTCGCTTGAGGCGAAACACGTGACAAGGAGCGGGCGTGCAGCCCGTCTGGCGGCGGTGCTGGCGGCGATTGGCTTCGCAGGCCTCGCCGTCTTCCAGGCCGCGCTAGCCGCCGATGCGCCGTGGGGACACGCTGCCTGGGGTGGCGAGAACGCCGAACTATCCACGGCCCAGCGCAGCGCAAGTGCAGTCGCGGCCGTCGTCTATCTGGTCGCAGTGTTGATCGTGCTCTGCCGCGCAGGCGTCATTTGGCGTGCGCGAAGCCATGCAGCTGTGTTCCGCTGGGGCACGTGGTTCCTTGCCGTCGCGATGACGGTCGGCGCGATTCCGAACTTCGCCTCGCAGAGCCGTTGGGAGAATTTCATCCTCGGCCCACTCGCGCTCGTGTTGGCAGCCCTCTGCGTTGTGGTCGCCGGCGGAGCACGCACGGAACCGGGGCGCGGAAGGGCGCCCACGGGTTCTAGCCGGAGGCTCGGCCTGTGACCCGCGCGGAAATGCGGAGATCTCGCCGCGGTCGTCGCGAGCTGGTCGGCTCATTGACCCCGGGTCTATTTCCGTAGAAGATGCGTGCCGCAGGGACAGGGGAGAGGGGATACAAAACGGGGGAGCAGCTCCGTCGCTGCGGCGGACGGAGATGCGGAGGTGGTTCCCGACACTCGGTCGGGCCGTGACCGCACCCCTCTCCCCGACTTAGCGTGGCCGTAGCCGCTCGGGACACGCGCTTGGGATTGACGGAGCGTTCGTCTTCTGGGGAGACATGCAAGACTAGGCGGGCGGCGCCACGACCTCGTGGCCCTTCCCCCGACCAGAGATGGCGGACCGCCTGCCCCGTAGGCCTGCTCGGAAAACAGCAACCCCGCTGCCCGGCGGGCCCCGCGGCAGCAGTATCCGATCTGGCGACACCGCTCGACCCCGGAGGTTCGGCTAGGCCTTTGCTCTACCCACGACCAAGGTCGGCTCGGACTGGCGGGCGTGAGGGGCCGGGCGACGATCCGAACGCCACCGCGGTCACTGGGTTTGGGCGGCTAGCTGAACGCCCCGTACGTGACTGTCACCAAGTGGCACCCGGCCCGCGCCCAGAGTCGCGGTTGCCTCTCACTGCGCGAACGGCCCGAGGTTCGTCACAATCCGCGCCGTGGACGACGAGCGCGTGACCGAGACGGGGGAGCGCGACGTCAACCTTGGCCCGCTCTTCGCGTTGGGTGCCGTTCTTCTTGCGTTCGGCTTCATTCGTCGCAGGCCGCTTGTTGTCATCGCTGGCCTTGGGGCGGTCTGGCTCGATCAGCGCTCAAGGTTCGGGGACGCCGTGAAGAAGCGGGTAGACCGCGCTCTGAAGACGCAGATCAAGGCTCACGCGCGAGGCTGAGAGCGGCAGCGAGCACCAGGCCGTCGCGAGGGAGGGCCGCGCCGCGCTCGGTCAGACGCTCTCGGTGCCTGCGCGAACACCTCGACAAGCACGTCCCGATGCTTTGGCGCGCTGCACCCCGTGTTTTCGAACATGTATACGGCCGTGCCCCGAACGGCCCGAAGAGCGTGTTGTCTTGCCCGACACGGAGGAAGGGATCCGCGCCCTCAGCTGGCCGGAACTCGTCTGCTCGCGGCAGCGCACGCTGACGAGCTATGCCGGAACGGCGCTGCGTCAGCCCCGCGCCAGCCGGCGGGTGTGCGCGTTCGACCCGGTACCGCCGAGCCAGTACCCGTGCCAGAGGATTCTCATGCGTCCAATCTCCCCCTTGCGCACGAGCGCGTCGACCTGGTCGGCCCGGGGGTCGCTGCGGCTGGACGAGGGGGACCGCGGGGGACCACCGGTTCGCCCGCAGCGAATGGGCCGTGCCAGGGCAGGGTGCGCACGTGGGACGTCCTGCCCCGGTGCGGGGCCGAGCGGGCGGGGAGCCGGCGCGGGCATTCCCGGTTCTTCCACCGGGCAACACCCGCGCCGGCACGGATGGTTCGTGGGCGACGCGTCCGGCTACCCGCCTCGAGTGCACCCGAGCGGGCAGCGGACCCGTCGTCTCCGTGAGGGTGCCGCCGCCGGTCTCCTGGAGCTCGTCGCCCGGCTCTCGCCCACCCCCGTCCCGGGACGGGTGGACAGCGAGCTCGGGAGACGGAGCAGTGATGCCGGAGATACCGGCGGCTCCCCCGCCACGAGGGGCTACCGCCCACGACTTCCGCGGCGTTGAGGCGGCGGCAGGCGCGAGGCCGTCAGGCGGCCTCGTGGTGCCGGTGCGCTCGAGCGTCGTGGTCATCGTGGGCGTCAGTCCCTTCTGTTCATGCGCCGCTAGATCGGCCAGCGGTGCTTCTTCTCGAAGGTCCAGGACGACCAGGTGTCGTTGTCCCAGACCTTCATCTTCTGCGTGGACGACTGCGTCACGGTCGCCGTGTTGGAGACCGTGGCAGGACCGCTGGTCGCGGTTCCGCCGTTCGCATTCGCCGCGCCGCCGGTGCCGGCTCCGCCGTTGGCGTTGCCCGCGCCTGTCTGGCTGGCGATCACGTCGCCGCCGACGGCGGCTGTCTCGTTGCCACCGGAGATCGCGTCGCCGGTTGCGTTGTAGGCGCCTACCGTGTCACCGCCGCGACCGGTGGTGCCGCCCTGCGTCGTGTTCGACGTCGTCGTCGTTGTCGGGTTGGCGTTCTGGGTAGCCGTGAAGCTCCCGTTCGTGTTGCTGCCACCGTTCGCCGACGCTGTCGCCGTCTGTGTCGTGGTGTCGGTGACCGCACCCGCGGCCCCGCCTGTCGCCGTCTGGCCCAGGCCGTTGCTGCCGCCGTCGCCGCCGCGGCCGCTGTCGCCACCGGTTGCGCTGGGGTCGCCACCGTCACCCGTGTTGCTGGAGTCGGTGGAGCCGCCCGCACCGCCGGCTGCTCCAGCTGCCCCGGAGCCGCCGGCGCCGCCGGTCGCGGGCGAGCCGGCCGGCGCGCCTGCGCCGCCTGCTCCACCCGGTCCGGTGCCGCCGGTACCCGCGCCACCGTTGCAGGTGACGCACAGGGAGCCGCCGTCGCCACCGGTGCCTGAGCCGCCGGAGCCCGAGCCGCCGGAGCCGGCCGTGCTCGTCGCCGAGCCGGAGGTCGCTCCGCCGCCTGCCCCGCCGGCGCCACCGGCGCCGCCGTTGCCACCATTGCCGCCATTGCCCGAGTCGGACGAGGTGTCACCACCACGACCGGTGTCGGCGTTGCCGCCGCGGCCGCTGTTGCCACCGTCCGCGGACTGGCAGCCGCCGGCCTTGACGCCGCAGCTGTTCTCTGCGTCGCCACCAACCGACGTGTTGTCGTCCTCGCTGTTGTTCAGCGCGCCGGCGTGGCCACCGTTGGCGTCCTGATCGACGTCGCTGTCGGCCTTGTTCGAGGCATCGACGTCGACCTTGGTGGAGTTGTCGTTGGCGATCGAGCCACCGTCGTTACCGACCGAGCTCGTGTTACCGCCCGAGAGGCTCCCCGAGGAGGCCGCGCCGGTGCTCGACGAGGCCGACTGGCTCTGCGAGGTGCCGTCGTTACCGGTGTTGACATACCCACCGGCACCGCCGCTACCGGCGCCGCCCGTGGCGGCACCGCCGTTGGCGGTCGCAGGCCCCGACGTCGCGACACCGGTCTGGACGACCGTTGCGCTCTGGATCGACGCCTGCACGTTCGCCTTCAGAGCGTCCTTGTTGAACCCGATGTCCGCCAGCGCGTTCGCCGGAAGCACGAGCCCAACTGCGAGCACTCCGAGTGCGAGCAGTCTGCGTGACACGTATCTCACTTCCTTTCGTCACAGCCGAATCACAAGTCGCCCATCGAGCCCGGGCCCGACAGGTCAGGTGTTGGCGTGACGAAAAGGTCAGACCGGCACGTCGATCGGTGCCAGCACATCCGTCGGCCGCCTGACGACCGACGCCTCTCGCGTCCGCAGCAGGAGTGGTGGCACGAGCACGAAGGCCACGAGGATCGCTGCGATCCCCGACGACCCCGCACCCGACACCGCGGCTGCGAGCGCAGAGACCCACGTCGGTGGGCCTCCTCCCGCCGGCGGGAGCAGCGGCTCCCTGCCGGCGTCTCCGACCCCCACATAGCTCCCCGGGCGCGAGTCGAAGCGCGCTTGCGTGGAGGGCAGGGCGGAAAGCTTGTTGTTCGATGCGGGCGACCCGATCACGGGCGGCGCCCCATTGCGATCGATAGGTGCGATCCGGCCGGGCGCGCCGCGCTCGGCGGCGTGCAGCCCGACGGCGCGTGCACCGCGACCGCCTCGGAAGATCATCGGCTCTTCGTCGTTCGTCGAGATGGCCGTCACCGGCACCGTCGCGCCAACCGGCACGCTCTGCGCGGCCGGGGTGTCCCCGACGGGACCGGCGGGCGTGTCACCGGTGAGCGTCTGGGGCGCGGCCGGAGAGCAGAACGTGCTCGAGTCCACCGCGGGGACGGGACCCGCGGCCACTCCGATCGCCTGCGCCGCACTCTGCTGGCTGACCGCGCAGTTGAACACGGTCGCCGTGCCGGCAATCCCGCCGTTCGAGATGGAGAACGCGGCGCCGACCTGGGCGACGATCGACTCCTGCACGAGCTCCTGGATGTCGACGCCCGACGTCCCGGCCGCGGACTGAGATGCCGCCTGGGAGACAGCTGCGCGATTCCCAACCTGGGCCTCGCTCGTCGCGACCGGGACCACCGAGGCGCCTGCCTGCTGCACCGTCGTCGCGTGCGCGCTGCCGTCCTGCAGGACGAAGACGAGCTGTTGAACGACCTGCGAGCCTTCCCCGGCGCCGCGCGCTGCGGCCTGATCGGAGGCCTGCTCGACGAGCGCGAAGTCGTGGGCGGACGCCGATGCACGGGCGGTGCCGCCGGTGCGCCGCGACGGTGCGGTGCCGGTCTGCACGACCGCGGACGTCGCATCGGCGACCTGCTCCACGAGCGCCAGCTGGCCGGCCCACTGCTCGTTGCTGCCGCCGTCCACGAGCCCGTCCTGGAAGACGTGCTGGCTGATATCCGATTCGATGTCCGCGTGTGCCCGACCGGCGGCTTGGTGCGTGCCTGGGCCGGTCAGCGTCGCGTGTTCCTGAGATGACATCGCGTCCGCCGAGCCGCTCTGGACGAGATCGACCTGCTGTCCGATCCACTGGTCGGCCACGGCGGCGTCGTCGGCGGCGAGTATCTGCTCGGCGTCCTGCAGCACGGAGGCGTCGAGCACGGCGCTGGCATCGCTCAGGACGACGTTGGACTGTGTCGGGGCGCCGGAGCCACGCGAAATCGAGATGACATTTGCCTGACGGGCGTTCGCGCGGGCTACAGCGTCCTGTCGCATCTCCGTGAGCTGGCCGACGAACTGCGTTCCGGGCCCCGAGCCTTCCTGAGCGGTCAGTTGCGTTGCATCGGCTGTCACGGCGGCCTCGGCCGTGGCGCGTGCGGAATTCAGCTGCCCTGGTGCGGCCGAACCCGAGATGACATCTGCAGGCGGCCCTGCTGTGGCGGCCGAACCCGAGATGACATCTGCAGGCGGCCCTGCTGTGGCGGTTCCGAGGGGCGGCTGGCCCACCCATGTCCACGTCCAGTTCCAGATCCAGACGCACGAGCTGCATGACAGCGTCTCTTGCCGGTTCCAGAGCCACGACCAGTCCTGCACACCCTCGCGTGTCCACTGCCAGCTCCACTCCCACGACCCGGCCCGGAGCCCGCCCTCGTCGTCGCGCGCCGCCCTGGATGTCACATTTCCGCGCCGACTCGAGGCTCCGGCGCTCGTGTCGTCCCAATTCCAGTCCCAGGAGCTCACGGCGGTTCCCGTCGGGTCGCCGAGTCCGTCCGACTCGTCCCGCTGCCACGTCCACGTCCACTCCCAGATCACGAGGCCGGCCGTCCCGGGCCGCTCGAGGTCCGGGCCCGCGACGGCAACGGTGAGCACCGTGTTGACGGCGTCGCTCGTCACCGCGACGGCGGTGCGATCGGCCGCGTCTCCCACGGAAACGACCGCGTTCGACTCGCTCTGCTGGGCGACGGGCCCGGACGAACCGGGGCTCTCGACCCGAATCGAGACGGACGTGTTGCGCACGCCGTCCTGCTGCGCTCCCGCGTACTCGGTCCCATCCGCCCCGCCTGTGCTCGTCGACGCGGATGCCGCGTTGATCTGATCCACCGGCCCGTCGTCACCGGGCGAGAAGACACGAACCGAGACCGCCGTGTTCGTGACGCCTTCCTGCGTAGCCGTGGCCGTCGCACCCTGGGCCCCGTAGGCCGCGTCGCCAGGCCCCGCCGTTGCGGACGCGGAGGCGGTGCCGGTCGCCAGGTTTGCCTGGGAAACGCCTTGGTCGTCGCCCGGGCTGCCAACCCTGACCACGATCGACGTGTTCGAGACGCCCGACTGCGCTGCGCTCGCGTCGGCCTGTGCGTCCTGCTCGACGCTCGCCTGGCCCGCGTTCTCGACGACCGCCGACGTGGACGCAGCCGCGTCGGCCGTGGCCCGATTCTCCTGGCCGACCGGAGTGCCGTCCGCCGGTTGGTCGATGCGCACCGTAACCGACGTGTTGCCGACGTCCCGCTGCTCCGCTGACGCGGACGCACCGGCCTCTTGCGACACCGAGGCTCCCTGATCGACCTCGGCGCTCGCGCCCGGCGGATCAGCCGCATGGCCAGGCGCATTCTCCGAATTTCCCGGACCGTCAGCCGCCGCATTCCCAGCCGAATCAGTCGCATTCCCCGGGCCGTCAGCCGCTCGGCCCGCCGCATCCTCCGACGTTCCCGGGCCGTCTGCGGCATTCCCAGGCGCGTCAGCCGCATTTCCCGGGCCGTCGGCCACGTTCCCGGCGGTACCCGCTTCGGCACCTCCCGCCGCGCTCGTTGCGAGCGTCGAATCGGCGCCGAAGGCCGCGTTGGGCAGGGTCGCGGCAAGAGCAAGTGCCGCCAGCACGGCGAACACCGCGACGAGCGCGCGCACGCTTAGATTACGGGCAGTCATACCGCCGCTGGGCGTGCCTGCCAGACGGAGCCGGTTGGCACCGGATCCCTCCCCCTTTGGTTACCCCTCTTTTTCCCTTCTTGGCAGTGCGCCTGCAGGGCACCACCATGATTAGGGGATGCGGGACCGCGAGTCAACGGGATTTCACTGCTTAACGCTGTTACGCAGCGTCGCGGCCGAGCTCGACCACGAGGATCAGCCTTCCCGACCGCCCGGGCATCGTCGGTGACCTGGCAGAGACGCGCCACGATTCGACGAGATCCGCATGTCTACAGGGGTCGAGCGTGTGAGCGGCTCGAATCTCCCGTCAACGTGCGAATTGGTCGAGTGGCAGGAGACCCCGGTGGTCTGGTGCCGGAGGCCCACTTTGTGCACGAAATCACTAGAATGACCGTTGACGGAAGGAGCAGGTGACCGTGACGTAAGGAGCACGTTTGAGCGCTCTCGGCGACAAGTCAGCGAGCACGACGATGCGAATCGGTGAGGTGGCGGCGCGAACCGGACTCACCGCGCGCACGATTCGCTACTACGAGGAGGTCGGGCTCCTCCCCCTCGACCCGGACCGCGGGAAGGGTAGGCACCGGCAGTACGACGAGGCGGACGTCGACCAGCTTCAGCTCATCCACTCCCTTTGCCGGCTGCTCGGCACACCGCTCGACGAGGTGCAGCGGCTCGTACGACCGGAGCTCGCGCAAGTCGGCTCGGATCGCCACTGGGAGGGGATGGAGACGCTGGTGCAGCGCCTGAGCGTCGTGGAGACGGCGCTTGCCGCGGTCCAGGGTCTCCTCGAAGTCGTGGGTGCCCGCCAGGCAGAGCTGCTGGAGCTCGAGGCGGCCTTGGAGCGGCGCCTCGCCGTCATCGAATTGCGACCGGTCGTCGGCGTGCCCCGCGATAGTCCGCCGATGTCTCGCCCCGTACCCCGCGAGCCTTCAGATGCTTCGGGCATAGGGGACACTTCCGCTGCGGGCGGAGACGTCCTAGACTCCACCGCGTGATATTTCGTCGCGACGCGAAGGTGAAGCTGATTTCTCGCGTCCCGTTGTTCCAGGGTTGCTCCCAGCCGGAGTTGGCCCGGGTCGCCGGGATCATGACCCAGCTGGACGAGCCGGAAGGGAAAGTGCTGATTCGTCAGGGGGAACCAGGCCGCGACTTCATCGTGCTAGCCGAAGGGACGGCGGAGGTTCGAAAGGGGAACCGGCGAGTATCGACACTGGGCCCAGGCGACTTCGCAGGGGAGATCGCGCTTCTCACGAACGCGCCCCGAACGGCGACCGTCCGCACGACGTCGCCGGTGAGTGTGCTCCGCGTGACGAGCAAGGGCTTCGCAGAGCTGCTCGAAACGTCGCCCACAATCCGACGCAAGATCCAAAGGGCGCTGGCCGACCGCGTCGCACCAACCGCTCTCTAAAGCGCCTCGCTCGACTCGTAAGCCTTCACCCGACTGACCGCCGCGCTCGAGCATGTGTAAGGCGCTTACAGGCCCGGCGTGCCGGTTGCCTTCTACGTCTCAAGGTAATCCCCTGGCCCCACGAATCACTGGACATTCGTCCAGACTCGAGGACCTTCCCGTCAGCCGAGAGTCGTACCGGCCGATCAGGTGGCGCTCGGCCTATCACGCGTGCGGTTGACGGCCCGCGCAATGAACTCCCACACGAGGGCGAGACCGCCTGTCCAGAAGCAGGCAACCCCCAGCCCGAAGATAATGTCCGTGCCGTCGATGAGCTGGCCGGCGATCAACACCACGAAGAAGACCGCCAGCACTACCAGCCTTATCCTTGCGCCGTTGAAGCCGTCCGATTGGCCGCTCCACGGACGCTCAGCCTCGACGAGTCTTGCCTCGCGCGTGGCTTCATCCTCGGTCAAGAGGAAGTCGTTCCTCATGTCGCCGATTCATCGGCAATAACGCGTCGTCTCTTTAGATAGGCCGGGGGCATGCCGACCTTGCGGCGGTCACCGAGATCGCTGAGAATCGATCGTCAGGGGTGCGGCCCTCTGCCCGATGTTCTCTGATTTCCCCTTCGGAGCCGGGGAAATCCGAGTCGGTGTGGCTCTCGGCTCTCTCCGGTTGCCCAACGAAGAGCGCGTGACGAAATGCCCAGCTACGCCCAGGGGAGGCGGCCCCAGTACGACGGCCGCCCCGGCTGTGGCCACTCGAACCCTGCGTACGCCTGCTCCGGGTCGGAGGTCTCTTCCTCGACGCTCGCGCCGTAGCGGGCCGCGAGCTCCGACACCGGGTAGAGCACCTGCATGTCCTCCGACCGCGCACCGGCCATCAGGATCACGCACGGCGCGTCGCCAGCGCCCACGAAGATGTGCTCGGTTCCGGCGGGACTGTGGAAGAAGTCCCACGGCCGGAGGAGCCGCTCCTCACCCTCGACGAGCAGCCTGCATTCCCCGGACAGCACGAGGAACGCCTCCTGCTGGTTCTCGGCGTGGTAGAGGCCGTTCGGTTCGCCCGGCTCCAGGACGTGGAGTCTGATGCCGAACTGCGGGAACTCGAACTTCTGGCTCTCGTTCTCGAAGGCGCACGCCGAGCCGAACGAGCGCCGTCCCCCTCGGGCCGGCTCCGACGTCACCCACTCGGCGTCCCGCACGTTCACGACAAACCAGCCGTCGGCGGCGGGTGCGAGGCCTGAGCCGAAGTCGTCGAGCCGTGCCTCGGGCACGGCTCGAGCCTACAGGGCCGACATCGCGCTGTTGCGCTGCCGCTCGGCGGCTACCCAGTGGCCGTTCCTACCGCGGGCCGCTCTCCGAGCACCGCGCCTTCGCAACCGCCGAAAAGGCCCGGGAGCTCGCTGCGGGCGGCGCCGGCTGGAGGGAACGCGCCGCAACCGTTCCGCGCCCAGCCGCCCCCAACGCCGCCCAGGCCGTGAGCATGCCGTCGCCTCTCGCTCTATGGGCTAGACGCATAGCCAGGGATTCGGAGCGGGAGGGCTAGTCCCGGCATCGAAACGATCGCGGGGATCAGGGTCCGGGCGGCTAGCTCGCGATCTGGGCCGCTCGCTGGATGCCGACCCGTGCCGCCCTAATTGTGGAACTGAACGCCTGCCACGATCTCGACAGAAAGTAGCCCATGGCGAACGCGGCCTGCCCGGCGCCTATCACGGCGACGTCGAATCGATCGTTGGAGCCGTCCGCGATCTGGTCTGTCATGTCGACCTACCGTCGCCCACTTCCGGCCGGATGGCCGGCTCGTTGGACCCTCTACCCAGGGTGCACGTCCGGAAACAGCGCTGAGATTCTGGCGTTCGCGACCGAGTCTTGAGCCAAGCGGCAGAGGGCAAGACGGCTCGGACGTGTGGCAAGCGTACAGGTGCGACAATTCCCGACCCTCCCGAGGCGGCCGAGATGACGTCTCCGGGTCCCGTGTCAGCCTTCGTGTCAGCCTTGGTCGTCAGGTGCACGCACACCGGGTCAGCCGATGTCGACCGAGAACCGCAGAAATGCGCGATGTGTCACCAGGGCTCACTCCCCGACTGCGAGCACCCGGTCCACGACGCGGCCATGGTCCAGTCGCACGATCTCGTCGACGAGGTCGAGTCCCTCGGGCCGGTGCGTGATGAGCAGCACCGATCGTTGCTCCGATGCTGCGAGGACGTCGTGCACGAACGCCTCGGCGGTCGCCGTGTCGAGATGAGCAGTGGGCTCGTCGAGGAGCAGCACCGGGGCGTCGGTGAGGAGTGCACGGGCGACGGTGAGCCGCTGGCGCTGGCCACCGGAGAGCCGACTACCGTCCTCTCCGACGAGCGTGTCGAGCCCGTCGGGAAGCGAGTCGACCCACGCGTCGAGGCGCACGCGGGCGAGCGCACGCCGGAGGTCGGCGTCCGAAGCGTCCCGTCGGGCGACGAGGAGATTGGCGCGGATGGTGGCGTCGAAGACGTGGGCGTCCTGGCCGGCGAGCGCGAACGTCGCGCGGACGTCCTCCTGTCGGTAGTCGCGGACGTCGTGGCCGGCGATCGCCACCCTGCCTTGCTCCGGGTCGAGGAACCGCAGCAGCAGGCCCGTGACCGTCGTCTTGCCCGCTCCGCTCGCCCCGACCAGGGCGACGTGCCGGCCCGGCGGCAGGACGAGGTCGACGCCGCGGAGGGCGGGCTCGTCAGCTCCGCTGTAGCGCGCGGTCACGTCCTCGAGCGCGACAGCCGGCCGCCCGGGCGGCCGCGCGATCGGGTCGCGCGGGTCGTTGACCGACGGCTCGCGGTCGATCAACTCGAGGATGCGACGGCCCGAGGTCGCGTTCTCCCATAGCTCCCGAGCGGCGGCGGGAAGCGGTGCGACAGCGTCGATCGACGACAGTGCGAGCAGCGCGAGCGTCGCTACCAGTACCCGATCGAGCGTCCCGGCGTCGTGCGCGACGACCGCGACTGCAAGGACGCCGGCGGTCGTCGCTCCCGCCACCAGCACCATGAGTCCGTCTCCGAGACCGGCCGCGAGCGCGTCGCGGCGTCCGAGCCGAACGAGCTCGCGGTCCGCAGCGGTGACACGTGCGAGCGCCTCGTCCTGCCGGCCGAACGCCGCGAGCTCGGGCGCACCGCGCAGGAGCTCGACGAGCTCCGCCGTCAGCTCGCCGCGCGCGGGAGCCTGCCGCCGGCCGGTGCGCCGGCCCACCGCAAGCGTGACCGCCGGTACGACGAGTCCTCCGGCAAGCAGCCCGGCGGCGAGCACCACGGCGGCGAGGGGGAGGGGGTAGGCCATGACACCGACGCACGCGCCGCCCACCAGCAGCGCCACGAGGGGCGGCCCGAACCCGCGCACGTACAGGCCCTGCAGCGAATCGACGTCGCCGACCGTCCGCGCCAGCAGCTCACCGTGCCGATACCCGCCGAGGTCGGCGGGCGCGAGGGGCTCGAGGCGTTCGTAGACCCGCACGCGCAGCCGCCCGAGCGCTCGCAGCGCGAGGTCGTGCGAGACGAGTCGGTCGAGGTACCGCGTCACCGGCCGCGCGAGCCCGAAGAACCGCACGGCCACGATGGCCACCGTGAGCGAGAGGATCGGCGGGCGCTCTGCGGCACGCGAGATGAGGTAGCCCGCGGTCGTCATCAGCGCGATGCCGAAGCCCACTGCCAGCGCACCGAGGACGACGGACAGCGCGGCCGACCGGCGGGGGATCGCTGCCAGGCGGAGCACGCGGCGCAGCGTCTTCGTCACGCGGCCGCCGCCTCCCGTTCGGCGACGACGCGCCCGGCCTCGAGCGTGATCACGCGATCCGCGCGCTGCGCCGGCTCGGGCCGG
Organism: uncultured Actinomycetes bacterium; assembly: GCA_963786055.1. GTDB lineage: Bacteria > Actinomycetota > Thermoleophilia > Gaiellales > Gaiellaceae > Gaiella. The sequence goes on along the minus strand of CAWAXS010000010.1, from coordinate 278,710 downwards.
TGCGAGATCACGAGCAGCGTGCGTCCCTCGCGTAGGTGCTCGATCGCGTCGGCGACGAGCTCGGCGCTCGAGGGGTCGAGGTTGGCGGTCGGCTCGTCGAGCACCACCAGCGGAGCGTTGCGCAGAAACGCCCGCGCGAGCGCCAGCCTCTGCCGCTCTCCGGCCGACAACGCCCGGCCTCCGTCGCCCACCATCGTCGCGTATCCCTGTGGCAGGGTCCGGGCGAAAGAGTCCGCGCCTGCCAGCCGCGCGGCCGCCCAGACCGCCTCGTCGTCTGCTGATGGATCCCCGAGCAGGATGTTGTCCGCAACGGTGCCGCGGAAGACCGTCGGCCGCTGCGGCACCCACGCCACGAGTCGCCGCCATGCCCCCGTGTCGCACGACGCTAGATCCGTGCCGTCGACCGAGACGACGCCTGTCGTGGGCTCGGCGAGCCTGACGAGCAGCTTCGCGACCGTGCTCTTGCCGGCTCCGCTCGGGCCGACGAGGGCGACCGTCTCGCCCGGCCGGAGCTCGAGCGTCACGCCGTCGAGGACGACACCCGGGCGCGCGGGGTACGAGAACGTCACGTCCTCGAGCCGGACGACCGTGGTCGCCGGGCTCGGCGGCCTTCCTGCATTGCTCGCGCGGACGGCCGGTGGCGCGTCGAGCAGCGTCACCAACCGATCGGCGACGGCGAGCCCGTCCGCGCTCGCGTGGAACTGCTCACCGAGCCTTCTCAACGGCAGGTACAGCTCCGGCGCGAGCACGAGCACCGTGAGCCCCGCCTGCAAGCCCAGCCCGCCGTCGACGAGCCGCACACCGACCGTCACCGCGACGAGCGCGACCCCCAGCGTGGCGGCCAGCTCGAGCACGGCGCCGGAGAGGAAGGCCACGCGCAGCGTGCTCATCGTGGCCCGGCGGTACCGGTCGCTCACGTCGGCGATCGCCTCCGCCTGCGCGGCGCCGCGGTTGAACGCGCGGAGCGTCGGCAGGCCGCGAACGACGTCGAGGAAATGCGTCGAGAGCAGCCGCAGTGACTCCCAGCGGCGGCGGGTCTGCTCCTCGGTGTAGCGGCCGATCAACCACATGAACACCGGTACGAGCGGGAGCGTGAGCAGCATCACGAGCGCGGAGACGGGGTCGATCGTGCCGACCCAGAGGAGCACGGCGACCGGGACGACGCAGGCCAGCACGACCTGCGGCAGGTAGCGGCCGAAGTAGGCGTCGAGACCGTCGACGCCCTGGACGGCGATGGTCGCCAGCTCGGCGCTGTCGGCGCCGTCGAGCGCGGACGGCTCGTCGCGCAACCGCCGCTCGACCAGCGAGAGACGCAGCTGCGAGAGCGTTGTGGCGGCGGCGCGCCGGCCGGCCGACTCGAAGCCCCAGGCGAGGAGCCCGCGCGCCGCGAACGCGAGTACGAGCAGCACGAGGTCGACCGAGACGTCGTCGAGCGACGCGCCACCGAAGGAGCGCGCGACGATGCGCGAGAGCAGTGTCGCCTGGACGAGGACGACGCCCGCCGCCAGCACGCCGAGGGCGACGTCGACCACCAGCAGCGTCCTCGCTGCCCGGGCGCGATGCAGCAGGCGCGGGTCGAGCGCGCGCACTTCTACACCGCCGCGGCGCTCCGGACGCCGATCCCGCACGCGTCGGGCGGACCAGCGCCGGCCACCACTAGCTCGACCGCTCGATTCCCGGCGGCAGCTCGCGTGGCGCGTCGACGTCTCCGTCGTGGGAGTCTGCGTCGGCCAAGCCGAGCCGCTGTCGGAAGACGTAGTACGTCCAGCCCTGGTAGAGCAGGACGATGGGCGTCACGATCAGCGCGACGACGGTCATCACCGTCAGCGTGTAGTGCGATGACGACGAGCCGTCCACGGTGAGGCTGTTCGCGAAGTCCGGGCTCGAGACCATCACGCGCGGGAAGAGGCTCGTGAACAGGGTGGCGACCACCGCGATCACCCCGAGAGCGGTGAACGAGAACGCCCACCCGCTGCGCCGCCCGAACACCGCGAGCACGGCGAGAGCGAGCGCCGCGATGCCGAGCGCCGCCGGGAGCGCGGGCGGGAAGACGTCCTTGTCGTTGCGGTCGACCGCGACGTCCACCGTCCAGACCATGAATCCCGCTGCCAGGAGCGCCGCCGGAACGGCGATCCTGCGGGCGGTTCGCGCTGCGCGTTCGCACAGGTCGCCGGTCGTCCGCAGCGCCAGGAAGGTCGCTCCGTGGAACGCAAAGAGCACCACCACGGCGACTCCCGCGACCACGGTGTACGGGCTGAAGAGGTCGGCGAAGTCGCCGGCGAAGTCTCCGTTCGCGGCGAGCGGCACGCCGTGAAGAAGGTTGGCCAGCCCGACGCCCCAGATCAGCGACGCGCCCGTGCTGCCGACCGTATTCGCCCACATCCAGGTCGTGCGCCACCGCGGGCTCGCGCTCTTCTCGCGCCACTCGAACGAGACGACCCGGATGATCAGGAACACGAGCACGAGCAGCAACGCGAGGTAGAAGCCCGAGAACATCGTCCCGTACCACTCCGGGAAGGCGGCGAAGGTGGCACCGCCGGCGACCACCAGCCATACCTCGTTGCCGTCCCAGACGGGGCCGATCGTCTCGAACATCACTCGACGCTCGCGCTCGTCGCGCGGCAGGAACGGCAGCAGCATCCCGACGCCGAAGTCGAAACCCTCGAGCACGAAGTACCCGGCCCAGAGGACGGCGATGAGCACGAACCAGAAGGTCTGTAGATCCATCAGTAGCCGAGCGCGGGGGCCGCGCCCTCCTCGTCGCCGCCGACCTCGGGAGGGTCGAGCCGCGCGTAGCGGCGCATGAGCACGAAGTCGACGACGGCGAGCGCACCGTACAGGCCGGCGAAGACCGCGAGACTGGCGCCGATCGTCCACGTTCCGACGCTCGGCGAGCTGGCGTCGGCGGTGCGAAGCAGCCCGAAGACGATCCAGGGCTGGCGCCCGACCTCGGTGAGCACCCAACCCGCCAGTGCTGCGAGGAACGGGAACGCGATCGTGGCGACGCCGGTCCACAGGAACCAGCGCGTGTGCTCCAGACGCCGTCTCCGGTACAGGAATGCGCCGACCACCGCGACGAGGAAGACGAGCGAGCCGAGGTAGGCCATGACTCGCATGCTCCAGTAGACGGGCCGGACCGGCGGGATGTAGTCGCCCGGCCCGTACTGCGCCACTTCCTGCTTCTGCAGCTCGTTCATGCCCTGCACCTTGCCGTTGAACGAGCCGGTGGCCAGGAACGAGAGCAGCCGCGGGATCTCGATCGAGAACGACGGCGTCTGGTCGTCCTGCGTGAAGCCGCCGATCTGGAAGATCGAGAACGAGGCGGGCTGCTCCGTGTCCCAGAGCGCCTCGGTCGCCGCGATCTTCATCGGCTGCTGCTCCGTGACGAGGATGCCGAAGTTGCTCCCGAACCAGAGGTTCGCCGCGGAGACCGGCACCAGCACGATCAGCCCGAGCTTCGCGGCCCGAAGGAAGAGCTCCTGGTTCCGGCCGCGCGCCAGGTGCCAGCACGCGACGCCGAACACCACCGCCGACCCCGTCGTCACGGCGGCGAGCATGGTGTGGCCGAACGCCCAGATCGCCCACTTGGCCGTCAGGAGATCCCACACGCTGGTCAGCTCGGCCTTGCCGTTCGAGACCGTGTACCCGGTCGGATGCTGCATCCACGAGTTGGCCACGAGGATGAAGTAGGCCGAGAGCCACGTGCCGAGCGCCGCCATCCAGATAGTCGCCAGGTGCACGCGCGGCGAGAGCCGGTTCCAGCCGAAGATCCAGAGCCCGAGGAACGTCGACTCGAGGAAGAACGCGGCCAGGCCCTCGATCGCGAGCGGCGCGCCGAACACGTCGCCGACGTACTCCGAATAGACGGACCAGTTCATGCCGAACTGGAACTCCTGCACGAGGCCGGTGGCCACCCCGATCGCGAAGTTGATCAGCAGCAGCGTCCCGAAGAACTTCGTCAGCCGCAGCCAGGTCTCGTCGCCGGTGCGGTGCCAGAGCGTCTGCATGACGGCCACCAGCGGCGCGAGGCCGAGCGTCAGCGGGACGAACAGGAAGTGGTAGAGCGACGTGGTCGCGAACTGGATCCGGGCGAGATCGACCGCGGTGTCGGCAAGGGGGGTCATGACGTCGCGGTGACGACGCCCGTCGAGACGGTGGGGTCGACCGGCGGAGTGGACGACTTCCGGGGGCTCATGATGTCGATCGCGGGGCTGCGTCCTGCGCCCGCGCGGGGCGCATTCGCATGGACGAACCCGGATTATGGCGGGGATCGGGAACGCGACCCAAGTTTCAATATCACCCGGGTGAGTTCTCGCGTGGGTGACGAAAGCGCGCGCCGAAGGACTAGCATCGAGATCGAGATGCCGGTCGACGCCCGAGCCGAGGGGGCTCGGCGTCCGGTCGTGGTCGTCCTCGGAGGCGGCTTCGCGGGCGTGGGCGCAGCGCGGAAGTTAAAGAAGGCCGACGCGGACGTGGTGGTGGTCGACAAGCACGACTACCACACCTTCCAGCCGCTCCTGTACCAGCTCGCGACCGGCCTGCTCGAGACGAGCGCGGTCGGTCACTCGCTCCGCGACCTCGTGCACGACCAGGACAACGTCACGATCCACAAGACGTCGGTGACGGCGATCGACCTCGACGCACGCGAGGTGCGGTTCGCGGAGATGGAGCCTCTGACGTACGACTTCCTCGTGCTCGCGCTCGGCGCGGAGGTCAACTTCTTCGGAACCGACGGCGCAGCGGAGCACGCCTTCCCGATGTACACACTCACAGACGCCGTTCGCCTCAAGGAGCACATGCTCGAGCGGTGGGAGGCCGCCGACAAGGACCCGAGCCTGATGGAGGACGGCGCCCTGAACGTGGTCGTGGTCGGCGGCGGACCTACGGGCGTCGAGAGTGCCGGCGCAATTGCCGAGCTCTATCGCGGCGACTTCGCGAGGGACTACCCGAACGTCTCGCAGGAGCGCGCGCGCGTGGTGCTCGTCGAGGCGGGCCCCGAGGTCTTCTCGATGTTCAAGCCGAACCTCCGCGCGTACACCGAAGAAGCTCTGCAGAAGCGCACCGTCGAGGTGATGACCGGGCAGGCAGTCGCGTCGGTCTCGCCGACGCGCGTCACGCTGAAGTCCGGGACCGGAGATGCCCGCGCACACGCTCGTGTGGGGCGCCGGCCTTCAGGGCAACCAGCTCGTGCAGTCGCTCGGGCTCGAGCTGGAGCGCGGGAACCGGATCGGCGTCGGGCCGGACCTCGCCGTTCCCGGTCATCCCGAGGTCTACGCCGTCGGCGATATCGCCGCGATCTCGGACGCGAGGACCGAACACCCCTTGCCGCAGCTCGGCTCCGTCGCGCTCCAGTCGGGGGAGCACGCAGGCGAGACGATCGCCAGGCGCCTCGAGGGCAAGGAGTCGAAGCCCTTCAAGTACCGCGACAAGGGGACGATGGCGACGATCGGTCGCGGCGCCGCCGTGGTCGCAGATGCTCGGCGGACGGACGATGAAGGGAATGAAGGCCCAGGTTGCCTGGGGCACCGTGCACCTCGCGCTCCTCCCGACGAACGAGGACCGCGCCAAGGCGGTCGTCGACTGGGCCGGCGCAGCGTTCACGCACCAGCGCACCGGCCGGATCACGGTGGAGACGGAAGCGGATGCGAGCCGATGACCGACGTCACTGCGACGCGCATAGGCCCGTGCTGTGACGCGGGCAACGGGAGGAGAGAGAGATGACGAGCACAGCAACGCAGGTCTCGGCCGCGCCGACGTCGACGGAGGCGCAACCCGCCGACGTCTTCGTTGTCTTCGGGATCACCGGCGATCTCGCGAAGGTGATGACCTTCCGGTCGCTCTATCGGCTCGAGCAGCGAGGGCTGCTCGACTGCCCGATCGTCGGCGTGGCGGTCGACGACTGGACGGTCGACCAGCTCGTCGAGCGCGCGCGCGAGTCGATCGTGGGCACCGGCGAGCACGCTCGACGAGGAGGTGTTCGACCGGTTCGCCGAACGGCTCTCGTACGTCGCAAGGCGACTTTGCGGACGCCGCGACGTACGAGCGCGTCGGCGAGGCAATCGACGGTAAGCAGAGCCCCGTCTTCTATCTCGAGATCCCGCCGTTCCTGTTCGGCCGAGTCGTCGAGGGGCTCGCGGAGGCGGGTCTGACGAAGAACGCCGGATCGTTGTCGAGAAGCCCTTCGGGCACGACTGGTGTCGGCCCGCGAGCTCGCGGACGAGCTCCACCAGTACGTCGACGAGTCGCAGCTCTTCCGCATCGACCACTACCTCGGGAAGATGGGCCTCGAGGAGATCCTCCACCTGCGTTTCGCGAACGCGATCCTCGAGCCGCTCTGGAGCCGCAACTACCTCGCAGTGCGTCCAGATCACGATGGCCGAGGACTTCGGGGTCGAGGACCGCGGTCACTTCTACGATCCGGTCGGCGCTCTCCGCGACGTCGTCGTCAACCACCTCATGCAAGTGGTCGCCGCGTGCGCGATGGAGTCGCCGTCGCGCGGCGACCCGACGACGATCAAGGATGCGCAAGTCGCGCTCTTCCGCTGCGGTCGTCGACGGCGACCCGGCCCACTACGTGCGCGGACAGTACGACGGCTATCGCGACATCGACGGTGTCGCGCCCGACTCGACGACCGAGACGTACGCCGCCCTGCGCCTCGACATCGAGAACTGGCGCTGGTCGGGCGTCCCCTTCTTCATCCGAACCGGCAAGCGGCTGCCGGTGACGCAGACCGAGCTCCGGCTCGTCTTCAAGCATCCGCCGCAGCTCGGCTTCAAGGCGTTCGACCGCCGGCCGGAGCCGAACCAGCTCGTCGTCAAGCTCGACCCGTCGACGGGGATCCGGCTCGATCTCGAGGCGCATCGCGCAGACGTCGCGGGAGCGGCGCCGGATCGACCTCGACATGGAGTTCGCGCGAGAAGGGCGGAGAGGGCCCGACGCCCTACGAGGTGCTGCTCCACGCGGCGATGGTCGGCGACAGTACCCGCTTCACGCGCCAGGACGGCGTCGAGGAGACGTGGCGGATCATGCAACCACTGCTCGACGCACCTCCGCCGGTCGACTCCTACGCCCCGGGCACGTGGGGCCCGGAGGCCGCCGACAGGCTCGTCGCCGGTCACGGCCGCTGGCACGGACCCTGGCTGTGTCATGAACGGCGCGTCGAGAGACCACCACGCGCGCGCCGCAGAGCGCGGCCGCGCCGTCGCCGTTCCCGCCGATCGCGGACTACGCGTTCCTCTCCGACTGCCACACCGGTGCGCTCGTTGCGCCGGACGGGGCGATCGACTGGCTCTGCGTTCCGTCCTTCGACGCGCCGAGCGTCTTCGGCAGCCTGCTCGACCGGCAGGCCGGGTTCTTCCGGTTCGGGCCGTACGGGATCAACCATCCCTCGGCCCGCAACTTCGAGCCGGGGACGAACGTGCTGGTGACGACCTGGAAGACGCCGTCGGGATGGGTCGTGGTCCGGGACGCCCTGACGATGGGGCCCTGGGACCACGAGGACGCGATCACGCCGCACACACGCCCCCCGGCCGACGACGACGCCGATCACATGCTCGTGCGCACGGTCGAGTGCATCGACGGGCAGGTCGAGATCGAGGTCGTCGCCGAGCCGGCGTTCGACTACGGTCGCACCACCGCGGAATGGGAGCTCGTCGACGGCGACCGGCACGCGGCCGACGCGCGCGGTGGCGGGCTGACGATCCGCTTGCGGTCGGATCTCGCGCTCGGCATCGAGGGGAACCGCGTGCACGGACGCCACACGCTCCGGACGGGCGAGCGCGCGTACTGCGCGCTGTCGTGGGCGGAAGCGCTCGCGACACCCGCCGACATCGACGAGGCGGAGGCGCGGATCGCCGCGACGACGCGCTTCTGGCGTGCCTGGCTGGGGCGAGCGCGGATCCCCGATCACGCCTGGCGTGACCCGATCCAGCGCTCCGCGCTCGTGATCAAGGGGCTCACGTACATGCCGACGGGAGCGACGGTCGCCGCGCTGACCACGTCGTTACCCGAGACGCCCGGCGGCGAGCGCAACTGGGACTACCGCTACACGTGGATGCGCGACTCGACGTTCACGCTCCAGGCGCTGCATTTCCTGAACCTCGACTGGGAGGCCGACGAGTTCATGCAGTTCGTCGCCGACCTCGACGCCAACGACGACGGCGCCCTGCAGATCATGTACGGGATCGACGGCCGGCGCGACCTCACCGAATCGACGCTGGACCATCTCTCGGGGTACGCCGGCGCTCGCCCTGTACGGATCGGGAACGGGGCCTTCGACCAGCGCCAGAACGACGTCTTCGGCGCGGTCCTCGACTCGATCCTGCTCCACACCCGCAGCAGCAAGCGCCTCCCGCAACGCCTCTGGCCGATCGTCCAGGCGCAGGCGGAGTGCGCGACTCGGGTCTGGCAGGAGCCCGACCAGGGGATCTGGGAGGCGCGCGGCAAGCCGCAGCACTACGTCTCGTCGAAGCTGATGTGCTGGGTCGCGCTCGACCGGGCCGCGAAGCTCGCGGAGATCCGCGGGGATCCCGAGCTCCAGGCGACCTGGCAGGAGACGGCCGACGCGATCCGCGAGGACATCCTCGCACGCGGCGTCAGCGACCGCGGCGTCCTCCGCCAGCACTACGACACCGACGCGCTCGATGCCTCGACGCTCCTCGCCGCGATCTTCGGGTTCCTTCCCGGCGACGACGAGCGGATGCTGAAGAGCGTCATCGCGATCGCCGACGAGCTGACCGAGCACGGCTTCGTGCTTCGCTATCGCACCGACGAGACCGACGACGGCCTGTCCGGCAAGGAGGGCACGTTCCTCATCTGCTCCTTCTGGCTCGTCTCCGCCCTCGCGATCGTGGGTGAGGTGCAGCGGGCCCGCGACCTGATGGAGCGCCTGCTCCGGATCGCGTCGCCGCTCGGGCTCTATGCCGAGGAGTTCGACGCCGGCACGGGTCGGCACCTCGGCAACGTCCCGCAGGCCTTCTCCCACCTCGCGCTGATCGAGGCGGCGGCGCGCATCATCGTCGTCGAGATGCTGGAGGAGGTCTCATGAGCTCGTACGACGTGATCATCGTCGGAACGGGTGCCGGCGGCGGCACACTGGCTCGCCGTCTCGCACCTTCGGGCAAGAGCATCCTCCTGCTGGAACGCGGCGGCTGGCTGCCGCGCGAGCCGCAGAACTGGCTCGCCCGCGACGTGTTCGTCGAGAACCGCTACGTGTCCCCCGACACGTGGTACGACGAGAAGGGCAAGCCGTTCCAGCCGCAGGTGCACTACTTCGTCGGCGGCGCGACGAAGCTCTACGGAGCGGCTCTCTATCGGCTGCGCAAGGAGGACTTCGGCGAGCTGCGCCACCACGACGGCATCTCGCCGGCCTGGCCGATCTCGTACGAGGAGCTGGAGCCGTACTACACGGAGGCCGAGCACCTCTACGAGGTGCACGGCGCGAGAGGCGAGGACCCGACGGAGCCGCCCGCGAGCGGCCCGTATCCGTACCCGGCGGTCTCGCACGAGCCGCGGATCCAGCAACTCGCCGACGATCTCGCAGCCGCCGGCCACCAGCCCTTCCACGCCCCCTGCGGCGTCCGGCTCCTGGAGAGCAACATGCCCTACAGCGTCTGCGTGCGCTGTGCGAGCTGCGACGGCTTCCCGTGCCCGGTCCATGCGAAGTCGGACGCGGAGGTGTTCGGCGTGCGACCCGCGCTCGAGCACCCCAACGTGACCCTCCTCACGAACGCGAAGGCGATCAAGCTGGAGACGAACGCCCCGGGCACCGCCGTGACGGAGGTGGTGGTCGAGCACGACGGAGCGACCGAGCGATACGCAGGCGAGATCGTCGTCCTCGCCTGCGGCGCCGCGAACACGGCCCGGCTGCTCCTCGTGTCGGCGAGCGACACGCACCCGAACGGTCTGGCGAACGGCTCCGACCAGGTCGGCCGCAACTACATGTTTCACAACTCGAGCGCGGTGCTCGCCCTTTCGCGCGAGGAGAATCCCACGACCTTCCAGAAGACACTCGGGCTGAACGACTTCTATCTCGGCAGCGACGACTTCGACTTCCCGCTCGGGAACATCCAGATGGTCGGCAAGTCGCAGGCGGAGATGTTCCGCGGCGAGCGGCCGCGGGACACGAAGCTCGCACCGGAGTGGACGCTCGAGCGGGTGGCCCGTCACGCGATCGACTTCTGGCTCTCGACGGAGGATCTGCCGCGACCGGAGAACCGCGTCACCGTCCGTCCCGACGGCGCCGTCGAGCTCCACTACACGCCGAACAACGAGGAACCGAAGCAGCGGCTCAATGCGAAGCTCAAGTCGCTGCTCGGCAAGCTGGACCTGAACCCGGGCCATCTGATCCACCGATTCGCGTACATGAAGAACGACATCCCCGTGGCCGGGTGTGCGCACCAGGCCGGCACGGCACGGTTCGGGACCGACCCGGCGACGTCGGTGGCGAACACCGATTGCCGCGCGCACGAGCTCGACAACCTCTACGTCGTCGACACGAGCATCTTCCCGAGCATCGGGGCGGTGAACCCCGCTCTGACGGCGATGGCCAACGCGCTGCGCGTCGGCGACCATCTGCTCGAACGGCTGGGAGCACCGGCCGAAGCCGGCCACGCCGCAGCCACTCCCGGCACACGCGGCTCGGCACCCTGACGGGCCGACGAGCTCGAGACCCGACGGTGGCGGTGATTCCTCCTTCCGGCGAGCAGGTCGAGATCACGTTCGGCGACCAGCAGGCCACGATCGTCGGCGTCGGTGCCGGGCTGCGAGCCTACTCGGCGGGCGGGCGCGACGTCCTCGACGGATACGCAGCCGACGAGGCGAGCACCTCCGGTCGCGGACAGGTGCTGATCCCGTGGCCGAACCGCCTCGCGGACGGCGCCTACGAGTTCGACGGACATCGCCACCAGCTCCCGCTCACCGAGCCGGAGCTCGGCAACGCGATCCACGGCCTGGTGCGCTGGGAAACCTGGACCGTCGTCGAGCGCGAGCGGAGCCGCGTGGTGCTGGAGCACGTCCTGCAGCCGATGCCTGGCTTCCCGTTCACGCTCTCGCTCGCCATCGAGTACGGCCTTTCGGAGCGCGGACTGAGCGTGAGGACGACTGCCACCAACAGCGGGCGCAAGGCGTGTCCCTTCGGCAGCGGCCAGCATCCCTACCTGACCGTCGGCACGCTCACGGTCGACTCCGTCATCCTCCGAGCGCCCGGGCGGACCGTCCTCAAGGAGAACGAGCGTCGTCTCCCGGTCGGGCGGGAGCCCGTCGCGGGAACGGAGTACGACTTCCGCCGCCCTCGGCCGATCGGTGACATGCGGCTCGACGACGCCTTCACCGACCTCGAGCGGGACGCGGAGGGCCTCGCCCTCGTCGAGCTCCGCAATCCGGAGGGCGGCGGGCTGACCCTCTGGGTCGACGAGTCCTACGGGTATCTCCAGCTCTTCACGGGCGATCCCCTGCCTGACGTCTCGCGTCGCAGCCTCGCCGTGGAGCCCATGACGTGCCCGCCGAACGCGTTCCGCACCGGGGAGGCCCTGGTCCGTCTCGAGCCGAAAGACACGCACACGAGCGCATGGGGCATCGTCCCCTCGATCTGGTCGTCCTCGGATCTCTGACGGTTCCCCGCTCTGCGAACGGTCGCTCGCGAATCAGCGACGGCGGAAAACGTAACCCCGTCTTAAGGTCGTCCGGCGCACACTGCTCGAGAGCGAGTGTTGCCCCCGGCGACGGTGTGGGGGATAGGCATCCGTCGCTGCATGGAAAGGCGACGCTCGAAGAGCCCGTTACTCGAGCCTCGAGAGAGCGTTCCAAACGGGCTGGTCCAGCGGCGCCCCGAAAACGCGCGAAGACGTCGTGGGCCGCACACGCGGATGCGACGCAGAAGGCAGGCTGCGGGCCCGGCGCGGGTATCGCTCGAGGGGGCTAGTCTGGCAGCCATGGGCGTTCGACCGTGGCGACCGGCATGAACGACCCGATGCGGGACGTGACGCCGTTGCCCGACCTGTTGCACGGGCGTTCCCATACCGGCCCCGTCCGCGAGCGCCGCCCCGTCTACGTCGACCTGCTGCCGCCGTGCAACGCCGGCTGCCCGGCCGGCGAGAACATCCAGGCCTGGCTCGCGCACGCCAAGGCGGGCCGACACGAGCAAGCGTGGCGCCAGCTGGTCGCCGACAATCCGCTGCCCGCGATCCACGGGCGGGTCTGCTACCACCCGTGCGAGAGCGTGTGCAACCGCGCCGACCTCGACAGCGCCGTCTCGATTCATTCGGTCGAGCGGTTCCTCGGCGACCTCGGGCTGCAGCAAGGGTGGCTCTTCGACGATCCACCGGTCCGGAGCGGCAAACGGGTGCTCGTGGTCGGCGCCGGGCCGTGCGGTCTGTCGGCCGCCTATCACCTGAGCCGGCTCGGCCACGAGGTGGAGATCCGAGACTCGGGTGAGGAGACGGGCGGGATGATGCGATACGGCATCCCGGCCTACCGGCTGCCCCGCGACGTGCTCACCGGCGAGCTCGACCGGATCCCGGCGATGGGCGTGCGGGTGACCTGCGGGCACAGGGTCGAGGATCTGGTCGCCGAGCGCGACGAGGGTGCTTTCGACGCCGTCTTCGTCGCTGTCGGCGCACACCTCTCCAAGCGGGTGGACATCCCGGCCCGTGATGCAGGCCGCATCGTGGACGCGGTGTCGTTCCTGCGCAGCGTCGCCTCCGGCGAGCGACCCGTCATCGGGCGGCGCGTGGCGGTCTACGGCGGCGGCAACACCGCGATGGACGCCGCGCGGGTCGCACGGCGGATGGGCGCGGACGAGGCCCTGATCGTCTACCGGCGGACCCGCGAGCAGATGCCCGCCCATCTCGACGAGGCCGAGGACGCCGAGCGGGAAGGCGTGCGGATCCACTGGCTGCGGACGATCACGGCCTTCGACGGCCCCGAGCTGCAGGTGGAGCTGATGGAGCTCGACGAGTCCGGGTACCCACAGCCCACCGGCCGGTTCGAGACGCTCGCCGCCGACACGGTGATCCTGGCGCTCGGCCAGGAGTCCGACACCGCCTTCCTCCGTCGGGTCCCCGGGGTGGAGATCGAGGACGACGGGACCGTGCGGATCTCGACGTCGCTCCAGACCGGCTGCCCGTGGGTGTTCGCGGGCGGGGACATGGTGCCGAGCGACCAGACCGTGACGGTCGGCGTCGGCCACGGCAAGAAGGCCGCACGCCACATCGACGCCTGGCTGCGAGGCGCCGCCGCCATCCGCACGCCGAAGCACGAGCTTGCGAGCTTCGACAAGCTCCATCTCTGGTACTTCGGCGACAACGCCCGCCGGCAGCAGCCGGAGCTCCCGCCGGAGGAGCGGATCGAGGGCTTCGCCGAGGTGGTCGGCGGCCTGTCCGCCGAGGAGGCGGTCTACGAGGCGGGCCGGTGCCTGTCGTGCGGCAACTGCTTCGAGTGCGACGGGTGCCTGGGCGCCTGCCCCGAGGACGCCGTGGTCAAGCTGGGCGAGGGATACCGGTACCGGTTCGACTACGACCGTTGCACCGGCTGCGGTGCCTGCTTCGAGCAGTGCCCGGTGCATGCGATCGACATGGTCGCGGAGGGCGACTGAGATGCGGACGACGATCGACGGCAACGAAGCGGCAGCCTCGGTCGCCTACCGGCTGAACGAGGTCTGCTGCATCTACCCGATCACGCCCTCCTCGGCGATGGCCGAGCTGGCCGACGAGTGGGCGAGCCAGGGGCGGGCAAACGTCTGGGGCACGGTGCCCGGGGTTGTCGAGATGCAGAGCGAGGGCGGTGCGGCCGGTGCCCTGCACGGGGCGCTCCAGAGCGGTGCGCTGGCGACGACGTTCACGGCGTCGCAGGGCCTGCTGCTGATGATCCCGAACCTGTACAAGATCGCGGGCGAGCTGACGTCGACGGTGCTGCACGTCGCCGCCCGGTCACTCGCGGCGCAAGGGCTGTCGATCTTCGGCGACCACTCCGACGTGATGGCGGTCCGCCAGACCGGCTTCGCGCTGCTCGCATCGGCCTCGGTTCAGGAGGCACACGACCTGGCGCTCGTGGCGCAGGCCGCGACCCTCCGGACCCGGGTGCCGTTCGTGCACTTCTTCGACGGGTTCCGGACGTCGCACGAGCTCAACACGATCGAGCTGCTCTCCGACGACGACCTGCGCGCGCTGGTGCCCGAGGACCTCGTGCGGGCGCATCGCGGCCGGGCGCTGTCGCCGGAGCGGCCGTTCATCCGCGGTACGGCGCAGAACCCGGACGTCTACTTCCAGGCGCGCGAGACGGTCAACCCCTTCTACGCCCGCGTCCCCGATGCCGTGGAAGACGCAATGGCGCTCCTCGCCGAGCGCACCGGCCGCGGCTACCACGTCGTCGACTACTTCGGCGACCCGGAGGCCGAGCGCGTGCTCGTGGTGATGGGGTCGGGCGGGGAGACGGTGCAGGAGACCGTGGCGGCGCTCACCGCGCGCGGCGAGCGTGTCGGCGTGGCGCAGGTCCGGCTCTACCGGCCGTTTCCGGCGCAGGCGTTGGTCGACGCGCTACCCGCGACCGCACGCCACATCGCCGTCCTCGATCGGACGAAGGAACCCGGTTCGATGGGCGAGCCGCTCTTCCTCGACACGGTCGCGGCGCTGAGCGAATCGTTCGCGGACGGCGAGCGGGCGGTGATGCCGCGCGTCGTCGGCGGCCGCTACGGGCTGTCCTCGAAGGAGTTCACGCCGGGCATGGTTGCGGGCGTGCTCGCCGAGTTGGCGGGAGATCGGCCGCGACGCCGTTTCACGATCGGCATCAAGGACGACGTCTCCGGCTCGAGCCTGGACTACGACGCGTCGCTGGACATCGAGCCGCCCGAGACGGTGCGGGCGATCTTCTTCGGCCTGGGCTCGGACGGGACGGTCGGCGCGAACAAGAACACGATCAAGATCCTCGGGGACGAGGGGCTGCATGCGCAGGGCTACTTCGTCTACGACTCGAAGAAGTCCGGCTCGCAGACGGTCTCGCATCTCCGCTTCGGGCCGAAGCCGATCCGGGCGCCCTACCTCGTGCAGCGGGCGGGCTTCGTCGGCTGCCACCAGTTCGGGCTGCTCGACCGGGTCGACGTGCTCGGGCCCGCGGCGGACGGCGCGACGCTGCTGCTCAACTGCTCGCTCCCGCCGGACGAGGTGTGGGACGCGCTGTCGCGCCCGGTGCAGGAGCACGATCCTCGCCAAGCACGTCGACGTGTACGCGATCGACGCCAACCGGATCGCGCGCGACGTCGGCCTCGCCGGCCGGACGAACATCGTGCTGCAGACCTGCTTCTTCGCCCTCTCGGGAGTCCTCCCGCGCGAGGAGGCGATCGAGCGGATCAAAGCGGCGGTCGCCAAGACGTACGGTCGCCGCGGCGCGGAGGTGGTCGCGCGCAACCAGGCGGCCGTCGACCGAGCACTCGACGGTCTCCACCGGGTCGAGGTGCCCGAACGGGCGACGGCGACGCGCGGGCTGCCCCCGGTCGTGCCCGCGCACGCGCCCGAGTTCGTTCGCACCGTCACGGCGGAGATGCTGGCCGGCCGGGGCGACGACCTGCCGGTCAGCGCGCTGCCGGTGGACGGCACGTATCCGAGCGGGACGGCGGCCTTCGAGAAGCGCAACATCTCCGAGCTGGTCGCGGTCTGGGACTCCGACCTCTGTATCCAGTGCGGCAACTGCAGCTTCGTCTGCCCGCACAGCGTGATCCGTTCGACGTTCTACGACCAGGCCCGCCTCGAAGGCGCGCCGGACGGGTTCCGGTCCGCGCCGCTCGAGGCTGTCGGCCTGCCCGACGCGCGGTACACGCTGCAGGTCTACGTCGAGGACTGCACCGGCTGCGGGCTCTGCGTCGAGGTGTGCCCGGCGGTCGCGCCGGGCGACCCTGTCGTCAAGGCGATCAACCTTGCGGACCGTGAGCCGCTGGTCGCCGCCGAGCGGGACAACATCGCGTTCTTCGAGACGCTGCCGCCGAGCGACCGGTCGCGGGTCGACTTCGGCACGGTGCGCGGCACCCAGTTCCTGGAGCCGCTGTTCGAGTTCTCCGGCGCCTGCGCGGGCTGTGGCGAGACGCCGTATCTGAAGCTGCTCTCGCAGCTGTTCGGCGACCGGCTGATGGTCGCGAACGCAACCGGCTGCTCGTCGATCTACGGTGGCAACCTGCCGACCACGCCGTGGACGACCGACGCGGACGGTCGCGGGCCCGCCTGGTCGAACTCCCTCTTCGAGGACAACGCCGAGTTCGGGCTCGGCTTCCGGCTCGCCGCCGACCGTCACACCGAGCTGGCCCGCCGTCGCCTCGCCGAGTTGCGCGAGGCGGTCGGTCCGGAGCTGGTGGACGAGATCCTGACCGCGCCGCAGCTGCGCGAGTCGGAGCTGCGAGCGCAGCGCGAGCGTGTCGGCGAGCTGAAGCGGCGGCTCGACGGGTTGGACGGTGCGGCCGTCGCCGACCTGCAGAGCGTCGTCGATCATCCTGGTCCGGCGCAGCGTCTGGATCGTCGGCGGCGACGGTTGGGCCTACGACATCGGCTCCGGCGGACTCGACCACGTCCTCGCGAGCGGACGCGACGTCAACGTGCTGGTGCTCGACACCGAGGTCTACTCCAACACCGGTGGCCAGATGTCGAAGGCGACCCCGCTCGGCGCGGTCGCCAAGTTCGCCGCTGCGGGCAAGACCGTGCCCAAGAAGGACCTGGCCCTGCAGGCGATCGCGTACGGCAACGTCTACGTCGCCCGGGTCGCGATGGGCGCCGATCCTCAGCAGACACTGAACGCGTTCCGCGAGGCGGAGGCGTACGACGGTCCGTCGCTGGTGCTCGCGTACAGCCACTGCATCGCGCACGGGATCGAGATGCGAAACGGGCTCGACCAGCAATACCGCGCCGTCGCCAGCGGCTACTGGCCGCTGATTCGCTACGACCCGGTGCTCCGGGCGGCCGGCGGCAACCCGTTCCTGCTCGACTCGCAGCGGCCACGCATCCCGCTCGCCGACTACACGAACCGGGAGTTGCGCTATCGCACGCTGACGAACACCGATCCGGCCGAAGCCGAACGCCTGCACGGGCTGGCCGAGCAGGCGGTCGATCAGCGCTGGGACGTGTACGAGGAGATGGCGACCCGCGGCGCCCAGCGGTTCGCCGCCGATTCGCGCAGGGACCGCCGATGAACCTCTCGACCCGCTACATGGGCCTCACGCTGCGCAACCCGGTGGTCGCGTCGGCGTCCCCGCTCTCGCAGACCGTGGACGGCGTGCGGCGGCTCGCGGATGCCGGCGTCGGCGCGGTCGTCCTCTACTCGCTCTTCGAGGAGCAACTGCGGCGCGAGGCGGCCGAGAACGCGCGGCTGATCGACGCGGGCACCGAGAGCTTCGCCGAGTCGCTCTCCTACTTCCCGGCCACCGCCGAGGAGGAGACGGGCCCACGGCGCTATCTGAGCCTGCTCGAGCGCGCCTCCGCTGCCGTCGAGATCCCCGTGATCGGCAGTCTCAACGGCGTCACGCCCAGCGGTTGGACCGACTACGCCCGGGCGATGCAGGAGGCCGGAGCCGCCGCGATCGAGCTGAACATCTACTACCTGCCCGGCGACCCGCGGATCTCGGGCCGCGACGTCGAGCAGCGGCATCTCGACATCCTGACGCGGGTCAGGGAAGGGGTCAGCGTGCCGGTGGCGGTCAAGCTGAGCCCGTACTTCAGCTCGACCGGCGAGATTGCGCTGCGGCTGGACGAGGCGGGCGCGGACGCGCTCGTGCTGTTCAACCGCTTCCTGCAACCCGACATCGACCCTGAGACCCTCACCGTGGTGCCGCACGTCGGTCTCTCGAGCCCGGGCGAGGCCCGGCTGCCGCGCACCTGGATCGCGCTCCTGCGCGGCCGGGTGCGCGCGTCGCTCGCCGCGACCACCGGCGTCGAGACCCCGGCCGACGTGGCCAAGTACCTGCTCGCCGGCGCGGACGTCGTGATGACCGCCTCGGCGCTGCTACGGCACGGGCCCGAGCACGCAACCGTGCTGATCGACGGCCTGGAGGAATGGATGGCACGCAAGGGATTCGCGGCCGTCGACGACCTGCGCGGGATGCTCGCCGTGCCGCCCGGCGCGGACGAGGCGGTCTACGAGCGAGCGGGCTACGTCGGCGCGCTGCGAGAGGCCAACAGCGACACGTACGGGCCCTGGTGAGCAGCTGCCGAATCAGCGAAATCCCTGATGCCGCGACGCAGGCCTGGCGGCTGCATCGGGACTGCGTGAGTACAGCCTGCCGCAGCCCCGGGCTCGCCGCGGTCGACGCGCGCGGCCCTTGCACGGCAGCTTTCCGAAGCCGGACGTCACGAGCGACTATCGTCCATCGCCTACAGCGATGTGCGACGTTCTCGATCAGCACGCTCTCGAGCCCCTCGAGCACGACGAGTGGATCCTCGACACGCCGCTGATCCGCGGCTTCATCGGCAGCGTGCTGGCGGCCGTCGAGCGGTCCGCCTCGGCGGCCGAGGCCTGTCGGATCGTCGAGCCGAGCTTCGGGGAGCTGCTCACCAGACCCGATTGGCTGCCAAGGCGGTTTCAGGAGGATGCGCCGCAGAGCGGGATGGGCGGCGGCATCGGCCAATGGCTTCTCTTTCGGGCAGCCGACCGCTCTCTCTGCCTGTTCAGCCTCGTCGTGCCGCCCGGGGCCATGACACCGGTGCACGACCATCTCGCCTGGGGGCTCGTCGGCCTCTACAGAGGCAACCAGGACGAGGAGCTCTACGAGCCCGGCGACGGCCGGCTCCGACTCGTCCGCCAGCGACCGCTGCAGCCGGGCGACTACTACGCGCTGCTTCCCCCTCGCGACGACGTGCACCGCGTACGCACGACCTCCGAGGTGACCTCCGTGTCGATTCATCTGCTTGCGAACGACACGGGCTGCGTGCTTCGCCACACGTTCGACGAGCAGACCGGCGAGGCGAGGCCGTTCCGATCCGGCTACGTGAACGCCGAGTGTCAAGGGGCGACGTCCCTGCGGTAGTGCCGGGCGAATCATGACCGGAAAGGCAACTCCGACAGTGCTGATCGACAACGATCAGGTGCGCGTGACTCGATGGCGCTTCGCCCCCGGGGCGGCAACGGGCTGGCACAGGCACGAATACGACTACGTCATCGTCCCCCTGACCGACGGCACGCTCGCCCTCGTCGAGCCAGAGGGGGACAGGGACTCCGACCTGGCGATCGGGGCGCCCTACTTCCGAGAGGCCGGTGTGGAGCACGATGTCGTCAACGCGAACGATTTCGAGTTCACGTTCATCGAGATAGAGGTGAAGCACTGACAGCGACCCCGGGTGGTCCGCCCCGTCGCGGGTGCTAGGCGGCCGTGTATCGCGACGCGTACCCCGGCGGAGGCAGCCGACGGTAGTGCGGCTTGCCCGGATAGCACCAGAAGTGGAACCACGCCTCGGCGCCGTCGACGTACTCGCGTGCCTGGCCGAAGCCTGAGCCGGACACCTCGACCTGCTGGACGGCGTAGATCTCGGTGGAGACCTGCTCGCCGACGATCGCTCGCCGACACGCCGAGCAGACATGAGGATCGCCCACTCCCGAAAGTCTGAGCGCGTCGCCGGACGGACCGATGCCGACGCGGCTCCGTCGTCGGCCCCAGCGACGGCGGCTCATCCGACGCCCCTCGTAGGCTTCCCGGGCGATGGTACGTCCTACCTGTCCGAATGGCTGCCGCTCGTCCTGCGGCGTCGTCTTCTGCGCTGCGAGCAAGCCGAACGAGTAGGAACATCGCAAGGCGTCAACCGGCGGTGCGCGGGGCGGCACGCGGCCGCTGGTGACGACCCCTGCGACGGCGCGCGTGCCCGGGTCGGTCGCTGTCCGTCGGGTCAGGCGAAAGCGCGCTCCGCCGTCCGGGCGAGCGCCGCCTCGACCCAGGCGGCACACGCGAGCACGCGGGCGTCCTGCCGCGGCGGGCCGACGATCTGCACGCCGAGAGGCAGACCCGACGGCCCGAGGCCCGCCGGGACGGTGACTGCGGGAACGCCCAGCGCAGACCAGGCCCGATTGAAGATCGGGTCCCCGGTCGTCGCGACCTCGGGCGCCTCGCCTGGCGCGGCCGGGACGAGCAACGCGTCGACGCCGTCGAAGACCGCGTCGAGTCTGGCGCTGCACTCGCGCAGACGTCGGTAGGCCGCGTCGTAGTCGGAGACGGCCATCGCGGCCCCGTCGTCGAGCATCCCGCGCAGCGGTTCGCGGATCAGCTCGCGGAAGCGCTGGTGCTCGTCTGCCAGGCAGCGGGCGATCTCGAACGTCCAGATCGTCCCCTGCGCCGCAGCAAGCCCTGCGAACACCTCCGGAAGCGCGACCTGTGTCGATCGAGCACCGGCCCGCGTGAGCAGCTCCGGGAGCGCGTCGAAGAGCGTCACGGTCTCGGGCGACGCTGTCGGCCACTCGTGTGTCAGGCAGATCCCGAGTCGAGGGGCGGGAGGCTCCGGCGGCGGCTCGAGCGGCCGGCCGCACAGCGCACCGACGACGAAGGCGGCGTCGGCGACGGTACGGGTGATGACGCCCACGGTGTCGAACGATTCCGAGATCGCCTTGACGCCGGACGTGGGAAGCGTTCCGTGGCTCGGCTTGTAGCCCACGACGCCGCAGAATGCTGCCGGCCGGATGATCGAGCCCGTCGTCTGTGTGGCGAACGCGACGGGCACCATCCCTGCCGCGACCGCCGCAGCAGAGCCGGACGACGACCCGCCCGGGGTTCTGGTGACGTCGTGCGGATTGACCGTCGGGCCTGGTGGCCATGCAGCGAACTCGGTCGTGACGAGCTTCCCGAGCGGGAGCATCCCGGACCGTCGCGCGATGGCAACGCTCGCTGCATCGACCGTTGGACGGTGCTCCGCGTGGATCGGCGACCCGTACGCCGTCGGCATGTCGTGCGTGTCGAAGATGTCCTTGATGCCGATCGGAATCCCGTGCAGCCGGCCACGACGTGAGAGCCCCACCCGGTCGAGCTCGCGGGCGCGCGCAAGCACCGCTTCGGGATCCACGTGCACCCACGCCCGCACCGTCGGGTCGTCCGCGTCGATCCGGTCGAGGAATGCCCGTGCCACGAGCTCGACGGTTGTGCTGCCGTCGTCGAGCGACCGCGCGAGCCCGGCGACGGTGTCGCCGGTCCAGGGGGGTGACGATCCGCGGCGGGCCATGCGCCCCAGCCTAGTCCGCCACCCGCGGGCCTTCCGTTGCCAGCCGGTGACGGAAGCCTCAGACTTTGCCGGTGCGCGCTCCTCGGTTGCTTCCTGCGGTCTGCTGGATTGCGATCGTGGTGCTGTTCGCGGTGCCGAAGGCGGCCGAGGCGGTGACCGAGCCGACTCGGACGCTCGTGGCAGTCGGCGACATCGCCTCGTGTGACGTGTCGGCGGACGAGGCGGTGGCAGACCTCGTGGCGCGGACGCCGGGAACGCTCGCCCTGCTGGGCGACACGGTCTACGAGAACGGAACGACCGACGAGTTCCGGCGCTGCTTCCTCCCCGAGTGGGGCCGGTTTCTGCGAAGAACGCGCGCTGCGCTCGGCAATCACGACTATGCGAATGGGGCGTCCGACGCTGCGACGGCGAGGTCCGTGCTCGGCCTGCCAAACGACGGCTGGTACTCGTACCGTCTCGGTGGCTGGCACATCGTCGTCCTCAACTCGAACTGCGACGCCGTCGGCGGCTGCGACCGCAGCTCGCCTCAGTGGCGGTGGCTCCGCAACGATCTCGCGAGCAACCGCGCGACGCATTGCGTCCTCGCCTACTGGCATCACCCCCGCTTCAGCTCGGGTGAGCACGGCTCGGACGTGAGGTACGCGGCGTTCTGGGACCTGCTCGCCGCAGCTCGCGCGGACGTCGTTCTCTCCGCTCACGATCACGACTACGAGCGGTTCGCGCCGCTCAAGGGCATCCGGTCGTTCGTCGTCGGCACGGGCGGCCGGGGCCAGCGCGGCTTCGAAGCCACGCGTCCCGGGAGCATCGTCCGCCAGAGCGGCACGTACGGTGTGCTCCGCCTCACGCTTCGACCGGCCGGGTACAGCTGGGCGTTCCTCCGCGCCGGCGGGAAGAGCTTCACCGACACCGGCTCCGCCCGGTGCCGCTGACGTGGCTCCGGGGGCCCCCCAAGAGGCTCGGGACGCTCCGGGAGCTACGCTGGGCCGCATGGACGATCTGACTCGGGTGGCGGTCGTGGAGACCGAACCGGAAGCCAACCTCGCTGTGTCTCTCCTGCGCACCGAGGGCATCCGTGCGATGTGGCGCATGACGGACATCGGCGCGGGGGCCCTTGGAGTCGGCGGTGGCGGCGCCATGGGGCCGCTGGAGGTTCTGGTCGTGGAGAAGGACGCCGAGCGCGCCCGGGAGTTGCTGGCTCCCGCGGAGTAGGCGCGAGTCTCGAGCTCAGTCCCGGCCGGGTCGCAGCCGGAGGGCGGCGACGAGCCCGACGACCACGAACCCGGCGGCGATGAACGCGACCGTGCGCTGCGCCTCTCGGGATATCCTCGACGCGAATCGTCGGACGAGCGTTTGGAGGTCCGCTGTGGAGACCATGATCGGGATCGCGGCCCTTCTGGTCGGTGCAGGTGTCCTCTGGCTCTGCTTTGCGCTCGGGGTGTACTTCTTCACGCGCACCGGGCGAGAGGGCATGCGGATCCAACGGATGGAGGACGAGCGGCGACTCCGCGTTCCGCCCGAGGGGTAGCGGCCAGCGCTCGCGGAGCGCGCCGGCGCCTCGGCCCTCGTCGGCGCGGCTACCGTCGCCCTGCCCCGGCGCTGAGGTCGGAGATGCGGATGTGCCTGATCCGGTGCGGTGCGCGCGCGTCCACCTCGTCTCCGCGGTGATGGCCCAGGATCGCCCTGCCGACCGGCGAATCGGCCGAGAGCCGGCCCTCGGTCGGATTCGACTCGGCCGAGGACACGAGCAGGTACTCCTCTCGTAGACCGTCGTCGAGGTCCTGGAGCGTCACGTGGGAGCCGAGCGAGACGACGTGGCTCGAGGGCTCGTCCGGGTCCAGCACACGTGCCGCATGCAGCCGCCCTTCGAGCAGCTCGATCCTGCTCTCGAGGAGGTCGAGCTCGGTGCGCGCATCGACGTACTCGGGGTTGTCGGACAGGTCGCCGGGGACCTGGAGCGCGTCGCTGAGCCGTGCTGCCGCCTCGGGCCGCTTCACCGTCGTCAGGTGCCGGACCTCCTCTTCGAGCTCGGCGTACCCCTCGCGCGTGAGGACGACCTCGTCACCACCGGTCCTGACGACCCGCCTCGCTTCTTCGGCATGAAGTGTTGCGCTCAACCTCGTCCTCCCATCGTCGGAGTCGCCCTGAGTATCGGCCGAGGCTGCTGGACACGCATCCGGGGCCACCCGAAACCGAGCACGGCTTTCCCGCAAGGCGGCTGCCGCCCCGAGTGGGTGATCAGTCGGCCGTCGGCGGCGCGAAGCTCGGCGCCACCCCGAAGATCGCCTCTGCGACGCCTCGGCCGGTCGCGCCGTAGCGGTGCGGCGTGCCCGACGGGACGAGGAAGGCGTCGCCCGGAGCGAGGGTCGCGTCGACCCCGCCCGCCTCGACCCAGAGCTCGCCGCGAGTGGCGTACAGGAGCTCCTCGCCGTCGTGCGCCTCGACCAGGCTCCTGTGCCCGGCGGGGACGGTCACCGTTCCGACCGTCAGGTGCTCGGTGCTGACGAGCAGGCCGACGAGCACGTCGCGATCGAGGCGCCAGACGCTGTCCGCACGGCGCAGCACGTGCATCGACGCCGGTCCCGGGGTCGCCTCCGCGAGCTTGCCGACGACCCCGTCGCGGGCGTAGACGCTCTGCTCGAGGTACGGCCTCGTCCGCGCGTACGCGCCCGACGTCCCCGTGGCCGGGGGCGGCGCGAAGAACTCGAGCACGCGCAGCGGGTCGTCGCCGTAGGAGAAGCCGTGGTGCCAGGTGTCGCGCCGGAAGAAGACGCTCTCGCCCGGGTCGGCGCGGACGACCTCGCCGGTCTCCGGGTTCGCCAGCACGAGCGTCCCCTGCAGGACGTGGAGCAGCTCGTCGGCGGCGAACACGGTCCTGAAGCTCTCCGAGTGGCGGAACGCTCCACCCGGCGGGAGGCCGAAGACGATCGCGTGGATCAGCTCGGACGAGACGTAGATCCAGTCCTCCACGAAGCCCGCCTCCTCGTCGCCCCAGGTGTGCCGCACCGCGTCCGACGCGCGGATCGCGGTCGGGGCGTCGAAGGACGGACGTGGGGAGGGCCTATAGCCCATCGTGGCTCCGGCGGTCGTGGGCGTGCCGGTCCGCCTCGAGCGCGACGAGCTCGGAGTCGTAGACGGGATCGGGAAAGTCGCTCTCGATCGGGCGTGCGACGCCGTCCCGTCCGGCCGCCTGGGCGGCGAGCATGACCTCGAGCGCGTGGTAGGCGTGCTCCGGGCGGGTCACCGTCGGCCGTCCGGTCTCGACGCAGTCGACGAGATGGCGCAGCCCTTCGGTCCACTGCCACTGCGGATCCGTCTCCGGGAACACGTGCCACGCGCCGTCGGCGTTCCGCCACAGCTCCCAGCCCTCCGGCGCCCAGTCGTCGCCGAGCAGCTGGATCGTGCCTTCGCTGCCGTAGACCTCGATCGCGGGAGACCGGTAGCGCTGCATGGTGAACCCCGTCGTCACGACGGCGAAGCGCGCGTCGCCGAAGTCGAGCAGCACGTGTGCGTTGTCGTCGGCCTCGACCCGGATCCGGCGGCCGTTCACCTCCCGCTCCGGGATCGCCACGCCGACCATCGCCGTGACCCGCCGCGCGGGACCGAACAGGGCGCAGAGGCTGGTCACGTTGTAGACGCCGAGGTCGAACAGCGACCCGCCCCCCGGCGCGTAGAACCACTCGTTCCACCACGGGCCGGCCCAGCCGTAGCGCGCACGCGCCGTGAGGAGGTCGCCGACCCGGCCGTCGCGCACGGCGCCGTGGACTGCGCGGAACGTCGGGCTGAGAAGGGTGTGGGGCGCGCACACGAGGAGGCCTGCCGACGTCCGCGCCAGATCGAGGAGCTCGGCCGCCTCCTCCAGCGTGGTGGCCATCGGCTTCTCGACGAGCACGTGCCTGCCGGCCTCGAGCGCCGCCTTCGCGAGCGGGCCGTGCTCGTTCATGCTCGTCAGCACCAGCACCACGTCGACGTCGTCCGCGCCGACGACCTCGTCGGGACCGCGCAGGCCGGGATCGACGTCGTAGTGCGCCGCCGCTCCACGCCGCTTCGCGTCGTCGACGTCGTACACGGCGCTCACGTGCACCCGACCGGCGGCGCGGAGCCGCTCGATCATCCCTCGATACGGCCCGGCGAAGACGCTGCCGCAGCCGATCACGCCGAGCCCGAGGCTCATGCCGTGCGTCTCGCGACCCGGTAGTACGCCTCCGTCCAGGCGGGCTGGTCGACGTCGAGCCCGCGCTCGATCCCGAGCCGGGCGCTGAGGGCGGCTGCCGAGGGAAAGGTCGACACCGTGGCGAGTCGTCGATCGACCGTGTCCCCGGCGGCTGCTCGAAGAACCGTCGCGCCCTGGCCGGCGCAGATCTGCTCCGCCTCGGCGAGGAGGGGATCCTCGTCGGCGGCCGGAAGGCTGAGCGCGAGCGCTCCGGGCCGCAGCGCCATCATCGCCGAGGTCGCCCCTTCCCGGGTCTCGACACCCTCGGCGGGGATGCCCGCGACCTCCTTCAGCAGCAGTGCAGCCTCGAGCGCCGCAGCCCACGCGGGGCCGCTTCCGAAGACGATCGCCGTCTCGGCGTCGACCTCTCCCAGCTCGTCGACCCACGTCCGGGCGTGGGCGATGGTGCGCTCGAGCTGATCCGGCAGGACGCGGACCGAGGCGTCCAGAGTGGCGTCGGAGGTGACGGCGGCCCAGACGCCGAGCGCTGCGACGACGGCGCCGCAGAAGGCCTGCGTGTGCGTGACCGCGCGCTGGTTCGGCACGGACACGAGGGCGCGCGCGCCGGCCCGCGAGCCCAGCGTCGAGCTCGCGGTCGCCGTCACGGCCGCGAAGGGGGTGGGCGCGCCGGCATCCACCGCCTCGACCAGGTCGCGGAACTCGCCGGAGGACGAGACCGCGAGCAGGACGTCACCCGGCCGCCATGCGAACGCGCCGCGCGCGAGCAATCCGCTCGGCACGGCGACGACCTCCGGGCCCGCGGATCCCTCGAGCGACGCCAGCCACAGCGCGACCGCGACGTAGTACGCGGCGCCGTTGCCGCTCGCGACGACCCGGCGAATGCCGTCCGACCCGACGAGCGCCGCGACCTCCTCGATCCCGGCGCGGTCCTCCAGCGTTGCCGCCAGCGACGACGGAAGCTCCGTCACGTCGCGCCACAGGCCGGTCTGGTCGAGCACGACGCGAACCCTAACCGCGGTCCGAAAGCGCCACGAGGGCTGCTCCGATCACGCCCCCGTCCGGCGCGAGGAGGGAGCCGACGACCGGAAGCGGGGGGGTGCGGGGATACGCGAGCAGTCCCTGACACGCCCGCTCGACGCGCTCCCGGAACGCCGGCTCGGCGCCGAGACCTCCGCCGAGCACGATGAGCGACGGGTCCAGCGCGTTGGCGAGCACCGCCAGCACGCTCCCGAGGGCGGCCGCGGCGGCGTCGACGAGCGGCGCGTGCGCCGGGTCGGTGAGCGCGTCCTCGGCGCGCTCGAGCCCGGCCGCCCGGGCGAGCGCCGGGCCGCTCGCCACGCGCTCGACCGGGGGCGCCCCGAGCACGAGCGCCTCGCCTCGTCCACCCGCGAAGGGGCGGCCGTCGACGACGAGGCATGCGCTCGCGCCCGTGCCGACGACCGCGAAGAGGAACGGCGAGATCCCGGAGCCGGCGCCGAAGCGCGCCTCGGCGAGCGCGGCGGCCCGCAGGTCGGAGTCGACCACCACGAGCGGCGCCTCGATCGCCGCCGCCGGGTCGAGGTCGCGCCAGTCGATCGTGTCCGCGCTGGACGGCCGGCCGTCGAGGTCGACCAGCTCGCACAGGCCGATTCCCACCGGCAGACGCCCGGCGCCGAGCTCCGCGGCCAGCTCGGCGCAGTCGCCCAGCACCGCCGCACCGCCGCGCTCGGGGCGCGTCGGCACCTGCCGTCGGTCGAGGACAGCGCCGGTCGAGGGATCGACGACGCCGGCGGCGATCTTCGTCCCGCCGACGTCGATCCCGAGCGCGGCGGTCACCTTCCCGTCCACGCCGGAGGCGCGGCGCGCCGGTTTCGGTCCGCCGCTTCCATCGCTCTATAGTCTCGTATTCCGTCGCCGGGGCGGCGACCCCTAGCCCGAGGGAGGGAATGTGAACAGGCGCCTGCTGGGAGTGCTCGTCGTCGTCGCCGCTGTGCTGCTCGCGGTCACGGCGGGCGCGTCGTACGCCGGGAAGACGGAGACCACGACGCTGACCATCTGGTCGATGGACAACCAGGACCCGGGTCTCGAGCCGGTGCTCAAGCAGCTGAGCAAGGACTTCGAGAAGAGCCATCCCGGGGTGAAGATCAACCTCGTCTTCAAGGACTTCAACAGCCTCGTCGGCACGGTCCCGCGCGCCCTTGCCTCGGGCAGCGGGCCCGACGTGACCGAGGGGAACCAGGGCTACCAGACGGATGCCCAGCTGGTGAAGGCGAAGCTGATCCTGCCGCTCACCAAGTACGTCAAGAAGTACGGGTGGGACAAGCTCTACGCGCCGTCCACCTGGGGGATGTTCCGCTGGACGCCCGACGGCAAGTCCTTCGGCAGGGGCCCGGTCTGGGGCATCGCGCAGACCGGCCAGAACGTCGTCGCCTTCTACAACAAGAAGAAGCTGCGCGAGCTCGGCTTCAACCCGAACAAGATGCCCCAGACCTTTGCGGGGTTCGACAGGCTCCTCGCCCAGCTGCGGGCGAAGCTGCCCGACGACGAGCCGGTGATCCACGAGGGCAACAAGGAGGGGTACGGCTTCATCCACCTCTTCGGCGGCATCCAGGGCGCGTACGTCGAGCCGCAGACCGTGCGCAACTGGATCTACCACGTGCCCGGCTCGCGCTACGACACGCCGGGGACGATCAAGGCGCTCGCCAAGCTCCAGCAGTGGGCCAAGGCGGGCTACTTCAACGACGACTACAACGCGCTCGGCTACGACCCCTCGGCGACGGAGTTCGGGAAGGGCAAGGGCGTCTTCTGGATCGGCGGGAACTGGGACTCGACGATCATCAAGACGGGCCTCGGAGCGGCGAACGTCGGCGTGATGCCGGTCCCGCCCGGGCCGAGCGGCACCTGGACGTCGGTCGGCGGCCTCTCCGCCCCGTGGCACATCTCCGCGAAGACGAAGTACCCCGACCTCGGCGCCGAGTGGCTCAACTACGTGATCACCTCGCGGCGCGCGCAGACGCTGATGTTCGAGCAACAGCAGATCCCGTCCGACAGGCGGGCGAAGGCGCCCTCGGGTGACGCGTATCTCGCGCAGGTGACCAAGGCGTTCCAGCAGGTCGCCAACGACGACGGTCTCCTGCTGTACACCGACTGGCCCTCGCCCTCGATGTACACGACGCTCCAGAACCAGTTCCAGCTGCTGCTCGCCGGGCGCCAGACCCCGGCCGGCATGGCGAAGGCCGTGCAGGACGACTGGGCGAAGTTCGACAAGACACTCCGCTGACCCGCAACGCGTGGTCGATGAGGATCGAGCAGACGCGGCGCGCCCGGACCCGGTAGGCCCGGGCGCGGCGCGGAGGCGCCGCCGCGGGAGCGGCGGCGCACCGGGTGACCCACGCAACATCGGCTGGCTCTACGTCCTTCCCGGGCTCGCGTTCTACGTCCTGTTCACGCTCGCGCCGCTCCTCCACACCGTCTACTACTCGCTGTTCTCCTGGGACGGCCTGACGGAGAAGACGTGGGTCGGGCTCGCGAACTACAGCGAGGCGCTCCGGGACAGCGTCCTGCGCGACGCGTTCCTACACTCGGCGATCCTGATCGTGTACTACGCGGTGCTGCCGGTCATCATCGGGCTGCTGCTCACGGCGGCGCTCACCCGCTCGGCGATCCGGGGCTTTCGCTTCTTCCGCACGACCCTGTTCCTGCCGCAGCTGATCGCGGGCGTCGTGATCGCCCAGGCGTGGACGTGGGTCTACGCGAGCGAGGGGCCGCTCAACCGCGCGCTCGAGCTCGTGGGGCTCGGCTCGCTGGCGCGGCCGTGGCTGGGGGACTTCACCTGGGCGCTTCCGTCGATCGGCGCGATCGGCAGCTGGGTGACGTTCGGGCTGTGCATGGTGCTCTTCATCGCGGGCGTGCAGAAGATCCCGACGTCGCTCTACGACGCGGCCCGGGTCGACGGCGCGGGTGCGGTGCGCGAGTTCTTCGCGGTGACGCTGCCGGGGCTGCAGAACGAGATCCTCGTCGCCTTCGTGCTGACGACGATCAACGCGCTCCGCAGCTTCGACATCGTCTACAACACGACGGCCGGCGGCCCGGCAGGGGAGACGCTCGTCCCCTCGATGTACATGTACCAGAACGCGTTCCTGTACAACCGCGTCGGCTACGCGGCCGCCATCGCCACGGTGCTCGCCGTGGCCATCTTCCTCCTCGCTGCCATCGTCCTGCGCATCGGCGACAGGGGTGAGCGCACCTGACCGCAGGACGTCTCGACCGGGCGGCGACCTACGCCGTGCTCTGCACGTTCACGGTGCTCGCGCTCTACCCGGTGCTGTCGATCCTGTTCCTGGCGCTCCACCGGAAGACCGACCTCGTCAGCGGCTTCGCGTTCCCGACGAGGATCGACCTCTCGAGCTTCGAGGCTGCCTGGAGCGAGGGCAACTTCGCGACCGGCTTCAAGTCGAGCTTCATCGTCGCCGCCACCGTCACGGTGGTCTCCGCCGTGCTCTCGATCGGCACCGGCTACGCCTTCGGGACGATGCGCTTCGCCGGCGACCGCGTCGTGTTCCCGATCATCCTGCTCGGGATCATCTTCCCGTACGAGGCGACGGTGATCCCGCTCTACTACGACTTCCAGAGCGTCCCGCTCCTCCACTGGCACCTGCTCAACACGTACTGGGCGCTGATCCTGCCGCAGATCGGGCAGTCGGTCGCGTTCGGCACCTTCTGGATGCGGGCCTTCTTCCGCTCGACGCCGCGCTCGCTGATCGAGGCGGCCCGGATCGACGGCGCCACGAGCTTCGGTGTCCTCTGGCGCGTTCTCGTTCCGCAGGCGATGCCCGCGGTGCTGACCATGTCGGTGCTGGTCTTCACGTACACGTGGAACGAGTTCCTGCTCGCGCTCGTGCTCGTGTCGGGCAGCGAGTCGCACCAGACGGCGCCGCTGGGCCTCAGCTTCTTCGCCGGCGCGGCGCGCGCGACCGATCCGACCAAGATCGCGGCGGCTGCGGTGCTCGTCGCCCTGCCCATCCTGCTCGTGTATCTGTTCCTGCAGCGGCATTTCGTGCGCGGAATGCTGGCCGGGGCACTCAAGGAGTAGGTTGGTGCCCCTTCAGGCGATACCCTCCTGGCCCCTCGCGCGCGATGAGCGGCGCCATGCGTCGTCCTCGGTCGTCCCGATACCTCCTGGTATCGGGACTCCCTGCGTCCTAGCCTGGCTTGCTCCTCGCACGCGAGGAACGAGGCAGCATCACCTGAAGGGGCACTGATGGCACGGATCAAGCTCGTCTACCTCGGCGGCGGCTCGACCAGGGCGGCAGGGACGATGGCGTCGCTGATGGCGAACGGCGCCGACTTCGACGGCTCGGAGGTCGTCCTCGTCGACCTCGACGAGGACCGGCTCGAGCTGATCCGCACCCTCGCGGAGAAGATCGCGCGAGCGCGGGGCCTGGACATCGCGGTCACCGCGACCACCGACCGGCGCGCAGCGCTCGTCGACTGTGATGCCGTGCTCTCGTCCTTTCGGCCGGGAGGGTTCGAGGCCCGGGTGCTCGACGAGCGCATCCCGCTCGACCACGGCCTCATCGGGCAGGAGACGCAGGGGGCCGGCGGCTTCTTCATGGCGCTCCGCGCGATCAACGTGCTGAAGGACGTCTGCGCCGAGATGGAGGAGATCTGCCCGGACGCGTGGATCTTCAACTACACGAACCCGGTGAACATCGTGGCCGAGGCGATCACGCACCACTCGCCCGTGAAGATCGTCTCGCTCTGCGAGGGGCCGATCTACTTCGCCGACGAGATCGCCGAAACGGCCGGGCTCGATCCCGCGCTCCTCCACGTGACGATGGTCGGGCTGAACCACGGTTGCTGGGGCGTGGAGCACGACTACGACGGGCAGGACCCGCTGCCGCTGCTCGAGGAGGCGTGGGAGCGTCGCAGGGACGACGCGACCCTCGACGCGCGCCGGCGCCGGCAGCTCCAGCTCGCCGTGGCGATGGGCGCCGTCCCCGCCGACTACTTCGAGTTCTACTACTTCACCGACGACGTCCTCGCGGAGCTCCGGGCGAAACGCACCACGCGCGCGGAGGACATCCTCGGCTGGTCACCGGACTACTGGCGCCACTACGAGGAGCAGGCCGAGAGCGACGACCCGCAGCTCGACCCTTCCCGTTCACGGGGCGGCATCCACGAGCTCGAGCTCGCGATCGACGTCATGGACGCGATCTTCAACGACAAGGACGAGATCCACCCGGTCAACCTGCCGAACGCGGGCGGTGCGCTTCCGGGCTTCCCCGACGACCTCGTCGTCGAGGTGCTCGGACGCTGTCACGGTGGCGGCATCGACGTCCTTCCCGCGAAGCCGCTTCCCCGACACGTCCGGGGCCTGGTGGAGATGCTCGGCGAGTACCAGGCCCTCGCCGCGGAGACGGCCTGGGCGGGGACGCGCGCCGACGGCATCCGGGCGCTCAGCGCCAACCCGCTCGTCCGCCAGGTCGAGGTCGCCGAGCGCGTCTACGACGCGCTGGCGGCCGCGCACCGCCACCACCTGCCAACCCGACTTCTTCCGGTCCAGGGGCAGGGTTGAGCACGCTCCTGCTCGGCGTCGACGGTGGCAACACGAAGACCGTCGCCTTCGTCGCGGCCGACGACGGCATCGTCCTCGGCAGCGGCAGCGGGGGCTGCGGAGACATCCACGGCGTGGGCGGCCCGGAGCCGGCGCTCGCGGAGATCGTGCGTGCGACGACGGCCGCGCTCGACGCCGCGGGCGCCACGGCGGCGGGTCTCGCGGCGGCCGCCTTCAGCCTCGCGGGCGCCGACTGGCCCGAGGACTTTGCGTTCCTGCGCACCGAGCTCCGGCGGCGCCTGGAGCTCCGGGACGAGCCCGAGGTCGTCAACGACGCGGTCGGCGGGCTGCGCTCCGGCACCGACGACATGGTCGGCGTGGCGGTGGTGATCGGGACCTACTCGGCGGTCGCGGGGCGCAGCGCCGAGGGGCGGCTCTTCCATCTGGGGTTCTGGCCCGACTCGACGGGGGCGCACGCACTCGCCTCGCAGGCGCTCGCAGCCGTCTGGCGGCACATGCTCGGCCTCGGGCCGGCGACGTCGCTTCTCGGCCGCGCGCTCGAGCGCTGGGGCTGCTCGGACGCCGAGGAGCTGCTCCATGCCCTGACGCGGATCGGCGGATTGGAGAAGCCGGAGATCGGGCGTTTCGCGGACGCCGTGCTCGACGAGGCAGAGGCCGGTGACCCGGTCGCGCGCACCATCGTCCAGACGGTCGCGCGCCGGATGGGCGACTACGCGCGCGTCTGCGCGTCGCGCACCGGGCAGCTCGGCGCGCCGTTCCCGCTCGTGGTCTGCGGCGGCGTCCTCCGGCATCCGTCGCCGCTTCTCCGCAGCGTTCTCGAGTCGCGCGTCCCGGACGGGCAGCCGGTCTATCCGGACGTCGATCCGGTCGCGGGTGCCGTGCTGATCGCCGCGGATCGCGTCCGTGCGCGCCCCGACCTCGCGCACCTGCGGTCGCGGTCCTCCGGCTCGGGGGAGAATCGGGGCTGACGTGGGCGGAATCCGGCTCGAGAGCGCGACGAAGGTCTATCCCAACGGGGTCAGGGCCCTCGACGCCGTCACGCTCGACATCCGCGACGGCGAGTTCATGGTCCTCGTCGGTCCGTCCGGTTGCGGGAAGTCGACGCTTCTCCGGATGATCGCCGGGCTCGAAGAGGTGACCGAGGGCCGCATCGTGATCGGCGACCGCGACGTCACGCGCCTGCGCCCTCGCGACCGCGACATCGCGATGGTGTTCCAGAACTACGCGCTCTATCCGAACATGACCGTGGAGGAGAACCTCGGCTTCGGTCTCAAGCTCCGTCGCGTTCCGCGGTCGGAGCGCGCGACCCGCGTACGGGAGGTCGCGGCGACGCTCGGGCTCGAGACGCTGATGGATCGACGTCCCGGGCTCCTGTCCGGTGGCCAGCGCCAGCGCGTCGCCATGGGCCGGGCGATGGTGCGCGAGCCGACGGCGTTCCTGATGGACGAGCCGCTCTCGAACCTCGACGCGAAGCTGCGGGTCTCGATGCGTGCCGAGCTGGCGCGCCTCCACGATCGGCTCGGAGTGACGACCGTGTACGTGACGCACGACCAGGTCGAGGCGATGACGCTCGGCGAGCGGGTCGCCGTGCTGCGCGACGGCGTGCTGCAGCAGTGCGACACGCCGCAGCGGCTGTTCCACGATCCCACGAACCTGTTCGTCGCCGCATTCATGGGCTCGCCGTCCATGAACGTCGTCGAGGCCACGGTGCGCGACGGTCGCGTCGCGTTCGCCGGTCTCGGCCTGCCGTTGCCGCCGGAGTCGGCCTTCGCCGACGGCCCGCGTGACGTCATCCTCGGCATCCGCCCCACGGATCTCCGTCACGCGTCGGACGCCCCCGCGGGCGAGCCTCGGATCCGCGTGCGGCCCGACCTGGTCGAGGAGCTGGGCGGTGTCACGAACGTGCTCTTCCCGATCGAGGCGCCGCGGGTGCAGACGGACGCGACGCGTGCGGCGATCGAGGCTGCGTCCGACGACGACGCGACGCTGCTCGCCGACGATCGCCGCGCCCGGTTCTGTGCGTCACTCGACGGCAGGCGTCCCGTCGTGCTCGGGGAGGAGCTCGAGCTCGCCGTCGACTACCGGCATCTCCACTTCTTCGACCCCGAGACGGGGGAATCGATCAGGCGGCGGCCTGCGGCGGCGGCGTGAGCCCGCGTGCAGCGCCCTCGCGGAGCAGCGTCGCCCGGTCGACGGCTCCGCCGACGCCCGTCGGCGTCGTGACGGCGAGGCCGGCGTAGAGCACGGCCCAGCGAAGCCGATCCTCCGGTGCCGCCCCGTTGAGGTCCGCCCAGATGTAGGCAGCCGTCAGCAGGTCGCCGGCTCCGGTGGTGTCGGCGGGTCGCTCGACCGGGGTGCCCGGAGCGGTCACCATCGTGCCGTCGGTGAACGCGATCGCCCCCTCCGCAGCCAGCGTGACGACGACGGTCTGGGCGAGCTCCGCGAGGCTCGCGGCGGCATCGGCCACCGTCCCCTTGCCGCTCAGCCCGAGGGCCTCGCGCTGGTTGACGAAGAGCGCCCGGACGCCCGTGAGCGCAGCAGGCGGTCGGCCCTCGTATGCCCGGAGATCGTCGTCGCCGCACGTGACGTAGGCGACCGTTCCGTCGGGCACGGCGTAGAGCTGGTCGAGGCTCGCTGCGATCGCCCGCGGCTGGACGGCGGCGACGTCCGCGGCCGACGCGCGGGCGCCCGGATCGATGGTCACCATGGCCCGGTCGCCCCCGAAGGGCATCACCACCGTCGTCGGCGTCCGCGGGGCCGGCCGCGTCGCGACCCACTCGACGCCCTCCTCGGCGAGCATCGCCCGGACGATGTCGCCCGCGACGTCGTCGCCGAGCGGCGCGGCGACGGCGGCCGACAGTCCCAGCCGGGTGGCGCCGACGGCGGTGATCGCGCCTCCGCCCGGCGAGCGCAGCAGCTCGGCCGCGAACCGCTCCTCGCCCAGCACGGGCAGCGACTCGAGGCCGACGAAGGTCAGGTCGAGAAAGACCGGTGTGGCAACGACGAGGTCGGTCACGGACGTCCGAGGATAACCACGTGCGGGATCACGCGACGAGTGCACGGATCGCGTCGCCCGTGAGATCCGCCTTGGTGAGGAAGCCGCGCGCCCCGGATTCGGTCACGAGCGAGCCGAAGTCGCTTCCGTCGCGGCTCGACGCGAGCACGATCGCCGTGGCGGAGCCGGCCTCGCGCAGCCGGGCCGCGACCTCGAACCCGTCGATGTCCGGCAGCTCGACGTCGAGGAGAACGACGTCCGGTGCGAGGCGGAGCGTCGCGGCAACCCCGGACTCGCCGTCGCTGGCGGTTCCGACGACGGCGAAGCCGTCGGTCTCGAGCACCATCTGCGCAACGGCCCTGAAGGACGGATGGTCGTCGACGATCAGGACCGTCACCTGTCGTTCGGCCTGAGGCATCGAGGCGATCGTCTCACCGATCACCACCGCAACCTACTGCGACGGTCACCTCCCGCGCATCGGGGAGGGAGCCCGTCGCGGCGAGGCTGCTCCCGGCCGGCCGCGGTGCACCGCTGCCACCCCGTGTGGGAGCCCGCAGGCAGGAGCTCCCACACGCCTGGTGTCGCCCGACGCGCGCTCAGCCGCCGCACGTCCTCCCGTCGGCGCGGCCGGCGAGGTCCCGTGTGAGGGAGCTCGTCGATGCGGCCGTGGAGCCGCTGTACCGCAACGTGCCCGTGTAGCTCGTACTGACGCCGCTCGGGGTGGGGCTGTCGGTCATGTGGATGATCCCCTTGACGCCCGCGAACGCCCCTGTTCCACCGAGCACCGGGTGGACGCACTGGTCCTTGACGAGCGCCTGCGTCTTCGGATCGAGCGTCGCCCAGTAGATGAAGGTGAAGCGGATCGTGCCCTTCGGCTCGCCCGTGTCGCAGGCGCCGCTTCGGTCGACGTCCCTGCAACCCGCGAACAGCTCCTTGCCGCTGCCGACGAACTGCCCTTCGCTCCCCTGGTAGTGCGTCGTGAACGCCGTGATGTTCCACTTGCCGAGGAGATCCCCCTGCACCGTGTACTTGCCCTTGCTCTCGTTGACGACCGTCTGCGTGCCCTTCACGGTGACGGGCCCTGCGCCGGCGGCCGCGGTCGAGGCCCAGACGGCTGCGACGAGCAAGGCGGCGGCGAGGATCACCGCGCCGGTCCTGTTCCGTGACATCTCGTTCCTCCGTTCCGTGCGGCCCCCTGGCCGCGTCTCGCACACCGTTTGCGATCGCGCTGGAGGGTGGCTGGGCAAACGCTGGAGGGCTCGAGGCCCTTCCGTCGATCGGGGCGCGTACCTGACCGAGAAAGAGGCTGTTAGGCTCGCGGCGATGCAGTGGGTGCTGTTCCATGTCCCGTGCCCGACGCCCGACGGTCGCAGTGCTCGTGACCTGTACGACACGCGGGTCACGTGGATCAGCCGCGAGATGCAGGAGAGCGCGAAGCGTCACGGATGCCGGTTTCACCGCGCCTGGCACGCGACCGACGGATCGGCGTTCTACGCCGTCGCGCTGTGGGAGTCCCGCGAGGCGAGCACGGGCGTTCTTCGAGGAATGGCAGATCGAGGACGAGCCCGGTGAGGTGGTCGTGTACCTGGAGGGTGACGTCGGGCTGGTCCCGCTGCCGGCCGGGTAGCGTCCGTTGTCGGGGGAGCGGCGCTCGCCGCGGTTGGCGGCTAGTAGGAGCTCGACGAGCACCTTCGCTGCGCGGGCTTCGCGGCGTACGTCGCGATGTCGAGTGCGACGCCGAGGACTATGAGCGCCCAGTCCCAGAAGCCGCTGATGCCGACGACCGGCGACCACGCGATGATGTACATGAGCGTCGTCCACGGCAGCAGGAGGAAGCCGAGCAGGCCCCAGACCCAGCTGTCGATCGCCGCGTCGGGCTTGTCACCGAACAGCCACCACGCGACGAGCGCGATGCGCGGCCCGAGGCCGTAGGCGAGGAGGGCGAGACAGCACACGCGCGGCAGTCTGTCACGTTTGGGCTCCGTGTCAACGGACAAGCGTCTGCCTTCCGGCAGATCGACCGTCTCGGGCAGACTGCGCGCATGGCAACGTGGCTGGTGACGGGAGCGAATCGCGGGATCGGGCTCGAGCTCGCGCGACAGCTCCACGGCGGGGCGACACCGTGATCGCCGCGTGCCGCTCGAGCTCCGAGGCGCTCGACGCGGTCGGCTGCCGTGTGATCGAGGACGTCGACGTCGGGCGGGACGACGTCGGTGAGACGCTCGATGCGGCGCTCGGGGAGGGCGTCACGCTCGACGTGGTCGTCAACAACGCGGGCGTCGCCGTCTGGGACTCCTTCGACCGCCTCGAGTTCGACCAGATGCGACGTCAGTACGACGTCAACGCCCTCGGGCCGTTGCGGGTCACGCTGGCGCTCCTGCCGCGGATGTCACGCGGCGGGAGGATCGGCTTCGTCTCGAGCAAGGCCGGCTCGATCGGCGACCGGCCGTCCGGTGGGAACTACGGCTATCGGATGTCGAAGACCGCGCTGAACATGGCGGCTGTCAACCTCGCGCAGGAGCTCGCTCCGCGCGGCATCCACGTCGCGGTGCTCCATCCCGGGTTCGTGCGGACGGACATGACGAGCGGCGGCGGGAACGTCGACCCTCCCGAGGCGGCCGCCGGGCTCATCGCGCGGCTCGACGAGCTCGACGCCTCGCGCAGCGGACGCTTCTTCCACGCGGACGGCAGCGAGATCCCCTGGTAGCCGGGCCGTCCAGGCCGCTACTTGAGCAGGAGCTTGGCGAGCCGCCGGTCGGCAAGGACGAAGAACACGGCCGCCATCGCGACGAGGTACGCGACGTCCACCAGGACGAGCCAGGTGACGTCGCCGAGCGTGAACGCCCGTAGCAGCTCGACGCCGTGGTAGAGCGGCGTCAGCGGAAGGAGCCACCGGACGACGTCCGGGTACTCGTCCGCCGGCACGAACGTCGCCGAGAAGAGGAACATCGGCAGGGTGCAGAGCTCGACGAACGCGAAGTCGGCCCAGGATCGCATGAGGGTCGTCCCGAACACCGCCGGTGCCGCGAACGCGGCCGAGACGAGGAGCGAGCCGGGCACCGCGAGCACCGCCCACGGCGAGTCGACCAGGCCGAGGGCGACCATCACGGTGACGAACCCGACCGAGTAGACGGCACCGCGGAGGAGGGTGTACGTGAGCTCGCCCGTCGCCACGTCGCGGACGGTCATCGGCGTGGCGAGCACTCCGTCGTACGTACGCGCGTACTTCAACTTGAAGAACACGTTGCCCGACTCGTAGACGGCGCCGTTCATCGCCGAGGCAGCGAGGAGCGCCGGTGCGACGAACTCGCGGTACGCGACGGCCTGGCCGTCGAGCTCCACCGTCCCCACGAGACGACCGACCCCGACTCCGAGCGCGAGGAGGTAGAAGAGCGGCTCGAAGAAACCGGAGACGAAGACGAGCCAGGCACCGCGCGAGCTCGCGATGTTCCGTTCCACGAGGCGCCACGAGCGCGGCATGTGCAGACGCGGGACGATGCGCAGAGCGGTGTCCAGCGTGCTCATCGCCGGAGCTTCTCCCGCTGTGCCCGGACGGTGAGGGCGACCCCCAGGGCGGTCAGCGCGACGAGGTATGCGACGTGGACGGTCATCGCGGCTGCGTCCACCTGGCCCGAGGTGAGGCTGCGGCACAGCTCCACGCCGTGCCAGAGAGGCGTCACCCAGGCGAGCAGCTGGAGCCAGCTCGGAAGCTGCTCGACGGGGAAGAACGTCCCCGAGAAGAGGAAGAGCGGGACGAGCCCGAAGCGAAAGATGGCAGCCAGCCACTCGTCGCCCTCGACGGTCGAGGTGATCGCCGCGAGCACGGCCCCGAACGCGAGCCCGCAGAGGAGCGCCGCCAGCGGCGCGAGCACCGCGAGCGGGGAGACGAACGCCCCTCCGACTGCCGCCACGACTGCGAACAACGAGACAGCGACCACGACCCGGATCCCGGTCCAGGCGAGGATCCCGGCGACGAGCTCGCCGACGCGGACGGGAGTGGACACGACCGCGTGGTATGTCCGCAGCCATTTCAAGCCGGCCTTGACCGGGAACGTGGTCGCGCTTGCCGCCGTCTGCATCGCGGTGGTCGCGAGCAGAGCGGGCGCGACGAACTCCAGGTACGTGAGCCCTCCGAGGTCCGGGTCGGATTGGTCGACGAGGTTGCCGAGCAGGAGGCCGATCGAGACGAGGAAGAAGATCGGGTTGAGGAGCGACACCGTGATCGAGCCGCGCCAGAGGCGCCGGAACGAGCGGGCGTGCCAGCCCACGACGGCGAGCGTGCGGCGCGCGGGATCCATCTAGTCGACCAGGGTGCGGCCGGTGAGCCGCAGGAAGACGTCCTCGAGGGTCGAGCGACGGACGAGCACCGTCTCGGGGTGGAGCCCGCGCGCGTGCACGTGGTCGACGACCGCGTCGCCGTCGTCCGTGCCGATCACGATGCGGTCCTGGAGCACCTCGACGTGGCCGCCGATGCCGTCGAGCGCGGGGGCGCCGTCGCTCGCTCCCAGGCGCAGCTCGACCACCTCGCGCTCGACGAATCGCTCGATCAGCGTCCGTGGCGAGCCTTCCGCGACGATCTTCGCGCGATCCATGATCACGAGCCGGTCGCAGAGCTGCTCGGCCTCGTCCATGTAGTGCGTCGTGAGGACGAGCGTGACGCCGCGCTGCTTGAGCCGGTAGAGGCGGTCCCAGAGCGCGTGGCGCGCCTGCGGGTCGAGCCCGGTGGTCGGCTCGTCGAGCAGCATCAGCTCGGGCTCGTTGACGAGGGCGCGCGCGATCGTGAGACGCCGCTTCATGCCGCCGGAGAGCGAGTCGACGCGCGCATCGCGGCGGTCGGCGAGCTGGACGAACTCCAGCAGCTCGTCGCTCCGTCGACGGATCTCGTCGCGTGGGAGGCCGAAGAACCGTCCGTACACGACGAGGTTCTCGCCGACGTCGAGCTCGAGGTCGAGGTTGTCCTCCTGCGGGACCACGCCGAGACGCTCGCGGATCGCGGGACCGTCGCGCTCGGGGTCGCGGCCGAGGACGCGGAGCGTTCCGCCGCTCACGGGCGACACGGCACCGATCATCCGCATCGTCGAGCTCTTGCCGGCGCCGTTCGGGCCGAGGAAGCCGAACGTCTCGCCGCGCGCGACCGAGAAGTCGATCCCGTCGACCGCGACGAAGTCGCCGTAGCGCTTCGTCAGCCCGCGCGCCTCGATCAGCGGAGCGTCGTCCAT
This sequence comes from uncultured Actinomycetes bacterium, assembly GCA_963786055.1. Lineage (GTDB taxonomy): Bacteria > Actinomycetota > Thermoleophilia > Gaiellales > Gaiellaceae > Gaiella. The sequence continues at coordinate 238,601 of CAWAXS010000010.1, read as the reverse complement.
GCGGCGACGCTAGCGAACACGGGGACCACGAAAAACGCCGAACCCCGCGACTCCGAAGAGCTACGGGGTTCGACGGGGACGATCCTTCCACGTCGGCGGCCGCCTGTCAAGCGGGAGGCGCTGGCCGTGGGGAGCCGGCGTCAGCGGTCGGCGTCGAGCGGAAGCTCGACCCGGATGCGCGTCCCGGCGCCGGGCGGGCTGTCGAGCACGAACGTGCCGTCGAGCGCCTCCACCCGGTCGCGGAGGCCGCCGAGGCCCGACCCGTCGCTCGGCTTCGCGCCGCCGCAGCCGTCGTCGGCGACCTCGACGACGAGGACGTCGTCGCGCGGCGCCACGCGGATCGTCGCCGACGTCGCTCTCGCGTACTTGAGCACGTTGGTCAGCGCCTCCGACACGACGAAGTACGCGGCACTCTCGACGAGGGGCGTCCAGCGCTCGGCATCGTCGACCGTCACGACGGTCACGGAGATCGGCGCCCTCCCGGCCAGCGCGCGGACGGCGGCGCCGAGCCCCTGCAGGGTCAGGATCTGCGGATGGAGCCCGCGGGCGAGCTCCCGGAGCTCCTCGTGGGCCCTGGTCAGCTCCGTCAGCGCCCGGTCGAGGTGCTCCTCCGCCTTGTCCGGATCGGTGCGCAGCTCGCGGACCGCGAGGTGGACGGCATGCGAGACGCTGACGAGGTTCTGCTGCGCCCCGTCGTGGAGGTTCCGCTCGAGCCGCTTCCGCTCGGCGTCGCCCGCGGAGACGATCCGCGCGCGCGAGCGCCGGATCTCCTCCTCGACCTGCTTCCGGGCGGTGACGTCGAGCCCGCACAGGAGGTAGCGGACCCTGCCCTCCGCGTCGTGGACGATCGTCGCCGTCCAGTCGACGACGAGGCGCTCCCCGCTCGGCGCGACGTGCTCGTACTCCACGACCCCCGGAGGATCGCCGTCGCGCAAGCGCGTGAAGTCCTCGCGCGCCCGGTCGACGTCCTGCTCTGCGATGAACAGCGTCCAGAACGGGCTGCCGATCCAGGACTCCTCGGGAATGCCGGCAGCGCGCTCGAGCGCGCGGTTGACCCCGAGCAGGATCCCGTCCTCGTCGACGAGGGCGAGGAAGCTCGGCGTCGAGCGGACCACCGCGCGGCTGAAGTCGCGCTCCCGCTCGAGCACGCGTTCCTGACGGGTGCGGTCGGTGAAGTCGCGAACGATGAGCACGAACTCGTCAGGGGCCGACGCGACGACGCGGCCCTCGTAGTCGCGCACCTCGCCGCGCACCTCGAGGGTGTACTCGATGTGCTGGGGCTCCTGCTCCTCGACCGCTCGACGTCCGGCGGTGAGCACGGCGTCTGCGACGTCGCGCGGGAGCCGCTGGTGCACGGTCCTGCCGATCACCTGGTCGGGCGGAGTCAGGAGGTCGGCCTCGGAGTCGACCTTGAACCCGCGGTAGACGCCGTCGATCCCGATTCGGAAGATCGGGTCGGGGATCGCCGCCACGAGCGCACGCGCAGTGGAGTCGCTCGTCGCGGGCCGATCGAGCCGCTCGTCGGTGGGAGCGGTCATGCGTCCCTTGTAGCAGGGATTCCGCTTCGCGGAATCCCTAGGTGTTGCGGCGCCGAAGGCGACGCCTTCAGGGGTCTGCCCCCGCCACAAGGCGGGGGATCCGAGCGGTGGGAATCCGCTCCTGCGGATTCCCACCTTGCGAACAGAGATCAGTCGAGGACGAAGCTGACGCGCATCGTCACCCTGAACTCGGTCACCTCGTTGTTCTCGACGACGACGCTCTCCTCGGAGACCCACGCGCCCTTGATCCCGTGGACCGTCTCGGAGGCCTTCGTGATCCCCACCTTCACGGCCTCCGCGAAGCTCGTCGGGGACGAGGCGGTGATCTCGATCACCTTGGCGACGCTCATTCGGAACCTCCTCGCTCGGGTGAACCCGATTCTCCTACCGGTTCGAAGGGTCGGCAACCGCGCTGGACCCGCGTCGGTGTCGGACTTCGGTCCGACACCTGCGCTCGTCCACCCGCGGTCAGTGGAGATACGGGCTGAGCACGTCTCGCGCGATGAGGAAGCCACGCTTCACGAGCTCGTCGGTCTGCTCGAACGCGCGGTCCTCGTGCTCGACCGAGACCACGCCGTCGTAGCCGACCCGGTAGAGCTGTGAGATGAACCGGTCCCAGCGCACCTCGCCGAGCCCGGGTAGCCGCGGGACCTGCCAGCCCATCCCCTGCGACGTGGTGCCGTGGCGGTAGAGGCCGTCGCGGTCGATCTCCATGTCCTTGGCGTGGACGTGGAGGAGGCGCGAGGCGTAGTCCCGGACGACGCGCTCGTAGTCGATCTGGAGCCACACGAGGTGGGAGGGGTCGAGGTTGAGCCCGAACCGCTGCGAGGGGACGATCGTGAACATCTCGTCCCAGACCGCCGGAGTCGACGCGAGGTTCGTCCCGCCCGGCCACTCGTCCCAGCTGAAGATCATCGGGCAGTTCTCGATCGCGACGTTCACGCCCTTGCTCTCCGCGTACGCGACCATCCGCGGCCAGACCTTGCGGAACTCGCGGAAGTTGTCCGGGACGTTCTTCGTCTTGTCCCGGCCGACGAACGTGCCCACCGTCGGGACGCCGAGCGCCGCTGCGGCGTCGATCACCTTCCGCAGATGCGTGTTGGCGGCGCGCCGCTCGCCGGGGTCGGGGTGGAGGTTGTTGGGGTAGTACGCGAGCGAGGAGATCTCGAGCCCGTGCCGCTCGAGCACGTCCTTCACCTTGGCGGGGTCGAAGCGCTCGACGTCGATGTGCGAGACGCCGGCGTAGCGGCGGCGCTCGCCGCCGGACCCGGGCCAGCACGCGACCTCGAGCATCGAGAAGCCGTTCGCCGCGGCCCAGGACGCGACGCGCTCGAGGCTCAGCCGGGGGAACGCCGCGGTCAAGAGGCCGAGCTTCATCCACGCACCTCCACCCATCGTCGCTCGGCATTCGACAGGGCGATCGCGTCGCCCAGCACGTTCGCGCGGTGCCCCTCCGCGAACGTCGGGTAGTCGGGCGCGCTCGGCGGCCCGCCCGCGGCGACCGCGGCGTAGACGTTGCGGTAGAGCTCGCGAAACGTCTCGACCCATCCTTCCGCGTGGCCGGCCGGCAGGAACGTGTGGGCGGCTGCCGCCGGCTGCATGAGCGCGGCGTTGCGCTGCAGGACGGCGTTCGGCTCGTCGCGCCGCCCGAGCCAGAGCTCCTCGTGGCGCTCCGCGTTCCACGCGAGCGCCGCCTCCGATCCGTCGACCTCGAAATGGAGGAAGTTCTTGCGCCCCGCGGCGCCCTGCGAGACCTTGAACGCACCGCGCGCCCCGCCGTCGAAGCGGACGAGCACGTGACCGAGATCCTCTGTCGCCATCGGCGCGTCCTCCCGCTCGACGTCGGCGGCGCTCGAGAACGTCTCGACCTCGCCTATCGGCCGTCGCCGCACCGGGATCGTCGTGTGGAGGTCGGCGCACACCTCGACGATGCGCTGCCCGCTGACGAACTGCGCCATGTCCATCCAGTGCGAGCCGATGTCGCCGATCGCGCGCAGCGCGCCGCCCTTGTCGGGCTCGAGCCGCCAGTTCCAATCGGTGGGGAAGAGAAGCCAGTCCTGGAGGTAGCCGCCGTGGACGTTCCAGACCGCGCCGAGCTCGCCCACCGCCACCCGGGCGTGCGCCTCGTGTACGAGCGGGAAGAAGCGGAGGTTGAAGTTCGTGCAGTGGACGAGCCCGCTCGCCTCGGCGAGCGCGAGCAGCTCGGCCGACTCCTCGGACGTCATCGCGAGCGGCTTCTCGCACACGACGTGCTTTCCCGCGGCGAGCACCTGCTTGGCCTGCGGGTGATGGAGGTGGTTCGGCGTGGTCAGGTGCACGACGTCGACCGACTCGTCCGCGAGCAGCGCGTCGAGCGAGTCGTAGACCGGCGCGATCCCCTTCGCGGCGGCGCGCGCAGGCGAAGAGCCCACCACACCGGCGACGTCGACGCCGAGGAGGCGGAGCGCGTGGACGTGGACGACGCCGACGAACCCTGTTCCGACGACACCCGCGCGGAGGGCCGTCAACGGCCTGGCACCGGGGTCCGCTCCCATGCTGCGTACGCTACTCCGGATGTCCTCCGCGGCGCACAGCCCATCCGTTGCAGCCGCGCGCGATGCCTCGGCCTGGGCCGAGCGGCTCGTCGAGCTGACGGCGCGCTAGCCCTGGCTCTCGAGGAGCTCGTCGACCGTGGCGACGACGACGAGCTTGAACCCGGGTCGTCCCGCGCCGACGGGCTCCCGGTCGCCCGTAGGACGGAACCCGGCGCGGAGATAGAGCGCCCGTCCGGGAGCGTTCGCCTCCTGGACGAACAGGACGACGCGCCCGGCGCCGTGGCCCTGTGCCCAGCCCGCCACGGCGCGGATCAGCGCCTGTGCGACGCCTCGACCGCGTGCCCGCGGATCGACCCAGAGCGAGACGAGCTGCACCTCGCCGGGATCGAGGCGGCGGAACGCCCCGACGACGCCCAGCACACCGTCGTCGTCCTCGGCGACGAGGAGCACCTTCTCCACGCCCTGCGCGGCCTCGCCCACCCACGCCTGCCAGGTGGAGTCCGGCTCGCGCACCGCGTCCTCGTACCGGGTCGAGAAGTACGCCGCCTCCTCCCGGAGCATGCGCAGTCGCGCCTCACGCCACAGGCGCCATTCATCGCCCCGTATCCGGCGGATCTCGATGCAGCGAGGCTATCCGGCGCGGGCGGCGGGAGGCTCGTTGCATTCGCCGGTGAAGCCTTCGCAGCAGCCGACCTTGAAGCGGCAGCGCGGGCACTGGAACGTCCCGTGCCGCCATTCCATCGCCGCGCCGCAGCGAAGGCAGGGCTCGGTGACGTGCTGCGCAGCGGTGGAGGGCGTTGGCGTCATCCCCGGCGGACGGTACGCCGGCCGCCGGATGGGCGGCCACTCGTGGCGAGCGTCCCACCCCCTGGGACGCCCGCCACTTCGCCGCCGGCGCCGCGCTCCGGCGCCACCCGGCTCTGGAGTTGCCTCGACTACCGGCGAAGGTCGACGGGGAACGAGACGAGCCTGCGCGTCGAGATGCCGCCCAGCAGGTTGCCGCCCGGCTCGCGGGCACGGACGAACATCACGAGCAGCTGCTGCTTCTGCGACGCGGGATAGCCGCGCAGGCGGTTCATCCGCAGCTCGGCCCACCCGTCGGCACCGGTCGGGCCCTCGGGCGGCACGGAGAACTGGTTGTACGGCACCGCCGTGACGTAGACGAGCGCTCCCTGGATCGGCCGGCCGTTGCAGGCGGACACGCGGAAGCGCGCCACGACCTGGTCGGTGGAGCCGCCGACGACCGCGGGCTCGATGGACTGGCGATCGATCAAGAGCTGATTGGTCGCACCGAGCTCACCGACCGGGATCGCCCCGGTGCCGGGCCGGTCACAACCGGTCGTGCTCGGCGGTGCCGGCGCCTCGCGGATCACCGCGCTCGGCACCGAGGTCACCGTCGTGCGGCCGTCGGCGTTCTGCGCCGTCACGCCCACGCGAATGGTGTTGCCCTGGTCGACCTGCTTGAGGACGTACGTCTTTTCGTTGGCGCCGCTGATGAGCGAGCAGCTCCCGCCGTCCGCGTCGCAGCGCCGCCAGGCGTAGTCGTAGTCGGTCGGGTTGCCCGTCCACGTGCCTTCCTTGGCGGTGAGCGTCGAACCCACCTGCGGCGTGCCCGTGATGGTGGGCGGCTGCGTGTTCGTCGGCCGGGCCTGGGTCGCGGCGCTTCCGATGCCCGTTCCGCCGAGCATCGCCCCGGCGAGCGCGGCCGTCAGGGCCAGGAGCCCCAGCGGTGCGAGCTTGCGCATGTGTCGTCTCATGGGTTTCACCCCTCTGTTGGTCGTTTCCAGCACAACGGGGGGTGGCTACCCGTTGGCGACGCCGGTGAATCGCAGCGCGGCGTCGCTTCACGGTTCCCTTACAGGGCTACGACCTCCTGAGAAAGGGCTTGTCGAGCCCCGGGGGGTGGTCCCGAACAGGTCGCCGTCCCCTCCTCGTCGCGCGCAGCGCGTCCTGGGCGCGCGGCGATTTCGGGGTGTTATAACGGCCGCCAGACCGTCGGACAGCTGCGCCTGAAGGGAGCCGTGATGCCCGAGCCGTTCAAGGGCGTGATCACCGTCGATGTTCGTGACTCAGAGCCGAACTGGACGCCGTTCCGCCGTACACGTTCACCGGCGGAACCATCCGGCAGGTCACCGTCAACGTGAGCGGCGAGACGTACATCGACCTCGAGCGCCACGCCGAGATGCTGCCGAGGTCGCAATGACCGTCGACATCCTCGCGTCGTGGAACGACACACCGTCCCGCACCGCGATCGTCGACTTCGTGGAGCGAGTCACGACGGAAGGCGGGCCGGACTACGTCCTCGCCTCCGAGCGGATCGCGACCTTCGACAACGACGGGACGTTCTGGTGCGAGAAGCCGATGCCGATCGAGCTCGGGTTCATCCTCAGGCGTCTCGCCGAGATGGCGGAGGCCGACGAGTCGCTTCGGGAGAAGCAGCCGTGGAGGCCGCCCGGGAACGTACGCGCATCCTCCCGAGAACTGGTCAGCCGACCTCTTCGATGATCTCGATCAGTTCGTCGAGGCGGTAGCCGTGGTGGCGGGCGAAGTCGACGAGCTCTCTGGCTCGCTGGACGACAGCGCCCCGTTCCGGTGTGCCCGCGACCGAGATGCCGCGTCCGCGGCGGAACTCAAGCAGTCCCTCGTCGCGGACCCGTAGCGACGCAGGACGGTTTCACCCCGAGGATCGGCTCTGGCGACCTCGAGGCGAAGCCGCTTCCGGGTCTTCGCCTCCCTCGGCGATCGCCGTCGATCTCAGCGACCGATACGAGGACTACCACTGGCTGAGCGGGGTGATCACGAAGCACTACCACGGCGACGACACGGACGTGAAGGTGCTCATGGCGGGGATCTCCGCGGGCCCGTTCGCCGGCCAGAGCGTCGAGCCGACTTCGGCCGCCGCGGGTGCCTTCATCCGCGGTGGGACGCACCCGACGCTCGGCAGACGGTTCCACGCCTGCGGCTACGTCCCGATGATCGAGCTGCTCGGCTACCTCGAGGCGAACGGCTTCACGAACTACATCGCCTCGGGTGGCGATCGCGACTTCATGCGACCGATCACCGAGGAGATCTACAACATTCCCTCCGAGCGCGTGATCGGCAGCTCGAACGCGCTCCGCTACCTCGAGGACGATCACGGCGGGACGATCACCTACGCCGCGGAGCCGGACGTCTTCGACGACGGGCCTGTCAAGCCGATCCGAATCTGGAGCCGGATCCCGACGGGCAGAAGATCGCGTTCGAGCGCCGGCTCGGAAGAAAGAAATACGGTCCGTGTAGCGGACGCGGCCGAGCGTCGCCTTCGGGATCCACGTCTGAACGGCGACATCCCGCTGCTGCGCTACGACAGGCGGCGAGGAGCGGCCCGTCCCCGACGGGCTGAAGATCGCGTTCCTGCACGACGACGGCGACCGGGAGTTCGACTCCATGAACGCCGACGGCAGCGGCCAGCGGAACCTGACACGAACCCGGGCCGGCACGAAAGCGGGCTCGTCTGGTCGCCCGCTACGAAACCGTGAGCGTCAGCGCCCCACCACGCCCGCCGCATCGAGCGATCCCGTCGACCGCGAGGAGCTCGAGGCCCTGGTCGAGGCGCTGATCGAGGAGGCGCGGCAGCGCGCACGGCGCCGGCGGCGGATCTACGCGGCGTCCGTGGCGCTGGTGGCGCTGGTCGCGCTCGCGGTCTCGGCGGTTCTCCAGCGCTCGACACAGCCGGACACCGCTTCGCCGGCGCTCGCGGCGCGGCGGGCCTTCCCGCCGGAACGACGAGTTCGAAGATCGCCTTCATCAGCTACAGGCTCTCCGCCTGCTGTGGCCGAGTCGGTCCCTTCGACTCGACGTGATGAACGCCGAGGGAGCGGGAAGCGGCTGCTGACCCGCGATGCGTGGCAGGGACTTGCCTGGTCGCCGGATGGGCGGATGATCGCCTTCTCGGCGGCGGCGGCAAGAGCGAGATCTACGTCGTCAATGCCGACGGCAGCGGGCAGCGGAGACTGACGCGGACCGCGGGATACGAGTTCGGTCCTGCCTGGTCGCCCGATGGGCGGAAGATCGCCTTCAGCCGAGGCCCGAACGGGGACCACCAGGTGTACGTCATGAACGCCGATGGGAGCGGACAGCGGAGGGTGACGGGTCTCGCGGCGAACAACGGAAGTCCTGCCTGGTTGCCCGACGGAAAGATCACCTTTGTGAGCTCCCACGGACCCAACGACTTCGAGATCTACGTCATCAACGCCGACGGGAGCGGGCAGCGCAACCTGACACGCGACTGGGGACTCGACGACACCTTTCCGGTCTGGAGCCCGGACGGGCAGAAGATCGCCTTCGCGAGCAAGCGCGATGGCAACTGGGAGCTCTACGTGATGAATGCGGACGGGAGCGGGCAGCGGAACCTGACGCGCAACGCGGCGAACGATTACCTCTATGGCGCTAATCCCTGGTCGCCCGACGGGCGGAAGATCGTCTTTCAACGCGACCGCAACGGCGACGGCGGCAGCGACGACATCTATGTCATCAACGCCGACGGCAGCGGAGAGCGGAACCTGACACGCGGCCGGAGACCTCTCTGGTCACCAGACGGGCAGAAGATCGCCTTCACGAGCAAGCGCGAAAACTGGGCCGAGCTCTACGTCATGAACGCCGACGGAAGCGGTCAGCAGAGGCTGACACGCAGCCCCGCGAGGACGTTCAACGACTCGCTTGTCTGGTCACCCGCGCAGAAGTAGGCGCGACCCAAATCGGGGAGAGTTTTTGAGGGCGCGGTCACGCTCGGCGTCACCCCTTGAAACGCGTTCGTCCTGGACACGTCCCGTGCGGCCATCTGGCCAACCGGCGGTCGACGTGGCAGGCTTCCAGGCGGGGCCGGGTGCCTATGGCAAGAATCACTGACGGCGTTCGGCTAACCAGGGCCCCACTGCAACAGCGAGGGGCCCGGTGTCGAGCCGGGCCCCCGCTTGCCCCAACCGATTGGCCGCCGGGGTTGTTCCCCGAACCCTCCCCGGGTTGGCAGGGCATAGCCGGACTCATTCCCCCCACATCCCCCAACTCCTGTTTTCTCACCGTAGTGACCCGGAAGGGGGATGCAACCCCTCGCGCGAGCGACGCCGCCGGCTACCAGATGTTGGCCTCCGCCATCTCGCTCGGCATCCGTGAGATGCCCATCGGCGTATGGATCACGACCCGGGAGACCCGGCCTTCCGCTTGGTGTTCTGGAGGGACCTTGCGCATGCGCCGCAGAAGGAGACGAGTCCGCCGACACCGTCCGAGCGCCAGGTCCAATGCTCCGCGAGAGGCGAGGCGTCCCTTATCTCTCGGCCACACATGGCGCAGGCGTCGGCACGAACCTCTCGAGATGTTGAGTCATTCGCGATCATTGAAATTTCCAGTCCGGTCGCTCCCTCCGGAGGTGTTGGCGGCTCGCGAACCCTCTCGCGCGCGACCGCTGCCAGCAGCAGTTGCAGGGCTGCCGGAAAGCGCCCCGAGCGGTGCCAGCCGAGGCGGTCGTGAAAAAGCTTCCTTCCGCCCGGGCGTAGGAAGGGGAGGACGTGCTCGAGGTCAGGGGCGGAACTCGCCGCCGCGCCGAGCGTCGCCGGATCGAGCGGCCCTCGCCGCGCGGCAAAGAAAGAGGCCCGCAAGACCGCTGCCGATCTCGAAGCGACGCGAGCGGATGTCCTGGTGCGGCAGGCGATCGCCTGCGAAGTGGATGATGGGCCCGGAGGAGCGCCGGCCGCGACCCGTCGAGCCCCGAAAAGGTCGCATTTTGCGGGAACTTTCTGAGTCAAGGCGACGAGCGGATTCGAACCGCTGTACGAGGCTTTGCAGGCCTCTGCCTAACCACTCGGCCACGTCGCCAGGGAGGACGCATCGTAGCCCCGCCGCGACCGGCACCCTCGCGGTCGGACGATCGTGGCGTCTTGCGCCCGCGTGCAGACCTGACATGATAAGGCGCCGGGCGTCTGGGCGGCGCTCGGCACGTCAACAGGGAGGGAGAGTTTCATGGGTCGTACGCGTTTGCGCGTAGTCGGTGCGTGTCTCGCGATCGTCGGCGCGGCGGCCATCGTGTCCGTCGGGGGTGCCGGGAACCGTGACGCGGTGGTCACGTTCGACGCCGTTCCCGGCCCCGCGAAGGTGACGTCCGGCCAGGCGCTCTCCTACACGTCGACCTTCAAGTACGCCGGCCGGAACACGGCCACGCACCTCGAGTTCCACATGACGGTTCCGACCGTCACGATCGACTCGACGACCTCTCCGGCAACGCTCGTCGCCGCGAGCTGCTCGGCGACGATCAAGAACGGCGAGCTCGTCTGCGGGTTCGACCAGGTGAAGGGCGGGAGCCAGCCCGTCCAGGCGACGGTCGTGTGGCAGTCGCCGCAGATCGAATCGTCGTGCGAGGCCTGCCTCACGACGACCGGGTTCTGGCGGATCAAGGAACGTGACAACGACGACAACGGGCATCGCCGTGACGACGACAAGGGGCATGGCCAAGACGACGAGAACGACACCTTCCCCGCAGGCGGGATAACCGTCACGGCGACACTGCTCGCGGACGACGATCCGAACAAGGCCGGCTCCTTCGAGACGGGCGCATGCGCCGACCCCCTCGGCGAGGGCAGCCTGAGCACCGACCCAAACGTCGATGCCGCGAACCCGGTGTCCACGACCTTCTGCCTGCCGACGTTCGCGACAAGCCCGACCGCGCTCGGGGTCGCAGCCACGATCGACGAGGGGCCCGCCGTGTCCGGCGACCCGGGCCATCCGGCGCTCGGCCGTTCGGTCGTCTGCATCGCCGGCCTCGGGCAGGCCTGCGGCGCGGAGGGGTCGTACACGCCGTTCGACTTCGGCACGGTGAATCCGGTTCGGTTCGTGTTCCGGATCTCCGCCGCGGCGCTCGCGAAGGGCGACAAGATCACCAAGGTCTTCCACAACGGCGTCGCGTTGCCGAAGTGTCCGAGCACGAACGCGAACGGCTGCGTCGTCTCGATCACCCCGCCGACGACCAAGTCCTCGTACTCGAAGCATGGCGGGCCGCCCCCGACGAACAAGGGGATCTGGACGATCGTCGCGACGGCGCCGACGAACGGATCCTGGACGTGGTGAGGCGGTAGAGCCCTACGCGGGGGCGGTGTCGACTCGCTCGAGGTGCCGGAGCACGGTGCCCAGGATGACGACACCGCCCTTCCGCTCCGCGAGGGCGCGCGCGGCCTCGTAGGCCTGACGGGCGTCGTCGGCGCGACCGGCGGCCTCGAGGATCTCGCCGAGGGCAAGCTGCCCGTCGAGCTTCATCATTGTGGCATCGGTCGGCTCGAGAAGCGCGAGGGCTTCGCGGGCGATCGCCTCGGCGTCGTCGAAGGCGCGCCGCCGGGCGAGCGTGCGGCCGCGGACGTACCGCCACAACGCCTGCGTCTCGACATCGCTGCCCGTCGCGAGCTCCCGGGTGCGATCGACGAGCGCCTCCGCGTCCTCGATCGCCTCACGCTCGACGAGCGTCTGCGCGAGGTATCCGGCCACCGTCGAGAGGAGGTACTTCTCGCCCACCGCGTCGAGCGCCTCGTACGCCCTGCGGAGTCGCCGCTCGGCGGCGTCGAGGTCGGCGGCGAGCATCTCCACCCGCCATGCCTCGAGGTCGACGCGGGCCGCCTCGACCTCGAGATCCAGCTCTTCGAACAGCGTTCGACCGCGCGTGACGAGGTCCCGGGCGTGGTCGAACGAGCCTTGCATCGCATAGAGACCGCCGAGGATCGCGAGCAGGTTCCCCTCCGACTGCCGGTCGCCGGCCGTCTGCTCGAGGGACGACTCGCAGCGCGCGATCGCCTCGTCGACGTTGGTCGGCCCGAGCAGGGCGGCGCCCGCATACGCCGTCGAGGCACGGCGCTCCTGGCGCACGTCCCTTGCGCGCTGCGCGTGCTCGACGGCGCGCTCCGCAGCGTCGGCCGCGTCTCCGAAGCGGCAGGCGGTTCCCGCCGACCAGGCGAGAAGCCGCCACGCCATCGCGAGCCCTGCCTCGTCCCTTTCCGCCTCGAACACGTCGATCGCCTCCGCGATCGCTCGCTCGACCGCGTCCCGCTGCCATCCGTCCGCGTCACCGGTGCGCAGCCGGACGAGCAGCCGGACGAGGGACGCCCGTGCGGCCGGGGCGGGAGCGACCGAAGCGCGGGAGATCGCCTCCTCGAGCGCCTCGCCTGCCTCCTCGAAGCGGCCCGTCATGAGCAGCGCCTCGCCATGCTCGGGAAGCAGCCGGATCCGCTCCGGGTGGTCCTTCGGTAGGAGTGCCGCGGCGCGGCCGAGCAGCGTGACGGCCGCAGGGAGGTCTCCGCGGTCGAACGCGCGCCTGCCGGCCGACGCGAGCCTCCGCGCGCCGTCCTCGCCGATCGCGCGCCCGTGCTCGTCGAGCGGCCCGAGCTCGGAGAGGTACGTCCAGGCCTGCTCGAGGTGGTAGCCGAGGATCTCCTCGAACTCGACGCCGCGATCCCGGTTGACGCCGTCCGCCCAGCCGACGAACCGCTCGTGAAGATCGGCACGGGCCCGTTTGAGGATCCCGTCGTAGGCGGTATCGCGGATCATGATGTGCTGGAAGCGGTGCGCGCCCTCGTCGCCGTCCTCGACGGGACTGACGAGGTGCTTGTGGGCGAGGCTCGAGAGCTCGGTCCTCACGCGCGGGGAGATGTCCGGAGGGGTGAGCGCCGTGACGGCCGCTTCCGGGAAGACGTAGCCGACGACCGACGCGGGCTCGATCACCGACCGCTCGTCGCCTCCGAGCGCGTCGAGCCGCGAGGCGAGGAGCGCCTGGATGGTCGGGGGCACGTGGATCTCCGACAGGTCGCCGATCGCGTGCCAGTCGCCGTCGCGCTGTTCCAGGACGCCCTCGTCGGTGAGCATGCGAAGCAGCTGCTCCGCGTAGAGCGGGTTGCCTTCCGCCGCGCCCACCACGCGCTCCAGCACGGCGGCGTCGAGCGAGCCGCCGCCCAGCAGTCCCTCGATCATCGTCTTGCTCGCCTCGGCGTCGAGCGGGTCGAGCACGATCCGCGTCGCGCGCGCGCCCGATCCCCAGTCGGGGCTCGCCTCGAGGAGCTCCGGGCGAGTGGGGCAGACGATCAGCACCGGCGCCTCGTCGATCGACTGCAGGAGGTGGTCGAGGAGCTCGAGGAACGTGGCCTCCGCCCAGTGGACGTCCTGGACGACGAACACGACGGGCCGGTCGGCCGAGAGGTGCTCCAGCAGCCGGCGCACGGCCCAGAACAGCTCCTCGACCGGGAACGGGTCGTCCGTCAGCCCGATCGCCGACGCCAGCCGCTCCGTGACGCCGTCACCGGCCGCGCCGGCGAGCGCCGCGAGCTTGCCCCGCGCCCCTGCGGCGTCGTCGTCGTTCACGACCCCCGCCAGCGAGCGCACGGCCTCGGCGACCGGCCAGAAGGTGATCCCCTCCCCGTACGGGAGGCATCGGCCCTCGAGGGCGTGCGCGCGGCCGGCGGCGACCTCGAGGAACTCGGCCGTGAGCCGGGACTTCCCGACTCCGGCGTCGCCCACGATCGACACGAGTCGCGCGGAGCGCGTCGCGGCGACCTCGTCCAGGGCGTCTCCCAGCGCCCGGAGCTCGTCGTCCCGCCCGACGAGCGGCGTCCCGCCACGGGTCTCCGTCTCGCTCGCATCGCGCAGGCCGACGAGGCGATACGCGGGAACGGGCTCGGACTTTCCCTTCAGCGTGAGGGGCTCCACCTCCTCGACGTCGACGCCGTCGCGGACGAGCCGGTAGGTGAGCTGGCCGAGGAGCACCTCGCGCTCGCCGGCCGCCTGCTCGAGGCGGGCGGCGACGTTGACGGCGTCCCCGGTGACGAGGCGCTGGCCCGAGGCGGGATCGCCCGCGACGACCTCGCCCGTGTTGACACCTGTCCGGTTCGCGAGCTGGACGCCGTAGACGCGCTGCAGCTCGCCGTTGAGCTCCTCGAGTGCGGCCTGCATCCCTGCCGCCGCGCGAACCGCGCGGAGCGCGTCGTCCTCGTGCAGCCGCGGCAAGCCGAAGACGGCCATCACCGCGTCCCCGATGAACTTCTCGATCACGCCGCCGTGACGCTCGAGCTCGTGGCTCATCGCGTCGAAGTACCGCGTCATCACCTCACGGAGCGCCTCGGAGTCCAGGGCTTCGCCGAGGCTCGTCGAGCCCTTGAGGTCGGAGAAGACGATCGTCACCACCTTCCGCGTCTCCTGCGGCGCACGGGCCTCCGCGAGCTGGGTGCCGCACGCGAGGCAGAAGCGGGCGATATCCGGGTTCTCGACGCCGCACGCCGCGCAGACCTTCATGAGGCGAGTGTACGAATCGCGGTCGCCGCCTCCGGTCACCTGCCAGAATGGGCCCGTGGCAGCCGACGATGCCGCCGCGCTCCTGGCGCATGCCGTGGCGCTCGAGCAACGGGACGAGCTGGTGGCCCGCGAGCTCGACACCGCGCGCGACCTCGCCGAACGGGCGGCTGCGGTTCGGTCGCGCGCGGCGGACGTGCGCGCGTCGCTCGAGCGCATTCCGGGCGAGCTCGACGACCTCGGACGGCGGCGTCACGAGGCCGAGGACGACGCCGCCCGGGCTCGCGCGGAGCTCGAACGCGCCGAGTCGCGTCTTGCGGCGCTCGAGTCCGGCCGGCGCCGCCGCGAGGACGAGGTCGATCGGGCGCGGAGGGAGGTCGCGACGGCCCGCGACGAGGCCGGCGATGCCGAGACGCGGGTCGCGAGGCTCATGGAGCAAGAGGCCGGGCTCCGTGCGGAGGAGCAGTCGCTCGAGGCCGAGGCGGAGCAGCTCGTGCGCGCCGCGACGGACGTCGCGTCCGGGATCCGGAGCTTCGAGCGGGTCACCGAGGGGGCGCGCCGCGCGCCGGGGGCGACGCTCGACGAGCTCGAGGACTGGGGCGGGCAGGTGCGCTCGGCGCTCTTCGTCGCGCGCGGCACGCTCGAGACCGAGCGGGAGCGGATCGTGATCGAGGCGAACGCCCTCGGGTCCGCCGTCCTCGGCGAGACGCTCGGGGCGTCGAGCGTGGCGGTCGTGCGCCGCCGGCTCGAAGCGCATCTCGCCTGAGCCGCGACGGCCCGCCCTCAGAACGGAAAGTGCGTGTCGTTCGGCCGGCGGTCGAGTGCGCCGCCGTCCCGGCAGCTGGCCGGTAGCGCGTACGCCGCCCGGATCACGTTCCGCTCCGCCAGCCGCCGGTCGAGCTCGGAGCGCAGGATCCTGCGCGCGCTCTTGGCGTCGAGCCCCATCCGGACGGCGAGCGGCCCGGCCTCCTGCAGCGCGAGGCACTCCGTCACCCCCTCGCGCCGCTCGCCGCCCAGGTGGACGGCCTCGTGCGCGAGGACGACCAGCGCCTCGGCCGTTCGCTCCCGCCCACGCCGGTCCCCGCCGAAGGCGAGGTCGTAGAGGGCGCGGCAGACGGTCGGGTCGAGGTACGCGAGCCGGGCCCGGAGAAACGCGATGCCGAGGGTGTCGCTTCCCGCGCCGGTGAACGCGTAGCCGTCGTCGCAGCGAACGCGCACCGGGCCGCCCGCGATGGTCGCCGCCTCCGCGGTGAAGCGTGCCTCGGCACGTGCCCGGGCATCCGCCGGCAGCGCCGTCCAGGTCCCGGCGCGGTCACTGCGAGCGGCGAGGGCGACCACGACAGCGGCCGCTGCCGCGCCGACGATCCAGCCGACGCGCCGCCCGCGTCGCGCGGGCCGGGCCGGCGGCGGGACGAACCGCACGCCGTCGGCGTCCTCGACGAGCTCGCCGAAGCCGAGATCGGCGTCCTCCGGCCCGGGCGCGACGCGCCCGCCCGTCCGGCCCGGCGCTTCGCGGCGCCCACGGACGACGAACTCGATCTCGGCTGCGAGAAGCAGGACGAGCGGCAGCCAGAACGGGATCCACGCACGGAGGTCGTCGCTGAAGAGCCAGGCGACGACGAACACGAGCGCGGCCGCGCGCGCGGCGGACTGGAGGGTCTCCCGGTCAGGCGGCTGCCACATCCCGGACAGGGTACGAGCGGCCGGTCGCGGGGCGTGTGCGCCGTTCCCCCGGCATAGGATCGCCCCGTGCTCGACCCGGTGGAGCGGTGGAAGGCGCTCGGCCTGCCCGACAAGCCGGACTACGCCGGCCTGCTGACGTTCGCCGGCCTGCCGTACACGCAGGACCCCGCCGAGCTCGACGGCGTCGACGTGGCCATCGTCGGCGCGCCGACCGACGACCTCGTGTCGGACCGGCCGGGCACGCGGTTCGGCCCTCGTGCGATCCGCGCCGCGGGCTGCCCGCCGGGGCCGCATCTCGAGGCCCGCGTCGACTGGGCCGAGCGGCTGCGCGTGGTCGACTTCGGCGACGCCCCCGTGATCCCGGCCGACGCACACCGGTCGCGCGCGTCGATCGAGGCGCTCGTGCGCCAGGTGGTCGACGCCGGCGCGCTTCCCGTGGTGCTCGGAGGAGACCACTCGATCTCGGAGCCGGACGTGCGGGCGGTCGCCGCGCGTCACGGCCCGCTCGGGCTCGTCCATTTCGACACCCACACCGACACGGGGACCGAGGTGTTCGGCGTCGAGGTCTCGCACGGGACGCCGATGTACCGCCTCGTTCGTGACGGCCACGTGGACGGCGGGCGCTACGTGCAGATCGGGCTCAGGGGCTACTGGCCGGGCGAGCGCGAGCTCGCCTGGCAGCGCGAGCGTGGCATCACGAGCTTCTTCATGCACGACGTCCGCGAGCTCGGCATCCGCGAGGTCGTCGAGCGGACGATCTCCACCGTGGGCGAGGGACCGGTGTTCCTCTCGGTCGACGTGGACGTGCTCGACCCGGCCTTCGCGCCCGGAACCGGGACGCCCGAGCCGGGTGGGATGACGTCGCTCGACCTCCTGTGGGCGTGCCGCGAGCTCGCGTCGCGGCTCCGGCTCGTCGGGATGGACGTCGTCGAGGTGATCCCGACCGGGGTCGGCTCCGCGGACGTCACGGCGCTCGTCGCCGAGCGGGTCGTCCGCGAGGCGCTGACGGGGATCGCCGTTCGGCGGACCTGAGCCGGAAGCCAGGGGTGTCCGCTTCAGTCGGACACCTGGCTGAACGCCAGGCGTGCGGCTTGGTGTCGGACTGAAGTCCACACCGATTCGTCTAGAGTCGCGCGCGTGCCGGCGACTCTCATGGACGGGAAGGCCCTTGCGGAGCGGATCCGCGGCGAGGTGACACAGGAGATCGAGGAGCTCGGCCACGTCGGGCTGGCGACCGTGCTCGTCGGCGACGACCCCGCATCGGACGTCTACATCCGGCTGAAGCACAAGGCCGCGACGGAGGCCGGCATCGACGCCCGGGACATCCGCCTCGACGCGAGCGCGTCGGAGGCGGAGGTGCTCGCGCTCGTCGACGAGCTCAACGCCGACGACCAGGTGGACGGGATCCTCGTCCAGCTGCCGCTCCCCGCGCACATGGACGAGACGCGCGTGACGTACGCGGTCTCGCCGCGGAAGGACGTCGACGGCTTCCACCCCGTGAACGCGGGGCACCTCTATCTCGGCACGCCGCTCCATGTCCCCGCGACCCCGGCGGGCTGCATGGAGCTCCTCGCCGAGTACGGCGTCGACCCGGCGGGCAAGAACGCGGTCGTGATCGGGCGCAGCGAGATCGTCGGCCGCCCGGCCGCGATGCTGCTCCTACAGGGGCACGCGACGGTCACGATCTGCCATTCGCGGACGGCCGACCTCGCCGCCGAGGTGCGGCGGGCGGACATCGTCGTGGCCGCCGTCGGCCGGCCGGGGATCGTCACGCCCGACATGGTGAAGCCCGGAGCCGTGGTGCTCGACGTCGGCACGACGCGCACGGACGAGGGAATTCGCGGCGATGTCGACCCCGCCGTCGTGGACGTCGCGGGCTTCCTGACGCCCATGCCGGGCGGCACGGGGCCGATGACGATCGCCCTGCTTCTCCGGAGCGCGGTCAAGGCGGCGCGCTACGGTCGCGGGCTCCTTGCGTACCCGGGCCTGTGACGCTACGTTGTCCGGCGTTCTTGCATCTTGCGTCGACGTGCGTCGATGCTGTCCTCAGGAGGACGTTCGTTGTCTGTAGAGACGGGCACCGTGAAGTGGTTCTCGAACGAGAAGGGCTTCGGCTTCATCGCGCGTGAGGGAGGCGATGACGTCTTCGTCCACTTCTCGGCGATCACCATGGACGGCTACAAGACCCTCACCGAGGGTCAGAAGGTCGAGTTCGAGGTCGTCCAGGGGCCCAAGGGCGCCCAGGCCGCGAACGTGACTGCCGCCGCATAGCGGCGACGTCGAATCGGTTCCGCGGCGGGCCCCCACGAGGGGCCCGCCGTCTCTTGGAGCTCCCAACGCAATGAACGGCCGGGCGCTCATCACGTTGGAAGCTCCTCTGGAAGGATGGGTCGACGATGGCGATCACTCGCGAGCAGGTGTTGCACGTGGCGCGACTCGCGCGGCTCGAGCTGACCGACGACGAGGTCGAGCGGCTGACGGGCGAGCTCGGGGAGATCCTCGACGCGGTCTCGAAGGTGGCCGAGCTCGATCTCTCGGACGTGCCGCCGACGTCGCACCCGCTCGACCTCGTCAACGCCTGGGCGGAGGACGAGCCGCACGACTGTCTCCCGCTGGAGGACGTCCTCCGGAACGCGCCCGCCTCGGAGCGCGACCTGTTCCGCGTCCCGCCGACCACGTGAGCAACGCTCGCCTTCGGCTCGCGTTCGTCGGGGAAACCATGGTTCCCCCGCGGGCCCCCTTCTTCTGGAGAGCGTGGGGCACCTCCCGGTTCCCCACACCCCTCCCCGCTCATGGGCCAACCGAGGTTGGCCCGTGAGCGCCGTCGTCGACACGCTGCGGCTCACCGCCGAGGACGCGCTCGATCTCGTCGAGAAGGGCGAGGTCTCGAGCGCCGAGTTGCACACCGCGTACCTCGAGGCGATCGGCGAGCGGAACGACGAGCTCCACTCGTACCTGCGGACGGTCGACCGCGCGGAGGGGACGAGCATCCCGATCGCGCTCAAGGACGTCATCTCGACGCGGGGCGTGGAGACCACTGCCGGCTCGCGGATCCTCTCGGGCTACGTGCCCGTGTTCGACGCCACCGTCGCCGCGCGCTGCAAGGCTGCCGGGCTGACGCTCCTCGGCAAGACGAACACGGACGAGTTCGCGATGGGCTCGTCCACCGAGAACTCCGCCTTCGGGCCGTCGAGGAACCCCTGGGACCCGACCCGTGTCCCCGGTGGCTCGGGCGGCGGGACCGCGAGCGCGGTGTCGGCCGGCCTCGCCCCGTGGGGGCTCGGCTCGGACACCGGCGGCTCGATCAAGCAGCCGTCGGCGTTGTGCGGGAATGTGGGCCTCCGTCCCACGTACGGGACCGTCTCGCGCTACGGCGTCGTCGCCTTCGCGTCGAGCCTCGACCAGATCGGGCCCGTCGCGAAGACCGTGCGCGATGTCGCGCTGCTCTACCGGATCATCGCGGGTCGCGATCCCGCGGACTCGACCACGGTCGACCGGCCCGAGCCGGTCGAGCTGCCGACGGCCGAGAGCCTCGACGGCCTCAGGATCGGGGTGCCCCGGCAGGCGGTCGCGCTCGAGGCGATCGAGCCCGGGGTCCGCGCGGCGTTCGAGGCGACGCTCGCAGTGGCCGAGGAGCTGGGGGCGGAGGTGGGGGAGTGCGACCTGCCGCTCTCGTTCGACTACGGGCTGCCCTGCTACTACCTGATCGCTCCCGCCGAGGCGTCGTCCAACCTGGCCCGCTACGACGGTGTCCGCTACGGGCGCCGGAGCGACGGCGAGACGTATCGCGAGATGGTCGAGCGGACGCGCGATGCCGGTTTCGGCGACGAGCCCAAGCGCCGGATCATGCTCGGCACGTACGCGTTGTCGGCCGGGTACTACGACGCCTACTACGGGCAGGCGCAGAAGGTGCGGACGCTGATCGTCCGCGAGCACGCGGCGGCGTTCGAGCGGTTCGACGTCCTCGCCACGCCGACCTCGCCGACCGTCGCGTTCCCGATCGGGGACAAGGCGGCCGACCCGCTCGCGATGTACGCGTGCGACCTGCTCACCATCCCGTCCTGCCTCTCCGGGCTCCCCGGGCTCAACGTGCCATGCGGCCTCTCGGACGGGCTCCCGGTCGGGCTGCAGCTCGTCGGCCCGCAGTTCGGCGAGAACACGCTCTTCCGGGCAGGGCACGCGCTCGAGCGCGCCCTCGGCCTCGACC
The DNA here is from genome assembly GCA_963786055.1 of uncultured Actinomycetes bacterium. Lineage (GTDB taxonomy): Bacteria > Actinomycetota > Thermoleophilia > Gaiellales > Gaiellaceae > Gaiella. The sequence goes on along the minus strand of CAWAXS010000010.1, from coordinate 218,349 downwards.
TCGTCCCCGAGAGGCTCCGCGCATGAGCTCCACGTCCTGGGAACCGGTCATCGGCCTCGAGATCCACGTCCAGCTCAAGACGCGGACGAAGATGTTCTGCCGGTGCCCCGTCGGCTTCGGGGCGGCGGAGAACACGCAGACGTGCCCCGTCTGCCTCGGCTTCCCGGGCGCGCTGCCGGTGCCGAACCGGACGGCGATCGAGTGGGTCGTCAAGCTCGGACTCGCGCTCGGGTGCGAGATCGCGCCGCGCGCGGTGTTCGCCCGGAAGAACTACTTCTACCCGGACCTCCCCAAGGGATATCAGATCTCTCAGTACGATCTTCCATCTTGCACAGATGGCAAGGTGCTAGTACCGCTGCCAAGACGGTGATCATGCGGTCGGGATCGTCCGGGCGCACCTCGAGGAGGACGCGGCCAAGAACGTCCACGTGGGCGGGCGGACGGGCCGGATCGGAGGCGCCGAGTACACCCTGGTCGACTACAACCGCGGCGGCACGCCGCTCGTCGAGATCGTCACCGCGCCCGACATCCACTCCGCCGAGGAGGCGAAGCGGTTCCTGCAGCTCCTGCGCCAGACGATCGTGGAGCTGGGGATCTCGGACGCGGAGATGGAGAAGGGAACGCTTCGCGTCGACGCCAACGTCTCCGTACGGCCTGCCGGATCGGACGAGCTCCGTACCCGGTGCGAGATCAAGAACATGAACTCCTTCACGCACATCGCGCGCGGCATCGACGCGGAGATCGCAAGGCAGGTGGCGGTCTGGGAGTCGGGCGGCGAGGTCGAGCAGCACACCTACGACTTCGACGTCGCGACGGGCACGCTGACGCCGCGTCGGGCGAAGGAGGAGGCCGACGACTACCGCTACTTCCCCGAGCCGGACCTCGTCCCGGTCGAGCCGCCCGCGGAGCTCGTCGAGCGCCTGCGGGCCGAGCTGCCGGAGCTGCCCGCCACGCGGATCAGGAGGATCGGGGAGACCCTCGACCACGAACGGGCCCTCGTGCTCGTCACCGGCGGGCTGGACACGCTGTGGGAGGCGACCGTGGCCGCCGGCGCCGAGGGCGTCGCCGCGAGCAACGTCATCGCGAACCAGCTGGTGGGCGCGGGCGCCGATCCGGCCGCGGTCGATCCCTCCGAGCTCGCGAAGCTGGTCGGCGCGCGGGAGCGGATCCCGCGGAAGTCGTTCGACGAGGCGATCGCGAGGGTCGCCGAGCCCGGCTTCTCCGCCGACCCGTTCCTCGCCCAGGAGGCGGTGTCGGACACGGCCTCGCTCGAGCCGATCGTCGACGCGATCCTCGCCGCGAACCCGGCCCAGGTGGAGCAGTACCGAGGCGGCAAGGACGGGCTGCTCGGCTTCTTCGTCGGGCAGGTGATGAAGGAGACGAAGGGCCAGGCCGACGCCCGCGCGGTGAGCGAGCTCGTGCGCGCCAAGCTCGCGGGCTGATGGACTCCGCGCAGCCGCGTGTCTAACGTGCGCTCCGATGTCCGTCTCGGCGGATAGCGGGATCAGCCTCGACGAGCTCCGGCTCGCCGCACGGAACCATGCGATGCCGCTCGAGGCGCTCCGCTGGTCGATCACCCCGGTCGGCCTGCACTACCTGCTCATCCACTACGACGTCCCGCTCGTCGACCCGGCGGCCTTCAGGCTCGAGGTCGGCGGCGCGGTGCAGAACCCACTCGAGCTCACGCTCGACGACCTCAGGTCGCGTCCTGCGGTCGAGCTTGCGGCGACGATGGAGTGCGCCGGCAACGGTCGTGCGCTCCTCGACCCCAGGCCCGTCAGCCAGCCCTGGCTCACCGAGGCCGTCGGGACCGCACGCTGGCGGGGCGTCGCGCTCGCGGCGTTGCTCGAGGAGGCGGCGCCCGGCCCGTCCGCGGTGGACGTCGTGTTCGCCGGCCTCGATCGTGGTGTCGAGGGAGGTGTCGAGCAGCGCTACGAGCGGAGCCTGGTCCTCACAGAGGCCCTGGAGGCGGGCGCGGTGCTCGCCTACGAGATGAACGGCGGCCCGATCCCGCCGCAGCACGGCTTTCCGCTCCGTCTCGTCGTGCCCGGGTGGTACGGGATGACGAACGTCAAGTGGCTCACGGCGATCTCGCTCGTCGAGGAGCCGTACCAGGGGTACCAGGTCGCGAGCGCCTACCGGTTCCGACAGACCGAGGACGAGGAGGGGCGGCCGGTGACGCGGATGCGGCCGCGCTCCCTGATGGTCCCGCCCGGGATACCGGACTTCTTCACGCGGGAGCGCGTCGTCGAGCGTGGCGAAGTCCGGCTCGAAGGGCGTGCATGGTCGGGCCGGGCGCCGATCACCCGGGTCGAGGTGAGCGACGACGCGGGGGAGACGTGGGCGGACGCCGAGCTCGTGCATGACCTCGACGGCCCGTGGGCGTGGTGCGGCTGGTCGTTCGGCTGGGAGCCTCGCGGCACGGGGACGTTCACCCTCTGCTGCCGTGCGACGGACGGGACCGGCGACACGCAGCCGCTCGAGCCGGAGTGGAACCTCGGCGGCTACGAGAACAACGCCGTGCAGCGCGTGCCCGTCGTCGTTCGCTGAGCGGGCGCAGGCTCCCGGCTCTCCCGAACGCAGACGGTCGACCTGCTCGGACGCGCCCCGACGCTGGCATGATCCGCCGACGTGGGACGCCGCGCGCTGGCCTGGATCCTCGTGACGCCGATCGCTGCGGTGGGCGTCCTCGTCACGCACGCGCTCGCCTACGCCGTCACGGGGACCGAGCCGGGCCCGGCCCACGAGTACCTCGCCCACGCGCCCCAGGTGGTCGGGCTGCTCGCGTCCCTCGGCCTCGTCGGCCTGGCCGTGCAGGAGCGCAGCCTGAGCAGATCGTCCGCATGGTGGTTCGTCCCGCTCGCTCCAGCGGGCTTCGCGTGCCAGGAGCACCTCGAGCGACTCGCCCACACCGGCGACCTGCCCTGGCTCCTGACGACGCCGGCCTTCCTCCTCGGTCTCCTCCTGCAGCTCCCCGTCGCGCTCGTCTGCGTGCTCGTCGTGCGGCGCGTGGTCGGGACGCTGACGCCGGCCCGGTCGGTGCCACGCCCGCCCTCGGGGGAGGCCTGGCTCCCGTTGCCCGCCCGTCCGCTGCCCCTGCCGCGGGCCGTGCGCGTGCCGCGCCCGAGCGGCCGCAGCCCGCCGGCTCTCCTCGCGCCCTGAGCCACTGCCGTTCGCCGCCCCGGCGCACGGCCAACCGAGGAGAATCGATGAGAACCGCAGTCATGCTGGTCGCCGTCGCAGCGGGCGCGTTCGCGCTCGCCGGATGCGGGGGCGACAACGGGTCGCAGGCCACCACGACCACCGACACCTCGACGGTCGAGACGACGACCACGGCGACGGACACGACAGCGACGGAGACGACCGCGACGGAGACGACGCCGGCGACGCCGAAGCCGACCACGATCGTGATCGTCGTCGACAACGGCCGTCCGAGCGGCGGGATCAAGCGGCCGACGCTCCAGAAGGGCGACAAGGTCGTCGTCGTCGTTCGCACGGACGCCGGCGAGGAGGTGCACCTCCACGGCTACGACATCGAGAAGCCCGTGACGCCCGGGACGCCGGTGCGCATTCCCTTCACGGCGAACCTGCCCGGCCGGTTCGAGCTCGAGCTCCACCATCCGGACGCGCTGCTCGCCGTCCTGGAGGTGCGGCCCTGAGCCGCCCCGACGTCGTCGCGCACGGAATCGGGGGGGTCCAGGACCTCCCGGTTCCGGCGTGGATGTTCTACTGGGGCGCGGCCGTCGTGCTGGTCGTCTCGTTCGTCCTGCTGGGCGTGCTGTGGCGCAAGCCGCTGCTCGCCGCGCTCGAGCGGGGCAGGAGCATCTGGGCAGTGCTCTCGCGCCTCGTCCTCGGCCCGCTGCGCGTCGTGGCGCAGGCGCTCTCGGTGGCGCTCTTCTTCCTGGTCTGGGTCTCGGCGCTGTTCGGCGACACGGACCCGTTCCGCAACCTCGCCCCGACATGGATCTACGTGATCTTCTGGCTGGGCCTCCCGGCGCTGACCGTCGTCTTCGGCTACGTGTGGCGCGGGCTGTCGCCGTGGCGCGCGATGGCGGACGCGTTCGTCTGGGTGCGGGAGCGCACCGGCGGCGATCCCCAGCCGCTCGCGACGTACCCCGAGCGGCTCGGCCGCTGGCCCGGAGCGGTGACGCTGTTCGCGTTCGCCTCGCTCGAGCTCGCCTACTCGGACCCGGCCAGTCCGCGAGCCCTCGCGTTCGCGATCGCCCTCTACTCCTACATCGCGCTCTTCGGGATGGCGTCGTTCGGCCGGGACACGTGGGAGGCGAACGGGGAGGGGTTCGCGGTCCTCTACCACTTCCTCGCCCGCATGGCGCCGTTCCACGTGGTCGACGGGCGCATCCGCGTGCGCTGGCCCCTCACCGGGCTCGCCGGGCCGGAGCCGGTCCCGGGGTCGGTCGCGTTCGTCGCGGTGATGCTCGGCACCGTGCTGTTCGACGGCTACAGCCGGACGACGACGTGGCAGGACCTCTCAGCCCGGGTCGAGGGCCCGTACATCGTCGACCGGCCGGGGCTCGGGGAGCTGCTCGTCACGCTCCTGAGCATCGGAGGGCTCGTCGTCGGCGTCCTGCTGGTCGGGCTCGCCTACGAGGCCGCCTGCGCCCTCGCCCGCTGGACGGTGAACGCGCCGCGCTCGCTCGTCTCCGACTTCGTGCGCTCGCTCGTGCCGATCGCGTTCGTCTACATGCTCGCGCACTACTTCACGCTGTTCGTCATTCAAGGGCAGTTCGCGATCCCGCTCCTCTCCGACCCGCTCGGCAAGGGCTGGGACCTGTTCGGAACGGCCAGGGTCGTGCCCGACCTGACGGCCATCGCGCCGAACACGACGTGGTACGTCCAGGTCGGCGCGCTCGTCGCCGGCCACGTGGCGGGGCTCGCGGTCGCCCACGATCGCGCCGTCACGATCTTCCCGCAGCGCGGTGACGCGCTCCGCTCCCAGTACGCGATGCTCGCGCTGATGGTGCTCTACACGGTCGGAGGCATATGGGTCTTGTCCCGCGGCTGATCGCCCACCACACGAGTGGCGTCGGCCTCGCGGTGGAGGCGGCGATCCTCCTGACCCTGATCGCCTTCTTCGGCTGGATCTGGGTCAAGGAGCGCCGGCGCCGGGTCGACCACTCCCGTCGCGTGCCGGAGATGCGCGACTGAGGGCTACCGTCGGCTGACGAAGCCCGCGTACAGGAGCACGGCGGCGACGGCGGTGAACACCGATCCGCCGCCCTCGCCGAGCCCTGCGAGGGCGCTGCCCGCGGCAGCGACGATGACGCCGGCGATGATCAGCGTGTTGCCCACGGGCCGGCGGCGAAGCCCGGTGACCGCGACGCCCACCGCCGCGACCGTGCCGCCGATGTTGCCGACGAGCGCGAGCGCTCGGGCAGGAACGAAGGCGAGATGGGCGGACGCGTCGGGGATCGAGGCTCCGGTGACGGCCGGATCGATCGGCACCGCCACGGCGACGCCCACGGCGAGACCTGCGTAGACGAGCACCGCGGGGCCGGCGAGGCGCACCCCGGCCCGCAGCAGCGAGCCCGCGCCGAGGAGCGCGGCGGTCAGGAGCCCGCCGAAGAGGTAGTAGACGCGAAACGAGCGGTCGTCCCATCCCGCCGCGGCTCCCCACGCGAGCGCGGCCGACGCCGCCGCGAAGGCTCCGAGCGAGGCGCCCCAGGCGAGCAGCTCGGGCGTCCGCCGCCGCCCGTAGCGGCGGACGAGCTCCGCGGCCAGCCGGAACGAGAGGAGCGCGGCCGCGAAGGGAACGAGCACGTCCATGGAGCGACAAATGTACGGCGTCGCACGTACCCTTCCCGCGCACGGCACCCTGCGGACAACGAAAGGCTCCTCGCGTGATCGGTCGTCGCGCTGTCTTCCTCGCTCTCGCCCTCTGCGTCGTCGCCACGGCCGCGGTCACGGGGGCCGTCGCCGCCGGAGCCCCCGCGGACCATGCGGCCCAGGCCTGGAACGTCCTGCCTCCCGGTCAGGCAGGCGGCGTCGCGTTCACGAAGAACTCGACCGACCAGATCGCGCTCTACGAGGGGCTGACCGCCCTTCGCGACCGCGTCACCGACGCCGACCTCCGGCGCTACTTCAAGCGAGAGACGCTCGGGCTCGCGCCGGGCGAGCGCGCCGTCGGCGTCGAGCGGCCCCGGAAGGGCGTCACGATCACGCGCGACCGATGGGGCGTCCCGCACGTCAAGGGGAGGACCGCCGAGGACGTCGCGTTCGGTGCCGGTTGGGCCACGGCCGCAGACCGCCAGCTGATCATGGAGCTGCTCCGCGGGCCGGGCCGCATCGCCGCGCTCGACGTTCCCGGCGTGAACGCGTTCTCGCTCGCGCTCTCGGGCCGCCAGTTCCGGCCGAGCGCGCAGACGGAGGCGCGGCTCGCAGAGCAGTTCGCGCTCCTCCGCGCCCAGGGAGCCCGCGGGAGGCAGGCGATCCGGATCGTCGACGCGTACGTCGCCGGCATCAATGCGCAGTACCGGAAGACGGGCCTGCCGCTCACGCCGTGGACGCGGAACGACGTCGTCGCGGTCGGCGGGCTGATGGGCGCCGTCTTCGGGGCGGGCGGCGGGGACGAGGTGCGGCGCTCGCAGTTCCTCGACCTGCTGCAGCGGAAGCTCGGCGGCGAGACCGGGCGCCAGGTCTGGGAGGACCTCCGCCAGCGTGACGATCCGGAGGCGAACGTCGCCGTTCCCGGCCGGTTCGCCTACGGCGCGCATTCCTCGACCGAGATCGGCAACGTCGTCGTCGACGCGGCGAGCTTCCAGCCCGCGGGCCGCTCCGACGCCACGACGACGCAGCTCCCGATGTCGAACGCGCTCCTCGTGGGCGCGAAGCGTTCGGCCTCGGGCAAGCCGCTCTTCGTCGCAGGCCCGCAGGTCGGTCAGTACTACCCGCAGATCATGCTCGAGCTCGACCTGGAGGGCGGCGGCTACCGCGCACGGGGGGCCGCGTTCCCGGGCATCTCGTTCGGAATCCTCCTCGGACGTGGCATCGACTACGCCTGGAGCGCGACCTCGGCCGGCTCGGACCTGGTCGACGAGTACGTCGAGACGCTCTGCGGCGGGAGCGACACGATGTACCTCTACCGCGGCGAGTGCCGGCCGATGACGACATTCGAGGCCGGCACGATCGTCGGCCGCCCGGGCGAGCCCGACCAGCCGCTCGTCTTCCGCGAGACCGTGCACGGCCCGGTCAAGGGCTATGCCACGGTCGACGGCAAGCGGGTCGCGATCTCGCGGAAGCGCTCCACGCGAGGACGCGAGCTGGCGTCGCTCCGCTTCTTCCTCGACCTCTCGACGAACCGGGTCCACTCGGCCAAGGAGTTCGTCCGCACGGCCTCGGAGATGGAGCTGACGTTCAACTGGATCTACGCGGACTCGAGGAGCATCGCGCAGTTCACGAGCGGGCGGCTGCCGCTGCGGCCGGCCTCCGTCGACCCGGGGTTGCCGACGAAGGGCACGGGCGAGTACGAGTGGCAGGGCTTCGCACCGGCGTCGGCCCACGCCCAGGTGATCGATCCTTCCAGCGGCGTGATCCTCAACTGGAACAACAAGCCGGCCCGCGGCTATGCGGGCGCCGACGACGAGTGGACGTGGGGCCCCGTACAGCGGGTCGACCTGCTCTGGGCGGGCATCCAGCGGAGGAGGAAGCACACGCTCGCGAGCGTCGTCGCGGCGATGAACGGCGCGGCGACGCAGGACCTGCGTCTCATGCGCGTGTGGCCCGTCGTGCGCGAGGTCCTCGCGCGCGGGACCGGGACGCCTCGCGCCACGGCGGCTGCGGCCCAGCTGGACACCTGGTACGCGTCGGGCGGGAGCCGGCTCGACGCGAACCTCGACGGCAAGGTCGACGCGGCCGGCGCCGCCGTCCTCGACGCCGCCTGGGGCAGGATCGCGAACGCGGTGCTCGGGACGGTGCTCGACAAGGAGGCGCGCGCCGCGCTCGAACAGCTCGTCCCCAACGACGCGCCGCTCGAGACCAATGGCTCGAGCGCGTACAGCGGCTGGTGGTCGTACGTCCAGAAGGACCTGCGGAGCCTGCTGGGGCGACCCGTCGCGGGTGCGTTCAAGACGCGTTTCTGCGGCGGGGGCGACATCGCGAAGTGTGGGGTCTCGCTGTGGGCCGCGCTCGACGAGGCGGCCGCCGAGCTCGAGGCGGCGCAGGGGACGACGGATTCGACCGCGTGGCGTGCAGACGCGACGGCGGAGCGGATCCAGTTCGCACCGGGGATCCTCACCCGATCGATGCGCGGCTCGAACAAGCCCACGTTCCAGCAGGCGATCACGTTCGCCACGCACCGGTAGGGACAGGCCCGGCGGCGCCCGGAACGCGGAGCGACCCCTCGTCCTCACCTGGCGCGGCCGCTCCCGCGCGTCGCCTCGGTAGGCTCAGAACGTGACGCGTCCGCAGAAGCTCCTCACACCCGGCCCGACCTCGGTGCCGCCCGAGGTGCTGCACGCCCTCTCCGAGCCCGTCCTGCACCACCGGTCGCCCGACTTCGCCGCCGTCTTCGAGGTCGCGCAGGAGCGGCTGCGCGACGTGTTCCGCACGGAGAGCGAGGTGCTCGTCTTCACGTCCTCGGGCACCGGCGCCTTCGAGTCGGCGATCGTCAACCTCCTGTCGCCCGGCGAGCGCGTGCTCGCCGTCTCCCAGGGGGAGTTCGGCGAGCGCTGGCAGGCGATGGCGCGTGTCTACGGCTGCGATGTCGTGCCGCTCGCCTATGCGTGGGGGGAGCGGCCCCGCCCCGACGACCTGCGAAGGGCGCTCGACGAGAGCGGCGCCGAGACCGTTCTCCTCGTCCACTCGGAGACGTCGACGGGTGTCGTCTGCGACCTCGAGCCGCTCCTCACAGCGTGCGCGGAGGCGGGCGCGCTATCGATCGTGGACGCGGTCTCCAGCCTCGGCGCGGTCGCGCTCGAGACGGACGCCTGGGGCGCGGACGTCGTCGTCACGGGCTCGCAGAAGGCGCTCATGACGCCTCCGGGCCTCGCGTTCGCCGCCGTCTCCGAGCGCGCTTGGGAGCGGAGCGAGACGGCGACTCTGCCGCGCTTCTACTGGGACTGGGCGCGCCAGCGCCGTGCGCAGGCGAAGGGCTCGACCGCGTTCACGCCGGCGACGTCGCTGGTCGTCGCGCTCGTCGAGGCCCTCCGCCTCGTCCTCGAGGACGGCCTCGAGGCCGCGTTCGCACGGCATCGCGCGCTCGGGCGTGCGTGCCGGGCAGGCGTGAAGGCAATCGGGTTGGAGCTCTACTCCCCGGACGACGACAGCGCGGCCGTGCTCACCGGCGCCCTCACTCCCGAGGGGATCGACGCGGTCGCGCTCCGCCTCGCGCTGCGCGACCGGCACGGGATCACGATCGCCGGCGGGCACGGCGAGCTCGTCCCGCGCCTGTTCCGGATCGGCCACATCGGTCACGTCACGATCGAGGACCTCGCGGGCGCGCTCGCGGCCGTGGAGACGGAGCTCCAGGCGGCCGGGGCCGACGTCGAGCCGGGACGCGCGGCGCCTGCGGCATACGAGGCGTTCGGCTCCGTCGCGACCGCGTAGCGATGCGCGTCCTCGTTCGCGAGCCGATCGCCGACGCGGGGGTCGAGCTCCTGCGCAGCCGGTTCGACGTCGACGTCGACCCGGACTCGCCGCTCGACGAGATCATCCAGCGCTACGACGGGATCGTGATCCGCTCGGCGACCCGGATGACTCGTGAGGTGATCGAGCGCGCGAGCGCGCTGAAGGTGATCGGCCGGGCGGGGGTCGGGGTCGACAACGTCGACGTCGACGCCGCGACCCGCCGGGGAATCGTCGTCGCGAACGCGCCCGAGTCCACGATCGTCTCGGCGGCGGAGCAGACGATCGGCCTGATCGTCGCTCTCGCGCGCAACATCCCCCAGGCGCACGCGGCGCTCAAGCAGGGTCGCTGGGAACGCTCGCGCTGGAGCGGCATCGAGCTGGCGGGGAAGACTCTCGGAGTCATCGGGTTCGGGCGGATCGGCCAGCAGGTCGCACGCCGCGCGCTGGGGCTCGCGATGAACGTCGTCGCATACGACCCCTTCGTCGGGCGCGACCGCTTCCGCGATCTCGGCGTCGAGCAGCTGGAGACGCTCGAGGAGCTGCTCGGCGCCGCCGACATCGTCACGCTCCACTCGCCGCTGACGGACGAGACCCGCTGCCTGATCGACCGCGACGCGATCGCCCTGATGCGCGACGGCGCGCGGCTCGTCAATGCGGCGCGCGGGGCGCTCGTCGACGAGGACGCCCTGGTCGAGGCGATCCGCTCGGGGAAGCTCGCCGGGGCCGCCCTGGACGTGTTCTCGTCGGAGCCGTACACGGGGCCGCTGCTCGAGCTCGACGAGGTGGTGGTCACGCCGCACCTCGCGGCCTCGACCGACGAGGCGCAGGACCGCGCGGGGGTGATCGTCGCCGAGCAGGTCGTCGCGGCGCTCGACGGGGGCATCGTCACGAACGCGGTGAACATCCCGGTCGTCGACCAGGCCGACCTCGAGGTGCTCGGCCCCTTCATCCCGCTCGCCTCGCTGCTCGGCCGGATCGCCGTCGGGCTCGCGGCCGGCGCGCCGCGCAAGGTCACGGTGGCCGCCCACGGGCCGCTGTCCGAGTACGACACGCGGCTCCTCACCGCCGCCGCGCTCAACGGCGCCTTCCAGGATCGCGTCGACCAGGTGGTGAACGTCGTCAACGCGACCGTCATCGCCGCCGAGCGCGGGATCGACGTGGTGGAGGAGCGGAACCGCGCGTCGCGCGACTACACGAATACCGTCGAGGTGCGCCTGGTCTCGGACGGGGAGGAGGTCACGGTCTCGGGGACCACGATCGGGCCCGAGCCGCGGCTGTTCCTGGGCGGCGCGCTCGGCTTCGGCATCGACATGGAGATCACACCGCACATGGTGTTCGTCCGCTACCCGGACCAGCCCGGGGTGATCGGCCGCGTCGGCTCGATGTTCGGCGACGCCGGCGTCAACATCGCGAACATGGCGGTCTCGCGCACCACGGAGGGCGGGGAGGCGCTGATGGTCTTCTCGATCGACACGCCCGCGACGACGGAGCTGGTCGGCGCGCTGCACGAGATGGGCTTCGACAATGTCCGCTTCGTCGAGCTCGGATGAGCGGCCGTGGCGGCGGCTGGGTCGTCGCGCAGTTCGCGTTGATCATCCTCGTCATGGCGGCGGTGGTGATCCCGCCCGAGTGGCCTTCCGGAGCACGGGGGATCCTGTCCGTGGCAGGCGCCGTGATCGCGATCGCCGGCGCGGCGGTGGCGGTCTGGTCCGCGAGGGCGCTCGGCGGGGCGCTGACCCCGTTCCCCAAGCCGGTCGATGGCGCGGAGCTCGTCGAGTCCGGCCCGTACGGGGTTGTTCGCCACCCCGTCTACTCGGGCGGGATCCTCTTCTTCGGCGGATGGTCGCTGTACGCGGGGCCTGTCGCGCTCGTCCTGACGGCGGTGCTGGCCGTCCTGTGGGCGGGGAAGACGGCCGTCGAGGAGCGTCACCTCCGCGAGGTGTATCCGGCGTATCCCGGCTATGCGGCCCGCGTCCGGTGGCGTCTCGTGCCCGGCCTGTACTGATGCAGTGGCCGGAGTCGGTCGAGCGGGTCGCCGCGTTCCTGCGCGAGACGGGCGCGGAGGCGCGGCTCGAGGAGCTCGGGACCGAGACACCGACCGCCTCCGAGGCCGCCGACGCGATCGGCTGCACGCTCGGCCAGGTCGTCAAGTCCCTCGTGCTCGTGTGCGACGGTGCGCCGGTCGTAGCGCTCGTGCCCGGAGACCGGCGGGCGGACACGGGGAAGGTCGCACGCCTCGTCGAGGCCCGGCGCGTGGCCGTCGCGCGCCCGGAGGAGGTCCTCGCGGCGACCGGGTTCCGCCCCGGTGCGGTGTCGCCCTTCCCGCTCGAGCGCGTCTCGGTGGTGCTCGTCGAGCGCACCCTCCTCCGGCACCCGACGCTCTGGGCCGGGGCGGGATCGGACCGGCACATGGTGGCGCTGACACCCGCCGAGCTCGTGCGCCTCACACGCGGACGCGTCGAGGACGTCGTGCTGGAATCACCATAATTCGGAAAAGACCCAGCGAACGGAGGAAAGCGATGCAGGAGACCGCGAAGATCTGGATGAACGGCGAGCTCGTCGACTGGGCGGACGCGACCGTTCACGTCGGAGTCCACGGTCTCCACTACGGCACGGGGGTGTTCGAGGGCATCCGGGCGTACGAGACGCCGAAGGGGCCGGCGGTGTTCCGCCTCGCCGACCACATGCAGCGGCTCCACGACAGCGCCCGGCTCCTGTACATGGACCTCCCGTACTCCGTCGAGGAGCTGCGCACCGCGACCCACGAGCTGGTGCGCGCAAACGGCCTTCCCGCTGCGTACATCCGGCCGATCGCGTTCTTCGGCTACGGCTCGCTCGGGGTCCACACGCGCGGGAACCCGGTCGAGACGGTGATCATGAGCTGGCCCTGGGGCGCGTACCTCGGTGAGGACGCGCTCGCCAAGGGCATCACCGCCAAGGTGTCGTCCTGGAAGCGCGTCGGGCCGAACGTGATCCCTCATGTCTCCAAGGCGACGGGCATCTACCTCAACTCGATGCTCGCGACGACCGAGGCCCAGCGCGCGGGCTACGACGAGGGGATCCTGCTGACGGACAACGGGTTCGTCGCGGACGGCCCGGGCGAGAACATCTTCGTGGTCAAGAACGGCAGGATCGTGACCCCGCCGCTCTCGACCTCGATCCTCCCGGGCATCACCCGCGACAGCGTGATCCAGATCGCGCAGGACCTCGGGTACGTCGTCGACGAGGCGGACATGATCCGCGCCGATCTCGCGCTCGCGGACGAGGTCTTCATGACCGGCACGGCCGCCGAGGTGACCCCCGTGCGCGCGGTCGACGACGTCGAGCTCGGCGTCGGCCCCGTGACGCTCGAGATCCAGCGCGCGTACCTCGACGTGGTCAACGGCCGCTCCGAGCAGTGGAGCCACTGGCTCGACGTGGTGGACGTTCGCGACTCCGTCGCAAACGTCTGAGCCACGGGGTGTCTGGCCCTGGCCAGACACCCTTCTGTCATGCGCGGGCGCCCAGGAACGCTGCGACGACGCGGTCCTGGTCGTCCTCGGTCAGCGAGGACCCGCTCGGCAGGCAGAGCCCGCGCTCGAACAGCAGTCCGGAGACGTCGCCGCCGAACGTGTGGTGCGACGCGAAGATCGGCTGGAGGTGCATCGGCTTCCAGAGCGGCCGCGCCTCGATGTCCTCGACCTCGAGCGCGAGCCTGATCGCCTCACGGTCGGCCCCGAAGGCCGCGGGGTCGACGACGAGGCACGTGAGCCAGGCGTTCGTCGTCCCGTAGGCCGCCTCGGGCATGAACGAGATCCCGGGTGCGGCGTCGAGCAGCTCGCGGTAGCGGTCCCGGATCCGCCGCCTCGTCGCGACGCGCTCGGGGAGCGACTCGAGCTGGGCGCGGCCCAGCGCGGCCAGGATGTTGCTCATCCGGTAGTTGAAGCCGACCTCGACGTGCTCGTAGTGCGCGACCGGCTCGCGGGCCTGGGTCGAGAGCTTTCGGGCGTGCTCGATCAGGTCCCCGTTCTGCGAGACGAGCATCCCGCCGCCGCTCGTCGTGATGATCTTGTTGCCGTTGAACGAGAACGCGGCGAGCGCGCCCTGGCCGCCGGCCGGCGCGCCCCGGTAGGTGGCCCCGAGCGACTCGGCGGCGTCCTGGAGGAGCAGGACGTCGTGCCGATCGCATACCTCGCGGATCACCTCGTAGTCGCAGCACTGACCGTAGAGGTCGACCGCGAGCACGGCCCGGACGCGCGCACCCGCCGCGCGCCGCTCCGTGATCGCCTGGTCGAGGAGCCCGGGGTCGATCGTCCACGTCGCCTCGTCGCAGTCGACGAAGAACGGCGTCGCGCCCGCGTAGGTGACCGCGTTCGCGCTGGCGGCGAACGTGAGGCTCGAGCAGGCGACCTCGTCGCCCGCGTCGATCCCGAGCACGACGAGCGCGAGGTGGAGCGCCGCGGTCCCGCTCGACAGCGCCACGGCGTGCTCGACCCCCGCGAGCGCGGCGAGCTCCCGCTCGAATGCGTCCACGTGGGGCCCGAGGGGGGCGATCCAGTTGGACTCGATGGCGTCCGCGACGAGCTCCGCCTCGCGACCGGTGACGTGAGGCGGCGAGAGGTAGATGCGCGACATCCCGCCGAGCCTACCCGCGGCTGGTCGATCGACTCGCGCACGACGGACCGCGCGGCGGCGATACTTCCGGGCATGTCCGGCCACGGGATGGTGTTCCTCGGATTCGGCAAGTACGTGCGGGCCGACCGGATCTACGCGCTCGAGCCGATCACGGGCGAGGAGCGCGGAAGCGGCAGCCGGACGCTCGTCTGGGTCGAGGGCATCCCCGAGCCGGTCGTGGCCTCGCGGACGCAGGAGACGATCCTCGCCGAGATCGAGGACGTCGCCGAGCCCGCCTCACGAAGACGGCGGGGCGGACGGGGCGGCGTCAGCCGGCATCCGCAGCTGTTCGAGTCCGAGTGACGCTCGCCGAGCTGCTCGCCGGGAGCGTCCACGATGCCGCCCCCGGGCTGATCGGATGGACCCTCCTCGTAGAGGGCGTCGGCGGCCGGATCGTCGAGGTCGAGGCGTACGACGTCGAGGATCCGGCGAGCCACTCGTATCGCGGCCTCACACGCCGGAACGCGGTGATGTTCGGCGAGCCCGGCCGGCTCTACGTCTACCGCTCCTACGGGATCCACTGGTGCGCCAACGTCGTGTGCGGGCCTCCCGGCCACGCCGCGGCGGTTCTCCTCCGGGCGCTCGAGCCGACCCACGGGCTCGACCGGATGCGGGAGCGCCGCGGGGTCGCAGACGCGCGGCTCCTGTGCTCCGGGCCCGGCCGGCTCACGCAGGCCCTCGCCCTGACGAATGAGCACAACGGGGCCGTCGTCACGAAGTTGCCGTTCGCACTCGTTCCTCCGACGGCGCCCGCGGAGGTCGTGCGTACTCCGCGTATCGGCATCACGCGCGCGACGGAGATGCCCTGGCGCTACGTGGAAGCCGGCTCCGGCTGGGCGAGCCGGGCGCGGGCGCCGCGAGTTGCACGCGAGCGCGCCGTCGCCCTCCCTTGTCCGGAGGTGTCCGACTGAAGTCGGGCACCTGTGAGCAAGGGCTCCGGCCGCGACCTGGTGCGGCCTCGAAGAGGCCGCGCGCTAGCTGGTCGAGCCGCGGCCGACGAGCAGCGTGAGCGGCAGTCCGGGCCGCACGGCGATGCCGGCCTCCAGGCTCTGCTTCAGGACGGTGCCCTCGGGCCCGTCGCCGTACTGGATCTTGAGCCGGAGCTTGAGCTTCCGGCTGCGCTCGCGTGCTGCGGGAAGGCTCGAGCCGACGAGGTTCGGCACGAGGCCGTCCTGCGCCGCTGACACCCAGAGGCGCACCGACCCGTTCGCGGACAGGAACCCGCCGCGCGGCGTCTGCTTCACGACCTCGCCCGGCCGCGTTCGCGGCTTCGCGGGCACGTAGACGACGTCGGCCGTCAGCGGCACCGATTGGAGCGCGACCCGCGCCGACTCCACGGACCGCCCGACGACGACGGGCACCGAGACCTCGTTGGCGTAGCACGTCGCCGTCGAGTCCGGCAGGCGGCCCGCGAAGTACGTGATCTCACGCGTGGCCGGGCAGTACCCGTTGTCCAGCCGCCACTTGCCGCCCCGGAACACGACTCGTGCCTGGTACGTCGGCAGGTACGGGGGCGAGGTGAACGACGAGGCCGGCTTGCCGGCGAGCGCCTGCGTCATGAACGCCTTCCAGATGAGCGCGGGGAGCGTGCCCCCGGCGACCGGCTCGCCGTGGAACTCGGTCTCCATCGGCTTGAGCTCGTTCGGGTACCCAACCCAGACCGCGACGGCGAGCTCCGGCGTGTAGCCGACGAACCAGGCGTCGGCGTAGTCGTCGTTCGTGCCCGTCTTCCCCGCCGCGACGTGCCCGGCGAGCTGCGCCCGCTGGCCGGTTCCCTGCTGCACGACCTGCTCGAGGATGGCCGTCATCGTCTCGGCCTCGGCCGGCGACAGCACGGCCTTGTCGACCGGGTCGTTCTCCGACACCTTGCCGGTCTTCCGGAACCGAACGTTCCGGACGACGCGCGGGCGGTTGCCCATGACCGACCCGTCGACGCGCTTGCCGTCGTTGGCGATCGTCGCGTACGCGCGCGTCATGTCGAGCGGGTTGACCGCGACGAAGCCGAGGCCGATCGAGAAGTACGCCGGCAGCTCGGAGCGGATCCCGAGGCGGTGCGCGGTCTCGACGATCGCCTTCGGGCCGACGATGTTGGTGAGCTGGGCGTAGACCGAGTTGTCCGAATGGATCATGGCCGTCGTCAGGTCGACGTTGCCCAGGTAGCTGCCCTCGTAGTTCTTCACCGGCCAGATGCGGTCGCCCGCGTCGATCTCGATCGGCTTGGACGTGATGCGCGTCTCCGGGGCGATCCCCTTGTGGAGGGCGCTCGCGAGGACGATCGGCTTGAACGACGAGCCGGGCTGCCGCTCGGCCTGCGTCGCCAGGTTGAACTGGCTGCGCCGGAAGTTCGTGCCGCCGAACATCGCCTTGACCGCGCCGGTCCTCGGGTCGATCGCGACGAGCGCCGCCGCCGGCCCGCTCGGGTCGGTCAGGATCTTCTGGATCGCCTCCCGGGCCTTCTCCTGGAGGTCGAGGTCGATCGTCGTCGTCACCTCGAGCCCGCCCCCGAAGACGCGCTCGCCGCCGTACTGGGCGACGAGCTGGTCGGTCACGTAGTTGACGAAGTACGGGGCAGGCCCGCGCGTGCCGGGGAGGCGGACGTCCTCGGGCTTGGGGAGCGGCGTCGCGTTCGCCTTCCGCAGCTCGGCGCTCGTGATGCGGCCCTGCTGGAACAGCTGGTCGAGCACGTAGGCGCGCCGCTGGCGTGCGGCCGCCGGATGCTGGACCGGGTCGTAGAGCGTGGGGCTGGCGGGGATCCCGGCGAGGAGCGCGGCCTCGGGGAGCGTCAGCTCGGCCGCGCTCTCGCCGCCGAAGTACGTTCGCGACGCCTGGAGGATCCCGTAGGCGCCGTTCCCGAAGTAGATCGTGTTGAGGTACGCGGTCAGGATCCGGTCCTTCGACCAGCGCTGCGTGAGCTGCCAGGCGAGCGCCGCCTCGCGCACCTTGCGGGCGATCGTCTGGTCGTTGCGGCTGTAGGCGTTCTTCACGTACTGCTGCGTGATCGTCGAGCCGCCCTCGACGACCGCCTTGCTGCGGATGTCCTCCCACGCGGCGCGGAGGATGCCGCGCACGTCGACGCCGTTGTGCTCGTAGAACCGCTTGTCCTCGACCGCGACGATCGCCTGCTTCATGATCGGCGCGATCTCCTTCGAGGGGACGAGGACGCGGCTCTCGTCGCCGCGGAGGATCGCCAGCACGCGCCGCTGGCCCGACTTGTTCGGCGCCGAGTAGATGACGGTGTCGACGTCCCCGCGCGGGTTGGACGGATCGAGCGTCCCGAGCTCGCTCCGGATGGCGGTCACCAGGCCGTAGCTGAACGCCACGGCCGAGAGCGCGAGGAGAACGAGCAGGAGCGCCAGGAGCCGCGGCTTTCGGATCCGGCCGCGTCTCCGCGGCGCCTCCGTACGTCGTCGAAGCCGCACTGCGCGGGGAATTGTAGCCCCGGAACGGGGCTTTCAGGCCTCCTGCTACGCGGTCGCGAGAAGCTCGAGCAGCTCGTCGCCGTACCGGTCGAGCTTGGCCGGGCCGAGGCCTTTCACCGCGGCGAGCTCGGCCGGCGACATCGGCCTCCGGGACGCGAGCTCGTTGAGCGTCGCGTCGTGCAGCACCACGTATGCGGGCACGCCGTCCGCGCGCGCGCGCCGCGACCGCCACGCGCGGAGCTCGGCGACGAGCGGGGCGGGCCCCGGTGCCGACGGCGACGGCGAGAAGGACGGCAGGGCGACGCCGGGTTGCGCGCGGAGCACGCGGAAGCCGTCGCTCTCGACCTCGACGAGCGCGCCGGCCGCCTCCAGCGCGCGAATCCACCGCGTCACCTCCGCATCCGACGCCGCGGCCAGCGCCCCGAACGCGGGAGACCGCCGGGCGGAGGGAGGAGCCTTGACGGAGCCGCGAAGCATCGCCACGAGGCTGCGCCGGCCGAGCGGCCACGTGAGGCCCGTGACGGCCTCCACGATCGTCTTCGCCGGGTCGTCGGGGAGCGGGACGGCGGCCGGTGCGGTCCCGATCGACCGCGGGGCACGCGGGTCGCAGACGTCGCAGGCGCCGCATGGGCCTTCGAGCGTCTCGCCGAAGTGCTCGGCCACCTGGAGGTGGCGGCACCGCTGCGTCTCGGCGAACGCGAGGATCCGCTCGACGCGGTCCGCGGCCCCGCGCTCGTAGCGGTCGAGCAGAGCGTCGACGGCACCGCCCGCCCCCGGGTCGGCCGGAAGCAGCTCGATCCGCATCGCGCGCCCCGCGTCGTACCCGCGCCTGACGACTCCCGCCTGCTCGAGCATCCCGACGAGGACGCGCGGATCGTGGGCGCCGCCCACCGTGTCCTCGAGCGCCTCCGGCGTCACCGTGCCACCCGAGTCCCGCACGGCTCGGTAGACGCGGCGGAGGAGATCCGGGGTCGGCACGTCGCCCAGCGCGAAGCGGCGCAGCGCCGAGGCGTCGGCGTCCCCGGCGAGGAGCACGGTGTCGCTCGGCCGGCCGTCGCGTCCCGCCCTGCCGACCATCTGGACGTAGCTCTCGAGCGAGTCCGGGTAGTTGACGAGCGCGACGAGGCGGACGTTCGCCTTGTCGATCCCCATGCCGAACGCCGTGGTGGCGACGACGACCGGCGTGCGCCCTTCGACGAACGACTCCTGGACGCGCGTCCGCTCGTCGGGCTCGAGCCCGGCGTGGTAGTGCTCGGCGCGGATCCCGTGCCCGCGGAGCGTCCGTGCGATCTCCTCGCACGAGCGCCGCGAGCGGGCGTACACGATCGCCACGCCGTCCGAGAGGCCGCGCAGGCGGCGGAGCAGCGCGCGGAGCCGCTCCTCGGCGTTCTCGGCACGCTCGACGTCGTAGCGGAGGTTCGGCCGGTGCACGCTCGTGCGGACGAGCTCGAGGCGCCGCCCGAGCGCCTGTCCGATGGCGTCCGCGGTCGCGGGCGTCGCCGTCGCCGTCATGCCGAGCACCGCGGGCGCGTCGAGCACGTCGAGCGCGCGGCGGATGAAGAGGTAGTCGGGGCGGAAGTCGTGGCCCCACATGCTCACGCAGTGCACCTCGTCGATCACGACGAGCCCGACGCCGATCGCCCGCAGCGTCCGGACGAAAGGCTCCTGACGCAGGCGCTCGGGCGCGGCGTAGAGGATCCGCGTCTCGCCGGAGGCGACCGAGCCGAGCCGCGCGCCGGCCTCGTCCGGGCTGAGCGACGAGTTGACGAACGTCGCGGTGGCGCTCACGAGCGGGGGCAGCTTGTCGACCTGGTCCTTCATCAGGGCGATCAGGGGCGAGAGGACCAGCGTGGGGGAGGGCCGCAGCATCGCCGCGAGCTGGTACGTCAGCGACTTGCCGGCGCCGGTCGGCATCACGGCGAGCGTGTCGACGCCGTCGAGCGCGGCACGGACCACGGCCTCCTGTCCCGGCCGGAAGTCGTCGAAGCCGAAGAGCTCCCGGAGCGCCGGGCGAAGATCGGTCACCCGAACGAGTGTACGGGTCGGGTCGGAGCGCCTCTGTGACGGATTCGTGCCGGAAGCGCGACGAGCGCTACGACAGCGTGACGGGCGCCGACGCGATCACCGGCTTGGCGGTCGGCGCCGGTGCCCCGCCGTCGTCCTCGACCGTCACGGCGACGACCGAGCCCTGGCCGACCTTCCCGTCGACCGGGATCGCGAGCGTGCCCTCCCCCGGCGCGAAGAGCCCTCCGGAGACCGGGTGACCGCCGTCGATCACCCACATCTGGTACGTCTTGCCGGCCGGGACGGGCGGGGGGCTCGAGACGACGAGCACCGCGCGGCCGTCCTCTCCGACGACGAGCCGTCCCGCCGCGCCCGTGAGCGACGACTCGCTGACCGGTTGCGCGAGCACCGCGGCCGCGGCGCGCTCTCGTGCGAGCGCCGACCGTGCCTCGTCGAGATCGGACGAGACCGAGGCGCCCCACAGGCCGGCGACGAGCGCGGCGCAGGCCGCGACCGCTGCCGCGGCCCCGAGCACGGGGACGACCCGGGAGCGCCGCCGCTCGTCGAGCGAGACGACGTTCTGCGGCTCCGCGCGCGCAGCATCGAGGATGCGGCCGCGGAGCTCGGGCCTCGGAGCGGGCCCGACGGTGGCCGTCGCCATCGCCGCAGCGACGTCCGTGAGCGAGCGAAGCTCCTCGCGGGCCTCCTCGGAGGTCGAGAAGAGCTCCTCGGCCCGGGCTCGGTCGGCGTCGTCGAGCGCGTCGAGCGCGTACCCGGCGATCAGCTCGTGAGTCTCGGCGTCCACGATCCCTCGGTTTCGGCGTCGTCCAGGACCTCGCGCAGCCGCGCGAGGCCGGCGAACATCCTGCTCTTGATCGTACCCAGCGGCACTCCGAGCCTCTCCGCGAGCTCGGACTGCGAGTAGCCCCCGTAGTAGGCGAGCTCGATCGTCTCGCGCTGGGCGTCCGGCAGCGTGCGGATCGCTGCCAGCACGCGGTCGCGCTCGAAGCCGAGCCACGCCTCGTCCTCGGCCGAGCCCGACGGATCGGGCGCGTCCGGGAGGGCGTCGGCGTCGAGCGACTCCGTCCGCCGCCGCTCCTCGCGGCGAACGATGTCGACGGCTCGGCGGTGGACGAGCGTCACGATCCAGGTGCTCGCCTTTGCGCGCTCCGCGCGGAACGACGCGGCCGACCGCCACACGGCGAGGAAGCCTTCCTGCACCGCGTCCTCGGCGAGCCGCTCGTCGCGGAGGATCCGATGGGCGATGCCGTATGCGACCCGGCCGACGCGGTCGTAGAGCTCGCCGAGCGCGCTGTCGTCTCCGCGCGCGACGAGCGCGATCAGCGCCTCGTCGGACAGGTGCGTGTGCCGTGGCAACGCCCGGTCATCTTGTCGTATCGGCGCATGCGCGTGGGATGCGGGTGCCAGCACACGGGTGGTTCGTCCGTGCGCGCGATCCGGTTCGCCGCTCCGCTCGACGCGTCAGCCCGTGGAGGCCCTCCGGGGCGCCTGGCGGGCGAGGCGGTCGCGACCGACCCCGTCCCCGTCGAGCTCCGCGAACGCCCGAAGCTTCTGCGCGTAGTCGGCGAGACGGGCGGCGACGAGGCCGTGCACGCTGTCGGGCGGATACGAGCCGTCGGCACGGCGCCTGCCCGCGCGCCGGCCGGTGAGCAGCTCGATGCCCTCGTCGATCGTTCGCACGGCCCACACGTGGAACGTGCCCTCGCGGACCGCCTCGACGATCTCCTCGTCGAGCATCAGGTTCTGGACGTTCGCCGCCGGGACGAGCACGCCCTGCGCGCCGGTGAGCCCGTGCACCTTGCACGTGGCGTAGAACCCCTCGATCTTCCTCGTGACCCCTCCCACGGCCTGCACGTTCCCGTTCTGGTCGACGGAGCCGGTCACGGCGATCCCCTGGGCGAGGGGAAGGCCGGAGAGCGCCGACAGGAGGGCGTAGAGCTCGGTCGAGGACGCGGAGTCTCCCTCGACCTCGTCGTAGCCCTGCTCGAAGGTGAGCGTCGCCGACGCGGCGAGCGGCCACTCCTGGGCATACGTGGCCGCGATGTAGCTCGAGAGGATCATGAAGCCCTTCGAGTGGATCGGGCCGGAGAGCTCGATCTCGCGCTCGATGCTCTCGATCCCGCCCCGTCCGAGCGAGACACGCGCGCTCACGCGGCTCGGCCGGCCGAAGGAGTGGTCGCCCAGGTCGAGGATCGCGAGACCGTTCACCTGGCCGACGCGCTCGCCCTCGGTGGCGATCACGAGCGTGCCGTCGCGGACGAGCTCGCGCACGCGCTCCTCGATCAGGCTCGAGCGGTACTCCTTCTTCCTGAGCGCGAGCTCGACGTCGCCGGCCTCGACCAGCGGATGACCGAGCTTCTCGGCCCAGAAGCTCGCCTCCGACACGACGTCCGAGATCTCGATCAGGCGGGCCGACAGCTTCTTCTGGTGCTCGCGCAGCCGGGCTCCGTGCTCGATCAGCTTGGCGACCGCGGCACGGTCGAGATGGCGGAGGCCGTTCTCGCGCACCCACCGGCTGACGAAGGCGGCGTAGTTCTCGTGGTGCTCGCGCGTCCAGTCGAGCTCCGGTGCGAAGTCGGCCTTCACCTTGAAGAGCTCCCGGAAGTCCTCGTCGAGCTGGTAGAGGGCCTGGTGGACGTACGGCGTCCCGAGGAGGACGACCTTCACGTCGAGGGGGATCGGCTCGGGGCGCAGGCTGGCGATCGGGACGGCGCTGAACTCCTCGCCGAGGTTCTCGATGCGCGTCTCCGCGCTCCGCAGCGCCCGCTTCAGCGCCTCCCAGGTGAACGGGTGGCGGAGCACGTCGATGGTGTCGAGGACGAGATAGCCGCCGTTCGCCCGGTGCAGAGCGCCCGCCTTGATCTCGCGGAAGTCCGTGACCATCGTCCCGAACGACCCGCGGTACTCGACCCGGCCGATCACGTTGTAGTAGGTCGGGTTGTGCTCGACGACGATGGGCGCACCGGTCGTGCCCGCGTTGTCGACGACGACGTTCACGCGGTACCGCGCGAAGTCCTTGGGCCTCGCCCCGAGGCCGAAGGGCAACGCGCCCTCCTCGCCGTCGCGGAAGTCGGCGAGGTTCACGAGCAGGTCCTTCTCGACGTCCGCGAGGTACGAGAGCACCTCCGGCTGATCCGCGAACCGCTCGGCGAGATCGTGGAAGAGGGGCTCCGTGGCGAAGAGCGCGACCTCGCGCTCGAGCTCGCGCACGCGCCGTGAGGCTTCCTGCTCGAGGCGGTGTAGGCTGCGGACGAACCCCGCCGCCCGCTCCTCGACCTCGCTGCTCGCCTTCGCGATCCCGGCGCGCGTCTCGTCGGGGAGCTGCTCGAACTGCTCGCGCGTGACCGGCTTGCCGTCGATGAGCGGCATGGAGGCGACGCCCAGGGGGGTCGTCTTGAGGGCGATCATTCGCTCGGCGGCGAAGCGGGTCAGCTGCTCCTCCTCCGCCTCGCGCCGGGCAGCGATCTCCGACACGATCTCGCGCTGGCGCTTGTCGTACTCGTCGCTCTCGAACGCGCGGGGGATCTCGCGTCGCGCAGCCTCGACGAACTCGTCCATCGCCCGTGCGAACTCGATCCCGCGTCCAGCGGGAAGGTGGATCGCGTTCGGCCGGTCGGCATTGGTGAATTCGTGGACGTAGACCCAGTCGGAGGGGGCGGGCCTGTCGGGTGCGAGCCCGTGGAGGTAGTCGAGGACGGTCGTGAGCCGCCCGGATCCGGGAAGCCCGGAGACGAAGACGTTGAACCCCGGGGTCTCGACCGACAGGCCGTACTCGAGCGCGTCCATCGCGCGCGGCTGGCCGACCGTCCCCACGAGCGGCTCGACCTCGGCGGTGGAGGCGAAACGGAGCCGTGCCGGGTCGAGGCGGCGCCGCAGCTGCTCCGGCCGGAGCTCGAGGCGGCGGATGAGCGGACGCGGTGCCGTCATGGCCGCATCGTCGCCCGGCGGGCGGCCTTCCGGCATCGGTGGACGCACGGATCAGCCTTGTGGCCGAGCCGTAGGCCCCGACCCCGGAATCTCGTCACGCCAGCGGACGATCAGGCGGCCGTCATGCTCGTCCACTGCCGTGCCGAACCGCCGGCACGCGTCCGCGAAGCGATGCCGGATCCATGACTCGTCCTCACCGTCGGCCAGGCGGGTATGGCAGAAGTCGAGCTTCAGCGGCAGCGCCTCCAGTACGACCGGCCCGTGCGCGTCGAGGGTGAGCAGGAACAGCAGGCCACGGTCGTTGCGCAGGGCCGGATGCGTCGCGTAGTCGTCGACGAAGTCGCCGAGGTCGTAGAGCACGGGCCCCTCGATTCCGTGGAAGACGTGCGCGGAGTGCCCCGCGACGACCGTCGCGCCGGCACGGATCAGCGCCGCCGCTGCGGCGCGGATCCTCGCTCCCGGGCTCTCCACCATGTTCGGGCCCCAGTGCGGCGTGACGAGGACGGCGTCGGCGGCGAGGCCCGCGACGATCTCGTCCAGCCAGGTGGGAAGCCTCGGGCCAAGGTGCGCGTAGGCGACACCCGGCGTCCGCTCGTCCGCCGCGTAGTCGGGCGGGTGGTCGGTGACCCCGACCACCCCGAGCCGGAAGCCGTTCGCCTCGAGCACGACCGGCCGTCGCGCTTCCGTGACGTCGCGTCCCGCGCCGACCGTCGCGATGCCCGCGGCGTGGAGGGCGTCGAGGGTGTCGACGAGCGCGACCGTCCCGTAGTCGAGGGCGTGGTTGTTGGCCAGCGTCACGCAGTCGACGCCGAGGCCTGTGAGCACGTCAACGGCGGCCGGCGGTGCACGGAAGAAGAACGGCTTCCCGGGATCCGGCCAGCGCTCGCCTCTTGTCGAGATGCAGCACTCGAGGTTCAGCACGACCAGGTCGGCCTCCCGCATGGCCGCGACGACCTCGGGGGCGAACAGCGACGCAGGCGGCGACGACTCGAGCGCCCGACCGACCTCGCGGCCGAGCATCGTGTCGCCGGCGAGCGCCACCGTGATGCTGCCCCGTCGCGTCACCCCCCGATTCTCGTCGCGCCGCCCGGCGTCCGTCCTGTCGTGCGCCGAACCGGAGCCGCCCCGTGCCCGAACAACCGGCGATGACGACCCCCACGGAAGGAGCTGACAGATGCGCAAGCCCATCCTGATCGCGGCGTTCGCCGGTGCGATCGCGACGGCCGCGCTCGGTGCCGCAGTCGCGCTCGGGCCCGGCGACGGGACGGCGTCGAGCCACCGGGAGGCCCCGCTGATCGCGGACGACCCGTCGGCCGACCTCACGGACGTCTACGCGTTCCGGAGCCCGGACAGGCCGAACACGGTCACGGTCCTCGCGAACGTGATCCCCGGCGAGGACCCGGCGGCGGGGCCGAACTGGTACACGTTCTCGCCCGGCGCTCGCTACAACCTGAAGATCGACACGACCGGCGACGTCAAGCCGGACGTGATCTACCGGTTCCAGTTCCAGCGCAAGACGGGCCCGTTCTTCCTCGGCGACACCGCGCAGCCGTTCACGGTGACGCGGATCCAGAAGGGGAAGTCCACGGTCGTCGTCCGGGGGACGACGCCGCCGAACAACATCGGCAAGCGCTCGACCCCGGACTACCGGAGCCTCGTCACGAAGTCGATCGCCTCGTTCGACGGCGGCGCCTCGAAGGCGTTCGCGGGTCAGCGCGACGATCCGTTCTTCGGAGACGTCGGCGCGATCTTCGACCTCGTGGCGATCCGCAAGGGCACGGGGAACACGGGCGGCGGGAAGGACTTCTTCGCCGGCTACGGCGTCCACACGTTCGCCGTGCAGGTCCCGATCGCCGACCTCGCCGCCAAGAACGGGACGATCGGCGTCTGGGCCTCCGTCGAGCGGCGGAAGGTGACGACCCGCGGCGCCACGACTCGCGACGCAGGAGCCTGGGTGCAGGTCGACCGGCTCGGGAACCCCCTGGTCAACGAGGTCATCATCCCGACCGGGCTGAAGGACCGCTGGAACGCCCTGCAGCCGTGGAGCGAGTCGCAGTTCCGCAAGTACTACACGGATCCGATCCTCGCGGCCGTGATCAACAAGCTGTACAAGCTCGGCGCTCCGGAAACGGGCCGCGACGACCTCGTCGCCGTCCTGCTCACCGGCGTCCCGAAGCTGAACTTCACCGGGCCGAAGCTCGCCGACGTGCTGCGGCTCAACCTCGGGATCCCGGTCACCGCCAAGCCGAACCGGCTGGGCGTGCTCGGCGGCGACACCCAGGGATGGCCGAACGGCCGGCGCTTGGGCGACGACGTGATCGACATCGCCGAGCAGGCCGTCGGCGGCTTCCTCAAGGACGTGAAGCTGCCGCTGGGCGACGGCGTCAACGCCGACGACGTCGACCTGTCGGATTCGTTCCCCTACGTGGCGGACCCGAGGTCCGGGTTCGACAACACGAAGGGCGTCCAGAAGCCCTGACACGCGCGCGGTGGGAGCCTGCCTCGCGGGCTCCCACCGCTCACCAGGCCCAGATGACGGCAACCGAACCGGCGTCGCCCTTCCGGCGAACCACGACGACGCCGACCGGGAAGGAGGACGAGTGGTGAACCGACCGACACGCACGACGGCTGCACTCCTCGGCGCCGCGATCGCGCTCGTGCTCGTCCTCGGGAGCCTGTTCGGCGGCATCCTCACCGAGACGCGGCCGACCGGTGCGGCCGCCGCACCCGTCTCGCGGCAGATCGCCGAGGCTGCGCTCTCGGGGTACGGCCGCGGCGGCGGCACCGCGGGAACGGTCGCGATGCTGGAAGCGTCGCTCCGTGCGCACCCCCGCGATCCCGACCGGCTCGGAGCGCTCGGTCTCGCCTACCAGCTCCGCTGGCGCGAGACCGGCGACCCGAGCTTCCTCCCGCTCTCCGAGCGGGCGCTCCGACGGGCGCTCACCCAGCGCCCCGGCGACCCCGACGCGACGCTCGGGCTCGGGAATCTCGCGCTGATCCGCCACGACTTCCGCGGTGCGCTCGTCCTCGGCCGTGCCGCCCGCCGACTGGCCCCGTACGCGAGCCGGCCGTACGGCGTCGTGGGTGACGCGCTGCTCGAGCTGGGCCGCTACGACGACGCGTTCGCCGCCTTCGAGCGGATGGTCGCGGTCAAGCCGACGCTCGCCGGGTACGCACGCGTCGCGTACGCCCGCGAGCTGACCGGCGACCGCGCAGGGGCGATCTCCGCGATGCAACTCGCGCTCGACGCCGCCGCGGGTGCGCCCGAGCCGACCGCCTGGACGCACGTCGAGCTCGCCAAGCTCGAGCTGGGCGCGGGTCGCGTCGCGTCGGCTGCAGAGCACGTGCGTGCTGCGCTTGGCGATCTTCCCCGGGTACGTGTCCGCGCTCGAGCAGGAGGCCCGCATCGAGGCCGCGCGCGGCCGGCTGGGCGCCGCGGTGGCGACCGCCCGGCATGCGGCGAACGCCGTCCCGCTGCCCCAGAACGTCGCTCTCCTGGGAGACCTGCTCGAGCGGCGCGGCAACGCCGCGGGCGCGGCCCGGCAACGGGCGACGGTCGCCGCGATCGACAGGCTCCTCGCCGCGAACGGCCTCCGCGTCGACCTCGAGTCGGCGGTCTTCCGCGCCGACCACGGGATCCGGCCGGCGGAGACCGTCGCGCTCGCCCGCCGCGCCCGGGCCGACCGCCCCTCGATCCAGGGCGACGACGCCCTCGGGTGGGCGCTCGCGCGCGCGGGACGCTGCGCCGAGGCGCAACGCTGGCTGGAGCGGGCGCTCCGCCTGGGGACGAAGGATGCGCTGCTCTTCTTCCACCGCGGCTACGCCGCCGGCTGCGCCGGTGACCGCGCTGCGATGCGCTCGTGGTACGGCAAGGCGCTGGCGCTGAGCCCGGAGTTCTCCGTGCGGTGGGCCCCGGTCGCCCGGGAGGAGCTCAGGTGAGGCGGCGCGTGCTCGTCGCGGCCCTGCTCGTCGTCGCCGCGCTCGCGGCGCTTGCCCGTCCCGGCGGCGCGAGCGCCCACCCGCTCGGCAACTTCACCGTCAACCACTATGCGGGCATCGAGCTCTCGGGCGACCGTGTCTTCGTCCACTACGTCCTCGACCTCGCCGAGATCCCGACCTTCCAGTCCGGCGACCGCGTCCGCGCGCCCCGCTACCCGGCCGAGCTCGCCCGAGCGCTCGAGCTGAGGCTCGACGGCGTCCGCACGCCGCTCGAGCTGCTCACGCACCGCGTCACGCAGCGGAAGGGGGCAGGGGGCCTGCCGACGCTTCGCCTCGAAGCGGTGTACGGAGCTCCGGCGAACGGCCGGAGGCTGACGTTCGCCGACCGAACCTACGCCGACCGGATCGGCTGGCGCGAGGTGACGGTCCGGGCTCGGGACGGTGCACGGCTGGTCGCGGCGTCGGTGCCGTCCGAGAGCCGCTCGGACGAGCTCCGTGCCTACCCTCGAGAGCTCCTCGCCTCGCCGCTCGACGTGCGCTCGGCCACTGCGCGCTTCGTGCCGGGCACGATCCCCGGAATCGCACCGGCGCCCGAGGCCCGGCCGGCTCCTGTCCATGTCGGCAACGGCTTCGAGGCGCTGATCGAGCGCGGCGAGCTGTCGGTCGGCGTCGTCCTCGTCTCGCTGCTCGTGGCGGCCTTCTGGGGTGCCGCGCACGCCCTGACTCCCGGCCACGGCAAGGCGCTCGTCGCCGGGTACCTCGTGGGCACCCGGGGGCGACCGCGGCACGCGTTCCTCCTCGGCGCCACCGTCACGGTGACCCACACCGCCGGCGTGTTCGCGCTCGGGCTCGTGACGCTCCTTCTCTCGAGGTTCTTCGTCCCCGAGCAGCTCTACCCGTGGCTCACGCTCGTCTCGGGGCTCCTCGTCGTCGGGGTCGGCCTCGCCGTGCTGCGCCGGCGGCTCGGCGCGCGCGCCGTGCACGGGCATGGGCACGGCCACGGCCACCAGCACCACCACCAGCATCACCACGAGCACGACGATGCGCTCACGTCCAGGGGGCTCCTGAGTGTCGGCGTGGCGGCGGGGCTGCTTCCGTGCCCGTCGGCGCTCGTCGTCCTGCTGAGCGCGATCGCCCTCCACCGGATCGGCTTCGGGCTGGCGTTGATCGTCGCGTTCAGCCTCGGCCTCGCCGCCACGATCACTGCGATCGGCCTCGTGGCGGTGCTGGCGCGCCGGCTCTTCTCTCGCGTCTCCCTCGACGGGCCGGTCGTTCGCTCGCTGCCCGCTTTCTCGGCGCTCGTGATCGTCGTGGTCGGCCTCGCGATCACCGCGAAGGCCCTTCCCGGCGTCGTCTGACCGCAACCTCGGCGAGCCGAAGGCGGAGGCGGACACACCCGCGGCACGTTCGGCCCGAACCGGATCCCCGGCTCCGACGAACCATGCGCATCGACATCATCGACCAGGGAGGATGAGGAGATGTTCGGCATGGACGAGTGGATCGCAGGGCTGTCGGACGGGGCGTCGATCGCGATCGTGCTCCTCGTCGCTGTGCTGCTCGGCCTTCGGCATGCGACCGACCCCGACCACATCGCGGCTGTCTCGACGCTCGTCGCTTCCGGGCGTGAGCGCGCGACGGCGGCAGCCGCGCACCTCGGGATGTGGTGGGGCATCGGGCATGCAATCAGCCTCGCAGCCTTCGGCATCCCCATCCTGGTCGCCGAGCGCTACCTCCCCGACACCGTCCAGCGGGGTGCGGAGACCGCGGTCGCCGCGTTGATCGTGTTCCTCGCGATCCGCCTGCTCGTGCGATGGCGCCACGGGGCCTTCGCGCGGTCTGACGAGCACGGCACCGATCACCACCATCCTGTCCGTTCGCCGCACGCGGCCTTCGGGATCGGCCTGGTCCACGGGATGGGCGGCAGCGCGGGTGTCGGCGTCCTGCTCCTCGCGGCGATCCCGTCGCGTGAGGTGGCCGTCGCCGCGCTCCTCGTGCTCGCCCTGTTCACGGCGGTCTCGATGACGATCGTGACGACGGGGTTCGGCGCGGTGATGGCGGCGCGAAGGACGGGCGGAGCCGTCGCGGCGGCCGCCCCGGCGCTCGGCGCGGCCAGCCTCGCCTTCGGCCTCTGGTACGCGGCGGCGGCCTGGAGCCTCGCGCCCTATCCGTTCTAGACCACGGCGGGAATGGACGGGCCGGCCGCGAGGCGGAATACTCGTCGCATGACGGCCGCAGGGATCGTGCGTGAGCGCGACCTCCGCGTGCTCTCCGCCGCGATCGGGCTCTCGGCGCTCGGCGACGGCGTCGCCCTCGTCGCGCTGGGCCTCCAGGCGAAGCACATGTCGGGTGAGGGGATGGGCGGCGGCTTCGCGATCGCGGCGATGTTCATCTGCCTCTGGGCGCCGGTGGTCCTCCTCTCGGGGCACGTGGGGCTGCTCGTCGACCGCATGGAGACGCGGAGGCTCCTCGTCCTCGTCTCCGCAGGACAGGCGTGCGTCGCGGCGGCCCTCGCGGTCGCGGGCTCCCTCGTGCCGCTCCTCGCGCTCGCGGTCGTGCTGGGCTCCGGGATCGCCGTGGCCCAGGCCGCCGAGTTCGCGCTCGTCCCCGTCGTCGCCGGCGGCCGCGAGCTCCAGCGCGCGAACAGCCTGGTCGAGACCGCGCGGGCGCTCGGATTGACCTTCGGCCCCGTCTGCGGAAGCGTGCTCGTGGCGCTCGGCGGCACCGCCGCGGCGATGTCCGTCGACGCGGTGTCGTTCGTGATCGTCGGGCTGGCCGGGCTCGCGCTCGCGGCCAGGCGTCAGCCGGAGGTTCATGTGCCGGGCGAGCGACGCAGGGCCCGGGACGGCATCTCCTTCCTGCTCGGCGACCATCTCGTCGCTCTGATGGTGGTCGTCGTCTTCGTCTCCCTGCTGTTCATGTCCGCGTCGATCCCTGCCGACCTCGTCTACGTCGAGGACGTCCTCGGCGTGCAGGACATCGGGATCGGCGTCGTCCTCAGCGCCTGGACGCTCGGGATGCTCGTCGGGGCGAACGTCGTCGCCCGCCGTGTCGCGGTCGGCGGCCTCGCTGCCGCGACGCTCGTCGGCGTGACCGTCCAGGGGCTCGGGAAGTTCGTCGCTCCGTTCTGGCTCGTGTTCGGCTTCATGATCGCGGCGTACTTCGTCGGCGGCGTCGGGCACGGGCTGAAGAACGTGTCGTCGCGCACGCTGATCCACACGCGGATCGCGCCGGAGCGGCACGGTCGCGCGTTCGCCGCCTGGAACGGGGTCAGGAACGCCGCCGAGCTCGGCGCGCTCGCGATCGGAGGGCTGGTCGTGGGCCTGATCGGTCCCCGTCCGACCCTCTGGCTCGCCGGCGGGCTCTCGGCGCTCGCCGGCCTCGGCGGCCTCGCGGTGCTGACGGCGTGGCGGGGGCGCGTGCCTGAGCCGGAGCCCGGCGTGGGTACGATCGGCTCCCCGTGAGCACCGATGCCGCCGTCTCCGTCCTGGCTCGCAACGCCGTGCATCTCCTTCCCGAGAAGGGGCTGGACGAGAAGCTGAAGCTCGGCCGTCCGCTCCGGGTCAAGCTCGGCATCGACGTCACCTCGCCGGACATCCACGTCGGGCGGGCGATCCCCCTGCAGCGCATGCGGGCGTTCCAGGATGCCGGGCACGTCGGGGTCCTGATCATCGGGGACTACACGACCCGCATCGGCGATCCCTCCGGACGGTCGGCCGAGCGCCCGATCCTCGATCCCGAGGAGATCGACCGGAACGCGAGGACGTACCTCGACCAGGCGCTGATCATCCTCGACCGCGACCGGACGGAGGTGCGGTACAACGGGGAGTGGCTGGCGGGGCTCGACTTCGCGGACGTTCTCCGCCTCACGCGGACGACAACCGTCTCCCAGATCCTCGAGCGCGACGACTTCGACAAGCGGATCCAGGCGAACGAGCCGATCTCGGTCTCCGAGCTCCTGTACCCGCTGATGCAGGCCTACGACTCCGTCGCCGTGGAGGCCGACGTGGAGCTCGGCGGCACCGACCAGCTCTACAACCTCCTCGCCGGCCGCACGGTCATGGAGGCCTACGGCCTCGAGCCGCAGGTCGTCCTGACGACACCGCTGCTCCTCTCGTGGGACGGCGCGAAGATGAGCTCCTCCGTCGGGAACAACATCGCCCTGACCGCGCCCCCGGAGGAGCAGTTCGGCCGCACGATGCGCATCCCCGACGAGATGCTCGAGCAGTGGTGGGCACTCGTCGCCGAGCAATCGCCGCCCGAGGGAGAGCCGATGGAGGCGAAGCTCGAGCTCGCCCGCTTCATCGTCCGCCGCTCGCACGGCGACGAGGCCGCATCCGACGCCGAGGCGCACTTCACGCGGGTCGTTCGCGAGGGCGCCGCGCCCGAGGACGTCGTCGAGCACCGCCTTCCGGACGGCGACCCGGTGCACCTGCCCGCGGTCATCGCCGCGGCGTTCGGGCTCTCGACCAGTGAGGCACGGCGGATGATCGCCCAGGGCGGCGTGAAGCTCGACGGGGTACCCGTCACGGAGCTCGACCTGCCCCGTGAGCGGCTGCAGGGGACGCTCCTGCAGGCCGGCAAGCGGCGCTTCGCGCGGCTCACCGGGCCGTCTTGACACCTTCAGGCGCTTTGTTGCTACACTGTTTCGGCCGCCCGAGAGGGAGGCAAGGAAAGTCCTGCGACTCCAGGAGCGCCTTCGTTCGATTCGGATACGACGTTTTGCGTAGCCCGTCGATTCGGAGGCCTCTGGCGCGAGCGGAGGCCTTTTCGTTGCCCGCCCTCCCCGGCACCGGTCCTTGAAAACTCAACAGCGTGCGTGTGCGACGAGAACGGCGCCGCTCTGTTCATGGTCCGCCCTTCGGGTGGCACGGTCGGTCGGTCCGCCTTTCGGGGTGGCACGGGCTTGCCTGTCCGCCCTCCGGGGTTGCCATGGCGACGAGCGACGTCGATATCCCGTCAACCTCGTTCCACCTTCCCGGTGGGATGAGGACTGACGCCTTTGAGCGGCGTCCTGGTTGTTCGTCCGGCCTTCGGGCCGGCACGGGAGGACGTCGTTAGAGCTCGAAGGAAGACACCAGTTCGTCCCGCTTCGGCGGGGCAATCTGTTTCTTCACGGAGAGTTTGATCCTGGCTCAGGACGAACGCTGGCGGCGCGCCTAACACATGCAAGTCGAGCGAGAACCAGGGGCTTCGGCCCTTGGGGACAGCGGCGAACGGGTGAGTAACACGTGGATAACCTGCCCTCGGCACCGGAATAGCCCGGGGAAACTCGGATTAATGCCGGATAGCCCCACATCCCTGCGGGGAACGTGGGAAAAGGTAGCTTCGGCCTCTGGCCGGGGATGGGTCCGCGGTGGATTAGCTTGTTGGCGGGGTAACGGCCCACCAAGGCGACGATCCATAGCTGGTCTGAGAGGACGATCAGCCACACTGGGACTGAGACACGGCCCAGACTCCTACGGGAGGCAGCAGTGGGGAATCTTGCGCAATGGGCGAAAGCCTGACGCAGCGACGCCGCGTGCGGGAAGAAGGCCTTCGGGTTGTAAACCGCTTTCAGGAGGGACGAAGCCACTCGGGTGAATAGCCCAGAGGGTGACGGTACCTCCAGAAGAAGCCCCGGCTAACTACGTGCCAGCAGCCGCGGTAATACGTAGGGGGCAAGCGTTGTCCGGATTCATTGGGCGTAAAGAGCGTGTAGGCGGCCAGGTAGGTCGGTTGTGAAAACTGGAGGCTCAACCTTCAGACGTCGACCGAAACCATCTGGCTAGAGTCCGGGAGAGGAGAGTGGAATTCCTGGTGTAGCGGTGAAATGCGCAGATATCAGGAAGAACACCCGTGGCGAAAGCGGCTCTCTGGAACGGTACTGACGCTGAGACGCGAAAGCGTGGGGAGCGAACAGGATTAGATACCCTGGTAGTCCACGCCGTAAACGATGGGCGCTAGGTGTGGGAGGTGTCGACTCCTTCCGTGCCGCAGCTAACGCATTAAGCGCCCCGCCTGGGGAGTACGGCCGCAAGGCTAAAACTCAAAGGAATTGACGGGGGCCCGCACAAGCAGCGGAGCATGTGGTTTAATTGGATGCAACGCCAAGAACCTTACCAAGGCGTGACATGTTCGGGAAAGCCGGAGAAATTCGGCCCTCCTTCGGGACCCGATCACAGGTGGTGCATGGCTGTCGTCAGCTCGTGTCGTGAGATGTTGGGTTAAGTCCCGCAACGAGCGCAACCCCTGTCCCATGTTGCCAGCGAGTTATGTCGGGGACTCATGGGAGACTGCCGGTGACAAATCGGAGGAAGGTGGGGATGACGTCAAGTCATCATGCCCCTTATGTCTTGGGCTACACACGTGCTACATTGGCCGGTACAAAGGGCTGCAAAACCGTGAGGTTGAGCGAATCCCAAAAAGCCGGTCCCGGTTCGGATTGGAGGCTGCAACTCGCCTCCATGAAGGCGGAGTTGCTAGTAATCGCGGATCAGCAACGCCGCGGTGAATACGTTCCCGGGCCTTGTACACACCGCCCGTCACACCACGAAAGTCGGCAACACCCGAAGCCGGTGGGCTAACCCCTAGGGGAGGCAGCCGTCGAAGGTGGGGTTGATGATTGGGGTGAAGTCGTAACAAGGTAGCCGTACCGGAAGGTGCGGCTGGATCACCTCCTTTCTAGGGAATCCGGAGCTCTTACTCCGGAGGCTGTCCGACTCGTTGATGCCGTGGGGCTCGTGCCCTTCGACGTCCGATGATCGGATTCGCCTAGAACAACGTCGACCTCGTTCACCTGGTGTGGGTCGCCGTCGGGCGAGCCACGCTCGCACGCTGTTGAGCTTTGAAGGACCGAGCCCGCCTCGAGCGGGTGCGGCCTTCGTGAAGGGCGAGGCTCTGACGCCGGCACCGGGTCGTAGCACGGCCCGTGCCCGATCGACTCGCGCGCACCTTGAAAACTCCATAGCGACATCAACGTGTTCTTTCCGAATCAAGAGAACAAGAGCACACGGTGGATGCCTTGGCGCCAAGAGCCGATGAAGGACGTGGGCGGCTGCGATAAGCCCGGGGGAGGTGCTGACCGACCTTTGATCCCGGGATCTCCGAATGAGGAAACTCACGCGTGGTAATGCGCGCGTACTCCTGTCTGAATACATAGGGCAGGTAGAGGCAAGCTGGGGAACTGAAACATCTAAGTACCCAGAGGAAAGGAAAGAAACCTCGACTCCCTGAGTAGTGGCGAGCGAAAAGGGAAGAGCCCAAACCCGGCCGATGTGATAGACGGCAGTCGTTGTCGTCCGGGGGTTGTAGGGCCTGTCTCGATCCGTCTGCCGGCGGGTCGGCGAGTTACAAAGTCGCGTCGTAGCGGAAGCGGATGGAAAGCCGCACCACAGCGGGTAAGAGTCCCGTACGCGAAACGGCGTGGCCTCGCTGGACAGGTACCTGAGTACGGCCGGGCACGGGAAACCCGGTCGGAACCCGCGGGGACCACCCCGTAAGGCTAAGTACTCCTTGGCGACCGATAGTGAACTAGTACCGTGAGGGAAAGGTGAAAAGTACCCCGCGAGGGGAGTGAAATAGCACCTGAAACCGTGTGCTTACAAGCGGTCGGAGCGGCCTCGAGCCGTGACGGCGTGCCTTTTGCATAATGAGCCAGCGAGTTGCTCTTCAACGGCAAGGTTAAGGAAACGGAGCCGTAGCGAAAGCGAGTCTGAACAGGGCGTTCAGTCGTTGGAGGCAGACCCGAAACTGAGTGATCTACCCATGGGCAGGTTGAAGCGGGGGTAAGACCCCGTGAAGGACCGAACACACGTCGGTTGAAAACGGCGGTGATGACCTGTGGGTCGGAGTGAAAGGCTAATCAAACTCAGAGATATCTGGTTCTCCCCGAAATATATTTAGGTATAGCGTCGCGTGTTCATTTCCGGTTGTAGAGCACTGTTTGGTCTAGGGGGCCTACCAGCTTACTGAAATCAGGCAAACTCCGAAGGCCGGAAATCCAGAGCGCGGCAGTCAGACTGCGGGGGATAAGCTCCGTGGTCAAAAGGGAAACAGCCCAGACCGTCGGCTAAGGCCCCTAATTCCATGCTAAGTGGCAAACGATGTCTGATTGCACAGACAACCAGGATGTTGGCTTAGAAGCAGCCACCATTCAAAGAGTGCGTAACAGCTCACTGGTCAAGTGATCGGGCGCGGATAATGTAACGGGGCTCAAGCATGGAGCCGAAGCTACGGACTTCAGCGCAAGCTGGAGTGGTAGGGGAGCGTTCCCATTGCGGTTAAGCGGCGGCGGAAGCCAGCCGTGGAGCGATGGGAAGTGAGAATGCTGGCATGAGTAACGAAAGAGGAGTGAGAAACTCCTCCGCCGAATGCCCAAGGGTTCCTGAGTAAAGCTAATCTACTCAGGGTTAGTCGGGACCTAAGCCGAGGCCGAAAGGCGTAGGCGATGGACAACAGGTTGATATTCCTGTACCACGTACCGTTTGCTTGACCGATGGCGGGACGGGGTAGGCTAGGGAAACCCAGGCGATGGTCGACCTGGGGTAACCGCGTAGGCCGGGTGATAGGAAAATCCGTCACCCATCAAGGCTGAGACGGGATGCCGAGCCCGCATGGGCGAAGTTCCTGAAGCCATGCCTCCAAGAAAAGCGTCTAGGGAGAACGGGCGTGCCCGTACCAAAACCGACACAGGTGGGCAGGTAGAGAATACCAAGGCGATCGGAAGAACCCTCGTTAAGGAACTCGGCAAAATGGCCCCGTAACTTCGGGAGAAGGGGCGCCTCGGTAGGGTGATGATCCTTCGCGGATCGGAGCTCGAGGAGGCCGCAGAGAAACGGCCCAAGCGACTGTTTACCAAAAACACAGGCCTCTGCTAAGTCGCAAGACGACGTATAGGGGCTGACGCCTGCCCGGTGCCGGAAGGTCACGAGGAGAGGTTAGCCTTCGGGCGAAGCTTTGAATCCAAGCCCCGGTAAACGGCGGCGGTAACTATAACCGTCCTAAGGTAGCGAAATTCCTTGTCGGGTAAGTTCCGACCTGCACGAATGGCGTAACGACTTGGGCGCTGTCTCAACGAGGGATCCGGTGAAATTGTAGTCTCGGTGAAGATGCCGAGTACCCGTGGCTGGACGGAAAGACCCCGTGAACCTTTACTGCAGCTTTGCGTTGAAGTCTGGTGTTCGCTGTCCAGGATAGGTGGGAGGCTTTGAAGCGGGGGCGTCAGCTCTCGTGGAGCCAACCTTGGGATACCACCCTTCGGATTCTGGGCTTCTAACCCGATGCCGTGATCCGGGTCGGGAACAGCGTGAGGTGGGCAGTTTGACTGGGGCGGTCGCCTCCTAAAATGTAACGGAGGCGCGCAATGGTTCCCTCAGCACGGTTGGAAATCGTGCGTAGAGCGCAAAGGCATAAGGGAGCCTGACTGCGAGACTGACAAGTCGAGCAGGGACGAAAGTCGGCCTTAGTGATCCGGCGGTTAAGAGTGGAATTGCCGTCGCTCAACGGATAAAAGGTACTCCGGGGATAACAGGCTTATCCTCCCCAAGAGTTCACATCGACGGGAGGGTTTGGCACCTCGATGTCGGCTCGTCGCATCCTGGGGCTGAAGCAGGTCCCAAGGGTTGGGCTGTTCGCCCATTAAAGCGGCACGCGAGCTGGGTTCAGAACGTCGTGAGACAGTTCGGTCCCTATCCGCCATGGGCGTTGGGAACTTGAGAGGAGTCGTCTCTAGTACGAGAGGACCGAGATGAACAGACCTCTGGTGTATCAGTTGTCCTGCCAAGGGCACTGCTGACTAGCCACGTCTGGATGGGATAACCGCTGAAAGCATCTAAGCGGGAAGCCCACCTCGAGATGAGGTTCCCCATCACTTCGAGTGAGTAAGGGCCGTGGAAGACCACCACGTCGATAGGCGGGCGGTGCAAGCGCAGCAATGCGTTCAGCTGACCCGTACTAATTGCCCGAGGTCTTGATTTTGAACACGTTGGGTTGCTATGGAGTTTTGAAGGTGACGCGCTCTGTCATCGGGAACGACGCCGCAGCGGCTCGTTCCAATCTCCCGAGACGGGAGACGGCGC
Organism: uncultured Actinomycetes bacterium; assembly: GCA_963786055.1. Taxonomy (GTDB): domain Bacteria; phylum Actinomycetota; class Thermoleophilia; order Gaiellales; family Gaiellaceae; genus Gaiella. The sequence goes on along the minus strand of CAWAXS010000010.1, from coordinate 180,749 downwards.
GCCCTTTGACACTTCGGCGGTCATAGCGACGGGGAAATACCTCTTCCCATTCCGAACAGAGAAGTCAAGCCCGCTCGCGCCGATGGTACTTGGGGCGCAAGCCCCCGGGAGAGTAGGACGCCGCCGGTTTTCTCCGAGAGCCGCCCGCAAGGGCGGCTCTCGTCGTTTCAGAGACGGTCGCCCAGCCGGCTTCTGTCCGCAGACGCGCTCCGGGCGGAGAGCTCACCGAGGGCACGCAGCCGCGAGACCCGGTCGGCCACCGGCGGGTGCGTGACGAACATGCGCGCGACGCGCTCCGTGTGGTCGAACGGGCTCACCGTGTAGAGCGGCTCGGTCGTCGGCGAGGCGTGGAACTCGACGAGCTCCGCGGCGCGATCCAGACGGATCAGCGAGTCGGCGAGATCGTGGGGATCGACGAACCGCGCGGCCACGGCGTCAGCCGCGAGCTCGCGTTTCGGGGAGAGAAGCAGGTGCGTGAAGGCCGCTCCCACGGGGGCGAGCACCGCAAGCAGGAAGCGGGACAGGAAGCCGCCGATCCGCGTCAGCTCGAGGAGCGTCGTCGACAGCAGCACGGCGTAGGTCTGGGTCAGCACGTCGCGCGAGCGGACGTGCGCGAGCTCGTGGGCGAGGACCGCCTCGAGCTCGGCCGGCGCGATGCCGGTCAGGAGCCCGGAGCTGACGGCGAGCGTGGAGCCACGCGGCCCGCGGCCCACGACGAACGCGCGAGGGAAGCCGTCGTCGAGCAGCTGGAGCTTCGGGGGCTGGATGCCGAGCTGTGCCGCAAGGCGGTCGGTCGTCGAGCGCAGCAAGGGGTCTTCGGCGAGCGCGAACGGTCGTGCGCCAAGCATCCCGAGCAGCGCCCGGTCGCCCACCGCGTACGCGGCGCTCGCGGCGAGCAGCGAGCAGAACGCGAACAGGAGAGCGCCGCGGGCGTCGGCGATCAGCCAGCCGAGCCCGGCGAACCCCGCGGTGAGCAGCGCGACGAGAAGCCAGGCCTTGAGGATGTTGCGAGCGGCCGCGCCGCGCACGCCGCCGCGGTCAGGCCTCGTCGTCCTCGTCGTCCGGCCGGTCGTCGCGATCGAGCTCCTCGAGCCCGCGCGGCGGCCAGTCGGGCTCGGGCGCGTCGCAGCGGCTCGAGCAGTGGAGGCTCGCGACGTTCTGGAGCGGGACGAGGATGTGACCGTTGAGCTCGACGTGGGGGACGTCCTCGATCGAGCAGTACGCCGTCAGCGTGCCCTCCTGGTACTCCCCGCCGAAGAGCGCGAGCTCGACCTGCTCTCCCTTGTACTTGTTCGTGTAGTCCTCCACGCCGCGCAGGGTAGCCGAACCCCGCATGATTGAGTGGTCGTCCCTGCCGTAGATGTCGCTAAATGCGGTACTGGTGGTGCACCGGTGGTGCCTCGGAACCGTTGCCGGGCGAGGCTACGCTCTCTCGCGTTTCTTGACCCCTAGAGGGCCGCGATGTTCGCCCCGAGGCCGATCGCGACGCCGACCACGACAAGCCCTGGGCCGAGCAGTCGGCGGGCGAGGTTCCCGTGCAGCAGGTCGCGCAGCGTCTCGCGCAGATGAACGTCGGCTGCCGGGTAGTTCCGTTTCATCGCTCGGACTTGACGCTCGACTGCTTGGAGGCGCTCGTCTAGGACCTTGATCGCGTCATCGCCGCCACGACGGAGTCGTGTCCGGGCATCTCCTCCTAGCCTGGGTCCCCCGCCGCCGTACACCTCCCGTGGCAGGTCTCGACGACCGCCCGCGCCTTCCGCCGGTCACTACGTACGTCGAGAACCACGAGGGCGATCCCGATGATCTCGAGCGTGGCCGAGATCACGTAGAGAACGATCAGCATCGGGCGCGACCCTTCGGAGTTCCTCGACGCGCTGGTTGCGGATCGCGAGTTCCTCTTACGGGGTGTGGTCTGGCGGAAGCCGCCCCCGGCCGCTCCGCCGCCCTCGAAGACGACCCGGCGCGCCGGGATGGCCCTCCGAGGTCACGAACGTCCGTTCTCACAGGAGCGCTCATGGCGTGACGTTGCGACACTAGCCCTCCCGACCCGCATCCCTGGCTATGCGTCTAGCCCTTCGAGTCGCTCGCGCCTTCGACGCGCCATGAACTTCCGGGAGACCGCGAGAAGCCGATACTCTGTCATGCGCTCGACGCGCGTTAAGTGTCGTATGGTCTTCGCGACAGTGGGCGAGACTCTCAGGACGGTGGTCGCCCCCGATGGGCGGACGTTGGCGTTCGCCGTGTGGGGCGATCGGGACGGATTCCCCGTGCTGGCGCTGCACGGCACACCGGGGTGCCGGCTGGAAAGGTGGCCGGACGAGGATCTCTATCGGCGGCTTGGCGTGTGCCTGGTCACGCATGACAGGGCCGGGTACGGCCGCTCCGACCGTCGGCACGGACGGCGGGTCGCGGACGAGACCGACGACGTGGGCGTGCTCGCCGATCATCTGGGGTTCGAGAGCTTCGCGGTCACGGGCGCGTCCGGGGGCGGGCCCCACGCGCTCGCCTGCGCCGCGCTCCTGCCCGATCGCGTCGTCCGAGTCACGTGCCTGGTCGGCGGTGCGCCGCTGGGTTCGCCAGGACTTGACCGGGAGGAGTGGCTTGCAGGCCAGGATCCCGAGAACGTCAAGGAGTTCGGCTGGGCGATGGCGGGGGAGGATGTCCTGTACCCGGAGCTCGAGCGTGAGCTGGCGGAGATCGCTGCGCGAGTGGCGGTCGACCCGTCGACCGTCCTCGGCAACTTCGAGCTGAGCGAGGCGGATCGAGCTGAGCTGGCCCGCCCCGAGCGCATCCAGATCATCCGCGAGTCGGTCACCGAGGTGGCCGCTACCGGTGTCGCAGGCTGGGTCGACGACGATCTCGCGTTCGTCAAACCGTGGGGCTTCGCGGTCGACCAGATCAGCGTGCCAGTGCTCGTTCGCTATGGGGCCACCGACGTGCTCGTCCCCCCGACCCACGGCGAGTGGCTGGCCGCGAACGTGCCCGGCTGTGTCGTCAAGGTCGACGACACAGCCGGCCACCTGGCAACCGACCCCGAGCAGGAGATAGCCGAGAACATCCTCTGGTTGCGCGACGGCGTGCCCCCGCCGAGAAGCCGCCCGGCGTAACCGAACCGGCGACTCCTGGTCGTCGTCGAACACGGCAAGGCGCCAGGCGTACGCGCCCGACAGCCCGCTCGTGCAGGCGATCCTTCAGGACGAGGTCGGCCGGACGCTGCTGCGGCCCGCCGAGTAACACCGAGCCGGGCTAAGAGGCTCGATCACGGGTGCGCCGCGAAGACGTGGGCGACGGCTCCGCCGCTGAAGACGGTGGTGCTCATCGGCTCGATGGTGAGCGGTGCGAGGAAGATCCGCTCGCCCGCGCCCAGGACGGCCGGGTGGATGAGAAGGCGGTACTCGTCGATCAGGCCGGTCTCGACCAGCGATCGGGCGAACCGCGCCCCGCCGTGGGCGAGCAGGTATCCGTCGGAGCGCTCCTGCTTGAGCCGCGTGATGGCTTCGGCCAGGTCTCCGGCGGCGATCGTCGTCTCGCCCCAGTCGGCGGACGCGAGCGAGTCCGAGAACACGACCTTGGGGATCTCGTTCATCGGCTTGGCGAACGGCCCGGAGGCGCCGGGCCAGTGGGCGGCCATCACCGCGTAGGTGGTGGCACCCATGAGGTGCGCGCCGGCGTTGCTCACGGTCTCGACAGTCCAACTGAGGGCGTCATCGGAGCCTCCCGCAGCGATCCAGTCGGTGCTCCCGTCGATTGGTGCGACGTAGCCGTCGAGCGAGACGGACATCTTTAGGACCAGTGAGGCCATGCGCTGCTTCCTTCCCGGGATGGATGACACGAGCTGCTCGAGTCGATGGTGATGCACGGCGCCGGTGAACGCTCCCCAACAGGATCCGGTCCCCCAGCTTCGGAACCACGAACCGCGTATAACGCTCAACGGATAGATCCGCACCGTTCCTACCTGCGGCTCCTTTGTGAAACGAGCTCTGATGCTCGCGCGAGTATGCTCGCCGTGATGAACGTTCCGAAGGACGCTCCAACGTGGCTCGTCGAGCTGGTCCGCCCCTACTGGGGCGCCCCCGAGTGGAACGCATGGGAGGACTACCGAGAGAAGCTCGCCGCCCTCGGCGTTCCCGCGAACATGCTCAAGCCGATCGGGCCTCTCAGCCGCCCCACGGACATCTCGGGCCACGTCCCGAGCCTCTCGCCGTGGGTTTCGGTACCGATCGACTGGCAACGATTCGGAGAGAAGGACGCTCCGCTGCACGCACTTGGTGATCTCGTCACCGAGATCGCGAAGACGACGACGTAGCATCGACCCTATGCGCGAGTTGCGACCGGGCGTGTGGCACTGGGACGCGCCGCACCCGCAGTGGAGGTCGAGCGAGCCGGCCGGCAGACCCCTGAGCCGCAGGGCATCACCGCCTGACGTCGCACCGGCCGAGTCTCGGGAAGGAGACCTGCGAGGAGGTCATTGGCGACTGGCCAGAGACCCCCGAAACCGGTCGAGGCCATCGCCCAGGTCGGCAACGCAAGCGCACGAAACGGGCCTCTTCGGAGGCCCCTTTCGTCGCCCCGGTGGTGCACCGGTGGTGCCTCAGAACTCAGGACCGGCCGCAAACCGCATGAGGACTCGAACCTCGTACTTGTTCGTGTAGTCCTCCACGCCGCGCAGGCTCGCGGTTGCCGCACAAACAGTGGTCGTCGATGCCGTGCAGGCCGCGAGACGCGGCGCTGGTGTGGTCTTGGTGAGGTCTCGAAACTTTGTCTGCTCAGGGCACGACCGATACGCCTGTCTGGTTGTCTCGCAGCAGCCGTGGCAGGCTTTGACTGGCAGCCCTGGCGCTCGCTGCCGCTCTCAGCCTCGCGCGTGAGCCTTGATCTGCGTCTTCAGGGCGCTCTCGACCCGCCGCTTCAGAGCGTCTCCGAACTCTGAACGCTGATCGAGCCAGACCGCCCCGATGCCAGCGGCGACGACGATCGGCCTGCGACGAAGGAACCCAAGGGCGAGAAGCACGGCACCCAACGCGAAGAGCGGCCCAAGTCTGACGTCGCGCTCCCCCGTCTCAGCCACACGCTCGTCGTCCACGGCCCGGATTGTGACGAACCTCGCGCCGTCGCGCGGTGAGAAGGCACTGCGACGCATTTCCCAGTGCGCAGGGTCGATCGGGAACCCGCGCCGCTACGTCAACCAATACACGGTGAGGGCGAGCAACGCCCAGAAACCGACGCACGTCACCAGGGCCGCGAGCAGACCGAAATTGAAGACGACCGATTCAGGTCGATCCTCGGGGGTACGGTCGGCCCACACCGGGCGACCAGCGGGGATGAAGGTGGCCCATTCGGGGCGATCAACCGGAACCGCCGAGCGCGCCATGGCGTCAGCGTTACCCCATTTCGGGGGAGCCTAAACCGCGCAAAGCCAGACGAAGGCGTTCATTGACGGAGTTAGCCCTCCCGCATGCGGCGAAAATCGGCCGCTCGTGGCGTCCCTCCCCTGATGCGGCGCGAGCGGCCATCGCCGTACATCGGCGCGCCTATCTGTCCCCACAGCCGACACCGCCGACTCGCTCGAAGGAGGCGTGGCTCGTCGTCAGCTCGTGGTGTCCGGGATGTCCGGATCTCGGAGACGGCGGCGAGCGCCAACATCGTCGCGACGACAACGAACGCGGCATGTTTACGGAGTCGTCGCGCTGTGAACAAGCCGGAATGGACATGGACGCGCTGTTCGATCTCGGCCCGTACAAGCCCGCCGACACCATGCCGATCGAGCAAGTGGTGTTGGCGGGCATCCCCGTGCCCGTCCATCTGGTTCTCGAGCTCGCTTCCCTGCTCCGCCAGGTCGACCTGCATGCCACTGCCGCGAAGCTTGAGTGCGGCTGGGCTCGTGAGGAAAGCATGGTGGCGCTCGACAACGACGACCGTGAAGCGCTCCTGCACGTCTTGATCGAGGGGCCGAGGCAAGAACTCGCGGGGCTTCGCACCGTCCTTCTGCGCCAGCAGCTGTGGCAGCACGCCGAAGGCCTCTAGCGCGACTCCTTCGGAGAGGGAACTGCCATGTTGTTGAGTGGCGTTCGGTACATGAGCGGCTGGTTTCGCAGCTTGCTCCGCTTGTCGAGCCGGCGCTGGCAACCAAGCTCGTGAACTCCCACCGCAACCAGATCCGGGGAGGGAAGTAGTGAGGGCCTGGGTTCAGAGCACGACCTCGAAACAAGAAACGGCTCTCGCCGTGTTGCCTTTTTGGGCAAGCGCTCTGCACGATCGGTGAGACTCAGCCGATTCGACCTACGTGCCCCCGACGACGAGCTCGCCGTCGACGAGCTCGAACGGGACGGTGCCGCAGTTGAGGATCGCCTCGCCCGGATCGCCCGCCGCGTGCCGGCGTACCGCGCGGATGACGCCGCCGTGCGTGACCACGAGCACATTGTCTCCCTGGTGTCGCGTCGCGATCTGCAGCGCCGCCCCCACTGCTCGCTCCGTGAGCTGCTCGCGCGTCTCGCCGTCGTGGCCGATCTCGCCGCCGAGCCAGCGGGCGTAGCCCTCCGGGAATCGCTGCTCGACCTCGGCGCGGGTCAGGCCCGACCAGGAGCCGACGTCGATCTCGCGGAGCGCCGGGTCCTCGACGACCGGGAGGTCGAGCCGCTCCCCGACCGTGCGCGCCGTCTCGCTCGCACGGACGAGATCGCTCGAGTAGACGGCGACGATCCCGTCGCCCGCGAGCCGGTCCGCGAGCTCGGCGGCCTGGCGTCGGCCGGTCTCGTTGAGCGGCGGATCGGCGTGCCCCTGCCAGCGGCCGATCCTGTTCCAGTCGGTTTCGCCGTGGCGGGCGAGAAGCAGTCGGGTCGACGTCAAGCCTCTAGGCTAGCCCGGTGGATCTCGGCCTCGGAGGCAAGGTCGCGCTCGTCACCGGCTCGAGCCGAGGGATCGGTCGCGGCATCGCGACCCGGCTCGTCGAGGAGGGAGCGGACGTCGTCTTCTGCGCGCGAGGCGGGGAGGCGCTCGAGGAGGCCGTGTCCGGGGCCGGCGGGCCGGGGCGGGCCCACACGGTGGTCGCCGACGTCACGACGCCCGATGGAGCGACGGCCGTGGTCGCCGGCGCCGTCGAGGCGTTCGGCGGGCTCGACATCGTCGTGAACAACGTCGGCGCCTCGGGTGCCCGGACGATCGACGAGATGGACATCCAGGACCTGGAGGACGTCCTCGGCAGGAACCTCATGCCGGCGCTCGCCGTCTCGCGCGCCGCGTTGCCGCATCTGCGCGAGCGTGGAGGTGGCGTGATCGCGCTCGTGGCGTCGATCTGGGGGCGCGAGGCAGGAGGCAGCCCGAGCTACAACGTCGCCAAGGCTGCCGAGATCAGCCTGGCCAAGGCGATGGCGCGCGACCTCGCGAAGGACCGGATCCGCGTGTTCAGCGTCGCACCCGGCTCGACGCTCTTCCCGGGCGGGAGCTGGGAGCGCCGTGTGCAGGACGACCCCGAGGGGATGGCGGCGTTCGTCGAGCGCGAGCTCCCCTGGGCCAGGTTCGGCACCGTGGACGAGGTCGCCGACGTCGTCACGTTCCTCGTCTCGCCACGGGCCTCATGGGTCGTCGGGGCGTGCGTGGCGGTCGACGGCGGACAGTCCCGCTCTTTCTGATCGGGGTCGCAGGCCGGCGTTCGGCTCGGCACGCGTACGAGGATCGCGCCGGAGCGGCGACTACGCTGGACGCATGGAGGTCGCAGGCCGTGTCGCGGACACGTTCGCCGAGCGCGTGCGAGCGCTCGAGGAGTCGACGCTGTCGCCGCTCGCCGTCCGCTCGTACGCGACGCGTGGCCGCGAGCGCGAGGAGGAGCCGTGTCGCGTCCGGACGCCGTTCCAGCGCGACCGCGACCGGATCGTCCACTCGAAGCCGTTCCGCCGGCTGAAGGGGAAGACCCAGGTCTTCATCGACCCGCAGGGCGACCACTACCGCACCCGCATGACCCACACGCTCGAGACGACGCGATCTCCCGTGTCGTCGCCCGCGCGCTACGGCTGAACGAGGACCTCGTGGAGGCGATCGGGCTCGGGCACGACACCGGTCACACGCCGTTCGGGCACGCAGGCGAGCAGGCGCTCGACGAGGCCCTGCGCGAGCGCTTCGGCGGCCACTTCCTGCACAACGAGCAGTCGTTCCGGATCGCGCGGGAACTGAACCTCACCCACGAGGTCTGCGACGGGATCCTCACGCACACGGGCGAGCGCGAGCCCGAGACGCACGAAGGGAAGATCGTCCGCATCGTCGACCGGATCGCGTACGTCAACCACGACATCGACGACGCGCTGCGCTACGGGCTCCTGACCGAAGGGGATCTTCCCGTGGACGAGATCGAGCTGCTGGGCACGACCGGCTCGGAGCGGATCGACACGCTCGTCCACGACCTCGTCGAGTCGTCCGAGACCGCGGGCGACATCGTCCAGGGCGACGAGGTGGGGGACGCGATGCTCTCCCTGCGCTCGTTCATGTTCGAGCGGGTGTATCTCGGCCCCCAGGTCCGGCCCGAGCACGAGCGCGCCCGCCGTGTCGTGCGCGCGGTCTTCGACGCGCTCGTGGAGATCCGGCGCGCCTTCCGCCGGGGGAGGACGACCTGGCGACGAGGATCACCGACTATCTCGCCGGGATGACCGACCGCTTCGCGCTCGCGTACGCGGACAGCCTCGGAGCGGGGTAGGGTCGCGCGGTGGCGCGGATCAAGGACACCTGCGTCGCAGAGGTCAAGGCTGCCGCGGACATCGTCGAGGTCGTTTCGGCGCGGACGTCGCTCCGCCGGGCCTCGAGCGCCCGCTTCACCGGCCGCTGCCCGTTCCACGAGGAGCGGACGCCGAGCTTCTCGGTCGACCCCGTGGACAAGCTCTACTACTGCTTCGGCTGCGGGAAGGGCGGCGACGTGGTCCGGTTCGTCCAGGAGAGCGAGAACCTCGACTTCGCGGGCGCGATCGAGTGGCTCGCCGAGCGGTTCCGCGTGCCGCTCGAGTACGAGGAGACGTCACCGCACCAGGATGCGGCGCGTCGGCGCCGGGAGCGGCTCACGGCGCTCCTCGACCAGGCCGCCTCCTACTTCGAGCGAGTGCTCTGGGAGACGGAGGCGGGAGAGCCGGTGCGCGACTACCTCTCGGAGCGCGGGCTCGGCGAGGAGATCGCAAAGGAGTTCCGCCTCGGGCTCTCCCGCGGCTCGGGTCTCGTGGCGAAGGCCCGCGAGAGCGGGTTCTCCCTCGAGGAGATCCGCGCCGCGGGGCTCGCGAACCAGCGCGGCAACGACTACTTCCCCTTTCGCCTGATGTTCCCCCTCGCCGACGCGCGGGGTCGCGTGATCGGCTTCCAGGCCCGGCGGCTGCGGGACGACGACCCGCTCAGGGGCAAGTACGTCAACACGCCGGAGAGCGAGCTGTTCAAGAAGGGGAACGTCCTCTACGGGCTCCACCTCGCGCGCCCGGCCGTCGCGAAGCAGGACCGCGCGATCGTCGTGGAGGGGAACACCGACGTGATCGCGCTTCGCCAGGCCGGGGTCGAGCCGGTCGTGGCGTCCATGGGCACTGCGCTCACCGAGTCCCAGCTGCGCGAGCTCGGCCGGCTCACGAAGCGCCTCTTCCTCTGCTTCGACGCCGACGCGGCAGGACAGGAGGCGACCCTGCGCGGGATGGAGCTGGCGGTCGGGCAGGGGTTCGACGTGCGGGTCGTCGCGCTGCCGAAGGGCGAGGACCCGGCCGACGCGCCCGAGTCGTTCGCGGGGCGGCTGGGGTCGGCCGAGAGCTACCTCCACTACCGCGTGCGCATCACGCTCGAGCGAACGGACGACCGTCAGGAGGCGTTCGTGCGGGCCCGCGAGATCCTCGCTCGCGTCGAGGACTCACCCGAGCGGCAGGAGGCGCTGCGGCTTCTCGCCGACCGGCTCGATCTTCCCCGCGAGACACTCGCGGGGCTGGCGCCCGCGCGGTCGGGCCGGGCGCCGTCGGTCCCAGCGGCGGCGACCCCCCGCCTCCTCGAGGCCGGGCTCCAGCGCGAGCGCGACCTCCTCGCCGCCGTCGTGCGCAATCCGTCGCTCGTCCCGGAGCTCGCGGCGCTCACGCCGGAGCACTTCGACGAGCCGCTCCACCGGCGCTTTCGCGACGTCCTCGTCCGTAATGCGCCCGAGGACGAGGAGCTCGTCGCGCTGCGCGCCGAGCTCGGCGCGCGCGCCGATCGGGACGAGATCGACGAGCGGACGGGGAAGGAGCTTCTCCTCCGGATCCACGAGCGCCTTCTCCGGCGCGAGCTCCAGGGCGCCGATCTCGTCCGCGCGACGGAGCTGCAGGCCCGCCTGGCGAAGGTGCACAACGCACTCGCCGAGCTCGTGTGAACCTGTACGCGTCCGCCGTTCGCGAGCTCGGCCGTCACCGCTCGGCCTCGTGGGTGCTCTCGCGCATGCTGCCGCCGATCGATTCGCTCTTCGTCCGGCGCCGGCGGTCGCTCACGAGCCTCGGCACCGGCTTCCCGCTCTGCTACCTGACGACGACGGGCCGACGGACGGGCGAGGCGCGTACGGTGCCGCTCCTGCACGTCGAGGACGGTGAGCGGATCGTGCTCGTCGCGTCCAACTGGGGCGGACGGCGTCATCCGGGCTGGGCCCTCAACCTGGACGCCTGCCCCGAGGCGCGCGTGACGATCGACGGGGTCGAGCGTGCGTACACGGCGCGGCGTGCGACGCCCGAGGAGCGGTCGCGCTACTGGGCGGAGGCGGTCCGCTTCTGGCCCGGCTACGACGACTACCGCGCGAGGGCAGGTCGCGAGATTCGCGTGTTCGTGCTCGACCCGGCCGCGGAGTAGGCTGCGGCCACGGACGGCGTGCACGACATGGGCGGGATGCACGGGTTCGGGGCGGTCGTGACCCCGGGGTCCGACCGTGTCGCCGAGCATCCCTGGGAGCTCCGCGTCTTCGCGCTCTCGACGCTCGTCGGGATCCACGGGATGGGCGAGGGCTCGGGGCGCGCCATCCGGGAGGAGATGCCGCCCGCCGACTACCTGGCCGCCGGGTACTACGAGCGGTGGCTCTGGAGCACCGAGCAGCGCCTGCTCCGGCACGGCACGATCTCCGAGCGCGACGTCGACGACTGGGTGGCGCGGCTGCGTGCCGGGGACGATGCGCCTCGAGCCGAGGATCCCGAAGCCGCCCGACGTGTCGTCGACGTCACACGCGAGGCGTCGTCCCTCGGCCCGGCCGGCACTGCGCGCTTCGCCCCCGGTGAGCCCGTGCGCGTCCGCCGGATGCGCCCCGCGGGGCACACCCGCTGCCCGCGCTACGTGCGGGGCGCCGCCGGCATCGTCGAGGCCGTGAGGGGCGTCGACGCGTTCCCCGACATCGGGCCGTACGAGGGGCCCGAGGAGCCCGTCTACGCCGTGGCATTCGCGTCGGACGACCTCTTCGGGCCCTCCGACGAGGGTCGCTGGACGGTCGTGCTCGACCTGTTCGAGAGCTATCTGGAGCCGGCGTGAGCCACGACCACGATCACCACGACGACGACCTCGCGCTGCGCGCGGCTGCCCTCGAGGCTGTCCTGGTCGAGAAGGGGCTGCTCACGACCGACCAGGTCGACGCGATCGTCGAGCGGTACGAGCGCGACCTCGGACCGCAGAACGGCGCGCGGGTCGTCGCCCGCGCCTGGCTCGACCCGGCCTACCGCGAGCGCCTTCATGCGGACGGCGCGGCGGCGATCCGGGAGCTCGGGTACGGCGGCTTCGAGGGGGAGACGATGGTGGTCGTCGAGAACACGCCCGACGTCCACAACGTCGTCGTCTGCACGCTCTGCTCGTGCTACCCGTGGCCGGTGCTCGGCCTCCCGCCGACCTGGTACAAGAGCCCGGCCTATCGCGCGCGGGTGGTCGCCGAGCCCCGAGCGGTGCTCCGCGAGTTCGGCGTGGAGCTTCCCGCCGAGACCGAGATCCGCATCTGGGACTCGACCAGCGAGGTGCGCTACCTCGTCGTCCCGCGGCGACCGCCGGGGACGGACGGGATGAGCGAGGAGGAGCTGGCGGCGCTCGTCACGCGCGACAGCATGATCGGCACGGGCCTCGCGACGAGCCCGGGCGGATGACCGAGGGCACCGACCCCGCGGTCGCCGACCCGAGCGCCCCGGCCGCGCCGCCGCGCTCGAACGGCGAGCTGGTCTTCGAGGAGCCGTGGGAGAGCCGGGCCTTCGGCGTCGCCGTCGCGCTGCACGACGCAGGGGTGATCGACTTCGAGGCGTTCCGCGTCCGGCTGATCGAGGAGATCGGCGCCTGGGAGCGAGTCTCACGACGGGACGGCGGAGGGCTACCGGTACTACGAGCGCTGGCTGACGGCGCTCGAGCGGACGCTGCTCGACGCGGGGCTCGTCGATGCGGAGCACGTCGGTGTCGCGCGCGCCGCCCTCGAGCACGCGTGGGCCCACGACCGGCACGAGCACTGAGAGGACACCGGACGAAAGGAGCTTGCGCGGGAGCGGCTCGGAAGCCTTCGTGAGGGTGGATTGGCTGCGTGCTACGGCGAGGTGCGGCGCGCGTAGGGCGAGCGGCCGGACGGCTGCGCTCCGCGAACCATGCCGCGGCGCCAGTTGAGCTCCGCAAAGAGCGCGGTGCGCAGGTCGACGAGCCCTTCCGGCGGCCTGTCCAACACGGCGAGGATCGCTTCGCGGTCTCCCATGGTGAGTGCGACGAACTCGTGGCCTTCGGTGATCGCCGTGAGGAGAATGCGCGCCGTGCGGTCGGACCCGTCGCGGGTGAGCATGGCGGCAAGCTCGAGCGTCTGCTCGCGCGAGAGGCGGATGCCGGCGACGATCGGCATGTCGGAATCGTAGGGGTCGTCGAAGCCCTCCCGCCACCGCCAATCGGCGTTCTGCGTCAGTGCTTGGCGCGGCTGGAGTGCTTGGGCTTCTGGGGCACTGCCTGCGATCCGGGCGTCGGCTTGGCGACGCACGTGATGGTCCCTGACTTGAGGACGAACACCTCGCACGACCGTTCTGCACGCGGCGTCTTGTCGAGCGCAGGTCGCGCGACGAACCACATGGTCGCGACGGCGAGCGCGACGAAGAGAATCATGAGCGGGAGCACGGTGCTGGCCGCTTTCGGGGCCTCGTTCGCAACAGCATCGCCGGGGAGGCCGTATACAGGACCGGACGCAGACACGTTTGAAGCCTCGGCAAGTCGGGAGGTTGACTGGTGCCCCGTTCGAGTGAGGCGGACCGCCGACCGCCGAAGTCATCAGCCGTGCCCGTCGGGACTCGCTGTCGGTCACCGGAAGTGCCATCCGAGCTCGGCGGCAGGGAAGCTCGCTCGGCCTCGGCTCGTGGATCGGCGGGCGGGCGGACTCGAGTTACCGCGCCGTTGGCAGTCGTCTCGTGCGGGTCGTGATGGCGTCCACGACAACAACGACGGCGGCGATCGCCGCTGCGCCGACGCGCCCGTCGTGCCACGAGTGGCCGAAGACGAAGCCCCAATCCCTGGCGAGCGCGAAGACCCCTAGGGCGAGACCGAACGTGACGAGGAACAGCACGACTGCTCGTACGACCATTGCGAGCATCTTGACACGGTCGTCGGTGTGCGCGGCTCCCCGATGCCGTGGCGGCGCGACTAGTGGGTCGTCGGTGCAGCTGGCAGGTCGACCACCACGGCCGAGACGATCTGATTCTGGTTCACCCAGGCGCCTTCGACGGTCTTGATCCAGTCGCCGGACGCCGATCGCTTGGCTCGGCGTTTGAGGTCCCCGACGGGATCGGTCTGGTCGGCGTCCAGGTGGAGCGTTCCTCCATTCGACAGGGAGAGCTCGATGTACCACGGCATGGGGGCAATCATCCCAGGTCGCGGGTTGCGGCGTGACGTGCCCCTTGCCGCAATTGCCGCGGTCGCCGACAATCAGATACGGGAGGTGCGGTCCTCTCGGATGCCCGGAAGTCACCCTTTCCTTCTGCGGCGTCTCGGTCGCCTGGGTGGCCGCGCCTCCTCCTCGCGCTCATCACGACGGCCTGGCCGCTCGCCGAGATGGTCGTCGCGGAGGGAACGCCTCCGACCGATTGGATCGAAGGGCGCCGCACGCGGTGCCCTTTCGCATTTCCTGCATATGCAGGGGGTTTGCAGCTCCCCGGGTTGGACTCGAACCAACAACCCTCCGGTTAACAGGACACGGGGAACCGGATTGGCTGAGGCCCACGGCACGGTTTCAAGCCGTTTGAGGTTCGCTCAGGCCAGTCAGATCACGCCAGTCGGGTAGAAAGTCCGGTAGAAAGTTGCGCGTCCGGAGCCTGAACTTCTGGTGGCCCGACGAGCATTTGCCCCTATCGCTTGAGGATGTTGTGGACCTCCAGCACCTCAGGTGGGCCAGCGAGTTCGACACCGTTCGCGGCGAGAACCGGCATCAGGCGCGCACCGAATGCCTCGAACTGCTCCTTCGAGTCCCAGATCTCACTGACCCGGAAGTCGCTACCGCTGCTGAACGCGACGTGGTACTCGAGCCCGTCCGGCGGCCACTTGCCCGCCGCCTCTTCGATCAGCGGCATCGTCTCGTCGTACTTCTCGGCGCTCATGCCGGGCGCGGTCGTGAAGCGAACAAGGATGCTCATCGCTTTTCCTCCTGTGGGGTGGAGGCGACCTTATCGCAGGGGCGCTGGGGCAAGGCCCGTCACGTCCCTCGGCCGGCAGTTGGCGGCGGAACGCTCGTGGTAGCGGCCGCGGCACGCGCCATAGCGTAAGAGATCTCTCGCAACGTCATGTGCATGTTATAGATTTGCAAGATGGCTACAACCGTTGCCCCTGAGATGGCGATCGTGTCGGCCGCCGTGCCGCTCGCGATGAGAACCGAGCTTGAGCGTCTCGCGGCCCTGAACGACCGGAGCCTGTCGAGCGAGATCCGCCGCGGGCTTCGCCGCTATCTCGAGCTCGACCCGAGCCCCGAGGAGAACGAGACCGCGTGACCTCGTCGCTCGAACGGCCTTGCTGTCGCCCGCCAGGCGCCGCGGGGCTGCTCGGCTGCCCCGTGTGGATGGTCGAGCTGCTCGTCCGACGAAAGGTCCTCTACGCCACCCGCGTCGGAGGAACGCTCCGCATCCGACACCGCGAGCTCGAAGCGCTGCGCCCGACCCTCGACCCGTCATACCGGCCCCCTCAGGAGACATGACGATGAGCCTCCGAATGCTGATCCACCCGACCCGCAACACCGAGACCACCCACGCACCCGACCCGGCGCGCGCCGAACACGAACGCCAGGTACGCAAGGCACGGCTCGAGATCGCACGCCGACAACATGGCTGGCAGGAGATCCCCGAAACACGGCTCGTCCAGCGCAACCGGTTCCTCGTCGACGCCGAAACCGACCTCCTGTACGTCTTGCGTCGCGGCGTGGTGTTCGAGCCCGGCCGCGCGACCATCGGGTACATCGGGAGCGACGCCGTGCTCACCTACTACGTCGACCGGGACGGCGGCATCGTGTTCCACGAGCAGCCCGGTGGCGCACTCCGCACGTGGTCGGAGGTCGTCCCGCGGCAGGCGCGCCGCGAAGCGCGTGGGGTCGCATGAGCGTCTACGACAGGCTCTATTCGGCCCGGATCGCCCCGTGCACCGCCAACGCTGGCGAGGCGATCCGCAACGGCATCGACGTCATCGACCAAGGCCGACGTTGGACGGAAAGCATCCGCGAGGGCGCGCTGATCAAGCCGACCCACAAGACCATCCCCGTGCTACTAAGGCCGACGAGAGTCGCCGGTCGGCAAGATTCGTCAGCTGATCGCCTATCCCGCTCGGCAGGGACCCGAGCGGCGATAGCGAAGTCCGGCCTCGTTGCTGGAATCGACGAGGGAGGCTTCGATGAGTCTGGTCTCGAGCGACGACGGTTGGCGGATGCCGGATTGGTTGTGGGAGCGGGTCGAGCCGTTGTTGCCGTCTCCGCCCACGCATCCGTCGAGGCTGTATCGTCGTGTCGGTAGTTCCAAGCAGCCACGACGAGAGCGATGGCGACTACGAGGCCGACGACAATCGCGGCCCGCTGCGAGCCGCCGGCCTGTTGTACCAGACCTTGCACAAGAGGCGTGACGCGCGAGAACCGATTGTTGTTGGCCCGCAACTGTTCCGTATAGCCGGTCTGCCCCTCGTACCCGCGGATCGCCCATGCACCGATGCTCATGGTGACGGCCGAGACCGCGGAGGTGATCGCGGCGCGAGATCGACCCGTGAACAGAAACCACAGCGCCAACGGTGCAACGAACAGCTTGATTGCCGTTCCCGCCGCAAGCGACAGCCCGGTGGTTGTGGGCGAGTCGCGGTAGCGCAGCATGACGGGCGAGCAGCAAACCTACGCCGAGCGTCGCGTTTCCAAGCACGGTCGTGAACAACACCACGGTGTTAGCCAACCAAAGCAGGTAGCAGCGCCGGTCGCGAACCCCGAGCACCAGCTGTCCTGCTTCACGAAAGTGGCAGGGTTTCGGGGCTCGTTTGAGTTGATGGTCTGAGGGTCGTTGATCGCTTCGCGGTGGACGTCGAGCGGGCGTCTGCCGGCGAGGGCTTGGTGCGGCCGGACGGTGTTGTAGAGCTGCCGGTACCGGTCGACGTGGAGGCCGAGGTCGTGGCCGTCGTCGATCTCGTGGCGGTAGAGGTGCTCGTATTTGAGCGAGCCGAAGGCGCGTTCGCGGACGCCGTTCTGGCCTGGGCTGTTCCGCTTCGTGCGGATGTGGATCAGCTCCGCGTGCGCGTCGACGAAGGCGGCGAAGCGCGCCGACTTGAAGCACGGGCCATTGTCCGTGACGAGTGCGACCGGCCGCGCCTCGCCGGTTTCGTGGTCGGTGATCGCGTCGAGTAGAGAGCGGCCGAGCAGCCGCTCAGTCTCGGCGAGCGCAAGCTCGACCGTCTCGATCGCGTCGCGGTGGTTCTGGGTTGTCGCGACGTGGTAGCCGAGCTCGAGCTTCGACCAGTAGTCGGCGATGCCGCCGATCCGCCAGATGCCGCCCATCCTGGTGGTGTACTCGGTGAAGTCGAGCTGCCAGACCTGGTTCGGCCCCGACGGCGCGACGACGAAGGCCGCTCTGCGCGCTTCGGCGTGCTGGCGACGCTCGGCCTGGTAGTTGACCTCGAGCACCCGCCCGGCCCGCTTCAAGGCGCGGTAGACCGTCGAGTCGGGCGCGTGGTGGCCGTCGATCCGCATCAAGGTGGCGATCGTCCTGGAGCCCCACTGCGGGAAGCGGTCGGCGTACTCGACCGCGACCGGCTCGAGCCGGTCCGCCGACGGGGTCGGCCACGGCCCCTTCGCCGGACAGCCTTGCCGCTCGCGTTGCTGCCAGCGTCGGTAGCTGCGTTCGGGCACGCCGATCAGGCGCATGAAGCGCGCCGTCGGCATCGCGGCCTCGAGGCGGATCACCTCGAGGTCCTCGTAGGCCCCAGCCGGTGCTCGGCGCTCTTCTTCCAGACGCGCAACTCGACGTGCGCCTCCCCGAGCGCCGCCTTCAGCTCCTCGACCTCGTCGAACAGCTGCCGCCCGCGCGCGTTCGGCGCCGGCTTGCCGCCCTCGACCAAGCCGGCCTTGCCGCCCTCGAGGAACTGCCGCTTCCACGTCGAGATCGACTGCTCCGACGCCTTCCCGCGCCGAGCGGCCTCCGCCACGCTCATCTCGCCACTGATGACTGCCACGACGAGCCTGTACTTGTCTTCAACAGAGAAACAGAAGGACGTGCCACGTGCAGCTCCCTTCACCAGGAGCCCGACACTAACCCCACTGCCAGATTTCGTGAAGCAGGACACAGCGACACAAGAGACTGCGCCAGATATGGGCGGTGGAGGTGGAAGCTGGCCGGGCGAACTGCGCGCGGTGCGGCCTGCCGATCGAGCACGGAACACACTGGGATCTCGGGCATGACGACAACGACCGGTCGAAGTGGTCGGGCCCGGAGCATCGACGGTGCAATCGTGGAACGGCTGGTCGACGGCGCGACTCGGTCGGCAAGTTCCTCTGCGATCAGCCGGTGTGTGTTCGT
The DNA here is from genome assembly GCA_963786055.1 of uncultured Actinomycetes bacterium. Lineage (GTDB taxonomy): Bacteria > Actinomycetota > Thermoleophilia > Gaiellales > Gaiellaceae > Gaiella. The sequence goes on along the minus strand of CAWAXS010000010.1, from coordinate 162,774 downwards.
TGCGGGAAGCCGATCGAGTCTGATTGGTGGCCCGTGATGGACGGCAAGGCTGTGCATCGCGAGTGTGATCCGCGGCCAACGTCGAGGGACTGGTGATCAGGGTGGGGCGGTTGAGCCGTTGGTCGCCGCTGCTACATCGGTCGACGTTCGCGCTCATGGAGCAGAGTGGCGCGGAGCTCGTCGAGTCCGGGTGGCGGGTCGTCCAGGAGTGCGTTGAGGACTTGGTCCGCATCCCCGGGTTTGAGCCGGAGCCGGTCGTCGGCCAGCGCATCGCGGAGAGTCGTGGCGGCTGGCTCAGGCACGTTCTGTCGGAGCCATTCAACGTTTTCGGGGGTCACCTCGACGCCTTGGATGAGCATGTCTCGGAGTGTATGGCGTGAGCGAGAGGCTTCTCGTCGATGCGGTGGCGGCGCGGCTAGTGGCCCGGCGGCGTGGCCGGCAGGTCGACCACTCCGGCCGAGACGATCTGATCCTGGTTCACCCACGCTCCTTCGACCGTCTTGACCCAGCTGCCGGACTTCGATCCCTTGGCTTGGCGGTCGAGGTCGGCGACGGGATCGTCCTGATCCGTATCCAGGTGGAGCGTCCCTCCGTTGGAGAGCGAGAGCTCGATGAACCACGGCATGGGGGCGATCATCTCAGGTCGGAGGTTGCGTCGTGACGCACCTCTACGCAATACAACACCCGAACCCCTCTCCCCGGCCTGATTCTTGTCGGTGTCGGGGTCGTGTTCAAGTGGCCGGACGGGACGTGTCGACGTGGGGCATTCGGTTGTATGTCGCCGTTCCGAGGCAGAGGATCGTCCTTGCGGGCGGCGCCGTCCCCCACCGCGCCGTGACCTCGAGTTCGCTTCCCTCCCCTGCTCGGGTGTCTGTGCGCGAGCGCCGCCCGCACTCAGATCGGTGGTTCGTCGGGCGTGAGTGTTTCGGCGTGGGCGAGCGGCTTCTCACTGCGCCGGGCCATGTGTCCACCCAGGCGCTAGCGCTTTCGTCGCCGCGTTGCCTTGACCTCAGTCGCCCTGAGTGGCGGAGTCGCATTCCCGTCCACGTGAGTCACGTAGGCGAGAGTCTCGTCCAGGGTCGCACCGGCCGGGCCTGCGATTCTCCTGATCGTGATCGTGTCGCCTACTCCGGGGAGGCTCACCCCGCGATACTCGTACACGTCCGCCTCGACGTAGGGCAAGAAGGGGCCGACCCTGACGAGGGTCAGAGCGAAGGCGTCGTTCTCGTCCACAGCGCCACGGATCGTATCGCGGCCGTGCTGCCGTCCGGTCTAGGCGAGCCCGCCGCGCTTGCGGCCGACATGCTCGGCAGGCAGAACGCCGCGGAGTTCCTCGAGCCCGGGCGGCGGATCGACCATCGCGCGAATGAGCGCCTCGCGTTCGTAGATCTCGAGGCCGAGCACCTTGACGTCGCGTGCGAGGGCGTAGCGGATCCTGTCCTTCAGGTCTTCGTCATCGACACGGCGAGCGAGCTCGAGAACAAGACGGTCGGGCACCGGAACGCCGGCCAAGAACATACGTTCGACCCTACATCGTCGGCGGCCGGTCGCCTAGTGGCCCGTTGGGACGTGGCCACTTGAGCGAGCGGCTTCTCGATGCGCACGAGGTAGCCGCCTGGCTGGGTGTGCCGGTCAGCTGGGTGCGTGAGTCGACCAGGTCGGGGGCGATGCCTTGCGTTCCGCTCGGCCGGTACCGCCGTTATGACCGGGCGGATGTGGAGGCGTGGCTCGAGGGGTGCAAGCAGCCAGGGCGCAGAATCACCTTCAGGCGATGATCTCGATCCGTCAGTCCGGACGGCGCGAGCCTAGCCGCTCAACGAACTGCGATCTGTCGTCTGCGGGGGGCAGAGACTCGAAGAACTCTTTGGCGTTGCTTCTTCCCGAGCCGTGCCAACCGTACCTCAGCGTGTTTGCCAACTGTGACTTGAGCAGCTCGTGGCGCGACGTGTCCGGCTCCGCGCGAAGCTCAGGCGACTTCCGTTGCCTGCTGAATGGCCACATTCGGCCCAATTCGACGCTTGGCCGGGTTTGCCTCCGGCCGATGATCGGTCTACTGTCTCTGGCGTGCGTGATGAAGCCACGCATCCTCCGAATCACTTCGTATGCTGCCCAGGCCCTCCGGGCCGGGGGCTTCATCCCTGTGCTCGGAGGGCGTTGGGCTGAGAGGAGCCACGGTGCCTAGGGCAGCGTGCGTAATCCGGTACGAGGGCGCCCGCGGCGTCGTGTGGCGCGTCAAGTTCTCGGACGCTGACGGTCGGCAGGTGATGGAAACCCTCGGTCGCGAGCCCGAGTGGGATCGTCGGAAGGCGGAACGGGCGCTTGGTGCACGTCTGGCCGAAGTTGAGAGGGGGATGCGGAAGCCGAGGCGGCGGACGTTCAACGATTTGGCCGACGAGTTCGAGGCGGTCGCCCTGGCGGCACGGCCCCGAAAGAAGTCGACGGTCATCGACTACAAGGCCACGTTGCGGAACCACCTGCGGCCGGTGTTCGGCCATCTGAACCTTGCTCGACTATCACGGTCGCCCGAGGCGTTCGAGCGGTACGCGGCCGACAAGATCACCGCCGGGTTGTCACCGAAGACCGTCCGGAACCACCTCGTGCTCGCAGGGCTCCTGTTCAAGACCGCGAGACGGTGGCGGTGCGTGTCCGAGAACCCGCTCGACCTCGTCGAAACCCCGGCGATGCCGGACGCCGAGACGGAGCAGGCGAAAGCCGGACACGCTCAAGGTTCCACCACGGAGCGGTATCTGCACGCCGCGAAGACCAGTTGCCCGGACGCGGCGGAACTAGCTGAGGCGCGGCTATTCAGCCTCAAACAGATCGAACCCTAAACGGTCCTACTTCTCGGCGGGCGTGCCGCCGTGGCTCTGATTCGGGTTGGTCACCCAGGCAAACGCCTCAGCGAGTCTGAGCGCGACGATGGCTCGGGCGCCAATGGGAGCGACGCTCTTGTCGTTCACCTCCGCCGCTGTGTCCCGGATCAGTTCAAGCAGTGCTTCGTGTGCCTCGCTACGGGTGTCGGCCACTGCGTTCTCCCTTCTTGGGTAGAAACCGGGGTAGAAACTAGGCGCTCGACCCGACCTAAGGCGGCTCGGCGGGCCGAATTGCAGGCATTTGAAGCTCCCCGGGTTGGACTCGAACCAACAACCCTCCGGTTAACAGCCGGATGCTCTACCAATTGAGCTACCGGGGAAGGCAGCGACCGGGAAGTGTAGCGCCGCTGTTCGGCAGTTCCACGCCGCCGGCCGATGCAGATGCGGTCGTGGGGAGGAGCATGCGCGTAGACGGCGAAGTGCGTGAGTTCCGTGCGTCGTACGGCCATGATCGTCCTCGCTGCGGCCGCAGCCCTGGCACTCGCCGGGCCTGCCGTCGCCGCCCAGAGCGCCAAGATCGCGGCGCTCCAGGTCGCGCTGCGCTCGCACGGGCTCTACACCGGCGCGGTCGACGGCATCTCGGGGCCGATGACACGCGAGGCGCTCCTCCGCTTCCAGCGGAAGAACGGGATCAGGGCGACCGGAAAGGTCGGGATGGCGACGCGCTGCAAGCTGGGCAAGCGCGGCATGCCGCTCCTGGGCCAGCGCGACCTGTCGCCCGGGCTGGTCGGCTGGGACGTGGCGTCGCTCGAATTCAAGTTGAGGCGCTTCGGCCTGCCCGCGGGCAGGATCGACGGCCGCTACGACGCCGCGACCGCCGCCGCCCTCAGGCGCTTCCAGCGCTCTCGCGGGCTCGAGCCCGACGGGGTCGCCGGCGTCCGGACGTTTCGGGCTCTCGCGCGCGGGAAGTCGAAGGTGGCGTCTGCGCCTGCACGGCGCGCTCTCGTGCACACCGTGAAGCCGGGCGAGGGCTTCGTCGTGATCGCGCGCCGCTACCGGGTCCAGCCGACGGTGCTCGCGCGCGCGAACGACCTGACGCTGGCGAGCGTGCTCACGCCGGGTCAGCGGCTCCGTGTCCCCGGCCGCACGGTGGTCGTGCGTCCCGTCGCGCGCCCGCGTCCGTCCCGGAGCACCGTCCTCGTCCACACGGTGCAGCCCGGCGAGGGCTTCTTCCTGATCGCGCGCCGGTACGGCGTGCGTGCCACCAGGCTCGCGAGCGCCAACGGGCTCAGACTGACCAGCGTGCTGACGCCGGGTCAGCGCCTGCGCGTCCCGGGTCGCACCGTCGCCGCCCGAAAGGCTCCGGCGGCCGCCATTCCGCGACTCAAGCACGACGTCGCGCCGGGAGAGAGCTTCTTCTCGATCGCCCAGCGCTACCACGTCAGCCCATGGCGGCTTGCGCAGGTGAACGGGCTCTCGCTGATGGCGACGATCGTCCCGAGCCAGCGCCTCACGCTTCCCCGGGGCGCGCATCTCGGAGACACCGGCCCGCCTGTCGACCGGAGCATGGTGCGTGCGGCGATCGACCGCTGGTCGGCGACGTACGGCGTCGACGCGAGGCTCGCGCGAGCGGTCGCGTGGATGGAGTCCGGCTTCCAGGAGGACGTCGTCTCGAGCGCCGGCGCGATCGGCGTCATGCAGCTCCTGCCGGAGACATGGGAGTGGGTTGACGCGATGCTGCTGGGCGAGGCCACGCCGCGGACGTACGACGGGAACGTGCGCGCGGGTGTCCGCTACCTCCGCTGGCAGCTGGACCAGTTCGACGGGGACATGAGGCTCGCCCTTGCGGGCTACTACCAGGGCGCCCGCGCCGTGCGCGAGCGTGGGCTCTTCGACGACACGAAGCAGTACGTGTCGGTGATCCTCCAGCTCTACGGCTCGGTCTGAGGCTCGGCCCGGCCGTACGGAGTGCCGAGCGACCGGAGGCGCTCGAGGCGCTCCGGCTCGGTCGCCTGGAGCCCGGCGTCACCGGAGAGCTCCGCGTACGCGCGGGAGAAGTGCGCGCGTGCATCGTCGCCGCGGCCGAGCGCGAGCAGGCATTCGGCGAGCTCCTCGTCGACGTACCCGTCGACCTCGCCTTCCGCGTCCAGCTCTGCGGCGAGCGCCTGCTGCTCCGCGAGAGCCTCCTCGACCCGGCCGAGGGAGCGCAGGCAGCGGGCCACGCACCAGCGGGCGATCCTCACCTGGTTCGCAGTGCCCTCCCGCCTCCGCTCCTCGAGGGCGACCTGGAACAGCGCGAGCGCCTGGTCGTAGTCGCCTGCCTCGTGCCGCGCCCAGCCCATGTTGTTCGCAAGCGACCCGACCCAGCGGCGGGCGCGCGGGTCCGGCGACGTCCGCGCAAGCTGCATCGCTCTCTCGTTCCACTCCCAGGCGCTCTCGGGGGGCTCGACGATGCCGAGCATGTGCGCGGCATCCACCGCGAGCACGTCCTCGCCCCCCGTGCGGGCGCGCTCCCACGCATCGGCGAACTGCGCGGCGCCGCGGCCGGCCCGGCCGGCGCTGTTCGACACCCGCCCGCGCTCGAGGAGCAGGCGCACGCGGCCGCGCTCGTCGTCCGGTCGCAGTGCCGAGGCGGCTTCGTCGAGCGTCCGGTCGGCCTCCCCGAACCGACGCTGGAGGCCTTGCGCTCGCGCCAGCTGCGTCAGCACCTCTCCGAGGAACGCGCCGTCTCGTTCGTGTCGAGCTCGAGGCAGCAGCGCGAGGAAGCGCTGCTCGCTCCCGGCTGGATCGTCGAAGTCCCAGAGGCGGTCGAGCTCCTCGAGGGGCACGGTCGCGGCGTCGACGTCCATGGCCGTGGGAACGAGTTACGCGTCGAAACCTGCGGCGCCGAGCGCGGCGGCCGCGGCGTAGGCGCGGCGAGCGGCCTCGTCGACCGGGAGCGACCAGAAGGCGTCCGGGGTCGAGAAGATCTCGACGTCGAGCGTGCCGTCCCAGCCCGTCGCGCGGAGCGCCGCGACGAGCTCCGCCGAGCGGCCGTGTCCCTCGCCGGGGAGGACGCGCACGCCGGGTGTCGGGTCCTGCGGCTCGTCGGCCACGTGGAGCCCCGTGAAGCGAGACGCCGCTTCCACGACGTCCGCGGTGCCCTCGCGGGCGAGGTTGAAGGTGTCGGCCATGATCCCGACGTCGTCGACACCTGCCTCGTCGAGGAGCGACAGCGCGTCGGCCAGCGTGTCGACGAACCCCGCGGATTCGCGCTGAGCGGGGTGGATGGGCTCGAACCCGAGCCGGACGCCGGCCTCCCGTGCGGCGAGGCCGGCACGTCGCAGCCCCTCGACGACGATCGCCCTTCCCTCCGTCTCGGTGCGGCCGCCGAGCGGGCCGCTCAGGCACAGCACCGACTCCGGCTCGTAGCCGGCGAGGCGCCGGATCGAGGCGCAGAGCGCGTCGATCCGCTCGCCGGGGTCCTCCGGTCCCTCCATCCCCGGGATCGCGAGCTGGAGGAACGACGGGACGGTCGGGACACAGTTCGCGACCGCGAGGCCGTGCGCCCGCAGGAGCGCGCGGTTCGCCTCGTCGTCGGGCGGGAGCTTCATCTCCCAGAGGCCGATCGCGTCGAAGCCTGCCGCCGCGTACGCCTCGACCTCCTGCGCGAACGACGCGTTCAGGGTGGAGATCGTGGAGAGGGCGAGCTTCACCGGCGCGCCGGGGGAGAGGACGTGTCCGACTGAAGTCGGACACGTAGAACAACATAGAAAGAACGCAGGTTCACTTTCTTCCTGGAATTCTTGCAATCAGGCGGCGAGGCAGCGGCGGCTTCGTCAGCTCCTTCGCGACGAGGTACCCCGAGCCCGCTCCGAGGCCGGGCCCGGGGTGGGTGCTCGCTCCGACGTGCCACAGGCCCTCGATGGTGGTGCGGTGGCCGGGGGAGGCGGCGAACGGGCGCCAGAGGAGGTTCTGGTCGAGGGCGCAGCTCCCGGCGTAGATGTCGCCGGCGACGAGGTTCGGGTTCAGTCCCTCGAGGTCGGCCGGCGACAGGACGATGCGCCGGAGCGTGGCCGACGAGAGGTTCTCGATCGACTCTCCGAGCCTGCCCACGATCCGGTCGGCGTAGGCCTCACGGAGCTCCTCCGTCCACGTCCCGTCGCCCACGTCGAGCTCCCCGGCGGCGTCGCCCTTGACTCGGCCGGCCGGGAGCTCCTGGAGCTGGATCCAGACGATCGACTTTCCGTCGGGCGCCCGAGACGCGTCGACCGCGCACGGCTGGCCGGCGACGATGGTCGCCTCCGCGGGGAGCAGCCCGCGCTCGGCCTCGTTGACCGCGCGCGAGACGCCGTCGAGCCCGGGGGTGACGTGGACGATCGCCGTCCGCGCGAGGCGCTCCGCGTCGGGGCCCTTCCAGCGCGGCGGCTCGTCGAGGGCGAGGTGGATCTGCATCCCGGCGCGGCCGTAGCGATAGCGCTGTGCCGCCGCGTGAACGTCGTCCGGTGCGTCTCCCGCGCGGAGGAGGCTGCCGTAGAGCTGCGTGGGGGTCACTCCGGCGACGACCGCGCGGGTCGCGGCCACGGCTTCGCCGTCGGTCAGGACGACACCCGTCGCCCGACCCGACGAGACCGTGATCCGTTCCACGCCCGCTCCGGTCCGCAGCTCGCCGCCGGCGTCGCGGACGATCCCCGCGAGCGCGTCGACGAGCTTCACGCCGCCGCCGACGGGCACGGGCATGCCCCCGAGCTGGACCGCGCAGGCGATCACCTGGGTCATGAACCCCGAGACGGCGTTCTCGGGACCGAGGCCCGTGTGCAGCACCCACGGGGCGAGCAGCCCGTGGGCCTGCTCGGAGTCGAACGTCGCGGTCGTCCAGTCGCGGCAGGTCGCGAGCGCGTGACCGGCGAAGTCGAGCAGGCCCCGGCGGCCGAGCCGGCGGAGCATCCGCTGACCGAGGCCGAGCCCTCCGGGCGACCAGAGCTCGGTGCCGAGGACGCCGAACGAGAGGTCGGCGTTCGCCATGAACTCCTCGAACTGCCGCTGCCAGGCGGCACCGTCGCCGGCCGACCAGCGGTCGAACTCGGCGACGTTCGCCTCCATCGACGTCTGCAGGAACATCGCAGAGCCGTCGGGGTATGCCGTGGCGGTCGGCAGGTCGGTGTTCAGATACTCGAGACCGCGCCGGTGGAGCTCGTCGCCGAGCTCGGCGTACGTCGCGGAGCCCGTGAAGAGCGGGTGCCAGGAGCTCATCACCTCGTGGGTGAAGCCGGGCAGCGTGTAGTCCGGCTCGGTGCGGATGGCGCCCCCGAGCCGGTCCGACCGCTCGAGCACGCAGACGCTCCAGCCGTCTCGGGCGAGGAGCGCGCCGGCGGTGAGCGTGTTGATTCCCGACCCGACGAGGACGGCGTCGAACCCGGCCACGCGGCGAGGCTACCAGGGTCGCCTCGGCTTGGGAGGTGCGTCAGCCCAGGGGGATGATGGTGCCTCGCCCTGGCTCGCAGTATGCCCGCTCCCTTCGACGCACCCTCGTATCAGCGTCTCGCCAAGGAGCCGCTCGGTTTCGAGAGCGCCTAGCCTTCGCGTCGCCTCGTGCCTCTCGGCCATGTGCAAGAAAAATGCCTGCTCTGGCGACCGAGCGCCTACGCGAAGATTCAGAACTCCACTGCGGCTCACTGCCCTGGCCGTGCTTCACTGCGGTTCGCCAGATGTCGGCCGTCCTCCGGGTTGGCATGCCGGACGGCGTCGCGGAAGGACGCCCGCGTCGCGGCGGGCGACAAGCCGCTCAACCGTGCCGTCTGTGGGCGTCTCGGGGGCCGCGTCGCGCGGGCGTCGACCCGGACGAAGCCGGGCAAAGGCTCGCGCGCGCGAGGGGCCGGCGTCTGAACCCTGCCCGCGTCCCCGGCACGCTCCGGGGCCGTCCCCCCGGGCGCCGGCTTTCATGACCCATGAAAGTCCGCGACCCCGGCGCGTAAACCGGGGACGGCCATTCCGAGCGCCAGCAGCACGCGCATTCGGCCACGACGCGAACGCAATTCAGCCGGTGGGAGCCCGGCCCTCATCGCGGTCGATCCAGCGGTTGGCAGCCGTGTCGTGCGCCGTCAGAGGGGAGGGCCGCGGCGTGGGCGCCAGCCCCGCGCAGAACCCGACGGCGTAACCAGACGCAACCGTTCCGACGGGGCCGAGTGCCCCGGGGGGTCGGTGTCGAGGCTGATACAGGAACCGGGGGGCCGCTTGAGACACCGATCGTCGCTGAGACCGACCCGGCCTCACGAGGACTTCCTCCTGAGCCCCGGCCTCCCCGAGCGATCGGGGGGCCGGGTTCCTTCTCGGACTCGCCTTGTGGCCTCGCTCGCGCTGGCGCGCTCGCTCGTCCGAACCTAGAGTCGCTCCTGCCCAGCGAGAGGCCGGTGGTTCGGTCGGTCCTGGTCGGCTTCCCTTCGCGTGATTCCGGCGTAGGGTTGGGCGGTGTTTCTGCAGGTCCCGGATGCCGACTACGTCGTCTGCCGGGACGGGACGGTCCCTCCGCTGGCCTCGACGGCCTTCGTCCGCTGCTGCCACTCGGCATGGGAGGTCGTCTTCACCTCCACGACCCTGGGCGAGTTCGTCGACCGTCTCGGGGCGTTCGACGCGGGGCTGCTCTTCCACACCTACGGCTCCGTCGAGGAGCTGTTCGACCGGCGTTGGGGAGGGGCGGGGCGGGACGACCCGTTCGGCGGCGCATCCGAGGTCGCGGGGCACGGGTTCCCGATGGCCGAGGGGAACGGGAGCCGTACGCGCCCTGGCATGGGGACATGCCGGCCGAGCTCTACGAGCTCTCGGAGAGCGTGGGGCTGCCGGTAAGAGGGGAAGTCCCACACCTTGTGCGACGGCTCACGAGTCCGCAACACGCTGCGGCCAATCTCACCGCCGAACGTGGCGGGCCCAGTTACCAGTGAGCCAAGGCGAGCGTGAACGCCGGCACGCCGCTCATTCGACGACCCGGAGCGTGGCGGGGAGGTCCATGTTCCTGAGCCGTCGGACGCCGAACAGCGGAGCGAGTGCAACTGCGACGATCCCGAGCGCCGCCGCGATGGCGATCGATGCGGGGGTGAGGGTGACGGGTAGTCCGAGCTCGGGGTAGGTGTCGCGGGAGACGACGTTGATGATCCAGCCGAGCAGCGCGAGTCCGAGCCCGAGGCCGACGAGGGTTCCGAGTATCCCGATCAGCATGCTCTCGACGACCGTGCCGCCCAGGACACGTCGGAGCGGTGTACCGAACGCGAGCATGGTCGCGTGCTCGCGGCGGCGTTCCTCGCTGGCGATGTTGGTGGCGTTGAAGGCGATCAGGAGCGCGAGGAACAGCGTGACCGCCTGCGTGATGCGAAGGATGGCCAGAAACTCGTCCATGTAGGTACTGAGTGCGTCCGGGACGGCCGCGCCCGACTCGACCGAAGCGACGCCGGGGATCGCAAAGAGAGCGCGCGTGAGCGCGGCCGGGCTGCCGCGGGGTCGGAGCTCGACGCTGTTCGCCGCACTGGCGAGCCCGAAGAGACCGGCTTGACCGGTCGCCATGTAGGCGAGACCGCGGAGTGGGTTGACGTGGAGTGCGACGATCTTGAGGCTGTTGGTCACTGTGCGGAAGGTGTTCGGGCCGCTGCGGACCGGGTGGGTGAGCGCGACCGTGTCTCCGACGTCGAGGCCGAGGTCGTCGGCGGCCTGCTTCGCGATGACGATGCCCTTGCTCGCGTGGGTGAAGGCGCCGTCGGTGATCCGGGGCCGCCAGACCGCGCTCGCTGGGTCGAGCAGCTCCAGGCTGGCATCGATCGAGGTGTCGTTCGCGCGCAGCGTGATCGGCAGGACGAGTGTGGGCTCGGCGGCAGCGACCGTGGGCGAGGCGGCGATCGCGCGCACGACCGGTCCGTCTCTGCGCTCGAGTGCGGCCAGGGTTGCCGTCATCCGCTGGGGGTTGCCGTAGAGGGCTTCGTCGTGGCTTGCCGCCAGGGCGCGGTTGAAGGCGTCGAAGACGCCGGCGAGGGCGACGAGGATGGTGATCACGGCGGCGATCCCAAGCAGGCTCATCAGCGTCCGGCGCGGCGTGCGGGCGATGTTTCGGAGGGGCATCTTGGCCAGGCTCGAGCCGGGGAGGTGCAGTCGTTCGAGCAGGGGCGCGAGGCCGCTGCCGGAGGCGCTGAGTGAGCTGACGCGGATCGCGGCGACCGGCGGGACGCGGACGGCGCGGGCGACGGGGTAGGCGGCGGCGAGGAGCGGAACCGCGAAGCCGAGTGCGGCCGCGCGCGCGTACACGCCCGGCAGCAGTGGTGTCCTCCAGACGGGCAACGCCAGGAGGTCTTGGAGGGCGCCGCGGAAGAGCTCGTTGAAGAGGAGGCCGACGCCGATGCCGGCGACGACGCCGAGCAGGGCGATCTCGGCGGCGAAGGCGAGTGGGCGGATCGCGAGCCTGAGCGGCGCGACGCCGAGCGCCATCCCGATCCCGATCTCCCGCCGCTGCGACTCGACGACGCGACTGACGAGGTTGAACGACGCGAACGCCGCGCCCGCAAGGAGCAGCCAGGCGAAGACGTTCACCATCCGCTGATCGTTGCGCGCGTCCTTGTACAGGATCCGGTAGGCGTCCTCGTCGGCCTTGCGGGTGATCGTGACGCCGATCTTCGGGAGCCGGCTCGCCAGTGTCTGCCGCAGCTCGCGCGCGACGAGGGTCGGGTCGGCTCCGGCGGCGAGTGTGAGCACGAGCTCGTTCACCTGCCTTGGGCGACCGCTCAGCGCCTGCACTGTCGCCAGCGGCGCGTAGAGGACGGCGTAGCCGGACTCGGCGCCGAACTGGGCGCCGGGGCGGGTGACGAGGAACTGCTCCGGCTGTAGTACCTGCCCGACCAGGCGGACACGCTGCCCGCCGGGAAGCTGGGCAGCGGTCGGGATCGGGAGGCCATGGTAGGCGGCGAAGTTGCCCTCGACGACGGCAACCGCCCGCCCCTCATCAGTGGGTCGGAGGTCGCGCCCCTTCTCGACGAAGCGACTGTCGATGCGGCTGCCCGTCCCGGTCAGCGGGACGCCGACGAGCTTCCCCGGCACGAGGACGGTGTGCCGCGGGCGCGAGGCGTCCACCTGTGTCGGGGCGACCAGGCGCTCCTGCGTGGACGCGATCAGCTCGCCGTGCGGGATCGCGGCCGCGGCGGCGGCGAGCGATCCGGCTCCGACCGAGCCCTCGGCCGTGAGCGAGAGGCGCAGGTCGTGCATGTGCAGGAGCGCGAAGCTGGCGTCGTTGGAGCGCAGGCGCCAGCGCTCCATGCTGCCGAGGCCGGCGCCGACACCGGTCGCCAGCGCGATGACGAGCGCCAGCGTGAGCACGAGCAGCCAGCGCTGGCGCAGGTCGCGGAGCGACCAGCGCAGCCAGAAGCGGGCACGGCGCATCGTCCCTACCAGTGGAGCTCGGAGGTCTCGGCCCGCCCGCCCGCGGGCGGCGCGTCGGCGACGATGCGCCCGCTCGAGAGCTCGACCACGCGGTCGGCCATGCGCGAGATCTCGCGGTTGTGCGTCACGACTAGGACGGCCGTGCCGAGCTCGTGTGTCTGCTCGTGCAGGAGCTCGAGGATCCGGACGCCGGTACGGAAGTCGAGCTCACCGGTTGGCTCATCCGCGAGCAGGATCGGGTTGCCGCTCGCAAGCGCGCGAGCGATCGCCACCCGCTGCTGCTCGCCGCCCGAGAGCTGGTGCTGGAAGTTGTGCAGCCGCCCGCCCAGGCCGACCCGCTCCAGCACGTCCGTCGGGTCGACGCCGCGGCGGCCGCTGACCTCGGCGCCGAACTCGACGTTCTCAAGCACGGTCAGGCCGGGGAAGAGGTTGAAGGTCTGAAAGATGAAGCTGACCGTGCGCGCCCGGAAGCGCGAAAGCTCGTTGCGAGTGGCGCTCGTGATGTCAACGCCGCCGACCATCACCCGTCCCTCGGTGGCCACGTCGAGCGCGCCGATCACGTTCAGCAACGTCGTCTTCCCGCTACCGGACGGGCCGAGCACGACCACAAACTCACCCGCCGCCACCTCGAGATCGACGCCCGCAAGCGCGTGAACCGCTCCCTCACCCGACCCGTATACGCGCGACACATCGCTCAACTCGATGAGCGCGCGGTCCGGAACGGTGTGTTCAACCCGGGCTCTGGTCTTCGCGGCGACTGCCAATGTCAACACCCGCCGGTTCGCCCACCGTTGAGGCGGCTCCTCGCCGCGCGGCTTTCGAGCTCGATGACCATAGACACCTACGGGTCGCGGTTGAACCAAGACTCCCGAACCGCGAGCTCGGGTGCATCGGGGAGCGGGCGTAGCCGAGGATGCGGCTTATTACGCATCGCGTGAGGGAAGGAGCGTCCCACCCACGGCTTTCGCGCCCTCGAATCAGCCTGCGCGCGGAGGCGGTCCCCGTGCTGGTCTGGGAGAGTGACGGCCTGGCCGAGCAGATCCCGATCGAGCGACTTCCCGCGCGCCGCAGCAATCGGGGCCGCACCGATGGGAGGCGGGGCGCGGCGCGCACGCGTGTTCGGCGAGCGCGGTCTGATTGCCGACGCCTCGCGGATCCGCGAGCTCGTGCTCGGCGTTCAGGGTGGCGTGCTCGTGCCGCTCGCCGTCGTCACCGAGCTTGCGGGTGCGGAGGCTGCGGAGGTAGTCCACGTTCACCCGTCCAGCACCGACTGCTCGTGCGTGTACTCGGCGACGCCGTGCCCGTCGAAGTAGACAAAGGTGAACTTCGAGGGCGTCGCTGTCAGCCCGATCAGGAAGTAGTCGACGTATCGATGACCTGGCCCCGGCAGCCTGTAGTTCGAGCGGTGGCACTCGTCGGTGAAAAGGAAGTCGAAGGTCGCGATCGGCGCCTTCGGCTGGTGGCTCAGCACGACGCCCTCCTCGAGCTCAGGAGCGCCGGGCTGCGCCGACTCGAATGACGACACCGCCTCGAGCTCGACGTCAATCTCCGGCTCGTCGCGGAGGATGCGCTATCGACGCCGCACCGTTCCAATCACGACCTTCGCTGCGGGATCGATGTGGTTCGTCTTGCAGCTGCACGCCGTATGCGCGGGGGGTTTTCTGAGTACGACTTCTCCAAGCCCAGGATTGCTTCGCCGCAATGAGGCGTCAGCCGTCGTGTACGACCAGGACGGAGCAGTGGGCCCGGTGTGCGACTCTCTCGCTGACGCTTCCGAGCGCGCGGACGCCATGCAGGCCGCGCGAGCCGAGGATCAGGAGGTCGGCCAGCGTCGAGCGGTCGCGCAGGGCAGCGAACGGATGCCCCGGATCCCACTCAGTGACGCGTTCGGCCCATGCGCCCTCGCGTTCGACAGGCTTCCCGCCGGTCGCCGTCACAACCTGTATCCCAGAGCCAAGCCGCTCGGCCAGGTCATCGCCGACAGCAAGTGCTGCGAGCGAAGAGTCCGAACCATCCAGGCCGACCACGACCCGGTTGGGATGCCAGCGCTGACCCCACTGCGGGCGAGCGAAGAGCACCGAGCGCGCCGCATCGTGAAGGAGCGTGCTTGCGGTCTCGCCAGTCATGATGCCGAGGAACCGGCTGCTGCTTCGACCTCCGAGCGCAACGAGCGTTGCGTCGTACTCATTGCAGACATGTCGTAGGACGCCTTTCGCATCGCCTCGCACGACCTTCGTCGTGCAGTTGGGTCGGTCGCCCATGATCTCGAGTGCCCTGGCGCGGGCACGTTCGGCTTCCTCTTCGAGTTGAGCCTTGTAGTAGTCCATCCGGAAGCCGGCGTATCCGGCGATCGCGGTGTCGAGAGCAGTGAGGGCGAGAACGGCCTGACCAGGCGGACTCAGCGCCAGCGTCTGATGCAGCGCTTCGAAGCCGAAGTCGGTTCCGTCAACACCCACCACCACGCGCTCAACCACAGTCACGGCTGAAGACCTCGATGGCACCTCTCTCACCTCCGGGCATGCTCGGGGACGATATGGGCTCAGGAGCAGGGAGACGCTCGCGCGCTGTTGCCGTCGGCGTGCGCCGCTCGGCGAAGATCGATCCGAGAGTGGCCGCGGCCAGGATCAAGACGATGACGGCTAGAGAGACAGCAACCGGCAGGTGGTAGGTGTGGCTCAGCGCCATCTTGGCCCCGACGAAGACCAGGATCGCCGCTAGCGCCGGGCGCAGGTAGCGGAAGCGGCTCATCATCCCGGCGAGCAGGAAGTAGAGCGCCAGCATCCCAAGTACCGAGAAGGCGTTGGCCGCGAAGACGAGGAAGGCGTCGTCCGTGACGGCGAAGATCGCCGGCACCGAGTCGGCCGCGAAGGCCACGTCGGTTGTCGCCACCGCCACCAGGACCGCGAGCATCGGTGTGGCCAGCAGGCGCTTCTCGACCCGAACGAAGAAGCGCTGGCCGTGGAAGCGCTGGGTCATCGGAATCACGCGGCCAAGCAGGCGCAAGACGATGTTGCGCTCGGGGTGCGCCTCAGCGTCGCGGACGGACAGCCGGAGCCCGGTCGCGATCAGGAAGACGCCGAGGACGTACACGGTCCAGGAGAAGCGCTCGAGCGCGACGGCGCCGCCGGCGATGAAGACTGCGCGCAAGGCGAGCGCGCCGAGCACGCCCCAGAGCAACGCCCGGTGGCGGTACTGCGGCGGGACGGCGAAGTAGGTGAAGATGACCGCGAGGACGAAGACGTTGTCGATCGACAGGCTGCGCTCGATCAGGTAGCCGGCGAGGTACGCCGTCGCCGCCTCGCCGCCGCGCCAGGCCCAAATGACGCCGGTGAAGCCGACTGCAAGTACCAGCCAGATCGTCGTCCAGACGGCAGCTTCACGAAGATCCACCTCCTGCGCCCGGCGGTGGAAGACGAGCAGGTCGACAAGCAACACCGCCAGCACGCCGACGACAAACAGAGCCCAAATCCAGAGAGCGACATCCAAACGAGTTCCTTCGGATCGAGTTCCGAAGGTCTCTCCGAGCCGCTCGGGCCTGGCGCTCCGGGCCGAAGCCGGGATGGCGAAGCGCCAAAATGGATACTCCCCTTCGCCTCGAAATCTATAGCGCCGGCCTTAGTACGCGGTACGCAGTCGCTACAGATCGTCGGTCAGGGTTTTCCCGCAAACCCAAGCGTGGACTGGGCGAGCCGAGGGCACACATAGCGGCCCTCCGATCGGCCTCGCCGATTAGCTGATCAAGAGACGGTAAGACTTGCTGGGTCGGTGTGTCTGGGGCTTTTGCCAGCCTGGTTGTCGCCGTGCCGCGTGTGACTCGTCAAGTGACTGGCCGCCGTGTGCGTGCCTTGGGAATGATCCGTCCGCGTGTGCGCAGCGGGCGCCGGTCTGGCGCCCGCTGCTGGCTTGATCAGGAGCTTGTCCGCCTTGTCGGCGTGACTTATTACCGTCCTGCCGCTGCGGTTTCCCTTGCATCAGAGCGGCACCACCGGACCCTACGAACGAAGCCGGAGGATCGGTCGGATGCTTGCAGATGAGCTGGACTACGTGGTCGGCGTCGACACCCATCGCGATGAGCACGTGTTGGCGGTACTGGCCGCGCCCGCCGGCGCTGTCATTGCCAAGCTGGCGGTGCGTGCGAACGCGCGCGGCTACCGGGAGGCGCTCGACTTCGCCGAGCAGTACGCAAACGGTGCGCGGGTCTGGGCGGTAGAAGGGCACCGGCCACTACGGCGCCGGACTCGCACGCTTTCTCAGTGGCCACGGCGAGCCGGTGCTCGAGATCAGCCGCCAGCCACGAGGCGAGCGCAGGTTGCGCGGCAAAGACGACTCGCTCGACGCGATCCGTACGGCGCGAACGGCGCTCGCCAGCGAGACGCTGGCGCCGCCCCGCTGCGGAGAGCGGCGCGAAGCACTCCGCCTCTTGCTGATCGCCCGCCGGAGCTCCGTCGACGTCCGGCGCGAAGCGCTCGTACAGCGGCGCAGCGTGATCGTGGCTGCTCCCGAACGGCTGCGTGAGGACCTGCGCGGGCTGCGCGCTGGGCGGCTCCTCGAGCGCTCCAGCCGGCTTCGCCACTCGGGCCGATGAGCGTCGACGAGCTAGCCACCAGGCTTGTCTTGCGCTCACTCGCCCGCCGGATCGAGGCGTCGACGGAATCGAGGCGACGAGACGCCTGCTTCGCGACGGCGATGCGCCGCGCATCCTGATGCTGACGACCTTTGACCTCGACGAGTACGTCTACGAGGCGATGAAGGCCGGCGCCAGCGGATTCCTGCTCAAGGACGCGCCGCGCGATCAGCTGGTCGGCGCCGTGCGGACGGTGGCGGCAGGCGACGCGCTCCTCGCGCCTGCGCTCGTCCGGCGTCTGATCGAGGACTTCGTCCGTCGGCCGGCGCCGGGGGCGCGTCCGCCGGCCGAGCTCGACGACTTGACCGAGCGCGAGCGGGAGGTGCTGACCCTGATCGCGCACGGCCTCGCGAACGCCGAGATCGCGGCTCGGCTGTTCGTCAGCGAGGCGACGGTGCGCACGCACGTCACGCACATCCTCGCCAAGCTCGGGCTGCGCGATCGCGTCCAGGCGGTCGTGCTCGCGTACGAGACCGGTCTCGTGCAGCCAGGCGGCTAACCCACGCCCATTCGACCAGTGATCCGACCTCAATCAACCGGCCACCAATGGGTCCATCGCGTGCCCTGCATCAAGACCGTGCATAGTCCTTTGCCCTAACGAGGCTGCTGATCGAGCTGTGTGTAGGCGCCCATGGACGACCGGCCTGACGATAGCTCCACGGCGCCGACGTCCGATCCAACCGCTCACGTCCGCTCGTCGGGTTCCTCGTCCTCCCAGTCACGCCACGTCACCCGGTGCCTGTCGACGTGGGCATGCACGGCGGCACCGACGGTCGGGAAGAAGAGGTGCTCGCCGATCAGCTCGAGCAGCCCGTACGCCTCGAGCTTGTCCTTGGCCGGCCCCTTCAGCTCGGCAAAGGCAAGCTCGACACCGCCCTCCCTGAGCTCGTGCGCAAGCTCGATCAACGTGTCCGCGGCGGTCGTGTCGACGTCGGTGATCGGCTCGGCCGCCACCACGACCGTGTGCACCGGCTGCGGAGCGTCCGTCACGGCGCGCAGCACCCGCTCGTGGAAGACACCGGCGTTGGCGAAGAAGAGCGGCGCGTCGAACCGGTAGAGGACGAGGCCCGGTACGAGCGCTGCGTCCGGGTGCCGTGCCAGGTCGTGGTATCCCTTGCGGCCCGATACTCGCCCGAGCACCGCGTCGTACGGATGCCAGGCACGCCAGAGGAATGCGAACGCGGAGAGCCCGATCGCGATCCCGATCCCGATCAGGACGCCGAACGCGACGACGCCGAGGAACGCCGCGATCGCGAGCCCGAAATCGACGTGGTTCACGCGGCGCAGCCACCGCAGCGCAGGAACGTCGACGAGCCCGATCACGGCCGTGATCACGACGGCCGCGAGCGCCGCGTAGGGCAGGTTCTTCGTCAGCCCGGTGCCGAGCACGAGCACGAGAGCAAGCGCACATGCGGCTACGACTCCCGTCAGCTGGGTGCGGGCGCCGGCGGCCTCCGCCACCGGCGTCCGGGACGAGCTGCTCGAGAGAGGAAACCCCTGGAAGAGCCCGGCTGCGAGGTTCGCCGCCCCCAGCGCGAAGAGCTCCTGATCCTGGTCGACGCTCTGGCGCAACTTCGTCGCGTAGCTGCGCGACAGCACGCTCGTGTCGGCGAACGCGACGACAGCGACCGCGAACGCCGACACCGTCAGCTGGCCGAGATCGCCGGCCGAAACGCTCGGCACGGTGAGGCTCGGCAACCCCTCCGGCAGCGGCCCCACCACTGCGATCTCGTCCGCCAGCCCCGCGACGGCGACGAGGATGGTGGCCCCTGCCACAGCGATGAACACGGCGGGAACCCTCGGCGCCATGCGTCGCATCGACAGGATCACGACCAGGCAGCCGGCGCCGATCGCGAGCGCGACGGGATCCGTCTGGTCGAGGGCGCCGGGAAGCTCGCGCACCGCGTCGGCGAAGGTGTCAGTGGAAAGGGGGATGCCGAGCAGCTTCGGGAGCTGGGTCGCGAGCACCGTCAGTGCGATGCCCGCCAGGTAACCGAGACGGACGGGCTTCGAGATGAGGTCGGTGAGGAACCCGAGCCCGGCGATCGCGCCAACGGCCAGGATGGCGCCGACGAGGAGAGAGAGCATCGCCGCGAGCGCCATGCGGTCGTCGACACTGGCTCCTGCGAGCGGGATGATCGCTGCCGCGACGACGGGGGAGACCGCCGAATCGGGGCCGAGCACGAGAATCCGCGATGGACCGAAGACGAAGTACGCGAGGAGCGGGAGCATCGTCGCGTAGAGCCCCGTCACGGGGGGCAGACCGGCAAGCTGAGCGTACGCCATACCCTGGGGGACGAGCAGTGCGGTCAGGACGATGCCGGCCGTCAGGTCGTGTCGCAGCCACGCCGGTCGGTAGCCTGCGGCGACGCGTACGCCGGGCAGCCAGCGGGCGAGCCGGCTCGTCTCGAGCGCCTGTCGCATCAGAGGCGGAGGCTACGCCCCCGGCCCTCCGGCAGGAGACGACAGCAGCCGTCGGTCCGGCGGAGCGTCGTCACGGGACTGACGCGTAGCAACCGAGCAACTACCTGAGCCAGCGTGCGGGAATGTCCCGAGGGCCGGTGAGGGTGTCCGGGCGCAGAGTTGGTGGCTGCTAGGACAACAGGAGCTGGAAGCCGAGCATGAGCGCAAATGCGGTACCGCCGGCAAGGGCGACGACCCTTGCCGGCGCCGTTGCGAGTGCCTCGGGGAGCAGCTCCCCGAGCACCATCCACACCATTGCACCTGCGGCGAATCCCAGCCCGACGGGGAGGATCGACGTGAAGGTGTCGACGAACAGGAAGGCGGGGACGGCGAGGAGTGGCTGTGGCAGGCTGGAGAAGATGCTCCATCCGGCCGCGGCGCCGATCGAGGTGCCGCGAGGGACGAGGACGAGGCTGATCGCGAGTCCCTCGGGGATGTTGTGCACGGTGATCGCGATCGTGATCAGCAGGCCAAGCGTCGGTCCGTCGGCGAACGCCGCTCCGACCCCGATTCCTTCGGCCGCGGAATGCACGGTCATTACGCCGACGATCAGCAGCGCCCGTCGTGCGTCCTCGCCGCTCAACGATCCCAGTGTGTGTCCGTGGTCGTGCGCGAGGTAGCGCTCCGTCACCAACACGAAGCAGATTCCCAGCGCAACGCCCAGCGCGGTGCGCCACAGGCTGCGCTCGACGCCCTGAAGGGAGAGGCTGACGCTCGCCGCGAGCATCACACCCGCCGCGACCGCGTTCGACGCCCCCAGCACAAACCGGCCGGCAGAGCGGACGAAGAGAAGCGGCAGCGCGCCCAGCCCGGTCGCCAACGCCGTCACGAGAGCAGCAAAGAACACCGTGACGACGTTTGGCTCCAAGGTTGGTCACCCTACGCCACCCATCGACCGGCCCCGACAGGTGACAGTCGCGCCCGTTGTCGCACGGGACGTCCTGATGTCCGGCTGGTTCACGACAGGCGGGCGCGATGCCCACCTCGGCGCTAGCGCAGCTCGACCCCGACGCGCTCGCTCAGCGGCTCTCGCCCCTTCGACACGACAACGGACTTGATCATCCTCGACACGTACTCCTTCCTTTCGGCTTCCTTTCGGCCCATCCCCACTCCTGGAGCCAGAGGCGTGCGACCAGCTCGTACCGGCCGCCGTGCCGCTCTCGGACGGCTTCCAGGTCGGCCTCGGCCTTGGTCACGACGGCCACGCGGTCGGCCGTCGCGCCCGCGGAGGAGGCGAAGGAGGACCTTGACTCCTGGCTAGCCGACACGAAGTTGCGGGGCATCCTCGGGCCGGACCGCGGGGGCGCCGAAGTGGGAGCGGGCGGCGCAACCGGGCGGTGTACTACTTCTGCCGGAGCCTGCACTGCCCCGAGCACGCGTACGCCCAGGCTGGACGCGCACGTCCCGGCGGTCCTGGAGGAAGCCGTGAGCGAGGCCGACCCCTCGACGTGGGTCGTGGTGCCGGGCGACGAGCGCGAGGTCGAGGAGGCCGCCGCCGGAGGCGTCCAGCTCCTCCAGCACCTCGACGACGTCGAGCCCCTCGCGCCGCGCCGCGGCCGCGATCTGCTCGCGCTGGAGATCGGGCGAGAGGAAGCTGTCACCCCCTCTGCCGCCCACCTTGCTGACGCGCACGTACCCCACCGCTCTCATCGGACCTCCATTCTGGACGCACCCCCCGAATCTGGACGCACCCCCGAACCGGCGGCGCCCACACGGTCGCGGTTGCATGACATGTCAGCGCCAGCCGTGTGACAGAATCGGACGCATGCTGCTGCGAGAGGTCTCGTACGCGCGTCCGGCCACCGTCGAGGAGGCCGTTGCCCTCCTCTCCGAGCACGACGGGGCACGTGCCATCGCAGGGGGCCAGACGCTCGTCAACGTCATGAAACAGCGGGCAGCCTCGCCCGACGTGCTCGTCGACCTCGCCGGGCTCGACGAGCTCCGCACCATCGCCGTTCAGGGAACGACGCTCGAGATCGGCGCGATGGCGACGCTGTCGTCGATCATTCGCTCGTCCGAGGTCGACGTCAGCCGCCCGATCCTTGCCGAGGTCGCTGCAACCGTCGCCGACGTCCAGGTGCGGAATCGCGGCACGCTCGGTGGGAACATCTGCGTCAACGACCCGACGAACCACTTCCCGCCGCTGCTCGTCGCGCTCGGAGCGACAATGACGATCCGCAGCGCGAGCGGGGAGCGCACCGTCTCCGCCGACGAGTTCTTCGTCGGCGTCTTCACGACCGTCGTGGGCGAGGGCGACCTCCTGACGCGGATCAGCGTCCCGGCAGCGGGCAAGGGCGCCGGTGACGGCATGGCCGGCGTGACGCTCGGCGCCCACGGGACCTACGTCGCGAACGCGGCCGCTTCCGTCGTCGACGGCTCCTGGCGCATCGCGCTCGGATGCGTGGCGGCGGTGCCCGTCCGCGCCACCGCGGTCGAGGAGAGGCTCTCCGGGGCGAACGTGGACGAGTCGTCGGTGCGCGCCGCGGTCGAGGGTCTCGGCGCCACGCTCGACCCGCCGTCCGACGTGCACGCCTCCGCCGACTACCGCCGCAGCCTCGCCGAGACCTCGGTCGTCCGCGCCGTGCTCCAGGCATCCGAGAAAGCGAAGGGATGACAGTGTCCGTGACCCCGACGTCCACCTCGGTCGTGACCGTGACGGTGAACGGCCAGCGCTACGAGCACGAGGTGCCCGCGAGGCGCCTGCTCGTCCACTTCCTCCGCGACGACCTCGACCTCACCGGCACCCATATCGGCTGTGACACGGGCAGCTGCGGCGCGTGCACGGTGCACCTCGACGGGGTGCCCGTGAAGAGCTGCGCCGTGCTCGCGGTGCAGGCCGACGGCGCATCGGTGACGACCGTCGAGGGGCTCGGCGACGATCAGCTGACGCCGCTCCAGCAGTCCTTCTCGGACCACCACGCCCTCCAGTGCGGGTACTGCACGCCGGGGATGCTGATGAGCGCGTCCGCGCTGCTCGCCGACAACCCGAGCCCGACCGAGGACGAGGTGAAGATCGCCCTCCAGGGCAACATCTGCCGCTGCACCGGGCTACTGGAACATCGTGGAGGCGGTCGTGGCGGCCGGCTCCGCCGCCCGCCACGACCACTAGGTGAGGGTCGATATGAGGACACCGATGACAACGCGCAGCGCGACTCGAAGGCCTAGTGCTTCCTCGCGAAGCGAGGAAGCGCCGTGACCGCCGTCGAGACCGAGGGGACGACCACCCTCCAGAAGGGGTTCGTCGGGCAGAGCGTCCCGCGTCGCGAGGACCGGCGGCTCGTCCAGGGACAGGGGGTCTTCTTCGACGACGTGAAGCGGCACGGGATGGGCTACGTCCACTTCGTGCGCTCGCCGTACGCGCACGCGCGGATCCAGTCGA
The DNA here is from genome assembly GCA_963786055.1 of uncultured Actinomycetes bacterium. GTDB lineage: Bacteria > Actinomycetota > Thermoleophilia > Gaiellales > Gaiellaceae > Gaiella. The sequence goes on along the minus strand of CAWAXS010000010.1, from coordinate 140,105 downwards.
TCGACGTCAGCGCGGCGCTCGAGCTCCCCGGGGTCCACGGCACGCTCACGGGCGACGAGGTGGCGATCCTCACCGACCCGTTCTTCCAGATCGCCGCGGAGCCGGGCGGGAGCGTGAAGGACTACGCGCTCGCGGTCGGCAAGGTGCGGTACATCGGCGAGCCGGTCGTCGCCGTCGTCGCGGAGACACGAGAGCTCGCGCGCGACGCGTCCGAGCTCGTCATGGTCGACTACGACCCGCTCGAGGTCATCGTCGACGCGCGGAAGGCGCTCGACGAGGACGCGCCCGTGCTCCACGAGGAGGCCGGCGGGAACATGTCCTACACGGGGGTCTGGGACTGGGGGGACGTGGACGCCGCGTTCGCCGAGGCCGACCACGTCGTGAGGATCTCCGAGCTCCACTTCGACCGCTTCAACTCGACGCCGCTCGAGCTCGACGGCGCGCTCGTCGAGTACAACCGCGGCACCGGCCAGTGGACGATCACGACGAACAACCAGTTCCCCGGGTTCGCCGTGATCATGATGGCGCCCGCCATGCGCGTCGGCACCGACAAGCTGCGCATGGTCACGCAGGACATCGGCGGCGGGTTCGGGAACAAGATCACCTCGCATCCGCAGCTCGTCGCGCTGTGCCTGCTCGCGCGGAAGCTGAACCGCCCCGTGCAGTGGACCGAGTGGCGCACCGACTTCCACCAGTCGATGTCGCACGGGAACGAGCGCTGGTTCCTCGACACCGAGGTCGCCGTGAAGGCGGACGGGACGATGACGGCCTTCCGCACGAAGGCGATCGACGACGCGGGCGCGTACCTGCGCTACGAGCCGCTCGGCGGCGTGATCTGGTCGCAGGTCGCGCCCGGCATGTACGGCTGGCGCAACCTCCGCCTCGAGTTCACGCAGGTGATGACGAACAAGGCGCCCGTCTCTCCCAACCGCGGCTACTCGCGCATGCAGCACCTGTGGTTCACCGAGCGGATCATCGACATCGTCGCGGAGGAGCTCGGCTTCGACCGCGTCGAGCTGCGCAAGCGCAACTACGTGCAGCCGGAGCAGATGCCGTACGAGACGCCGAACGGCTGCGTCTACGACTCGGGCGACTACCCGAGGTCGCTCGACCTGGCGCTCGAGCTGATCGGCTACGACACGATCGAGGAGCGGCGGAGCGAGGCGGCGTCGCGCGGCAAGCTGCTCGGCGTCGGGATCGGCTCGACGCTCGACTCGGGGACGAACAACTTCGGCCAGTCCCAGCTCCTGAACCCCGACCTGCAGTTCTCGGGGAACAACGAGGTCGCGACCGTCAAGCTCGACATCTTCGGCGAGGTTGTCGTGACCCTCGGGACGACGCCGCAGGGCCAGGGTCACGAGACGACGGCCGCGCAGGTGGTCGCCGACATCCTCGGCTGCGACGTCGACCTCGTCCACGTTCGTGCGGGGCACGACAGCTACTGGAACTCGCACGCCGGCTTCTCCGGCACCTACGCGAGCCAGTTCGCGGTCACGGGCCTCGGCGCGGTGAAGGGTGCGACGGAGGACCTCGCTCACCAGATGAAGACGCTCGCGTCGATGGTGTTCCAGTGCCCGATCGAGGCGATCGAGCTCGCCGACGGGTTCGCGAGGATCGCCGACAACCCCGAGGCCGCGCTCCCGTTCATGGCGCTCGGCGCGATCCCGAACGCCAACAACGCCGGCTTCCCCGTCGACCCGCCGCCGATGAACGCGCGCTTCGTGTACCGGCCGCCGTTCGACGTCCCGGACAAGGAGCGGAAGTTCGGGAAGCTGACGCTGACCTACGCGATGCAGATCCACGCGTGCGTCGTCGAGGTCGATCCGGAGACGGGCGTGTACGAGCTCGTCGACTACGCCGCCGTCGACGACTGCGGCGTGCGGGTCAACCCGAAGATCGTCGAGGGCCAGGTGATGGGTGCGACGGCCCACGCGATCGGCGCCGCGATGTTCGAGGTCTTCGCGTACGACGACGACGGCAACCTGCTGACCCCGAACTTCTACGACTACCACGTCCCGCACACGCTCGACATGCCGCCGCTCAAGACCGGGGCGGTCGAGTCGCCGTCCCCGTTCACGCCGCTCGGCACGAAGGGGATGGGCGAAGGTGGGGGAGGCGGGATCCACTGCATCGGCGCCGCGCTCCAGGACGCCCTCCGCGCGTCCGGCGGTGCGATCGTGACATCGAGCCACAACCCCTATCACCGCGTCTGGGAGATGCTCCGTCACCCCGAGCGGTCCCGCGAGAAGGTGGAGGTGAGTACGACCTCCTCGCAGGCCGATCGCCCGTCGGGAGCCGGATGATGGATGCTGCGCGGCAAGGACGCAGGGAGCGTCCATATCAAGGTGATATGGACGCGACCGAGGACGCAGCGGCGCAGCATCCAGCGCCGGATCACGACATGGCCTATTGGCCTGCGAGGAGGTCATGGTGAAGATCGAGGGGACGAAGGAGTTCGACGCACCCCGGGCGGTCGTCTGGAGCGTGATCAACGACCCGTCGAAGATGGCGAAGACGATGCCCGGGGTCGAGAGCTTCGAGATCGCCGACGACACCCACTGGAGCGCCAAGGTCAAGGTGCCGCTCGGGCTCGGCGGCCTCAAGATGTCGATGCAGTTCACGAAGCTCGAAGAGCGCCCGCTCGAGTTCGCGTCCCTCAACGCGAAGGGCACCGGTGTCGGCGCGCTCATGAACATGACGACCTCGTTCACGCTGCGCGGGGAGGGCGAGCAGACCCACATGGACTGGGAGGCGGACGTCAAGATCGCCGGCCCGGTCGGCTCGATGGGGCAGCGCGTGCTCCAGCCGATCATCAACCAGCAGGTCGGGAACGTGCTGGCCGCGCTCGACGTGCAGGTGCAGGAGGCGAAGGCCGCGGCCTGATCCGCGGCCGGAGGTCGGTCAGCCGGCCTGAGCTCGCGGAGGCGCGTCCGCTCGCGCTCGGCCGAGACGAGGTTGCCTTTCCGCTCGTAGCGGGCGAGCGCCTGCTCGAGGTGCGGCGATCGCCTCGTCGTGCTTCCCCCCGAGCTCCAGCACCTCGGCGAGGTCCGCGTACACGTCGCCCTGGCCCGAGATGTCGTCCGTCGTCTCGGCGATGGCGACCGCCTCGCGCGCGAGCCGCTCCGCCTCCTGCTGGTCGCCGCGCCGTGCGTGAACCTTCGCCATCACAGGACGCCAATTCATCTGGTTCAGGGCGTCGTCGCTCGCGCCGAGCTCGGCCGCGCGCGACGCCCACGTCTGCGCCTCGTCGAGCCGGTCGAGTCGGTAGAGCGCCTGGGCGAGACACGAAGCCGCGCTCGAGAGGAACCCCTCGTCGCCGAGCTGCTCGAGCACGCTGCAGCCGTGTGCTCCGAACTCCGCGGCGGCGGCGGCATCGCCTGCGAGCTGCTCCACCTTGTTCGACTCGATCGCAAAGAGCCCGCCGAGGAGAAGGCTGCCGCCGCGCTCCGCGAGCTCCGCCCGCGAGGCGGCCAGCAGCTCGCGTGCTTCGTCGAATCCGCCGTGCCACGCAAGCGGCCATCGCCCGCGAGGTGCGATGCCAGTGGTCGTGGCCGGCTCGTGACTCGTTGGCGTCGAGCCACGCGAGGAGCTCGGCGATGGGGGTCGTCCCGTAGAGGCGGCAGATCGCACGCCAGCCCATGTGCTCGTCGACGAGGCCGGCGCGCCGCGCGTGAAGGGCTGCCAGGTCGTACGCGTCGCGCGCAGAGTCCGTCCGGCCACGGCCGAACGCGGCCCATCCGCGCGCCTGGTACACGATGTGCAGCGCGACGTCGTCGCCCCACGCGAGCAGCTCGGGCAGCGCCTGGACGGCGAGGGCATCCAGCTGCTCCGTGGCGCCCTCCGGCGCGATGTACGTGAGGATGATCCCGTGCTGCAGCAGGCCGCAGAGCTCGCCGGCCCGGTCTCCTCTTGCCGCGGCGCGCTCGGCGAGCGACTCCGCTTGCCGAAGTGCCTCCTTGCCTCGGCCCGCTTCCACGAGAGCTTCCGCCAGGTGGAGCTCGAGCGGAACGTCGATCTCCGTCGGCGGTAGAAGCGCGACAGCGCGGCCGAGGAGGCGCGCGGCCGCACCGAAGTCCTGACGCGCGAGCGCGCGCGAGCCGGCTGCCGTCAGGCGTCCCCTTGCCGCAGCCATCAGCGCGGGGTCGTCGGGCAAACCGAGCTCGACGCGATACGCCAGTGCCTGCTCCAGGTGGTAGCCGAGGATCTCGTCGAGCTCCACGAGCTCGGTCCCGTGCTCCTCCAGCCAGGCGCCCAGGCGCTGATGGAGATCCGCGCGGGCCGACTTGGGGAGCGCCTCGTACGCAGCGTCGCGGATCAGCAGGTGGCGGAAGCGGAAGCCGTCCTCGCCCGCGATCTGCGGTCTGTCCGGCCGGATCAGCTCCTTGCGGACGAGCGCAGCGAGGCGCGGGGTGACCTGCGTCTCTTCGGGCGCGAGTGCCTGGATTGCACCCCGGTGGAAGATCTCGCCCTCGATCGCGCCGCACTCGAGGATGCGTCGCTCGGCCGGCTCGAGCTGGTCGAGCCGGGCGGCAAGGAGCGCGTGCAGCGTCGGCGGGACCACGACCTCTCCCTCGGCCTCGCCGGCCATCGCGACCATCTCCTCGACGAAGAGAGGGTTGCCGCCCGCGGCGCGAGAGATCCTCTCGCGCAGGTCCTCGGGGGTGTCCTCGGGGATGAGCTCGCGCACGTCCTCGTCGGGCAGGGGCTCGAGCCTGAGCGTCACCGGCCACGTCCCCCGCTGCTCGGTGAGCGCGGGCCGTGCCATGCAGAGCAGCAGGATCGACGCGCCCGCGGAGAGCAGCGCGACGTGCTCGATCAGGTCGCGGAAGGTCTCCTCGCCCCACTGGATGTCGTCGAACACGACCACCAGCGGCCGCTCCGACGCGGCCTCTTCAAGCGTCTTCCGGAAGGCCCAGGCGATCTCCTCCGCCGACGTCGCCGCCTCGCTCTGGCCGAGCAGGGAGCGGATCGCCTTCGCCGCCGTCACGTCGGCAGGCATGTGGTCGAGCTGCTTGAGCACCTCGACGACGGGCCAGTAGGTGATCCCCTCGCCGTACGGGAGGCACCGGCCGCGCACGACCGTCGCGTCGACGGATCCAAGAACCTCCGCCACCAGCCGTGACTTGCCGATACCGGCGTCGCCGACGACGGTCACGAGCTCGCAGCACCCTGTGCTCCGCGCGCGCTGCCACGCCTCCCGCAGGAGCCGGAGCTCGGGCTCCCGGCCCACGAACGGGGTGTCGTGCCGCCGCTCCGGCGCGTCGTGCACCCGTACGAGCCGGTACGCCGGGACCGGCTCGGCCTTTCCCTTCAGCTCGAGGGGCGCGACCGCCTCGACCTCAACCGCGTCCTGCACGAGCGCGAGAGTCGGCTGTCCCAGCAACACCTCGCCGGGGTCCGCAGCCTGCTCCAGGCGGGCGGCCACGTTGACCGCGTCACCGGTCGCAAGCCGCTCGTCCGTCCCCGTCACCACCTCGTCCCGTCATCACTCCGATCCGCCCCTCCAACCCCAGATCCGGGAGCGCTTCCCGCATCTCGAACGCCGCCCGCACCGCCCGCAATGCGTCGTCCTCGTGCACGACCGGCACTCCGAAGACGGCCATCACGGCGTCGCCGATGAACTTCTCGACGGTGCCGCCGTGATGCGAGACGATCGCCTGCATCCGATCGAAGTACCGCGCGAGCAGCGCGCGCAGCCGCTCGGGATCGAGCGTCTCGCCGAGCGCGGTCGAACCGGCGAGGTCGCAGAACAGGACGGTGACGGTCTTGCGCTGCTCGTGCGGTAGCTCGCCCGTCGATTCGGCGCCGCACTCGGGGCAGAACCTGAACGCTCGTTCCGACTCGAAGCCGCAACGCGCACATGTGGGCACGCGGCAAGTCTAGGAGTCTCTGAAGAACATGACGACGTCGTTCACCCTCTCCCGCGACGGCGACACGACCTCGCCGGCGTGGAAGGCCGACGTCAAGTCGCCGGCCCCGTCGACTCGATCGGCCAGCGCCTGCCGCAGCCGATCATCAGGCAGCACGTCGGGAACGTAAGGTTCGGCCGAAGTGCGGCGCCATCCGCGGGATCGGGTCGACGAGCTCGAGCGGGGCCGTGAGGCCTTTGCGAGACGAGCCTGGGCCGAGGCGCACGAGCTTCTCGCACGCGCACACGAGCGGGAGCCGCTCGACGCGCAGGATCTCGAGCTCCTCGCGACGGCCGTCTACATGCTCGGCCGCGACAGCGACTGCGTCGCGTGGCTCGAGCAGGCTCATCAGCGGCATCTCGAGGACGGCGAGACGCTTCGTGCGGTTCGCTCTGCGGCCTGGATCGGCCTGAATCTCGCCTCCCGCGGCGACGTCGGGCCGGCAAGCGGTTGGCTCGGCCGCGCCCAGCGACTGGTCGCGGCGGAGGGCGAGTGCGCCGAGCGGGGATGGCTCCTCCTGCCCAGCGTGTTCCAGCACGAGGCCGCCGGAGACTTCGCCGCGGCGGCCGCGGTCGCGGAGGAGGCCGTGCGCATCGGCGAGCGCTTCGGCGACCGCGATCTCTTCGCGCTCGCCATTCACAGCCAGGGTCACTCACTCATCAGGAACGGCCGGGTGCGCGAAGGGCTCGCGCTGCTCGACGAGGGCATGGTCGCGGTGACCGCGGAGGAGCTCTCACCCATCGTCACGGGGATCGTCTACTGCGGCGTCATCCTCGCGTGCCAGGAGGTGTACGAGGTGCGGCGGGCGCGCGAATGGACACGCGCGCTCGCGGACTGGTGGGCGCTCCAGCCGGAGATGGTCGCGTTCACGGGCCGCTGCCTCGTCCACCGGGCGGAAATCCTGCAGCTGGACGGCTCGTGGCGCAGCGCGCTCGAGGAGGCGCACCGCGCCGGAGAGCGCTTCGTCGAGACGGGGAATCCCGCCGCCGGGCTCGCTCGCTACCGCGAGGGGGAGCTCCTCCGGCTGCAGGGCGACTTCGCCCGCGCGGAGGAGGCGTATCGGGAGGCGAGCGCGTTCGGGTGGGAGCCGCTGCCGGGTCTCGCCCAGCTGCGCCTCGCGCAGGGTCGCACCGATGCGGCCGTCTCGGCCATCCGCCGCGCAGAATCGGCGACGACGGAGTCGCTCGGGCGTGCGCGGCTGCTTCCCGCCTTCGTCGAGATCATGCTCACGGCGGGGGACGTCGAGTCCGCACGTCGTGCCTGCCTCGAGCTCGAGGAGCTCGCGACCGGTTACGAGAGCGCGATGCTCGGTGCGATGCGTCGCGCATGCGCGCGGCGCCGTGCATCTCGCGGAGGGCCAGCCGCGCGAGGCGCTCGTCTCGTTGCGGAAGGCGGGGGAGACGTGGCACGCACTCGACGCCCCGTACGAGATCGCGCGCACACGTGTGCTGGTCGGAGACGCGTGCCGCTTGCTGGGAGACGAGGAGGCCGCAGTTCCTCGAGCACGACGCCGCGAAGAGCATCTTCGAGCGCCTCGGCGCGAAGCCGGATCTCGCACGGTTCGAGGCGCAGACGACGAGCCGCCACGGGCTCTCGAACCGCGAGCTGGAGGTCCTGCGTCTCGTCGCCGCCGGCAAGACGAATCGCGAGATCGCCGCATCGCTCGTCATCAGCGAGCACACCGTGGCACGGCATCTCCAGAACATCTTCGCGAAGCTCGGCCTCTCGTCCCGCGGCGCAGCGACGGCGTTCGCCTTCGAGCACGACCTGGTCTGACGCGCCGCGGCGTGGTCAGAAATGACCACGCCGGCCCGTCGCGAGATTGGTGGATCCGTGCGATGTTTCGCGATCGCGACCGGCCTACCGTCGAGCGAAACGACAAGGAGGCCGAGATGGCAGCTGAATCCTTCGACACGGTGATCGTCGGCGGCGGTCAGGCGGGGCTCGCGACGGGACACCACCTGAAGAAGCGAGGCCGGTCGTTCGTGATCCTCGACGCGAGCGAGCGTGTCGGCGACCCCTGGCGCAAGCGTTGGGACTCGCTTCGACTCTACTCGCCCGCGAGCTACGACGGACTTCCCGGGTTGCGCTTCCCGGCGAAGCGCACGTCGTACCCCACGACGCACGAGATGGCCGACTACCTCGAGGCCTATGCAGCGCATTTCGAGCTGCCGGTACGGTCGGGGACGGCCGTGGACACGCTGGCGCAGGCGGACCGCTACGTGCTCACCGCAGGTGACCAGACGTTCGAGGCGGACAACGTCGTCGTCGCAACGGGCGTCATGCAGAAGCCGTACGTGCCGAGCTTCGCGCCCCGGCTCGATCCCCGCATCACGCAGATCCACTCGAACGACTACCGCAACCTCTCGCAGCTGCAGGACGGCGCCGTGCTCGTCGTCGGTGCGAGCCACTCGGGGTCGGACATCGCGTACGAGGCGGCCGCGAGCCACCACACGATCCTCTCGGGTGTCGACACCGGGCAGATCCCGGCTCGCGTCGACACGCGCCGCGGGCGCATGGGCTTTCGCGCGCTGTTCTTCGCCGGGTCGCACATTCTCACGATGGACACGCCGATGGGCCGCAAGATGCGCCACCACGTTCGGCACGGCGGCGCTCCGCTCCTGCGTCACCGGAGGAAGGAGCTGCTCGCCGCCGGTGTCGAGCGAACGCTCGCCCGAACCGTCGGCGTGGAGGACGGCCGGCCGGTGCTCGACGACGGCCGCGTTCTCGACGTTCAGAACGTCGTCTGGTGCACCGGGTTCCGGCCCGACTTCTCGTGGATCGACGTTCCGTTCGACCTGGGCGACGACGGCTACCCCGTCCAGTACCGCGGCGTCGTCGACTCCGCTCCGGGGCTCTATTTCGTCGGACTGCTCTTCCTGCATTCGTTCACGTCGATGCTGATCGGGGGGACGGGCAGGGATGCCGAGCGGGTCGCGAAACACATCGTGTCGCAGGCGGCGAGCGGCCGGTTGGTCGCGCCGGCTGCTCCTCCGATCCCCGAGCAGATCGCCTCGTGAGCACCATGCCGCGGACGCAACCGAAGGACGACGAAGGGGTCTCGTCGAGCCCGCTTCTCGTCTGGAACGGGCTGGTGACGAGGATGCGCTGGACGGGCGCCGAGCGACGGAGCGCGAGCCTCACGTCGACGCCGACCGCTCACCCGAGCGAGGCCTCGAGCCCCGAGCACGTCGCGCCTGAGACGATGCCCCGGAGCTCCTGACGGGCGTCGGTCGCGTCGCGGGACAGCGCGGTCACGGAGCCGCGCTGTCCCGCCCGACGTACCAGCGGGCGATAGCACCCGCGCCGAGCCCGTGTCCGGCGAGGGCACAGGTGTTAGTGTCCGTGACATGTCACAGGTCCCGTTCCGCATCGGCGTGATGCAGCTCACGATGGAGCCGCTCGACGAGATGCTCGCCTCGGCGCGCGTGATGGACGAGGCGGGGATGGACACCGTGTGGCTCGCCGAGGCGTATCCGTGGTGGCGCAAGCATCAGATGGAGGCGCGGTCCTCGACCGTCGTCTCAGCGCTGATGGCCCGCGAGACGAGCCGGCTCACGATCGGCTGGGGGATCATCTCGCCCTGGACGCGCCATCCGGTCCAGGTCGCGATGGACGCACGGGTCGTCCAGGAAGCGGCCGGTCCGGATCGGTTCCTCCTCGGCTTCGGGACGTCGAAGATCTTCCTCAACAACATCAAGGGCCAGACGAAGAAGACGCTCGGGCCGATGCGGGACGCGGTCGAGATCGTGCGCGGCGTGCTCTCCGGCGAGGCGTTCGCGTACGACGGAGATACCTGGAGCGCCGACGTCCCGGCGCTCTCCCCCGAGGCGCACACGCCCCGCGGCGTGCCGCCCGTGTACGTCGCGGCGACCGCGCCGAAGATGCAGGCGCTCGCGGGAGAGATCGCGGACGGATGTCTCACTCCGTCGATCACGACGCCGGCATTCGTCCGCTACACGTGCGACAACGTCGGCGCCGACATCGACATCGGCTGCACGGTCGTCGCCTCGATCCACGCCGACGATCGCGACCGTGGCCGCGACGGCGCGCGGGAGATCGCCGGGATGTACCTGGCGAACAAGGTGCAGAACATCGCCGGCGCGGCCGACACGCTGCTCGACCTGGCCGGCATCGAGATGGACGAGATCCGGCCCGTCGCCGAGGCGATGGAGCACGGCGGACGGCTCGCCGCGAAGGCCAAGGTCTCCGACGCCCTGCTCGACAAGTGCAAGCCGATCGCCGGCACGCCGTCCGACTGCATCGCCGCGATCGAGGAGTACCGCGACGCCGGCTGCACGCACGTGATGCTCGAGCTCTGGGGCGAGGACCGGCACGAGCAGATCCGGCTCTTCGGCGAGCAGGTCTTGCCGCACGTCCGATCGTGACGGCGATCGATACCGACGGGTTCAACGCCTTCGAGGCCGCAGCGTGGGAACGCCAGGCGGCGACGTACGAGTCGTTTCTGGGACGGATCACCGCACGGCTCGTCGTGGCGCTGCTCGACGCAGCGGCGGTCGGGCCGGGCACACGACTTCTGGACATCGGCACCGGGCCCGGCCACATGGCGGCGCAAGCGGCCGAGCGTGGCGCCGCGCCGGTCGGCGTCGACGTCTCGGAGGCGATGCTCGCCGGCGCGCGCGCGGCCTATCCGACACTCGAGTTCCGGCACGGGGATGCCGAGCAGCTGCCGTTCCCCGACGCCTCGTTCGACGCCGTCGTCGGGGGATTCGTGCTGCTGCACATCGGCCGGCCGGAGCGGGCGGCACGGGAGCTCGGACGCGTGCTCGCACGGGGTGGGCGGGCGTCCCTGACGGTCTGGGACTTGCCCGAGCGCAACCGAATGCAGGGGATCATGCTCGACGCGATCGCCGATGCGGGCGCGACCGCGCCGGACCTTCCCGTCGGACCGCCGATGTTCCGCTTCGCCGAGGACGCTGAGTTCGTCGCGCTCCTCGAAGCGCACCTGGTCGAAGTCGTTGTCGAGACGGAGTCGTTCACCGAGACGATCGAGAACGCAGACGAGCTCTGGTACGGATTGCTGGGCGGAAGCGTCCGCCTCCCGCCTCTCGTGACCATGCAGACGGAAGCCGTTCAAGCTGAGATCCGCGAACGCTTCGACGCCTTGCTCGAGAACCACCGCTCCGGCGGCGTCTTCGAGGTCCCGGTCTCGGTCAAGCTCGCTTCCGGTCGAAAGGAGCGATAGATGGCGACGATCACTGTCTGCGGCACCGGCACGGCGGCGACGACACCCGACGAGGCGACGGTCGGCGAGCTCGAGGTCGTCGCCTCCGTCGATGTCGAGCTCGCCCTGGAGCAGGCGTGAGCGTCACGCTGTCGATCGACCGCGACCGCCTCGTCGACACCGCGAGCAGGATGATCGGAGTCCATAGCTTCACGGGCGACGAGCAGGGGATGGCCGAGCTGATGGCCTCCCTCTTCGACGAGCTCGGGCTCCGCTGCCAGTGGCAGCAGGTCGAGGACGGGCGCGCGAACGCGCTCGGGATCCTCGAGGGCGCGGGCGGGGGCAGGAGCCTGATGTTCAACGGGCACATGGACACCTCGTACTCCGGCCGCGAGCCGTGGCTCCGCGGCGTTCCCGGGTTCCAGCCCGAGGCGTTCGTCCGCGACGGGCGCCTCTACGGCCTCGGCATCTCGAACATGAAGGGGGCGCTCGCCTGCTACGTCGAGGCGGTCCGCGCGCTCGCCGACGCGGGTGTCCGCCTGCGCGGCGACGTGCTGATCGCCGCCGTCTGCGGCGAGATCGAGAAGACGCAGCAGGGCGATGCGGTCGGCGCCGAGTACCGGGGCTACGCGGCCGGCACGCGCTACCTCGTCTCCCACGGCGGTGTCGCGGACATGTGCCTGCTCGGCGAGCCGACCGAGGGCAAGGTCGTGCTCGGGCACTACGGCGCGCTGTGGCTCCGCATCCGCGTGCACGGCGACTTCATCCACACGGCGTTCAGCGAGGGGAGACGCGACCGGAACGCGATCCTGCGCCAGCACCAGGTGCTCGCGGCGGTGCAGGAGTGGATCCCGACGTGGGAGGACGACCCGTCCAACGGCTACCGCGGCGCGAAGGCGATCGTCAACGTCGGCGCGGTCGAGGGCGGCTTCGGCTGGCGGGTGTCGCGCACGCCGCACCACGCGGACCTCTTCCTCGACGTGCGCGTGCCCCCGACGAAGCCGATGGCGGTCGCCCGGCGCGAGGTGCTCGACATGGTGCGCGGCCTCGCCGAGCGATTCCCCGACTTCGGCGTCGAGGGCGAGGTCTACGTGACGGCACCGGGAGCGGAGATCGACGAGGGCCACGAGCTCGTCGGGGCGATCGACGCGGCGCACGAGGCGGTATTCGGCGAGCCGCCGGCCCGCGACGTGACCCGCTGGTTCTCCGATGCGTCCGCGCTGACCCGCTACGGAATCCCGACGGTGAACTACGGGACGTCGACCGGCCTGATGGACGTCGAGCTGGGCGAGAACCTCGAGATCGACGGCCTCGTCCGCACCGCCGAGGTCTACGCCCGCGTCGCGATGCGAGTCTGCGGCGTGGCGTGACTGGCACTTTCGCGCGAAGCGCGAACGTGCCTCTGCAAACCGTGAGAGGAGGAAGCGCTTGAAGCTGGTGACGTTCGGAGAGGGTGAGGGGCGGGTCGGGGTGCTCGAGGGCGAGGAGATCGCCGTGCTCGACGTGCCGACCATGCGGGAGTGGTTCGAGCGCGGCGGGGCGGACGAGACCGGGGAGCGGGTGGCGCTCGCCGAGACGCGGCTCCGGGCGCCGATCGTGCCGAAGAAGTTCTTCCACACCGCGGGGAACTTCCGGGAGCACGACGAGGAGTCCAAGAACGTCGGCTGGTCGCACGTGATCGCCCCGTGGATCAACTTCTTCCAGAACGTCGATGCGATCGTCGGCCCGGACGAGCCGGTGATCTACCCCGAGCACCTCACCGAGGAGCTCGACTACGAGCTCGAGCTCGCGGTGGTGCTGAAGAAGGACGGCAAGTGGTTCTCGGCCGAGGAGGCGATGGACTACGTCGGCGGCTACGTGATCTTCAACGACATCACCGCGCGCGACATCCAGCGCGGCGAGATGCGCTCGGGCGTGTTCAGCTTCTGCAAGGCGATCGACACGTTCTGCCCACTCGGGCCGTGGATCGTGACGCCCGACGAGATCGCCGACCCGCACGACCTCGCGATGCAGCTGCGGGTCAACGGCGAGGTGCGGCAGGAGTCCCACTCGAGCCGCATGTCCGTGACGATCGCCGAGATCCTCTCGAACTTCTCCGGCCTCACGTACTCGGCCGGCGACGTGCTGTCCACCGGGACCGTGTCCGGCGTCGCGGGGTTCAAGTCGCCCGAGGAGCGGGCGCGCCTGTACCTCAAGCCCGGCGACGTGATCGAGGCGGAGATCGAGGGCATCGGCGTGCTGCGCAACCCGGTGATCTCCTGGCAGGAGGGTCACGGCACGCCGCCGCCGCCTCGCATCCGCCCCTGGGGCGACGCCTGACCGGCTTGCCCCGCGCATGCCATGGAGTAGAATCAGAACATTGATTCTGTTTCTTGACGCGGGGGTGAGTCGGACATGAAGGTGGCCACGCTCAAGGACGGCACGCGCGACGGGCGGCTGGTCGTCGTGTCGCGGGACCTGACCCGCGCGGCGGATGCGACAGACATCGCAGCGACACTGCTGGCGGCCGTCGAGAGCTGGGAGACGGCAGAGGGACGGCTCCGCGAGCGCTTCGAGCAGCTCGAGTCGGGCACGATCGGGGGCTCGGCGTTCGACCCCTGTTCCGCAAGCGCGCCGCTGCCACGGGCACCGCAGTGGATCGACGGGTCCGTGTTCGCCAATCACGGGCGCCTGATGGCGCGCGCGCTGCATCCGGGCCGGGAGAACTCGTACGAGGAGTACCCGCTCGTCTACCAGGGCGCGTCCGACGACTTCATCGGGCCGTGCGACGACGTCGTCGTCGCCGAGGAGTCGGAGGGGATCGACTTCGAGGGCGAGGTGGCCGTGATCGTCGACGAGGTCCCCATGCGGACGCGAGCCGAGGACGCGGAGCCTCACGTGAAGCTCCTCCTCCTCTGCAACGACGTAAGCCTACGAAGCTACGTCCCGCGCGAGCTCTCGACCGGGTTCGGGTTCTTCAACGCCAAGCCGTCGTCGGCGTTCTCCCCCGTCGCGGTCACGCCCGACGAGCTGGGCGACGCGTGGCGCGGCGGACGCTTCGAGCTGCCCCTCCAGGTCAAGTGGAACGGCGAGTGGTTCGGCAGCCCCAATGCCCGGGAGATGACGTTCACCTTCCATCAGCTGATCGCGCACGTCACGCGCTCCCGCCGCCTGAGCGCCGGGACGATCATCGGGTCGGGCACGGTGTCGAACGAGGACCGGTCGGCCGGCTCCGCCTGCATCGCCGAGCGGCGTGCGATCGAGCTGATCGAGCAGGGCGAGCCGCGGACGCCGTTCATGCGCTTCGGCGACCGCGTCCGTGTCGAGATGCTCGACGCGGACGGCGCTTCGATCTTCGGGGCGATCGACCAGCGGATCGTCTCGCTCGAGTCGGCGCTCGCGGGCGCTACGGCGTGATCCGCACGGTCAAGACCGGGCGCACCGAGGCGGCGAAGGTCGAGGCCGGCGCCGAGGTCAGGGCGACCGCCGAGGAGATCCTCGCCGACGTGGCCGACCGCGGCGACGACGCCGTCCGCCACTACTCGCGCACGTTCGACGGCTGGGATCCCGAGAGCTTTCGCCTGTCGGAGGGAGAGATCGAGGCGTGCGTCGCTGCCGTGCCGGAGCAAACGGTGGAGGACATCCGCTTCGCGCAGGAGCAGATCCGGGGCTTCGCGCTGGCGCAGCGCGCCGCCCTGCAGGACGTCGAGGTCGAGACGCTGCCGGGCGTCGTGCTCGGCCACCGCAACATCCCGGTGGCGAGCGTCGGCTGCTACGTGCCCGGCGGGCGGTACCCGATGGTGGCGTCGGCGCACATGAGCGTCGTCACGGCGAAGGCGGCCGGCGTTCCTCGCGTCGTCGCCTGTGCGCCACCGTTCGCCGGGGCGCCGCATCCCGCGATCGTCACGGCGATGCACCTCGGGGGAGCGGACGAGATCCTCGTCCTCGGCGGCGTCCAGGCCGTCGCCGCGATGGCGCTCGGCACGGCGAGCATCGACGCGGTCGACATGCTCGTCGGCCCTGGCAACGCGTACGTCGCCGAGGCCAAGCGCCAGCTCTTCGGCCGCGTCGGCATCGACCTCCTCGCCGGGCCGACGGAGACCCTGATCATCGCCGACGAGACGTGCGACGCCGAGACGGCGGCCGTCGACCTTCTCGGCCAGGCCGAGCACGGGCCTACGAGCCCGGCGATCCTGCTCACGACCTCCGAGGAGCTGGCCGATGCGGTGCCTGCCGCGATCGAGCAGGTGCTCTCCTGGCTGCCGACCGCCGACGTGGCGCGGACCGCATGGGAGGACTGCGGCGAGATCGTCCTCTGCGACACGGTCGACGAGCTCGTGGCCGAGGCCGACCGGATCGCGAGCGAGCACGTCCAGGTGATGACACGCGATCCGGACGTCTTCCTCGAGCGGATGCGCAACTACGGCGCACTGTTCCTCGGGCCGAGGACGAACGTCGCCTTCGGCGACAAGGTGATCGGCACGAACCACACGCTTCCCACGATGCGCGCGGCCCGCTACACGGGCGGTCTGTGGGTCGGGAAGTTCCTCAAGACGTGCACGTATCAACGGGTCGAGACGGACGAGGCGTCCGCGGCGATCGGCGAGGTCTGCGCCCGGCTGTGCGAGCTCGAGGGCTTCGCCGGGCACAAGGAGCAGGCCGACCTGCGGGTGCGGCGCTACGGGGGCGCGTCCTGAGCGACGCTCCTCTCTCGCCCGTTGCGGTCGTGACGGGTGGCGCGGGCGGGATCGGCGCCGCGGTCTGCCATGCGCTCGCCGGGGCCGGCTTCCGTGTCGTCGTCGGCTACGGGCGCTCGCGTGAACGAGCCGAGACGCTTGCGGCGGAGCTCCCGGGCGGGCCGCACCGCGCCCTCGCCGCCGACGTGACGGACAGCGGCGCGCTCGGTCGCGCCGCGGGCGAGGTCGAGCGAGAGCTCGGCCGCTGCGACGTCCTGGTCAACAGCGCCGGGATCACGCGGTTCGTGCCGCACGCCGACCTCGACGCCCTCGACGACGAGCTGATCGACTCCATCTTCCGGACGAACGTGCGTGGCCCGATCGCCGCGATCCGGGCGCTCCGGCGACTGCTCGAGCGGAGCGCTCGCGCCGGCGGCGGGGTCGTCGTCAACATCTCCTCGATCGCGGCGGTCACGGCGAACGGCAGCAACGTCGCCTACTGCGCCTCGAAGGCCGCGCTCGACAACGTCACGCGCTCGCTCGCCCGGGCGCTCGCACCCCGGATCCGTGTCGTCTCGGTCTCCCCTGGAGTCGTCGACACGAGCTTCATCCGATCGCTCGACCCTGCCTGGCGCGCCGAGCAGCTCGCCTGCACGCCGCTCGGGCGCCTCGCGACACCCGACGAGGTCGCGGCGGCCGTCCTCGCGACCGTCCGTGACCTGACGTTCACCACCGGCAGCGTGGTCGCGCTCGACGGTGGAAGGCCGCTCGCGTGACGCGCACGCACGAGGGACGGGTCGCCGTCGTCAGCGGCGCGGCGCGGGGCATCGGGCGCTCGCTCGCCGAGGGGCTCGCCTCGCGCGGAGCGGAGGTGGTTGCGGTCGACGTCCTCGACCCGGCCGAGACCGCAGCGGCGATCGCCGCCGCCGGCGGCCGCTGCAGCCCCGTCGTGGCCGACGTCGGCGCGCCCGACGAGGTCGAGCGGGTCGCGGCCGAGGTCGGCCGCTGCGACGTGCTCGTGAACAACGCGGCACTGCTCGGGACGACGCCGTTCCTCGAGCTCGACCATGCGGCGTTCCGTGAGACGCTCCGCGTCAACCTCGAGTCGCAGTTCCTCCTCGCGAAGGCATTCGCACCCGGCATGGTCGAGCGCGCCTGGGGAAGGATCGTCAATGTCGCGTCCTCGTCCGTTCTGACCGCGACGCCCGGGCTCGTCGCCTACATGTCGAGCAAGGGGGGAGTGCTCGGCCTGACGAGTGCCCTCGCCAACGACCTCGGGCCGCACGGGATCACGGTCAACGCCGTCTCGCCGGGGCTCACGCGGACACCCGGCGTCGAGGCCGACATCGAAGCGGGAGTCGTCGACGAGGACGCCCTCCGGGCCGTCGTCGCGAAGCAGGCGATCCCGCGGCTCGGGACGCCCGACGACCTCGTCGGGCTGGTGCTGTTCCTGACGGGAAAGGAGGCCTCGTTCATGACGGGCCAGTTCATCGTCGCCGACGGCGGAGCGACGCGCCGATGAGTGCGCAGGCGCCGCGGTCGGCCGTCGAGGTCGTCGAGCGCGGCGGTCGTCGCCGGACGATCGTCGACCTGAGCGACGTGCTCTCGAACGCGACTGCGGACTTCGAGCCGCTTCGCCATTCGATCGACTACATGACCGCCGAGGAGGGGGCCGAGCGCCCCTTCCACGGACTCCGGCCCGAGCACTGGCCGGGGCGCGCTGCGATGGCGGGCGAGGTCGCGACACTCGCGACGCACGCCGGGACGCACGTCGACGCGCCCGCGCACTACGGGCCCGCCGACACCGGAGTGGCCCGGACGATCGAGCACGTGCCGCTGTCGTGGCTCTTCGGGCCCGGCGTCGTCCTCGACGTGCGGGGCGCCTCGCGGGTCGACGGGGTCCGCGCTCCGGACGTCGAGGCGGAGCTCGAGCGGATCGGCCACGAGCTCCGGCCGGGTGACGTCGTGCTCGTGTGGACGGGGACGAACCTCAAGCAGCCCGGCTACGACCTCCGGCATGTCGGGCTTCGGCGCGATGCGACCGAGTACCTCGTCGACCGGGGCGTCCGCCTCATCGGCATCGACGCGTGGGGTCTCGACAGGCCCTTCGACGTGATGGCGGAGGAGGCGAAGGCGGGAGACACCGCGCAGCTCTGGGAGTCGCACGTGCTCGGTCGCTCGAAGGAGTACTGCCAGATCGAGCGCCTGGCCAACCTCGAGCTGCTGCCGCGCCCGACGGGCTTCACCGTGTACGCGTTCCCCTACCTCATCGAGGGAGCGAGCGCCGGGTGGACGCGCGTCGTCGCGATCTACGAGGAGGAGGCATGAGAGCTCGGCTGGAGGGCAAGGTTGCGCTGGTCACCGGGGCGGGTCGCGGGCTCGGCGTCGCGATCGCCGAGGGGCTCGCGCGCGAGGGGGCGAGTGTGGCCGTGCACTACCGCGGCTCGAAGGCGGGCGCGGACGAGACCGCGGCGCTGGTGCGGGAGCTCGGCGGCGACGCGATCACCGTCCAGGGTGACATCGCCGTGTGGGAGGACGTCAGGCGCGTTGCGGACGAGGTCGTCGCGCACTTCGCCCGGATCGACGTGCTCGTGAACAACGTCGGCGACATGGCCGCGTCCCAGATGTCGTGGCGCGAGCTGACGCCCGAGAGCGTGGACCACACGCTCGATCTCGACATCAAGGGAACCCTGTTCATGACCCACGAGGTCGGGCGCCGCATGCTTGACGACCAGCGGTCCGGGGCGATCGTCAACATCGGCTCGCGCGTGGTGGTCGAGGGCAGCCCGCGGGCTCCGCAGTACGCGGCGGCGAAATACGCGATCATCGGCATCACGAAGTCGTACGCGCACGCGCTCGCGCCGCACGTCCGCGTGAACACGCTCGGCCCGGGGTTCGTCGAGACGGAGGCGCTCCTCGCCCGGGAGGACTGGCGCACGGGGCGCCGGGAGGCGGTGCTCGCCCGGACGCCTCTCGCTCGGATCCCCGCGCCGGAGGACGTCGTCCCGCCGGTCGTCTTCCTCGCCTGCGACGACTCGCGGCACATCACGGGCGCGTTCCTGCTCTGCGACGGCGGCCACAGCATGGTCGGCGCCTGAGCGCCCGGGCGCGGCCTCAGGCGAGCCGCTCGGCGAGCCAGGCGCCGATGGTCGGCACGGTCGGGCCCTCGCCCATGTGCCCGCCCGGGAAGATCCGCACGGCCTTCGGGTCGCCGTGCTCGAGGCTCAGGTAGATGTCGTCGGTCGCGTTCTGAAGGTCGTTGCGGCCGTTGACGAGCAGGAGCGGCGCGGACGGCTGGTCGAGCACGCCCTGGTCGAGGAGCGACAGCTCCGGGCACCGAGCGACATACTCCTCGAAGGTCGTCCCACCGAAGAGCGCGGCACGAGCAGCCATCAGGTCCATCAGGTAGCTGGCGGCGTTCCTGGACTTCTCCTGCCATTCGGGGGTGAACGTGATGTGGACGCCGCCGCCCCAGTTGACCGCTGCCCGGAGCCGCTCGCGATGGGTGTACGCGAGCTTCATCGCCCAGTAGCCGCCGTACGACGCGCCGAATGCGGCGACCCGGGTGCCGTCGAGGTCGTCCTGGCCCTCGAGCCAGTCGAAGACAGGTGTCCACTGCCGCTCCGCGTCCCGGCCGGCGAGGACCGGCGACTGTCCGATCCCGGGCATGTCGATGAGCAGCATCGCGAAGCCGAGGTCGAGCAGGTAGGCGGCGCGGCTACGCATCTCCTCCTTCCACGTGTCGATCCCGCCCCACGTCATGACGACCGGTGGGCGTGCGACCCCTGCGGGCCGCGCGACGTAGAAGTGGAGCTCGGTGCCTTCGCCCTCGCGACCCTCGAACGGGAGGGTCACGGCCTGGAGCGGCGGGTCGTCGAGCGCACCGGCGCGCAGGAAGTACTCGCGCGTCCGGTCGTACCACGCCCGCTTCAGGGGATGGTTGAGCGTCGGGTAGCGGGCGACGAACGCGAAGCGGTAGGCATCGAGCCAGGCCTCGCGCTCGGCGCCGGCGTCGCTCGCCGCCTCGGCGGCGGCGGCGAACCGCTCGGCCGCCGAGCCCCACGCGCTCGTCCACGACTCGGGGTCGAGCCCCTCGAGCCCTTCGACCACCTCGCGGGCGACGTCCGGGTCGACCTCGTCGACCGGGTGGATGCGTCGCTCGAGCCGCTGCAGCAGCCAGTCCTTGCCATCGTCGAGCGTGCGGGTCTCGGTCATCTCTCCCATCCTGGCGTGTGGACGAGCATCTCCAGGCTCACGTCCCGGTCAGGTACCCGTGGAAGAGGCCGTCGGGGTCCCACTCGGCACGGAGCGCCTCGAGCCGCGCGCCGTTCTCCTCGGACAGGTAACGGGCGTGCGGACGGGCGAGCAGGTTCTCGTCGGCGAGCTGGATCCCCTCGGAGTACGGCTCGAGCCTCCGCATGTGGTCGACGCCCCACGTGCGCAGAGATGCATCGTCGTTCTCGTCGGTCCAGGCCGCGAACGCGGCGATGTACAGCTTCGCCTGGACGGAGAAGGCCATGTCGGGCAGGTCCTGCGCGCGCCACGGCCACCAGAACACGTGCGACTCGTGGTTCGGCACCGTCGTGAACAGCTCGCGCACGGCCGGGATCAGCTCGTCGGGACCGGCGTTCGTCCACATGTTGTCGGGCGCGTAGCGCCATCCGGCGGGCTCGAGCGCGTCGGCGCCCGCGTACAGCTCGTCCATCGTCGTCGGGACTGCGACCTCGCGGACGACGGCGCGGTCGAGCACGGGGCACTCCTCGAGCGGCGCGAGTCCGGCGCGTGCCTCGTCCTCGCTCGCGGAGAGCGCCGCCGCGGCCACGACGAGCGCCGTGCCGCCCTCCGCAAAGCCGCCGTCTGGGAGCCGTGGCGTCGTCCCGAGCAGGGCGAACTCGACGTTCGCGGGGAGGCGATCCTCGACGTCCATTGCGAAGCGGAGCACCGCGTCGAGTTCGTCGAGCGGATAGACGTACGCGCTGCGGAAGATCGCCTTCGGCACCTCGTAGACCTCGAGGGTGTAGCGCGTGACGATCCCGAAGAAGCCGCTTCCCGACCCGCGCGCTGCCCAGAGGAGATCGGGATTCGAGTGCTCGTCGGCGTGGACGAGCTCGCCCGCGGCGGTGACGACGTCCACCGCGCGCACGCTGGCGCACGCCGGCCCGTGGAGGCGACCGTTCCAGCCGAATCCCCCCTGGAGGAGGTACCCGCCGACGCAGACGGTCGGGCAGTGTCCGCCCGGGAAGAAGAGCCCGTGCGCGCGGAGCGCCGCGCCGAGATCCTGGCCCTTGACGCCCGCCTGCACGGTCGCCGTCCGTGCTGCCGCGTCGACCGTGACCTCGTCGAGACCCTCGAGATCGATCAGCATTCCCTCGCGGACGCTCGAGGCCGTCCAGCTGTGGCCGCCCGAGCGCGCCTTGACCTTGAGTCCCCCGGCGCGTGCGAACCGGACGGCTTCCACGACCTCTGCCTCCGTCTCGGGTCGCACGATGAGCGCGGGGTATCGCTCCGGCTTCAGCGCGTTGTGGCCGCGCCTGCGGAGTTCCTCGTAGCCCTCGTCGCCGCGGCGGAGAATGTGGGCCTCGAGCGACGTGGTGCTCACGTCCAGCGTGCCCCGAGCGATGTGAGCCGGAGCTCGTACGAGACCCCGCGCGCTCCCTGCGCGGCGAGGAAGAGCGCCGCCTTCGCGATCTCGCCCATGTCGACAGCCGCCTCGGGCGGAATGCCGTCGGCGGCGAGCCGCGGGGCGGACTTGGGCGAGTCGATCGGAGCGTCGACGGCGAGCACGCACGCGTGGATCCCCTCGCCGCGCAGCTCCTGCGCCGCCGACAGCGTCATCGCGCGCATCGCGTGGTGCGCCGCGGACCAGAGGCCCGATCCCGGAGCGGGATGGAGGGAGGTCGCGTTCGTGACCTGCACGAGCGTGCCTCCGCCGTGGGCCCGCAACGCTCGCGCGCCGATCGAGAGGAAGAGGAACGCCTGTCGCGCCACGTCCGCGCTCCAGCGCTCGAAGCCCTCCACGGTCGCGTCGGCGATCGGGCCGCCGCCCCAGACGTCGCCAGGTCCCATGCGCGCGATCGAGACGGCGTCGACGATGGCGTCCAGCCCGCCCAGGGAATCGGCCGCATCCGCGAGCGCGCGCTCGAGCTCGTCGGGGGCGAGGACGTCGCCGCGAACAGCGTGAGCCCCGCGGCTCCGGACGGCGTCTAGCGTGTCGTCGCTACGGGCGATCGCGGCACAGGCCCATCCCTCGGCAAGGGCACGATCGAGGATGGCTCCGCCGAGGTTCCTGGCGCCGAGCGTGACGAGCGCGGGCATCAGATCGTCTCCTCGTCTCTCGCGGGATAGGCTGTCACGATCCACAGTAGAACACGAATTAGGGTTCTATTTCAAGTCGGAACGAAGGGAGACAGGCGTGGCGGACGACGCGACCGGGACGACGACGCTCCATCACGCCGGCCTGCCGGTGACCGACCTCGACCGGGCGATCCGCTGGTACCGGGACGTCCTCGGCCTCGAGCACACGACCACCGCGCGTGTCCCGGAGGGTGTCGAGATCGCGTTCGTCGTCGATGCATCCGGCGCGGGCCTCGAGCTCTTCGTGCTCGACGTACCGCCGGCGGAGGCGTGGGACGGGCCGATCACGGCGCTCCGACGCCGGACCGGCCACGTCGCGTTCTCCGTCGACGACCTCGACGCCACGTTCGCGCGGGCGCTCGCGGCTGGCGGTCGCGCTGTCTGGGCGTCGCGGCCCTCGCCCAAGCCCGGGCAGCGGATCGCGTTCGTCGCCGACCCGGACGGGAACCTCGTCGAGCTCATGTCCGGATAGGGGCGGCCTCAGATCGGCACGACCGACGCTCCGCCGTCGACCGGGATCGCCGCCCCGTTCACGAACCAGGAGTCGTCGGACGCCAGGAACAGCGCCACCTTGGCAACGTCCTCCGGTTCGCCCACGCGGCCGAGCGGGTTCGCCTGCGCAAGTGCCCACCCGGCCCCGTCGGGCTCGGTGAAGAGAAACTCGGTCGACGGGGTGCGGATCATCCCGGGCAGGATCGCGTTCGCGCGGATGCGGTGGGGGCCACCGGACGCAGCGATGTGGTACGTGAACGCCAGCACGCCGCCCTTCGCCGCGCCGTGGGCAGCCTGCTCGGTGAAGACCGCTCCACGGACGGCGGCGATCGAGGCCGTGTTGACGACGGAGCCACCGCCACGGGCGACCAGGTGCGGCCATGCGGCCTTGGTCGCGAAGTAGACGAGGTCGAGCTCGTTGCGGATGGTGTGGTGCCAGTCGTCCGGCGTCAGCTCGGCGAACGGGCCGACGCGCGGGGAGGAGGCGTTGTTGAAGAGGACGTCGACGCCGCCGTGCTCCGCCGCCACGGCGTCGACCCAGCCGCCGCTCGCGGCGAGGTCTCCGAGGTCGAGCGGAGCGGTGGAGGTCATCCTCCCGCCCTCGGCACGCACGAGGCTGCACGTCTCGTCCGCGCCGGCGGCGTCGAGGTCGCACCCGGCCACGACCGCGCCCTCGCGCGCGAACAGGAGTGCCGACGCGCGGCCCATCCCGCGCGCGGTGCCCGTGATCAAGACGACCTTCCCGTCGAGCCGGCCCATGCGTCCTCCTCGTGTCGTGGCGCCGCTTGGCATATCAGGAATCGAATCAGTATTCTATTTCGTGATGGCGAGGCGCGACACCGATCCGACGAGCCGGTCCGCCGCAGACGACCTGACCGTCGCGGTCCAGCCGCCACAGCAGGAGCGCAGCCGAGCGTCGTTCGAGCGCGTGATCCAGGCGGCGACGTCGCTGCTCGAGGAGGAAGGGTACGACGGCTTCACTCTTGCGGAGGTGAGCAAGCGGGCGAACGTCTCGATCGGCTCCATCTACGCGCGCGTGAAGAGCAAGGACGACCTGTTCTACGTCATCCAGGACCGGTACATGACTCTGTCCGAGAACCGCCCGAGGCTCCAGGATCCCGACGCCTGGAGCGGCCTCGACGCCCACGCAGCCGTCCTCGGGCTCGTCGAGGAGATCGGCGAGCTGTTCAAGCTGAACGAGCGGCTGCTCCGTGTGTTCATGCACCGGGGAATCGTCGACACCGTCGTCGCGACGCGCTCGTCGGCGAGCGTGTCGCAGTTCCACGACGAGGTCGTCGCGATCCTCCTCACGAAGCGAGACGCGATCGCGCACGAGGACCCCGAGCTCGCGATCGACGTGGCGTTCCGGATGGCGTGGGGAACGCTCGCCCGCCAGATCATGTACTGGCCGACGTTCGAGTCGAAGCGCACCGTCGCCTGGGACACGCTCGTGCACGAGCTGGGACGCGCATGCGCTGCGTACCTGCTCGGGCCGGGCCGGCCGGGGCGTACGCGGACCGGCCGGTCGGCCGGCTCCGCTTCTTGACTTCTCGGGATGCCGAAGGCTATAAAACCGAATTCGAATACCAATTCCGATCCGATGTCGGATCGGACGCTCCGAGGACGGAGGCCGACATGCCCGAACGCCTGCTCTCCCAACTGGCTCACGTCGAGGTCCTGACCCCGACGCCCGAGGAGACGCTCCGTTTCTGCGTCGACGTTCTCGGGCTCGAGCACTCGGGCACGGACGGGGCCTCCGCCTTTCTCCGCGGCTGGGGGGACTTCTTCCACCACACCTTGCAGGTGACCGAGGGCGACGCGCCCGGGCTCGGGCACATCGGGTGGCGCGCCGAAGGCCCCGAGCAGTTCGAGGCAGCAGTGGCGCGGATCGAGGCGACGGGAGCAGGCGAGGGGTGGCTCGAGGACGCGGTCGGTCACGGGCGGGCGTATCGCTACCGCAGCCCGGGCGGCCATCTCCACGAGCTCTTCTGGGAGGTCGAGCGCTTCGAGGCGCCGCCCGAGCTGGTCTCGCCGTTCCCGAACCGGCCACAGCGGTACGTGCCACGCGGCGCCGCGCTCCGGTGCATCGACCACGTGACGGTCGCGACCGCCGATCCGGAGACCGATGCGCGCTGGCTCCGCGAGACCCTCGGCCACCGCTTCATGGAGTACACGGTGATCCCGGAGCGACCCGACTTCGTCGTGTTTGCGATGACGACCGTCTGCGAGCGCAGCCACGACCTGGGTCTCGTGTGGGATCCCTCGGGCGTCCCCGCTCGCATCAACCACCTCGCGTACTTCGTCGACTCCCGCGAGGAGCTGCTCCGCGTGGCGGACGTCCTGCTCAACGCCGACGTCGCGATCGAGTTCGGCCCCGGCAAGCACGGGATGGGCGAGCAGGACTACCTCTACATCCGCGAGCCGGGCGGTATGCGCGTCGAGATCAACGCGGGCGGCTACCGCAACTACGAGCCCGACTGGGAGACGGTGCGGTACGAGCCGCAGCAGGGCTCGAACGTCTTCTACAAGAACCTGGGGCTCCCGCATTCGATGTTCGAGTCGTTCCCGCCGGTGGAGATGGCGGCGGAGGCGGCGGAGGAGACGAAGGCCGCGACCGGGCTGTTCACCTGATGGGCGTCGATCGCGTTCTCGTGGTCGGCGGCGGGATCGGCGGGCTGTCGAGCACCATCGCCCTGCGCAACGCGGGCGTCGACGTCGACGTCGTCGAGCTCAACCCGAAATGGGACGTCTACGGGGTCGGGATCATCCAGCCCGGAAACGCGATCCGCGCGCTCGACCAGCTCGGTCTCGGCGAGCGGGCGATCGCGGAGGGGTTCGCGATCCAGGGGTCCCGCTTCCGAGACGTCGAGGGAAACGTGCTCGGTGCGGTACCCGCGCCGCCGCTGCTCGGCGACCGGTTCCCCGGCATGAACGGCATCACGCGGCCGCGGCTCCACCACATCTTCCAGGACGCGGTGCGGGAGTCCGGCGCCGAGGTGAGGCTCGGTGTGACCGTCGACGCACTCGAGCAGGACGACGACGGGGTGGACGTCACGCTCACGGACGGCAGCAGCGGCCGCTACGACCTCGTGATCGGTGCCGACGGGATCAACTCGCTCGTCCGCGGGCGCGTCTTCGGAGACGCGCCGGAGCCCGAGTACACGGGCCAGGTCGTCTGGCGCCACAACTTCCCGAAGCCCCCGGAGCAGGACACGCTCGACACGTTCGTGGGCGTGCGCGGCAAGGCGGGCCTCGTCCCGCTCGCGCCCGACCTGATGTACATGTTCGTCATCGAGCGCTGGCCCGGCGACGACCTCGACGTCCCGGACGACCGGCTCGCCGAGACCCTCCGGGAGCGCCTCGCCGGGTACGGCGGCGTCATCGGCGAGCTCCGCGACACGCAGATCACCGAGGAGTCGGAGATCGTCTACCGGCCGGTCTACTCGCTCCTCATGCCGTCGCCCTGGTACCGCGGGCGCGTCGTGCTCGTCGGCGACTCGGCGCACGCCACCTCGCCCCACGTCGGCCAGGGCGCCGCGATGGCCATCGAGGACGCCGTGGTGCTCACCGAGGAGGTCGTGTCGTCGGACGACCTGTCCGACGCGCTCGACCGCTTCATGACGCGGCGATTCGACCGCTGCAAGCGGATCTGGGAGATCTCGCGCCAACTCGGGACGTGGGAGATCGAGGAGGCGCACGACGCCGACTTCGTCGGGCTGACGATCGAGTCCGTGCAGCTGACGGCGGCACCGATCTGACCGTGGGCGCCGGTCGGGTCGCAGGCAAGGTCGTGATCGTCACCGGTGCAGCCGGTGGGCAGGGGGCGGCCGAGGTAGCCTGGCTCGTCCGGGAAGGCGCGCACGTCGTGGCCGCCGACCTGGTCGACGACGCGCCGACGTACCCGCGCGGGGCGGGAACAGCCGTGTACCGCCACCTCGACGTCACGAGCCCGGCCGCCTGGGACGAGGTGGTCGCGGAGACGGCCGAGGGCCACGGCGGCGGCATCGACGGGCTGGTGAACAACGCGGGTATCACGCACCGCGCGCGGCTCGGCTCGGTGACGCTCGAGGACTGGAACCGGGTGCTCGCCGTCAACGTGACCGGCGCGCTCCTCGGGATCCAGGCCGTCATGCCCGTGATGCGGCGCGGCGGCTCGATCGTCAACGTCGGCTCGGTCGCGGGGCTCACAGCGCACTACACCGTCGCGTACACCGCGAGCAAGTGGGCGCTTCGCGGCCTGTCGCGCGTCGCGAGCATGGAGCTCGGTCCGCGCGGGATCAGGGTCAACACGATCCATCCCGGCTACATCGAGACCGCCATGACGGCGTCGGCTCCGCCCGCGTTCCTCGAGGCGTCGCTCGAGGTCGCCCCGCTCGCGCGAGCGGGGACGCCCGACGACGTCGCGCCGCTCGTCGGCTTTCTCCTCTCGGACGAGTCGGCGTATCTGAGCGGGACGGAGATCGCGGTGGACGGGGGGCAGTCGGCGCACGGCGGCGCCAAGCCACTGTCGGACGCGCTGCTGCGGGCCTCGGGCGACGAGACCGCCGGCGCGGCCGGTTCCGAGCCGCAGACGAACGGCGTTGGAACGGCGTCTCAAGAGGTTGGGAGGCACGAGTGACAACGGCGAAGGAGGACCGAATGACGCGTGACCGTGGTGCGGGCAGGCTCCCGCATCGACTCATGGTGGGCTGCCTGCTCGTCCTCGCCGTCGCGGTTGCGGCGGCGCTCGGGACGGCATCGCCCGGCTCGTCGGCGACGACCGCGGCGGCTGCGTGCGGCACGCTGCCAAAGGTGGCTCCCAGCGACCCGCAGGGCGCCCTGAAGACGACGACCGCGACGGTCAAGGGGTACTACAACGGCTGGCCGTTCACGCTCCGCAAGAGCCAGCTCGCGAACTGGAAGCCCAAGGGCAAGGGCCCGTACACCGTCGGGGTCCTGTTCGACGGCCTGTCGAACCCGTTCCAGGCGTTCGTGTTCAACTCGCTGCAGAAGTTCCTCAAGCGGTCGGCGGCGATCGACAAGGTGATCGCTGTCGTCTCCGAGGCGGGGAACCCCACGAAGGAGGTCCAGAACTACCAGTCGCTCGTCCAGCAGGGCGCAGACCTGATCATCGTCCAGCCGTCGTCGGCGCCGGCGATGCTCCCGGTCGTCAAGGACGCTCTCAAGCAGGGTGTCGCGACGGTCGCGTACATCAACCCGCTGTCCGACGCGTCGGCGGTGAGTGTCGGCCCGAACGTGTACACGTCGGGCGGCCAGGCGATGGCCAACCTGCTCAAGCTGAAGGGCGGCAAGGGGAACTTCCTCGGGGTTCACGGCATCCGCGTCACCGCGGTCGACAAGTCGACCTGGGGGGTCTACAACAGCCTGCTCGCCGCCTGCCCGAACGTGAAGCTGGTGGGTGAGATCGACGGGAACTTCGCGCCGCCGGCCGTCCGCGCCGCGGTGTTGCAGTTCCTCGCGACCTACCCCGGGCCGATCGACGCCGTCTTCCACACGGCCACCATGGGCCCCGCGATCATCGGGGCCTTCCAGCAGGCCGGGCGGGACGTCCCGTCGGTCACGGCGATGGCCGCCCAGAAGGGCGACCTCGCCTACTGGTCCGACAACGCGAGCAAGGGCTACACGACCACCGGCTTCGCCGGCGGGCCGACCGCGATCACGAACCTGATGGTGCGCGTCACGCTGCGCATGCTCGCCGGGCAGGGGCCGAAGGTGTCCGACATCCCGTGGCCGCAGCCGCAGATCACCCAGGCGAACTACAAGCAGTACGCAAAGCCGGGGTGGACGGTGACGACCCCGGGCACGGTCGAGCAGCCCCGCTCGACGCACTACAGCGAGAAGGACATGAACTCGCTGTTCACCCACCCCGAGCGCAAGGCGAAGGGGTTCTAGCGACCGACCGCTCGTGGCCGCGCCCCGCACGGGCGCGGCCACGAGGCGGACGTCGCGACGTCGCGTGAGCACCTCGAGCCCGCCCAACGTTCCCGAGACCGGCTCGACGTTCGCCCTGCGGACGACGGATCTGGCGAAGGCATTCGGCCCGACGCAGGCTGTCAAGGCATGCACGTTCGACCTGCGGGTCGGTGAGGTGCACGCGATCATGGGCGAGAACGGGTCGGGGAAGAGCACGCTCGTCAAGATGCTCACGGGCGTCCACCGGCCCGACGCCGGGACGATCGAGGTGGGGGAGCGGACGTTGACCGCCGTCCGGTCACCGCGCGAGGCGCTCGACCTCGGGATCGTCGCGGTCTTCCAGGAGGTGCTGGTCGTGCCGCCGCGCTCGATCCTCGACAACCTCTGGCTCGGCATCGATCCGCTCCATCGCGACGCAGTCTCGAAGGCGGAGCGGCTCGAGCGGGCGGCCGAGACGCTGCTCCAGCTGACGGGCGCCACGACCGACCTCAGGCGTCCCGTCGAGGAGCTCTCGCTCAGCGACCGGCAGGCGTGCTGCATCGCCCGTGCGCTCATACGGCGTCCGCGGATCCTCGTGCTCGACGAAGCGACCTCGGCGCTCGACGTCGCGACCCGCGACCGACTGTTCGCGATCGTCCGCCGGCTCGCCGGCGAGGGGACGAGCACGATCTTCATCTCGCACCGGATGGACGAGGTCGAGGAGATCGGCGACAGGGTGACGGTGATGCGCTCGGGCGAGACGGTGGCCACGCGCGCTCGGGGAGAGGTCGAGGCGGCCGAGCTCGTCCGGCTGATGACCGGGGCGGAGCACCTCACGGACACCGGCCACTCCCACCCCGAGCGCCCTCGCTCCGCCGATGTCGTCCTGCGGGCCACCGGAGTCCGGCTGCGGACCGGCGCGCGTGAGATCGACTTCGAGCTGCACGCGGGCGAGATCGTCGGGCTCGCCGGGCTCGAGGGACAGGGGCAGGACATGTTCCTGCGGAGTCTGCGCGGTTCGGGCGGTGTCTCCGGACGCGTCACGCGCGTGAGCCCGGAGCGGGAGATCGCGCTCGGCTCCCCCGCAGCCGCCGCGCGCGCGGGCATCGCCTACGTGCCGCGCGAGCGCCGCGACGAGGCGCTCTTCGGCGTCCTCTCGGTGCGCGAGAACTTCACGCTGCCGACGGTCGGGCGCGACACCGTCCTGGGCTTCGTGCGCCCGTCGGCGAGCGAGCGCCGGCTGTCCGGGTACGTCGACCTGCTGCGGATCAAGCTCGGCCGCTCCAGCGACGGGATCATGACCCTCTCCGGCGGGAATCAGCAAAAGGTCGTCATCGCCCGCTGGCTCGCGTCCGAGCCGCGCATCCTGCTGCTCAACGACCCGACTCGCGGCGTCGACCTCGGCGCGAAGCGCGACATCTACGACCTGCTCGCCGAGCTCACGGCGGAAGGGATCGCCGTCGTGATGCTCTCGACCGAGGTCGACGAGCTGATCGAGCTGATGGACAGGGTGCTCGTGTTCAAGGAGGGCGAGCTCGAGGTGGAGCTCGGTCACGCGTCCCTCACACGGTCGATGCTCGTCGCGAGCTACTTCGGACAGGAGCAGGCGGCGGGTGTCTGAGATCCGGCGATTCCTGCGGACGCGAAGCTTCTCGTTCGCCCTGCTGCTCTCCCTCGTGCTGCTCGTCGCGAACATCGTCGTGCTGCCGAGCTTCGGCAGCCCGAGCAACTTCGACACGAACCTCATGCTCTTCGCGCCCTTCGCGCTGGTGGCCATGGCCGCGACGCCCGCGATCCTGAGCGGCGGCGGCGGGCTCGACATGTCGGTCGGCCTCAACGCGGGGCTCGTCTCGAACGTGCTGATCCTCTATCTCCTCCCGCACGGCGCGTGGGGGAGTGCCTGGGTCGCCGTGCCGATCGTCCTTGCGCTCGGCGCCGCGATCGGGCTCGTGAACGGGCTGTCCGTCGCCGTGCTCCGCTACCAGCCGGTCATCGCGACGCTCTGCATGCTGTTCGTCCTCCAGGGGATCAACCAGAAGATCGCGGGCGCGCCGACGGCCTCTCCGCCGAGCTGGACGCAGCATCTCGCGGACGGCTTCGGGCCGATCCCGGGCGGGCTCGTGCTGATGGCCGTCCCGGTGGTGGTGTGGATCCTGCTCCAGCGCCTGCCGTACCATCGCGTGCTGCTCTCGGTCGGCGGCAACGACGCGGCCGCCTTCTCGTCCGGCGTGGACGTGACGCGCGTGCGAATCCTCGCCTACACGCTCGGCGGCCTCTTCGCCGCCGTCGCCGGCATCGCGATCGCCACGCTCCTCCAGTCCTCGGACGGGAACGCGGGTCTCGAGTACGTCCTCATCGCCCTCGCGGCGGTCGCGCTCGGTGGGACACCGATCGGCGGCGGCCGCGGAGGCCTGCTCGGGGCGATCGTCGGGGCGTCGGCGATCTTCCTCGTCCAGAACCTCCTGAGCGCCCTCCACGTCGACGCGTACTGGCTCCAGGTGGCCTACGGCGGGATGCTCATCGTCGGCTCCGTGATCGGAGCGCAGCTCACGGCGCCTCGACGGGCAGGAGCGGCGTGAGCATCGCACCCGCCGAGACGGCGAGGCGACGTCCCGGGATCGTCGCCTCGGTGCGCCGCCGCCAGGCCCACTACCCGGTCGCGCAGGTCGTCGCGCTCGTCGCCCTCTTCGCGTACGGCGCCGCGACGCTCGACGGATTCGCGTCGCGTCGGAGCATCTACTCGATGCTCGTGCTCGCCGCGCTGCTCGGCATCGCGACCGCCGGACAGACGCTGTGCGTCCTCATCGGCGGCATCGACTTCTCGATCGCGGCGTGGATCGGGATGGGCGCGATCATGCTCGTACAGCTGAACGGCTCGCGCGGGTGGTCGTTCGGGGCGACCTTCGTCCTGATCGCCGTCCTCGCGATCGCGGGCGGGGGCACGGTCGGCTACATCTGCCACCGGTGGCGCATCGACCCGCTCATCATCACCCTGGCGATGGGGGCGATCGTCAACGGCGCGCTCCTCGTCTGGGCGAAGGGCTTCATCACGGGAACGCCCCCAACCTGGCTGCAGACCCTGACGTCGCCCGCGAGCACGACGTTCGGGATCGACTTCCCGCCGCTCGTCGCGGTGTGGGCGGTGCTCGCGATCGCGATCGCGATCTTCCTCCAGCGCACACCCCCGGGCCGGCGGCTCTACGCCACGGGTGCCAACATGCGGGCCGCCGAGATGGCGCTCGTCCGCACGCGCCTCGTCTGGATGGGGGTGTTCGCGTTCAGCGCGCTCGTCGCGGCGATCACGGGAATCCTGCTCGGCGGCTTCGCCGGTGCCGCAGACGCCTCGCTCGGCACGAACTACCTGTGGCAGGGGCTCACGGCCGTGATCGTCGGCGGCACCGCGTTCGGGGCGCGGGGCGACTACTGGCGCACGGTTCTCGGGAGCCTGCTCCTGATCGTGCTCGGC
Source organism: uncultured Actinomycetes bacterium (assembly GCA_963786055.1). Lineage (GTDB taxonomy): Bacteria > Actinomycetota > Thermoleophilia > Gaiellales > Gaiellaceae > Gaiella. Next base: position 108,152 of record CAWAXS010000010.1, on the reverse strand, counting down.
ACGCTGATGATCGGCAACGGCTACGACACCGCCGACCAGCAGATCCTCTACGGCGTGCTGCTGTTCGTCGTGGTGTTCTTCTACGGGCGGGACCGCCGCCTCGGCGATCGCGTCTGACGTGGGGCGCCTCGACGGAAAGGTTGCGCTGATCACGGGGACCGGCCGCGGGATCGGCCGCGCAGCCGCGGCGCTCTTCGCCGGTGAGGGCGCGACGGTCGTCGGCTGCGACCTCGACCCCGCACGCGCACAGGAGACGGTCGAGCTGGTGCGCGCCGCCGGCGGCGCGATGACGTCCTCCGCACCGGTGGACCTCGCCGACGAGTCGGCGGTGCACGGGTGGATCGACGAGGCGGCGGCCGAGCACGGCGGCGTGGACGTGCTCTACAACAACGCAGGCCTCACGAGCTTCGCGCCGCTGGAGCAGGTCACGGTCGAGGACTGGTCGTTCACGCTCCGCAACGAGCTCGACCTCGTCTTCCTCGCCTGCAAGCACGCGTGGCCCCACCTTCGTGCCCGGGGCGGAGGCAGCGTCGTCAACGTCGGGTCCACGGCCGGGCTCACCGGCTCGCTCACGCTCGACCGCACCGCGCACACCGCGTCGAAGGGCGCGGTGATCGCGCTCACGCGGCAGCTGGCCGCCGAAGGGGCGCGCCACGGGATCCGGGTCAACACGATCTCGCCGGGGATGACCGTGACGCCGCAGACGCGGCACCTCTTCGACGACCCGGAGCATCCGATCTCGCGCATCGCCGACCACATCCCGCTCGGCCGCCCCGGCCGGCCCGAGGACGTCGCTCAGTGCGCGCTCTTCCTCGCGAGCGACGAGTCGTCATACGTCACGGGCGCGAACCTCGTCGTCGACGGGGGCTGGTCGGTCGTACTCCCGGGCGACTGGACCAGTCGTTGAAGCCGCAGGTGACACAGGACGAGCTCGGTACCCACCTCGACTGGGAGCACGAGGGGATCACGCCGAAGATGATCGACTGGTTCTGGAGCAACATGGAGAAGGGCTTCCTGCTCTGGCACCCACAGGAGCACCAGCCGCTCAGCTGGGCCGTCCCGGTCACGCCCGGCAACCCGGTCGGAGCTGTTCATCTCGCACCCCAGACATGGTCGGACGGAACGTTCCGCAACCTCTACATCCGCTTCGAGGATCCGGCGACGCTTCCGACGGAGATCCAGGAGCGCATCGTTTACGAGCACTGCATCGTCGCGGCGGGCCTCGGCTTCGGCCCCGAGAGCCTCGACGTCGAAGAGCCGATGGGCTACCGGGTGCACCAGTGGCAGAAGGCGGACTTCGGCGTCGTCGGGCGCTCGTCCGCGATCGGGCGGCGCATTCCCGAGAGCCCTGAGCAGGGCCTCGTCTGGGCGAAGCACTGCGCGGAGGAGATCGGCAACTGGGGGGCCTTCCTCCCGCAGCTCTACGACCTGTACCGAGTCGTCGAGAACGCGCAGCACAATCCCTTCGCCGACCTCAGCGTCGAGCGGCACGGCGGCCTCGTCCGGTACGTGCACATCCCGTCGCAGGGTGCTCGTGTCGGCCGCTGACGCTCGAGGGGCAGGTCACGTGACGAACCCCCTGCACGGCTGGCACGTCGATCTCGGCTCGATCGGCTTCGTCGGCCGCGACCTCCAGCGCCCCGAGTGCATCCTCGCCGAGCCCGACGGCACGCTCTGGACGGCCGACGCGCGCGGCGGGGTCGTCCGCATCGCCCCGGACGGGTCACAGCAGCTGATCGCCCAGCACATCGACACGCGCTTCGCGGACGCCGACTCGGTCGACCGGTACACGCTCGGAGAGACCCTTCCCAACGGGCTCGCCTTCGCGCCGAACGGCGACCTGTTGATCGCCGACTTCGGCCGCGACACGATCGACCGCATGACGCGATCGGGCGACACGACCGTGCTCCTCGCCGAGCTCGACGGCGTCCCGCTCGGGAAGACGAACTTCGTGCTCACGGACTCGCGCGGCCGCATCTGGTTCACGGTCACGACGCGCCTCCATCCGTGGACCCGCTCGATCAACGAGCGGCGCGCGGACGGGTACGTGGGGCTGATCGACGGGGAGCACGGCGCGCGGATCGTCGCCGACGGGTTCGTCGGGACGAACGAGATCCGCTTCGACGAGGCGGAGGAGTGGCTCTACGTCGTCGAGTCGAATGCCCGACGGATCACGCGGCTGCGCGCGCTTCCGGACGGCGCGCTCGTCGACCGGGAGGTGTACGGGCCTCCCGACCTCGGCGGCATCCCCGACGGGTTCGCGTTCGACGCCCCGGGGAACCTGTGGATCACGCTCGTCAACGCCGACCGGCTCGTCGCGCTCACACCCGAGGGCGAGCTTCTCGACTTGCTGGACGACGGGGATCCCGCACGGGTCGCGGAATGGGACCGGCACTTCCACGCGGGGACGATGACGCCGGAGATCCTCAGCTCCGCGGCCGGCTCGCTGGCACCGATGATGGCGAGCGTGACCTTCGGCGGGCCCGACCTACGCACGGTATACCTCGACAGCCTGATGGGCACGACGATCTCCGTCCCCTCGCTCGCCCGTGTCAGGGCCGCACCTGCCGCGCTGCAGGCCGACCATCGATCCGAGGTGACCGCCGAGCCGGACCGGCAGACGCAGCCGAATCGCCTCGAGGGCGGGGACGCGCTCGCGCGGACGCTCGTTGCCATCGGGATCCAAGACGTCTTCGGCGTCCCCGCTGTGAGTCTCGAGCCGTTTCTCGGGAGCCGTCGCCCGCGAGCCGCGGCTGCGGCATCTCGGCACGCGCCACGAGGCGTCCGCCGCGTGGATGGCGACGGCGACGTTCCACGCGACCGGCCGGGTCGCGGCCTGCTACGGGGAGATGGGGCCGGGCGCGCACAACCTCGTCGGCGGGCTCGGCACCGCCCGCGCGAACGGCCTCGCGGTGCTCGTGCTGACCTCGGGCGCCCCGACGCACCTCGGGTATGCGGCCTCCGGGCTCGCCGATGGCAGCCGACGTCCCGGGCCTGATGCGCGCGACCACGAAGTGGAGCGCCGTCGCCCGGTCGCCGGAGCGGATCCCCGAGCTCGTCCGCGCGGCCGTGCGCGAGGCGCTCTCCGGCAGGCCGGGGCCTGTGCACCTCGAGCTCCCCGCCGACGTCCTCGCGGCGGCCGCGGAGCTCGGCGACCCCGCGCTCGACGAGCCGGTCGTCGCGTCGCCTGCGCCGCGCCCGGCCGCGAGCGACGTCGAGGAGGCGGCGCGGCTGCTCCGCTCGGCGGAGCGTCCCCTGCTCGTCGCAGGCGGCGGCGTCGTCCTCGCCGGGGCGACCGCGGAGCTGCGTGCACTCGGCACGCGGCTCGGCGCAGCGGCGACCTCCACCCAGATGGGTCTCGGCGTCGTCCCGACCGGCGATCCGGGGTTCTTCGGCCACGGCGGGCTGATCGGCGGCGAGGGCGTGATGCGCGCCCTGCGGGAGGCCGACGTCGTGCTGCTGGCCGGGTGTCGCCTGTCGTCCTGGCTCTGGGACGGGAGCCGGCCGGCGTTGTCCGGACCTCCGGCGCAGCGCGTCGATCCACCTCGATGTCGACCCGTCGGCAGCCGCAGGCGTGCTCCCGGCGGCGCTCGTGCTCGCCGGTGACGCGCGGGAGACGCTCGGCGCGCTCGTCGACGCGGTCGGCGACGCCCCGGTGACGGCCGACGCCTCGTGGCGAGCCTCGCTCGTCGCCGACCACCACGCGCACCGCCGGCTGCTGCTCGAGGGCGCCGACGAGCCTGCCGACGCGATGCACCCTGCGGTGCTCGCCCGGGAGCTCGGTGACTGGCTGCCGGAGGACGCGCTCGTCGCCTTCGACGGGGGCCACACGACGTTCTGGAGCAACGACCTGACACCCGCGCTCGAGCCGCGCACGCGGTTCCACGACCCGGGCATGGCCCATCTCGGCTTCGGGCTTCCCGTACGCGCTCGCGCTGCAGGCGGCGTTCCCCGGGCGCACCGTGGTGAACGTCACGGGCGACGGCGCGTTCGGGTTCACCCTGGCGGAGCTCGACACGGCGCGCCGGAACCGGCTGCCCGTGGTGACGGTGATCCACGACAACGCCGCCTGGGGGGTGATCCGCTTCGGCCAGCAGCGCGCGGGATTCGACCTCGACACCGCGCTCACGGGAACCGACTACGCCGCGGTGGCCCGTGCATTCGGCTGTCACGGCGAGTGGGTCACGGAGGCGGAGCAGATCCGCCCCGCGCTCGACCGGGCCGTCGCCTCCGGTCTTCCCGCGGTGGTCGACGTTCGCGTGCGGTTCGTCCCGCATCCCGCGCTGGCGCGCTTCGCCGCGATGGGCCGGGCCCCATGACATCGAACCGGGGGAACGTGGAATCGTGAGCGACATGCTCGACGTCGCGATCGTCGGCTACGGGCCGGTCGGACAGACGCTTGCCGCGCTCCTGGGGCAGGCGGGCGTGCGCGTCGGGGTGTTCGAGCGGCACGACGAGCCGTACGGGCTGCCGCGCGCGATCCGTTTCGACCACGAGGCCATGCGGATCTGGCAACGGGTCGGGATCGTCGACGCGATCGAGGACGACATCCTCCCGATCGATCGGTACGAGTGGCTCGGCGCGGACGGCGAGCCGATCGTCACGTTCCGCTCGCCGCCGACCCCGTCCGGCTGGGCGTACTCGTACGTCTTCTACCAGCCTCTCCTCGAGGCGGCTCTCGACCGGGCGGTGCGATCGCAGCCGACGGTGGAGCTCCATCGTGGTCTCACCGCCGAGCGGCTCGAGCAGCACGCCGACCACGTCGAGCTCGGGCTCCGACGCAGTCGCGACCCCTCGGCCGGGGAGTCGACGGCTCGGGCGAGCTGGGTCGTCGGTGCCGACGGGGCGAGCTCGTTCGTCCGCGAGACGCTGGGCATCACGCTCGAGGACCTCGGCTTCCGCGAGCGCTGGCTCGTGCTCGACCTGCGCCCGCACGACGTCGGCCTCCTGGATCCCCCACCGTTTCCGCGCCAGTACTGCGACCCGCGGCGGCCGCACGTCGTCGTGCCGAACGGCCGTCGCCACCGCCGGTGGGAGTTCATGCTGCTCCCCGGTGAGCGGCCCGAGGACTTCGAGTCACCGGACGTCGCCTGGTCCCTCCTCGAGCCCTGGATGACACCGGCCGACGCGACGATCGAGCGTCACGCGGTGTACGAGTTCGGGTCCTCGGTTGCCTCGTCGATGCAGGACGGGCGCTGCTTCCTTGTCGGCGACGCGGCGCACCTGATGCCGCCGCACATGGGCGAGGGGATGTGCTCTGGGCTGCGGGACGCACACGGCCTCGCGTGGAAGCTCGCGCTCGTCGCCCGCGGCCTGGCGGGCGAGCGGATCCTGGCGAGCCACACGACCGAGCGGCTGCCGCACAACCGCGCGATCGTCGAGCTCTCGCTCGCGATGGGTCGGGTCTCGTGCGAGCTCGACCCGGCCTCCGCTGCGGAGCGCGATGCGCGCCTTCGGCACGCCGGTGTCGAGCCACCGCCGTTCCCGCACCTCGAGGACGGGATCCTCACGGGTGCTCCCCCTTCGGGCTCGCTCGCCGTGCAGGGCTTCGTCGAGGAGGGCGGACGCGCGGGAAGGCTCGACGACGTGATCGGTCCCCGCTTCGTGGTCGTGAGCCGCGGCAGCGATCCCCGATCGCAGCTCGACGACCAGGCCGTCTCGTTCCTCGAGCGCGTCGGCGCCCGGATCGTCCACCTCGGCGACGGGCCGGCGGACGTACGCGACGTCGACGGCGCGCTCACGTCGTGGCTCTCGGCGCACGATGCGTCGGCCATCGTGATCCGCCCGGATGCCTACGTCTTCGGCGTCGCGCGGGACACGGCCGGCCTTCACGCCGTCCTCGCCGAGCTTCGCCGGCAGCTCGATCCAGGCGATCTCGACAAGGGAGGAACATGACCGACGACGACGTGCGACGCCCCCAGCTCCATCACGTGAACTTCTTCACGACCCGGCTGGACGAGATGATCGAGTGGTACGGGACGGTGCTCGGCACCGAGGTCGTGTTCCGCTTCCCGCTCGGCGCCTGGCTCACGAACGATCGGGCGAACCACCGCATCGCGCTCACCGCGCCCCCCTCCCTCGAGGTCGACCCCGACAAGCGAGTGCACGCACGGATGCACCACGTCGCGTTCGAGTACGCGTCCTTCGACGACCTGAATGCCAGCTTCTCGAGGCTTCGCAGCCTCGGCATCGTCCCCCGCGCGTGCCTCGACCACGGGATGACACTGTCCTACTACTACGCCGATCCGGACGACAACTACGTCGAGCTCCAGTGCGACGTCTTCGGCGACTGGGCTGCGTCGCGCACGTGGATGGAGACCTCGTCCGCGTTCGCGGAGAACCCGATCGGCGCGTTCGTCGACCCCGACAAGATCGCGACAGCGCATGCCGCCGGCGAGACGCTCGACGAGATCCGGCGCCGCATCTGGGCGACGGACGACTTCCGCCCTGCCGAGCCCCCGGACCTGGGCGGCCCGCCGCCGCGCCCGGGCGACCCGCCGATGCCCGGGAAGTGGTGAGCCGCGGCGTCGAGGCGTTATGGTCGAGCGGCCACCGACGCACTCGGTGACGACGTGGATCGGCACACCGACCCTGGGAGGTCATCGATGACGAGCGTGCTCCCCACCGACCTCACCGCGCAGGCTCTCGACGCCGCGCTCGACGGCTTCCGGGCGTCTGTCGGAGCGGAGCACGTGCTCACCGACGACGAGCAGCTGCGGGAGTTCCGCGATCCCTACTGGTTCGCCGGATGGGACGACTACGAGGCCTCCGCCGTCGTGCAGCCCCAGTCGGTCGAGGAGCTCCAGGCGATCGTGCGGATCGCGAACGAGCACGGGGTTCCGCTGTGGGTGAGCTCCCAGGGCCGGAACAACGGCTACGGGGGCTCGTCGCCGCGGGTGCGCGGCGCGGTCGTCGTCAACCTGCGGCGGATGAACCGCGTCCTCGAGATCGACGGCGACGCCGCGTACGCGGTCGTCGAGCCCGGGGTCAGCTTCTTCGAGCTGTACGAGGCGGTGCGAGGGTCGGGCCACAAGCTGTGGATCTCGGTGCCGGACCTCGGATGGGGGAGCGTGATCGGCAACGCCCTCGAGTACGGCGTCGGCTACACGCCGTACGGCGAGCACGCGGCCAACGCCTGCGGCCTGGAGGTGGTGCTCCCGAACGGCGAGCTCGTGCGCACGGGCATGGGCGCGATCTCGAACGGCCGCGCCTGGCACGTCTACCGGCGCAGCTTCGGGCCCTCGTTCGACGGCCTCTTCTTCCAGTCGAACCTCGGCATCGTCACGCGGATGGGCGTCTGGCTGATGCCGGAGCCGGAGTGCTACCTGCCGGGCTGGGTGATGGCGCCGCGCGACGACGACCTCGGGCCGATGGTGGACACCCTGCGCGAGCTGATGCTCGGCGGCTCGATCACCGGCTACCCGATGATCCTGAGCCCCGTCGCCGCCGCGTCGGTGTTCACCGACCGGGCGCACTGGCACCAGGGCGAGGGCGTCCTCCCCGAGGAGGCGATCGAGCGCATCTGCTCGGAGCTCGGCTTCGGGCGCTGGACGATGCGCTTCGCGATCCACGGCGACGAGGCGATCGTCGACCACAGGTTCGCCAAGGTGAAGGAGGCGTTCGGGCGGATCGAGGGCTGCACCGTCATCGGCGCGAAGGTCGCCGGGAGCGAGGTGCACACGATCGAGAACCCGGCCGAGCGGGTGCAGGCAGGCGTGCCGAACCTCGAGCTCGTGCAGATGGGGAAGTGGTACGGCGGCGAGGCGGGCGGGCACATCGGCTTCTCGCCGGCGGCGCCGCTGACGTCGGAGGACGCGATCCGGCTCCGCGACCTGCTCCGCGGCGCGCTCGCCGAGCACGGGCTCGACTACAGCGCGGCGCTGATCCCCACCGGCCCCCGGAGCTTCATCAACGTCGTGCTCGTCGTGTTCGACACCTCGGACGAGGAGCAGACCCGCTCGGCGTTCGCGGTCTCGAGGGAGCTCGTGCCGAAGGCGGCGGCGCTCGGGTACGGCGAGTACCGGGCGCACATCGACTTCATGGACCTGTGCGCGCAGGCCTACGACTTCAACGACTACGCAGGCCGACGGCTCGCCGAGACGATCAAGGACGCGCTCGACCCGAACGGCATCCTCATGCCGGGCAAGCAGGGCGTCTGGCCGAAGCGGCTGCGCGAGGCGTAGCCGCCGGCGACGCTACGCGTCGATCGTCTCGAAGAACTCCCGCTGCCGGGACTCGAGCACGGGGATCGCCTGCCCGAGGGCATACGTCTGGAAGTGCTCGGACGCGCCGTGCGCCTCGACGGCCGCCTCGTCGTCGTAGATCTCGAAGATGTGGAAGACCCGCGGCTCGGCCGGATCCCGATACGCCTGGTAGAAGCGGCAGCCCGGCTCCTCGCGCGACAGCGGGGAGAGCCGCTCGAGCGCGTCGAGGACGATCTCCTCGGAGCCCTCGTTCGCCGTCCAGGTCGCCTTCAGCACGACTGCCATCAGCTCACTCCTTCGTCGGTTGTCGAAGCTCGTCGCCGAATCGCCCGTCGACGAGGACGAATGCCATGCGCGCCGTCTCCTCGGTGCGGTTCGACCAGGCGTGGTTCGTCCCGCGCTGCACCACGACGTCGCCCGGCCCGAGGCGCGTCTCGCCCTCGTCCACGACGAGCCACACCTCGCCCGAGAGCACGATTCCGTAGTCGACCGTCTCCGTGCGGTGCATCAGGGCGTGCGGGCCGTCGAGCCCGTGCGCGTGCGAGGCGCCGATCGCCGCGAAGGCGGCGGCTGCCTGCTCGGGCGTGAGCGCGTTCTGGACGCTGTCCGGGGGGATGTCGACGATCCGGATGCGCGTCCCGCCTGCCGGCGGCGCGAGCTGCAGCGCGCCGAGCGTCGGGTCGGGGCCGTTGTCGATCTCCGCCGGGACGGACGCCGTCGCCCACAGCTCGTGGAAGACGGTTCCCGGGACGGCCTCGATCGCGACGCTGGTCGGCGGCGGGCCGTCCAGCGCGATCACGGCCCGGCCGTCGGCGTCGTGCCCGGTGACGACACGGCGGACGGGAGAAAGCGAGCCGGTCATCGCCGCCAGATCAGGAGCAGCCCGTCGCCGACCGTGAGCATGGCGCAGTCGACACGTGGATCGGCGACGACGTCGTCGTTGAACCGCTTGAGGATCACCGCCTCCTCCTCGGCAGGCTCGTCCTCGAGCGCTGTCCCCCAGCGGAAGACGTTGTCCGCGACGATCACCCCGTGCGGCGCGAGCTTGGGCAGCACGGCCTCGTAGTAGGCGGGGTAGTCGGTCTTCCACGCGTCGACGAAGACGACGTCGAACGGCCCTTCCAGCCGATCCAGCGACTCGAGGGCGTCCCCGAAGACGAGCTCGATGCGGTCGGCGTACGGGCTCGCCGCGATGTGGCGCCGCGCGATCTCGGCTGCGACGGGGTCGGCCTCGAGCGTGATCACCTTCCCGCCCTCGGCGAGCCGCGAGGCCATCGAGAGCGCGCTGACGCCGGTGAACGTGCCGATCTCGAGCACCCGCGTCGCGCGCGTCGCGACGACCAGCGCCTCGAGCAGCCGTGCCTCGACGAGGCCACCCGCCATCTGCGGGACGGGCATGTTCGCCTCGGTCTCCTCGCGCAGCGCCGCCATCGCGGCGTCCGGGGGCGAGGTGTGCTCGACCGCATAGCGCTCCGCGGTGAGGTCGACGAGGTTCACGCGGCGACCTGCGCGAAGCGCGGGACGAGCGCCGCCGCGTTCATCGCGTCGACCCGGGCGCGGTCGTCGGGGGAGAGCCATGCGAGGTCCGGTGCGGGATCCCCGCCTTCCGGCAGGTGGCAGTACGGCCAGTCCGTGCCGAAGACGACGTGGTCCACCGTCGTCACCTCCAGCGTCGCGGCCAGCGCGGGCGCATGGTTCGCGAGGCCCGTGTCGTACCAGAGCCGGCTCAGGTAGGCGAGCGCCCCGGCCGGCGCGTTCGCCGCGAGCGCCGGCTCGCGGTCCGCGAGCGAGCCGATCCGGTGCGCGAGGAACGGCGCCGCTCCGCCGAGATGCCCCACCTGGAGCCGGATGCCGGGACAGCGCTCGAGCGTGCCCGAGTAGACGAGGTTCGCGATCGCACGGGTCGTGTCGAAGGGGAACTCGTAGAGCCACACGGGGTGGCCTGGAAGCGGCAGCTCGTGCGGCGGGAAGCCGGGGTGGAGGAAGACGTAGGCGCCGCGGCGGTGGAGCTCGTCGAACACGGGATCCCACGCGGCGTCGCCGACGTACGTCCCCGCGACGTTGGACAGGAGCATCACACCGTCGAGACCGAGGGTGTCGAGAGCGTGCGAGAGCTCGGCCAGCGCGTCGTCGACGTCCGGGAGCGGCAGGAGGGCGAGCGCCGCGAACCGCTCGGGCTCCGCCCGCGTCAGGGCGGCGAGGCCCTCGTTCGCGGCGCGCGCCAGCTCGCGCGCCCGGCCGGCGTCGCCCAGGAAGGCGCCCGGCGGGCCCGTCGAGACGACCGCACCGTCGATCCCGAAGCGCTCCATCGTCTCGAAGAGGGCGTCACGCGGCGCCGGCGGCAACGGGAAGGGGCGGCCGTCGGGGAGCGTCAGACCGGCGACGTACGCGTCGGGGAGGACGTGCGCATGGAGGTCGAAGCGGGCCACGGTTCGCGGTCCGATGATATAGAACCGTGGTTCGGGTTCTACGCGGCACGGCGTCCGGGAGAACCGGATAGCCTGCCGAGCCGCCGTCGAGGAGGAGTGACAATGGCAGTCCGCACCGAGCCACCGTTCCGCGCCGACCACGTCGGCAGTCTGCTCCGCCCGCCGGTGCTGCTGCGCGCGCGGGAGGACGCGGCCGCGGGGCGCATCACCGCGGAGGAGCTCCGCGCGGTCGAGGACGACGCGATCCGCGACGCCGTCCGCATGCAGGAGGCGGTCGGCCTGCGGGTCGTGACCGACGGCGAGTTCCGGCGCACGTCGTGGCACATGGACTTCATCTATGCGCTCGACGGGATCTCGACCGCCGACGACAAGATGAAGGTCGCGTTCCACAACCCCGGGGGCGACATCGAGTTCATGGCGGCAGCGCTGCACGTCGACGACAAGGTGGGCGTGTCGCAGACGATCTTCGGCGACGCGTTCTCGTTCGTGCAGGAGTGCGCGTCGAGCGCGCGTGCCGAAGCTGACGATCCCGTCGCCGAGCATGGTGCACTACCGTGGCGGCCGCGCGGCGGTCGACGAGTCGATCTACCCCGATCTCGACGTGTTCTGGAGCGACCTGACCGCCGCCTATCGCGAGGAGCTGCGCCGCCTCGGCGAGCTGGGCTGTACCTACCTCCAGCTCGACGACACGAGCCTCGCGTACCTGAACGACCCGGAGCAGCGCCGCTACATGGAGTCGATCGGCGGCGACCCGGACGTCCAGCACGTCGAGTACATCCGGCACATCAACGAGGCGCTCCAGGGCCGGCCGGAGGGGATGAGCGTGACCACCCACATGTGCCGCGGGAACTTCCGCTCGTCCTGGGTGGCCGAGGGGGGCTACGACCACGTCGCGGAGGCGCTCTTCCACGAGCTCGAGGTCGACGGGTACTTCATGGAGTGGGACGACGAGCGCTCCGGCGGGTTCGAGCCGCTCCGCCTCCTGCCCGCCGGGCCGAAGCAGGTCGTGCTCGGCCTCGTGACGACGAAGCGCGGAGCGCTCGAGTCGAAGGACGACCTCAAGCGCCGCATCGAGGAGGCGAGCCGGTACGCGCCGCTCGACCAGCTCTGCCTGTCCCCGCAGTGCGGGTTCTCCTCGACGGTCGACGGAAACGCGCTGACCTACGACGAGCAGGCGGCGAAGCTCGCCCTGGTCGTCGAGGTCGCCGACGAGGTGTGGGGGCGATGACGGTTCCTTCGCTCACCGTCTCCCGGTGTGCGAGAGTCCGCGCATGAGCGGCATGATGGGCCAGCGCATCCTCCGGCGGGAGGACGATCGGTTCCTGCGGGGCACGGGCCAGTACGTCGAGAACCTCGAGCTTCCCGGTGCGCTCCACGCGACGTTCGTCCGCTCGCCGTACGCACATGCGCGCATCGTCGAGATCGACGCCTCGGCGGCATCGGAGCTGCCCGGGATCCAGGTCTTCACAGCCGCCGACTCCGACCTCGGCACGTTCCAGCCGCCGCCGATCCCGGGCCTCGACCAGCGGATGGGCCGGCCGTACCTCGCGGACGGCGCCGTCCGCTTCGTGGGCGACATCGTCGCGGTCGTCCTCAGCGAGACGCGCATCGAGGGTGTCGACGCCGCCGAGCTCGTCGCCGTGGACTACGACCCGCTACCTGTCGTGGTCGATCCAGGCGCGGCGCTCGAGGGGGACGTGCTGCTCCATCCCGAGGCGGGCACCAACGTCTGCACGAGCCACCCGGTGGAGCGCGACGAGGCGCTCTTCGACGGCTGCGACGTCGTGGTCTCGGGCAGCCTCGTCAGCCAGCGGCTGGCCGCGTGCCCGCTCGAGTCGCGGGCGTGTGCGGCCGTCGTGGGGGACGACGGGCGGCTGACGCTCTGGCTCTCGACGCAGACGCCGCACCAGGACCGAAGGGACCTCGCGGCGATCCTCGGCATGGAGCCCGGCGAGGTGCGCGTCGTCGCACCCGACGTCGGTGGAGGCTTCGGGGCGAAGCTCCTGGGCGTCGAGGAGGTCCTCGTGTCCTGGCTGGCGCGCAAGACCGGGACCCCCGTCCGCTGGACCGAGACGCGCAGCGAGAACATGGTCGCGATGGCCCACGGCCGCGCGGCGCATCTCGAATTCACGATCGGCGGCAGCCGGGAGGGAGCCGTCCAGGCCTACCGCCTGCGGGTCGTGCAGGATGCGGGAGCGTACCCGCGCATCGGCGCCATCCTCCCGGGGTTCACGGCACTGATGGCGAGCGGCGTGTACGCGATCCCGACGATCGAGGCGGAGACGGTGAGCGTCGTCACCAACACGACGCCCATCGGCCCGTTCCGCGGTGCCGGCCGGCCCGAGGCGACGCAGGCGATCGAGCGCGCGATGGACCTCTTCGCGGCCGAGATCGGGAGCGACCCGGCCGAGGTGCGGCGGCGCAACCTCTTCCAGCCGGACGCCTTCCCCGTGACGACGGCCTCCGGGGCGCGTTACGACTCGGGCGACTACGAGCGCGCGCTCGACCTCGCGCTCGACGCGGCCGACTACCAGGGCCTGCGCGACGAGCAGCGACGGCGCCGCGAGTCGGGCGACACGCGCGCGCTCGGCATCGGCGTGAGCGTGTACGTCGAGATCACGAACGGCCTCGTCGAGCCCGAGCTCGGCGACGTCGAGATCACGGCGGACGGTGGAGCCGTGCTCCGCACGGGCTCCTTCTCGCACGGGCAGGGGCACGAGACCACGTTCGCGATGATCGTCGCCGACCGGCTGGGCCTCCCGGTCGAGTCGGTGCGCGTGGTCAAGGGCGACACCGACGAGGTGGCCCAGGGCGTCGGCACCTACGGCTCCAAGTCGACCCAGATCGGCGGCGTCGCGGCGCGCGCGGCGGCGGACGTGGTCGTGGACCGCGCCCGGGAGCTCGCCGCGGAGCACCTCGAGGCGAGCGTCGACGACGTCGTGCTCGACGCGGCCGCGGGCGGCTTCCACGTCGTCGGCTCGCCCACGCCCGTTCTCTCGTGGAAGGAGCTGGCGTCGGCCGTGGACGCCCAGGGGCGGCTCGCGGAGCTGCGCGCTGCGGAGGTGTTCAAGGCTGACGCGCCGACCTTCCCGTTCGGCGCGCACGTCGCGGTCGTCGAGGTCGACACCGAGACCGGGGCGGTCGAGCTCCGGCGTCTCGTGGCGGTCGACGACGCGGGCAACCTCATCAACCCCCTGATCGCCGAGGGCCAGGTGCACGGCGGCGTCGCGACCGGCGTCGCGCAGGCGCTCTACGAGGAGTTCGTGTACGACGAGGAGGGCAACCCGCTCACGGCGAGCTTCCTCGGCTACGCCTTCCCGTCGGCGGCCGAGCTGCCGTCGTGGGACGTCGTCGAGATGGAGACGCCCACGCCGATCAACGCGCTCGGGGCGAAGGGCATCGGCGAATCCGGGACGATCGGCGCGACGCCCGCCGTGCAGAGCGCCGTCGTGGACGCTCTCGCCCCGTTCGGCGTCCGTCACGTCGACATGCCCGCGAACGGCGAGCGCGTCTGGCGGGCGTTGCAGCAGGCGCGCGGGTAGGCCCCGGGGCTCCCGCCGTCGCCGTGCGGGCGAGATCGTATACGATCGAGGCGATCGTGTCCGCTCCCGCCGCACGCTTCGAGCTGCAGCGTCACTTCGTCGGCGGCGCCTTCCACGACAGCGCAGGCGGAGGGACGTTCGAGACCCTCGACCCGGCGACGGACGAGGTGCTCGCGGAGGTCTGCGACGGTCGGGAGGCGGACGTCCACGCGGCCGTCGGGGCGGCGCGGACCGCGTTCGACGAGGGGCCGTGGCCGCGGCTCGGGGCAGCCGAGCGCGCCACCGTGCTTCGCCGGATCGCAGGACTGATCCGGGAGTCGGCCGAGCAGCTCGTGGAGCGCGAGGTGCGCGACATCGGCATGCCGGTCGCGCAGATGCGCGGCCTCGCGGCGCGTGCGGCGCAGAATTTCGACTACTACGCGGGCGTCGTGACCGAGCTCCACGGCCGCTCGTTCCGGGTGGGCGAGGAGTTCCTCAACTACACGATCCGCAAGCCCGTCGGCGTCGCGGGGCTGATCATGCCGTGGAACGCGCCGCTGATGCTAACGACCTGGAGGCTCGCCCCCGCGTTGGCCGCAGGGAACACGGTCGTGCTGAAGCCGGCCGAGTGGTCGCCTCTCTCGGCGACGCTCCTGGCGGAGATCGTGACCGAGGCGGGGCTGCCGTCCGGGGCGTTCAACGTCGTGCACGGTTTCGGCGAGACCGCCGGTGCGCCGCTCTCGGCGCACCCCGGCGTCGATCTCGTCTGCTTCACGGGTGAGACGACGACGGCGCAGGCGATCATCGCCGCCGGCGCTCCGACGCTGAAGCGCGTGTCCGCCGAGCTCGGCGGGAAGTCTCCTGTCGTGGTGTTCGCCGACGCCGACCCCGACCTGGCCGTCGACGCCGCGCTCGCGCAGGTCTTCACGATGAACGGCCAGCGCTGCACCGCCGGGTCACGGCTCCTCGTCGAGCGGCCGCTGTACCAACGCGTGGTCGAGGCGGTGGCCGCGCGCGCGCAGAGGATCCGCGTGGGCGACCCGTTCGACCCCCGAACGGAGCTCGGCCCCCTGATCACGCGGGAGCATCACGAGCGGGTGGCCGGGTACGTCGACTCGGCCCGCGAGCAGGGCGCGCGGATCCTCACCGGCGGCGAGCGGCCGCCCGGTCTCGAGCGCGGGAACTTCCTGCAAGCGACGGTGATCGCGGACGTCGACGAGACGATGCGGGTCTTCCAGGAGGAGATCTTCGGGCCGGTGCTCGTGGCGATGCCGTTCGACGGCGAGGACGAGGCGGTCCGACTCGCCAACGCGACGCAGTACGGCCTGGCGGCGTACGTCTGGACGAGCGACCTCACACGGGCGCATCGCGTCGCCCACGCGATCGAGACTGGCCTGTGCTGGATCAACTCCCACAACGTGCGCGACCTGCGGACGCCGTTCGGCGGCGTCAAGCGCTCCGGTATCGGCCTCGAGGGGGGCGACTATGCGTTCGACTTCTACTGCAACACGGAGGTCGTGCACGTCGCGCTCGGGTCCGGGCACATCCCGCGCCTCGGGCTCGGCGACGACGACGGGGGAGGAGCGTGAGCCGCGCGGCCGAGCTGGTCGCACGCGGGCCTGCCGCTCCGCCGTTCGACGTCATGCGCGCGGCGTACGCGGAGCTCCTCGTCTCCGATCTCGACGTGTCGGAGCGGTTCTACGCGGAGCTGCTCGGGCTGGTGGTCGCCGCGCGCACCGACGACGCCCTCTACCTCCGCGGCTGGGAGGAGCGGCTGCATCACTCGCTCGTCCTGCGCCGCAGGGACGTGATCGCCGCCGAGCGGCTCTCGTTCCGGGTTCGCTCCGACGCCGATCTCGACCCGATCGCCGCCGACTTCGACCGGCGCGGCTGCACCACGCGCTGGGTCGACGCAGACCACCCCGGCATGGGGCGGGCACTACGCGTCTGGGATCCGTTCGGCTTCCCGCTCGAGTTCTTCCACGAGATCGAGCAGTTCGAGACCCGGCTACAGCGCTTCGATCTCCACCGCGGCGCGCCGGTGATGCGGCTCGACCACTTCAACCTGCACAGCCCGCAGGTGGAGGAGACCTTCGCCTTCTGGCTCGAGCTCGGCTTTCGCTGCACCGAGTACATCTCCACCGACGGCGAGGACGAGCGGATCACCGGCGCGTGGCTCACGCGCAAGCCCACCGTGCACGACGTCGCGCTGACCGCCGGCCGTGGCCCGCGCCTGCACCATCTCGGCTTCTACGTCGCCGAGCCCTCGGGCGTGCTCCGGGCGTGCGACCAGCTCTCGGCCGCCGGCTACGCGCAGTCGATCGAGCGCGGGCCAGGGCGGCACGGTGTCTCCAACGCGTTCTTCGTCTATCTGCGCGACCCGGACGGGCACCGGATCGAGCTCTACGCGTGCGACTACTACACGGGCGACCCCGACCTGGCGCCGCTGCGCTGGTCGGTGTCCGACGTCCGCTGCCGGTCGTTCTGGGGCGCGCGCGCGCCCGACAGCTGGTACGACGAGTCCTCGCTCGTCATGGGACCGGACGGGCGGGTGGCGGCGACGTCGGAAGCGAACGTCGACGAGCGCACCGCACGCTCCGAGGTGATGGCGTAACGACCCAGGGAGGCACATGCCCGACGCGATGACTCCCGAGCGTGCCCGGCCGCCGCACGTCGGCTTCGTCGGCCTCGGGAAGATGGGGTGGCCCATGGCCCGGAATCTCGCGGCCGCCGGCCATCCGCTGACCGTGCACGACGCGGACCCGGGGCTGCAGGCGAGCTTCGCGGCCGAGCACGGATGCGACGCAGCCGCCGAGCCGGGCGCCTTCGCCGCCGCGGAAGTCGTCGTGACGATGCTGCCCGACGACGCGGCGGTGCGGGATGCCGTCCTCGACCGGCAGGGGGGCATCGCGCCGGCGCTCGCGCCGGGGTCGGTCGTCGTCGACATGAGCAGCTCGAGCCCCGTGGCGACGAGGGAGCTCGGCCGCCGGCTGGCGGAGCTCGGGCTCGGCCTCGTCGACAGCCCCGTCTCGGGCGGCGTGGTGCGTGCCGAGGGGGGAACCCTGACGCTGATGGTCGGCGGGGGCGACGAGGACGTAGAGCGCGTGCGACCGGTGCTCGAGGTGCTCGGCGAGCGACTCTTCCGCACGGGCGCGCTCGGCACCGGCCACGCCATGAAGGCGCTCAACAACCTCGTCGGCGGCACGACCTATGCGGTGGTGGTCGAGGCGCTCGCGATCGGAGAGCGCTACGGCCTCGATCCGCGCACGATGATCGAGGTCTTGAACGCGTCGACCGGAAGGAGCTTCAACACCGAGCACGTCGTCAAGGACCACGTGCTCACGGGGACGTACGGCACGGGGTTTGCCCTCGGCCTCCTGGCGAAGGACGTCGGCATCGCCGCGGCGCTCGCGGCCTTGCTCGAGGTCGACGCCCCGCTCGCCGACCTCGTCGGCGGCCGCCTGGCGGAGGCCGCCGCGGGGCTCGGCCCGGCCGCGGACCACTCCGAGGCGCACAAGGTCTGGTGGGAGGCGAGACTCGACCGGAGCGCGGAGGTCACCGGGTGAGCAGGGCACGCGAGCCGTCGCCGGCCGAGACGCTGACGAAGCAGGAGCAGGCGTACCGCACGATCCGGGAGCGCATCCTGAGCGGCGACTACGGCCCGGGCCACCGCGTGGTGATCGGCTCGCTGGCGGCCGAGCTCGGGGTCTCGGCCCTCCCGGTGCGCGAGGCGATCCGGCGCCTCGAGGCCGAGGGCCTCGTCGTCTTCCGGCCCAACGCCGGCGCGCACGTCGCCCCTGCGGACCCGGTCGTGTTCGACGAGGAGATGACCGTCCTCGCGGTGCTCGAGGGGTACGCGACCGGGCTCGCCGCACCCTTCCTCGGGGAGAAGGACGTCGTCCGGCTGGGGGCGATCACGGACGCGATGGAGGCGGCCGTCGAGCGGCTCGACACGCTCGAGCTGGGGCGGCTGAACCAGGACTTCCACGGGGTGATCTACGAGCGCTGCCCGAACGCGGCCCTCGTCGAGCTGCTCCGGGACGTCGCGCGCAGGCTCGACGCGATCCGCAGGACGGTCTTCGTCCAGATCCCCTACCGCGGCACCGAGTCCGTCGCGGAGCACCGGGCCTTGATCGGGCTGATCGCCGCCGGCGCCGCGCCGTCCGAGATCGAGACGGCCGCGCGCCTGCACAAGCTGCGCACGGTCGAGAGCTTCCGCGCCTGGCGGGCCGAGCATCACGCCTGACCGGATCGCCGGTCGTCAGGCGGCGGCAGGCAGGCTCACGTGCGGGCTGCGCTCGAGCAGTTCCACCACGCGCTGCCGTCCTGCGTCGCTGAGGGCTGCGAGCGGCTCGCGGGCAAAGGCCGACCCGATCAGGCCGAGCCTCTCCATGATCCACTTGGCGGGCACGGGGTTCGTCTCGGCGAAGGCGGCGTCGACCAGCGGGTGCAGGTCGTAGTGGAGCGCGCGCGCCCGCTCGTGGTCGCCGGCCGCGAACGCGTCGTAGAGCTCCGCCACGGGGCGGGGCGCGAAGTTCCCGACGCAGCTCAGGTGCCCGCGGCCGCCGAGGGTGAGCATCGGGTAGCAGAGCAGCTCGATCCCGGACAGCGCGATGAAGTCCGTGCCGCACTCGTCGAGGACGTACGAGACGTGCTCGAAGTCCCTGGTCGTCTCCTTGATCCCGACGATGTTGTCGAAGTCCCGGCGCAGCCTGCCGACCGTCGCCGGTTCGATGTCGACCGCCGCCCGGACAGGGACGTTGTAGACGATGATCGGCATGTCCGGGAGCTCCTGCGCGACCCGCGCGTACCACTCGTAGAGTCCCTGCTGCTGCGCGCGGCCGTAGTAGGGGGTCACGACGAGCGCCGCTGCGGCGCCGAGTCGCTCGGCCTCGGCGGTGAGCTCGAGCGTCTCGCGCATCAGCGCCGTCCCGGTTCCCGGCAGGAACGGGACGCGGTCGCCGATGGCCTCCGCACCCGCCCGCATCACGGCGATCCGCTCCTCGACGGTCTGCGAGGTCGGCTCGCCGGTCGACCCCCCGATCGAGATGCCGTGCGACCCCTGCTCGAGCTGCCAGTCGATCAGCGACGCGAGCGCGTCGAAGTCGATGCTGCCGTCGTCCGTGAACGGCGTCACCAGAGGGGTGATCGCGCCGCGAATGGACGCTGTGTCTCCGAGCGAACCTGCTCATCCCGCGCTCCCCTGGTCGCTCGCCCGGCGCGCGGCCAGCCAGGCCTCGAACTCCGCCCGGCGCGCCTCCTCGAGCGGGTAGGTGCCGACGACGGAGTCGCCTGCCTGGACGCGCTCGAGCGCCCATTCCTCGCGCTCCTCCTGCTCGAGCGCGTCGTGTGCCACCTGCTCGGCCAGCGCGGCGGGGAGGACGAGCACACCCTCCGCGTCGCCCACGACGACGTCGCCGGGGAAGACGAGTGTTCCACCGCAGGCGATCGGAACGTCGGCCTCGAGCGGATGGTGGAGCAGGCCGAGGACGGCCGCGTGCGGGGCGCGGTAGTAGGTCGGGATCTCGAGCGCCGCGACGGTGGGGCTGTCGCGGAGCCCGCCGTCGGTGACGATCCCCGCCCCGCCGCGTGCGAGCACCCGGGCGGCGAGGATGTCGCCGATCGTGCCGGCCCCGGCCTCGCCGCGTGCGTCGATCACGAGCACGTCCTCCGGGGTGATCGACTCCACGGCGCGCTTCTGGGCGTTCAGGCCGGTCGCCGCCGCCGCGACGTCCTCGCGGAGCGGCACGTAGCGCAGCGTGTGGGCGTACCCGAGCAGCCGCAGGTCCGGCCGGGTGGGCCGAAGCCCGCCCATGAACGTGTTCCGGATCCCGTGCCGGCGGAGCTGCGTCGTGAGCGTGGCGGTCGACACCCTGCGCAGCGCCGCCTTCGCACCCTCCGAGAGCGTGACCGGCCGCGGCTCGGGGATCCCCCAGGCGGCCGCACGCACCGCCGGCGAGACCCTCGGCTGCGCGCCGAAGCCCGGGATCTGCTCCGGCGCCTCGACCACCGCGTTCCGCACGCGGCCGACGCCCTCGATCTCGACCTCGACGACGTCGCCCGGCTCGACGGGACGCGAGCCCGCGGGGGTGCCCGTGAGGATCACGTCGCCGGGCTCGAGCGTGATGAACCGCGAGAGGTCGGCGACGAGCAGCCCGAACGGGAAGAGGAGGCCGGCGCTCGTGTCCTCCTGCACGACCTCCCCGTTGACGCGCGTCCGCAGCGTCAGCGCGTCCGGGTCGACCTCCTCGAGCGGCACCAGGTCGCCGATCGGGGTGAAGCCGTCATGGCCCTTTGCGAGCACGTTCGAGCCGCGGTCGACCCAGCGGAAGTCGTAGAGGCCGAAGTCGTTCGCCGGGGCGATCCAGCCGACGTGCTCGAGGCCGCGCTCGGGAGCGACGCCGCGCGCGCGCTGCCCGATCACGATCGCGATCTCCCCCTCGAACGCGAGCAGCTCGGTTCCGTGGGGGCGTGCGACCGGGTCGCCGTCTCCCGCCAGGGACGACGGTGGCTTGAGGAAGTACGACGGCACGTCCGGCGTGCTGCCGCGCTGCTCGGCCCGGCTCCGGTAGTTCACGTGTACGCCGATCACCTTCGACGGAGCGGGCGCCGCCATTCGCCGGATCGTATACGGTCTGCTCGCCGATGGATCAGCACGTGGTACGCGCCGACAACGTCGGCAGCCTCCTGCGACCGGCCTACCTGCTCGAGGCCCGCAGGGCCGATGTCCCCCTCGACGAGCTGCGGCCCATCGAAGACCGGGCCGTGGAGGAGGCGGTGGCCTTCCAGGAGGCCCTTGGGCTTCCCGTCCTGACCGACGGCGAGTACCGGCGGCGGTTCTTCTTCTCCACCGTCGAGGTGCTCTACGACGGGATCGACCCCACCGGCTTCGTGCGCCACCACCGGGACTTCGAGGGGGTGCAGCACGAGCTCCGCACCCCGACGCCGGTCGCCCGCCTGACCCGGCGCGGATCGCTGGTCGACTACGAGCTCGACTTCCTGCGGCGGCGCACCGACCACCTGGTGAAGGTCACGCTGCCCTGCCCGTCGATGTTCGCGAACTACTGGACGCCCGGTGTCTCCGAGCGTGCGTACCCGGATCGCGACGCGTACGTCGAGCACCTCGTCGAGCTGATGAGCGAGGACGCGAAGGGACTCGCCGCCGCGGGCGCCGACTACATCCAGCTCGACGCGCCGCACTACGCGTACATCGAGAGGGTGCGGCCGGGCGTCGTCGACCGCGACGCGACCCTGCGGCAGCTGATCGCGCTCGACAACCGGGTGCTCGACGGCCTCGACGGCGTGATCACCGGCCTCCACGTCTGCCGCGGGAACGACCGCAGCCACTTCACCGGGACGGAGCCGTACGACGACCTCGCTGCCTCGATCTTCCCGTACGTCTCCGCGCAGCGGCTGCTGCTCGAGTACGACGACGAGCGCTCGGGCGGGTTCGAGCCCCTCCGCTGGGCCCGCGACGACCAGGTCGTGGTCCTCGGTCTCGTGACGACGAAGCGCTCCGACATGGAGACCGCGGACGAGCTCCGGCGGCGGATCGACGAGGCGAGCCGCTACGTCCCCCTCGGGCGGCTCGCGCTGTCGACGCAATGCGGGTTCGGCTCGAACGCGGAGGGCAACGACATCACGTGGGACGCCCAGCGCCGCAAGCTCGAGCTCGTCGTGGAGGTCGCGACCGAGGTGTGGGGCCGGGCCTGACGCCGCTGGGCGGCGCGGCAAGCTTTGCGGCGCCACCGGAGTTCGTCGAGTACGAGCGCCGTCATCCGGCAAAGCGTGACCCGGGCACGCTCGTCGGCCGTGTTGCGCTCTCGGGGAAACCCGTGCACATCGCCAATGTCGATGACGATTCGGACTATTCCTTCCCGGCCGTCGACCTCGGCGCGTACCAAACCCTGCTGGGGCTGCCGGTTCTGGTCGAGGACGCGCTGGTCGGCGTGATCGGAATCGCGCGGGAGGAGGCCAGACCGTTCGAGGACGGCGAAGTCGCGCTCATGGCGACGTTTGCCGATCAGAGCGCGATCGCGATCGGCAACGCGAAGCTGTTCGAGACCGTCGAGCGACAGAAGCTCGAGCTGTCGCGGTTCCTCTCACCGGAGGTGGCCGCGCTCGTCTCGAGCGTGGAGGGCACGCACCTTCTAGCCGGCCACCGAGCCTATATCACGGTCGTGTACTTCGATCTGCGCGGCTTTACGGCCTTCACCGAGACAGCCGAGCCCGAGGAGCTGATCGATGTCGTGCGCGAGTACCACGCTGTCACCGGGGAGCTCGTGAACGGCTATGGGGGAACGCTCGAGCATTTCGCGGGCGACGGGCTCATGGTCTTCTTCAACGATCCGGTGGCTGTGGCCGAGCACGAGCTGCAGGCGGCGAAGCTCGCCGTCGGGATGCGCGAGCGGATCGGGGAACTCGCCGTCGGCTGGCGCAAACGCGGGTACGAGCTCGGCCTTGGCGCCGGTATCGCCGTCGGGTATGCGACGCTGGGCCGGATCGGGTTCGAGGGACGCTACGACTACGGCGCCCTCGGCAGCGTGACCAACCTCGCTGCGCGGCTCAGCGACGAGGCCAGATCTGATCAGATCCTTCTGAGCCAGCGCGCCTACGCGTCGCTCGAGGGCCGGATCGAGGCGCAGCCGGTCGCCGCGCTGCAGATGAAGGGCTTCGCCCGACCGGCACAGGCCTACGAGCTCCAGCGCATCATCGATCGTCACTAGAGCGCCGCTGCGATCGCGCGAGCCGTCCGGACGACGGATGCGGCCATCGCTTCGGGGTCGCGCGGGTCGACCCACACCGCGCTGATGCTCGCCTCGGTCGGGCGCCCGGGGACGAGGATGGGCGCCGCGACCCCCGTCGCGCCGGGGAGGATCTCACCCGTCGTCACTGCCCAGCCCCGCTCGCGTGCGACCCCGACCTCGGGCCGCTCTCCCGGCACGGCCGGGTCGCCGGCCAGGATCGCGAGGCCCGGAGCCGCACGGACGACCGGATGGCGGAGCCCGGGGCGATACGCGATGTGCATGCTGGTGCCGCTCGGCTCGACCACGGCCGCCACGACGGCCTCGTCGCCGTCGCGGATCGTCAGCGCGGTCGTCGCGCGCACCTCGTCGGCGAGCGCACGCAGCTCGCGCACCGACACCTCCTGCAGGCGCGAGCGGACGGCGCTGGCGAGCTCGAGCAGGCCCAGGCCGAGCGTGTAGCGGCCACCGGTGCCGCGGACGACGAGCCGGGCGTCGGCGAGCGGGCCGAGCAGGCGGTAGATGCCGGCCCGGTGCGTCTCCAGCTCGGCGGCGAGCTCGGACACGGAGAGCCCGTCCGGCTCGCCGGCGAGGACCTGCAGCACGCGGAGCCCGCGCTCGAGCGTGAGGGAGTGGTTCGGGCTGGGTCGCTTTCCGTTCACGTGAACTGTCCGATATCCGTGCACATCGTACGATAGATGGTGTTAGTCTCGCGGCCTCATGCGACCGGCTACGCGGGAACGGCTGTGGGGAGGCCCCGACCGGGCGGCCGGGGCCGGGCTCGACGTCCTCCGGCTGCGAGGCGCCCTCGGCCGGTTCGGCACCGGTGTCTGCGTCGTCACGGTGGCCGGCGCGGACGGCCCGCACGGCCTCACCGTCAACGCCTTCACGGCCGTCTCGCTCGACCCGCCGCTCGTGCTCGTCTCGATCGGCAAGCAGGCGAGGGGACACAGGCTGGTCGGGGACGCCCCCTTCGCGGTCAACGTGCTGGGCGCCGAGCAGGAAGCCGTGGCGCGGCACTTCTCGGGCGATCCCCATCCCGACCGGGTGCACTGGGCGGCGGGCAGCCTCGCGCCGACGCTCGCGGGCGCGCTCGCGACCTTCGAGTGCCGTCCCTGGCGCACGTACGACGGCGGCGACCACACGCTCTTCGTCGGCGAGGTCGTCGACTTCGACTACCGGGGCGGAGACGCGCTCGCGTACTTCTCGAGCCGCTTCGCGACGCTCGAGGAGCCCGCGCTGGGCGTCGAGTACCTCTTCTAGACGGGAAGGAGCGCCGATGGGAGCGAGAACCGGCCGGGAGTACGTCGAGGCACTGGACGAGCGCGCGATCCACGTCGAGATCGAGGGGCAGCAGCACACCGGCCGCGTCTCGGAGATCCCCCAGCTCCGCAGCGTCGTCCGGACGTACGCAGAGCTCTTCGACCTGCAGCACGACCCGGCGCTCCGCGACGTGATGACCTACGAGTCGCCGACCACCGGCGACCGCGTCGGCATGTCGTTCCTCCAGCCGCAGAGCGTCGACGACGTCGTGCGCCGGCGCGAGGCGATGCGCGTCTGGGCCGAGCACTCGTTCGGGCACCTCGGGCGCACGGGCGACTACTGCTCGAGCACGGTCATGGCGATGGCGGGCGCCGCCGACTGGTTCGGCCAGGCCGACCCCGCGTTCGCCGAGAACGTCCGCCGCTACTACGAGCACGTGCGCGAGAACGACCTGCTCCTGACGCACACGCTGGTCTTCCCGCAGGCGAACCGCTCCGTCGGCCCGTCCCAGCAGCGCCACCAGACCCTCGCTGCGCGCATCGTCGACGAGAACGACAACGGCATCGTCATCCGCGGCGCGCGCCTGCTCGCGACGATCGGCCCGTTCGCGGACGAGATCCTCGTGATGCCGTCGACCGTCCTCAAGGGCACCGACGACGACGCCCCCTACTCCTACGCCTTCGGCATCCCGTGCGACACGCCCGGGTTGCGCTTCCTCTGCCGCGAGAGCTTCGACCTCGGGCGCAGCCGCTTCGACCACCCGCTCGCCTCGCGGTTCGAGGAGATCGACGCGATCGTGGTCTTCGACGACGTGCTCGTCCCGTGGGAGCGGTGCTTCGTGGTCGGGCAGCCCGAGCTGTGCAACGGGATCTACACGGAGACGAGCGCCGCCGTCCACATGACCCACCAGGTCGTGACGCGGACGACGGCGAAGACGGAGTTCGTCCTCGGCCTCGTCTCGCTCCTCACCGAGGCGATCGGGATCGAGCAGTTCCAGCACGTCCAGGAGAAGACCGCCGAGGTGATCGTCGCCCTCGAGACCTGCAGGGCGCTCTTGCACAGCGCCGAGGCGGGCGCGGCGCCGAACCGCTTCGGGGTCGTCACGCCGGCCTGGGGGCCGCTCAACGCGTGCCGGAACTGGTACCCGCGGACGTATCCGCGCTTCCCGGAGATCCTGCGGCAGCTCGGCGCGAGCGGCCTGATGTGCCTCCCGACCGAGGCCGACGTGCTCGGCCCGGGCCACGACGACGTGGAGCGCTACCTCCAGAGCGCGACGTTGGACGGGACGGAGCGCGTGCGCCTCTTTCGCCTCGCGTGGGACGCGTGCCTCTCCTCCTTCGCGGGCCGGCAGTCGCTCTACGAGTACTTCTTCTTCGGCGACCCGGTGCGGATGGCCGGGGCGCTCGTGGCGAGCTACGACCGCGAGCCGTACAAGGAGCGGATCCGCGCGTTCCTGCGCAACGGCGAGACAGACGCCCGGTGCGAGCCGGGGAAGACACCGTTCCGACGCCCAGCTAGGAGGCGACCATGTCGAGCGACACCGAAGTCACGTCCACCGCCGACGTCGTGGTCGTCGGCTCGGGCTCGGCGGGCGCGGTCGTGGCCCGGCGGCTCGTCGACGCGGGGGCGAGCGTGCTGCTCCTCGAGGCCGGCCTGCCGGACGACAACCCCGCGATCCACGATCCCGCGCGGCTGTTCGAGCTCTGGGACTCGGAGCAGGACTGGGGCTACCGGACGGTTCCGCAGGTCGCGTGCGCGGGGCGCGAGCTGCACTGGCCGCGCGGGAGGGTGCTCGGCGGGTCGAGCGCGCTCAACGGGATGATCTACGTGCGCGGCCACCGCGGCGACTACGACGGCTGGGCGGCGCGCGGGAACGACGGCTGGGGGTACGACGACGTCCTGCCGCTCTTCAAGCGCTCCGAGGCCTTCGACCGCGGGGCGGACGAGTACCACGGCGCCGGCGGGCTCCTGTCGGTGATCACGCGCTACGAGCCGCACCCGGTGACCGCGGCGGCCGTCGAGGCGGCCCAGGAGGCCGGCGTCCCGTTCAACGACGACTCGAACGGCGCCGAGCTCGAGGGCGTCGCCTTCTGCCAGCTGAACATCCGCGACGGACGGCGCCACAGTGTCGCGGAGGCCTTCCTGCGTCCCGTCCTCGACGCGCAGAACCTCACGGTGCTGACCTCCGCGAGGGCGTGCCGGCTCCTCTTCGAGGGCACGCGCTGTGTCGGGGTGGAGTACGTGCACGGCGGAGTCGTGCGGCAGGCGCGGGCCGGGCACGAGGTCGTCGTCTGCGCGGGCACGATCGAGTCGCCAAAGCTGCTGATGCTGTCGGGGATCGGCCCGGCGGCCGACCTTCGGCGGCTGGGCATCGAGCCGCTCGTCGACCTCCCCGGCGTCGGCGAGAACCTGCACGACCACGTGCTCGCGCCGGTGATCTTCTCCGCGCGGGAAGCGGTGCCCCCGCCGGTGCCCGGCCTCCAGCCGCTCCACGCGCATCTGTTCCGGCGGTCGCGAGGCGGGCTCGAGCGGCCCGACATCCAGCCCCTCTTCTTCCACCTCCCGCTCTACGCGGAGGACCAGGAAGGGCCGCCGGACGGCTTCACGCTCATGGGAGGTGCGATCCGGCCCGTCAGCCGTGGCTCGCTGCGCCTGGCGTCGAAGGACCTCGACGCCCCGCCGCTGCTCGACCCGGCCTGCCTGTCGAGCGACGAGGACCTCGCGGCCCTGACCGCCGCGGTCGAGCTCTGCCGCGAGATCGGACGGCAGCCGGCGCTCTCGCGGATGGATGCGCGAGGAGCTGTATCCCGGCGACGGCGTCCGCGACGCCAGGGAGCTCCGCGACTACGTCCGGCGGCACGCGATCACCTACCACCACCAGGTCGGGACGTGCCGGATGGGGGTCGACGAGCTGGCCGTGGTCGATCCGGAGCTCCGGGTGCGGGGGGTGGACCGGCTGCGCGTCGCCGACGCCTCGGTGATGCCCGAGGTGACGTCGGGCAACACGCACGCGCCGACGGTGATGATCGGGGAGCGTGCGTCCGACCTCGTCGCGGACGCGCTCGGCGCCAGCTCTCGCGGTCCACGTCGACGGGCTGACGGCGCCTGAGTCCGGCTCCCGCCCCGCCCGAGCGCACACGGCTCTCTCGCGCTTCCTACATAGTCGAACATCGTCTCGACAAATCGAAGCTTTCCTGGTTAGTTTCCCAGGTGATTGAGCGAATGGTCACGAGGGCCAACGGAGAGGCGAACCCTTGGGCGTCTACAGCTCTGGCTGATCGGTCGGACACGAACCGAATGCGGGTCATGGACGGCCGAGGAAGGAGGAGGTCCGTGAAGCGGTTCTGGTTGGTTGCGGCCGTGGGTGCCCTGGGGGCGCTCACGGCTTCCCTGAGCGGGTCGGTCGCGTACGGGGGGTCGAGCTCCGCGAGCGCCGCCGCCCCGATCAAGCTCGGCGTTCTCACGCCGCTCACCGGGAACTTCGCACCCTGGGGCATCCAGGTGCGCGCCGGGGCGGCGCTGGCGGTGAACGAGGTCAACAGGTCGGGCGGCGTCAAGGGGCGGGGAGGAGGACGGCTGCTCAACCTCGCGGTCGCCGACGACCAGTCGACGAACACCACCGCCGCCATCGACGGCTTCAGGCGGCTGACACAGCAGGACGGAGTCGTCTCGGTCGGAGGCATCATCGGCAGCCCCATCGGCCTGGCGACCACGCGGCTCGCCGAGGAGGCGAAGGTGCCGCTGTTCCTCGTGAAATCGGGGAACAACGAGATCCTCACGCAGTCGTCGCGCTACACGTTCCGCACCTGCCTGCCCTCTGCTGCCATGGTCGCCCAGTCGGTCGTGCAGCTCGCGCAGCGTCGTTCGATCACGAGCGTGGGCGTGATGATCGCCGATTACGCGTGGGGCCAGTCGTTCAAGTCGTCGCTCGAGGATGCGGCCAAGTCCGCGCCGAACATCAAGTTCAACATCCAGGTTGCGCCGGTTCCGACGACCAACTTCACGCCATATCTGCGTTCGTTCGGCGACGTGTCGTTGATCGTGGCGACGGGCCATCCGCCGGGAGCCCCGCTGGTCCTGGCTCAGGCAGCACAGCTGGGCCTGAAGGCGCCGGTGTTGGGTGCCGATGGGCCGTGGTCGCTCACTGCGAAGAACGCTGCAGCGACGGCGTTCGGCCGCTACAGCGACTTCAAGTGCATGGCCACGGCGAGCAAGGAGTACAAGAGCCTCGCAAAGCGCTACCTGCGCGCGTTTCCGCAGAACGAGTTCATGGAGGACGACGCGCTCGCCGGCTACGCGTACGTGAAGATCGTCGCCCAGGCGATCCAGAACGTCGGGACCAGCCCGCAGGCGATCGCGGCCTACGTCCACAAGACGACGTTCAACATCCCCGGGTACGCGTGGCCGCTCAGGTGGACCCCGTGGGGCGAGATGATCGGCGCGCGACCGCAGTTCGCCGTCCTGACCCGGGGCGCGCCGCCTGAGGCCGGGTTGAACACCGCTTCGACCACCTTCTGGCCGAGAGTGCTGTTCGCGTCGCCGGCGCTGACCCCCTACCGTCCACCGTCGTAGGCCCGGAGGTCGAATCTGCTCCTCGAGGTCGACGGGGTTACGAAGCGCTTCGGCGGTCTCCCGGCCGTCGACGGCGTGACGTTCGGGATCGACGACGGCGAGATCGTCGCCGTCGTCGGCCCGAACGGGGCCGGCAAGAGCACGCTCTTGAAGGTCATCGTCGGGCTGGAGCGTCCGACACATGGCACGGTCCGGCTCGGCGGCGCGCGAATCGACGGTCTCACCGCCCATCAGGTCCGGCGCAAGGGAATCGGGATGGCGATGCAGCGACCGCTGACGTTCGGCTCGATGACAGTCCTCGAGAACGTCCTCCTCGGCGCGATGTTCGGAGGTGGTCAGGGCGTCGTCGGCGAGCGGGAGGCGAGGCGTCGGGCGGGCGAGGCGTTGCCGTTCGTGCGCCTGGAGGAGAGGGCCCGTCAGCCGGTCTCGAGCCTGAACCTCCATCAGCTGCGGTTCCTCGAGCTGGCCAAGGCGCTCGCGGGTCAGCCAAAGCTGCTGCTGCTCGATGAGGTGATGGCGGGCCTCAACGAGTCGGAGCTCGCCGCGTCGGTCGAGATCGTCCGGAACATCCGCGACCAGCTGGGAACGGCGATCCTGTGGGTCGAGCACGTGATGAGCGCCGTCATCCAGCTCGCCGAGCGGGCGATCGTCCTCAACTTCGGCAAGCTCCTGGCGGAGGGCGAGCCCGAGGTCGTGATGCGGGACCCGCGGGTCGTCGATGCGTATCTCGGGCGGGCGCGCGTTGCTTGAGGTCGCGGGGCTGGCCGCCGGATATCTCGGCGAGCCCGTCATCGACAGGATCGACCTCGAGGTTCGCACCGGTGAGGCGGTGGCGATCGTCGGCTCGAACGGGGCGGGCAAGACGACGCTGTTCCGGGCGATTGCCGGTCTGCTTCCGACGATGGGGGGTCGCGTCGTCCTGGACGGGAAGGATCTGACAAACCGTCCCGCACACCGCATCTCGCGTGCGGGCATCGCGTACGTTCCGGCCGAGCGCCACCTGTTTCCGGCGATGACGCTGAAAACGAATCTCGTTCTGGGCGCCTATCCCAATCGGCCGGACCGTGGGACGCTGGAGTTCGTGTACGACCTCTTCCCGCGGTTGAAGGAGCGACAGCGCCAGCCGGCGGGAACATTGAGCGGCGGTGAGCAGCAGATGTTGGCGATGGCTCGGGCGCTCATGGCGCGGCCGCGGCTGCTCATGCTCGACGAGCCGACGACGGGTCTCTCTCCCAAGATCGCGGAGATTGCGTTCGAGGTATTCGAGGAACTCAAAGAGCAGGGAATGACGCTTCTCATCGCGGAGCAGCAGGTCCCGCTCGCGCTCTCCGTTGCCGACCGCGGCTACGTGCTCGAGAACGGCCGGATCCGCCTCGAGGGGGCCTCCGCCGAACTCGAGCGCAACCCGGAGGTGCGACGCGCGTACCTGGGTATCGCGTGAGGGCCGTCGTTCTCGACGGGATCGTGCTCGGCCTGGCGTTCGGCCTGCTCGGCGTGGGGATGACGCTGGTCTACGGCCTCGGCGGCGTCCTCAACCTCGCGTACGGCCAGATCGTGGTGCTCGCGGCGATCGTCGTCATGCTCGTCATGGAGGACGGCGTCGCGACGATCCTGGCCGCTCTCGTCGGTGTGCTGGCGGCTGCCGGCGTCGCCGTCCTGCTCGACCTCACGTTGATGCGGCCGGTCTATCGCCAGCAGGGAGAGGAGCGGACGCTCCTGGGGCTCCTGCTCACGCTCGGGGCGGCATTCGTCATCGGAGGCCTGCTCACCTGGCGTTATCCGGCCGGCGCGCTGTACATCAACGTCAGCGGGGAGCCGGTCTCGATCATCGGCGTGCCGATGGCGGTTGGGAGCATCTGGGCCTCCGTGATCGCGCTCGCGGTCGGGGCCGTGCTCCTGCTCTTCTTCGGCCTCACCACCTTCGGGCGCGGCGTCCGCTCGATCATCCAGGACGAGACCGGCGCGAGGCTGGTCGGCGTCAACCCGTCGTTCGCCCGCACCGTCATCTTCGCGCTGAGCGGGGCGCTTGCGGGGATCGTCGCGATCACGCAGTCGATGAGCGGGCCGTTGACGGTCAACGCGGGGTTCGAGCTCACGACCTTCGCGCTGATCGTCACCGTCGTGGGCGGTCTCGGCAGCGTCGCGGGAGCGTTTCTCGCCGGCGTGCTCCTCGGTGTCGTGAACTCGCTGAGCGCCCACTACATCGGGCAATACATCACCACCATCATCCTGCTCGGCGCCGCCGCCCTGACGATCGTCATCCGGCCACGCGGGCTGCTCGGACGGTAGGCGATGGCGAGGACGAGGAACGTCGGCTGGGCGCTCTTGCCGATCGTCGTCACGGCGGCGATCCTCGCGATCCTCCCGCCGGTCTGGTTCGGTGACTCGCCGTACACGACGTCGCTGGCCGTCCAGGCGCTGGTGTTCGCCGCGTACGGCGTTGGCTTCAACCTGATCTTCGGCAGTACGAACCAGCTCTTCCTGTGCGTCGGCGCCCTGGCCGGGGTGGGCGGCTACGGCGCCGTGATCCTCATCGACGAGACCTCCCTACCCATGGCTGCGGGAGTGGTCGTAGGGACGGCGAGCGCGGCGATCGTCGGCGGGCTCCTGAGCTGGATCGCGGTGCGGCGCTCCCTCGGGATCATCTTCACGGGCATCGTCACGCTCGTCTTCTCGCTCGCGTTCGCCAACCTCCTCCTCGGCCAGCGTGAGCTGACGGGATCGGAGACCGGCCTCGTCGTGACGGCGGCCGCCGACCGACTCGGGGACGATCGCATCGGCGGCTACTACCTCTTCGCGAGCCTCCTCGTCGTCTTCCTGATCGTCTTCCGAGCGCTGCAGCTCTCGCACGTCGGATGGGCCTTCCGGGCGTTGCGCGACGACGAGGTTGCCGCCGAGCTGGCGGGGGTCGACGTCGCGCGCTACCGGATCTACGCAGCGACGGTGGGCTCGGCGATGATCGGGCTCACGGGCGCCCTCCTCGCGTACAGCTCGGGCTTCATCAGCCCCTCGACGTACAGCTTCGACCGCGTGGACGTGCGCGTCCTCGTCCTCGTCGCGTTCGGCGGCCTTGGCACGCTGCTCGGACCCGTGATCGGGGCGGGGGTGTTCGCGATCCTGGACGAGAGACTGACGACGAGCCTCGAGCTACGGGAGGTCCTCTACGGCATTTTCGTCATCGCGATCTTCCTCGGCTTCAGACACGGTGTGGTTCATGCCGTCGTGGCCCTGTACAAACGGCTCGCAGGCCACCGCCGCGAAGAGCCGGGGAGATGACGGGACTCCTCTCTCTCATCGGCGCTCGCGGGGTTCCCCGAGAATGCGCTTGTGGACGCTCTCGGCTGCGGGCGGGCTAGGGATAGACGGCGTCCGGCTGCTGCACGAGGCCCTCGGGCCAGTCGAAGATCTCGGTGACCACCTTGAGGTCCTCGTCCGTCGAGAGGTAGGCGAACGTGACGTCCCGGTACACGCCGCCGAGCGGCACCGTCCGGCCCTTCGCGCGCATCGCCTCCAGCAGCTGCCCGTAGCCCGTGCCGCCCACCGCGACGTGGTGGAGGCCCTCACCCTTCGAGGCGAGGAACTCCGCGTAGATGCTCCGGTCGTCGAGCGGCTGCACGAGCTCCCACTGCACGCTGCCGACCATCGTCACGGCGATGCGCCAGGCGCCCTCGACCGCCGGCCCCCCGCCGGGAAGCGGGGCCACCTCGTCCGGACGGAACTCGTAGATCTCCCACGGCCCGAGGCCGTACTCCTCGACGTAGGTGCGCAGCGTCTCCTCGAGGTCGCGCACCACGATCGAGATCTGCAGGGTCTCGGTGAACAGGGGCTCGCGCATGCCGTGGGCTCCTCCTCGGGCGTGACAAAGGGGCGTCATCCTACGCACCGGGCCCGATCGTGGCCGACCGTGTTGCACGGCGACCCCGGAAGATGATTCGATCGACCCGTGCCGAGCATGCGCGCAGCGGTGACCCGCGACCGCGGCCTCATGGCCGTCGTGGCCGTCCCCGAGCCCGGCGCTCCCGGCCCGGGCGAGGTGCTCGTGCGCCCCGAGGCGGTCGGCCTCTGCGGCTCGGACTTCCACTACTTCACGGGCGACATCGGGACGATCGACGATCCCTCCTCGCTGTACCCGCGGATCCAGGGGCACGAGGCGGCCGCCACGATCCTCGAGGTGGGCGAGGGGTGCGGAGCCGAGCTCGCCCCGGGCGCGCGTGTCGCCCTCTGGCCGGTCTCGGCCTGCGGTCGCTGCTACGCATGCCGCATCGGGCGCGGCAATGCCTGCGCGAACATCAGCCTCATCGGCGTGCACGCAGACGGCGCGCTCCAGGAGCAGCTCCTCGTGCCTGCCGCCCAGGTCTTCCCGGTAGGGGACCAGGATCCCGCACTCGCCGCCCTGATCGAGCCCGTCTCGATCGCCGTGCGCGCCATGGTTCGTGGGCGAATCGCGGACGGCGAGCGGGTCGTCGTGCTCGGTGCGGGCCCGATCGGTCAGGCGCTCGCCCTGGCGGCGACCGACCGCGGCGCCTCGGTGCTGCTCGTCGACACGCTCCGGAGTCGCCTCGACCGCGGCGCGACGCTCGGCGCCGACGTGCTCCAGGTCGCGCCCGGCGACGACCTCGCCGCGTCCACCGGCGAGTGGGCCGGGGAGGACGGCCCCGAGGTCGTGATCGAGGCGACGGGTGTCCCGGCGCTCGTACAGACCGCCGTCGAGCTCGTCGCGCAGGCAGGCCGCGTCGTCGTCGTGGGTCTCTCCGACGAGCGGGCGCCGGTCAGGGTCGGAGACCTCCCGCTCAAGGAGATCGACGTGCTCGGCGTCAGCTGCTGCGGGTCGGACGAGTTCGCCGAGGCGGTCGATCTGGTCGGGAGGCGCGCCGATGTCGCGGCCGGGCTCGTCACCCACGAGTTCCCGCTGGAGCGCGCGCCGGAGGCGATCGCGTACGCCATGGAGCACCCGGCCGAGGTCATGAAGGCCGTCGTGCGCCTCGACGCCGCGTAGGTTCCCGCCCGGCCCTGCACGGAACCGGTCGGCGCAGCGTCGCGTGGTCGGTTGACGCGGAACCGCCCGAACCTGCGGCGTATAGTCGTCCGGTGCCCGGCCCCGCGTACCAGGCGCTCGATGCCGAGACCGCTCGGACGGTCGCAGCCGTGTGCGATGCCATCGTCCCTGGCTCCGCTCGCGTGCGCCCAGAGGTCTACGTCGACGCGCTCCTCGCCCGCATGGACGTGCCGACGCGCGCGGCTGCCATCGCGGCATTCGCCACCGTCGCGCAGGGCGAGGTCGCGGACCACGTCGGCACGCCCGAGTTCGGGTGGGTGCGGGCTCTCGCGATCGAGGCGTTCTACAGCGACTTCGTCGCGCCCGGCGTCGACGCCGTGGGGGCCTGGGAGGAGATCGACTTCAACACGCCCCTCGCGACGCGGCTCGCCAAGGACTGGTCGTACCTGGGGATCGGCGGCGTAGGCTCGACGGAGCCGCGGAAAGCGGAGGTGCCGGCTGTGCCGGCGCCGGAGCAGTGATGAGCGCGACCGAGCAGTTCGACGTCGTGGTGGTCGGCTCGGGAGCGGGTGGTGGGGTCGTGGCGGGCGAGCTGGCCGAGCGGGATCGTCGCGTGCTCCTGCTCGAGTGCGGCCCGCACCGCACCGCGGCCGACTTCACCCGCTGGGAGGCGAAGGCGAACCACGACTTCTGGTGGCCGATCCGCTTCGCGCCGATCAACGGCGGGGCCGACGGGATGATGACCCTGCTCGCCGCCCGGTGCGTCGGCGGGACGACCACGGTCAACACGAAGGTCGCGCTCCGAGCCGACGAGCACGACCTCGCCAAGTGGCACGCGGCGAGCGGGCTCGTCGGAGAGAGCGGGTTGCCCTTCGGCCCGTCCGACCTCGCGTCCCACTACGACCGTGTCGAGGCGCGTCTCGGCGTCCGGGAGCGCACCGACTGGCGCAAGAGCGTCCATACGGTCGAGCCCGGCTTCCGCGCCCTCGGCGCCGAGCTCCACCCGGTGCGCTCGTACACCGACGCGAACTGCATGAGCTGCGGCTCGTGCCTGCAGGGCTGCCCCACGAACGCCGGCAAGTCGACGCTCAACACGTACATCCACGACGCCTGGGCGGCCGGGCGCCTCGAGCTCCGCGCGGAGGCGCGCGTCGAGCGGGTCGTGATCGAGGACGGCGAGGCGAGGGGCGTCGAGTACGTGGACGGCGGGGGCGCGCTCCACCGCGTGGACGCGAACGTGGTCGTCGTCGCCGCCGGCACGGTCAACACGCCGCAGCTCCTCCTGCGGTCGGGGCTGCCCGAGAGCCCGAGCAGCCGCCTCGTGGGCCGGAACCTCGGCTTCCATCCGGTGCGGTTCGTGTACGGCCTCTTCGACGAGCCGCAGGACGCGCACATGGTCTACCCGATCACGGCGCACGCGATGGAGCACCAGCACGACGAGGACGGAGGGTTCGTGATCGAGGCGACGTCCGTCCCCGATCCGATCGCCTTCGCGACCGCCTCCGAGGACGAGAACGGCCCG
Organism: uncultured Actinomycetes bacterium; assembly: GCA_963786055.1. GTDB lineage: Bacteria > Actinomycetota > Thermoleophilia > Gaiellales > Gaiellaceae > Gaiella. Next base: position 72,901 of record CAWAXS010000010.1, on the reverse strand, counting down.
CTCTGGGGCGACGACCTCATCCAGGTGATGCGGAGCTACCGACACTGGATCGGGCTGCTCGCCATGGTCAACGACGACAACAACGGCAGCGTCACGGTGGGCGAGGACGGCACCGAGACCGTCACGTCGACACTCACCGAGGTCGAGCTCGGCCGCGCGGCAGCCGCACGCGACTTCTCGCGCGACGTCCTCCTGGCGGCGGGCGCGTCGCGTGTCACGTGGACGGGCCTCACCAGCACCCACGTGCAGGGGACATGCCGCATGGGGAGCGACCCGGAGCGGTCGGTGGTCGACGCCGACGGGCGGTCGTGGGACGTCGAGCGGCTCTATGTCGGCGACGGCTCGGTCGTACCGCGAACGCTGTCCGTCAACCCGTCGCTCACGATCATGGCGCTCGCGAGCCGCCTGGCCGGGCACCTGCACGGCGATCCGCACGGGTACCTCTCGTGACGAGAAAGCACGCGGGTGCCTAGGGAGACCGTCGTCGTCGTCAGCGCGCACTCCGCCGACTTCGTGTGGCGCGCGGCAGGCGCGATCGCAACGGCCGTGGAGCGGGGCGCCGACGTCCACGTGATCGCGCTCTCGTACGGAGAGCGCGGCGAGTCGGGCGAGCTGTGGAAGGAGCCCGGGCAGACAGAGGAGCGGGTCAAGGAGATCCGTCACGGCGAGGCCCAGGCGGCCGCCGACGCGCTCGGCGCGAGCTTCCGCAGCCTCGACCTCGGCGACTACCCGCTCGTGATGGACGCGCCCGCCGTCGACGCCCTCACCGACCTCCTGCGCGAGCTTGCGCCGCGGCTCGTCCTGACCCACGCGGCGCTCGACCCGTTCAACCCCGATCACGGGATCGCCCACGACGCGACCGTCCGCGCCCGCCAGCTCGCGAGCGGCGCGGGCGTGGCGAGCGGCTTCGTCACGATCACGCCGCCGGAGCTCCTGAGCTTCGAGCCGCACCAGCCGGAGCTCTGCGGGTTCGTCCCGACGACGTTCCTCGACATCACGCCGGTCTGGGAGAAGAAGGTGACCGCCATGGAGGCGATGGGCGCGCAGGCCTATCTCAGGCAGTACTACTCCGAGCGGGCCGAGCACCGGGCCAACCATGCGCGGCGGATCTCCGGCCGGAGCGGCATCCGGTACGCGGAGGCCTTCCAGCGCGAGCTTCCCGTCGTCCAGGACGCCCTGTGACCGACTACTCCACTCTCGCCCGCCTGGGCGTGGCCACCGTCCACGAGGCCGCGGGCCGCACCGGGATCGTCGACCTCCCGCTGACCCAGGTCGTGCCGGGCTCGCGCGTCGCAGGGCCGGCGAGAACCGCTCTCTGCGCGCCCGGTGACAACACGATGGTGCACGCGGTCGTGGCGCACGCGAGTCCCGGCGACATCCTGGTGCTGACGAGCTCCGAGCCGGCGCCCGTCGCGCTCGTCGGCGAGCTGCTCGCGACGCAGGCCCAGGCGCAGGGCGTTGCGGGGCTCCTGGTCGACGGCGCCGTGCGCGACCTCGACGAGCTCGTCGAGGTCGGCCTTCCGATCTGGACGCGGTTCGTGCGCGCGCAGGGTGCGACGAAGGGAGAGGTCGGGAAGCTGGACGTGCCCGTGGTCGTCGGGGGCGTCGAGATCACCCCGGGCGACCTCGTCGTGATGGACTGCGACGGGGCGATGACGCTCCCGGCGGACCGCGTGGGAGAGGTCCTTCCGTCCGCGCTCGAGCGCGCAGAGCGGGAGGCGGCGATGCGGGAGCGCTACCGGCACGGCGAGCTCTCGTACGACCTCCAGGGCCTGCGCGCGCTCGTCGAGGGGTGAGCCCGATGGAGGTCGCCGTGCTCGGCCTGGGGGAGGCCGGCGGCCGGATCGCCGCCGACCTGGTGGCCGCGGGATGCACGGTGCGCGGCTGGGACCCCGTCGCGCGCCCGGACCAGATCCCGCTTGCCGCGGACGGGCCGGCGGCGGTGCGAGGAGCCGACGTCGTGCTCAGCGTCAACGCCGCAGTCGTCGCGCTCGACGTCGCCGAGAGCGTGGCCGGGGCCATGGGCGGCGAGGCGCTCTACGCCGACCTCAACACGTCGTCGCCCGGGCTCAAGCGGGAGCTCGCCGACGCGCTGCCGGTGCGGTTCGTGGACGTGGCGCTGGTGGGCGTGGTGCCGAGCCTGGGCCTGGCGACGCCCGCGCTCGCATCGGGAGCCGGCGCGGAGCGGTTCGCGGAGCTGTTCCGGCCCCTCGGCATGCCGATCGACGTGGTCGGAGCGCGCCCGGGAGACGCCGCGGGCCTGAAGCTCCTGCGAAGCGTCTTCATGAAGGGCCTGGCGGCGGCCGCGATCGAGAGCCTGGAAGCCGCCCGCGCCGCAGGCGCGGAGGATCGCCTTCGGGCCGACATCGCCGCGGTGATCGGCGAGCCGCTCCTCGAGCGGCTGCTCGCGGGGTCGCGTGCGCACGCCGCGCGGCGGGTCGACGAGATGAACGCGGCCGCCGGCTACCTCGAGGAGCTCGGCGTCCACCCGCGCGTCGCCCGTGCGGCCGAGGAGTGGCTCGAGCAGCTCCGCGACGCCGGCCGGCGCGGCTGAGCGTCCGCGCCGAGCCTCCGTAGAAGTCCGCAACGGATTCCGCGGATGCACGCATACCCGCGGCACGCAGCGGGTCGATAGTTCCCTCATGTCGAAGAGACGGCAGCCGCACGTGATCGAGGCCGGCGAGTGGGAGGCGCGGCAGGGACGCCCGCGCGTGCTCGTCGAGAACCCGGACGGCGCCCAGCTCTGGGCGTACGCCGAGACGCTGCGGGAGGCCGGCTACGACGTCGCGACCTGTGCGGGAGAGCACCCGGACGGAGAGGATCGCTGCCCGCTGCTCGAGACCGGGCAGTGCGGTCTCGTCGAGGGTGCGGACGTCGTCGTGTCGACCTGCTCGATCCAGCGGGGCGACAGGCTGCTCGCCGTCCTCGGCTCGACGGGCTCGACGCCGATCGTGTTCGAGGCGCCGCGACCGGACTTCGAGCGGTACGCGCATCTGGCCGAGAACACCACGCTCCTGCCGGCGCCGGTGACGGAGCAGGCGCTGCTCGACGCCGTCGCCCAGGCCCGCGCCGGAGCCACGCAGGCCGAGCCGCCGCGCTGACCCCGGTCCGCGGCGCCTCCGGCGCGCCGCGCGTGCTACCACAACCGCATGCACGACGACACCGTCGCGGCCGTCCTCGAGAAGCTCGGCGTCGAGCGCCCGGCCCTTGACCTCGACGGCCTGCGGGCCGTCTACGCGGCGTGGTGCGGCGCGGTCGCGTTCGACAACGTGCTCAAGCTGATCCATCTCGCAGACGAGCGATCGGGGCCGCTACCCGGCTCGACGGCCGAGAGCTTCTTCGAGGCGTGGCTCGAGCACGGGACCGGCGGAACCTGCTGGTCGGGCAACGGGGCGCTCCACGACCTGCTCGAGGCGCTCGGCTTCGACGTGGCGCGCGCCATCGCGACGATGCTGTCCTCGCCCGAGGCGCGGGAGCCGAACCACGGCTCGGTGATCGTGACCGTCGAAGGTGAGCGCTGGATCGTCGACGCCTCGATCCTCAGCGGCGAGCCGATCCGCATCCCCGACGCGGGAGAGCCCGCGGGCGAAGGCCCGCTTCCCCGGTTCGAGTGGCTGGGCACCCGCCCTGCCGTCGTCTGGCGTACGGCGACCGCCCCCGAGGGCTTCCCGTGCCGGATCGAGCGGATCGGGGCCGACGCGACCGAATGGGACGAGCGCCACCAGCGCACGAGCGACTGGAGCCCGTTCAACTACCAGCTCAACGCGAGGGTGCTGCGGAGTGGGGCGAGCGTCGGCGTCGCCCGGGGCGAGCGCTACACGGTGGATCGGGACGGCTCGGTCTCCTCGCGCGAGCTCGACGCGCACGAGCGTGTCCAGTTTCTCGTCGAGGAGCTCGGCATCTCCGAGGAGATCGCCCTCCAGGTGCCCGACGACCGGCCGCTGCCGCCGCGCCCGTGATCCGATCGGTCAGCGGTCGCAGGCCCGATCTCACCCGGCGCATCGCGGAAAGCCCCGCAAGCAATGCCTTTCTCCTTCCCAGGGTGGAGGTTGTCGTGCCCGTGACGCCGACACCGCGCCGAACCGTTCGATCCGCCCTCTAGCCGGTCGCGTCGCCCCACGTCTCTCTCCGAACGCTGTGTTGCAAGCGTTACGAACGCTGTGCCGCAGCCGACGACGACGGCGGGAAGGCCGCCTCCTAGGCTCGCTCCATGGTCGAACGGTCGAGAAGGAGGCGGGGCATGTACGACGTCACCAAGACACGGATGCTGCTGACGACGGCGGTATTCGCCGCGGTCGCGGCGCTGTTGGCCGGCGGGGCGAACGCGAGGATCCCGGTGGACGAGGGCGACTCGGCGAGCTCGTCGAGCCTCACGGGCGTGCACGCGGCGCTGGCGCCGAGCTGGCAGGGCAAGGGCGGCAAGGGCGAGGACACCGGGGGCGCGTCGTCGAGGCTCACGGGCGTACGCGCGGCGCTGGCGCCGAGCTGGCAGGGCAAGGGCGGCAAAGGCGAGGAGACCGGCTGATTCGCTTCCCCTCGACGACCGTCCGACACGGGGAGCCGAGACGGGGCGGATCCGGAAGGACCGCCCCGTCTCGCTGGCCAACGGCTTCTCGAACCACCCGCCGCCAACGGCGAGAACTTGTCGCAACGGTCGTCAGGCAGGAACCAGGCGGTGCCCCATGCCGAGCGAGATGTCGTGGGCCGTCTGCGTGACGAGGGGGCCGAAGTGCGCGATCAGCTCGTCCATCGACCCCATCGTGCGGTGGACGGCGAGATTGAGGGCGGCGAGCACCTCGCCCGAGTGCGACTGGATCGGGGCTGCAATCGACCGGAGCCCGTAGGCCAGCTCCTCGTCGTTCACGGCGATGCCGGCCAGCCTGATCCGCTCGAGCTCCTCGCGGAAGGCCTGGGGATCGGTGAGCGTGTTCGGCCCGCGTGGCACGAACTCGATGTGCGCGATGATCTCCTCGCGGCGCTCCTCGGGGACGAAGGCCAGGATCGCCTTTCCCATCGCCGTGCAGTAGGCCGGCAGGCGCGCGCCCACGTGGAGATTCAGGTCGATCTCCCGCTGACCGGGCCGGGCCGTGCGGCAGCGCTCGATGTAGACGACGTCCGTGCCGTCGAGGATCGCGAGGTTGACGGTGTGCCCCGTCTCGTCGGAGAGCCGCCGCAGGTGCGGGGCGGAGATCTCCCTGACGTCCATCGAGTTGATGGCCGAGAAGCCGAGGTCGAGCACCTTGGGGCCGAGCCGGTAGCGCTTCGAGTCGGGATCCTGCTGCAGGTAGCCGAGATGGGCGAGCGTGGCGATGTAGCGGTGCGCCGTGCTCCGGCTCAGCTCGAGCTCGCGCGAGAGCTCGCTGACCCCGATCAGCGGCCGGTCGGAGTCGAACGCGGAGAGGATGGCGAGCCCGCGCTCCAGCGACTGCGACGTGCTCGTGCCGGAGTCGGGCATCTGCCGATCCTAGCGCGTTGTTTCATCAATTGGAACACCGTCTTGACAAACGGGCAGACGGTTTGCGAGTGTGTCTCGCTGGCTCGCCCGCGGGCGTCGAGCCGCTCGCACTCCCGCACGGGATCGAGCCGGCAGTGCGTGCACCCAACAGGCTTTCTATCACCAGGAGGAGCGCCGACGGTCATGAGACACGAGAGCCTGGAGGCCGTGCGACAGGCGGTCGTGGAGCAGCGACGCGTCCCGGCGGAGATCCGGGCGACCGCGTCGCCCGTGCCGTGCTCGGAGGTCGCTCGCACCTCCTTTCCACCGCGGTAGGCTCACTGCACTCGCACCGCGGCGCACGAGAGAGAGGCTGGGAATGAGCGACGACGTCGAGCTGGTCGCCCTCTACTGGACGGTCTCCGGCCCGGTCGAGGTGCACACGGGGCGGGAGTGGAGCCTCTTCGACTGGGCCGACCGCTGCGCGACCGCGCGCGAGGTCGGCTTCAGCGGCCTGGGCATCTGGCATGCCGACCTCGAGCACGTGCTCGAGACCCGGAGCCTGCAGGAGATGAAGCGCATCTTCGACGACAACGGGCTGCGTCACCTCGAGCTCGAGTGCCTGCTGGACTGGTTCCTCGACCCGGACGACGAGCGCCGTCGCGCCTCGGACGAGACGCGCGCGCTGCTGTTCGAGGCCGCGGGCGTGCTCGAGGCTCACCACATCAAGGTCGCCAACATCTTCGCGCGGCCGGCATCGCTCGCACAGCTCACCGAGCGCTTCGGCGAGCTCTGCGCCGACGCTGCCGGGCACACCGACGCCAAGATCGTGTACGAGCCGATGCCGCCCGACGTCAACGTCCACTCGATCGACGCCGTGCTCGAGGTCGTCGTGGGTGCGGGAGCGGCGAACGGCGGCATCGCGATCGACACCTGGCACATGTCGAAGCTCGGCATCGCGCCGGACGAGCTGCGCCGCATCCCGGTCGAGTACCTCTCGTGGATCGAGCTCTCGGACGGCCAGATCGAGAACATGGACGACCCCGTGGACGAGGTCGTCAACCACCGCAGGCTGCCCGGGGAAGGCGAGTTCGACATCCGGGGCTACATCGAGGCCGCCCGCGACCACGGCTACGCAGGCCCGTGGGGCGTCGAGGTGCTCTCCGAGGAGCTCCGCAACCAGCCCATGGACGTCATCTTCAAGCGGGCCTACGAGACGACCGCCAGCCAGTTCGAGCACGAGAGGAGCTCCGCGTGAGCGCATCAGTGGGAGTCGAGGGACTCGACCGCGACCGCCTGGTCTGGATGTACGAGCAGATGCTGCGGATCCGGGAGTTCGAGGAGCGGGTCAAGCGCACGTTCGAGGAGCACCCGGGCGTGATCCGCGGTCACACGCATCTCGCCGACGGCGCCGAGGCATCGATCGTCGGATCGATCGCCACGCTCGGCCCCGACGACCAGTTCTTCACGACCTACCGCTGCCACGGGTATCCGCTCGCGCGCGGCACCGATGCGAAGGCCCTGATGGCGGAGATCTACGGGCGCAAGGACGGGATCTGCGGAGGGCTCGGCGGCTCGATGCACCTCACCGACGTCTCGAACGGCTTCCTCGGTACCTCCGGCATCGTCGGGGCCGGGATCCCGCACGCCACCGGAGCGGCCTGGGCGGCGCAGATCCGTGGCAAGGGCCAGGTCGTCCTGTGCTTCTTCGGCGATGGCGCCTCGAAGCAGGGAGCCTTCGCCGAGTCGCTCAACATCGCCTCGCTCTGGAAGCTCCCCGTCGTCTACGTGATGGAGAACAACGGCTACAACGTCCACACCCGCACCGAGCAGGAGGACGCCAACCGGGCGCACGGCGAGGACCTCTCCGTCAAGGCGAAGGCGTTCAGCATGCCGGGCGTGACGATCGACGGTCGCGACCCGATCGAGGTCTACGAGACCGTCGGCGCCGCCGTCGCGCGCGCGCGTGCGGGCGAGGGGCCGACGCTGGTCGAGTCGCAGATGTACCGCCTCTCGGCCCACGGCAACATCATTGCCCCGCCGGGTGTCCCGCTCCACTTCCCCGAGCACGAGGCGATCGAGAAGTTCGGCGCGCCCGAGGAGTACGAGGCCGCCAAGCAAGGCGACCCGGTGCCCGCCTTCCGCGGACGGCTCGTCGCCGACGGCACGCTGTCCGCCGAGGAGGCCGACGCGATCGCCGGGAAGGCGCGGGAAGAGATGCAGGCCGCCGTCGACTTCGGCCTCGCGAGCCCCTTCCCGGACGTCGAAACGTCCCTCGAGCACGTCTACGCGTAACCCAGGAGGCGATCGATCCATGGCACACGAACTGCCCTACATCGCCGCCATCATGGAGGCGATCCAGCTCGAGATGGAGCGCGACGAGACCGTCCTCTACTTCGGCCAGAACATGGCGACCACCGAGAACGAGCCCTTCGTCGACGCGTTCGGCAAGGATCGCGTGCGCGTCACGCCGATCTCCGAGACGGCCGAGATCGGCATCGCCACCGGTGCGGCGCTCGCCGGCTACCGTCCGGTCGTCGAGCTCTACATGGCCGAGTTCATGCTCGTCGCGATGGACCAGGTGGTCAACGAGGGCAACCGCTTCCGCGCCATGAGCGGCGGCCAGGTGAAGGTCCCGGTCGTGTTGAAGGCAGGCTACGGCTTCACGGCCGGGTGGGCCGGGCAGCACACCGGCACGATCGGCGCGATGTTCATGGGCGTGCCCGGCCTCAAGGTCGCCGTGCCCTCGACCGCGGCCGACGCGAAGGGCCTCATGGCGACCGCGATCCGCGACGACAACCCGGTCGTCTACCTGCACCACTACCTGCTCACGCTCGACCACGGCGAGGTGCCGGACGGCGAGTACCTCGTTCCCTTCGGCCAGGCGTCGATCCGGCGCGAGGGCGGCGACGTCACCATCGTCGGCACGGGCTGGACGGTCGACCGCGCGCTCGGCGCCGCGGAGCGACTCGCTGCGGAGGGGATCCAGGCCGAGGTGATCGACCCGCGCACGCTCGCGCCGCTCGACACGAAGACGATCCTCGAGTCGGTCGAGAAGACCGGTCGGCTGGTGCTCGTCGACCAGGCCACGCGGCATGGCTCCGCCTCCATGGTGATCGCCGGCGAGGTGGCCGAGCACGGGTTCACGTCGCTCAGGGCGCCAATCGTGCAGGTCACCGCGCTCGACGCGACGGTGCCCTACAGCGAGCCGCTCGAGGCCTGGGTGCTGCCCAGCGAGGACAAGATCGTCGGCGCCGTGCAGCAGGTGCTGGGACTCGCGCCCGTGACGGCGCCCTGACGGCCGGACGCTTGTGTTGAATCAACACAAGCGTTCACCCGCCCCATCCGGCCCGAGCACGCTCGACGCGCGAACAGGCGCTGCGCCTGCTCGCGACGATGTGGCGGATCCGCGTGTTCGAGGAGGAGGTGGGCCGGCTCGGCCGGGCCGACGAGGCCTACGGGTTGATCCACCTGAGCGTGGGGCAGGAGGGCGTCGCCGCTGCGGTCTGCTCGCAGCTCCGCGACGACGACGCCGTCTACTCCGGGCATCGGGCGCACGGGCACGCGATCGCCAAGGGCGCTTCCCTCGACCGTGTGATGGCGGAGTTGATGGGGCGCGACAGCGGGCTGTGCCGGGGGCTCGGCGGCTCGATGCACCTCGTCGACGTCGAGCACGGCTTCATGGGTGCGACCGGCGTGGTCGGAGGCAATATCCCGATCGCGCTCGGGACGGCGCTGGCTCATCGGCTGCAGGGCCGCGACTCCGTGTCGGTCGTCTTCTTCGGCGACGGGGCGGTGCAGGCCGGGCACTTCAACGAGACCGTCAACCTGGCGGCGCTCTGGCGCCTCCCGCTCGTTCTCGTCTGCGAGAACAACGGCTTCGCCGAGTTCACGCCGCGGTCGGCCCACACCGTGGTCGAGCGTGTGTCGGACGTCGTCGCGCCCTACGGCTTCGAGCGTGCCACGGTCGACGGCAACGACGTCGTCGCGGTGTGGGACGCGTTCGGCCGGTACCTCGCCGCCGCGCGCGAGGGCGGCGGGCCGTTCCTGCTGGAGTGCCTGACGTACCGGCGGCGGGGACACTACGAGGGCGATGCAGACACCTATCGCGAGGCGCCCCCGGACGCGGAGTGGCAGGAGCGGGACCCGATCCTCCGGCTCCAGCGACACGGCCTCGAACAGGGCTGGTTCGACGCGAGTCTGCCCTCGAGGGTGGAGTCCGAGGCAACGGAGGCCGTCGAGCAGGCGGTGCGCTTCGCGCGTGAGAGCGCGTTCCCGCCGCTCGAGCTGATCGACGAGATGGTCTACGCCGATGGCTGAGACCACCTACATCCGGGCGATCACCTCGGCGCTCGCCGAGGCGATGCGCGCGGACGACCGCGTGCTCGTGCTCGGCGAGGACGTCGCCGAGGGAGGCCCGTACACCGCCACCGCCGGGCTGGCGGACGAGTTCGGCACGGAGCGCGTGATCTCGACGCCGATCAGCGAGGCTGCGATCACCGGTGTCGCGATCGGTGCGGCGCAGTCGGGCCTGCGTCCCGTGCTCGAGATCATGTTCGTCGACTTCATCACGCTCGCGCTCGACCAGCTCGTGAACGCCGCGGCGAAGGCGCACTTCATGTCCGGGGGGCAGCTGACCGTGCCACTGGTGCTGCGCACGCAGGGCGGCGCGGGCCATCGCAGCGCGGCGCAGCACTCGCAGAGCCTCGAGAGCTGGCTCACGCACGTTCCGGGGCTGAAGGTGGTGATGCCGAGCCGTGCCGTCGACGCGGCCGGCCTGCTGGCCTCGGCGATCGCAGACCCCAACCCGGTCGTCTTCGTCGAGAACAAGACGCTGTACTTCCGCCGGGAGGACGTGCCGGAGCGGCTCGAGTCCGTTCCGATCGGCGAGGCCGTCACCCTCCGTCCGGGTCACGACGTGACGATCGTGGCGCTCTCCCGCCTCGCGCACGAGGCGCTCGCGGCAGCGGAGCGGCTCTCCGCGGAGGATGGGATCGAGGCCGAGGTGATCGATCCCCGTACGCTCGTCCCGCTCGACCTGGACGCGATCGTCTCGTCGGTCGAGCGCACCAACCGGCTCGTCGTCGCGCACGAGGCGGTCGAGCACGGGGGCTACGGGGCCGAGATCGCCGCCCGCGTGCAGGAGGCCGCGTTCGACCACCTCGACGCGCCGGTGGAGCGCGTCGGGGCGCCGTTCGCGCCCGTGCCGCTCAGCGCGCCGCTCGAGGACGCCTACCTGCCGGGCGCGGACGAGGTCGTCGCCGCCGTGCGAGGGCTGAGATGATCCTGTGCCTCGTTGTCACGCAACGCCTGTTCGAGACCGAAGGAGCGCTCCCATGGCTGATTACGTGATCGTCGGCGCAGGGACGGCGGGCTGCGTGCTCGCCGCCCGTCTCAGCGAGGACCCCGACGTCTCTGTGCTGCTGCTCGAGGCCGGCGGGCCCGACACGGCGCCGGAGCTGCACGTCCCCGCCATGTTCCCGATCGTCTTCAAGTCCAGCCTGGACTGGGACCTGCTCGGGGAGCCCGAGCCGGGCCTTGGCGGTCGACGGCTGTACCTCCCGCGCGGTCGCGTGATCGGAGGCTCGGGCTCGATCAACGCGATGATCTACCTCCGCGGCCACCGCGCCGACTTCGACGGCTGGGCGGCAGACGGGTGCACCGGCTGGTCGTACGACGAGGTGCTGCCCTACTTCAGGCGCTCCGAGGACAACGAGCGCGGGGAGGACGTCTTCCACGGCGTGGGCGGCCCGCTCTCGGTGTCCGACAGCCGCTCGATGAGCAGGTTCACCGACCTCATGCTCGAGGCCGCCGTCCAGGCCGGCTACGCGCACATCGACGACCTGAACGTCGACCGCCCGGAGGGCGTCTCACGCTTCCAGCTCACCCAGCGGAACGGCCTGCGCTGGAGCACCGCCGACGGGTTCCTCCACCCGGCCGAGGGGAGGCCGAACCTGGAGGTGTCGTCTGCCGTCTTCGTCGAGCGGCTCGTGTTCGAGGGCGAGCGCGCCGTCGGCGTCGAGCTCGTCCGGAACGGCGTCCGCGAGACCGTCCGGGCAGAGCGCGAGGTGATCGTCTCCGGCGGCGCGTACCACTCGCCGGTGCTGCTGATGCTCTCCGGGATCGGGCTCGCGGAGGAGCTCGAGCCGTTCGGCATCGCCGTCCGCCAGGAGCTGCCGGTCGGTCGCAATCTGCAGGACCACTGCATGGTCAACGTCAACTACCTCACGGACGAGCCGGGCCTCTTCGGGATCTTCACCCCCGAGAACTTCGCGCTCCTCGAGAGCGAGGGCCGTGGGCCGCTCACCTCGAACTATCCGGAGGCGGGCGGCTTCTTCCGCACCCGGGCGGGCCTCCCGGCGCACGACGTCGAGTTCCACTTCGCGGCGGCGCCCTTCTTCGACGAGGGCCTGACGCCTCCGCCCGACAACGGCTACGCCTTCGGGCCGGTGATCGTCAAGCCCACGTCGCGTGGCAAGGTCATGCTGCGCACGCCGATGGCGGACTCGAAGCCGCGCGTGCTCTGCAACTTCCTCACGACCGAGGAGGATCGCGCGAGCATGCTGGCGGGCGTCCGGATCGCGCTCGAGATCGCGGCGCAGCCCGCGCTGAAGGCGATCGAGCGGGAGCCGCTGAGCGCTCCCGCGTCCGACTCCGAGCAGGACATCTTCGACTGGGTGGAGCGGTCGAGCCAGACCGTCTACCACCCGACGTCGACCTGCGCGATGGGCGCGGTCGTGGATCCCGAGCTGCGCGTCTACGGCGTGGAGGGCCTGCGTGTGGTGGACGCCTCGGTGATGCCGACGATCACACGCGCGAACACGAATGCGGCAACGATCATGATCGCCGAGAAGGCCGCAGATCTCATCCTCGGGAAGGCGCCGCCGCCGACCGCAACCCCGTAGCGGCCCGCCTCCTGCAGGCGTCAGGCCTCGTCGGCGCGGTCTCGCGCGTACGCGACGAACGGCTCGAGCGCCGCGGGATCGACGAGCGCGTCGCGGCTCGCGACCTCGGCGACGGGCGCGCCGGTGATGATCCGCTTGACCGGGAGCTCGAGCTTCTTGCCGGTGAGCGTCCGTGGGATCGCCGGGACGGCGACGATCTCGTCGGGACGGTGCCTCGGGGAAAGGCTCGTGCGGAGCGCGTCCGCGATCCGGCGTCGCAGCGCGTCGTCGAGGGCGACGCCGTCGCGGAGGACGACGAACAGGAGCAGGTCGTCCGTCTGCTCGAGGTGGACGACGAGGCTGTCGAGCACCTCGTCGAACTCCTCGACGACGCCGTAGAGCTCGCTCGTCCCGAGCCGCACGCCGCCACGGTTCAGCGTCGCGTCGGAACGGCCGGTGATCACGCAGCTCCCGCGCTCCGTGAACAGGATCCAGTCGCCGTGCCGCCAGACGCCCGGATAGTGCTCGAAGTAGGCAGAGCGGTAGCGGGAGCCGTCGGGGTCGTTCCAGAAGCCCACCGGCATGGAGGGCATCGGCCGCCGGATCACGAGCTCGCCGAGCTCCCCGATCACGGGCCGGCCGTCGAGGTCGAAGGCGACGGCGTCGACGCCGAGACACGGGGCGGTGATCTCCCCCGCGTAGACGGGCAGGATGGGGTAGCCCGACAGCAGGCCCGAGCAGACGTCCGTGCCGCCGCTCCCGACGTTGAGGAAGAGGTCGGGCCCGAGCTGCTCGTACAGCCACGCATAGCCCTCGGGCGGGAGCGGCGAACCGGCCTCGCACACGGTCCGGATCGACGAGAGGTCGAAGCGGCGACCAGGCTCGAGCCCGTCCTTGCGGCAGGCCATCGTGAAGGCGGGGCTGAGACCCATGAAGGTCGCCCCGGTCTCCTCGGCGAGCTGCCACTGGAACGAGAGGTCGGGAAACCCGGGGTTGCCGTCGATCATGACGATCGACGCGCGAAGGAGCAGGTTCGACACGAGCGCGTTCCACATCATCCACGCGGTCGTCGTGAACCAGAGCAGCCGGTCGCCGTGCCGTATGTCGAAGCAGAGGCCCAGGTTCTTGTAGTGCTCGACGAGGATGCCACCGTGCCCGTGGACGATCGCCTTCGGCAGGCCGGTCGTGCCGGACGAGAAGAGCACGTAGAGCGGGTGCGCGAACGGGACGGGGTCGAACTCGAGCGGCCCGGGCTCGGCGAGCAGCTCCTCCCAGGAGAGCGTGTCCGGCAGCGCGTCGTCGGGGCCGCCCGCGTACGGCACGTGGACGACGTGCTCGAGCGACGGCATCCCCGCGCGGACTGCGGCCACCTGCTCGCGGCGGTCGACGAGCCTCTCGCCCCAGCGGTAGCCGGCGATCGCCAGCAGGACCGTCGGCTCGAGCTGGCCCAGCCGGTCGAGGACGCTGCGAGGCCCGAACTCGGCCGCGCACGTCGCCCAGACCGCACCGAGGCTTGCGGTGGCGAGGAAGGCGACGAGCGTCTCGGGGATGTTCGGGAGATACGCGACGACCCGGTCGCCGGGCCCGACGCCGAGTCGCTGGAGCCCCGCCCGCGCCCGCTGCCACCTGCTCCCGCAGCTCGCCGAAGGTCAGCTCGAACGGACCGCGCGTCTGCGAGCGCGCGAGGACCGCAACCGTGTCGACGTCCTCGTCTCGCCCCACGGCGTGCGCCGCGTAGTTCAGCTGCGCGCCCGGGAACCACTCCGCCCCGGGCATGCCGTCGGATGCCAGCACCCGCTCGTACGGCGTGTGCGCCCGGACCTCGAAGAAGTCCCAGAGCGAGCCCCAGAAGCCCTCGAGATCCGTGACCGACCAGCGGTGGAGGTCGTGGTAGTCGGCGAACGCGAGCCCACGCTCCGCTTCGAGCCAGCCGAGATAGCGGCCGACCTCGCAGCGGCTGCGGGCGTCCGCAGACGGTGTCCAGAGCACCTGCCCGTGGGGGAGCGGCTGCGCGTGCATCGTCACGACCGGGGGTCTTGCGACGGTGGCGCCGACCGGCGGGATCGCGGCTCCGGACGATCCCGGTCGAGACGACGAAGGAGCCCGGCCGGGCGAGCTGCTCTCTCGGCGTGGCCACGGCCGGGCTCCTCCCTCCGCTGTCTAGACCGCCGCTCGCGTTCGCCAGCCTTCGGCGTACGACGTGCGCGCGACCTCGCCGTACGGGCAGGGGCTGACGATCGCCCGGATCTCCGCCTGCACGTGACGCTCGACGACCGGCCTCGCCGACCCGCCGCCTTCCTCGCCCCAGACGATCGTGACCTCGTTGCCGAGCTCGACGTCGTCGTCGACGATCGCCAGCGAGAGCATCGAGCGCTCGTTGTAGCTGTAGCCGGAGAACGTCGACACGCCGACGGCGTGGTCGCCGGCCATGACGCGGTCGTTGGGCCACGTCGCGTAGTTCGAGAGCGGCAGATCGATGTACTTGGCAGGGTCGCCCTTCTCGAAGAGCGTCCCCATCGCGCGCGCCACGTCCTCGCCGTTCCAGGCGAGCGTGACCTTCCGGCGCGTGGGGGCCTCCATCCGCTCCAGCGCCTCGCGACCGACGAAATCGTGGTCGAACTTCACGAAGCCTCCGTAGCCGAGCTCGTGCGGTGTCAGGTAGTAGTCCTCGATGTCGTCCGAGGCGAGGCTGCCACCGAGCGAGCCGGTGCCCTCGTACCAGTCGGCCGGCAGCCACTCCCGGTAGGCCTTCATCCGCTCGCCGGTGAAGACGGCGGGGAGGGGACAGGGGATCCAGCCGGACTCGAGCGTGTTCGTCGCGTAGGCCCGTGACCCGACCTGGCACAGGCCGAAGTCGGACCCGGCCGCGACGATCGCCGCCTTGACCTCGTCGCGCTCCTCCCACGGCCCGAACAGCTCCAGGCCCGGGGCGCCCGACATGCCGTGGTGGAGCGCCCGCACCTCGTGCCCGGCAATCGTGAGCCGTCCCATGTTGAAGAACTTGATCTCCGGCAGCGGGCCGCCGGTCGCCTGCTCGAGCACGTGCAGCGCCGTCGGTCCCTGCACCTGGTAGCGGTAGAGCTTGCGCCCGCCGGTCGGGTTGACGGCCGTGCGCTCGTCGCGCTCGACGGTCACGTCGTAGTCGCCGGTCTCGGCGTGGTACTGCACCCAGTTGTGTGCCGACGGTCGTCCGACGAGCGAGACGCGGTTCTCGTCGAGGAAGAAGACGATCGCGTCGCCGATCACGTAGCCGTCGTCGTTGCAGGCGACGAACTGCTTCGCCTTGTCGACGGCGGCGTTCGCGAAGGTGTTGACGCCGAGGTCGGAGAGGAGCCGGATCACGTCCGGCCCTTCGACGTACAGGTCGGTCATGTGATGGGACTGGTCGAACAGGGCGCAGGTCTCACGCCAGGCGACCTGCTCCTCGCGCCAGTTCGTGAACTCGGACGGCACTGCGGGGTAGACGTACGGGCCGATTTGCGAGTTTCGCGCCAGCTCGACGGCACTGCCGGCCGCCTGCAGTGCGTCCTCGAGGCTCCGCTGCTTCATCTGTGTCCAGCCTCCTTCTCGTGGGCGATGTCGGGGGTGCCGTAGGTATGGAAGCTCTCGACGGTCTTCACGCCCCAATACTGACCCCGCGCCCGCTCCGCTGCGCTCCATGTGACCGTGTCGTGGTCGGGGTCGAAGACGAAGTAGCCGCCGGTGGTGACCTCGATGCGGTTGCCGCCGGGCTCGAGGCCGTAGAGGAAGAACCCCTGTGCGACGGCGTGCTTCGACGGAGCGGCCTCGATCGGGACGCCGGCGTCGATGAAGATGTCCGCCGCGCGCAGGCATTCCTCGCGGGTGTCGACCCAGAAGGCGAGGTGGTGCAGGCGACCGCGCGCGCCGTACGCGTCGGCGACGTAGATCAGCTCGTGGGCGGCGATCGAGACGCTGAGCCATGCGCCCGTCTCCGTGCCGTCGTCGAGCTCGATGCGCTCGTACAGCCGGTAGCCGAGCACGTCCTGGGAGAACGTGCGCGTCGGTCGCACGTCCGCGGCGAGCAGGTTGACGTGGTCCAGCCGCTTCACCGCGGCGCCTCTCCCTACGTAGCGCTGCGGCTGGTTGCGCCAGGACGGCGCGAGGTGCGGCGGCGCCACGTACCGCTCCGCCTCGTAGAACAGCTCGAAGACGTGGCCGTCCGGGTCCGTGAAACGGTACGCAGGACCGTGCCCGACGTCTCCCTCGATCCATCCTGTGCCGAGCCCCGTCGCCTCGACGGCGGCGACCCGCCGGTCGAGCGCTTCGGGGCTCCAGGTGCGCAGGGCGACGTGGCCGAGGCCGGCCTGCGGCGACTCGGTCAGCTTCAGGCCGTAGCGGAGGTAGTCGCCCCAGCCGCGCAGGTAGACGGAGGCACCCTCGCGCGCCTCCTCCTCCATCCCGAGCACGTCGACGAAGAAGCGGAGGCTCTCCTCCGGCGTCGGCGTCAGGAGCTCGGCGTGGGCGATGTGCGCGACGTCGTGGACGTGCTCGGTCATGTCGGTGTCATTCTCCGGCAACGCGCCGTGAGCCTGCGACGATCATCTCGCGGGTCTCGTCCTCGCCGAACCCCGCGCCGAGCAGCCGGTCGGCCCACAGTGCGAGCCCGTCCTCGACGGCGGGGTAGTCCGGATTGCCGAAGTCGCTCGAGAAGAAGTTGCGCTCGAGGCCGACCGCGCGCACGCCGTCGAAGACGTGCTCGAAGGTCGTCTTGCCCGAGTGGGGTGTGCTCAGGCAACGCTCGATCAGGCAGCCGCGCTCCGCGAGCGCGACCTGGTCCTCGATCGTGAAGCGCTGACACGTGAACTCGGGGTGCGTGACGACGACGTGCTCCACGCCTTCCTCGAATGCCGCCTCGACGACCGCGAAGGTGTCGTCGCGCGCGAGATGCGCCGTCGCGAGCACGAGTCCGTGCCGCGCGATCGCGCGCAGGACGTCGCGCGTCTCGGGCAACACCCGTCCCTCGGCGTCCGTCACGTGGACGGGCTCGACGCCGAGCCCGAGCCCACGCAGCTCGTGCTGGAGCCTCGCCCATTGAGGAACCTTGTCCCCGGGCTTCGGGTCCGAGCGGCCGGCCGTCTCGGCCGGCGAGTCGACCGTCGGCATCCAGACGATGCGCGCGCCCTCGCGGGCGGCGATCTCGACCGCGAGCGCGTTCATCCCGCCGACCGCCCGGTTGAGCGTCAGCGTGCCGAGCACCCGGACGCCCGGCACGACCCCGGAGACGACCTGCGCGCGCTCGGCGGTGGACGTGTAGTGCGACTTGAGCGCGAAGCCGGCGAGACCGACCTCCGAGCAGCGATGCGCGAGCGAGACGTCGTCGATCCGCCGCGGCGGGACGTCCGGGCCGATGTGCACGTGGAGGTCGAACGCTCCGACCACGAGGGCGCGGGCGCGGTCGCTCGGCGCGCCGGCCTCCGCCGCCGGAGAGTGAGTCGGTGGGACGGTCGCGTGGCTCATCGAATCATCGTGGATTTTGTTGACAATATTGGTGCTGATCTGGTTGACTCGATCATACGCAAAGTTTGACGACGCGTTCACGTTGTCACGTGGAAGGAGAGTCATGAACCGCTTTGCCCGTAGCGCCGCGCTCGTGTGGCGTACCGCTCCTCGCGCTGGTGCTGGCGATCGCCGCTTCGGCGACGAACGCCAAGTCCGACCGAAGCGCTGCGCCGTCGGCCAGCGCGGCGGTGACGAACTACGTCACGTACGTCAAGGGGAAGCGCGGGAAGGCCGACCCGAAGAAGTCGAAGGTCTACATCGGCTGGGTCAACCAGCAGGGTGGCCAGGTCGTGATCGGCGGGCTGGCGACGGCCGGCGCCGAGCTGGCCGTGAAGTACGTGAACGACCAGCTCGGCGGCGTCGGCGGGCATCCGGTCGCGCTCGTCGAGTGCTTCATCAAGTCGAACGAGGAGGAAGGCACGACCTGCGGGCAGAAGCTCGTGAACAACAAGCGGATCTCCGTCATCGCGACGGGCGCCGTCGCCACCGGAGCCCAGTCGCTCTTCGCGACGATCCGCGGCACCAAGCCGGTCGTCACCGGTGTCGCCATCACGCCGGTCGACGGAGCGTCGAAGACCGCCGTCGTCCTCTTCGGCGACGGTCCGCACATCCTCCTGCCCGTTCGGCAACTACGCGAAGAACGTCCTCAAGGCCAAGACAGCCGCGGTCGTCTACCCGAAGGCGACGGGCCTCGCGGAGTCCGGACAGGTGATCGCGGCCGGACTGAAGGCAGGCCGGGCATCGACGACGAAGCGGTCGGCTACACGCAGGGCCAGTCCGACCTGACCGCGCCGTTGACCGCGGTCGGAGCGACGACGGCGGACTTCATCGCCCCCTACGGCTCGGCGTCCGACTGCGCGAACCAGGCGAAGGCGCTCCAGCAGCTCGGCATCACCGACTCGCGCAAGATCATGACGGCGCCGCTCTGCCTCAACTCGCACGGTGATCGACGCTCTCGGCGACTGGTCGAACTGGACGTACGCGATCGCCTCGTCGCTCTACGGCGACCCGACCGACAAGGGCATGCCCGCCTACCAGGCGGTGATCAAGAGGTACAAGGCGGACAAGAACGCACCGGATCCGTGGCACATCGTCGCGTTCGGACAGCTCCTGACGACCGTCCGGTTCCTCAACGAGGCCAACGCGGGCAAGGGTGGGATCACGCCCAAGACGGTCCTGGCGCGCGCGAAGGTGTTCAAGGGCCCGCTCGCGCTCGGGGCGCCGAAGCTCCAGTGCGGCAAGTACAAGGACGCGCCGGCGATCTGCAACGACATGTTCCAGGCGTTCACGTACGAGGGCAAGTTCGCAGTTCAAGAGGGCGTCCGGCTGGGTCGGCCCGCCCGCGGCTGACGAACGACGACCTGCGATCCGACGGGGCCGGTGCTCCGCCGGCCCCGTCGAACGATCCTCACGAGGGCACGTGAACGAGATACTCCTCTTCCTCCTGCTCGGCCTCGGGACCGGGCGCGACGATCGCCGCCATCGCGGTCGGCATCGTCGTCACCTACCGCGGCTCCGGCTTCATCAACCTGGCCGCAGGCGCGATCGCGATGCTGGCGGGCTTCTCGTTCTGGGCGCTCCGCACGGGTGAGCTCGGCTTCACGGTGGGCACCCCGCTGGCCGTCGCGCTCTCCTACGTCTTCGTGATTCTCGTCACCATCGCGATCGAGCTCGCGGTCTTCCGGCCGCTGCGCACCGCTGCGCCGCTGGCGAAGCTCGTTGCCTCGCTCGGCGTCCTGCTCACGGTACAGGCGATCGATGCTCCTCGCGTTCGGCACGTCGCAGCATCCGCAGCCGACCATCATCCCGATCCGGGTCGATCCGCATGCTCGACGGGGCGGTGCCGCTGTCCGCCTTCGTG
The DNA here is from genome assembly GCA_963786055.1 of uncultured Actinomycetes bacterium. Lineage (GTDB taxonomy): Bacteria > Actinomycetota > Thermoleophilia > Gaiellales > Gaiellaceae > Gaiella. Next base: position 53,202 of record CAWAXS010000010.1, on the reverse strand, counting down.
CTCAGCGGCGATCGTCGTCGTGATGACCGTCCTGCTCTGGGCGCTCTATCGCTGGACGCGCTTCGGGCTCGCGACCCGCGCAGCGTCGGAGAACGACGTCGCGGCCCGCCTCGCCGGCCTGTCGCCGGACGAGCTGTCGCTCGCGAACTCGCTGCTCGCCAGCCTCCTGCTCGGCACGCTCGGCATCTTCGCCGGCTCGGTGGCGGCGCTCGACACGACCACGCTGCCGTTCCTCGTCGTCCCGGCACTCGCCGCCGCCCTCTTCGCCAGGCTCACGTCGTTCGCGATCGCATGCGCCTGCGGCCTCGGCATCGGGATGGCTCGAGTCGCTGATCGAGCTACGCGTCGACGAAGACGTGGTTCCCGACCAGCCAGGGCGTGGCCTGGCCGGGCGTCAAGGAGCTGCTCGTCTTCGCGCTCATCGTGGCGGCGATGTTCCTGCGCGGCGCGTCGCTGCCGACGCGCGGCGAGCTCGTCGAGCAGCGCCTCCCCGACGTGCCTCGCCCGAAGCACGCGGTCGCACTCGCGATCCCGTCGACGCTCCTGTGCGCGATCGCGCTCGTCGTGCTGCCGTTCGACTTCCGCCAGGCGCTGACGAACTCGCTGATCGGGATCGTGATGGCCCTCTCCCTGGTGGTCATCACCGGCTTCGTCGGTCAGATCTCGGTCGTCCAGCTCGCGCTCGCCGGCGTCGCCGGCTTCACCGTCTCGCATCTCGCCGTCGACGCGGGGATCGGCTTCCCGCTGGCGCCGCTCGCGGGCATCGCCGCTGCCGTGTTGCTCGGCCTCGTGACTGCGGTGTCGGCGCTGCGCGTGCGCGGGGTGGCCCTCGCCGTCGTGACGATCGCCGCCGCGGTGGCCGTCTTCAACTTCGGCTTCCATCAACCCCACCTGGGGCGGAGGCTGCGACCGGCTCGCCGGTGCCGGATCCGCACCTCTTCGGCATCAACCTCGGGCCGACCGCGTCGTTCCGCGGCCTCGACGGGAACCTGCCGAGCCCGGTATTCGGGTGGGTCGCGCTCACCGCCACGGTCGTTCTCGGCCTGCTCGTCGTCTCGGTGCGGCGTGGCATCCTGGGTCGGCGCATGCTGGCTGTCCGCTCGAACGAGCGTGCCGCGGCCGGGCGCGGCGATCGACGTCCGGAACGTCAAGCTGATCGCGTTCGGCATCAGCGCGCTGATCGCCGGCGTCGCCGGACACGCTGTACGCGTACAACTTCGGCTCGGTGAGCGCCGATCGCTTCAGCGTGCCGCTGGCCCTCAGCCTGATCGCGTTCGCCTACGCGGGGGGCATCACGCTGGTCTCCGGCGCGGTCTTCGCCGGGCTGATCGCCGCGCAGGGAATCATGCCGTACGCGCTCGACAAGTGGTTCGGCCTGTCGGGGAACTGGTTCCTCCTGTTCGGCGGTCTCGTGCTCATCTTCACGCTGATCCAGAACCCCGAGGGCGTGGCCGGCTCCTTCTACCGGACGGCGCAGGCGCGGGCGAAGCGAAAGGCCGAGCTTGCGGAATCGGAACCTGCGAGGGTGGCGTGAGCGCCGTCCTCTCCACCACCGGTCTTTCAGTCCGCTTCGGAGGCGTACGTGCCGTCGACGAGGTCGACGTCGTCGTCGAAGAGGGTCAGCTGGTCGGCTTGATCGGGCCGAACGGCGCGGGCAAGACGACCTTCGTGGACGCGATCACCGGCTTCGTGCGGTACACGGGCCGCGTCGAGCTCGAAGGGCAGGACCTCACCGGGATGCCGCCGCACGCGCGGGCCCGCCGCGGGCTTGCCCGAACCTGGCAGAGCACCGAGCTGTTCGACGACCTCACCGTGCGGGAGAACCTCACCGTCGCGGCCCAGCGGCCGTCGTTCCTGTCGCTCGCGGCGCGAGCTGGTCGGGCGGCGCGTCGGCGAGAGCGCCGCCGTCGAGCGAGGCGCTCGAGCTGCTCGACCTCGGCTCGTCGCGGACGCGATGCCGGCCGAGCTGACCCAGGGACAGCGGAAGCTCGTCGGCGTCGCCCGTGCCATCGCGATGCAGCCGCGGCTCCTCTGCCTCGACGAGCCTGCGGCCGGGCTCGACACGCGCGAGAGCGAGGACCTCGGTCAGCGACTCAGGCAGATCGCAGACGCGGGCACCACGACGCTGCTCATCGACCACGACATGGGGCTGGTGATGAACATCTGCGACCGGATCGTCGTGCTCGAGTTCGGCAAGGTGATCGCGGCCGGCACCCCGGACGAGGTTCGCCGGGATCCGCGGGTCGTGCGGGCGTACCTCGGCGGCGCCGCGGCCGAGCGGCCTGACGTGGTCGTCGCCGACCAGGGCCCGACGCAGGCGGGGACGACGTGAGCTCGGCCGTGCTCGAGATCGACGGCCTGACCGCCGGCTACGACAGCGCTGCCGTCGTCCGCGGGCTCGACATCGTCGTCCAGCCGGGAGAGGTCGTCGCGCTGCTCGGCGCCAACGGCGCGGGGAAGACCACGACGCTGCGGGCGGTCTCCGGCCTGGTCCACCCGATGCAGGGAAGCATTCGCTTCGACGGCGCAGACCTGAGCCGGGTCAAGGCGAGCGCGCGGGCACGGCTCGGCATCGCACACGTTCCCGAGACGCGCGGCCTGTTCTTCGGGCTCACGGTGGCAGAGCACCTGCGCCTCGGCTACCGCCGGGAGCGGCTCGACGCGGACGTCGCGTACCGGTACTTCCCCGCGCTGGCCGAGCTTCGCGACCGGCGCTGCGGCCTCCTGTCCGGTGGCGAGCAGCAGATGCTCGCCGTCGGTCGCGCGCTCGCGCGGCACCCCCGGCTCCTGCTCCTCGACGAGCTCAGCCTCGGCCTGGCCCCGGTGATCGTCGAGAGCTGCTGCCGGTCGTGCGCCAGTACGCCGAGGAGAGCGGCTGCGGTGTCGTCCTCGTCGAGCAGCACATCGAGCTCGCGTTGACGATCGCCGACCGCGGCTACGTCCTCTCCCACGGAGAGATCGTGCTGCAGGGTGAGGCAGAGCACCTCAGACCAACCACGACCTTCTGATCTCGAGCTACTTCGGCGAGCACATCGAGCTCTTCACAGGGAAGCGACGATGACGCGACAGGCCTTCAACTCCGACTCCGACTACGAGAAGCTGCGCGAGGCGATCGTTCGGGGCGAGATCGCCCCGAACTCCCGTCTCGTGGAGTCGGACGTCGTCACCTCGTTTCAGATGTCGCGGGGTGCCGTTCGCAACGCGCTGATCCGGCTCGAGCAGGAGGGGCTCGTCGTCCGTCAGCCGCACCGGGGCGCGCGCGTGCGTCAGGTCAGCGATCGGGAGGCGATCGAGATCCTCCAGGCACGCGCCGTGCTGGAGGGGCTCGCCGTCCGCCTGACCGCCGAACGGATCGACGAGGCGGGCGTCGAGCGGCTACGGGCGTGCCTGGCCCGGCATCGTGACCTGCTCGAGTCGGGCGACCTGCTCGGCGCCTCGGATGCGAACGCGGATCTGCATGCCGCGCTCCTCGAGCTGTCCGGGCACAGCACGGCCCAGCGCCTGATCCACGGGCTGAACTCGCAGACGGTGCGCTACCAGTACCGCACGATCCTCATTGCCGGGCGGCCTCAGGCATCCCAGGCGGAGCATGCGGCGATCGTCGAGGCGGTCGTCGCGCGTCAGCCGGAGAAGGCCGAGGACGCGATGCGCCGCCACCTGTTCAACGTCGCCGAGGCGCTGCAGGCTGGATCGCTCACCGGCATCGACAGGGCGAGCCGCGGCGTCATCCAGGCCGGCGGTGTCTAGGAGGGTGCGTGCGGCGGCGAGCTTCCGCATTTCCGCACGATGAACGCGCTTCGGCGCGAGGAGGGACCGACGTGAGTGAGAGAAGCCTCGAAGCCCTGCTTCGATCGATCGAGAGCCCGGTCGAGATGCTCCGCAACTCGCAGGCCGGGCCGAACGTGTATCCGGGGGTGCCGGCCGAGTACACGAACTGGCGCGACGAGCAGCAGGCCTGGCAGCAGACGTGTGTCCTCTACAACCAGTCGTACCACATGGCCGATCTCGCAGTGGAGGGGCCGGACGCACTGAGGCTGCTCTCCCACCTCGCGGTCAACAGCTTCGAGGGCTTCGGCGTCGACCGGGCGAAGCACTTCGTGCCGTGTACGCCGGAGGGCTACGTGATCGGCGACGTGATCCTGTTTCACCTCGAGGAGAACCGGTTCAACCTCGTCGGCCGCGCGCCCGCGCTGAACTGGATCACCTTCCACGCCGAGACCGGCGACTACGACGTGCAGGTCGAGCTCGACCAGCGGTGGGCGCTGCGCACGGACGGACGCCGCAGGTCGTATCGCTTCCAGGTGCAGGGGCCGAACGCGATGCGGGTGATCGAGGACCTGCTCGGCGGCGTGCCGCCCGAGCTCAAGTTCTTCCACATGACGGAGGTGACGATCGCCGGGACGACCGTTCGCGCCCTGCGTCACGGCATGGCGGGCCAGCCGGGCTGGGAGCTCTTCGGTCCCTGGGAGGACGAGGCTCAGGTGCGCGAGGCGATCGTCGAGGCCGGCCGGGCGCACGGGCTGCGCCAGGTCGGCGGGCGAGCCTACTCCTCGAACACGCTCGAGTCGGGCTGGATCCCCTCGCCGCTGCCCGCCGTCTACACCGGTGACGGGTTGAAGGCCTATCGCGAGTGGCTGCCCGCGAACGGCTACGAGGGGTCGGCGTCGATCGGCGGCAGCTTCGTCTCCGACAGCATCGAGGACTACTACTTCACGCCGTGGGATCTCGGTTACGGGAGCTACGTCAAGTTCGACCACGACTTCATCGGCCGAGAGGCGCTCGAGCGGATGGCGGACGGCGCCCATCGCCACAAGGTCACTCTCGCGCTCGACGACGACGACGTCGTCCGCACCGTCGGAACCATGCTGCGCAAGACCGATCGCGCGAAGTTCATCGACTGGCCGTCCGCGGTCTACTCGATGCATCCCTACGATCGGGTCACGGTCGACGGCGAGACGGTCGGCGTGTCGACCTGGATCGGCTACAGCGCCAACGAGGGCAGGATGCTGACCCTCGCAGTGGTCGACCCCGAGCACGCAGAGCCCGGGACCGAGGTCACGCTCGTGTGGGGCGAGGAGGGCGGCGGCACCACCAAGCCGACGGTCGAGCCGCACGTGCAGACGGAGATTCGAGCGATCGTCAGCCCGGTGCCGTACGTCGAGACCGTGCGCAGCACGTACCGGCCGGACAGCTGGCGGACGGCACAGGTCTGACGCCGTGAACGACGACCTGCGCGACCGGCTCGCGATCCGGGAGCTCGTCGAGAGCTGGGTCGTCTGGCGCGATGCCGGCGACTGGGAGCGGTTCCGCACGGTCTGGTTCGACGACGGCCGCATGGTGGCGACCTGGACGCAGGGGACCGCCGACGAGTTCATCGCGATGAGCAAGGCCGGCTGGGAGAAGGGCGTCAGGATCCACCACTTCCTCGGCGGCCAGTCGATCGACGTCGCCGGGGCACGCGCGGTGTCCCAGGTGAAGATGGAGATCCACCAGCGGGCGCCTGTCGACGGCGTCGAGGTCGACGTCACCTGCACGGGACGCTTCTACGACTTCCTCGAGAAGCGCGACGGCCGCTGGGGCCTCGTGCTGCGCCAGCCGATCTACGAGCAGGACCGGATGGATCCTGTCGATCCGGCGGCGCGGCTCGAGCTCGACGCCGACCTGCTCGCGCAGTTCCCCGAGGGGTACCGGCATCTCGCCTACCTGCAGACCCGGATCGGCTACGAGGTGAAGCGCGACATGCCCGGCCTCGAGGGGCCGGAGGTCGAGTCGCTCTACGAAAGCGGCGCCGCCTGGCTCGGAGGAGCGCCGCTCGAGCGTTGACGTGCCTGCTCCGGCGATTCCGCAGGAGCGGAATCGCCTCGCAACGAGCAGATCCCTGAAGGCCGCCTGCCGCCTGCGGCGGCGGCGAGGGGTACCATGGCTCCGTCTGGGCCCGGCGACCGCTCGCATGCGCTCACCTCTAGGTGGCCGCCGCGCTCGGCCGGCGCGAGGACGATGTCGTTGCGCACCGAGAACCAGCGCCCTTCGACTCCCGCCGGACGTTCCGGATCGTCCGCCGGGCGCGGCACGAAGTCACGGAGCAGCGACGGCTTCACGGCGAACACGGCGTCGGAGTCGAGGTACGCGCTCTCCCGGTCGAAGACGTGCGTCGTGACGGGCGCGTAGCCCTCGGCCCGCGCGATCAGGTGGATATGCGCCGGCCGCCACGGATGGCGGCCGGTGGCGGCGAGCATCGCGCCGACCGGCCCGTCGTCCGGGATCGTGTACGGCACCGGGCGCACGGCGAGGAACGCGTAGCTTCCGTCCTCCCGGGTCGAGAAGCGGCCGCGGAGGTGCTCCTCGGGAGCGCCCGGGTCCTGCACCGCGTACAGCCGGTTGTCGCCGTTCTGCCAGACGTCGAGCTCGGCGCCTGCGATCGGGGTGCCGTCGCGGCCGGTGACGACGCCGTGGACCCAGGCTGGCTCGCCGGCAGGCTCCTCGGAGATCGCGGCGCCGTAGTCGCGCAGCGGCGCGTCCGGCACGTAGAACGGGCCGAGCACGGTCGACTCGGTCGCTCCCCGCGACGGGTTCGCGAGCGCGTCGACGAGCATCGAGAGGCCGAGCGTGTCCGACCACAGGATGAACTCCTGGCGGTGCTCGTCGGTGATCCTCCCGGTCTCGGTGAGGAGCCGGATCGCGGCCTCCCACTCGTCGAGCGTCAGCCCGACCTCGGTGGCGAACGCGTGGAGATGGGCCGTGAGGGACTCGACGAGCCGCCGGAGACGCTCGTCCGGGCAGCCGGCGAAGCTCGCGAGGGCTGCCGCGGTGATGTCCGCGGGGGTCGTGCGTCCGGCGCCCGCGCCGACGGAAGGCTCGGTCACTCCACCGTCTCGACCGGCTCGACGCTCGCGACAGCCGCACGGACGAAGTCGGCCGAGTCCCGCAGGGCCGCGAGCTCGTCCGGCCGGAGGTCCCACTCGTGGATCTCCACGACCCCGCCTCGGCCGAGCGTGACCGGGACCGTGACGGCGACGCCCTCGATGCCGTACTCGCCCTCGAGCACGACCGATGCCGGCCAGAGCTCTCCGTCACCGTCCAACGCGGAGACCATGCGGGCGACGCCGAGGCCGGACGTCCACGTCGACGACCGCCCCGAGTCGAGCGCGACGTGAATCGGATACCAGGTGCGGAAGTAGTCCTCCGCGGCCCGTGCCTGGTCCGGCGTGGGGCGGACCGGGGCGCCGTCCACCGTCACGCGGTCGAACAGGGGAACGGCCTTGTCGCCGTGCTCGCCGAGCACCCACGCCTCGACGCTGCCCGGTGCGACCCCGAGCGCCTTCGTGAGACCCGTTCGCAGCCGCAGGCTGTCGTTGATCGTGTAGCCGACGACCCTGCTGCGGTCGAGGCCGGTGCGCCGCCGGAGTCGCGTCACCAGCGGGTCGACCGGGTTGGTGACCACGACGACGACGCCTTCCCACGACGTCCCGAGCGCGTCCGCGAGCTCGTCGGCGATCAGGGCGTTCCGCGCGAGGTACTCGACGCGCGGCGTCCCGGCGGTGATCGGGGTCGCCGACAGCAGCACGACGACGTCGGCATCGGGCACGTCCTCGACGTCGCCGCCGCGTACGCTGCACCCGGGGGAGAGCTCCAGCACCTGGTCGAGGTCCATCACGTGCGACGTGATCATCTCGGGCCGGCTGTCGACGAGGACGATCTCGTGCGGCCGCCCCGTCAGGACGAGGTTGAACGCGGTGGATGCGCCCACGCCGCCGGCGCCCCCGATGATCGTGACCTTCACGACGGCCATCGTCCCGGTTGCAGACGAAAAAATCAAATCATTTCTCTGTAGGCTGTCGCCGTGGCCGGCCAGACCGTCCGTGACGCCGCGTTCGACGTGCTCCGCGAGCACGGCCTCACGACGCTCTTCGCCAATCCAGGGTCGACGGAGATCTCGCTGCTCGCCGACCTGCCGGGTGACCTCCGCTTCGTGCTCGGGCTCCACGAGAGCTCGGTGGTGGGCATGGCGACCGGCTGGTCGCTCGGACGGGGCGAGCCGGCGCTCGTGATCCTGCACACGACCCCCGGTCTCGGCAACGCGGTCAGCGCACTGGCCACCGCGCGCGTCAATCGGGCGCCGCTCGTCGTCCTCGTCGGCCAGCAGGACCGTCGCCACCTCGCGGCGGAGCCGTTCCTCGCCGGAAAGCTCCAGGGGCTGGCGGGCGAGTACCCGGTGTGGGTCGACCAGCCGGTCCACGCCCAGGGCGTGCCCGGCGCGATCGCCCGCGCCCATCACGAGGCGATCACGGGGCGGGGGCCGGCACTGGTGATCGTGCCCATGGACGACTGGGCGGCCGAGGCCGGGCCTGCGGACGAGCGCGCCGCTCCCCGTCGCGTCGTGCGCTCCCGCGGGGCCGACGACCGGCTCGTCGCAGAGCTCGCCGAGCTTCTCGACGGTGCCGAGCGGCCGGCGCTCGTGGTCGGAGCCGGGGTCGACGACGACGAGGCCTGGGAGGCGCTCGTCGCACTCGCCGAGCGGCTCTCGTGCCCGGTCTGGCAGGAGTCCTTCAGCGGCAGGGCCGGCTTCCCGCAGGATCACCATCTGTTCGCGGGCCACCTCGCCGCAGACCGGCCCCGCCTGCGCGCGGCGCTGGCCGCGTACGACGTCGTGCTCGCCGTCGGTGCGCCCGTGTTCCGGCAGTACGCCTACGCGCCCGGACCGTTCGTCGAGCCCGGGACGTCGGTCGTCATGGTCAGCCAGGACCCGGCGGAGGTGCACCGCAGCGCCGCCGACCTCGCCGTGCTCGCCTCGCCCGCCGCCGTGTGCGCGGAGCTGGCGCGCGTCGTGCGGGCGCGCGACGGTGCGACGCGCGAGCGTTTCACTCCCCCGGCGGCGCCTGCTCCTCCGGCCCACGGTGAGCCGCTCCGCGCGGGGCACGTCTTCGCCGCCTTCGCCGAGCGCCTTCCGCGCCACGCCGTCGTCTTCGAGGAGAGCCCCTCGAACCGGCCCGAGCTGCTCGTGCGCCTGCCGGCGCGCGAGCCGCTCGGCTCTCTGAGCCCGGCGATGGGCGGGCTGGGGTTCGCGCTCCCCGCCGCGACGGGCATCCGCCTGGCGTGCCCCGACAGGCCGGTCGTCGCGTTCGTCGGCGACGGGTCGTCCCTCTACTCGATCCAGGCGCTCTGGAGCGCGGCGCGCTACGGGGCCGGAGCCCTCTTCGTGATCCTTTCCAACGGCGGCTACGCGATCATGGACCGGCTCGCCGAGCAGCAGGGCGGGACGGCGCCGTGGCCGGGCTTCCAGGTCGACGTCGCGGGGCTCGCGAGGGCGTTCGGCTGCCCGGCGCAGACCGTCCGCGACCACGACGAGCTGCTGCGCGTCCTCGACGACGTGGTTCCCGGCCTCGCAGAGCGCGACGAGCCTCTGCTTCTCGAGGTCGTCGTCGCGCCGGACGAGAGCTTCGCACCGTGACCCGGCCGCGCCGCACCGTCAGGCCGGCCCCGCCGCCGGGAAAGCGCTTCCGGTCGTCGCATCTCGACGCGAGCGAGCAGGTCGCGCTCGAGATCCGGCGCTACCTGGCGAGGCACGAGCTCCGGCCGGGCGACCGCCTCGGCACCGAGCAGGAGCTCGCCGCCGAGCTCGACGTGAGCCGGCCGACCCTGCGCGAGGGCCTGCGGCTGCTCGCGGGCTCCCATCTGATCCGCGCCTCGCGGGGGCCCGGGGGCGGGATCTTCGTCGCGAGCACGCCGAACGAGGGCATCGGCCTGAGCCTCAGCGAGTCGATCGCGACGATGCTCGAGACGGACAGCGTCTCGCTCGACGAGCTGCTCGACGCGCGCATGTGCCTCGAGGTGCCGCTCGCCGGACGCGCGGCGGAGCGCGCCACCGCCGAGACTGCGCGCGAGCTCCGGGCCGCCATCGACGAGGCCGCGGGCAATCACCCGGCCTCCGAGGCCTTCCGTGTCGCCGACACACGCTTCCATCGCGTCATCGCGGCAACCGCCCGGAACGAGCTGCTGAGCGCGTTCACCAGCTGGACCCTCGACGTGCTGCAGCCGTCGCTGATCGACACGCTCGGCGACTCGATCGACGCCGAGGCGATCCTGGGGCAGCACCGTGCGATCATGCGCGCCATCGACCGGCGCAAGCCAGCCGAGGCCGAGGAGGCGATGCGATGCCACCTCGAGTACCTCCGCGGGCTCGTCGCTGCGCTCCAGCCCGAGGAGGGACGATGAAAGCAGCGCTCATGCAGGAGTACCACCGGCCGCTCGAGCTCGTGGAGCGGCCCGTGCCCGAGCCCGTGCGTCACACCGACGTCCTCGTGCGGGTCGGGGGAGCCGGGGTCTGCGCGACCGACCTCCATGCCATCGACGGCCTGATGGGGCCGGCGGGCGTCACCGTGCCGCTCGTGCTCGGCCACGAGAACGCCGGCTGGGTGGAGGCGGTGGGCGACGGCGTGACGACCGTCTTCCCGGGAGACGCCGTGCTGGTCTATCCGCCCTACAGTTGCGGGCTCTGCGTCGCGTGCCGTCGCGGGAACGACATGCACTGCGCCCGGCACGACTTCACCGGTCTGACGGTCGACGGGGGCTTCGCCGAGTTCGTGCTCGTCTCGGAGCGCTCGCTGATCGCCCTGCCGGACGGTGTCGAGCCGGTCGACGTCGCGCCGCATGCGGACGCGGGGCTCACGGCGTACCACGCGGTGAGACGGCTCGCGCACCTCGCCGTTCCCGGCTCGACCGCCGTCCTGATCGGCGTGGGCGGTGTCGGCCACATCGCGCTCCAGCTGCTTCGCGAGCTCGGCTCGAGCTCGCTGGTCACGGTCGACACCGACGAGCGCAGGCGCCGGCTCGCGGCCGAGCTCGGAGCCGACGAGGTGATCGACGGGAGCGCTCCCGTCGACGCGGTCCGCGAGCTGACCGGCGGCCGCGGCGCGGACCTCGTCTTCGACTTCGTCGGCACCGATGAGACCCACGCGGCCGCGGCCGCGATGCTCGCCCGCGGCGGGACGTCGTCCGTGATCGGCTACGGCGGCACGGTCGCCATCCCGTCCGTCGCGCTCGTCGCGAACGAGCAGGCGGTGGTCGGCAACCTCGTCGGCACCTGGGTCGATCTCTGGGAGCTTCTCCAGCTCCACGCGGCGGGTCGGATCGTCCTGAAGACGGAGACGCACCCGCTCGACTCCGTCAACGACGTGCTCGACAAGCTCCGCGAGGGCGAGGTCACCGGCCGCGCGGTACTCGTCCCGGGCTAGGTTGACGACGCGAGCATGGGCGGCTCGGGCACGCCCAGCTCGGCCTGGAGCGCCATTCCCAGCGACAGCACCTCCCAGTCGGCCCCCGCCGCGCCGACCAGGGACACGCCGACCGGCAGGCCGCTGCGTCCGACGCCGGCGGGGAGGGCGGCCACCGGGAACCCCGTCCAGTCCCAGAAGTGCGTGAGCGAGATCAGCGCGTAGTCGGTGCCCGAGTGCTCGTAGCCGTCCCCGCGCAGCGGCGCGACGACCGGGATCGTGGGCTCGATCACCGCGGTGATGCCGTGCTCGGCCAGCCAGCCCGCCCACGCCCCCGTCAGCTCGCGTCGCCGAGCATGCGCGGCGACGTACGCCTCCCCGGACACGGCGCGCCGCTCTCCTTCCTCGACCCACTCGCGCAGCGACTGCCGGTAGCGGTCGCGACGGCCGTCGAAGCGCCGGTGGTAGACGACCATCTCCGTCGTCAGGACGTCGAGGAAGTCGTCCCCGACGTCGAAGCCGGCCGCCGGCGCCGGCGGCTCCACGAGCGACGCCCCGAGCCTGCGGCACGTCTCGAGCGCGAGCTCGAAGCCGGCGGACACGTCGGCCTCCAGCTCCACCGACACGGTGCGCGGGGAGACGGCGAGCCGCACGCCCTCGAGCGGCCGCGCCGCTGCGCGCTCGGGCAGCGCATCGGGCAGAGGAGCATGAAGCGCCGTCTCGGCCAGCCTGCGGTCGGGGCCCGCCATCGCCTGGAGCAGCAACCCGCAGTCGGCGAGCGTGCGCGCCATCGGCCCGGCGTGGTCGAGGCTCCACGACAGCGGCACGACTCCCGCGAGCGAGACGCGCCCGCTGGTCGGCTTGATCGCCGACGTCCCGCAGCACGCGGACGGAATGCGGAGCGAGCCGGCGGTGTCGGTGCCCGTGGCGGCGGGGACCATGCACGCGGCGAGCGCGGCGGCCGATCCGCCGCTCGAGCCGCCGGCCGAGCGCTCGAGGTCCCACGGGTTGCCGACCTGGTCGGTCGTCCCGCCGGCGGCGAACTCGTGGGTGTGCAGATGGCCGAGCAGCACCATGCCCGCCGCCGCGAGGCGCTTCCACACGTCGCAGTCCTCGCCCGGCACGTCGTCGAGGAGGCTGCTCGACGCCGTGACCGGCTTCCCGGCGACGCCGTACAGGTCCTTGAGCCCGACGGGGATCCCGGTCAGCACGGGCGCAGGGCCGTCGCGCCGTACGCCCGCGGCGCTCAGCCGCTCGTCCGCCCGGGCGGCGACCGCGACCGCGTCCTCCTCGTAGACGCGCACCCAGGCGTTGATCGAGCCGGGATCCCCCTCGTGGCTGTGCACGCCGTCCACCTCGCGGATCCGCGCCAGCAGCGCAGCGGTGAGCTCGGACGCCGACACCTCGCGCCGCGCCAGGAGCGCCGACGCCTCGCGAACGCCGAGTCGTACGAGGTCGGTCACACGCTCACCCGGCTCGCTGCGAAGTAGCGGCGTGGGTTCTCGACCATCATCTCGTCGATCTGCGCCTGCGTGACGCCCTGCTCGAGGAGCACGGGGAGGACGTTCTTCGAGATGTGGAGGTAGTCCGGGCGCTCGTCGGCGAAGTTGGGGTCGCCCACCATGAAGTCCATGAAGCAGGCGGCGTCGTGCGAGAGGTGGATGCGGTCGCCGTACCCCTCGGAGAGGAGCGCGAGCAACGTCCGGATCCGGTCGGCGTCGGGGTTGAAGTGGGGGATGTTGAAGCGATCGAAGCCGAGAACCGCCCCCGTGTCCGCGATCGTGCGGAGGTAGTCGAGGTCGTTGCTGTCGCCGGCGTGGGCGACGACGATCCTCGTCGGGTCGATCCCGCGGGCGGTCAGCGCCTCGAGAGCCGTCACGCCCGTCGCCGCGCTGGCGTTCGTGTGCACCATGACGGGCGCGTCCGTCTCCAGCGCCGTGAGGGCGACCGCGTCGAGGATCCTCGGGATGTCCCCGATGAGACCGTGCTCCTCGACGGCGCACTTGACGAAGGCTGCCTTGACCCCGGTGTCGTCGATCCCCTCGCGGATCTCTCGCACGAACAGCTCGGCGATCGCCTCGGGGCTCCGGTAGTGGAGGAAGTTGGGGAGCTCGAGGAACGCGTAGACGCCGGTCGCGACGACGATGTTGAGGTCGACCTCGGCGTTGATGCGCTGGATGCGCGGGATGCAGCGGCCGAGCCCCGGAGCCGTCGGGTCGACCAGCGTCCGGATGCCGGCGGCGCGCACCGCGCGGAGCTTGTCGATCGCGTCGGCGACGCCTGCCTCCTCGTCCCAGTAGCTCGCGCCCCAGACGTGGCCGTAGTTCTGCAGGGCCTCGGGCTGGAGCACGAGGATGTGCTCGTGCATCAGGCTGGTGCCGAGCTCGGTCACGTCGACCGGCCCGCGCACGGTCTCCACGGTGCTCATGGCATGTCCTTCCGGATCGGGTCGCGGCCGTCCCAGTCGACGGCCGCACGGTGGATCTCCGCGTACACGCGCTCCTGCGTCACCTGATCCATCCCGCGACTCCGATCCGGTTCGGCGGTGAGGTCACGTTCCGGCGTGCTGCCCGTCCCGGGCCGGCCGGATCACGGTGCATCGGCCGCCGGTGTCTCCTCGGTGGGGAGCACGGCGTCGATGGGCGCCGTTGCCTCGACCGCGGCGTGCCCGCGCAGGAGGTAGGCGGAATGCAGCAGCGCCGGCTCGTCCTTGAGCTTCTGCGCCGGGCCCTGGTAGCGGATCCGGCCTCCCTCCAGGACGTAGGCGGTCTCTGCGAGGCCGAGCGCGACGTGCGCGAACTGCTCGATCAGGAGGACGCCGACGCCGTTGGCGACGACCGCCTCCAGCGTGGGCACGAGGCGCTTGACGACGACGGGCGCGAGACCGAGCGAGAGCTCGTCCACGAGGATGATCTTCGGCCGCGAGACGAGGGCCTGCGCGAGGACGACCATCTGCTGCTCGCCGCCCGAGAGCGAGCGTCCCGCGACGCGCCAGCGCTTCTCGAGCTCGGGGAAGAGCTCCAGCGCGTACGCGATCCCGCTGCGGGCGTCGTCGCGGCTCAGGGAATACGTCGCGACGCGCAGGTTCTCCTCGACCGTGAGGTTCGGCAGCAGCTGGCGCCCCTCGGGAACGATCGCGACGCCGGCCGCCCGGATCGTCTCGGGACGACGCCGGGTCAGGTCGAGCTCGCCGAGCACGACCGTGCCGGCCGTGGGCCGAAGCACGCCCCCGACCGTCAGTACGAGCGTCGACTTCCCCGCTCCGTTCGGGCCGAGGAGCGCGGTCACCTCGCCCGGCGGGATCGAGAGGGACACCTCGTGGAGCACCGGGCGCCCGCCGCGGGCGACGGAGAGGCCCTCGAACGACAGCGTGGCTGCTCGGGTGTCGGCGGGACGCGGTGCTCACAGCACGTCCTCGGTGCCGAGGTAGGCGCGCATCACGAGCTCGTCGCGGAGGACGTCCGCTGTCCGGCCGGAGGCGATCAGCTTTCCGAAGTCGAGCACCGCCGTCGTCTCGCAGCAGGCCTGGACGAGCGTCATGTCGTGGTCGACGAGGATCACGAGCGCTCCGAACTGGCCGGGGATCGACTGGATCACGCGGCTCAGGTGCTCCGTCTCCTCCTCCGGCAGGCCCGCTGCCGGCTCGTCGAGCAGCACGACCCTGGGATGCCCGACGACCGCGCGCGCGACCTCGAGGAGGCGCCGCTCGCGGGCGCCGAGCCCTCCCACCCGTGCTCTCGGAGGCGTCTCGAGCCCGACGAAGTCGATCGCCGCCTGGACCTCGGCACGCCGGCCGGCGCCCTTCCGGCCCGAGTGCTCGTAGATCATCGCCACGTTGTCGAACACGGAGAGCTGCTGGATCGCCTGCTCGGTCTGGAACGTGCGCCGCAGGCCCCAGCGCGCCCGCCGGTAGTCGGCCATCTTCAGCAGGTCCTCCCCGAAGGCCCGGATCGACCCGGCCGCCGGCTTGACGAAGCCGGAGAGGACGTTGAAGAACGTGGTCTTGCCGGCGCCGTTGGGTCCGATCAGGCCGCACGTGCCGCCCGGGAAGGTGACGTTCATCCCGTCGATCGGCGTCACGCCGGAGAAGCGGACGGTGAGGCCCTCGACCTCGATCACGTCGACGTCCCTCCGCGACCGGTGAGCTTGCCGACCCCGCGCCACACGAGGCGGCCCAGGTTGGCCATGTCCTTCGGGAACTGCTGCGCCAGCCCGCCGGGCGCCGTCAGCAGCACCTGGAGCAGGCCGGCGCCGAAGAGGATGAGCACGAAGTTCGGGTTGATCCCCCACTGCACCTGGAAGAGGAACGGCAGCAGCTGGCTGAAGCATCCGGCGACGACCGCGCCCCAGAGGCTGTAGATCCCGCCGATCAGCGTCGTCGCGAGCAGGGTCAGCGAGTCCTGTGTCTGGAACGACTGCGCCGTCGGCTGGCCGACCTGCGCCGCGAGCAGGCAGCCGCCGACACCGGCCATGAAGGACGCGAGCGCGAAGGCCCAGAGCTTGTAGAAGACGATGTTGACGCCCGCCGCGAGCGCGGCCGGCTCGCTCTCGCGGATCGCCGCCCACGCCCTCCCGGGCTTGCCCCTGACGTGGAGCAGCGCCACGAGGAACATCACGGCGGCGACGATCACGACGTAGCGGTAGTAGGCGGTGTCGCCCTCGGCGATGGACGGCCTGCGCACGGGCTCGAGGCCGGAGAGGTCGGGCGTGTCCGTCCGCCCGGTGAAGCCGCCGCCGCCGTTCGGGAAGTTGATCGCGACCAGCACCACGTTCACTGCGCCCGCGGCCATCAGGGTGATCAGCGCGAGGTGGAGCCCGGAGAGGCGGATCGCCGGAAGCCCGATCAGCATGCCCACCCCGCAGGTGATCGCCCCGGTGACGAGGAGCAGGACCGGGAACGGGAGGTCGACGGCATAGTTGAGGCGCGTCGCGGTCCAGATCCCGACCACGAGCAGCGCGACCTGGCCGAGCGAGATCAGCCCGACGCGGCCGTAGAGCATCCCGAGGCCCAGCGTGATCACCGAGTAGATGGCGACGCTCGTGAACGTGGTGGTCCAGTCGGCGCCGATCGTCGGGAGGTAGAAGAGGGCAATCGCCAGGAACACCGCGATCGCGAGGGCCCGCACGATCGAGGCCGGGTCGAGCGAGAATCCGGCGCGCGCCGCGGCGGCCGCCCTCTGGCCGGGTGTCGAGGAGGTCTCCAACGCTACCGCGCCGTCCGCGTGATCGTGACGACGCGACGGCGTGACAGCCAGAGCAGCGCGATGATCGCGAGCACGAACGGCGCCGCCGAGCGGTAGCGCGCCAACGACGCGTACGGTGCGAAGACCGCCTGGGCGAGCCCGACCGCGAGGCCCCCCGCCATCGTGACCCAGAGCGACTGGAGTCGCCCGATCAGGGCGGCGGCGAGCGCGGCGATCACCAGGAAGGTCAATGCGGCGTAGTCGAGCGACGTGATCAGGTCCGGCATGAGCAGGCCCGCCGCGCCGGCGACGAGCCCGGAGCCGAACCATGCCGACGCCTCGACGCGGCGCACGGGCACGCCGAGCGTGGCGGTGATCTCGCGATCGTTGGCGATCGCCCGGTACGCGGTACCGAGGTTCGTGTACCTGAGGAAAACCGTCGTCACGGCGGTCAGCACGATCGCGAACGCGAGTGCGATGACCTGCGTCCAGTTCACGAACGCCCCGAACAGCGTGAAGGTGTGGCTCGAGCTGGGCAACGGCAGGAAGCGCGCGAACGCGCCGCCGACGGGGGCGCGCCAGGCCATGATGCCGAGCAGGATCAGGGCGAGCCCGAGCGTCCCCATCATCTTGACGAGGGGATCCCGCGCCGCGAAGGCGGGGCCGAAGAGCAGCCCGTAGGCGAGGTTGACGACCCCGCCGAACGCGACGCAGGTGACGTACGCGAGCCAGTGTGGCCAGCTCGTGTGGTTGATCATCCAGTAGGCGATCAGGGCGCCGCAGGCGCCGATCGCCCCGAACGCGAGGTTCAGGACGCCGGTTGCCTGATAGAGCACCACGATCCCGACGCCCGAGAGCGCGTACACCCCGCCGAGCGCGAGACCCAGCACGATGTACGGCTTGAAGAACTCCCAGTCGACGCCGAAGACCGCGAACGCGACGACGCTATGCACGGCTCCTCCGGGGCACCCTGATCACCACTGGTCGCTCGACTACTTCCCGGTGTTGAGGTTGAACTTCTTCTCCCAGACGCGCGTCTGGGCCAGCTCCTTGTCGACCGGCGCGATCGCGAAGCACTTCTCCTTCAGGACGACCTTGCCGTTCTTGTAGTCGACGGTGATGTCCCAGTTGTTCGGGATGTGGTAGGGCAGTGCGTTCCCGACGTACCAGGGCTTGCAGAGCATGTCCGTCTTGAGGTTCTTCAGGCCGCGCACGGCAGCGTTGTACGACTTCGCCGTGACGGGGCCCTTGACGTTGAGGAGCGCCTGCGTCGCGAACTTCCCGGCCATGAAGCCCATCTGCGCGAATGCCTGCGGGTCGATCTTCGTGTACTTCTTGAGGATCTCCAGCATCAGCCGCGTGTCGGGCCCCTGCGACGCGTCGAGCAGGCCGAACTCGGAGTTGATGAACAGCTTCCCGTCCCAGTTGCCGAACTGCCCTGCCATGAACGTGTTCGCGATCGGGGTCGAGGAGCCCCACTTCACCTTGTCGATGAGACCCTGCGCCTCCGCCGCCTTCATGAGCGCCGGCGCCGTGTCGGGAGTGAAGTCCAGGATGATCCCGCCACCCTGTCCCGCAGCCTGGTAGAGCTGCTGGATGATCGTGTTCGCGTCCGTCACGGGCAGCGTGACCGGGATGCTCTTGCCGGGGATGCCCGCCGCCTTGGCGACCAGGAGCGCGCCGCCGTCGGCGTACGCCGAGATCGTCGAGGGCGACGCGACGACGATCGACTTGGCCCCTGCGCGGACGAGCGCCTGCGCCGCGCCGATGTTCGAGTAGCGCGGCCCCATGTTCGTCTCGACGAAGGTGGGTGTCCCGAAGCACTCCGCCTGGACGCCCGCGCCGATCACGGTGAAGCCCTTGGACTTGTAGTACTTCCAGTTCGTCCCGCACTCGGTGAAGCTCGTGTTGCCGACGATGCCGACGACCTTGTCGCTCTCCACGAGCTTCCGTGCGAGCGAGGCCTGCTGCGCCGGGTTGAGCTGCTCGTTGTAGAGGGTGTAGCTGATCGGCCGGCCGCGGATGCCGCCGTTGTCGTTGACGCAGTCGAAGTACGCCTTCGCCGCCTTGCCGATGGTCGTGAAGTCCACCCCTGGGATCAGCATGTCGATCCCGCCGAGCTTGATCGGCGCGCCCGTGGCCTTCTTGCCGGTGCCGAGCCCGCAGACGGACTTCGTCGCGGATGCCTTGCCGGAGCCGACCGGTGTCGCCGCGCCCGACGTCCCCGCGCCGGCGGCCCAGCCGGCCAGCATCAGCGCGAGGACGACCGTGACTGCAGAGGCCACGCCGATCGTGATCTTCGTCGATCTCATGAATCCCTCCGTTGAGCTTCGTTTGACCGAACCATGCGGCGGACGCCGCGCACGCCTCCGATCAGGGTCTCGTCAAGCGCACCCTCCTCGCGTCGACGTGCCTCCCGCGGGACCAGGCTCCGAGCCGGCTCCGATCGCGTGGTCGACACGAGACCCCACGAACGCGTTTCCGGACGATGCCGGCGTCTCTCCGAGCGGATGCAAGCTGTGCTCTCCTGTGGGTTCCCGGTGCGTGACCTACGCTTGGTTAGACGTATCCGGCAGCCGTTTTGCTGGGTCTCTGGCGTCCTCGACGCCACGGTCTCCCTCTTGACGTCCCGCATACTAGACTAGTGTCTTGACGAATGGAACACTCCGTGGCAAGGGCATGCGCACGAGGATTCCTCCTGCAGTCATCGCGAGCGCGCGGAACGTCATGACCTTCCACGACCTCGGTGAGATCCGAAGGGCCGCGCAGGACGCGGAGCCCGGCACCGCGGTCGCGCCCGGTGCTCCGTCGGCGCCGAGCGGCTCGGACACGAGAAAGGAGCAGGGATGAGCACCCAGACCGCCACCGGTATCGACACGAGGCTCTTCGTCGGAGGCGAGTTCGTCGAGGCCGAGGGGGGCCGCACGTTCGAGAACCGCGACCCGTTCACCGGGGAGGTGGTCTCCGAGGTCGCCGCCGGCACCCGGGCCGACGCGAAGCGCGCGGTCGAGGCTGCAGCCGCTGCGTTCCCGGAGTGGTCGCAGACCCCGCCCGCCGTCCGGCAGGGGATCTTCCTGAAGGCGGCCGACGTGCTCGAGTCGAGGCAGGACGAGGTCGTGTCCATGCTCGCGCGCGAGACCGGCTGCACCTTCGGCTTCGGGATGTTCCAGATGCACTTCGTGCCCGGGCTCTTCCGCCAGGCGGCGGCGCTCGCCTACGCGCCGCTCGGCGAGGTCATCCCGTCGGACACCGGGGCGTTCGCGATGGGCGTGCGGCGGCCGGTGGGCGTCGTCGGGGCGATTGCGCCGTGGAATGCGGCGCTCATCCTCTCGGCCCGCTCGATCGCCGCGCCGCTCGCGCTCGGCAACACCGTCGTGCTGAAGCCGTCGGAGTGGTCGCCGCAGGTCGGGGGCCTCGTGTGGGGCGAGGTCTTCGCCGAGGCGGGCCTCCCGGCCGGGGTGCTGAACATCGTCACCCACGCGCCGGGCGAGGCGCAGGGGATCGGCGACGAGCTGATCGAGAGCCCGCACGTCCGCAGGCTCAACTTCACCGGATCGACCGGCACCGGCCGGAAGCTCGCCGAGGCCGCCGGGCGGCAGCTGAAGCGCGTCTTGCTCGAGCTCGGCGGCTACAACCCGCTGATCGTCCTCGCCGACGCGGATCTCGAGTACGCGGTCAACGCGACGACGTTCGGGGCGTTCCTGCATCAGGGCCAGATCTGCATGTCGGCACGGCGGATCATCGTCGAGCGGCCCGTCGCCGAGGAGTTCGTCTCGCGGCTCGCGGAGAAGACGAGCGCCCTCAAGGTGGGCGACCCGAAGGAGCACGACACGATCATCGGCCCGGTGATCAACGGCGACGCGCTCGAGACGATCAAGGCGCGGGTGGCCGCCGCCGTCCAAAGCGGCGCGAAGGTGCTCGCGGGAGGCAGCGCCGAGGGAGCGTGCTTCCAGCCCACGCTGCTGACCGACGTCCCGCCCGACTCGGAGTTCGCCAACCACGAGACGTTCGGTCCGGTCGCCGCGATCGAGATCGTCGACTCGGCGGAGGAGGCCGTCGAGCGCGCGAACGCGACGGCGTACGGGCTCTCGTCCGGCATCATCACGTCCGACGCCGACCGCGGCCTGGCGCTCGCGCAGGCGATCGACGCGGGCATCGTCCACGTCAACGACCAGCCCGTCGGCGACGAGCCGCAGATGCCCTTCGGAGGCGTGAAGGACAGCGGCTTCGGCCGATTCGGCGGAGCGGCGGTCGTGGACGAGTTCACCGAGATGCGCTGGATCACCGTGCAGCGCGGATCCCACCCGTTCCCCTTCTGAGGCCGGGTCGATCCCGCGACGCGATGACGGCGAGCACGTTGATCACGGCCGAGGAGGCCGTCGCCCGGATCCGGACCGGTGACACGGTGATGGTGGGCGGCTTCGGGCTCGTCGGCGCGCCGCTCACCCTCATCGACGCCCTCGTCGACCACTCCGACGCGACCGACCTCACGATCGTGTCGAACAACATCGGCGAGCCGGGCCGGGGACTCGGGAAGCTGCTGCGCCAGGGCCGCATCCGCCGCGGGATCTCGTCGTACTTCACCTCGAACCCCGAGGCGGTCGCCGCCGTCAACGCGGGCGAGATCCAGGCGACGCTCGTCCCGCAGGGGACCTTCGCGGAGGCGATCCGCGCGGGCGGTGCGGGGATCGGCGGCTTCTACACGCCCGTCGGCGCCGGAACGCTGCTCGCCGAGGGCAAGGAGGAGCGCGTGATCGACGGCGTGCGCCACGTGCTCGAGGCTCCGATCCGTGCGGACGTGTCCCTCGTCTACGCCGCCCGCGCGGACACGCTCGGGAACCTCTGGTACCGGCGCACGGCGCGGAACTTCAACCCGCTGATGGCGACCGCGGCGACGATCACGATCGCGGAGGCCGGCGAGGTCGTCCCGGTGGGGGCGCTCGAGCCGGAGTCCGTCGTGACGCCGCACCTGTACGTCGACCACCTGGTGGCCGCGGCGTGAGCAACGCTCGCCTTCGGCTCGCGTTCGCGGGGGAAACCATGTTTCCCCCGCGCGCCCCCTTCTTCTGGAAAGCGTGGGGAACCTTCCGGTTCCCCACACCCCTCCCCGCTCATGGGCCAACGGAGGTTGGCCCATGAGCGACGTCAAGGCACGGATCGCCGCGCGGGCGGCGCTCGAGCTCCATCCCGGCGAGGTCGTGAACCTGGGCATCGGCATCCCGAACCTGATTCCGGGGTTCCTCGGCCCCGAGACGCGCGTCGTGCTGCACACCGAGAACGGCCTGCTCGGGGTCGGCCCGCGCCCGGACGAGGACGAGCTCGATCCCGACCTGATCGATGCCGCCAAGCAGCCGATCACGGCCCTTCCGGGAGCCGCCTACTTCGACAGCGCGACGAGCTTCGCGATGATCCGGGGCGGTCACGTCGACGTCGCCGTCCTCGGTGCGCTCGAGGTCAGCGCGCACGGCGACATCGCGAACTGGGCCGTGCCCGGCAAGGACGTGCTCGGCGTCGGGGGCGCGATGGACCTCGTCGTCGGCGCCCGCCGTGTGATCGTCACGATGACTGCCACGACATCCCGCGGCGAGCCCAAGGTGGTCGCCGAGTGCACCTATCCGCTGACGGCGTCCGCCGCCGCCGACGTGATCGTCACCGAGCTCTCGGTCTTCCGCCTCGTCGACGGCGAGCTGCGCCTCACCGAGCTGCTGGACGGCGCGACCGTCGACGACGTCGCCGCCGTCACGACCGCGCCCTTTGTCGTCACCCTGGAGGAGAGCCATGTCAGTTGACGTTCGTCCCTTCGCGGAGGTGGTCGACGCCGACCGCGCCGGCGCCGACCCGCCGTTCGACCACCACGACTACGTCGGGACGCGGCTGCGGGCCCCGAAGGAGCCGCTGGTGATCATCCCGTCGACGCTGAGCGAGGTGACCGGGCCCGCGTACGGCGACTCCGCGATCGGGGAGCTCGACCACGACCTCACCCGCCAGCACGCCGGGCAGCCCCTCGGCGAGCGCATCGTCGTCAGCGGCCGCGTCCTCGGGAGCGACGGCAAGCCCCTGCGCGGGCAGCTCGTCGAGATCTGGCAGGCGAACGCCGCCGGACGCTACCGCCATGAGGTCGACACCCACGATGCGCCGCTCGACTCGAACTTCGACGGCGCCGGGCGCTGTCTCACCGACGACGACGGCTGGTACCGGTTCATCACGGTCAAGCCGGGTGCGTACCCGTGGAAGAACCATCCGAACGCGTGGCGCCCCAATCACATCCACTTCTCGCTCTTCGGGCGCGCGTTCACCGACCGCCTCATCACCCAGATGTACTTCCCGGGCGACCCGCTGTTCCCGTTCGACCCGATCTTCAACTCGATCCGCGACCCGAAGGCGCGGGAGCGGGTGATCAGCAACTTCGATCTCTCGCTGACGGAGCCGGAGTGGGCGCTCGGCTTCCGCTGGGACATCGTGCTCGGCGGTCGCGAGGCGACGCCCCTGGAGGAGCCGCACGATGACTGAGCTCGGCCTCACACCCTCGCAGACCGCCGGTCCCTACCTGCGCATCGGCCTCCTGCGCAACCTCATCACGACGGAGCTCGTCGATCCGGGTGACCCGCGCGCGATCCGCATTCGCGGACGGCTCACGGACGCCGCGGGCGACGGAGTGCCCGACGGCATGGTCGAGATCTGGCAGGCGAACGCGGCCGGCCGCTACCGGCACCCGGCCGACGACCGTGAGGACGTTCCGCTCGAGGACGGCTTCCGCGGCTTCGGACGCTCGGGGACGGAGGACGACGGCCGGTTCGAGTTCGTGACCGTCAAGCCCGGGTGCGTGCCGTGGCCGGAGGGGGGCCTGCAGGCGCCGCACATCGAGGTCGGGATCTTTGCCCGCGGGCTCCTCAAGCGGGCCGTGACGCGCATCTACTTCCCGGACGAAGTCGAGGCGAACGAGGCCGATCCGGTGCTGTCCCGCCTCTCGCCCGAACGGCGCGAGACCCTCGTCGCGGTCGCCGAGGACGGCGGCCTTCGCTTCGACATCCGCTTGCAGGGGCCGCAGCACACGACATTCTTCGCGGGGTGACGCCGTTCGAGCCCCTGTTCGCGCCGGCCGCGTTGCAGGAGGCGGTGTCGGGGCGCGCGTGGCTCGCGGCGATGCTCGACGCGGAGCGGGCGCTTGCCAACGCGGGCGCCGCCGCGGGAGTCGTTCCCGTCGACGCGGCGGCGGCGATCGCCGCCGCGTGCTCCGCCGACCAGTACGACTGGGAGCAGCTGCTCGTGGAGGCACGCGCAGCGGGCACCCCGGCCGAGCCGCTCGTGCGCGCGCTCGTCGCGCGCGTGGGAGAGGAGCACGCGCGGTGGGTGCACCTCGGTGGAACGAGCCAGGACGTGATGGATACCGCGGCGATGCTGGTCGCCCGAAGAGCGCTCGGGCTGGTGCTCGCCGACCTCGGCCGCGTGGCGGATGCCTGCGCGACCCTCGCTCGATCGCACCGGGACACGCCGATGGCGGCGCGGACGCTGCTGCAGCAGGCCGTGCCGACGACGTTCGGGCTCAAGGCCGCCGGATGGCTCGTGGCGGTGCTCGACGCCGGTGAGCGGCTGGGTGCGCTCGCGGATCGGGGCCTCGCGGCGGAGCTCGGCGGAGCCGCCGGGACGCTGTCGGCGCTCGGCGACCGCGGCGTCGAGGTCTCGATGCTGTTCGCCCGCGAGCTCGGCCTCGGCGAGGCGACCGTGCCCTGGCACGCGAACCGCGTGCGCGTCGCCGAGCTCGGCGCCGCGCTGCAGATCGCGGCGGGGGTGCTCGCGAAGATCGCACTCGATCTGCAGCTCCTCGCCCAGACCGAGGTCGGCGAGGTCAGGGAGGGCGGAGAGGCAGGCGGGTCCTCCGCGATGCCGCACAAGCACAACCCGGTCGGCTCGATGTGGACGAGGGCCGCCGCCGCGCTCGCCCGCGGCCATGCTTCCGTGCTCCTCGAGTCGCTCGTCGGCGAGCACGAGCGCGGCGCGGGTAGCTGGCAGGCCGAGTGGGAGGCGCTCTCCGGTGCGCTCGCGACGACGGGCGGTGCGGCGGCGGCGCTCGCGGGAGCGCTCGCAGGGCTCGAGGTCGACGAGGCCCGCATGCGCGAGAACCTCGCGCTCACGGGCGGCCTCGTCGCCGCGGAACGGCTCGCGCTCGTCCTCACCGAGCGCGTGGGGCGAACCGCTGCCCGCGAGCTCGTGCGGGACGCGTCGCTCCGTGCGGCGGCGAGCGGCCGTCCCCTGGCCGAGGAGCTCGAGGGCGTCGACACGGGGCTCACTCCCGACGAGATCGCCGCGGCGCTCGACCCGACGACGTACCTCGGCTCGGCCGGCGCCCTCGTCGACCGAGCCCTCGCCCGCTACGAGGCAGAGCGCAGCCGGCGGGACGACGCATGACGTTGCACCACGTGCTCGACGGCCCCGCCGACGCCCCGCCGCTCCTGATGGCGAGCTCGCTCGGGACGACGCACGCGATGTGGGAGCCGCAGGTCCCCGAGCTCGCCCGGCACTTCCGCGTCGTCCGGTGCGACCGGCGCGGCCACGGGCGCTCGCCCTCCGTGGGGGGTCGGACGACGCTCGACGACCTCGGCGGCGACCTGATCGACCTCCTCGACGCCCTCGGCCTCGAGCGTGTCGCGTTCTGCGGGCTCTCGCTCGGCGGGGTCGAGGGCATGTGGCTCGCCGTGAACGCACCCGGGCGGGTCGAGCGCCTCGCCCTGTGCTGCACGGCCCCCGCGTTCCCGCCGCGCGAGGGATGGATCGACCGCGCCGCCACGGTGCGCGCGAACGGGCTGGGAGCGATCGCCGACGGCGTGCTCGGACGCTGGTTCAGCGCGTCGTTCCACGACGCGCACCCCGAGATCGTGTCAGGCTTCCGGGAGATGCTCGTGTCGGTTCCGCCCGAGGGCTATGCCGCGTGCTGCGAGGTCCTCGCGGACACCGATCTCACCGGCCGCCTCGGGGAGATAGCCACGCCGACGCTGGTCGTGACGGGGACGGAGGACCCCACCGTGCCGCCCGCCGCGGGCGACGCCCTCGCGGCGGCCGTTCCCGGCTCACGGCACGTGGTTCTCGAAGGCGCAGCCCACCTCGCCAACGTCGAGCAGCCCGGACCGTTCACGGAGGCGCTCCTGAGCCACCTGGTTCCGGACGGGGCGAGCCTGTGAGCCGCGACGGGCGGGACGAGACCTTTGCGCGGGGCATGGAGACCCGGCGCGCCGTGCTGGGCGACGCGCACGTCGATCGCGCGATCGAGCGCACGACGCCGTTCACGGAGGCCTTTCAGGACCTGATCACGCGCTATGCCTGGGGCGAGATCTGGTCGCGGCCCGGTCTCGACCGCCGCACGCGGAGCTGCGTCACGCTGACGGCCCTCGTCGCGATGGGTCGCGAGCACGAGCTCGAGATGCACGTCCGCGCGGCGCTCCGCAACGGCCTCACGCCGGACGAGATCGGCGAGGTGCTGCTGCAGTGCGCGGTCTACTGCGGTGTCCCCGCCGCGAACGGCGCGTTCGCGATCGCGCAGCGCGTGCTCGCGAGCGTCGAGGCAGAGGCGGACGAGGGCGGAGAATGACGCACTCGGCACGCAGCGACGGCGGATGAGGACCCAGGTCGGGATCGTCGGCGCCGGCCCGGCCGGGCTCACGCTCGCGCAGCTCCTCCATCTCGAGGGCATCGACTCGGTGATCCTCGAGAACCGGAGCCGCGAGTACGTCGAGGCGCGGATCCGAGCGGGCGTGCTCGAGCACGACGTCGCCGAGCTGTACGACCGGGCCGGTGTCGGCGAGCGCATGCGGCGGGAGGGGCTGGTCCACACGGGGGTCGAGCTTCAGGCAGGCGGCGAGCGTTACCGGATCGCGTTCGACGAGCTCACCGGCAAGTCGATCGTCGTCTACGGCCAGACGGAGGTCGTCAAGGACCTGATCCAGGCACGCCTGGAGAGCGGCAGGCCGCTCCACTTCGAGGTGGAGGACGTCTCGCTCCACGACCTCGACGCCCAGCGGCCGCGCATCCGGTACCGCCACGACGGCGCCGACGAGGAGCTCGAGTGCGACGTGGTCGCCGGATGCGACGGCTTCCACGGGATCTCGCGCCCGAGCATCCCGCCGGGCATCCTGCGCGAGTTCCACCGGGAGTACGCGTACGGCTGGCTCGGGATCCTGGCTGGGGTCGCGCCGTCGAGCGACGAGCTGATCTACGCCCACAACGAGAGCGGGTTCGCGCTGCTCAGCATGCGCTCGCCCGAGCTCTCCCGGCTCTACCTGCAGTGCGCCCCCGGCGAGAACCTCGACGAGTGGCCCGACGAGCGCATCTGGTCGGAGCTCCAGGCGCGCCTGGGCGTCGACGGCTGGACGCTCCACGAGGGCCCGATCCTCGAGAAGGGCGTCACGCCGATGCGCAGCTTCGTCGCCGAGCCGATGCGGTGGGGGAACCTGTTCCTCGCGGGGGACGCGGCGCACATCGTGCCGCCGACCGGCGCGAAGGGCCTCAACCTTGCCGTGCGGGACGTGCAGGTGCTCGCCGAGGCGCTCGTCGCGTGGTACCGCGACGGTGACCGGACGAAGCTCGATGCGTACTCCGAGACGTGCCTGCGCCGCGTCTGGCGGGCGGAGCACTTCTCGTGGTGGATGACCACGATGCTGCACCGGAGTTCCGACGACGACGAGTTCACGCTGCGGCTCCAGCAGTCTCAGCTTCGCTACCTCCGCACGTCGCGCGTCGCCGCGACCTCGCTGGCGGAGAACTACGTCGGCGTCGACCGCGCCTGACGGCGTGGTGACATGTCAATAGGATCACGTCGTGCCGTGGCCTCGTGACGACGCCAAGCTCGACCGCGTCCGGTCGCTGATGGACGAGCAGGGCCTCGACGCGATCGTCGCCCGGGCGCCCGACAACGTCGTCTACCTGACCGACTTCTGGGGCATGAAGGGCTGGGACGCGGTGGTGTTCCCACGCGAGGGGGAGCCGACGCTCTTCTGCCTCGAGGCCTCCGCGGACGACGCGGCGCGGACGGCGTGGACGTCCGACGTCCGGCTCGTCGAGGGGTACCTCCCCGACGACCCGCGCCCTCCCGCGGTGCGGACGCTCGAGCTCGCGGCGGCGCTCGCCCGTGAGCACGGCACCGTGGGGCTCGAGCTCTCCCTCGGCACGCAGGCGTCCGACAGGATGGTCGGCGAGCCGACGACCTACACGAAGGCGTGGTTCGACGCGTTCCCCGGCGCGGTCGACGCGACGCCGCTCCTCGTCACGGCGCGCGCGGTCAAGACTGCGCAGGAGATCGAGCGCATGCGGCTCGCGAACGAGATCGCGGCCGCCGCGATGGACCACGTCGTCGGGGTGATCCGGCCCGGGACGACCGAGGCGCAGATCGCCGCCGAGTGGCTCGGCTTCGTCCACGGCGAGGGCACCGGCTGGGCCGGCAAGGTCGACCTCGCGCTCGGCTTCTCCCTCGTCTGGGCCGGCCCCGGGATCAGGACGTTCACCGCGACCGGCAGCAGGCCCGTCCTCGAGGGTGAGCCGACGCTGTTCGAGATCTGGGTCTGTGCCGACGGGTACTGGGCCGACCACACGAAGAACGTCGTCGTCGGCGAGCTGACCGAGGCCTACCGCGAGCTCGAGGCGGGGCTGCACGCGGTCTACGACGACGCGGTCGCGTTCTGCACACCCGGCGCGAGCCTCGCCGAGCTCGACCGGCGCATCCGCGAGGGCATCGAGCGGATCGGCTATCCGGGCCAGCCGAGCCATCCGATCTGCCACGGCATCGGCGCGCGCGCCCACGAGCCCCCCTACGCCCACCAGGCCGGCGGGGGCGAGCTGCAGGCCGGGATGGTGCTTGCAATCGAGCCAGGATGCTACTGGGAAGGCGGAGGCGGCCTGCGGCTCGAGGACAACTTCCTTCTCACCGACGACGGCGGCCCGGAGAAGCTCAGCCCGTTCTCCGACGGCATCGTCCAGGCGGGCGGGTGACAACGCTTGTGTTGAATCAACACAAGGGGGTGACCGGACGATGATCGACCGCTCGAAGGTGTGGACCGGCACGATCAACGAGCAGGCGCTCGACCCGCAGCCGCGCGGGACGGTGGGCCTGTACGACACGACGCTGCGCGACGGCGAGCAGACGATCGGCGTCGTCCTCACGCCCAGGCAGAAGCTCGAGATCGCCCGTGCGCTCGACGCGGCGGGCATCGACCGGATCGAGGCGGGCTTCCCGCGCGTCTCGGAGGACGACTTCGAGGCAGTGCGGATGATCGCCGGAGCCGGGCTCGAGGCCGAGGTGTGGGGCTTCTCGCGCGCCGTGCAGGCCGACGTCGACGCCCTGGTCGAGCTCGGTGTCCACGCGTCCGTGATCGAGAGCCCGATCTCCGACGGAAAGCTCGACGCGCTCGGCGTGTCGCGCGAGACGATGCTCGAGCGCATCCGCAAGGCGGTCGCGTTCGCGACGGAGCACGGGATCCGCGTCGCGTTCTTCGGCGTCGACTCGTCCCGCGCCGACCTCGAGTTCTTCGACCTGGCGTACGCGGCCGCGGTGGAGGCGGGTGCCGCGGAGGTCGTCGTGGTCGACACGCTCGGGATCGCGACACCCGAGGCGGCAGCCCTGCTCGTCTCGAGGGCGCTCGACCGGCTCGACGTCCCGGTCCACTGGCACGGGCACGACGACTTCGGGCTCGGGACGGCTGCGGCGATCGCCGCGGTCCAGGCGGGGGCGAGCTGGGTGCACGGGACGATCAACGGCATGGGCGAACGGGCGGGGAATGCGGATCTGGTCGAGGTCGCGCTTGCTCTCGAGGCGCTGTACGGGATCCCCACGCGCCTCGATCTGACCCAGGCCCGAGCTCTTTCCCAGCTCGTCGCCAGGCGCTCACGCACTCCGCTGCCGCCCTGGAAAGCGGTCACGGGCGAGGCGCTCTTCACGCGCGAGTCGGGCGCCGTCGCGGCGCAGTTCCACGACCCGCCCGCGATCGAGCCCTACGCGTCCGAGCTCGTCGGCGCGGAGCGGGGCATCGTGCTCGGGAA
Organism: uncultured Actinomycetes bacterium; assembly: GCA_963786055.1. Lineage (GTDB taxonomy): Bacteria > Actinomycetota > Thermoleophilia > Gaiellales > Gaiellaceae > Gaiella. The sequence continues at coordinate 23,786 of CAWAXS010000010.1, read as the reverse complement.
GAAGAGCGGCATCGACTCGATCCGCATCGCGCTCGAGCGGCTCGGCCTCGACGTCCCCGCCGAGCGTCATGCCGAGCTCCTTGCCGAGGTGAAGCGCCTTGGCACGCAGAAGCACCGTCTCGTCACCGATGACGAGCTCGTCGCTCTCGTCGAGAGAAACGGAGGCACCGATGGCTCGTGAGCTCCTCAACCCGGCCGGGCTCCATCCGGCGCCGGGGTTCAGTCATGTCGCCGTCGCGGAGGGGACGCGCGTCGTCCATTTCGCGGGCCAGCTCGGGCTGAACCCCGACTTCTCGCTGGTCGCCGGCGATCTCCACGGCCAGACGGTAGGGGCGATGCGAAACCTGGAGATCGCGATGGCGTCGGCCGGCGTCGGCTGGGACGACGTGGTCCGGCGCACGATCTACACGACCGAGCCGACCGCCTACGAGGTGATCACCTCGGCGATCGACGAGGTCACGGGTGGCGCCGACCACCCGGCACAGACGATCGTGGGCATCACGGGCCTCGCGGTCCCTGGGTGCATGATCGAGATCGAGTGCACGGCCGTCACGGACTGAGCCGGACGTCTGCACATGCCGCTCGACCGCGAGGCGTTCTTCGAGGTGATGGCGTCGTTCCCCACCGGGGTCGCGATCGTGACCACCGTCTCCGACGACGGAGCTCCGCGGGGGCTGACGACCACCGCAGTGTGCAGCGTCTCGGCGAACCCGCCTACCATCCTCGTCTGCGTCGATCTCGGCTCGCGCACGCTGGCCGCGCTGCGGGCGACGCGAGCCTTCGTGGTCAACTTCATGGGCGAAGGACGGAGCGAGCTCTGCCTGCTGTTCGCCTCGAAGGCGGAAGACAAGTTCGCCCGCGTCACCTGGCAGCCGACCCAAGCCGGCCTGCCCGTGCTCCACGAGGACGTGCTCGCGTGGGCCGAGTGCTCGACGCTCCACGAGCTCGAGGTCGGCGACCACGTACTCCTCGTCGCGCAGGTCGACGACGGCGGCGTGCATCCCGAGCTCGAGTCGCCGTTGATGTACTACCGGCGCTCGTGGGGCGTCTGGTCACCGGTGCACGAATCCGCCGAGCCGGACGTGTCGATCCCGGCGATCGAGGTCAGTGGTCGCGATCTCCGCTGGCAGGGCGCCGAGTACTGAGGTTCGTTCGCGAGCAGGAATCCGCCGAGCGGATTCCTGCCGCTCGGATCCCCGCCTGCGGCGGGGCAGATCCCTGAAGGCGTCCCGCTTCGCGGGCCGCAACTACTCCGCAGTGTCCATTTTTGTCCGCGACGATGCCGCCAGGCGACCAACGTGCCTCGTATCCCCGCATGCGGTTAGCTGTCATGTCAGCCCGCGTGTGGGATACTCGATCCGGCGTTGACATGTCACGAGGAGGGAGGGAGCGGTCGATGCGGTTCAGCCTGTACACGGAGATGCAGCTCCACGAGGGGAAGACCCCTGAGCGCCTCTATGCCGAGGTGCTGGAGCAGATAGAGAACGCGGACCGGCTGGGGTACGACTGCTACGCGTCGATCGAGCACTTCTTCTTTCCCAAGTTCTCGATCTCCGCGAATCCCACGGCGCTGTTCGCCGCCGCCGCGCAGCGGACGAGAAACATCCACTTCCGCACGATGCTCCACGTGCTGCCGTACCACAACCCGATGGTGCTGGCCTCGGCGATCGCGGTCACCGACATCCTCACGGGCGGGCGCTACGAGTGGGGCGTCGGCCGTGGCCACGGGTGGATCCCCGAGAAGGCCGGGGTGCCGCTCGACGAGCACGCGCGTCCACGCTACGAGGAGGCCGTCGATCTCCTCTTCGAGGCTCTTGCGAACGAGCGCTTCTCGCACAAGGGCGAGTACTTCGACGTCGCCGACTCCCACGTCGTCCCGTTCCCGACGCGGAGCTTCAGGATCTTCCTCGGAGGCACGTCCGACCGGACCTACGAGCTCGCCGCCGAGCACGGCTGGGGGGTCGCGGTGCCGCCGCTCCTGCCGTACAAGGCCCTCGAGGCGCAGATGGATCTGTACCGGGCGAAATGTGCCGAGCACGGCAACGAGCCCGACATCGTCTGGATCCACGCCTGCCACCTCGACGAGGACCGCGACACCGCGATGCGCGAGGGACGCGACTGGGTGTCGAAGTTCATCTACGGGAACAGCTCGCCGCTCCTCGAGTACGAGAAGCCCGCGGCGGACGCGCTCGGCAAGGCGGGATACGGCTTCTACGCGTCGGGCATCATGGAGCAGCTCGCCGAGGTTCCCTTCGAGCAGCTCGTCGAAGAGGACTACGTCTGGGTCGGCACGCCGGACGAGATCGTCGAGCGCATCGAGGAGACCCAGAAGATCTGCCCGGGGATCTCGGAGATCGGCATCACGGTCAACGCCGGTGGCGCACCGCACTGGATGGCGATCAAGAACCAGGAGCTCTTCGCGGCCTCGGTGATACCGCGCCTGCGCTCTCCGTCGCCGGCCGACGTCGCGCAGGTCGCGTGATCGAGCGGGTCTGCGTGATCGGTGCCGGGGTCATCGGGAGCCTCTTCGCCGGCCATCTGGCCCAGGTCGCCGACGTGTCGGTGCTCACGCGCCGCCGGGAGCACGCCGACGCGCTGAATCGCGACGGTCTTCGCGTGACGGGACGGAGCGATCTCCACGCCGACGTCACGGCCGCGGCGAACCCGGAAGAGCTCGAGCCGTTCGACCTCGGCATCGTCGCGACGAAGGCGCACGGCCTCGAGGACGCCGCCGCGTCGCTCGAGGGTCGGTTCCCCGAGGCCACGCTGATGACGACGCTCAACGGGCTCGGCGCGGAGGAGGTCGTCCGGGCCCACGGCGACTGGCCGCTCGTCTCCGCCGTCACGTTCATGTCCGGCACGAAGCACTCGGACACCGAGGTCGAGTACATCCTCGACACCGCGACCTGGATGGGCCCGTACGAGGGGACGCCGCTCGAGCGTGTCGAGGAGGTCGGGGACCTCGTCGTGCGCTCGGGGCTGAAGGCGGAGGTGCTGCCCGACCTGCGGCCGGCGCAGTGGTCGAAGCTGATCTTCAACGCGACCGTGAACGCGGTCGCGGCGCTCACCGGTCTCCGGCACGACTTCCATTTCGCCGAAGAGGAGGAGGAGACGGACCTCGGCCGTCTCGTCCACGATCTGGTCGACGAGGGCAAGGCCGTCGCAGACGCGGCAGGCATCGAGCTGTACGAGGACCCCTGGGAGATGAACGTGCTCGCGACGCGGCGCGGGTCGGCCCACTATCCGTCGATGCTCGAGGACGTCGAACTGCACAGGCCGACCGAGATCGACCTCATCACCGGCTCGCTCGTCCGCGAGGCCGGAAGGCACGGAGTGCCGGTGCCCCTGCACACGGCGCTGTACCGCCTCGTCAAGGCGAAGGAGGAGTCCTGGCGAGAAACCGAGTCAAACCGTCAAGCGCACCAGGAGGCGTGATGACATCGAGGAAGACAGGAGCGCTCGCGGCGTTGCTCGCGACGCTCACCGTGGTCGTGGCGGTGACCGCCGCGACCGCGCCTGCGGCATCGTCCGACCCGATCGTGATCGGGTGGGCGTTCGACGGCAAGGGCAACATGGCCCCGTTCGACGGGCCTGCCCTCGCCGCGGCGAACGTCAGGGTCAAGCAGATCAACGCGAGGGGCGGGGTCAACGGGCGCAAGCTCAGGATCATCACGTGCGACACGCAGAACAACGCCCCGGCCAAGGCCAAGGCGTGTGCCGCGAGCCTGATCGGGAAGGGTGCCGACATCGTGTTCGTCACCTGCGACGTCGACTACGCGACACCCGTCGTCCAGGAGGCGATCAACCGCGGGATCCTCGCGGTCGCACCGTGCATCGGCACCGACCAGATGGGGCCGAAGCGCTTCGGCACGAAGGGCAGGCTCGCCTTCAGCTTCGGCAACGTGGCGCAGGACGAGGGGTCGGCGATGGCCGAGTTCGCGTGGAAGCAGGGCTGGAAGACCGCCGCGCTCGCCACCAACACGCTGCTCGTCTACTTCAAGAACGTCGTCCAGGCGTTCGAGGCCCGATTCACCCAGCTCGGCGGGAAGGTCGTCGCGCAGGAGAGCTACGCGACCGGTGCCAACAACGTGAACACCGCCGTCAGCCGCCTGAACGGCGCCAAGGCGGACGTGATCGTGACGTCGACCGCGTTCGGCGAGCTGCCCGCGCTCGTGTCGGGTCTTCGCTCGCTCGACAACCAGACCCCGATCCTCAACTCGTGGGCCGGTGACGGGAACTACTGGCTGCCGAAGGATCCGGTCATCTCCAACTACTACGCCGTCACGTACGCGTCCGCGTTCGGCGACGACCCCAGCAAGGCGGTCAACGCGCTCGCCAAGGCCGTCAAGGCCGGAACGGGAGGGTTCGTCACCGGCGCCGCGGCGATCGACGGAGTGGTCACCGCGATCAAGCGGGCCAAGGGCTCGACACAGGGCATCGCGCTGGCCGCGCAGATGGAGAAGTTCAAGAAGGTCCCGACCATCTCGGGCCTCGTGAGCTTCTCGCCGCAGCTGCACACCGTGTTCGGCCGGCAGTACCGGGTGCTGCGGATCCAGGACAGCAAGCCCAAGATCATCGGCACCGTCACGGCCAAGGTCGTGCCGAAGATCTGACATGCGGGGACGGAGTTGACGGATCGAGCTCCGTCGGACGACGAGCGGTGGCCCGGACAGGCGCTCCGGGCCACCGCCGTGTCACGGTCCTTCGAGGGCGTCGAGGCGCTTCGCGAGGTCACCGTCGAGCTCCACCGTCACGAGGTCGTCGGCCTGATCGGGCCGAACGGCGCCGGCAAGTCGACGCTCGTGAACCTCATGAGCGGGTTCGACACCCCGACGACAGGGACGATCGAGCTGGACGGCCAGAACGTGACCCGCTGGCCGGCCCACCGCCGCGGGCGGAAAGGCCTCGCCCGCACGTTTCAGCACAGCCGCTCGTTTCGCAACCTGAGCGTCCGCGAGAACGTCGAGATCGCCGCCATCGGGGTCGGGGCCGCTCCGCGGGAGGCGCGCCGGCGTGCGTCGGAGCTGCTCGCGCTTCTCGGCCTCGAGACGCGTGCGGACGCCCCGGCCGCGTCCCTTCCTCACGGCGACGAGCGCCGGCTCGGCGTCGCTCGGGCGCTGGCGACCGAGCCGCACTACGTCCTGATGGACGAGCCCGCCGCGGGGCTTCCCGAGGCGGAGGTCCCGGAGTTCGCCGCGGTGGTCCGCGCGGTGCGCGACGACCACGAGGCCGGCGTCCTCCTGATCGACCACAACATGGCGCTGATCATGGACGTGTGCGACCGGATCCAGGTGCTCGACCAGGGGCGGATGCTCGCCTCGGGGACGCCCGCCGAGATCAGGGAGAACCTCGACGTTGCGGCCGCATACCTCGGCGAGAGCGCGGTCGCGGAGGACGAGGCGTGACGGACGCGCCGCCCATCCTCGAGATCGACGGGCTCGGCGTCCGCTTCGGCGGCGTCGCCGCCGTCCGCGACCTCGACCTCGAGGTGGCGGACGGCGAGATCGTCGGGCTGATCGGCCCGAACGGCGCGGGCAAGTCGACCACGCTCCACGCGATCATGGGTGCCGCGCCGGTGCACGCCGGGGACATCCGCCTCGCGGGGCGCTCGATCCGCGGCCGTGCACCGGAGGCCATCGCCCGGTCGGGGATCGCCCTCGTCCCCGAGGGGCGGCGGATCTTCCCCGAGCTCACGGTCGAGGAGAACGTGCGACTCGGCCTGAGCGGACGGCGCACGCGGGACGGGAGCGACGAGGCGCTCGAGGAGGTGTACGCGCTGTTCCCGGTCCTCCGGGACTTCCGCCGGCGTCAGGCCGGCGCGCTGTCCGGGGGCCAGCAGCAGCAGCTCGCGATCGGGCGGGCGCTCGTCGCGTCGCCCGACCTCCTCCTGCTCGACGAGCCCTCGCTCGGTCTCGCGCCGAAGATCGTCGACGTCGTGTTCGAGGCGCTCGCGGAGATCCGCCGCAGCGGGATCAGCGTGCTGCTCGTCGAGCAGCGTGCGCAGCGGACGGTCGCGTTCGCCGACCGGACCTACCTGATGGCGAACGGCGCGGTGCGCCTCACGCTGACGCCGGCGGACGCCGGGGACACCGACACCATGGTCCACGCCTACCTTTCGTGACCGGCGTGTCGGTCGTCGGGGCGCTCGACGCGCAGACGCTGGTCGATGCGGTCGGCCTGGGCGCCGTGTACGCGCTGATGGCCGTCGGCATCGGGCTCGTCTTCGGCGTCCTGCGGCTGGTCAACTTCGCGTACGGCCAGCTGATCATGGCCGGGGCCTACACCCTCGCGTTCACCTCCCAGGCGGACTGGCCGACCTGGGCCGGGATCCTCATGTGCTTCCTCGTCGTGATCGCGCTGTCGAGCGCGATGGACCGGCTCGTCTTCCGCCCCCTCCGCACGCAGTCGCCCGCGGTGATGCTGGTGACGACGTTCGCGGTCGCCTTCCTCCTGCAGAACGTCGCTCTGCTGATCGACGTGCGCGACGACACGATCGGCGAGCCGGCTGCGTCCGTGGCCTCGCTGAACCGGGCCGTCACGGTGTGGGGGGTGGAGGTGCGCAAGGTCACGATCGTCGCCGTCGTGGTGGCGATCGTCGCGCTCGGGCTCCTCGCGCTCCTCTTGACACGGACCCGCATCGGGCTCCAGATGCGCGCGGCGGCGACCGACTTCGCCACCGCGCGCCTCCTCGGCGTGCGCGCGAACACCGTGATCGGCGCGGCCGTGCTGCTCTCCGCGGTGATCGCGGCCGCGGTGTCGGTGCTGCTGACGGTCCAGAACCCGCTCGTGGCCCCGGACTTCGCGCTCAAGGAGACGATCATCGTGCTCGTCGGCGTCGTCGTCGGGGGGATCGACCGGCTGTGGACGGCGACGCTCGGCGGGTTCTCGATCGGGTTCGCGACGGGCGTGATCAACGGCGCGCTCCCCACCGACAAGACGGTCTTCCTGCCGTCGGTCGTGTTCGCGCTCGTGATCCTCGTCCTCCTCCTCCGGCCGGCGGGGCTGTTCGCGGGGCGGAGAACGAGCGTCGTGGAGCGCGTGTGAGGCGGTTCGACACCGGCGCCCAGCTCGTGGCCCCCGCCGCGCTCGTCGTCGCGACGGCCGTGGTCGGCTCGTTCACGTCGCGCGCGACCGAGATCTACTTCCTCACCGCGATCTGCTCGGTCGCGATCGTCGTCGCGATCTACGTCTTCGTCGGCAACTCGGGCGTGCTCTCCTTCGGCCAGATCAGCTTCGTCGCGGTCGGCGCGTTCGCCTCGGGCGTGATGACGGTCCCGCTCGAGTCGAAGCAGGGCGTCCTTCCCGACCTCTACCCGCTGCTGCGGGATCACACGGTCGGGAACCTGTCGTCGCTCGTGCTCGCGACCCTCGTGGGGGCGGTGTTCGCCCTGCTCGTCGGGATCCCGCTGATGCGCCTCTCCGGGCTCGCGGCGGGGATCGCGACGTTCGCGGTGCTGGAGATCACGCACAACCTGCTCCGGGAATGGACGAAGATCGGGCCCGGCGCGACGACGCTCTCGCTCGTCCCGGAGACCACCGACCTGACGCAGGCGGCGATCGGGACCGTCGTGGTGATCGCGGCCGCCTTCGCGTACCAGCGCAGTCGCCTGGGACGGTCGCTGCGCGCGACCCGCGAGGATGCCGCTGCGGCGCAGGCGGCCGGCATCGACGTCCATCGACAGCGGCTGTGGGCGTTCACCCTGTCCGGCGGGCTCGCGGGGCTTGCTGGCGGCCTCTACGTCCACATGCTCGGCTCGATCACGGCCGACCAGGTGTATCTCGAGCTCACGTTCGTGACGCTCGCGATGCTCGTGATCGGCGGCGTCACGAGCCTCTGGGGCGCCGTGGTCGGAGCGCTCGCGGTGAGCGGCCTCGACTCGTTCCTGAGCGAGGCCGAGCAGGGCGTCGGCGTCGGCTTCACCATCGACCTTCCCCAGGGGGCGCGGCTGGTCGTGCTGGGGGCCCTGATGGCGCTCGTGCTCGTGCTCCGCCCGTCCGGGATCACCGGCGGTCGCGAGTTCGGAGTCCCCCGCCTGCGCCGGTCCGGGAGAGTGTCGACGGACGCGACGTCGGAGGGAGCTGCATGAGGATCTGCGTGGTGGGGTGCGGTGCCGTCGGCTCGCTGTTCGCGGCGAACCTCTCGACCCTGGACGACGTCGAGGTGTGGGCGTTCGACTTGAACCAGGCGCATGTAGACGCTATCAAAGAGAACGGTTTGCAACTGACGGGCGCAGGAGACGTGGTCGGGCACCCCCGAGCGACGAGCGATGCGGCCGAGATCCCGCCCTGTGACTACGGGATCGTCGCGACGAAGGCGATGCACGCCGGCGCGGCGATCTCGGCCACCGCCCATGCCTTCGCCGACGGCGCCGTCGCCTCGGTGATGAACGGCGTCGGCAACGAGGAGACGCTCGCCGAGCACGTCGAGCGGGTGATCCGCGGGACGACCTTTCCGGCCGGCAAGCTCCTCGCGCCCGGTCTCGTCCAGTGGGACGTCAAGGGCGACACCACCTTCGGGCCGTTCGAGCCCCGACCCGTCCCCGTCGGCGCGATCGAGCCGCTCGCCGATGCCTGCACGCGCGCGGGGATGCCGGCGACGGCGGTCGGCGACGCACGCCCGGGGCAGTGGCGAAAGGTGATCTTCAATGCGGCGACGAACCCGATGGGCGCCCTCACGGGCCTGACGCACGGCCGCGTGTGCGAGCGGCCCGACCTCCGGGCGCTCGTCTCCGGTCTCGTCGACGAGGGGAAGGCGGTCGCCGCGGCCCAGGCGATCATCCTCGACGCCGACCCGGAGGACCTGATCGACCACGCTGCACGCCCCGACGTCGCGTACGGGCACAAGGCCTCGATGCTGCAGGACGTCGAGGCGCGACGCGCGACCGAGATCGACTTCCTGAACGGCGGCATCGCGCGCTTCGGGCGGGAGCTCGGCGTGCCGACACCGCTCCACGACACGATCACCGCGCTCATCAAGGGGGTTGAGGCCTCATGGCAACAGCAGTCGTAGACCGGCGACGAACCGAGCTCGACCGGCGATACGCGAACGTCAGGGCGGCGATGGCCGAGCACGGGCTCGACGGCCTCGTCGTCTCCGGGAGCGAGTACTCGGGCTTCGAGGGTGCCGTGACGTACCTGTCGGGCTTCCAGATCGTCCACCGGTACGCGTACGTCGTCGTGCCGGCCGACGGCGACCCGTTCGTCGTCTTCCCTGCTGAGGCCCGCTACGTCGGCGAGCACGGGACCGCCCTCGTCGAGCAGCGGTTCGACCCGCATCCCGGCGCAGCGATCGCCGCACACGCCCGGGACGCGGGCTGGCGGCGGATCGGGGTCTACGGCCTCGACTACGTGATGACCGTGCGCGACTACCGCCCGCTCGAGGGCTTCGACGTGATCCCGTTCGACGTGGAGTTCGACCTCGCCCGCGCGGTGAAGAGCGAGGCCGAGCTGGAGAGCGTTCGCGACTCGGTGCGTATCAACCGCCGGGGCCTCGAGATCTGGGCGGAGGCCTATGCGCCGGGGCGGACGGCGGCCGAGGTGATGGCCGCCGCGGAGGAGTACTTCATCGCCGAGGGCTGTGGCCGGCTGACGATGAACATGGTGCTGACGGCCCCCGGCCGCTCGGGCGTCGCCCTCCCGGAGTTCAAGATCGCGCGCAAGGAGGAGGTGCTCGGGGACTTCGTGCTCCCGTCGCTGGAGATCGCGGGCCCCGGGATGCACTGGGTCGAGGTCTCGCGGGCGGTGGCGGCGCAGGGCTCAGTGCTGTCCGACGACACGAAGGCGATGGCCGAGGCGTACGTGGAGTACTTCGACGCGGCGAAGACCGTGATGCGCGCGGGCGCGTCGTGCCACGACGTGCACGTCGCCGTCTCGAGGGGATTCTCGGACCGCGGCTACCACCTGGGGCACGTCACCGGCCACTCGATCGGGATGACGATGATCGAGTTTCCGAAGGTGGGGGAGGGCGTCGAGACCGAGCTGCAGGAGAACATGGTGCTGTCGATGCACCCGCACGCGATCGCGGCCAACGGCGAGGACTGCCTCTACATGCAGGACACCTGGCTGGTCACCGCCGACGGCGGCGTGCCGCTGGCCGACCTGCCGATGGGAATCGTCTACCGGTGAGGTCGCGCATCGGAGCGTCTCCGGCTTCGCCGGATCCGCCCAGGCTCAGTTCGGGATCGTGCAGGCAGGCATGCAGGGCCTAGTGCGGGACGCCGAAGGCGTCACGCGCTGCGCGTGGGGCGGCGGCGACCAGCTCGAGTACCGGGCCTACCACGACGACGAGTGGGGGATGCCGATCACCGACGACGTGCGCCTGTTCGAGAAGCTGTCGCTCGAAGGCTTCCAGGCCGGCCTCTCGTGGCTCACGATCCTCCGCAAGCGCGAGGCGTTCCGGCGGGCATTCGCGGGATTCGACTTCCGCAAGGTCGCGCGCTTCGGAGCGCACGACGTCGAGCGCCTGCTCGACGACGCGGCGATCGTCCGGCACCGCGGCAAGATCGAGTCGACGGTCAACAATGCCCGGCGTGCGGTCGAGCTCGTGGAGGCCGAGGGCTCGCTCGCGGCGTTCGCGTGGCGCTTCGAGCCCCCGCCCGACACGAGGCCCGCGCGACTGACCCACGACGCGCTTCGCGAGCTGACGCAGACCGAGGCTTCGCGCGCGCTCGCAAAGGAGCTCAAGCGGCGTGGGTGGACGTTCGTCGGGCCCACGACGGTCTACGCGTTCATGCAGGCGATGGGGCTCGTCAACGACCATCTCGAGGGATGTGACGCGAGGTCGCGGGTAGAGGCGGCGCGGGCTTCCCTGACGCGCCCCGTGACGTAGAATCGATCGCGTGAGCTGGCCGTGGATCGTCCTGCTCGCCCTCGGCGTCCTCGTCGTTGTCGCCGCGGAGTGGCCGAGGGTCTCGGGCGTGGTGGGCGCCGACGCCCGGCGGCGGCGTGAGCGGGAGCGGCGGAAGGCGAAGCTCCGCGTCGTGAAGACCGACGACGACGACTTCGTCGAGAGCGTCCAGCGCGACCTGGACTCGCTCCCGACCATCGAGGAGCCCCGGACCAAGCGCCCCTAGAGGCGACTGTCGAAAGGGGCAGCGTCCCCGTCGCGGCAGTTGCGACCGCGAGAGCCTGACGCCGAAGGCGGCGGCCTTCAGGGGTGTGCCCCGCCCGAAGGGTGTGGATCAAGCGGCGGGATTCCGCTGCTGCGGGATCCCCCTTCGCCGGCAAGCCCGAGTCGATCCCGCCGTGAAGGCGACGGTGCGTCCCCCAACGCTCCGTCGCCTCACGGCGCTCCCCCGGACGAGCATTCCGGCGCGTGCCGTTGAGCGCGCAGGAACGCGAGCAGTGGCTCTCCCCCCACGAACGTGGTGGATCGCCCGCTGCGGACGTGCCGGACGACGCCACGGAGCGCGCCGGGCTCGTGCCCGGCGGTCTCCGGCGGCTCCCAGAGGCGCAGGACGAACGTCTCCGCCAGAGATCCCCCTGCCGGCGGCCCGTTCCCCACGGTCGTCATGCGTTCCTCCGTTCCATGCACGAGGGCATGGTGCGCGACGACCGTTCAGGTCACCTTAGAGCGGGACTAGTGTCCCGACTCGCGTCAGCGGCCGACGCGCGGGAACGGGGCCGACTCGACGCCGATCTCGTCCATCCGGGCGCAGTACGTGCGGAAGCATCGCCGCGCCTCGCCGTGTCGTCCCGCTGCCTCGAGTGTCGACACGAGGCCCAGGTGGGCGGCCTCGTCGAAGGGGTCACCCTCGAGGATGCGGAGCTGGAATCGCGTCGCCGCGTCGGCGTCGCCGCGGGCTCCGGCGTCCGCAGCGAGGGCCCGGACGACCTGGGTGTACACGACCCGGCTCGCCTCCCGAAGCCCGATCGCCCAGTCCTCGTACGCGTCCTCCTCGAGGAAGTCGCCGGTGTACGACGCCTCGGCCGCCACGAGGCGGTCGTGCGCCTCCGGGCTTCCCGACCTGCGCAGCTCGAGGGCCACGTCGGCGGCTGCCAGGAACGTCTCCACATCGACGGAAAAGTGCTCGGACTGGAGCCAGACGGCGTTTCTGTCCGCCCCGACGAAGTGGTCGGGACCGTGGCGCTTCTCGGGGTCGAGGACCGCACGGACGGTGCTGAGCAGCACGGAGAGGCGGTTCCCGAGCGGGCCCCGGCTCTGGTCGGGCCAGAGCGCCTCCATCAGCGCGTCCCGCGGGACGGGGCGGCCGCGCCGGGCCACCAGCATCTTGAAGAGGTCACGCGCCTTGCGGGACTGCCAGGCCGTGAGCGGGATCGGATCCCCGGCCCGGAACACGCGGAAGCGGCCGAGCGACTGGACGACGATCGAGCCCGAGTCGTCCAGGGGGATGAAACGTGCGAGCGTCGACCGGAACCCGCGCGCACCCATGGCGCGCAGCCGGTCCTCGGCGCGACGGGCTTCCTTCGTATCGCCGATGAGGAGGGCGAGCACGAGGTCGACGCGTGCCTCACCGATCGGGCTTCCCAGGTCCCGCCAGATGGCCGCCGCCTCCTCGAGGCGCTCCGTCTCCTCCGTGGGGCGCGGAGAGGCGAGCACCGCGAGCTCGAGCGACTCGGCGACACCGGCGCGGTCGCGTCGCGACCGCGCAGCCGCGGCCGCGTGCGACGCGCGCTCGGCGGCGCGCCCGCGCTCCCCGCGCGAGAGAGCCACCCAGCCCGCGGTGAGAAGCACCTGGACGTGGTTCATCCCCTGCCCGAGTGCGAGCGCGCGCTCGACGAGCCGCGCTGCCTCATCCGGCTCGTCCCCGACGACGACACGCGCGAGGCCCGAAAGGGCGGGGACGAGCCCCTGCAGGTCGCCCGCCGCCTCCGCCTGCGCCACCGCTTCCTCGAAGCAGGCACGGGCGAGCGCCCACTGCCCGCGCCACCGGTAGACCTCGCCCAGCTTCTCGAGCGGGTACGCGACCATGCGCGAGCCGAGCCGCTGGTAGAGGTCCTTGGCCGCCTCGAGGTCGGCGACCGCCTCGTCGAACCGCCCGAGCTTCGCGAGCGCCTCGCCGCGGTTGTTGAGCGCGAGCCCGCGGAACGCGGCGAAACCGGCGAGGTCGGCGAGGCGCAGCGCGAGATCGAGCTCCGCGATCGCCTCCTCGTACGCGCACTCCTCGACGTGCCGTGACCCGCGGTTTGTTCGAACCCGGATGAGCTGGAGCACGTCTCCGGCCTTCTCCGCATGCTCGAGCGCCCTGAGGTAGTGCCCGTCGTTCGCTCCGCGGTCGCCCTCGAGGGCCGCGAGCATCGCAAGCACGGTGTGCGCGGCGGCGAGCGCCTGTGGATCGCCCGCGGAGGACGCGACGTCGTACGCGCGCTGCGCGTCCTCCCGACAGGCCTCGCGCTCGCCGCGGAGCCAGTGCGCCGATGCCCGCCACGCGAGCAGCAGCGCGACGTCGCGCGGCTCGCCGTCCTCGTCCGCACGGCCGTACGACGCGAACGCCTCCTCGAGACGCCCGCCCAGGTGCCGGAGCAGCCCCATCCGCCACGCCAGCCCGGCGGGGAGCGTGTCCTCGTCCCCTGCAGCGCGCTCGAAGCAGCGCAGTGCCTCGTCCCAGTCGCCCCGCACCTGGAAGGCCTCGCCTGCCAGCTGCTCGACGGAGGGCGACCGGAGGCCCGGTGGAAGACACGCGACCGCGTCGAGCACGACGTCGACCGAGCCGCGCGCGAGGAGCGACGGCCCCACGGACGACAGCAGGCGTGCGATCTCCTCGCTCGCCCTCGCCGCCGTGAGGCACCGGAGTGCCTCGTCCGGCTCGTCGTGCTCCTCGAACCAGCGAGCCGCTTCCGTCTGCACCCGCTCGGCCTCGGCGTCGCTCGCCCGGTTGTGCGAGAGCGCGAACTCGCGCACGGGCGACCCGAGCGCGTACCACCCGGTCGCGTTCCCCTGGAGCTCGACGAACAGGCCGCGTCGAGCGAGCGACCGGAGGATGCGGGCCGCATCCTCGACCCCGAGCTGCTCGCAGACCCCGGCCGTGAAGCGCTCGAGCGGCGCGACGGTTCTCACGAGCGTCTCGACCTCGGGACGCTCCTGTGCGAAGACCTCGGATGCGAGATACGCGATGAGGGCGCCTTCCGGTCGCCTGATCCGGTCGAGCGCCGCGGGCCGGTCGGCGGACGGGACGCCTCGGAGCGCCTCGACCGCAAGCCGGGCCGCGGCGGGCCAGCCGCCGGTCGCCCGCTGCAGCTCGGCGGCCGTCCCCGTGTCACCGGAGTCGATCAGCGTGTCGAGGAGCGCCCGCGTCTCCTCGATGTCGAAGGCGAGGTCGGAGCTCGAGAGCTCGAGCACGTGGCCCTGGCCGCGAAGACGCTCGATGGGGAAGGGCAGCTCGGAGCGGGACACGAGCACGAGATGCAGGCGCTCCGGGGCCTGGCGGCACAGCGACTCGATGACCTGGATGGCGCCGGGCGACGCCTCGAGCTCGTGGACGTCGTCGACGACGAGGACGAGGTCGCGCCGGAGCTCGGACTGGAGCGCCTCGCAGACGGCCGCGGCGAAGCCCCTGGCCCGGGCTGGCTCGTCCTCCTCAGCTCCCGGCCCGGCCGCCGCCGTCACGGCACCCGCCGCATCGGGTGGGAGCCCGGGCACGCGGAGACGAAGCGCGTCCGCGATCCCCCGCGCGAAGGCGGCGAGGGACGCGTCCTCGGCAGAAGCGCTGTACCACGCGCAGTTGACGCCGGCGGCCCACGCCGAGAGGAGCGTGGACTTGCCGAAGCCCGCTCCGGCGACGACCGTCGTCAGCCGCCGGGCGAGCACCTCGTCCAGCCGCGAGAGCAGTCGCTCCCGCCGGAGGAGAGGCGCCGGAGGCGCCGGTGGGCGGAGCTTGATCGTCGCGGTCGTGCCGGGTGGGGCTGCCGGCACTGCCGCGTCGGGGTGTCCCGTCTGGACCATGGCGGCGCTCACACGATAGTCCTGCAGCGCGCGTTCGGGAATGCGCTCGCCGACGGAGCGACGTGCCGCTCAGCGTGCGCGGACCGTCACCCAGGCGGTGACGACACGCGTGTTCGGCAGGATCCGCGTGACATTCTCGTTGTTGCGCGTCTCCTGGTAGTCCGCGAGCTCGATCCGGAGCCTGTGCCGCCCGACGGAGAGGCCCGTGGTCGGGATCCTGATCTCCGACCCGGACGGCCGTGCCCGGGCGGGACGGCCGTCGAGCGTCGCCTCGATGGAGCGGACGTCGAAGCCGGAGCCCGCATCCTGCACCCGGATCGTGACCGCCTCGCCCGCTCGCACCGTCCGGCGTACGACCGTTGCCTTCGGCGGTGCCACGTCGTCCACCCAGAAGCGGAAGCGGAACGTCCCGGCGCCGGTACGTGTCGGGCTGTCGAAGACGACGTAGTACGTGCCCGGGGCGGGGCGAAGGGCTCCCGCCGCCGGGACGGGGCTTCCGAACTCGGTGACGTACGGGTTCTGGTCGAGCGGGAGGGCCGCATAGCCGGTGAGCCTGTCCTCGTCGGCACCGCGGACGACTCGCGGCTCGACCCGTGAGCCCGTGCCGCGCTGCGTGATCACCACCCCGAAGTTCGCCACGGGGCGGGTGATCCGGACGCGAAAGACCTGTTCGGGCCCCGCGAGGCGCGCCGACACGGCCCCGCCCGCCGGGACCTCCGGGAACCGGTAGGTGTCCACGAGGGCCGGCCGGCCACGGGTGTCACCGGCATAGGAGCCGGTGCGCAGGAGCTGCGACGCTCCGCGTACGGACAGCTTCGGCACCGAGACCCGTCCCCAGAACGGGATCCGGCGCGTGACGCCGGCACGACGCAGGATCACCGTTCCCGAGGTCTCGCCCTCGGTCGCGCCGGCGACGAGCTCGAGGGCCAGCGTGCCCGGCACGACGAGCGTGGGGGCGACCGTGACGCTCGCTCCGGCCGCCGTGGCGCTGGGCTCCACGCCGACGTTCCACGTGCCCGCTCCGCCGCCGGCGTCCTCGACCGCCACCGTGCGGCTCGAGGTCGCTCCGGCGCCCACCAGCCCGAACGAGACGCCCGTCGGGGCGGGGAGGACGAGCGGCGCGTCGGCCGCCGCGACATCGACGAGCCCGGCGCCCGCGCGGGTCGGACCGACCGCCGCGTCACCGCCGCTCACCGGCCGTGCCGTCGTGGTGAGCGCAGCCTTGACCTGGGCCGGCGTCCATTCGGGATGGCGCTGCAGGAGGACCGCGGCCGCGCCCGCAACGTGGGGGGCGGCCATGCTCGTGCCCGACGAGAGCCGCCAGCCGTCGGGCTCGGCGGAGAGGACCGAGACACCCGGAGCCACCACGTCGGGCTTGAGGCGGAGCGAGATGGGAGTGGGGCCGGCCGCAGAGAACCCAGCCATCTCCGGCGCCGCTCCCGACGTCACCGCGCCGACCGTGATTGCGTCGTCGGCGCTTCCGGGGGAGGAGAGCGAGCCCCGGCCGAAGTCGTCGAAGTCGTTGCCGGCGGCCACGACGGGGACGACGCCTGCCGCGGCGGCTCCGTCGAGCGCGAGGGCGACGAGGTCACGAGACGGCTCGATCTCCGGCTCTCCGAGGGAGAGGTTGATCACGTCCATGCCGTCGGCGACGGCGGCCTCGATGGCCGCGACGATCTCCGGGGCGTTGCCGTTGAGCCCGAGGCCCGACTCGGTGGGCACGGTCAACGCCTTGTAGTTGCCGATGTACGCGCGCGGGGCGATGCCGCTGATCCGCAACCCGTTCGCGAGCGTGTTCGCGTTCCCGGCTGCGATCCCGGCGACATGCGTGGCATGGCCGGACTGCTCCGGATCGAACGGCCTCCCCGCGTAGCGCCACGTCGCCCCGGGGGGCGGGAACGCGCGCGCCACGATCACCTTCGCCGTCGTGAACGAGAGCTGCCCCTTCGGGAACCCGTCCGGTGCGGCGTAACCGGTCGGGTCGAAGAAGGGGTGCGCCTGGTCGACGCCGTCGTCGATGATCCCGATCTTGATCCCTGCACCCGCGTTGGCGAGCGTGGAGCCGGGGATGTCACGGGCGCGGATCGCTGCCGCGTCGGGGCCGGCCAGCGTGCGGTAGGTCACGGCGCCGTAGACGTGGCGGACGCGGGGAAGGCGGCCGAGACGGGGAACCTCCGAGGACGGCAGGACGACCGAGACGCCGTTCGCGACGAGCCGGTAGCGCCAGCGCACCGACGCATCCGGGATCGACGCGTGGAGCGCGGTCGTGAAGCGGCGCTGCTCCGCGTCGATTCTCGTGCGAGCGCCCTCACCGTGTGCGCGCGCGAGTGGAGGCGCGGTGAGCTGGACGACCACCTGGGTCCGGGGGCCTGAGGCAGCGGGCGCGCCCGACGCAGTGACGACCGTGCCGAGCGCGACCGCTGCGGCGAGGACGAGGAGGGAGGAGAGCGCGCGCGTCACCGGTGATTGAGACGCCGGCAACCGCCGCCGGTCGGCGGGTCACCTGCGCTATGCGGATGAGAGGACTTGAACCTCCACGCCCTTACGGGCACACGGACCTGAACCGTGCGCGTCTACCAATTCCGCCACATCCGCGGGGCTGCCAGTCTAGCCGCGGACGCAGGCTTCGACCGCTCCCCGGGGCGGGGCTGAGTCGAGTCACGGGAGCGCGGCGCCCGACGGCGACCGGGCGAAGCGGTGAGGACGTCGAGAGTGCGGCCGTGTCAGCCCGCGAGCGCCTCGAGCACCTGGTCGGCGTGCTCGGCGGGCTTCACCTGCCGGAAGACCTTGGCGACGTTCCCGTCGGCGTCGATCACGAAGGTGGAGCGGTCGACGCCCATGTAGGTCTTGCCGTACGCCGACTTCTCGCCCCAGACGCCGTACGCGTCGGCGACCGCGTGGTCGGTGTCTGCGAGGAGGGTGAACGGAAGGTCGTACTTCTCCCTGAACTTTGCGTGGGACGCCTCGCCGTCCGGGCTGACCCCGAGCACGAGGGCCCCGGCGGCCTGGAACTCGGCCCACGCGTCGCGGATTCCGCACGCCTGCGCCGTACACCCCGGTGTGTCGTCCTTGGGATAGAAGTAGAGGACGACCGGCGAACCCTTCAGCGAGGCGAGGGTGACCGTGTCGCCTGTATCGGACGCGAGTGTGAAGTCCGGAGCGGGGCGTCCTTCCTCAACTGCCAAGGGATCCTCCGTTCGTCGGGCCGTCGGTGTCGTCCGCGTCTCGCGCGTCCCAGATCGCGTTTCGTGTCACCACGCGAGCAGACCGAGCGTATCGGGTCGGTCGCAGAGCGCGACGGCCTCAAGATCGTCGAGAGCATCGAAGAGATGGACGTTAGCGGCGGCGCACCCCTCGCCGCACGCACGGCCTGCGTCGCGCGGTCGAGTTGGTCGAGTCCGGCGCAGGCAACGTCGTGGTCGTCGCGTACCTCGATCGGCTCGTCCGGTCGCTCGACCGTGCAGGCCGAGGTCGTCGAGCCGCGTCGAGGCGGCGGGCGGCAAGATCCTCGCCGTCGACGTCGGCGAGGTCGACCAACGGCTCGGCTGGGCAGTGGCTTTCGGGGACCATGCTCGGGGTGGTCGCCGAGTACGCTCGCCGCGTGACCTCCGGAGCGCACGGCAGACGCGAAGCGCCGTGCCGTCGCCCGTGGCGTCCCACCGTTTCCGAACGTGCCGCCTGGTTATCGCCGGCGCGATGACGGCACGCCTCGAGCCGCACCCCGAACAGGCAACGGTCGTCGCGGACGCCTTTCAGCTGCGCGCGCGCGGCGCGACCGTGATGGAGGTGCGCGGATACCTGCGCGACCACGGGATCGACGCGCAGCTTCCACGGGACGCAGGCGCTCCTCACTTCGCGGATCGTGCTCGGCGAACTCCGCTTCGGCGAGAGTCGTCAATCACTCGCTCATACGGCGATCGTGGACGCTAGCAACATGGCAGACCGTCCAGCGGATGCGCTCTCCCCGCGGCCGGCGTCCGAAGTCCGAGCGGCTGCTCGCCCGTCTAGGGGTGCTTCGCTGCGGGACGTGCGGAGCCAGACTCGTCGTCGGTTACAGGACGCAAGGCGCCAAGCGATGGGACCACTACCGCTGTCCGCCGGTCGGCGACTGCCCGAAGCGGGTCACGATCGCGGCGGAGGTCGCCGAGCAGGCGGTCGTCGAGGCCGTACGCGAGTCTCTCGCGGGAGTGAGCGGGAAACGCGACCGTCGCCGACGGCGTCGCGGAAGCCGAGCGCGAGGTCGGGCACGCCGAAGACGAACTCGACGCGGCGGTCCGGGCGTTCACAGGGCTCGAAGACGTCGAGGCCGCACGAGAACGGCTCCGCGAGCTACGCGAGCAGCGGGACCAGGCCCGTGACCGCCTCGCGGAGCTAGAGGCCGCGGCCGCGCCGACGGTGACCGTTACCGCCACCGGAGACTGGGACGTGCTCACTCTCGACGAGCAGCGCGCCATCATCCGCGCGGTCGTCGAGCGGGCGACCGTCGCCCCCGGCGGCGGGCGAGACCGAATCAGCATTCAGCTGGGCAGCCGAGTAGCCGGCGGGCGGCGGCGTCAAGAATCCGCTCCACGTCCCGGCGCACGGCATCCGTTACGGTACGCGTCACGCCGCCAGCCTCGCGACGATCAGCCGGTGCGCACGGTCGAGTTGCCGCCACTCCCCCGGGGTGAGCAGCTCGTCCTTGAATCTCTCGTACAGCCAGGGCAGGTAGCCGTCGTCGCCGACAATGGGCGGACGGGCGAGAGCGGCCCGGTAGTAGTCGAGTTCGGCCTGTACCGCGTTCCTCTCGGTCACAGACTCACTAACCCCCTGTAACCGCTGTAACTCTGTCACCGGCTCGGGGCTGTCGGTTACAGCGCCCTCGTAAGGCTGTAACCGCTGCGTCTTTGGCTCAACCATGCGCCTTCCGACGTCTCGGTAACAGCGGTAACAGGGAGGCTGTAGTAGCCGTTGGCGGTGACGAGTTGCCCGTCGTTCGCCATCCGCCACATCGTCATTTTCGCGAGGCCGTGGTCGATCGACGTCAATTCCGACAGCCGCTTCGGAGTCAGCCTCCCGTGCGCGGCAACGGTCTCCAGGATCGTCCTGCGGGTCTCGTGGAGGTCGTGTTCCGCGGCGGGGCCGAGCAGTTCCCACGTGCCGGCATCGGCGGCGAAACGCAACGCCAACTCCTGCTCCTGCACGTCTCGTCCGGTGATGTGCAGCGTGGCGTCGGCTTCACCGCGGGCCCTCTTGACGACCACGATGGTGTCCGCCGCCCCGGCGGTACCGAACGTTCCCTGCACCGTCTCCACGAAGTCGAGCGACTCCGCCTTGCGCGTGTGGTAGTTCGCAAGCACCGCAACGCGACGAGCGACCCCCACCGCCTGAAGCAGAGCCGCACCTTCGTAGTCCGCCTGGTAGCGATCCCGGTTGGAGCTCTGCGGGCGGATCCGAGAGTAAACGTCGACGATCACGAGACGTGCGTTCGCGTGCTCGTCCAGCCACTCATCGAGCTTCTCGACGCCGCCGTCGTCCAGCCGAGGCCACTCCAACTCTAGGTGAAGACCCTCAGGCGGAGCCTCACCGTCGAGCAGCAGCCGAAGCCGGTCTTGAAGCCGCCGTGCGTTGTCCTCGAGCGCAAGGTAGAGAACGTCGCCCCGCTCGACCTCGATGTTGCCGAGGGCGCGGCCACCGCTCGCAACCGCGATTGCCAACCCGAGGCAGAGCCACGACTTGCCGAGCTTCGGCGCGCCCGCCATGAACGTCAGGCCCTCCGGAAGGAGACCGTCGACCGCGAACCGAGGCTCGGGCAGGTCTGCGCCGAGCAGGTCGCTTGTGGTCCGAACTGGTGCGCCGCTTGAGACAGCCGTCAGGCCGGTCGGCAGCAGCAGGCATGTCCGGGTAGGCGCAGCCGCCCGGGGTTGAGGCGCCACAGACGCAGTTCACGCTGCCTCCTCCTGCTCGGCACGCAAAGCCTGGGCCGTCGAGAGCAGCATCCGGCCCTCGCGCCAGTCGACGACTTCGCGGATCGCAGCCTGGAGATGCGCGCACGGCAGCCCGCCGGGCTGACGGGACGCGGCGCACGCACGGCATTTCTGGCGGTGCTCGAAGTAGCCGGTGACGAGCTCCCACACGAGCACGTCCAGCTCGGCCAGGTCCGCTGGCGTCAGCGGTTTCACCGGACGCCTCCGGGCACGCAAAAGCGCCCGCCGGGGCGGGCTAGTGGTGACTCATCAGCTGGTCGTGGTCGAGCGGGGCGAACGAGAACGAGAACGAGCAGCACGAGGACGCGGGCGCGGAATGCGCCCCACCCGAATTGGAGCGCGCCCGCGCCCCATGAGGCGACTCTGCCTTGCGGACGCGCGGTTGCCCCAGATCCGTATCTTCCTCCTTGGGCGCTCCGGCAGGGGACCAGGCGGATCGAAGGCGAACCGGTTTGCGGGGTTCGCCTGCGTGCCCAGCGGGGGGCCGGTCAGACCAAAGGACAAAGGGTCGCTCTCACGGTCGAATTCACGTAGCGATCTTCGCACGCCCGCCGGACGTGCCCATCTGAAACGCCGTGCGCCCGCTAGTGGCGGGCGCTTGGCGGTGAATTCGGCCACGAGGAAGCCGCGACCTTGCACCGATGAGGCTACACGGCAGGTCGGTCGTCCCAGAACTCGCTCGTGCTCTCGCGATCCTCCCGGTCGAGCCGTTCGAGCTCGGCGATCGCCGCCAGTTCGGTGTCCGCGAACCCCGAGCGGTCGTCGCGCCCGAAGCCATGCTCCGTTACGCTTCTCGATCCTCACCTAGCCCGAAGCGGCCTAGAGGAATCCCCCGCGGGCGCCTCTCGCGCATCCCGCCGAGCCGCAAGCTCATCCGCAATCGCCTGCACCTCCGCCGCGATCGCGCCCAGTTCCATCGGATCCTGCCCCTCGATAGCAGCGAACGCCGGAGCCTTCCCGAAACCCCTGTCAAGGAGCTCACGCCACGCGGCAATGCGATCCGCGGGGCGCTTCGCTGTTCGAGCAATCTCCAGAAGGCCACGGGAGCTCCTCCGGCGAGCCCATGGCGTCCCTGAAGGCCCGCGCGATTCCTTTGGGGCGTCCTCCGGGGTTGCCGCTTTGGCCTGGTTTGAATCCGTGGCCGGTGATGCCGCCGGGTCGTGTTGTTTGGTGGTTGTTTTCAGCGGGGTTCATGTGGTCAAGTATGGCGGGGGGGTGCGGTCGACACCAGGTTGCGCGGGTCTCTCCTGACTGCTGCCGAGCTTGGGGAGATTCTGGGGCTGTCGGCTCAGACCGTTCTGCGGCGCTGGCTTACGCAAGGATGCTGGCGAAGAACGCTAGGCGCCGGCCCGCCGCTCTTTCGCCGTAACGGTGAGACGCGGCTACACCGGCCGGCTCATGTCGGACTGGACCTCGGCCTGGGTCAGCGCCCGGTTGTAGAGGCGCAGGTCATCGAGCATTCCCTTGTAGAACTGCTGCGTGTTGGCATCCGCACCCACGCGGAGCGGGTTGCCACGCGCCGTGATGCTGAAGGCCAGGTTCTTGGTGCTGACCAGAGCGCCGTTAACGTAGAACTGGACCGTAGAGCCGTTGAAGACGATGGCGAGATGGCTCCACTGGTTCACAGCGAGCGCGCTGCCCATAGACCCCGCCTGTACGCCGCCGGCTGTGCCGATCTGGAAGACGGGCACCCGGCCGTTTGACTGGAACTCGAGCCCGTACTGGTAGTACGGCGACGTCATACCGGTGTTCCAGTGCTTGCCGACGACAAGCTGATCTCCGAGCGCTCCCCGTCGGGTTGGTCCACATCGAGAGCGTCAGCGCGCTGCCGGAGATGTCGAGGGTCGGTGAATTCGGAACCGTCAGGTAATCATTGGTTCCGTCGAAGGTCAGACCATTGCCGTTCTTGCCGGCAGCGAATGCAAGACCGTTGACCAATGTGGCGGTGTTGTTGTTGCCGGACGCGTCGGCGCTGGTGGTGCCGCCGGTTTCGTTGAAGCCCCAGGCCGCGGCGGCCCCGGACGGAGCGGTGCCGCCGGTGAAAGTCGCACTATACGACGAGGCCGTATTCGGGACCGTCAGGGTATGGCTTTGAGCGCCGCCGTCCGACCAGGAACCAAACGAGTAGCTGGTTCCTCCCTGCGCCTGGTTGCGAGCCTCGACGGTGTAGTTGAAGTCGATCAGCGCGTCGATGGTGAAGGGGCGGTCCTGGCGACGCCGTCGACGTAGAGGGTGAGACCGGTCGGACCGTGTTGAACGACAGGTTCACCTTCTGCGGCCAGATGATGACCGACTTCGTGTCGGTCAGGCCGTTGGAGTCGGTGACCGTCAGCGAGATGCGGTAGCGCGTGTTGCCGCTGAAATCGTGGCCGCTGGTGGGAATCGTGAACGTGCCGCTCTTCGCACCGGTCGCCGTCGAGCCCGGATGCACATGGCCGTCGTGCAGGAAATCGACGGTCCAGCTGAAGGCGCCCGCGGGCAGAGTGCCGTCCTCCGGGTCCGAGGCATTGCCACTGAAGGTGATCACGTCGCCAGCGCGGAACGTTGCGCCGTCGAGCGGCGCTGCAATCGTCGCCGTCGGCGCACCGCCGACCTGGATCGTGATCGGCGGCGAGAACGTCGAGTTGACCCCATCACTCACCGTCAGCCGCACTGTCTTCGCGCCCGCCGACGTGTAGGTGTGGGTGGGGTTGGCGGCCGTCGACGTGCTGCCGTCGCCGAAGTCCCACAGGTATGTGACGGTCTGACCCTCGGGGTCGTTCGAACCGGCGCTGGAGAAGGTGACCGTGAGAGGCACCGGGCCGGTGGTGGGGTTGGCCGAGGCAACGGCCACCGGCGCCTGGTTGGACGAGAGGTACCGGATACGGTGGACCTTGCTGACGCCGAAGGTGCCGGTGGTATCGGAGTAACCGAGGTCG
>CAWAXS010000009.1:0-244265 GCA_963786055.1 uncultured Actinomycetes bacterium | reverse complement strand
CCCGCGACTCCGAGGACTCGATCCGGGCTCGGCTCGACGCCAGGTCGACTCAATCTGGCGTTTATCTGGCGTCGCAGGGCGAACAAGAGGACTAGTCCTCCCGCCGCGATCCCTTGTGTTCATGCGGGATCGCGGCTGAAGCGGGCGATGGGGCTCGAACCCACGACCCTCAGCTTGGGAAGCTGATGCTCTACCAACTGAGCTACGCCCGCGAGGCCGCTCATCCTAGCCGTTGGCCGAACACAGCCTTGTGGTCGCCTTACGGCTCTCGCAACAGAGCGATGGTCGGATCCGGATCTCGCGCTGGCGCTGGTCTCGGCAATCGTCCTGCTGTAGGCAGGCATGTGGTGGGGCTCGAGGGAGAAGACGTGCGCCGTCGTCCCGAGCGCGGCCGGCAACGTCGTCCTCTGCTCGAACGACTGGGCCGAGAAGGTCGGTCAGTAGCAGGCCCGCTCGGTCGGCTCGACGGTCCGACGTGAGCCGCGGCGCGCGGCTCACGGAACCATCACACGCGCTGCGTAGGCTCTCCGGCCGATGCGCCTCCTCGCACTCGCCGTCCTCGCTGCCGCGGTGACCGTAGGCATCACTTGTGTTGAACCAACACAAGGTCGTGCAGCGCCGGACCGGCGTGCGGCCGCCGCGACGGTGTTCCAGGGCCTCGGCACGTGGATCGACGTCTACGACACGAAGCTCTACCGGACGCCGAACCTGATCGCCTCGCGTCTCGCAGCGCGCGGGGTGCACACCGCCTGGATCGAGACGGCGAACGACCGCTCCGCCGTCGACGTCGTCGACCCGGCGGGTCTCGGCCGGCTCGTCGACGCGCTCCACGCGCGCGGGATCGCCGTCGCAGGCTGGTATCTCCCCGGGCACGACCGCCATGCACGCGACCTGCGGCGGATGCAGGCGATGCTGTCGTTCCGGACGCCGCAGGGAGGCGCGTTCGACGGAGTGGCGCTCGACATCGAGTCGCTGCGGCTGAAGAACGTGGCGCAGCGGACGACGCGCATGCTCGACCTGCTGACCCGGCTTCGCTCGGAGGCGGGCGCGACGCCGGTCGCCGCGATCACGTATCCGCCGCGCGCGTTCGAACGGCACCTGACCTGGTGGCCGGGCTTCCCGTGGGCGCAGATCGCCGCTCAGGTCGACACGCTGGTGCCGATGCTCTACACGGGCGGCGGCTTCAAGGGCTACGACGCGACCTACGGCTACGTCTCGCGCTCGCTCCGCCTCCTCCGGGCCGCAGTGGGGGACGGCGTCGCCGTCCACGCGGCCGGCGGCGTGGCCAACCGTATGACCGCCGAGGAGCTCCAGGCGTTCGAGGACGCGCTCACGGACGACGGGAAGATCACGGGCTGGAGCCTCTACGACCTCCAGACCACGACGCCCGCAGCGTGGTCGGCGATGGCCAGCCTCTCGGCGTCGCTCGGCTGAGCTTCAGCCGTCCCAGGCCTCGCGGAGCCGCTCCCTTGTGGCCAGGAGGTGCTCGGGGACGACCTTGATGTCCGCGAGGACGGGCATGAAGTTCGTGTCCCCCGCCCAGCGGGGCACGACGTGCTCGTGCAGGTGCCCCGCGATCGAGCCGCCCGCGACCTGGCCGAGGTTCCAGCCCACGTTGAACGCGTCCGGGCCGTAGACGCGCCGCAGCGCATCGATCGCGCGCGTCGTGAGCACGTGGATCTCGGCCGCCTCCTGGGCGTCGAGCTCGTTCAACTCGCCGACGTGGCGCAGGGTGGCGACCATCAGGTGGCCGGACGAGTACGGGAACTTGTTGAGGAGGACGAACGCGTGCGCGCCGCGAGCCACGAGCATGCTGTCGTCGCCGAGGTCTCCGGCCGCCTCCGCGCAGAAGACGCACCCCTCCTGCGAACCGGCCTCGGCGATGTACTCGAGGCGCCATGGCGCCCAGATGGGTCGCGTCACCCCCTCATCCTCGCAGCCCCGTGTCACTCGACGACATGTCCCCCGGCGAGCTCCTCGCGCACGCGCTCTCTCGTCGCGGCGAAGCGCATCACCTCGTAGGCGATCAGAACGCACAGGACCGCGAGCACGAGCGAGATCGTCGCGAGGGCCGGCAGCTCGACCGCGACCGGGAACAGGGCCAGAACGACGACGCCGGCCACCAGGCGCTCCCGGCCGAGCGACCCGAAGAGCCTCCAGCGAAAGGCGACGTGAGCCAGCAGGTAGAGCCCGACGCCCCCGACCAGCGCGACGGCCGGAACGGTGTCCAGCGCGTCCCCGACGTGCGCGAGGGTGGTCTTCAGGCCGAGCGCGGCGAGCACGATGCCCGCGACCATCGGGAAGTGGATCAGCGAGTACGCGTCGCGCGCGAGCTCGTTCTGCTCCTTGCCCGGCGTCGCGCGCGAGAGCCGGCGCTCGGCGAGCCAGACGGTGACGTCGAAGTAGAGCCACCAGAGCGCCGCGGCGATCGCGATGCCGAGCGTGGCGGCGGCGACGACGCCGAGGTCGACGACCGCGTCGGAGCCTACGCCGATCGCGACGATCGACTCGCCGAGGGCGATGATCAGGATCAGCCCGTGCCGCTCGGCGAAATGGCTCGGCACGAGCTGCCATCCCTCCGCGAAGAGGAAGGCAGGCGCCCCGACGTCGACGACGAGGGCGAGCACCCACATGGTGCTCTGGAGCGCCCCGTCGGTCGCCGAGGCAGCGACGAGAAGACCGGTGCCGAGCGCCGTGCTGACACCGAGCCCCGTCACGGAGCGCCGGAGGCCGGGGTCGTCGCGGCTCGCGATCACGAACAGCCAGATGTGCGCGACGCGCACGACGGCATACGCGCACGCGAAGGCGAGCGCGTCGTCACCGAACGCATTCGGAGCGCTCAGCGCCGCCACGAGGAATGCCGCCATCGCCACGAAGATCGCGAGCCTGACGGCGCCCGCCTCAGGGTCGACGACGCTCGTCAACCACGCATACCCGACCCACGCCCACCAGAGGACGGCGAGGACGAGTACCCCGCGGACGAGCCCGTGCCAGGTCGGATCGGCGGCCATCAGAGCTGTGCACTGGGTGAGCGCGAGGACGAAGACGAGATCGAAGAACAGCTCGAGCGTGGTGACGCGATCGCCCTCGCGGCGCACGGCGGTCACGAGCGATGGGCGGGACGTCTCCACGCCCGCGATCCTCGCACGCGGCGGTCGCCGGACGCGACGCGCCCGAGTATGCTCGCGCCGCTGCGGCCGGGATCCCCGGGGAGGCTGGGTGTCGTGGCGTATCCGTTCGTCGAGAGCCCCAACATGACCCGCGCGAATGGGCGCGCGATCGAGGTCGTCGTGATGCACACGATGGAGATCGCCGAGCGCGCCGATGCGGCGTCGATCTGCGCGCGCTGGTTCAGGAGCCCCGTGTCGAAGGTCTCGGCGCACTACTGCGTGGACGCCGGAGCCGTCATCCAGTGCGTGCGCGAGAAGGACATCGCCTGGCACGCGAGGGGCGGGAACACGAACTCGATCGGCGTCGAGCTGGCGGGGTACGCGCGCCAGACGACGCGCGACTGGGAGGACGACTACTCGAGCGCCGTGCTCGCCCGCGCCGCGAGCGTCGTCGCCGACGTCTGCCGGCGGCGGAGCATCCCCGTGCGCTGGCTCGTCGCGGACGACCTGGTCGCAGGCCGCCACGGGATCACGTCCCACGCCGAGGTGAGCCGCGCGTACAAGAAGAGCGACCACTGGGACCCCGGCCCCGGATTCCCGGTCGAGGCGTTCCTCGACCGCGTCCGGGCGGCCCGGCAGGCGACGCGGCCGCCCCGGCCGCCCGCCGTCTAGCTCGGCCACGAGCGGGGTGCCCGCCGCCGGCGGTCGTCACGTGGGCCAGCGCGTGTCTCCGGCGACGAGCGTGCGAACGACCTGCAACGCGCCGTCGAGTACGATCACGTCCGCCCTGGCGCCGGGCGCCAGCCGCCCGACGTCGGCCACCCCGAGAGCGCGCGCGGGAACGCCGCTCGCCGCGTCCAGAGCGCCGGCGAGCGGGGCGCCTGCCTCGACGAGGTTCCGCACCGCGTCGACGAGCGTGAGGGTGCTCCCAGCCATGAGGTCGTCGCCGCGCCGGGCGACACCCCCGGAGACGACGATCTCGGCCCCGCCGAGCGTGTACGTCCCGTCGCCGAGGCGCGTCGCGGAGGTCGCGTCGCTCACGAGCGCGAGACGTCCCGGCGCAACGCGCCAGAGGATCCGCACGATGTCGTCGTCGAGGTGGACGCCGTCCACGATGGCCTGGACGACCACGTCCGGGCGTGCGAGCGCCGCGCCGACGATGCCCGGATCGCGATGTCGGAGCGGGCGCATCGCGTTGAAGACGTGCGTCACCATCTGCACGCCCCGGTCGAAGGCGGCGTGCGCCACGGCCGCGGTTGCGTCGCTGTGGCCGAGCGAGACGCTGATCCCCCGGGCGTGGAGGGTGTCGATCAGGTCGAGGGCGCCCGGGAGCTCGGGCGCGAGGGTGACGAGGCGCACCGGCCCCGCGGCGAGGAGCCGCTCGAGAAGGGCGGTGTCGGGGTCGCGACGCGCATCCGCGGAATGGGCGCCGAGGCGGGCCGGAGAGAGGAACGGCCCCTCGAGGTGCACCCCGAGGATCCGCGCGCTGCGAGACGCGCCCGGGACGGCTCGGAGAGCTGCGACGAGCGTCGGCTCCGCGGACGTGATCAGCGTGGGCAAGTAGGCCGTCACGCCTGTCGCGAGGAGAGCCTCCCCCGCCGCGGCGTAGCCCTCGGCGTCGGTCGCGAGGAAGTCGACCCCGGCGAAGCCGTTGACCTGGAGATCCACGAGCCCGGGTGCGGCGATCCCGCTGCCGGTCCCGGCGAGGCCGACGGCCGTCACCACCCCGTCGTCCACCGCGACGTCGCCCGGCAGGAGCTGCCCGTCGACGACCGCGGCCTCGACGCCGAGCCTCATCTGGAGGCCGGTCCGGTGACGGAGCCGAGGCCCGTGTTCAGCTCGGCGCCCGGGCACGCGCCCCAGAGCCCGCGACGGGCCTCACGGGCGTCGTCGACGGCGGCGAGCAGGTCGTCTGCGTACCGGCCGCGGTCGTTCCGGAAGAAGTACGGGGACGCGGCCCCCTCGCGGACGAGCTCGACGTTCACGTTCCTCCGGCCGACGAAGACGTAGCGAAGCAACCGCCCGTGCACGTCGCGCGCGTCGAGCGCAGGGTCCTTGACGAGCCGCACACGGGTGCCCTTCGGCGCGAGGTGGACGAGCGCCTTCAGCGCCGCGCGGCCGAAGCAGTCCGAGTGCAGCTCCGGTGCGTCGATCTGCACGAGCCGGACCTTCGCGCCGCTCGTGAGCGTCAGCGTGTCGCCGTCGTTCACCCACTCGATGACCGCGTGCTCGCCCGTCGGCGCCTGGGCCGTCGCCGTCTCCGTGCCGGTTTCGCCGGTCCCCTGGCATCCCGTCGCCAGCGCGGCGAGGACGACGGCGAGGATCAGTCGCTCGGCACCCACACGAGCCGGGTCTCGAGCACGCGGACGTCGGTCGCCTCGAGCCGGATCGACAGCGTGTCGACCTCGGCCGCCGTGGCCTGCCAGCGTTGGTCGATCTCGGCTACCTCGTCCAGGATCTCCTGCTCGAGCTCGGTGAGGTCGTCCTGCGTCGCCTCGACCTTCTCGGCTGCCGACTCCCGGCGCTGCGACGTGCGTGCGGTCACGCCCCTCCGTGACGCGGCGCTGCCGATCGCGCTCGCCATCGACCGGGTGCTTCGCCGCCCGCCGAACAGCGCGCCGAGCACGGCGCCGGCGCCCGAGATGAGCTCGCTCGCCTGGCGGGTGCGCGTGTCGGTGTCGAGCTCCTCGACGCGCCGCTGTGCCTGCGCGAGAGCCTTGTCCAGCCGGTCGCGCTTCGCCTCGAGCCGGTCGCGGATCTTCGCCGCCTCGGCATCGGCGCGCTCCTGCGCGGCGGCGTCGCAGCGCTTCGCGAAGTCCTCCGGGGCCTCGCCGGGGCGCGACACGAGCTTGAGCGCGCGGTTCCGTTGCAGCTCGAGCGGGCGGCGGTCGACGAGGTGGCGCTGGATGTCCTTCGCCGTCGACGCGAAGAACCTGTCCTCTCCCACGGGCGCCTGGGGAAGGACGTAGGCGGCTGTGGCAGGCGGCCTCGCGGAGAAGTCGCGGTCGTCGTAGTCCACCTGCGTCTCGCTCTCCAGAGAGAGGCCCCCGTCCAGCGGGCCGTACACGGCCTCGAACTCCTCCTGCTCGTCGACCCCGGCCGCCGTGTCGTCGTAGCGGAGCGAGACGCGCGCGGCGAGGAACGCCCGCAGGCGCGTCGATCCCGGCGTCGCGCCGATCCCGGAGGCCCACGGGGCCGCCGGGTCGAGGTACGAGACCGGGATCCCCGCGGCGACGGGCGGCGCGACGGGGGTCTCGTCCGCAGCGAGGTCCGGGGCGGGAACGGCCGACGGAGCGGCTGCAGCGGGCGCCTCGGCAGGCGCCGCGGCGACCTGCGGAGCCGGCGCCGCCTCGGCAGGCGCCTCTCCGCCCGTCGGCCGGAGGCGCGTCACCTGCTCCTTGGTCAGCGGCCCGCAGAGGTACGACATCGCCCACCGCGTCGCGAGCAGCCGCGTCGCGTTGGCCTTCGCCGAGACGAGCAGGAACTGGCGCTTGCCGAGGCCCCCGATCGCCTTGTCGAGCGCCGCGACGTCGGTGGTCCCGGCCGCGGAGCGGAGGCCCTCGAGCACGCGGGCCTTGTCGTTCTCCGTCTGCAGGCGCCCCACGAGCCATGTGCCGGCGTTCGACATCGCCTTGTAGTCGAGGTCGACCGGGTTCTGGGTGGAGAGGACGAGCCCGAGCCCGAAGGCGCGGCCCTGCTTGAAGATCGTGAGGATCGGCTTCTTCGCCGGCGGCGACGCGGACGGAGGCACGTACCCGAACACCTCGTCCATGTAGGCGAGCGCCCGGAGATCGGGCGTGCCCTCCTGGCCGCGCATCCACGTGACGAGCTTCGAGAAGACGAGCGTCACCACGAACTGGCGCTCCTCCTCCGAGAGGTGTGCGAGGTACACCACCGCGCAGCGCGGCTTCCCGTCCGCGGTGACGAGCAGCCTCTGCGGGTCGAGCGGCTCGCCCTCGCCCCAGGCCGAGAAGGAGGGCGAGGCGACGAGGGAGTTGAGCGTGAACGCGAGCTTCGTCCGGTCGGCGGGCGGGAAGAACTGGTCGATCTCGAAGACTCCGAGCTTGCGGAGCGGGGGAGACTGGATCTCGCCGATCAGGGCACCGAGGTCGAGGTCGCGGCCGGCGCGCCACGCGTTCTCGATCAGGTTCGAGAGCAGCACGTGCTCGCGGCTCGAGAGCGGGTCCGCCTGGATCCCGACGAGCGCGAGCAGGCTCGTGACCGTGCCCTCGATCTCGTCCCGGAGCGCCTCTGCCTCCGTGTCCCACGAGAGCTCGGGCGCGCGGAGCGAGCCGATGATGTTGAGCGGGACACCGGCCGTCGAGCCGGGCGTGTAGATCGTCACGTCCGCCGCGTCCTTCAGGGCCTGCAGGCGCTCGGGCCCGATGCCGTTCGACGCGAGCCCCTCGCGCCAGATCGTCGCCTGCTGCTCCGCGTACGCGTCGGGTGAGAGGCCGGCCGCCTGCGCCTCGGCCTCGCTGATCCACGGTCGGAAGCTCGCAGGGGCGAGGTCGGGGAAGACCAGCGCCAGGTTCGTCATGTCGCCCTTCGGATCGAGGACGAGGGTCGGGATCCCCGACAGGAGGGCCTCCTCGAGCAGGACGACGGCAAGGCCGGTCTTACCGGAGCCGGTCATGCCCACGACGACACCGTGCGTCGTCAGGTCGCTCGAGCCGACGACGACCTCGTTGGCGCCCGGCTTCCCTGTCGCCGGGTCGATCTCGTAGCCGATGTGGAAGGAGCCCCGGTCGGCCATCGGCCGAGAGTCTAGAGTCCGGCGCAATGCTCCACGCCCTGAGGGTCGACCCCGGCACGCCGGCGCGGATCGCGGAACGCGAGACCGACGATCGCCTCGGCGTCGACAAGGACGAGGGCGAGAAGCGGCTCGAGCACCTCGTCGAGAAGATCGACGAGCTCCAGTACCGGCTCCACGGCGAGGACCGCCGAAGCATCCTGCTCGTCCTCCAGGGGCTCGACGCGTCCGGGAAGGACGGCGTCGTCCGACGCGTGTTCGACGGCGTCAACCCGACGGCCGTCAGGGTCACGTCGTTCAAGGTGCCGGCCGGAGCGGAGACGCTGCACGACTACCTGTGGCGCATCCACGCCGCGCTGCCGGCGCACGGCGAGATCGGCGTGTTCAACCGCTCGCACTACGAGGACGTCGTTGCGGTCAGGATGTACGACCTCGCCCCGGAGAAGGTCTGGCGCCGCCGCTACGAGCACATCCGCGCGTTCGAGCGCATGCTCGTCGACGAGGGGACTACGGTGCTGAAAGTGTTCCTCAACGTCTCCCGCGACGAGCAGCGCGCGCGGTTCCAGGAGCGGATCGACGACCCCGTGAAACGCTGGAAGTTCCGGCGCGACGACCTGAAGGTGCGCGAGCGCTTCGACGATTGGATCGCGGCCTGGGAGGAGGTGCTGACGGAGACCTCGACCGGCCATGCGCCCTGGTACGTGGTGCCTGCCGACCGGAACTGGGTCAAGGGGCTTGCCGTCGCGGAGCTGGTGGCCGGAACGCTCGAGCGGCTCGATCCGCAGCTGCCCGAGCCCGAGGAAGGGCTCGAGGGGCTCCGGATCGAGTGACGCGCGCCGTGCCGGTGCGCCGCGCACGGGGGTGGAACGGGTACCGCGACGTCGGAATCGCCGCCGTGGACTCCGACGTCGCGGATGGGGGAGAAGCTAGAGCAGGATGCGCGCTGCCAGCTCGGGCGAGCACCCGCGCCGCACGAGATCGACGGCGTCGTGCAGATCGACTTCGACGTTCGCCGCGAGCACCGCAGCCGCGTCGAGGTCGTACCCAGACCTACAGAGCGCGTCGAACCGCCAGGCGAGGACCTCTGCGGCCTCGTCCACGCGGAGACCCTCGAACTGTGCAGCCGTCATGCCTTGCCCCCTCTCGTGAGGGCCGTCCGCCGTTCGAGACCCTCGTTCACCATGCCATTACCGTCGGCGATCGTGCCTCGCTGCTCTTCCCCCGCGGGGCGAGACGTGCCTAGCCGTTCGGGTGGGCGCAGGTGAAGCGTCGCGGTCAAGCGCTCGCCCGGCCCTCCCGAGGTTGACGCGGCGGGGGCGAACGGCGCATCCTGGGCTGTCGATCGAGGGAGGTTGATCGTGTTTGCACGCGTAGCCACGTTCGAGGGCGGCGACGTCGAGGAGCTCCGCCGCCTCAACGACGAGCGCATGGCAGAGGGCACCGCCGGGCTTCCCGACGGGCTCAAGCGCGCGATGGTGCTCCAGGGAGACCGGCGCCTGTTCGTCACGTTCTTCGACAGCCGCGAGGCAATGGAGGCGGCCGAGGCGCGGTTCGAGTCGATGGGTGACGAGGTCCCGGAGGA
Organism: uncultured Actinomycetes bacterium; assembly: GCA_963786055.1. Lineage (GTDB taxonomy): Bacteria > Actinomycetota > Thermoleophilia > Gaiellales > Gaiellaceae > Gaiella. The sequence continues at coordinate 234,820 of CAWAXS010000009.1, read as the reverse complement.
GATCCGCGGCCGGCGTGTCGGCGTCGACACGTACGAGGTCGTGATGGACGAGTCCGTATAGAGGGCGGCGGCCGGCGGAGCGGGCGAGGCGCGCCTCGCCCCTTCACCATCGGGTTCCGGACGGCACCAGGGGCCGACAGCCTTTCGCGGCGGATCGGCCGGCCGAGCGGATCAGGGGGTACCCGCTCGGCGGCCGTCATGGTGGGGCGCTGCCACGAGGAGGGGGATGGGCGCTCCCGACCGAAAGGCTGTTTCCTACCCCGGTTCGCCCGTCCCGAAACATCGCTCCATCGCAGGCCCGACCGCCATCGGTCACCTGGATTCCGCCCGTCGTTCTGATGGCGGTGTTGGCGATCGCTGGCCCCACCGCCAAGAGTGTGGTCGTCTCGGCTGCGAGACACCCATCGTCCGAACCGAGGGGGTTCGACATGAAACGGATGTTGGTGGTGTGCGTGCTGGTCGGGACGATCCTCGTGCCGGCGGCTCTGGCGGCCGACCCCGTACCGGCGGACTATAAGAATGCGGCGAAGTACTGCCAGGCACTCCGCGCCGCTAAGGGAGTCGAAGGGTTCCGAACGCAGTTCGGCACCAACGGCAACAAGATGAACGCCTTCGGGAAGTGCGTGTCGGCGACGAACAAGGCGAAGGCGAAGAAGGACGACGACGAGAAGGCCGACGAGGACGAGAAGAGCAAGGACGCAGCCGAGTCGAAGGCGGCCGCGGCCTGCAAGAAGCAGAAGGCCGAGAACCCGGCGAAGTTCGCCCAGGCCTACAAGAACGTCGGCCGGTGTGTCAAGGCGCGGAAGGCCGAGGGCTAGGCAGTCGGGGAGTCACGGCGCAACCCGGCCGCTCGGGCGACGAGCGTCCGCACGTCTTGCGCGTCCGCGCGGAGCGGTAGGGCCCTTCCCAACCGGAGTACTCTGGTGTGTCCGACGAAGTGAGGAGGCCGACGTGAAGGTCGTGCATTGCCCATGTGGCGTCGACGTCGAAGGTGAGTCCGACGACGACCTGGTCGAGAACGTCGAGGCGCATATCGCGAAGGATCACCCCGAGATGGTCGGCAAGTACTCGCGGGAGCAGATCCTGGAGATGGCGCACCCGCACTGAACGGGGACACGGCGGCCCGGGCACCGCCTGCTCGGGCCGCGGTGTAGTGGCGGCGGGCGGCGCAAAATCACCGAGCCAACATCAGTGGAAACCCTGTTCATGCTCGTGCTCGAGGGCGATACGTTGTTCCTGGTGAGGGGGGACACCGAGAAGGTGGGTCATGGACGTTCGGGACGTTCTGGCGATGCATCCCGCGAGCTTGCCGTTGCCGGAAGCGACGAACCGACGGGACGCTCTGGCGATGCATCCCGCTCGGCCATCGCGGGAGGCTGTGAACGTACGGGACGCTCTGGCGATGCATCCCGCGAGCTTGCCGTCGCGGGACAGCAAGCGCCCGCGACGGTGAAAGCTGGGAAAACCGCTCGGGTCGAAACGGCTACGGCTCCGACCCGATACGCTCATGCGTGATGCCGAACCCGTGGACCATCGTGCGCTGCCGTGTCTTCGGCTTGCACCGTTGGGAGACCGTCGAAGTCCGCGGTGACCGGGGCTGGGCGTGCCGCACTTGCGACGAGGTCGTGTTGGACCGTTACTTCCTGGAGCGCGAACACGACCCCTACCCCGACGCTGACGTCAGCCTGAAGAGATACGGCGCAGCCGCAGGCGTCGCGTCGCCGCCAGTCGTCTAGATCCAGCCCTTCCAGCGGAAGAAGCCGATCATCGCCCCGAGGGTCGCCACGAGCGCGCCGAGGATGACCCAGAACGCCGCGGTCGTCGTCTCGCCCGGGAAGAGCACGTTCATGCCGAACACGCTCGTGATCAGCGTGAGCGGCAGCATCGTGACGCTGATGATCGTGAGCAGGCGGAGGACGTCGTTCTGGCGGTGCGAGATGACCGACTCGTTCGTCGACTCGAGCGCCTCGACGACCTCCTTGTAGTTGTCGAGCTGATCCCAGATGCGCTCGACGGCGTCGTTGATGTCGTCGAAGTAGAGCTCGAGCTCCTCCGGCAGGAAGCGGTCGACCCGCCGCTCGAGGACACGGAGCGTCGTGCGCTCCGGCTTGATCACCTTGCGGTACGAGATGATCTCCTGCTTGACGTTCGAGATGTCGCGGACGACGTCCTCGGCCGCTCCCTCGAACATGTCGTCCTCGATCCGGTCGAGCTTGTGCCCGATCTTGTCGAGGATCGGGAAGCAGTAGTCGAACAGGTCGTCGAGCACCTCGTAGAGCAGGCGGCCGGAGCCCTTCGCGAACAGCTGCTGGCGGAACGCGTCGTCGCCGTCGCAGCGTGCGAAGAGCCGCGTGACGGGCAGGAGCTCGCGATTCGGGAGCGTGACGAGGTAGTCCTGGCCGATGAACACGTCGAGCTCGGCCGCGTTGAGCCGCTGGATCGCCTTGTCGAACACGGGGAAGTGCAGCACCGCGAACAGGTAGCCGTCGTCCTCGTAGTCGTCGACCTTCGGCCGCTGGCGCTTCGAGACGATGTCCTCGACGTCGAGCGGATGCCACCCGAAGCGCTCGGCGAGGGCCTGCGCAGTTTCGAGGTCGGGCGCGACCGCGTTGACCCAGGTGAGCCCCTCGGCGCTGAGCTCAGCGAGCTGCGGGGTGCGTGCGACGTCGTCCGCGCCGGGGCGCGACCGGATGCTCCTGCGGATGCGGGGCAGGCTCGGCACGGGGACTCAGCGGGTCGTCGGTCGTCGGCACCATGTTCGTGATTGTAGTCGCCGCGCCTGCCTCTGCCTGCCCCGACAGCCTCAGGCGGGCTGAGCCACCGGCGTCCGTCGGATGCCGCTGGGAATCGCCCGCTCGAGCGCGACGGCGAGCGCCGCGCCGACCACGCAGAGCGCAGCCCACACGAGCCAGGTGCCGAGCGGCGAGACCGACAGGAGAAAGCCCCCGACGGCCGGCCCGAGCGCGAACCCGACCTGCCAGGAGAGCGCGGAGAGCGCCATGTAGCGCCCCAGCAGCCGCGGCTCGGCGAGATCGCTGACGAGCGGTGCCTGGACGGCGCCGTGGATGCACTCCCCGATGCCGAAGGCGCCCATGACGACGCCGAGGAGCACCGCGGCGGTGCTTCCGTCCACGCTGCCGCCGACGAGCGACACGGCCACCCAGCAGCCAGCCCAGAGAACGCCGAGCAGTGCGAGCATCCGCATGCGGCGATGCCCCTCCGAGAGCTTTGCGATCGGGAGCTGCGCGAGCACGATCACGACGGTGTTGACGAAGAAGATCGCGCCGATCGCCCCCTCGGCCACGCCCACCTCGCTCTTCGCGAACACGGGAAGGAGCTCGAAGCCGGACATGCCCGCGAAGATGAACAGCGTGTTGAGCGCGACGACGCCGACGAACGCCCGGTGCCGTAGCACCTCGGCGTAGCTGCCGGGGAGCTCGGACGCGCCGGCGGGCGCCACGTCCGGAACGGCCGCGAGCAGGACGCCCAGGTAGACGAGGAACGTCACGGCGTCGATCAGGAACAGCGCGACGAACGTGCCCGGCCGGTCGGCGTCGGCGATCAAGCCTCCGACGAGGGCGCCGACCCCGATCCCGAGGTTCATCATCACTCGCTGCATCGCGAACGTCGCGTGGCGCCGGTCGGGCGGGGAGAGCGACGCGAGCAGCGTCGACTGCGCCGGCCAGAAGAGGCCGTTGCCGACACCCGTCACGACCGCTGCCAGGAAGCCCTGCCACGGCGCGTGCACGAGGACGAACGCCCCGTAGCCGACCGCGAGGACGACGAGTGCGAGCGCGAGGACGCGGCGTCCTCCGATCCGGTCGACGAGCGATCCCGAGACGGGGCCGGCGACCACGCTGACCAGCGCGTTCGCGCCCACCACCAGCCCCGCCACGCCGAGCCCGATCCCGCGGACGTTGTGGAGGTAGATGAAGAGAAACGGGATCAGCATCCCGTTCCCGAACGCGCTCACGAGGCCCCCGACCTGGAGGGTCTGGACCGTGCGCGGGAGCTTCGGGTCGAGGCTGCGGAGGAAGCGGATCACCGCGGGACAGTAGCCCGCTGCCGCGGAATCACCGGGCCGGTCGAAGGCGCGGTGAGCCTCCTCGACGATCTCCGTCCGCCGGGACGGACCCGGTTCGAGCAAGAAGACGGGCGTGCCGGCCGTGCGCGTGCCACGTGTGCCGAATCTGTGTCAATCGCGGGTCGGCCCTTTCGCCCAGACTGACAACACGCTATCAGGGGAGGAGTCCCTTTCCCCTCTCCGATTGGAGCCCCCACATGCTTCGAGCCCTAGTCCTTCTTCTCGTCCTCGCCGTCCTCACCGCCGCCGGCATGCTCGCCGTGCCGACCGCCCGCAGCGCCTCGCCCGATCTCGTCGTCAGCCAGGTCTACGCCGGGGGCGGCAACTCCGGCGCACCCTTCGCGAACGACTTCGTCGAGCTCTTCAACCGGGGCTCGACCGCGGTCGACGTCGGCGGCTGGACGATCCAGTACGCGTCTGCCGGAGGCACCACGTGGCAGGCGACCGCGTTGACCGGGACGGTCGCGCCCGGGCGGCACTACCTCGTGCAGCTCGCATCGGCGGCGGCCGTCGGCGCTCCTCTGCCGGCTCCGGACGCGACCGGAACGACGAACCTGGCGGTCTCGGGCGGCAAGGTCGCGATCGTCCGCGACGCGTCGCCGCTCACGTGCGGTGCGTCGGCCGGCAGCTGCTCCGCCGTCGCCTCGGTCGCCGACCTCGTCGGCTATGGGAGCGCAGTGGACTACGAGGGCAGCGCGCCGGCTGCTCCCCTCGACAACACGACCGCCGCGGCGCGCGGTGGTGACGGGTGCGTCGACACCGACGCCAACGCGACGGACTTCGCCTCCGCGGCCCCCGCGCCGCGCAACTCGTCCAGCGCGACGATCGCCTGCGGTGGCGCACCGCCCCCGACCGGCGGCGTGTCGCAAGGGGCAACGGTCGATATCGACATCCAGCCCGTGCTCTCCATCGCGCTCGAGCGGTCCAGCGTGAGCTTCGGCAACGCGACGACCGCCACCACGCCGCCGCCCGTCTCCGAGCACGTGACGGTCGTGAGCGACAACGCCGGCGGGTATGCGCTGACGGTGCGCCGCACGGCCTTCCTGCCCGCCGACCTGCCGCTCGGCATCGCGGGCACGGCCCCGAGCGGCGGGCAGATCGGCGGCTCGCTCGCAGGCGGCGCCATGACTGCCATCCCGATAGCGCCTGCCACCGACCTGCTCGTGGGAACCAAGGCTGCGCGGAGTGCCGCCGCGGGGGACGTCTGGGACACACGCGTCGGGTTCGTCTCGCCGCTTCCCGCCGTCGCGGCCGGCCGGTACACGGCGAGCGTCACGTTCACGGTCGTCGGTCGATGAGACGCGCGGCGGGCCTCGCTCTCGCCGCCGCCGTGCTCGTGCCCGCTTCGGCGGGCGCGGGCACGGCGCGGCCTCCTGTGGCTCTGACGGTGACTCCGGCACGCGTCGCGCTCGCAGGCTCGGGCCAGGCAGCCGTCCATGTCACGAACGCGGGGCTGAGCCCGCTCGTGGTGGACGTCGCGCGCGCGGGATTCGCGCTCGATCTGCGCGGCCGCCCGAAGGTGGTCGCGCGCGCCGGCCCGCGAGCTTCGGCGTCCTGGCTCACGGTGCGCCCGGGCCGCTTCGTGCTCGGCCCCGGCGCCGGCCGGTCGCTGACCGTCGCCTCCCGGCTCCCTGCTCGCGTCGAGCCCGGGGACCACGACGCGCTCGTGCTCCTCACGACCCGGCCGCAGCGTGGTGCAGGCGTGGCCGTGCGGATGCGGATCGGCATCGTGGTGGTCGTCCGGGCACCCGGGCCGGTCGTGCGCCGGCTGGATCTGCGCGGGCTTCGCGTTCGCCGTGGGCAGGGAGCCCGCATCCTCGAGCTCGGCGTGGTCAACCGCGGCAACGTGACGGAGACCCTCGACCGTGGCTGGGTGCGCATGTCGCTGCGCCGCGGAGCCGCGGAGGCGACGCTCGGTGCCGACCCGCGCGAGCTCCGGCCGCGAACCCGCGGAGTCGTGCAGCTCCCGTATCGCGGACGGCTGCGGGGCTGGGTGACCGTGCGGGTGCGGATGGCTGCGCACGGGGGGCTGCCGGTCGTGCGGCGAACCTACCGGGTCCACCTATGAGACGCCGAGGCGCTCGCCGGCTCGGGCATCCGGTGCGTGGGCGGTCAGGTTGGAGCGGGCGCTCCCCTCCGATCACGATCCGGTGGTGCCTGGGCGAACGCCGCGCATCCCGGTCGCGATACGCTCCCCGGTGATCCGGTGCGGGAGCGGTCGCCGCCGAACCCGTTCGAACACCTCTCGCTCGGCGCTTCGGTCCTTGCGGCCCGGTCACCTTCGTCGCTCGAACGACGATCCACCTACCCGTCGTCGCTGGCCGCCGTGAGCAGGTCCTGGGCCTCACGCAGGCGCGCACGAATGCGCTCGATCTCCTGGAGGTCGACCAACTCGCCCGCTTCCATTCGAGCGAGCATCGCGTCGAGCTCTGCGTCGACTTCGAGCAGCCGGGCGATCAGTGCTTCGTTCTCGGCGCTGGGCACACAGACCTCTCGGGCGTGCAGAACAGTTCCGCGAGAGGCTAGCTACGCTCGCCGGACGAGGACACGAGAGGAGAGCACAGCCGAGATGCAGATCGATCTGCTGGGACAGGCGATGATCGAGGTCACCGAGGACGCCGCTGACGCCGTCATCGCCGAGCTCGACGCGCTCGGCGCGGGGGACGCGATCCAACGATCCGCTCCAGACCGCCTCACGCTGACGGTCACGAACGAGAACGCCACCGTCATCTTGCGGGCTCTCGATCATGTGCGGAATGCGGGCAACTCCCATCGCGCGACCCAGGACGCGCGAGACTCGCTCCTCCGCTATCTCGCTCTCTCGCCCCTCGCCTACAAGCTTCGCTCGTGGGAGTTCGGCGGCGGCGAGGAACGGGCGTTCTGGAGCTACACGGGCACGTATGAAGAAACCGACCGAATCGTCGACGGTCAGGGACGCGTGTACGAGGTGATCCGCGTCGAACGACAGGCAACCCCGCTCAAAGACGGCGTCCTCCTCGTGCAAACCGTCCGTTCGAGCTAGCCGTTCGGCCATCCCAACCGTCCGATCCGACGAGATCAGCCTGGCCGAACGGCACGCGCCGATCTGCGGAAGCCCAATAGGTTCCGAAGTGCTATGGCAGACGAGAGGACGTACACGGTGACGCTGGTCAAGGTCGGGCGCGGCCTGCCGTACTTCGAGGTCGGCGCCTGGCTGTACACCGGAGAGTGGCTCCCGGAGGTTGGCGACACGATCGCCATCAAGAGGGTCTCTACCCCGAACGGGGGGGACCCGGAAGAGGCTTGGGGCTTCGTCACCCGCGTCGATCCGACACGAGAGACACCGATCTCCGTCACGGAGCGCGACAGCGCACCGAGGTCGCCTGACGACTACGTCCTCGCCGCGTAGCGCTCGCGGCCGGCCACTCTCGAGAACCCAGCCTTTCCGGCCCTTGAACGCGCAGCGCCCCCGGCGCGATACCCGCGGAGCATGAGTGCCGAGAAGTGCTGGCATTCGAGCTCCTCGCGGGAGAGCTGGTCGCTCATGTCGAGCGGGGTCGGAGCCGTGGTGGTCGGGGCTACTGAGGTCGATCGTCGATTGCCGCACAGACCCGCATCCGACCGTCAAGATCGCAGCATGGCTGACCCACACCGCATCCGAATCGAGTACTGCGTCCCCTGCAGTGCGAGGCCCTACGCCACCGCTCTCGTGGCTCGACTGCTCGAAGCCCACGAGAACGATCTCGCCGCGATCGACGTCGTAATGGGGGACAAGGGGATCTTCGACGTCCATGTCGACGACAAGCTCGTGTTCACGAAATCGATGCTCGGGCACTACCCCGAACCCGACGACGTCCTCCCCCTCGTCCAGGCCGAGTTGGCTTCGTAGACGGGCGCGGGGAGAGTCGGTCCCGGGGGTAGCACGGGGGGGTAGCACGAGGTGCGCAAACCCGGCACGCGTGGGCAAGAGCCCGCACACGCGTCCGAAACGGCTAAACGCCTGCAAACAAGCGCAAACGCCGCATCTCTACGGGGTTTGCGGAACTTCCAGCTTGTGGCGCCTTATACGCCCGAAAGGAATGAATCCCTGCAAATCGGGGGGTCGTGGCACGGCGCGTGACTCCGCGGAGTCTGGTCATGTCTCGCGGCGTGTCTCGCCGGAGTCAGGCCGGGTCACCGTACACGTCTTGCGCGAGGCGCTCGACGAGAGCCCTCGCCCTTGCCTCCTCGGGCGTCTCGTCCGGGGAGGCGTCTGTCTCCTCGGTCCCAGGCGCGCTCTCGTCCGGTGACGCGGTGGCCTCGTGGCGGACGGACTGGACCGAGGCGATGAGCAATCGTCCGGCTTCCGCAGCGTCGACCACGCCACGTTCGAGCCGATTGACGATCTCACGCTCTTCCGGCGAGAGCCGATCCGTGCGCGTGGGCTTGAACTTCATGCACGGACCCTAACGCGAGGCGGCCGCGACGAGCGGAACGAGCGCGGGCGGGTGCCTGCCGGAACGTGCAGCGGTCGTGAGACACGAACGGTTCGTGTCTCAGATTCGTGTCTCAGAGGCCGGAAATCGCGCCTCCCGGGGCGGACGCGCTTGTCGCGAACGGGGTTCGGGTCGACGCCGTGGTGGTCGAGCACCATCGCGAGCGCGTCGCGCGACTTCTTGATCGTTTTGCGCTTGTAGCCCGCGGCGGCCAGCCCGGCGATAGCGGCCGTGACGTCGTCGAGGTCGAGCTCGGCGACGCGTTTCGTTCGCATCGCCGGTCACGATGAAACTCGCGAACTTCCTCGCGCTCGACCCGGACTATCCGGGAACCGGGCTGCGGGCCGGCGGTCGTCGAGACGCCGAGGTGTGGGACGCGTGGACGGATCGCCGCGACGAATGCCGCGTTCTCGCCGCGTCGATCCAGGCCGGCGTCGCGACCGCGTCACTACCGCCCGAGCTCGAGGATGACGAAGGCCGCCCGGAGGGCGCGATCGTCCTGACAGAGCATCGTCGGCGCGAACGCAACAGCGCCGTCACGCGGCAGCGCAAGCAGCAGGTGCGCGACCAAGACGGACAGCTCTGGTGCGAGGCGTGTGGCATCACAGAGCAGGACGCCCGGTCGCGCTACGGCGAAACGCTCGGCGACATCTTCGAATGCCACCATCTCGTTCCGCTCGCGGCGGTCCTGGGGGCACGTAAGACGAAACCCGAGGACTTGGCCGTGGTTTGCCCGACGTGCCATCGCGCGATACACCGACTCGAGCCGATGCCCTCGGTCGTGGCGCTGCGTCAGCAGCTCGCCTCGTAAGTTCAGCCGAACGCGGCGCCGGCGAGCTCGCGGCCGCGATCCGTGACGTGCAGCCGGCCGCGCTCGTCGCGCTCGGCGAACCCGCTGTCGGCGAGCCATGCCGCGAGCGCGGCGGGCGCCAGCGTGCTCGCCGGGTGGTCGCGGTTCGCTCGGGCGGCGAGCTCGTCGACGTCGATCCCGCTCCCGTTCGCGGCGGTCTGCGGCGCGTACGGCGCCGGCGGGCACGGCGTCGTTCGGCGTCGGCGTGGCCGCGGCAGCGCGTACAGACCCGTCGGCCGCGTTCGCGTGGTCGTTCGCCGCAGCGGACGCAGGGCGCGAGCTCGGGCTCGGCGAGCCGGGTGCTCGCCTCGGCCGAGGCATGCACGTCGTCGCCGTTTCGTTCGGCGAGCCGCTGCGCGACGAGCTCGGCGACGACCCGCTCGAGCTCCCGGTCGACGAGCTCGACACGCTCCGAGCGGTGCGCGTCGACGTGCCGGGCGACGAGCTGCCGGACACGGTCGACGATCTCCGCCTTTGCCCCAGCTGTACCGTCAGCTTGCGATCGGGACGCTTGCGCCGGTGCAGCAAAAGGGCGACGATCCTCTTTTAGAGACCGACCAAGGCAGCTTGCGATGCCGAGAGTCACCGTCAACGGGACTGAGCTCTACCACGAGGCCCGGGGCACCGGGCCGCCGGTCCTGCTGATCATGGGAGCGACCGGCGACGGCGGACACTTCGACAAGCTGGCCGACGTGCTGGCCGACGAGTTCACGGTCATCACCTACGACCGGCGTGGGAACGGGCGCAGTCCCGTCCCGGCCGACTGGCAGACGACCTCAGCGGGGGAGCAGGCCGACGACGCGGCGGCGCTGTTGGATGCGCTCGGTGTCGGTCCCGCGGCAGTGTTCGGCACGAGCAGCGGCGGCAACTTTGCGCTGTGGTTGCTGGTCCGTCATCCCGAGGCGGTTCGCGGCGCGATCCTGCACGAACCGGGGTTGTACGCCCTGGTTGACGATTTAGACGCGGTCCGAGCACCGGTGAGGGCGCTGGTGCAGGAGGCGATGGAGGGCGGCGGGCCGGCCGCCGCGGTGGAGCGCCTCTGGTGCTACGTGGCCGGGGACGAGGACGCCTGGAATCGGCTGCCGCCCGCGCTTCGTGAGCGCATGTGCGCCACCGCCAGCACCTTGTTCGGGGTCGAGCTCGGGAGCTACGAACTGAGCCTGCCCGACAAGGAGACGTTGACCTCCCTTGCCGCGCCGGTGCGCCTGCTCGTCAGCGAGGACAGCCTTCCGTTCTACGCCGAGATCGCCGGCCGCCTGGGCGAGCGCCTCGGCGTCGACGTCGCCACCACGCCGGGTCGACACGACGCATATCACGAGTACCCATGCGAGTTCGCGGAGGCTTTGCGGCCGTTCCTGCGCGAGGTCAGTTTCGGCTGATCGGGACGCTCGATCTCGAGTGGGGACCGCCGACCGCGGCGATTTCGAGGGCCGCACCGGGGGCCGCACGGGACCGCGAAACGGGCGGTTCCTCGCATGCCTGACCTACGGTTTCAAGCCGTTCCCGCATGGATACAGGCCGCTTGATGCGCCCGAAAGCAACGAATCGCTGCAAATCGTGGGTTCGTGTCTCAGCGCGTGTCTCAGACCTTCGCGCAAACCGGGATCGGTGAAAGCCGCAGGCGTACCCGAAGCACGTGACTACTGGTACGAGAAGCATGAATCTGCAAGTGTTAACCGACCCGCTACTCCAGGGCGGCCATTCAAGAAAACGGAGACGACATGATCGGAGTCATCGTCACCATCGGCCCAAGCAAGGACCTGAACCGCGAACGCGCCACAGCGGTCGCTGAGCAGGAAGGGCCTAAGTTCGAGGGTATCGACGGCCTGCAAAGCAAGGTGTTCATGTGGAACGACGAGACCGGGACGGTCACCAACACGTACGTCTGGGATTCAGAGTCAGCCGCCCGCGCGTTCTTTACGCCGGAGCTGAAGGCGAAGGTCATCGAGCTCTACGGCGTCGAGCCTCGGGTGCAGTTCGCCGAGGTGTCGGCCCTGATCGACAATAAGGTCGGCGTCGCCCAGGCGTAGAACCGCGCGGCAGGATCGCTCAAACGAATCGCTGCAAATCGTAGGTTCGTTTCTCAGCCCGTCGCGCGTAGCGGGGTCGGTAGCTCAGGCAGCTGGCTGAATGCCTCACGGACTCGTTCGCGGGCGATGACCGCGTCGGGATGCCCGTAGGTCGTACGGACAAGCTTCCCGCGAGGGCGACAAGGTCGAGCGCGTTGTCCGGGAAGGCGTCGCGAGCCCGGTCGTCGACGGCAGCCACGCCCGGAGTGTGACGCGTCGGCGACCCGAGCGCGGAAAGCCCCCGCGACGCCGTAATCGTCCGGGGGCACGGCGGCGAGGGAGTAGCCCCGCCACGTCGTCATGGTGGCCGATGCGCTCGGACCGTGCGGCGGTCGTGAGTCACGGACCCTTCGTGACTCATTTTCGTGACTCAGGGGCTCGAAAACGGCCCTCTCCGGCGGTCGCATGGTCGCTCGCCAGACGACGTAAGGAAGGGCCGGAACCCCGCATCACTCCTGGGATTCCGGCCCTTCCTGTCACCTTCTGACCCGACGTGACCCGAATCGGCTCGCTATGCGCCCGGCAGGAATCGAACCTGCGACCTCGCGCTCCGGAGGCGCGCGCTCTATCCCCTGAGCTACGGGCGCTCGGGAGCGACCAGTCTAGACGACGTCCTTCCGCTCGCGCCCCCGCCGGTCTAGATGGAAGATCGGTAATTGGCGTGACGTCCGGGGGCGTTCCAGACCAAGCCGGGCGCACCGGCCGGGTGCGGTTCGTAGTTGGTGCTACGGGCCGTGCCCGGACGGGGTGATCCGGCGCCGTGTCTGGGGCGTCATCCGGTTCGCGCGAAGTGCCGATCAACCATCTAGGCTCGCACGGTGCCGCTCGGCGACGTCAGCTCGACGTACTCGGACATCGTCGAGACCGTCTTCTCGTCGACCATCGCGGCGAAGGTCTGGCTCGCGACCGGCGCCGCGGCTCTCGCAGTGGTGCAGGTGCTCACGGCATCGCGAATGTGGGGGAAGCTCCGGCGCGTCGTGCCGCTCTCGTTCACGACGGCGAAGCGCATCCACCGCTGGTCCGGACGGATCGCGCTGCTCCTGTCGCTGCCCGTCTTCTTCCACTGCGTGACGATGCTCGGGTTCCGGACGCCTGACGCGCGCGTCGCGGTGCACTCGATCGCGGGCTCGTTCGTCTACGGGGTCGTCGCCGCGAAGCTCCTCGTGATCCGCTGGAAGCACTACCCGCACTGGGTGCTGCCCGTGCTCGGCGGCTCGCTCGCGGCGGTCCTGGCCACCCTCTGGCTGACCTCGGCGCTCTGGTACTTCACGCACGTGCGGTTCGGGTTCTGATGACGAAGAGGCAGGTCGCGCCGCCGCTCCTCCTCGTCACCGTGACCCTCGCCACGTTCGGGTTGGCGAAGTGGCATCCGTTCACTCCATCTGCCGCGTCGGGGACTGCAACCGCGGGCGACGCGACGCGGGGGCGCCAGGTCTTCGTCGTGAACTGCTCCGGCTGTCACGGGATGGACGCCCGGGGCGGCATCGGCCCTGCGCTCGTGGGGAGCGGGCTGTCGGCGAGCGAGGTCGAGGCCGTCGTCGCCGGGGGGCGCGGGGTGATGCCGTCGGGGCTCGTCGAGGGCCAGGACGCCGCCGACGTGGCGGCGTACGTCGCGCGCATCGCCCAGTAGGCTCTCACCCTCGATGGAGGTGCGCGCCGAGATCGTCCGCCTCGAGTTGGCGGAGACGTTCGTCATCAGCCGCGAGTCACAGGACTGGGCCGATGTCGTCCACGTGACCCTGCGCCACGAGGGCGTCGACGGCCGCGGCGAGGCGGCGCCGATCGAGCGGTACGGCGAGACGGCTGCGTCGGCGCTCGAGTTCGTCGAGCGGCATGGGCACCTCGTCGGCGACGACCCGTTCGCACTGGAGGAGATCGGGGCACGACTCGGCGCGCTCGAGGGCGAGCAGGCGGCGAAGTCCGCCCTCGACGCCGCGCTCCACGACCTTCAGGGGAAGCTGCTCGGCGCTCCCGTCAATCGCCTCCTCGGGCTCCCGCGCACGGGTCCGCCCACGTCGTGGACGGTGTGGCTCGGCGACCCCGACGACATGGCCCGGCGCGCGAGCGCGGCCGCCCCGCGATTCCGCCGCCTCAAGCTCAAGCTCGGCGGCGGGGACGGGCTCGACGTCGAGCGGGTGCGCGCCGTCCGCGGCGTCACCGACCTGCCGCTCATGGTCGACGTCAACGAGTGGTGGACCGTGGACGAGGCACTCGACGCCTGCGGAGAGCTGGCCCGCCTCGGGATCCAGTACGTCGAGCAGCCGCTGCGCGAGGGCGATCCCGGCGGGGCGGAGCTCCGCCGCCGCTCTCCGGTCCCGGTCTACGTCGACGAGGACTGTCACACGCTCGCCGACGTCGCGGCCTGCCGCGAGGTGGCGCACGGGATCAACATCAAGCTCGCGAAGTCCGGGGGTATCCGGGAGGCGATCCGGATGACCCATGCGGCGCGCGCGCTCGGCCTCGGCGTGATGCTCGGCTGCATGGTCGAGTCGGGGCTCGGCATCGCGGCCGGATGCGCCGTCGCGCCGCTCTGCGACCACGTCGACCTCGACGGGAACCTGCTGCTGGCACACGACCCGGCGCCCGGGCCGGCGTTCGTCGACGGCGTGCAGGTCCCGGCCCTGGAGGTCGGTCTTGGCTGCGGGTGAGAGGACCCTGATCCTCGCCGAGGGATTCTCGGCGGACATGCACTACGGCAAGACGATGCGCGGCGTCCTGCGGTACCGCCGGGACGACGTCGTGGCGATCCTCGACTCGACCCGCGCCGGGGAGGACGAGGCCGGCGCTCCCGTCGTGGGCGACCTCGACGAGGCGATGACGTACGCGCCGGAGGTCGCGCTCGTCGGCGTGGCCACCCAGGGAGGTCGTTTCCCGCCCGCCTGGCGCGAGATCCTGCGCGGGTGCATCGACCGCGGCCTCTCGATCGAGAACGGGCTCCACGAGATGCTCGCCGACGACCCCGAGCTGCGTCCGGTGGCCGACCGGGCCGGCGTCGAGCTGCGCGACCTGCGCAGGCCGCCGGCCGGCCTCGACTGCGCGACGGGCGCGAACCTCGAGGTCGACGCCCGGATCGTCCTCACCGTCGGCTCCGACTGCGCCATCGGGAAGATGACGGTCTCGCTCGAGCTCGACCGCGCCGCCCGCGCGCGAGGGCTGGCGTCGCTCTTCGTGCCCACAGGGCAGACCGGGATCGCGATCGCAGGCTGGGGCATCGCGGTGGATGCCGTTGTCGCCGACTTCCTCTCGGGCGCGGCCGAGCAGCTCGTGGTCGAAGGGCGTCGGCGCGGGGGAGAGCTGCTGTTCGTGGAGGGCCAGGGATCGCTCGTGCACCCGGCGTACTCGGGCGTGACGCTCGGCCTCTACCACGGCTCCGTCCCGCACGCCCTCGTCCTCTGCCACCGCGTCGGTTCGACCGAGATCGAGGGCTCCCCGGGGCACCCGATCCCGCCCCTGGAGGAGCTCGTCGCGCTCCACGAGCGGGTGTCGCTCCCGCGCCGGCATGCGCGAGTCGTCGCGCTCGCGCTCCACACGGGGGGGCTCGACGACGCGGCCGCCGCCCACGCGGTCGCCGAGGCGTCCGAGGCCACCGGTCTTCCTGCCGCCGACCCGGTACGTCACGGCGCCGAGGGGCTCCTGGACGCCGTGCTTGCAGGGACTTCGTGATCCTGTAGGATCCCGAGCCGCTCCGTCCGGGGGGACGGAGATCGTTCTCGGGAAGCATCGAACGAGGGGGTCTGCGGCACGTGAGCTCGACGAGGGGGGACAGGCGACGGCGTTCGCTCCTGGCCGTCGTCGCTACGGCGCTCGTATGTGTGGGGGCGGCGTCCGGCGCCGACGTCGGCGCCAACGACGACACCGGGAAGTTCGAGCCCGATGCCGGCGCGGCGTTCTACGCGAGGATGGCGTCGCTGGGGCTGCGCCAGACGGTCGTCACGGTCCGCTGGCAGCCGAGCGACCCGCTCGCCCTCGGCGAGCGCACGCTCCTCGACCTGACGGTCGCGGCGGCCCGCGAGGCCGGCGTCCGCCTCGTCTTCGCGACGTACCCGTACCCGCCCCGGGAGGTCGAGGCACGGCTGGCCCGCCCGGAGGCGTTCGGCGCCTGGCTCGCCGAGCTCGCCCGGCGCTACCCGGACGTGCGGCAGTTCGTCGTCGGCAACGAGCCGAACCAGCCTGCCTTCTGGCGGCCCCAGTTCGCCCGCTCGACGCAGCTGTCGGCGCGGACGTTCGGCCCGTTCCTCGCAGCGGGCTACGACGCGCTCAAGGACGTCGACCCGGCGATCACGGTCGTCGGGGTGGGCCTGTCTCCCCGCGGGAACGACCGGCCGACGGCGCGGAGCAACGTCTCGACCTCACCGGTGCGCTTCCTCGCCGCGCTCGGTGCCTGGTATCGGACGAGCGGGCGGGAGCGCCCTCTGATGGACGGGCTCAGCTTCCATCCGTACCCGAACGTGGCCACCGATCCGCTGAGCCGTGGCTATCCGTGGCCGAACGCCGGGTTCGTCAACCTCGATCGCGTCAAGCAGGCCTTCTGGGACGCGTTCGACGGAACGGCGCAGCCGACGACCCTCGACGGGCTCCGCCTCTACCTGGACGAGGTGGGGTGGCAGGTCGACACGCTCGACCGCGACGGCTACGACGGACGCGAGAACGTCGCGGTGACGGACGAGGCGACCCAGGCCGCCGTCTACGGCGAGCTCGTGCGCCGTGCGGCCTGCGACCCGGACGTCGCGCAGGTCAACGTCTTCGGCTTCCGCGACGACTCGCTCCGTTCAGGCTTCCAGGCGGGTCTCTACCGTGCGGACGGCACGCCGCGTCCCTCGGCGGACGCCGTGCGGGACGCGATCGCAGACCCGGGCTGCGGCGACGCGCCCGGTACCGCGTGGCAGCCCTCGCTCTCCGTGCTCGGCGCGAAGCGACCGGTCGTCCGGGCCGGTCCGGGCGCAGTGGCGGTCGAGGTGACGGCCGCCGAGGCGGCGTCGGCTCGCGTCTGCCTCCTCCGGGGCGTCCACACGCTCGCGAGCGCCCGTCGCGTGCTCGCGGCGCGTGCCTTCGACAGCGGGGCCTGCACGTCTGCGATGGTCAAGCAGAACCGGTGGACGACCGTCCGGCTCGCGCGGCCCGCCGGACAGCAAACCATTGCGGTCAGGCTCACCGCCGAGACGAACCTGTCCCGCAGCACCACGATCGTCCGCCCCGTTCGCTGACGACCAACCGGGCTCGTCCTGCGACGGGCGCGTTCTTCGAGACCCACGCTTGACACCGAACACCTGTTCTGTCATCATGCGAACAGATGTTCGCTCCGCCATTCCTCGGCCGCATGCTCCTCGTCGCGCTCGCCGTGCTCGTGCTGTGGGCACTGTTCGCCGGCGAGTCCGGCGCCGGCGGGCCCGAGCAGAGCTACCGGGTGAAGCCGGGCGACACGCTCTGGTCGATTGCCGAGCAGACCTTCCCGGGCGACCCGCGTGAGGGCGTGTGGGAGCTGCGCGAGCGGAACCACCTCGAGTCGACGACGATCGTGCCCGGCCAGGTGCTCACGCTTCCCGCGTAAGCGCCCCTCGGACAACGTGGCCCTCTACGGCGTGACGCCCTGGGCGGGTGGCGAGAAGCAGCACGCCGCGGCAAGCGGGAGATATATCTCGCCCTTGCACCCGCCCACCACGCGAATCGGAGGCCTCATGGCGAGCGAACGCATCCTCGAGCTTCTGCGCAGGCCGTCGGATCCCGACGAGCACGACGCGATCCGCGAGCTCTGGAAGACCCACTCGATCGCGGAGGACAACCGGGACCTTCCGGGCCTGATCTCCACCCTGACCGAAGACTGCGTCTACACGGTCGCCGGGACCGGCGCCCGCTGGGAGGGGCACGAAGGCGCCGCCCGCTTCTACACCGAGCTGCTGACCGCGTTCCCGGACATCCATTTCGATCTCGACTACATCGTGATCGGCCCGCAGGGCGTCTGCGAGGAGGCGGTGGTGACGGCGACCCACGAGGGTCGCTGGCTCGAGCACGAGCCCACCGGCGAGCGGCTCGAGTGGCGGAACGCGATCTTCTTCCCCTGGGACCCGGTCGCGCGGAAGTTCAAGGGCGAGATGGTCTACACCGACCTGGCGTTCCCCGCCTGACGTCGTCACACGCGGCTTCCGACGGACGGAGCTCCGCTGCGCCGATCGCGCGCAACGCAGCGCCCCCGCGAGAACAACCACCCCCAGGGGCACCCCCGGTGCCCTGACTTCACGCTATCGGCAGATCTGTGCCCGATGGGAGTCGTGAGTGCGCCGAGATCGTGACGACGG
The DNA here is from genome assembly GCA_963786055.1 of uncultured Actinomycetes bacterium. Lineage (GTDB taxonomy): Bacteria > Actinomycetota > Thermoleophilia > Gaiellales > Gaiellaceae > Gaiella. The sequence goes on along the minus strand of CAWAXS010000009.1, from coordinate 217,070 downwards.
CCCCACGACGCGACCGCCTCGCCGGGCGCGAGCCGGGCTACGATCGGCGCCCGTGGACCTCGATCTCGTCTTCCTCGGGACCGCCGCCTCCGCTCCGACGGCCGCGCGAGGCACCTCCGCGACGCTCCTGCGCCGCGGCGGCGACCGGCTGCTCGTCGACTGCGGCGAGGGAACCCAGCGACAGCTCCTCCGCTCGGACATCGGGCTCGTCGACCTCGAGGACGTCTTCCTGACGCACCTGCACGCCGATCACGTCCTCGGGCTGCCGGGAATGCTGAAGACCTTCGGGCTGCGCGGCCGGGACACGCCGATCCGGGTGCACGGCCCGCGCGGCACGCGGGCGCTCCTCGGCGCGCTCGGCGTCGTGGTCGGGAGGATCGCGTACCCCCTCGAAGTCGTCGAGCTCGGGGCCGGCGGGGCGGTCGAGCGCGACGGCTACCGGATCGAGGCATTCGCCGTGGCGCACGGTGTCGGGGCGCTGGGCTACGCGCTTCGCGAGGACGAGCGTCCCGGCCGCTTCGACGTCGACGCCGCCGATGCGCTCGGCGTCCCCGACGGGCCTGCACGCGGCGCCCTGCAGCGCGGCGAGCCGGTGACGCTCGATGACGGCCGGGTCGTCGCTCCGGAGGAGGTCGTCGGCCCGGCTCGGCGCGGGCGCAGCGTCGTGCTCACGGGAGACACCTCGCCTGCCGCCTCGGTGGTGGAGGCGGCCACCGGTGCGGACGTGCTCGTCCACGAGGCGACGTTCCTCGCCGACGAGCGCGCCCGGGCGCGCGAGACGGGCCACTCCACGGCGGGGGAGGCGGCGCTCGTGGCCCGCGAGGCAGGGGTGGGGTTGCTCGCCCTCACGCACCTCTCGGCCCGCTACGCGGCGACCGAGGTCGCCGAGGAGGCGTGCTCCCTGTTCCCGCGGTCGGTCGTCCCGCGCGACTTCGACCTCGTCACGGTGCCGTTTCCCGAGCGCGGCTCTCCGGAGCTCGTAGCGCGTGGCGGCCGACGCGGCCAGCGGGACGATGTAGGGTCAGGGGTATGACCGAGCTCGTCCAGGTGGCCGTCGTCGGGAGCGTCGACGAGGCAGAGGAGCTGCAGGCCCTGCTCACCCGGGCGGGCATCGAGGCCACGCTCGAGGGCGCGGTCGAGGAGCATCCGGAGCACGCGGACGTCCCGCTGCGGCTCCTCGTGTCCGCCGGGGAGCTCGACGCGGCACGCGACGCGATCGAGGCTCTCACCGAGCCGGACGACCAGCTGCCCGGGTAGGCCGGAGCGCGCCTAGCGCGGGGTGAACGTGATCGCCGTCGTGCCCGCGTAGCCGGGGTTCTCGAGCTCGAAGACGCAGGGCCGTGAGCCGTCCGCGTACGGCGGCGCCGGGATCCGGTGCGTGACCGCGCCCTCCGCCGGGGTCTCGAGCCGCGCGACCGAGACCCCGTCGACGCGGGCCTCGACGGGATCGCCCGTCTTGCCGAGGATCGTGACGTCGAGGGTGCCCTGCTTGCAGGCGTAGACGGTCACCGCCGCCGTGCCCGTGAAGTCGCCGTTCGGCAGGAAGCCGCTCGTACGGAGGAGCATGCGCGCCGGGCCGTCCGTTCGCCATGCGGTGAGCCCGTAGGTCTCGCTGTCGCCGGCGGGCCGCTCGACGAGCTTCTCGCCCTCGAGCGTGACGGTCGTAGGCACGACCAGGATGTCGCGGTCGAGCGGCGATCCGTCCGCCCTGCGCAGGACTCCGTCGTCACCGACCTCGACTGCGGACGTGACAGGCGGGAACGGGACCGTCAGGGGAGCGATGCGGACGGCCTCGTCGATAGCGCGGTTCCAGAAGACGGTGCGGGCCGTGGCTGTCCACAAGCGGTCGCCGGTCAACAGCAACGTGGCGCCCTGCACCCCCGCGTCGTCGAGCCATCCGGGGGGCGCCGAGCCTGTCCCGACCAGCTCCTCGTGTGCCGACGCGTCGGCGATCCGCCGGCCGGAGTCGACGGAGAGGAGCGCCAGGCCGACTCCGACCGCGGCCGCCGTCACCCACGCGAGGCGGCGTGGCAGCAGCAGGACGAGCGCACCGGCGACCAGAGCGGACGCGACGAGAGCCGCCCGCGCCGCATCCTCGGACCCGAGCCCTGCGAGAAGGGACGGTGTCAGGGTGTTGGGAAGCGTGTCGGGTCCCGCGATTTGCCCGATCGGCACGAGCGCGGCGCCGGCGACCATCGCGAGCCACACCGGGAGCACGACCCAGAGCGCCCGCGGCGCTCCCCGCGAGATCCAGCCGCAGAGCCCGATCGCGAGCAGGGGAAGCGCCGTGATCAGGTAGCGCTCCGCGACCGCGCCCACGAACGCGGCCGCGAACAGGCCGACCTGAAGCACGAGCAGCGCGACGTACGCGAGCGTCACGGCGACAAACGCCCGCAACGCGGGATCGCGGTCCCGCCCGGCGAGCACCCGAAGCGCGAGGACTGCCACCGCCAGCACGGTGACACCGAGGCCGAGAACGGCGACATCGAACGCATGCCAGGCGACCTCGTGGAAACGGCCCGCCGCCGCGGCGCCCGCCTGCCCGACCGGCGTGTATGCGCCGAGCAGGCGCCGCGACGAGAGCTCCCCTCCCGTGAGCAGGATCACCGCTGCCACGCCACCCGTGACGGCCGCCGCGAGCGCTGCGAACCAGAGCAGGGGCCGGAGCCTCGCGCGGTCGCGCGCCGCAGCGGCGTCGACGAGCGCGGCCAGCAGAAACGTGGGGAGCAGCAGCATTGCCTGGAGCCGCACCGCGGAGGCGGCGGTCGTCCAGGCGACGAAGATCCCGTAACGCCACATCGACGGCTCCTCGAGCGCGCGCGCGAGCGCGAGCAGTGCGGCCGTGACCACCGTCAGGATCAGCGGCTCGGTCATCAGGAACCCCGAGTAGTGGAACGCGGGCGCCGCGAGCACGATCGCCGCGGCGGCGAGTGCCCAGCCGGTCGAGGCGATCCGGCGGGCCCAGAGGTACGTCGGGATCGCCACCAGCGACATGGCGAGCGCCTGCAGCAGTCGCGCCCACTGGATCCCGTCGCCGAGGTCGAGCGCCGCGAGCGGCGCGCCGATCAGCGCCGGTGTGAGAAGGCTGTAGTAGGGAGACGGGAGGCCGCGCAGGGTCAGCGTGCCGTGCGACCAGAGACTCTCGCCGATCATGCCGTAGACCATCTCGTCGGGCGCGATCCACGGAGTCGTGAAGGCCTGCGCGGCGGCGAAGCGGATCGCCGTCGACGCGAGGACGAGTCCGGCGAGGACGATCATGGCGCGCCTCGCGTGGCGAGGGCGTGCAGCGTGAGGGGTCACCGTCTCCGAGCCGGTCACGGTCGGGATCCTCGCCGTTTGGAGTGAGCAACGTGTGAAGGCTGGTCGGCCACCTCCCGTAGGCGCATCTCCGTGCGTGGCACGTGTCGCGCGCACGGGATCCACCGCGGCCCCGTCGGGGCCGGTCGCTAGACTCGCACGCAAGTCCCTTTAAGCCGGTCCAGCGAGGCCGGGAAGGAGCGAAGCGATGCCTACCGGTTCACCCGCGCGCGACACGACGCGCGAGATCCTCGACGCGGACGCCCTGGCGCGGACGCTCGCGCGGTTGGCCCACGAGCTGATCGAGCGCAACGACGACGTCGGGCGGCTCGCCCTCATCGGGATCCACACCCGCGGCGTTCCGCTCGCGCACCGGCTTCGCTCGCTGGTCGCGGAGCGGAGCGGGGTCGAGCCCGCGATCGGAGCAGTCGACATCTCGTTCCACCGGGACGACGTCCTCGTCCGGGGCCGATTGGCTCCGCTCCACGCGCACCCTGTCGTGCGCGGCACGGAGCTCGACTTCCCGCTGGAAGGGCGGACCTGCGTGCTGGTCGACGACGTCCTCTTCACCGGGAGGACGATCCGCGCCGCGATCGACGCCCTGCTCGACTTCGGGCGCCCGGAGCGGGTGCAGCTCGCGGTGCTCGTCGACCGCGGGCACCGCGAGCTCCCCATCCGGCCCGACTACGTGGGCAAGAACCTCCCGACCGCGCTCGGCGAGCGCGTCCGCGTCGAGCTCGCCGAGGTCGACGGCCGCGACCGGGTCGTGCTCGAGCCCGCCCCCGAAGGAGGCAACGATGGCTGACCACTCAAGACGGCACCTGCTCGGCGTCGGCGACCTGACGAGGCAGGACGCGGAGCGGATCCTCGACACCGCGCGCGCGCTCGAGCGCTCGCTCGACCGTGAGGTGAAGAAGCTGCCGACGCTGCGTGGGCGGCTCGTCGTCAACCTGTTCTTCGAGTCCTCGACGCGGACCCTCTCGAGCTTCGAGCTCGCGGCAAAGCGGCTCTCCGCCGACACCATGGTGCTGCGCGCCTCCGGCTCATCGGTCGACAAGGGGGAGTCGCTGCGCGACACGGCGCTCACGCTCGCCGCGTACGACCCGGACGTGATCGTGATCCGCCATCCGCACATCGGGGCCCCGCACCTGGTCGCCGCCGCGACGGAGGCGCACATCGTCAACGCGGGCGACGGGAAGCACCAGCACCCGACGCAGGCGCTGCTCGACCTGTTCACGATCCGCGAGGCGCTCGGCCGGCTCGAGGGCGTCACGGTCGGGATCGTCGGCGACGTCCTTCACTCACGGGTCGCCCGGTCGCTGGTCGAGGCGCTGGTGCTGGTCGGCGCCGAGCCGCTGCTCGTCGCGCCGCCCACCCTTCTGCCCCGCGGTGTCGAGGCCCTCGGGTGCGCCGTCAGCCATCGCATCGAGGCTCTCGCCGACGTCGACGTGGTCTACGTGCTACGGATGCAGGCGGAGCGGATGGAGGCGGCGTACGTCCCCTCGCTGCGCGAGTACACCGCGCTCTACGGCGTCACGCCCGACCGCGTCCGCCCGGGCCAGGTCGTGATGCATCCCGGCCCGATGAACCGGGGAGTCGAGATCGACCCGCGTGTCGCCGACTCCGGTGCGTCCCTCATCACGACCCAGGTGCGCTCGGGCCTCGTCGTGCGGATGGCCGTGCTCTACGACCTGCTCACGGCACCGGGGCTCCACGTCGCCCAGCCCGTCATGGAGGTCGCGTGATGCTCTCGTGGGCGAACGGAACGCGGGACTCGCTGACGATCCGCGCGCGCGTGGTCGATCCCGTCGAGGGGCTCGATGGCCCGGCGACCGTGACCGTCGAGGACGGCGTCGTCGCCGCGGTCGAGAGCGTCGCGGCTGCTCCCGAGGGGCTCGTCCTCGCGCCGGCGTTCGTCGACCCGCACGTCCACCTGCGCACCCCGGGGCGCGAGGACGAGGAGACGATCGCGTCGGGAACGCGGGCGGCAGCGGCCGGAGGCTACTGCGCGATCGTCGCGATGCCGAACACCGACCCGGTCGTCGACAACGCCTCCGTCCTGCAGGCGCTCGTCGAGCAGGCGCGCGAGGAGGCAGTCGTCCCGACGGGCTTCACGGCGGCGATCTCGAAAGGGCAGCGCGGGGAGGAGTTGACGGAGATGGCGGAGCTCGCCGCCGCCGGTGCGATCGCCTTCACCGACGACGGGCGGCCGGTCGCGTCGGCGGCGCTCATGCGCCGGGCGCTCGCCTACAGCGCGGTCGCCGACCGCCCGCTGGCACTTCATTGCGAGGAGCCGACCTTGTCCCGCGGCGGTCAGATGCACGAGGGCGACGTGTCGGCGGAGCTCGGCCTCGCGGGCTGGCCGTCCGTCGCCGAGAGCCTGATGGTCGAGCGCGACCTCGCGCTCGCCGCCTACGAGAGCCGGCCGGTGCACCTGCAGCACCTGTCCGCCCGGGCGTCGGTCGACGCTGTCCGTCGCGCGCGCGAGGCGGGGGTGCGCGTGAGCGCGGAGGCCAGCCCGCATCATCTCTGTGCGACGGACGAGCTCGTCCGCTCCCTCGACGCGAACACCAAGATGAACCCGCCGCTCCGCACCGAGGACGACCGCCGCGCCCTCGTCGAGGGCCTGCTCGACGGCACCATCGACTGCATCGCGACGGATCACGCCCCACACGCGCGCCAGGAGAAGGACGTCCCGTTCGAGGAGGCGCCGTTCGGCGTGACCGGCCTCGAGACCGCGTTCGGCGCGCTGCACACGTTCCTCGTGCGCGAGGGCGAGGTACCGCTCGCGACGCTCCTCGAGCGGCTCTCCGCCGGCCCGGCTCGGGCGCTCGGGCTTCCCGTGCCCCGGATCGCCGTCGGCGAGCCCGCGAACCTCGTCCTGCTCGACCTCGAGGCGGAGTGGACGGTGCGGGAGGACGCGTTTCGCTCGCGCTCGGCGAACTCGTGGCTCCTCGGCCGATCCCTCACAGGCGCCGTCGTCAAGACCGTCGCGGCCGGCCGGGTGGTGTTCGCCGCGTGACCGTGCACGGACAGGGGTACGTGCTGCTCGAGGACGGCACCGTCTTTCGCGGCCGGTCCGTGGCAGCCGAGGGGGCGGCCTTCGGCGAGGTCGTGTTCACGACCGGGATGACCGGCTACCAGGAGACCGTCACCGACCCGAGCTACGCGGAGCAGCTCGTCTGCTTCACGGCGCCGATGATCGGCAACTACGGCGTCGAGGACCGGCGACTCGAGTCGGCAACGCCACACGCGCGGGCGGTGCTCATGCGCCGTCTCGGCGGCGAGGACTGGGCGCTCTGGCTCGCAGAGCGCGGGATCGTGGCCCTCGACGAGATCGACACGCGGGGGTTGACGCTCCGGCTGCGCGAGGCGGGGGCGATGCGCGGTGTCGCGGTCGCCGACGAGCGCGCGCTCGGGGTCTCCGATGCCCTCGACCAGGTGCGCTCCCAGCCGACGATGGAGGGCTCGGCGCTCGTCGCGAACGTCTCCACGCCCGCCCCGTACGTCGCCGAGCCCGAGGGTCGTGTCCGCGTGGCGGTGATCGACTACGGGCTCAAGCGCTCGATCATCCGGCGGCTCCATGCGGCGGGCGCGGCGGTCACCGTCTACCCGCACGTCTGCGACCCCGACGAGCTCGCCGCCCACGACGGCGCCCTGCTCTCCAACGGTCCAGGCGACCCGGCCCCGCTCGTCGAGGAGACGCGGGTCGTGCGCGAGACGCTCGGCCGCGTGCCGATGCTCGGGATCTGCCTCGGCCACCAGCTGATGGGGCTGGCGACCGGACACGAGACGACGAAGCTCCCGTTCGGGCATCGCGGCGCGAACCATCCCGTGCTCGACCGGCGCACCGGGCGCGTCCTCGTCACGAGCCAGAACCACGGCTTCGCGGTCGTCCCGTCCGAGCGGGCCGAGGCGACGCACGTCTCCCTCTACGACGGAACCGTGGAGGGGTTCGCGTTCCCCGACCTGCAGGCGCAATCGGTGCAGTTCCACCCGGAGGCTGGCCCCGGCCCCCACGACGCCTGGCCGATCCTGGAGCGCTGGGTCGAGGAGCTCGGCTGATGCCGGCCCGGCGCGACATACGGTCGATCTGCGTGATCGGATCCGGCCCGATCGTGATCGGGCAGGCATGCGAGTTCGACTACGCGGGGTGCCAGGCGCTGAAGGTCCTGCGGGAGGACGGCTACCGGACGATCGTCGTCAACTCCAACCCCGCGACGATCATGACCGACCCGGGGTTCGCCGACAGGACGTACATCGAGCCGCTCGACCTGGAGGGCGTCACCGACGTGCTCCGCCGCGAGCGCCCCGACGCGCTCCTGCCCACGCTCGGCGGGCAGACGGCGCTCAACCTCGCCGTCGAGCTCGAGACCTCCGGAGTGCTCGAGGAGCTCGGGGTCGAGCTGCTCGGCGCGCGGATCGACGTGATCCGCCGCGCGGAGGACCGGCTGCTGTTCCGGGAGGCCGTGCAGAGGTGCGGGCTCGCCGTGCCGGAGTCGCTGATCGTGGAATCGCTCGACGAGCTGGAGGGCGCGCCGGTGCCCGCGGTCGTCCGTCCCGCGTTCACGCTCGGAGGGCACGGCGGAGGGTTCGCCGACGACCTCGCCGCGCTCCACCGGCAGGTCGAGCGCGGCCTCTCCGAGAGCCCCATCGGCCAGGTGCTGGTCGAGGAGTCGATCCGGGGCTGGGACGAGTTCGAGCTCGAGGTGATGCGGGACCGCGCCGACAACGTCGTGATCGTCTGCTCGATCGAGAACCTCGACCCGATGGGGGTCCACACCGGGGACTCGGTCACCGTCGCGCCGCAGATGACGCTGTCCGACGAGGCCTACCAGGAGCTCCGCGACGCGGCGGCCGCGGTCATTCGCGCGGTCGGCGTGGAGACGGGTGGCTCGAACATCCAGTTCGCGCGGCACCGCGAGACGGGCGAGCTGCGCGTGATCGAGATGAACCCCCGCGTCTCCCGGTCGTCCGCACTCGCGTCCAAGGCCACCGGCTATCCGATCGCGAAGGTCGCGGCGAAGCTCGCAGTCGGCTACACGCTCGACGAGATCCCGAACGACCTGACGAAGACGACCCCCGCGAGCTTCGAGCCGACGCTCGACTACGTCGTCGTCAAGTTCCCGCGCTTCGCCTTCGAGAAGTTCCCGGGCGCCGACCCGACGCTCGGCACGCAGATGAAGTCGGTCGGCGAGGCGATGGGGATCGGCCGCACGTTCACGGAGGCGTTCCTCAAGGCCTTCGGCTCGCGTGAGCTCGACCCCGGCTCGCCGACCCCCTGGGCGACGATCGACGACCTCCCGGAGGGCCTGCATCCGTGGTTCGTCGAGCAGCTCGAGGCCGCGAAGCGCGAGCTGCGCACGGGCGACATCCGCCGGGCGAAGCGGGCGGGGTGGGGGGACGACTCGATCGGGGCGGCGTGGGGGACGTCCGGTGACGACGTGCGCCGCACGCGCTACGCGCGCGGCATCAAGCCGGCCTACCGTCGCGTCGACTCGTGCGGGGGCGAGGTGGAGGCAGCCTCGAACTACCTCTACTCGACCTGGGGCGAGGAGGACGAGGGCCCACCCGCCGGGACGAAGCCGCGCGTCGTGATCCTCGGATCCGGCCCGAACCGGATCGGGCAGGGGATCGAGTTCGACTACTGCTGCGTCCACGCCGTCCAGACGTTCCGGGCGCTCGGCTACGAGGCGGTGATGGTCAACTGCAACCCGGAGACCGTCTCGACCGACTACGACACCTCGGACCGCCTCTACTTCGAGCCGCTCTCGCCCGAGGAGGTGCTCGCCGTGCTCGACCGGGAGCGCCCACGCGGCGTGGTGACGCAGTTCGGCGGCCAGACACCTCTCCGGCTCGCGCGCCACATCGAGGCCGCCGGCTACCGGATCATGGGCACGCCGCACGCGGCCATCGACCTGGCCGAGGACCGCGAGCTGTTCGGCGCGCTCGCGCGCGACCTCGGCGTCCGGTGCCCACCGTGGTCGACGGTCGAGGGAGCGGACGAGGCCCTCGCCGCCGCCCGCGAGATCGGCTATCCGGTGCTCGTCCGGCCGTCGTACGTGCTCGGCGGGCGCGCGATGCGGATCTGCGACGACGAGCACGACCTGCGCGCGGCGATGGGCGCGGTGAGCGGCTCCGTCCTGATCGACCGCTTCGTCGAGAACGCGATCGAGATCGACGTCGACGCGCTGTGCGACGGCACGGACGTCTACATCGGCGCCGTGATGCAGCACGTGGAGGAGGCGGGCGTCCACTCCGGCGACTCGTCCTGCGTGCTTCCCGCGCAGTCCCTCACGCTCGCCAACGCGCTGGAGGTCGAGCACGTCGTCAGGCGGCTCGGGCCTGCGCTCGGCGTCGTCGGCCTGCTCAACGTCCAGCTGGCGATCGCCGACGCGACGGTCTACGTCCTCGAGGCGAACCCGCGCGCGTCGCGCACCGTGCCCTTTGCGAGCAAGGCGACCGGCGTCAACCTCGTCGAGGCCGCGTGCCGGCTCGCCAACGGCGAGAAGATCGCCGACCTCGGGCTCACGCCGCCGCGGCCCTCCGAGGTGAGCGTCAAGGCGGCCGTGCTGCCGTTCGCCCGCTTCCCGGGCGCCGATCCGGTGCTCGGCCCGGAGATGCGCTCGACGGGCGAGGTGATGGCCACCGCGTCGGACCTCCCGACGGCGTTCGCGAAGGCCGAGCGTGCGGCCGGCCGGCCGCTGCCGACCTCCGGAGCGGCGTTCCTGTCCGTCCGTGACGGCGACAAGCCGAGCATCGCGCCCATCGCCGCCGCCCTGGCGGGCCTCGGGTTCGAGCTCGTCGCGACGAGCGGCACCGCGCGGACGCTCCGAGCGGCCGGGCTCGACGTGGAGGAGGTGGGGAAGGTCGCCGACGCCGAGCCCGGCGAGCCGACCGTCGTCGACCTGATCCGCGAGCACCGCTGCAACGTGGTCGTCAACACCCCGCAGGGCTCCGGTGCCCGCGCCGACGGGTATCTGATCCGCGAGGCGGCGCTCATCGCGCGCGTGCCGTGCATCACGACCATCTCCGGGGCGGCGGCGGCCGTCCACGCGATCGCCAACGCGCGCGCCGAGGCGACGCTCTCCCTCCAGGAGCGTATTGCGGTTTCCGCCTCCGGCGGAAACCACTAGGCATGCGCCTCCGAAGCGAGCGCCTTGGCGTGGTGGGGACGGACGCCGTAGGCCCGTACGTGCTGGTCAGGCTTAGGCGTTCCCGGCTTCAGCCGGGAACGCCCGGTCAGTTCTTCATGCTCGAGGCGCCCGGTCGCGTCCTTCCGCGACCGTTCAGCCTGTGTCTTGCGCCCCGCGGCGAGCTCGCGTTCCTCGTCGATCCGATCGGGCCCGGAACGCGCGCCATCGCCGGGCTCGAGCACGGGGACGCGATCAGGGTCACGGGGCCGCTCGGAAACGGGTTCGACCTCTCCGTCGCACAGCCGCTGCTCGTCGGCGGCGGCATCGGGATCGCCCCGTTCCCCTATCTCTCCGAGCGGCTGGGCGGCCCGCCGGCGCTGCTCGGCTTCCGATCCGAGCGGCACGCCGAGGCGGCCGCGCTCGTCCCCAACGCCGAGGTCGTGCTGGATCCGACGCTCGTCACGGACGCGCTCCCGGACGACCCGGGCGACGTGCTCGCGTGTGGGCCCGAGGCGATGCTCGACGCGATCGAGGCACGCCTGCCCGGCGCCCAGCTCGCCCGCGAGGCGCCGATGGCGTGTGGCTACGGGGCGTGCTACGGATGCGTCGTCGAGTCCGAGCGCGGCTACCGGCGGCTGTGCATCGACGGGCCGGTGCTTCGCGCCGGAGACGCAAGGCGCTAGAGAACGCGACACGGCGTGGGCATCCCCATCCTCAACGCGTCCGGTTGCCTGGATGCCCTGACGGCGCCGGAGGTCGCCAACACGTTGGATGCTTTCGTCACGAAGACGATCACGCCGCTTCCCCGCGAGGGGAACCCGCCCGTGCGGATCGCCGAGACCGACCACGGGATGCTCAACTCGATCGGTCTCCAGGGGCCGGGGATCGACGCCTTCGTCGCGGACCACCTGCCCCGCCTCGCCGAGCTCTCGACCGAGCTCTGGGTTTCGGTCGGCGGGTTCTCCGCGCCGGACTTCGCCACGTGCTGCGCACGGCTCGAGGGCGATGAGCGCGTGGCGGCGATCGAGCTGAACCTCTCGTGCCCGAACGTCGAGGAGGCGCCCGAGACGGCGGCCGAGCTGGTCGCGGCGGCGCGCGGGGCCACCGGAAAGGTGCTCTACGCGAAGCTCTCGCCCGCGCAATGGGACGTGGCGGTCGCGGCGCGCGCGGTCGTCGCCGCCGGGGCTGACGGCCTGTCCCTCGTCAACACGATCCGGGGACTCGCGCTCGATCCGGGCACGCTGCGCCCGCGCCTCGCCCGGGCCGTCGGCGGCTACTCGGGGCCGGCGCTCCGGCCCATCGCCCTGGCCTGCGTCCACGCGTGCGCCACGGCGGTCGACGTCCCGATCGTCGGCATGGGCGGTGTCTCGTCCGGGCGCGACGCGCTCGAGCTCGTCGCGGCGGGGGCGAGCGCGGTGGCGCTCGGGACCGTGCTGTTCGCGGATCCCCTCGCGCCGGAGCGCGTCCGGGGGGAGCTGGAGGCGGAAGCGACAGCCCGAGGGCTCGCCGATCTTCTCCTCGCGCGGGAGTCCGTTGTTGCCCAATCGGAAAAATACCTGCAAAGAGACGAAAACAGTACTGCTTGATTCACCGCCCCAGCTTGCTAGACTCGTCGCCTCAATGGTCACGTCGAAGACGCACGCCCAGGCACCCGCCCGGTCGCTCGATCAGCGGATGGAAGCCCTCCAACGTGCCAACGACATCCGTGTCAGGCGTGCGCAGCTCAAGAAGGACCTGAAGGAGGGGCGCGTCCAGATCGAATCGATCCTGCTCGATCCGCCGGACTACGTCTCCACCGCGAAGGTGTTCGACATGCTGATGGCCGTGCCGAAGTTCGGCCGCGTCAAGGCAGCGCGCCTCCTGAACCAGTGCCGCATCAGCCAGTCGAAGACCGTCGGCGGGCTCTCCGAGCGGCAACGCGCCGAGCTCGTCAATCTCTTCAACCACAGGTGAGCCCCGGCCGCGCGGGCCGGACCGACACGGTGCGACCCATCTTCGTCGTCACCGGGCCGTCGGGGGCGGGGAAGGGCACGCTGATCCGCGCGCTGATCGAGCGCGTGCCCGGCCTGAAGGTCGCGATCTCCGCGACGACGCGGCCGCAGCGGCCCGGCGAGGAGAACGGACGCGAGTACTGGTTTCTGACCGAGGGCGACTTCGCGGCCAGGGTCGCCGAGGGCGCTTTCCTGGAGTGGGTCGAGTACGTCTCGCACAAGTGCTACGGGACGCTGCGCTCGGAGATCGACCGGATCGCCGAGCACGGCCGGGTGTGCGTCCTCGAGCTCGAGCTCGACGGCGCCCTCCACGTCCAGGCCGAGGTTCCGGGCGCGTGCACGATCTTCATCTCCGCCGACGTCGACGAGCTCGAGCGCCGGCTGCGCGAACGCGCGACCGAGTCGACCGGCGAGATCGACGATCGCATCACGCTCGCCCGGCTGCAGCTCGAGCAGGCGCACCGCTTCCGCTACATGGTGCGCAACGACGACGTGACGCGGGCGAGCGAGGTGCTCGCCGCGATCGTCGAACGTGAGCTCCAGCTCGCAGGTACCATGGCACACCGATGATCGAGCCCCGCATCGACGAGCTCCTCTCGCACACGAGCACGGAGACGGATCCCCCGTCTCGGTACGCGCTCGTGATCATGGCCGCGAAGCGGGCCCGCCAGATCAACAACTACCACCACCAGCTCGGAGAGGGACTCGGGCTGGAGGACGCCCCGCCGCCGCTCGTCGAGTCGCGATCGAAGAACTACCTGACGATGGCGATGGAAGAGATCGCCCGGGGCAAGCTCACGTTCGCGTACGGCGCGCCGTAAAGCGATGGAGCAGTAGCAGGGGAAACCTCCCGGTTTCCCCAGACCCCTTCCACTGGTCCGCTTCGCGGACAGGTGGCTACGCCACCGGCACAATGTCCCCGTGGCGCAGATTCTCGTCGGGGTGACGGGCGGCATCGCGGCCTACAAGGCCTGCGAGCTCGTACGGCTGCTCGTCCGCGCCGGGCACGACGTGACGCCCGTGACCACGCGCGGGGCGGAGCGGTTCGTCGCGGCGGAGACGTTCTGGGCGCTGGCGCGCAAGCATCCTCCGGCAGATCCGTACCCGCACCTGCAGGATGCAGACCTGCTGGTCGTCGCGCCGCTGACGGCCCACACGCTCGCGCGACTCGCGCACGGCCTCGCGGACGACCTCCTCACCGAGACAGCGCTCGCGCATCGCGGGCCGCTCCTCCTCGCCCCGGCGATGAACACCGCCATGTGGGAGCACCCGGCCACGCAGGCGAACCTCGCGGTCCTCGAGGCGCGGGGCGCCTCCGTCGTCGGGCCGGGGCACGGCGAGCTCGCGGAGGGCCTCGTCGGCGCCGGGCGCATGGCGGAGCCCGGGGAGATCGCCGCGCGGGCGGAGGCGCTGCTCGCTGGGTCGACGGCGGACGGCGCGCTCTCCGGCAGGCACGTCCTCGTCACCGCCGGCGGAACCCGCGAGCCGCTCGACAGCGTCCGCTTCCTCGGGAATCGCTCGTCGGGGCGGATGGGCGTCGCCCTCGCCAGCGCCGCGCGCGAGCGTGGTGCGCGCGTGACGCTCCTCGCGGCCAATCTCCAGGTGCCTCCGCCCGCGGGCGTCGAGGTCGTGGAGACCCCGACGGCCGCCGACCTGCGGCGAGAGGCGCTCTCGCGCTCCGACGCGGACGTCGTCCTGATGGCAGCGGCAGTGGCGGACTACCGGCCGGCCGAGGTGCACGACGGGAAGCGCCCGAAGGGCTCCGAGGCCTGGACGATCGACCTCGTCCCGACGGCCGACGTCGCGCGGGCGCTGGGCGCGGCGAGACGCGAGGGCCAGGTGCTCGTGGCGTTCGGCGCGGAGAGCGGGGAGGACGGCCTCGCGCGCAAGCGCCCGATGCTCACGGACAAGAACGTCGACCTGGTCGTCTACAACGACGTGGGCCGCGACGACATCGGCTTCGACAGCCTCGACAACGAGGTGGTGCTCGTCTCACACGGGAGCGAGCGCGCCGTCGGGAAGGCGTCGAAGCAGGAGATCGCCCGGGAGATCCTCGACGAGGTCGAGCGCCTGCTCGATGCGGCGTCGTGAGCGAGCGCGTCGAGGCCCGAACGGCGGTTCACGCGGACGAGGCGGCCGCCCAGCTCGCGGCGCGCGTCGTCGCGAACCTCGGCTCAGCCGTGCATGCGTCCGCCGAGACTCTCCGGCTGCCGCTGCTCTGCCTCCTGTCGGAGGGGCACGTGCTCGTCGAGGACGTGCCCGGTGTCGGGAAGACGGTGCTGGCGAAGGCGCTCGCCCGCTCGCTCGACCTCACGTTCCATCGCGTCCAGTTCACGCCCGACCTGCTCCCGGCGGACGTCACCGGCGTCAACGTCTTCGACCGCCAGGGCGGCACGTTCCGGTTCCGGCCCGGGCCCGTGTTCGCCAACGTCGTGCTCGTCGACGAGATCAACCGCGCCTCTCCCAAGACCCAGTCCGCGCTGCTCGAGGCGATGCAGGAGACGCAGGTGACGGTCGACGGCGCGACGCACCTGCTCGAGCGGCCGTTTCTGGTCATCGCGACGCAGAACCCCGTCGAGTACGAGGGGACGTACCCGCTGCCCGAGGCGCAGCTCGACCGGTTCGCGGTGCGGATGACGATCGGCTACCCGCCGCACGCGGACGAGGCGCGGATGCTCGCCGAGCAGACGACCGAGCCTCCGCTCGACCACCTCGAGCCGGTCGCGCGCCACGCAGAGCTCGTGGCGGCGATCGAGGCGGGCCGGCAGGTCCACGTCGAGGAGTCGATCAACCGCTACGTCGTCGCCCTGCTGCGCCACACCCGGGCGAGCAGCCGGGTCGCGCTCGGAGGCAGCCCGCGGTCGGGGATCGCGCTCCTCCGCCTGGCAAAGGTCCGGGCACTCGTCGAGCGGCGCGACTTCGTCGTGCCGGAGGACGTGCAGTCGCTGGCCGTCCCCGTCCTCGCACACCGGCTGATCCTGGCGCCCGAGGCCCGAGCGACGGGGGTGACGGCCGAGGAGGTCGTCTCGGAGGCACTCGAGGCGACCCCGGCACCGGTATGAGCCGGAGCGGCGGCGCGGGCGTCCTCGCCGTCTGCGTCCTCGCCGCGGCCTGGCTGGTCGGCTCGACGGCGCTCGCCGTTCTGGGCATCGGGCTCGCCGTCGCTGCCGTGGGCGCTCGGCTCTGGTCACGGCTCGTCATGGGCACGCTCCGCGCCGAGCGGCTCGCCCCCGAGGACGCGCCGGTCGAGGGAGAGTCGCTGCGACTCGACGTCGAGCTCCGCGGCCGCCGCCGCCTGGCCTCGCGTCTCGAGTGGGAGGATCGTGTGGGAGCCCTCGGCGAGCACCGCGTCCCCGTGGGGCGCGGCGGCCGGGCGCGGCTCGTCCTCGACGACGTCCCGAGGGGCCGTTACCGCCTCGGACCGGGCCGGCTGCTCGCGTGGGACCCGCTCGGGCTGAGCCGCTTCGAGCTCGTCGTCGACGCGCCGGCCGGCGTCACCGTGCGGCCGCGCGTACCCGAGCTCGAGACGCTGTTCACCGACGCGGGGGCATGGGGCGAAGGCGGGCGCCGGGCCTCGATGCGGCATCCGAGCGGGCTCGAGCCGCACGGGGTGCGCGAGTACGTCGAGGGGGAGCCGCTCCGGGCGGTCCACTGGCCGACGTCGGCGAGACGAGGCGAGCTGATGGTGAGGGAGCTCGAGGACGCTCCACGCGACAGCGTCGCCGTCGTGCTCGACGTCGAGGCAGAGTGGGTGGTCGGCGCGCGCGGCGCCTCGAGCCTCGACGACGCGGTTCGCGCGGCCGCGGGTCTCGTTCGGGCGCACGCGCTCCGGTCGCGCCGGGTGCTGCTCGTGATCGGCACGCCCGAGCCGGGCGTCCACCGGATTCGGAGCCTCGGCAGCGACTGGGACGGGGCGCTCGAGGCACTCGCGGCCGTCGAGCCATCGGGCGGCACGCGCCTGCGGGAGCTCGTCTCTCCCCGCGGAGCGCTCGCCACGATCCCCGACGTCGTCGTCGTCACCGGACGGCCCGAGGTGGTCGTCGACGCGCTCGTGGCCCGCGCTGCGGTCGGTCGTCGCTGTGCGCTCGTCGCCGTCGATTCGCCGACGTATGCCGGTCGCGATCCCTCGAGCCCGTCGCCGGCGCTGCTCCGGCTCGCCGGGGCGGGGGTGGCACTGGCTGTCGTCCGGCACGGCGTCCCGCTCTCCGAGGCGCTCGGCACGCTCCGGGCGAGGGCCGTTGGCTGAGCGGCTTACCGTCCGGCCCGCGCTCGCCGCGGCACCCGCCGCCGGCGTCGTGGCCTTCGCGTGGGCGCTGCTCGAGGAGCCCGTCTCGTGGAGAGCGTTCGCCGCGACGGCGACGCTCGGGCTCGTCCCGTCCCTCTTTCGCGGGCGGGAGTGGCGTGCCGCGGCAACCGCCATCGCGATCGCCGCAGCCCTCGCCGTCGCGTTCGGCACGTGGCCGCATCGGGGGCTCGACCGCGCGTGGAGCGCGTTGCACGACGCACCCGCCGTGCAGGCGCCGTTCGATCCGACGGCGTTTCCGTCGTTGCACGGGCTCGTCGTGGCCGCAGCGTTCGGCCTCGCGCTCGCCGCGTCGCTCGGCGCCGCGGCCCGCAGGACGGCGATCGTCGCGGCCGCGGTCGCGATCGGCGTCGGCTTCCCGACCGTCCTCGTGGAAGAGGCCTCGGCGCTGCGGCTCGGCGTGGCGGCGCTCGGCGCCGTTCTGTGGGCGTCCGTCGTGCTGAGCGTCCGCGACGCGCGTCACGGCCTGTACGGCATCGCACTGACCGCCCTCGTCGCGCTGGTCTCCGGAAGCGTCGCCGCAGCGGGGCTCGCTCCCGGGGCGGCGCGGGTCGACTGGCGCGGCTGGGATCCGTTCGCCGGGGGCGGCACCACGGACGTCAGCTTCCTGTGGGACGCGAGCTACTCGGGGATCGACTTTCCCGTTCGCCCGACCGTGGTGCTCCGGATACGTGCTCCGGAACGGGCGCAGTACTGGCGGATGTCGACGCTCGAGACGTTCGACGGCTATCGCTGGATCGAGCATCTGTACCCCGTCGACAGCGGCCCGGCGCGGCGGCGCCTCCCGTCCGACCCGCTCGTCCCGCGGCGAGACGCGCAGCCCGGACGCTGGCTCGAGCAGCAGGTGACCGTCGTGGGGCTCGACGACCAGCGGCTCCCCGCCGTCGCGGAGCCTGCCCGCATCGACGGCCCGTTGCTGGGGAGGGTCTCGTACCTGAGCGGCGGCGTGATGGTGGCGCACCGACCCGTCAGCCGCGGGCGGACGTACACCGTCTGGAGCTACGCGCCTCGACCGACGCCCCGCTCGCTCGCGGCATCGCCGCCGGTCTACCCCGCGGCGGCCGACCGCTACCTCGAGCTCGGGACGGCACAGTTCGACGGTTTCCGCGCGTCGGGCCGCGAGGCGGCGACCGACCGGATCTTCCACGACCAGCGCTACCGGCTGATCTGGGCGTATCGACCGCTCTGGGAGGAGGCACGGCGGCTCACCGCGAAGGCGCGATCACCGTACGAGGCGACGCTCGTCCTCGAGCGGTGGTTCCGCGACCGGGGCGGGTTCCGCTACGAGGAGCATCCGCCGAGTGGCGGGACGAACCCCCCGCTGGTCGACTTCGTCGAGGTGACGCGCGTCGGCTACTGCCAGCACTACGCGGGCGCGATGACTCTGATGCTCCGGACGCTCGGCGTCCCGGCCCGGGTCGCCGTCGGCTTCACCGCGGGGACGTGGAAGGCAGGCGTGTGGACCGTGACCGACCACCAGGCGCACGCCTGGGTCGAGGCCTGGTTCGCCGGGTACGGGTGGCTCGCCTTCGACCCGACGCCGGGGCGCGGCACGCTGTCCGCGGTCTACACGCTCGCGTCCGACTCGGCGGACGCCGTGCGGGCGCTCGGGACGGGCCGGTTCCTCGACTTCACACCGACCGCGCCCTCGGATGGGAACGGCGCGACACCCGTCGTCGAGGCTCCTGCCCCGGAGCGGACCGTCCCGTGGTGGCTCGTGGGAGCGCTCTGTGCCCCGGTCGCGGCCGTGGCGCTCGTCGTGGGCGCGAAGTGGGCGCGGCGGGCACGCCGGCTCGGCCGGGACGACCCGCGCCGATTGGCGGCCGGCGTACGGGCCGAGCTCGTGTCCGCTCTGGTCGACAGAGGCGCAGACGTCGCACCGGACGCAACGCCCACCGAGCTCCGTCGCACGACCGAGCGGGTGCTCGGGATACCGGCTCGGACGCTCGCCGAGTCTCTCGCGGACGCGCGATACGGCCCGCCCGCCAGAGCCGGGGCGTCGGCCGCACGCGCACGTGACGAGCTCCGCCGCATCCTCACCGCCGCTGCCGAGCGTGAACGGCCCGGCCCCCGGATCCGCGCCGCGCTCTCGCTGCGCTCGTTGCGGCCCGGGGTGACACCGACGGCACGATGAAAGGGACGGGATGAGCGCCGCCTACGACCTCTACCAGCAGGGGAGGAGCCATCTCCGCAGCGGCATGCCGGCGCAGGCGACCGTCGCGCTCGAGAAGGCGAAGCGGCTGGAGCCCGAGAAGGCGTCCATCCGCGAGGCGCTGGGCATCGCGTACTTCCGGATCATGCGGTGGGCCGAGGCCGAGGCCGAGTTCCGCAAGGTGCTCGAGCTCTCGCCCGCCGACGACTACGCGCACTACGCGCTGGGGCGCGCCCTCCGCAACCAGGGACGGCACGGCGAGGCGGAGACCCACCTGAAGCTCGCCCGATCGCTTCGGCCGCGGCCGCCCGCCGAGGAGCTCGGCCTCGGCGACGACGAGCCGTAGGCCTCTCAGCCTTCCGGCTCCTCGAGGTCGGCGACGAGGGAGGCGTAGCGTCGAAACCGGCGCCCTGCACCCGATGCGAACGCGCGCCGGTACGCGTCGGCGTTGTCGTCGTCGAGCGTCGCCGCGTAGGACTCACGGACGTCGAGCAGCCGGTCGGCGATCGCGTCGACCACGAGCTGGTAGTCGCCGTACGCCTCCTCCGCGGTATCCCGACCCGCGCGCACCCACGCCTCCTCGGCCTCTTCCGCCTCGTCGAGCAGGTCCGACTCGTCCTCGGCGAACAGGGTGAGCTGCCGTGCAACGAGCTCGTCGAACGGGTTGCCACGGCGCAGCCTCACGTCAGCTCCTCGTAGAGCGCGAGATGCGCCGCCGCAGCGGCCTCCCAGGTCAGCTCCGATCGTGCGCGGGCGGCGCCCGCCCGCGCGGCGGCGAGCGCCGCGGAGTCGTGGAGCAGCTCGCCGAGCGCGCGCGAGAGCGCCTCGACGTCACCCGGTGGGACGACCCGTCCTGCCTCGAACCCGGCCACGACCTCACCGAGGCCGCCGACGTCGTAGACCACCGCGGGGACGCCGGCGCCGAGCGCCTGGAGCAGCGCGCCCGACTGGTCGAGCTCGGCCCGATAGGGGAAGATCGCCACCGTAGCCTCGGAGAGGGCACGCTCGAGGTCGGCCGCGCCGAGGTATCCGAGGCGCCACTCGGCACGGTCGCCTGCGGCTCGCCGGAGGTCGTCCAGCGGGATCCGGGGATCGCCAGCCACGAGGAGACGCCCGCCCTCGACGGCGAGCGTCGCCCGCACCGCGTCCTCGAGGCCCTTGTAGGGCCGGATCACGCCGGGTGCGAGCACGGTGCGGCCGTCGTCCGAGCGCGGCGCGTCGCTCCGGAACACCGGGTGGGGGACGACGCGCAGCTTTCCCCCGTCGACGCCGAAGGCCTCGAGCGCCTCCCGTCCGCGATGCGAGTGGACGACGATGCGGTCGAAGCGCCCGAACAGGCGCTGCCAGAGGCGCCGGCGGCGTGCGGTGCGCCGGGGCAGGAGGTCGTGGGCGGTGAAGACGAGCGGCGTCCGTGCTCGGAGGAGCACGAGGTCGAGCTCGGGCGCGGCGAGCCACTGGAGGTGGAAGACGTCTGCGGGCCGCGACAGCAGCCTCCGCATGCCGAAGGGGTGCTCGAGCGCCTTCACCGCGAGGCGAGCGGCGTTCGGGCCGATCCGGCTCGACCGCGGGTAGAAGCATTCGTCGAGCACGTACCCGTCGGGCGACGGCCGCGCGCCGAACCGGAACGGCGCCGTGACGAGCTCGATCTGGGCTCCCGCGCGAGCGAGCGCCGACGCGAGCTCATGGTCGTACGGCGGCGTGAACGCGGGGGGATCGGCGAGGACGACGTGCATCAGCGCAGCCAGACGACGGTACCCGTAGCCTCGGAAGTGGCGCGATGGAGCTTCTGGTCCGCACCTGGAACCTCTTTCACGGCAACGCCGACCCGCCGCGGCGTGCGGGCTACCTGCGCCGGATGATCGAGCTCGTCAGCGCCGACGGGCCCGACGTCCTGTGCCTCCAGGAGGTGCCCGTCTGGGCACTCCGGCGCGTCGACCACTGGTCGGGCATGCGTCGGTTCGACGCCGTGACGCGGCCTCCGCTGTGGCCGGGGCCGGTGTCCCGGTGGGTGACGCGCGCCCACCAGGGGGTCTTCCGGTCGGGGCTCGCGGGCCAGGCGAACGCGATCCTCGTCGCACCCCGTCACGCCGCGACCGACCTCGGGCACGACCGCGTCTCGGAGCACGGGCGCGAGCGGCGGCTCGTCCACGCGATCCGGATCGCCGGGACCGCCGGAGTGACGATCGCGAACCTCCACGCATCCAACGACTTCGCGCATCCCGACGTGCCGCGGGCCGAGGCGGCACGCGCCGCCGCGTTCGCCGAGCGGGTCGCGACTCCCGGGGACGTCGTGGTGCTCGCCGGGGACTTCAACGTCGCCGATCCGGGCCTCGACGCGTATTCCCGTCCGGGGAGCGGGATCGACCACGTGCTCGTGCGCGGCGCCCGCGTGGGCCCGGTCGTCGCATGGCCGCGGGAGCGGCGCGTGCAGAATGGCGTCGTGCTCTCCGACCACCCCGTCGTCGAGGCGCGCGTCGAGGTCGGGGCGGCGTGACGCTCGACGAGGCGCGGCAGCTGTTTCCGGTCCTCGAGGCCGTCGCGTACCTGAACGCGGGGACGTTCGGCCCTCTCGCGCGTCCGGTCGCGGAGGCGCTCACCGGCGCTGTCGCCGACGATCTCCGCCGGGGCCGGAGCGGCAGCGCGTACTTCGAGGAGACGCTGGCGCTCCGGGACGAGGCGCGAGCCGCGTTCGCCGCCCTGGTGGAGGCCGATATCGCCCAGGTCGCCCTCACCGACTCGACGACCGAGGCCTGCGCGATCGTGCTCCGCGGCCTGGGCCTCGGGCCCGAGGACGAGATCGTGACGACGACCGACGAGCATTTCGGGCTGCTCGGCCCGGTCGGCGCCTCGCCGGCTCGTGTGGTCGTCGTCGGGCCCGACCCGGACGCGATCCTCGCGGCTGTCACGTCGCGGACGCGGCTGATCGCGACCTCGCAGGTGCTGTGGACGACCGGAGCCGTCCTCCCGCTTGCGGAGCTGCGGGAGCGGAGCGGCGTGCCGGTGCTGGCGGACGGCGCCCAGTCGGTGGGCGCGATCCCGACGACGTTCGACGGAGTCGACTTCCTCACGATCTCCGGGCAGAAGTGGCTCTGCGGGCCGGATTCCACGGGAGCGCTCGTCGTGCGTGACCCCGAGCGGCTGTCGGTTACGTCGCCGAGCTACTTCGCACAGGTGCGATATGCCCCCGACGGCTCGTACGACCCGCAGCCGAGCGCGCGCCGCTTCGAGCCCGGCTGGTGGTCGCAGGGAACGCTGCGCGCGATGCTCGCCGCGCTCGCGCTGCGTCCCGAGTGGTCGTTCGAGCACGCCTCGGCCGTCGCGGAGCGCTGCCGGGAGCTCCTGCGCCCGCGCGTCGACATCGTGACCCCGCCCGTCCGCTCGACGCTCGTCTCGTTCCGGCCGGAGGAGGAGCCGTCGACCGTGGTCGGGCGGCTCCACGACGCGGGCGTGCTGGTGCGCGAGCTTCCCGGCCGTGGGCTCGTCCGCGTGTCGTGCGGCTGGTGGACGAGCGACGAGGACCTCGACCGGCTCGTCACCGCGCTGGAGGGCTGATCGTCAGGCCGCGTCGGCGGCGGTGCGCAGCCCGAGCTCGGCCGCGATCGGCTGGAGCGCCGCGACGACGTTCGCGATGTGCTCGTCGAGCTCGAGGCCGAGCAGCTCGGCGCCCTGGTAGACCTCGTCGCGGTGCACGCCGGCGGCGAACGACGGCTGCTTGAGCTTCTTGCGCACGGACTTCGGCTCCAGCCCGTCGAGGCCCGTCGGGCGCACGAGCCCGCAGGCGTGGATGAACCCCGAGAGCTCGTCGCACGCGAACAGCGTGCGCTCGAGCAGCGTCTCGCGCGGGAGCGCGAGGTGCTCGGCGTGCGAGAGCACCGCGCGGATCACGACGTCCGGGTAGCCCTCGTCCCTCAGGATCGGCGCACCGTCCTGCGGATGCTGGTCGAGGGTCGGATGGATCTCGTAGTCGAAGTCGTGCAGGAGCGCGACGCAGCCCCAGAGCTCCTCGTCCTCGCCGAAGCGGCGTGCGTACGACCGCACGGAGGCCTCGACCGCCAGTGCGTGCCGGAGGAGCGCCTCGCTCTGCGTGTAGCGCGTCAGCGTCTCCCAGGCCCTGTCGCGGGTGACCTCCACGGAGCCGGGTACGATACCGCCCCGCTATGCAGTCGTTCGTGATCCAAGGCGGGCGCCCGCTCTCGGGCAGCATTCGTGCGGCGGGCAACAAGAACGGGGCGCTCCCGATTCTCGCGGCCACCGTGCTCGCCTCGGAGCCCGTCGTCCTCGAGAACGTCCCGCGCATTCGCGACGTCGAGACGATGGTGGAGATCCTCGCGGACCTCGGCGCGTCGGCCGAGTGGACGGGGCCGAACGAGGTGAGGGTGGACGCGGCGTCCGTCACCAAGACGGAGCTCGATTCGGCGCTCGGCCGCGAGATCCGGGCGTCGTTCCTGCTCGCCGGGCCGCTGCTGGCCCGCTTCGGGCGCGCGACCGTGCCACCGCCGGGAGGCGACGTGATCGGCCGCCGCCGCCTGGACACGCACATCCACGCGTTCATGGAGCTCGGTGTCGAGGTCGAGCTGAACGGGGCCTACAGCCTTCGCACGGACGGGTTGCGGGGCAAGCGGATGTTCCTCGACGAGGCGTCGGTGATGGCGACCGAGAACGCCGTGATGGCCGCGGTGCTCGCCGCCGGCGAGACGATCGTCGGGCACGCCGCCTGCGAGCCCCACATCCAGGACCTCTGCCACTTCCTCGTCTCGCTCGGCGCCCGGATCGACGGGATCGGCTCGAACATCCTGCGGATCGCGGGTGTGGACGATCTCCGCGGCGGGCGCTATCGGATCCGGCCGGAGCACGTCGAGGTCGCCAGCTTCGCCGCGCTCGCCGCGACGACGGGGGGCGACCTCACGATCGAGGACGTCGAGCCGGACGACCTGATCTCGATCGTGCCGGCGTTCCGCAAGCTCGGGATCGCCCTCGAGGTGGGGGAGAGCACGGTTCGCGTGCCGCCCGGCCAGGAGCTCCAGGTCGTCGACGACCTCGGCGACCAGATCCCGAAGATCGAGAGCGGGATCTGGCCCGCCTTCCCGGCCGACCTCACCTCGATCGCCGTCGTCGCCGCGACCCAGGCGCGCGGCACCGTGCTGGTCTTCGAGAAGATGTTCGAGAGCCGGCTGTTCTTCGTCGACAAGCTCGTCTCGATGGGAGCACGGATCATCCTCTGCGACCCGCATCGCGTCGTCGTCACCGGGCCCGCGCAGCTCTTCGGGCAGCGACTCGAGAGCCCCGACATCCGCGCGGGGATGGCGATGGTGATCGCGGCACTGTGCGCCGAGGGGCAGTCCAGCATCGGCAACATCGGCCAGATCGACAGGGGGTACGAGCGGATCGACGAGCGGCTGCGCGCGCTCGGGGCGGAGATCGAGCGGGTGGAGCTGTGAGCGGGGCGCGGATGGCGCCGGGGACGGGAGTCGCGAACGTCGCCACGGGGGTGCCGGTGCTCGACCACCTGCTCGTGGAGCTCGCGCGCGCGGCCCGGTTCGACCTCGCGCTCGAGAACGACCCCGACGATCCCGAGGCGGAGGTCGACGCGGCCGGGACGGCCATCGGCCGGGCCCTCGCCCCCCAGCTCGCTCCCGGCGCTCACGGCGAGGCGACCCTCCCCGCGGACGAGGCTCTTGCGATGGTCGTCGTCGAGCGCTCGGACCGGCCGCTCGTCGCCTCCAACGCCGATCTGACGGGAGCAGGCGGGCTGGGCACGGACCTCGCCGCCCGGTTCCTCGGCCGACTCGCCGAAGAGGCCGGCCTGACCGTGCACGTTCGGCTGATCGAGGGCGAGGACACGGGCCACGCGCTCGCGGCGATCTTCAAGGCGCTCGGCGTCGCGCTTGCGCGCGCGAGCGAGACCACCCGCTGACCCGGAGGAGAAACCGCAGATGGAGAAGACCGTGATCCGCACCGATGCCGCCCCCGCGCCGTTCCAGGGAGCGCCGTACAACCAGGCGATCGTCGCAGGCGGCCTCGTGTTCGTCGCAGGCCAGCTCGGGCTGAAGCCGGGCGACACGGCCGTCGAGGGGGACATCGCGCAGCAGACCGGGCAGGCGCTCGCGAACCTCGCGGCGATCCTCGAGGCGGCCGGGAGCTCGTTGGACAAGCTCGTCAAGACCAGCGTCTTCCTGATGGACCTCGCCGACTTCCAGGCGATGAACGAGGTCTACGCGAGCCGCGTCGGCGATCGCCCGCCCGCCCGGTCGACGTTCCAGGTCGCGGGCCTCCCGTCCGGCGCGCTGGTCGAGATCGAGGCCGTCGCGCACCTCTGACCCGCCGGGCGAGATATATCTCGCCCTGCCGTGCCGACCGACATCCGCCGCTACGTTCGCTCGCTCGGGCTCGACGCGTACGTCGTCGGGGGCGCCGTGCGCGACGAGTTGCTCGGGATCCCGCATGCGGACGAGGACTTCCTCGTGCCGGACGTCGACCACGCCGGGCTCCGTGCCGCGCTCGAGCCGCACGGGCGCGTCGAGGACATGGAGGTGCACGGCCAGCTGGTCGGGGTCCGCTTCTACCCGAGGGATCGGGCCATCCGGGCGCTGGTGCCCGCGGGGATCGAGCTCACGCCGCCGCGGAAGGAGCGCAGCGTCGGGCCCGGTCATCGCGACTTCGAGATCGTGGCCGATCCGTCCGTCTCGATCGCGGACGACATGGCGCGGCGCGACTTCACGGTCAACGCCATGGCCCGACGCCTCTCGACCGGCGAGCTGATCGACCCCTTCGGAGGGCTTGCGGACCTCGAGCGAGGCGAGCTGCACACGGTGAGCCCCGACAGCTTCCGGGAGGACCCGCTGCGGATCCTGCGCGGTCTCCGGCTCGTCTCGCAGCTCTCCTTCACCCTCACGGAGGACACGCTCGGACAGATGCGCGCCGAGGCGGGCGGCCTCCGTCACGTCTCGGCAGAGCGGATCGGCGGGGGGCTCGACGCCGACGGCATGGGGGAGCTGTCCAAGCTCCTGCTCGGGTCGCGGCCCGCTCTGGCGCTCCGCCTGGCGCGTGACACCGGGGCGCTGGTCGAGGTCATCCCCGAGTTCCGCACGGTGATCGGCCACGACCTCGGATCGGCCCGCCAGCCCGGCACGCTCGACGAGCATGTCTTCGCGGTCGTCCAGCACGCCGCCGACGCCGGGGCGACGCTGGCCGTACGTCTCTGCGCGCTGCTCCACGACCTCGGCAAGCCCGGCCGTGACGCCGGGCACGACCGGCACGCCGAGGTCGGCGCGTGGATCGCAGGCCGTGTCCTGCGGCGCCTCCGGTACCCGAACGTGCTCCAGGCCCGTGTCCGCCAGCTCGTCGCCGGGCACGCCTTCCACCTCGACGGGCCGATCGACGGCCGGTTCGCGCGCCGCTTCCTCGCCTCGCACGGGATCGACGTCGCCCGCGAGCTCGTCGCCCACAAGCGAGCCGACCTCGCCGCCAAGGTGGTCGAGCCGTGGGAGCTCGAGCACCTGGAGCTGCTCGCCCTGCGCATCGAGGAGGAGCGTCTCAGCCCGCACACGCTGGGAGACCTCGCCGTCGACGGGAACGACCTGATCGCGATCGGCTACCGCGAGGGCCCCGCGCTGGGGGCCGAGCTCGCCCGCCTGCTCGACGTCGTCGTCGACGATCCGTCGGCGAACGACCCGGAGGCCCTGCTCGAGGAGGCGCGCCGATGCCTCCCCTGAGCGCCGCCGCCGTGCGGGAGCGCTACCTCGAGGTCTGTGAGGGGGCCGGCGAGCACGTGACCGTCGTCGTCGCCACGAAGTACGTCCCGGTCGCGGATCTCGGCGTCCTCGTCGAGGCCGGCGTCGAGGTGGTGGGGGAGAACCGTGCCCAGGACCTGGCCGCCAAGCATGCCGCCTACGGCGACGCGTTCCGCTGGCACTTCATCGGGCACCTCCAGTCGAACAAGGTCAAGGTGATCAATCCACTCTGCGAGCTCGTCCATTCGCTGGACTCCGAGTCGGCCGCGCGCCGCCTCACGGTTCCGGCGCTGCTCGAGGTCAACCTCTCCGGCGAGGCATCCAAGTCCGGGATCGACCCGGACGCGATCGCGTCGTGGCTGGAGCGGTTCCCGTCGATTCTCGGGCTGATGACGATGCCGCCGCTCGCGGACGACCCCGAGTCGTCGCGGCCGTGGTTTCAGCGGCTCGCCGGGCTCGCGGCCGAGCACGGCCTGGCAGAGCTCTCGATGGGCACGTCGCAGGATTGGCGCGTCGCGGTCGAGGAGGGGGCGACCCTGATCAGGGTGGGCTCGACGCTCTTTCGCTGACGAACGCGTGGCCGCCCGGCGCGCGACGGGGCCACCGTCGTGAGGACGGGTTACGATCCCGCCTGACATGGGGCTCGGCGACGTGTGGAACAGGACTCTCGTCTACTTCGGCATCGCCGAGGACGAGGAGTGGGAGGAGGAGCTCACGACGACGAGCGAGGAGCTCGATCGCGACTACCGGCGCCGCGACCGGGCGAACGTTCGCCGCCTCCCGCGGCGGCGGGAGCCCGAGGCGTGGGCCGACGCGGACAGCGCCTCGGAGCCCGAGTCGGCGGTCGCCCCCTCGAAGACCTCGTCCTCGCGCCGTTCGCGGCTGCGGGGCGTCGAGAGCGGCGGGTCGCAGGTGCGCGTCCACCTCGTCCTGCCACGGAGCTTCAACGACGCGCAGCAGATCGCGGACCGGTTCAAGGACTCGGTTCCCGTGATCCTCAACCTCCAGTCCGCGGACACCGAGCTTTCGAAGAGGTTGATCGACTTCGCGAGCGGCCTCACCTACGCCCTCGACGGGAGCATGCAGCGGGTCGCCGACAAGGTCTTCCTCCTGACACCCAGGGACGTCGAGGTGTCGGCCGAGGAGCGCGCCCGCGCCCTCGATCCCACCGGCGCGTTCTTCAACCAGGCGTAGCGCCGAGCTCGCTTGGAGCAACGCCTGGGCCGTGCTCACAGGCTCTCATCGGCTTCGCGGCCCGGCCCTACCCGTTCGTGCTTCGGCGACGGCGCTTCGACCGGGCCTGGTGCCGTTCGAAGCTCGGCACCGAAGGAACGTCGCCGCCGAGGCAGAATCTCGCCCTGTGGGCGACGCGGGCGTCGGCTCGTTGCTGCTGGCCGACACGGCGACGTCGGTCCAGCGCTTCGTGTCCGTGTTCGTCGGGGTGTACGTCCTCCTGATCTTCGCGTACATCATCGCCTCGTGGGTTCCCGGCGGCGCGTCCCCGACGCTCGAGCGCGTACGGCAGTTCCTGTACGACGTGTGCGAGCCCTACCTGCGGCTGTTCCGCCGCGTGATCCCGCCGATCGGCCCTCTCGATCTGTCGCCGATCGCGGCAATCTTCTCGCTGTACATCCTGCGGATGCTCGTGAACGCGCTCATCGACAGAGTTCTCTGACAAGGAGGAGTGGGATGCCCCTGACACCGGTGGAAGTGAGGCACCTGGAGATGCGACGCGGCTTCTTCGGGTACCGGCGCTCGAGCGTCGAGAAGGCGATCGAGGACGTCGCCGACAGCTTCGAGGACGTCTGGCGCGAGCGGGCCGAGCTCGGCGAGCGGGTCCACGGGCTCGAGGCCGAGGTCTCCCGCCACGTCGAGCTCGAGACGCTCCTGCGGTCGACGCTCGTGTCGGCGGAGCGCGCAGCCCAGGACATGAAGGAGCAGGCCCGCCGCGAGGCGGACGTGATCGTGCAGGAGGCGAACGCCGAGAGTCGCCGCCTGCTGCGCGACGCGATCGCCGAGAAGGAGCAGCTCCTCGTCGAGACGCGGCGCATCAGGACGATGCTCCGAGCAGCGCTCGAGGTGCTCTCCGACAGCGAGGACGCCGGGGCCGACAGCGAGAGCGAGCCCGACGCCGCGTCGGACGAGACCGGCGCACGACCCGGGAGTTCATCGACTCGCGGGGTAGAAGCGCGACGGCGTCACTATCCTTCGGGCGTGCCCTTCGCCGAGCCCGCCCGGACACAGGCCCCCCGCACGGGCGGGCCGGTCCGTTTGCGCGTCCGCGTCGCGCCCGGAGCGCGTCGCTCCGAGATCGTCGGCCGGCTGGGCGATGCCTGGAAGGTCAGGGTTCGGTCCGCGCCAGAGCGCGGCCGGGCGAACGACGAGGTCGTCGACCTTCTCTCCGGCACGCTGCACCTGACGCGTCGAGACCTTCGCGTCGTCTCCGGCCACACGTCTCGCGACAAGATCGTCGAGATCGAACGGCTGTCACTCGAAGAGGCGGAGCGCAGGCTCTCGCACGGAAAGGATCACGCGTGAACATCGAACTCGACGATCGTCGGACGGAGCTTCTCGAGATGCGCGAGCGCGTCCTGCGCGCTGCGCAGGACATCGTCGAGGACGACACCGAAGACGGCGAGCTCTCGAGCGCCGCGGGCGACCAGCACATCGCCGACCATGCCAGCGAGATGCTCGACCGCGAGGTCGACGAGTCGCTCGGCGAGAACGCCGAGGTGATCGTCCGCGAGATCGACGATGCGCTCTCGCGGATCGACGCCGGGACGTACGGGACATGCATCCAGTGCGGGCAGCCGATCCCGGACGAGCGGCTGGCCGCCGTCCCGTATGCGGTGCTGTGCGTCTCGTGCAAGCGGGACGAGGAGCGCGGTTGAGCGAGCCGGCAAGGGTCGGGCCTCCGCGCGCGCAGCTCGAGGTCCGCGTCGGCTCGGCGACGAATGCCCTACAGCCGATCCCGGGCGCCTCGCGGTCGCTGGCCGCCGGCGCCGGTCAATGGGTGGGGCTCGTGCTCGTCGCGGTTGCCGCCGCGTGCGCCGATCAGCTGACGAAGGTCCTCGTGTCCGGTCGCCTCGACCTCGGTGACGCCGTCGAGGTCGTCGGCCCGTTCACGATCCACCACGTCCGCAACACGGGCATCGCCTTCGGGTTGTTCTCGGACTCGACGTCCGTCGTGATCGCGCTCACGGCCGTCGCGATCGGCGCCCTGCTCGTCTTCTTCGCCCGTTCGGGCGCGCGCCACCCGCTGCTTCCCGTCGCAGTCGGCCTGGTGCTCGGCGGGAGCGCGTCGAACCTGGCCGACCGCCTGCGGCTGGGTTACGTCACCGATTTCCTCGACCTCGACTACTGGCCCGCGTTCAACCTCGCGGACACGTTCATCGTCGTCGGTGTCGGCCTGCTGTTCCTGTCGTTCGTGGCGGCCGACCGTTCGAGCGCCACTGTTGGAACGTCACCGCTCTCGCGTTCCTGAGTCGGACGCGGGGCGGCGCCTGGACGCCGTCGTCGCCGACCTGCCCGAGGTCGGGACCCGGGCGCTCGCCGAGCGCCTCGTGACGGGCGGTGCCGTCCTCGTCGACGGACAGCGGCGTCCCAAGAGCCACCGGCTCGCAGGAGGGGAGGAGCTGGAGGTCGAGCTGCCGGGCGAGCGGGAGCTCACGCCCGTCGAGCTCGCGCTCGAGGTCGTCCATGCGGACGAGCACCTGCTCGTGGTCGACAAGCCGGCGGGTCTCGTCGTGCACCCCTCCGGCCCCGACGACCGCACGACCCTGGTGCACGGGCTGCTCGGCCTCGGCGCTGCGGGCGGCGACCCCGAGCGGCCGGGGATCGTCCACCGCCTCGACCGCGACACGTCGGGGCTCCTGCTCGTGGCGCGCTCCGCCGAGGCGCACGAGCGGCTGTCCGAGGCCGTCAGGGGAAGGCAGGTCGAGCGGCGCTACCTCGCGCTCGTCCGCGGCCGGCCGCGCTCGCGCACCGGGCGGATCACGGCTCCGATCGGCCGCGACCGGCGCGACCGGACACGGCACTCGCTCGACACCGACACCCCGCGCGAGGCGGTGACGTGGTTCGAGGTCGAGGAGATACTCGGCGAGCGCGCGCTGCTCGAGGTCCGGCTCGAGACCGGCCGCACGCACCAGATCCGCGTCCACCTCGAGGCAATCGGCCTGCCCGTCTGCGGCGACCCGGTGTACGGCGTGGCCGGCGACCTCGGCCTCGAACGGCAGTTCCTACACGCCCACCGCCTCGTCTTCGACCACCCGTTCACGGGGGAGCGAATCGACGTCGAGTCGCCGCTCCCGCGGGACCTCGAGGATGCGCTCGCGCGAGCACGGGACACCGCCCAGCGCTCCTAGGCACGTCGCGCCCGCTACGATTCCGCGGTTCAGACCCGCCTACCCGGCGACGCTTCCCGGACGGGGGTGCCGGCGCTTCCAGCCGGTTCCGTCCGCGCCCGCCGGTGCACCGACACCAACCGAAAGGACCCATCGTGGCAGTCGTCTCCATGAAGGAGCTGCTGGAGGCCGGAGTGCACTTCGGCCACCAGACGCGCCGCTGGAACCCGAAGATGAAGCGCTTCATCTTCGACGAGCGCGGCGGCATCTACATCATCGACCTCCAGCAGACGCAGGCGCTGCTCCAGGAGGCACACGACTTCGCGCGGAACGTGTCCGAGCGCGGAGGCACGATCCTGTTCGTCGGCACGAAGAAGCAGGCGCAGGAGGCGGTCGTGCGCGAGGCGACGCGAGTCGGTCAGCCCTTCGTCGCACACCGCTGGCTCGGCGGCCTGCTCACGAACTGGCGGACGATCGCCGACCGGATCGCCTACCTGCAGGAGCTGCGGCGCCTGAAGGAGGAGGGACAGCTCGATCTGCTTCCGGCGAAGGAGCGGATCGCGATGGGCGCCGAGCTCGAGAAGCTCGAGGCCAACCTCGGCGGCGTCTCCACCATGAAGCGGCAGCCCGACGCGGTCTTCATCGTCGACCTGCGCAAGGAGCAGCTCGCCCTTCGCGAGGCGCAGCGGCTCGGCCTCCCGGTGATCGCGCTCGTCGACACGAACTGCGACCCGGACGAGGTGTCGTATGTCATCCCGGGGAACGACGACGCGATCCGCTCGTGCTCGCTCGTGGTCCGCGCGATCGCGGACGGGATCGAGGCCGGGAAGACGAAGGTCACGGAGGCGGAGCTCAGCGCGGCTTCCAGGCGTGCCGCGACGCCGGCTGCCGACGAGACGACCACCGCCGCCTCCGAGGGCGCCGAGGAGGTCGACGCGCCCGCAGCCGAGGCCTCGGACGACACCCCTGCGTCGGGTGCCGACGAGGGCGCCGTGACCGCCGACGAGGCCGTCACGGTCGAGACCGGGGACCGGGCGTGACCGGCGTCACCGAGATCGGCGCGGCGCTCGTCAAGGAGCTCCGCGACCAGACCGGTGCCGGGATGATGGCGTGCAAGCAGGCATTGCAGGAGACCGGGGGCGACCTCGAGGCGGCCCGGACGCTGCTGCGGGAGAAGGGCATGGCCGCCGCCGGCAAGCGCGCCGACCGGGCGACCACCGAGGGCCTCGTGGGCGTCATCGTCGAGCCCGGCGTCGCGTCGATCCTCGGGATCGGCTGCGAGACGGAGCCCGTCTCGAAGAACGACGCGTTCCAGGCATTCGGCGAGAAGGTCCTCCGCGCGGTGCAGGCCGACGGGCCCGCCGCTGCCGACGCGTTCGACGCGGAGCGCACGGAGCTGATCGCCCAGCTCGGCGAGAACATCGTGATCGCCGGCGCCGACCGGTTCGAGGGTGGCACGCTCGCTGCGTACGTGCATCCGCCCGCCAACAAGATCGGCGTCCTCGTGCAGCTGGAGGGAGGCTCCGAGGAGCTGGCGCGCCAGGTCGCGATGCACATCTCCTTCGCCGCCCCCGAGTACGCGTCTCGGGCCGACGTCCCCGCCGACGTGGTCGAGGCCGAGCGCCAGATCTACCTGAACTCGGACGAGTTGCAGTCGAAGCCGGAGCAGGCACGTGAGAAGATCGTCGACGGCATGCTCGCCAAGCGATTCTTCGCCGCGGCGCCCGGAGGCGTCCTGCTCGAGCAGGCGTGGATCCACGACGCCGCGAAGACCGTCGGCGTCGCGCTCGACGAGGCGGGGGCGAGCGTCACGGCGTTCGCACGGGTCTCGGTCGCCGGGTCGTGACCGTTCGACCGGAGGAGCTCGAGGAGCGGCCCACCCGGGTCGCTCCCGCGTTCCGCCGCGTCCTCCTCAAGCTCTCGGGCGAGAGCCTGATGGGGGACAGGGAGTACGGGGTCGACCCGCAGACGGTCACGTCGATCGCTCGCGAGATGCTCGCGGTCCACGATGCCGGCACGGAGATCGCCGTGGTCGTCGGAGGGGGGAACTTCTACCGGGGGATGAAGGCGGCGGCCGAGGGCATGGATCGCGCCACCGCCGACTACGCGGGCATGCTCGCGACCTTGCTCAACGCCCTCGCGCTGCAGGACGCGCTCGAGCGGCTCGGCGCGCAGACGCGCGTCCAGTCCGCCGTCACGGTCTCCGAGGTCGCCGAGCCGTACATCCGCCGCCGCGCGATACGGCACCTCGAGAAGCGGCGCATCGTGATCTTTGCGGCGGGGACGGGGAACCCGTTCTTCACGACCGACACGGCGGCCGCGCTGCGCGCGCTCGAGATCGGCGCCGAGGCCATCCTGATGGGCAAGAACGGCGTCGCCGGCGTCTACGACGGCGACCCGAGGATCGACCCCGACGCGCGGTTCCTCCCGGAGCTGACGCACCTCGAGGCGATCGAGCGGGGGCTCAAGGTGATGGACACGACGGCGCTCTCGCTGTGCATGGACAACAGCGTCCCCATCCACGTCTTCGAGCTCGCGGAGGGGAACATCGTCCGCGTCGCGTCGGGCGAGCGGATCGGCACGATCGTCTCGACGGCGAACGCTTCGGAGTGAACGCGAGGCGCCCGAGCTGTAGCCTCGCCGTCGCGGGCGGAGCGCACCCTGCCCGGCGGGAGCGCAGGCGCACGTGACCGGGGCGGAGACCAGAACGAGGGGGCTCGTGGGGGCTCCCCCACGAAGGGAGGCGTAGTGGCGGCGATCGAGGAGTTCCTGGCGGACTGCGAGCGGCGGATGGACGGGTCGATCGAGCACACGCGCAGCGAGTTCAACAGCGTCCGCACCGGCCGGGCCTCGACGGCGCTGCTCGACCGGATCTCCATCGACTACTACGGCACGCCGACGCCCCTTTCGAACATGGCGACGATCAGCGCTCCGGAGGCGCGGCTCCTGTCCGTGCAGCCGTACGACCAGACGCAGATCAAGGCGATCGAGAAGGCGATCATGGAGTCGGATCTCGGGCTGACGCCGTCGAACGACGGCAAGCTGATCCGTCTCCCGATCCCCTCGCTGACCGAGGAGCGGCGCAAGGAGCTGGTGAAGCTCGTGCGGCGCTACGCCGAGGACGGGAAGGTCGCGATCCGCAACGTCCGGCGCGACGTGATGCGCCACCTCGAGGAGCTCGTGCGGAACGGAGACGTCGGAGACGACGAGGAGCGCCGTGCCGAGACGCAGGTGCAGAAGCTCACCGACGACCACGTCAAGCGGATCGACGACCTCCTGAAGCACAAGGAAGCGGAGATCATGGAGGTTTGATCGCGTCGCGATCAAGCCCCTAGGCCGTGGACGCGGCTCCTCCCGAGCAGTCGAGCGACGACGTGCGCGCTGCGCGCGTCGTGGCGATCG
Organism: uncultured Actinomycetes bacterium; assembly: GCA_963786055.1. Taxonomy (GTDB): domain Bacteria; phylum Actinomycetota; class Thermoleophilia; order Gaiellales; family Gaiellaceae; genus Gaiella. Next base: position 182,716 of record CAWAXS010000009.1, on the reverse strand, counting down.
TCATGGACGGCAACGGTCGCTGGGCCGAGTCCCGCGGCCTCTCGGTCGCGGAGGGCCACCGCGCGGGGGCTCGCACGCTTCGCCGCGTGGTCGAGGCGTCGATCGAGCTCGGGATCGAGACGCTCGTCGTGTACGCCTTCTCGACCGAGAACTGGTCGCGTCCGACGGACGAGGTGGCCGACCTGATGGAGCTGCTCTCCGAGACGATCGACGAGGAGCTGCCCGACCTGGCGAAGCAGGGCGTCCGCACGCGGTTTCTCGGACGCCGTGACCGGATCGAGCCCTGGCTCGAGCACAAGATGCGCTCGCTCGAGGAGCAGACGGCTCACCTCGACACCCTGCATCTGTGGATCGCCTTCGACTACGGGGGGAGGGCCGAGATCGCGCACGCGGCCCAGCGCCTCGTCGAGGACGGCCTCGAGCCGGCGCAGGTCGACGAGGACGCCCTCGCGGCGCGCCTCTACGCCCCCGAGCTGGGCGACGTCGATCTCCTGATCCGGACGTCGGGCGAGCTTCGCATCTCGAACTTCCTCCTCTGGGAGGCGGCCTACGCCGAGCTCGTGTTCACGGACACGCTCTGGCCGGACTTCGACGCGTCCGATCTGCGTGCAGCCGTCGACGCCTATGCGGCTCGCCGCAGGCGTTTCGGCGCCCGTTCCGCGTCGTGAGCCCGTTCGTAACGCGGATCGCCGTGGCGGCGGTGCTGCTGCCGCTCGTGCTCGGGATCGTCTGGCTCGGGGGCTGGTGGCTCTTCGGCCTCGCTCTCGTCGGCGGGCTCCTGGCGCTGCACGAGCTCTACGCGATCTCCCGCGGCCTCAGGCCGATCGTGCTGGCCGGCTACGCGGGCCTCGTCCTCACGCTCCTCGGCGCCCAGCTCGGAGGCCCGACGTGGGTGCTCGCCGGGATTCTCGCCACGCTGCCCGCGGCCCTCCTCGTGTTCTTCGTCTCGAGCGCACGCCAGAGCGCCGTCGCCGGGTTCGCGATGACCCTCCTCGGCGTGGGCTGGGTGGGGGGCGGCCTGGCGTACCTCGTGCTGCTCCGCGACATTCCGGCCGACGGCCGCCTGCTGATCTACACGACGCTGCTGACCGTGTTCGCGGACGACACTGCCGCGTTCTTCGTGGGGCGCACGATCGGGCGTCACCGCCTCGCGCCCGCGATCTCGCCGGGAAAGTCGTGGGAGGGCTTCCTCGGCGGCACGGTCGCCGCCGTCGCCGTTGCGTTCTTCGCGCTCTACGAGCAGGACGTCGTCACGACGGGGGAGTCGCTCGTTCTGGGGCTCGCGATCGCGCTCGCCGCGACGCTCGGCGACCTGTTCGAGTCCGCGGTCAAGCGCGACCTCGGCGTCAAGGACTCGGGCCGGCTGCTCGCGGGGCACGGCGGTGTGCTCGACCGCGTGGACTCGCTCCTGTGGGCCGGGCCCGCCGCCTACGTCACCCTGCTGGCGCTGACCTAGCTGCCGTGTCGACGCAACGTCCCCTGAAAGGGCGGCAGGAGCCGCCTCAGGCATCCTTCGAGCCGTGAGAGGCGTAGCGCTGCTCGGCGCCACGGGCTCGATCGGCCGTCAGGCGATCGAGGTGGTCGCCGCGCATCACGAGCTGGAGCTCTGTGCGCTCCAGTCGGGCTCGACGCCGCTCGACGCCCTCGCGGCGGAGCACGGCGTCGAGCACGTTCAGGTCGGCGGCGACCCGGTCGAGCTGCTCGAGCGAAGCGGGCCCGACGTCGTCCTCAACGCCGTCGTCGGATTCGCAGGTGTTCGCGCGACGCTCTGGGCGCTCGAGCACGGCGTCACGCTCGCGCTCGCGAACAAGGAGAGCCTCGTCGCGGCCGGCGGTCTCGCGCTCGGCGCGCGAGAGCGGGGAGGAGGGCTCCTGATCCCGGTCGACAGCGAGCACTCCGCGCTCCATCAGTGCCTCGAGGGGCGCGATCCCGCCACCGTCTCCGGGCTGGTGCTGACGGCGTCCGGCGGGCCGTTCCGCGGGAGGGCCCGCGCGGATCTCGGCGGTGTCACCGCGGAGGAGGCGCTCGCCCACCCGACGTGGAGCATGGGGCCGAAGATCACGATCGACTCCGCGACGCTCGCGAACAAGGGCCTGGAGCTGATCGAGGCCCACTGGCTGTTCGGCGTGCCCTACGACGCGATCGAGGTGGTCGTGCACCCTTCGTCGATCGTCCACTCGCTCGTGCGGTTCCGTGACGGCGCGCTGATCGCACACCTCGGCCTGCCGGACATGCGCGTCCCGATCTCGTACGCGCTGACCTATCCGACGCGGGCTGCGACGCCGGTCGAGCCACTCGATCTCGAGGGCCTGTCCCTGGCGTTCGAAGGAGTCGACGACGAGGCATTTCCGCTGCTCGGGCTGGCGCGCGCGGCCGGCGAGCGGGGCGGAACCGCCCCGTGTGCGTACAACGCGGCCAACGAGGTCGCCGTGGCGGCCTTCCTCGAGGGCCGCATCGGGTTCCTCGACATCGCGACCGTCGTGGAGGAGACCCTCGCCCGCGTCGAAGGCGCTCCCGCACGCGACCTCGACGACCTCGTGGCAGCCGACGAGGAGGCGCGGCGCCTCGCCGCGCGGGGGCTGCAGCCGGCGTGACGATCCTCGTCTCCATCATCGGCCTCGGCGTCCTGATCCTCGTCCACGAGCTCGGGCACTTTCTCGTGTCGCTCTTCCTCGGGATGCGCCCGCGGCGGTTCTACCTCGGCTTCCCGCCGGCGATCTGGAAGACGACGCGCAACGGCATCGAGTACGGCATCGGCGCGATCCCGCTCGGCGGCTTCGTGAAGATCCCCGGGATGCACCGGCCCTCCGCGGTCGACGTGGACCTCGGGCTGGGGCGGGCGCTCGCCGACGCGCCGGAGCTGTCGGCCCCGACCACCCGCCTGCGGGGAGCGCTCGCGGCCGGCGACCACGATGCCGCGCGGGACTCGCTCCGCGTGCTCCGCGAGCTCGTCGACGAGCGCGACCTGCCGCCGCACGCGGCGGCGGCCGCGCGGAAGGGCCTCGACGACCTCGACGACGCACTCGGGCCGACGGCCTACTGGCGCGCCCCGACGTGGAAGCGCGTCGCGGCGATCGCAGCCGGGCCGGCCGCGAACATCCTGCTCGCCGTCGTCCTGTTCACCGGGCTCTTCATGACCTCGGTCGGGAAGGCGACGACGACGGTGGAGCAGGTCTCCCAGGGCTCGCCCGCGGCCGCCGCGGGGCTCCAGACGGGCGACCGCATCGTCTCGATCGACGGGGCCGTCGTGGAGCCGGAGGACATCTCGCGGCTGATCTCGGGGTCTGACGGACGAAAGCTGACGGTCGTCGTGATGCGAAACGGGCAGAAGGTTGCGCTCCCACCGGCGTCCGCACGGTTGACCGACGGCACCTACCGACTCGGCTTCATCCTCGCCGGCGAGGGATTGCCGCCGACGCAGGCCGCAGGCGAGTCGTTCCGGCTGACGTGGCAGGTGACGCGGGAGATCGGCGCGTCGCTCGCCAGGCTGGTCACCGGCGAGGGACGCGACGAGATCTCGAGCCCGGTCGGCATCGTGCAGGGATCGTCCGACGCCGCGAAGCAGGGCGCCGAGAGCTTCCTGTTCGTGCTCGGGCTGATCTCGCTGTCGATCGCCTTGCTCAATCTCTTGCCGCTGCTTCCCCTCGACGGGGGCCACATCGTCTTCGCGATCGCGGAGGGCATCCGCGGACGCGCCGTGCGCCGAGAGGTCTACGAGCGGGTCTCGGTGGTCGGTATCGGGCTCGTCCTCCTGCTCTTCGTGATCGGCCTCTCGAACGACATCGGGCGCCTGTCCTAGAACGCCGACGGCAGCGGGAGCGCATCCGCGAGGCGCACCCGGTACTCGGATCGCCCGACCTCGACGGCGCCGAGGGAGGCGAGGTGGGGGGTGAGCCACTGGACGTCGAGCAGGCGCCGAGCCGGGTCGCCCGCCGCGCCGAGTCGTTGCACGAGGCCGACGAAGGCGGCCTTCGACGCATCCGTGCGCGCGTGGAACATCGACTCGGCGGCGAAGAGGCCGCCGATCGCGACGCCGTAGAGGCCGCCGGCCAACCCCTCCAAGTCCCACGCCTCGACCGAGTGGGCCCAGCCGAGCTCGTGGAGCCGGGCGTACGCCGCAGCGACCGTGTCGTCGATCCAGCTCGTCGGCTCGCCCGGCCGCGCACAGCCGTCGAGGACGGCGCCGAACGCGGTGTCGACGCGGACCTCGTACCTCCGTGCGGCTCGCTGGAGCGACCGTGACGGCCAGAACGGCTCGAGCGGGACCACGCCGCGCCTCGCGGGCGAGAACCATCCGAGCCGCGGCCCGACCGGCATCGGGAACAGCCCCAGGCGGTACGCGGCGAGCAGGGTTCCCGGGTCGAGGTCGGCGCCGACCGCCCAGAGGTCGTCGGGGTGCTCGTCGGGAGGGGCTTCCAGCAGCCACGGCGTGGGTGGCGGCTCACGTGGCGGAGGTCCGGGCTCGTCGACCATGAGGGCAGACAGTGGAAACCCCGATGCTGGGTCGCGGCTTCCGGCGCATCATGGCGGCAGTCGAGCCCCATCGTCCCGAGGAGGGGTCATGGCGCGCGTGCTCGCCGCGGCCGTACTCGTCGCGCTTCTCGCAGCCCTCCTCGTGGGAGCGCTCTCGCGGTCGTCCGGCTCGGAGGACGCACCGAGCGCGAGCACGCCGTTCCTGCCGACTCCGCCCCTTGCGCCGCCGCGCGAGCTCGTGTTCTTCGGCCGCGTCGCGTCGCTCGTCCGCAAGGGAGCGAACTACGAGCTGAGGGTCGATCCCGCCGCGTTCCTCGGCGGCGTGACCGCCTATCGCGCGGCCGTCGAGGACGGCGTGATCGCCTCGGGTGACGCGGTGCCGAACGACCACTACACGCGCGACGAGGGCCACCGCCTGCTCACGTACGTCGTTCCCCCGGGCGCGCACGTCACGGTCGTCACGGCCGGTCCCGCCGCGACCTCGATCTCGGTCTCCGAGCTCGCCGGCATCGTCGCCGGAGGGAATCCGGGCCACAGGAACCTGTTCGAGCCGAACAACGGCTTCTGGATCCGCGTGGCCACCGACACGGTGCTCTCGATGGACCAGCAGTACACCCCCTGACAGGGTGGTAGCCGACCGGCCCGCGGTACCCTGGGGCGGATGGCGAGCGCGGTCGGGATCAGGGTCGGCGGAGTCGCGATCGGCGGCAGTGCGCCCGTCGTCGTCCAGTCGATGACGCTGACGAAGACCCACGACGTCGAGGCGACGACGGCGCAGATCGCGGCGCTCGCGTCTGCGGGATGCGAGATCGTCCGCGTCGCCGTCCCCAAGTTGGAGGACGCGAACGCGCTCCCGCTCATCGTGCGGCTGTCTCCGATCCCCGTGATCGCGGACATCCACTTCAACGCGTCGCTCGCGCTCCGGGCGATCGAGGCGGGCGTGCACGCGGTACGGATCAACCCCGGCAACATCGGCGGGCCCGACAAGACCGAGCAGGTCGTCCGGGCGGCGAAGCACGCCGGGATTCCGATGCGGATCGGCGCGAACGCCGGGTCGCTGCCGAAGCATCTCGAGGCGCTCGCGCGGGAGGACGCCGCCGAGGCGCTCGTCGTCGAGGCGATCGAACAGGTCGAGATCCTCGAGCGGCTCGACTACCGGAACTTCAAGATCTCCGTCAAGGCCTCGCACGTGCCGACCATGATCCGCGCGTACCGGATGCTCTCCGACCGGGTGCCGTACCCGCTCCACCTCGGCGTGACCGAGGCGGGCACGCCGTTCGCCGGATCGATCAAGAGCGCCGTCGGCATGGGATCGCTCCTGATGGACGGGATCGGCGACACGATGCGTGTCTCGCTCACGGCCGACCCGGTGAAGGAGGTCGAGGTCGCCTGGGAGATCCTCAAGGCGCTCGGGCTGCGGGAGCGGGGGCCGGTGATGATCGCATGCCCGTCGTGCGGACGCGACAACGTCGGCGTCGAGAGCCTCGCCGTCGTCGTCGAGGAACGCCTCCGCGACTACCCGCAGGCGTTCGAGGTCGCCGTGATGGGCTGCGCCGTGAATGGGCCGGGGGAGGCGGGGGACGCCGACTTCGGGATCGCGGGCGGGCGTGACGTCGGCTTCGTCTACGCGCACGGCCGGGTGCTGAAGAAGGTCGCCTCCGACGTCCTGATCGACGAGCTCTTCCGCGAGATCGACCGCTGGATCACGGAGGGGATGCCCCGGCCCAAGCGCCTGAAGATGGCGAAGCCGGCCGCGCTGGCGATGGCCGAGGCGAGCCTCATACCGATGGGCTCCGCGCCCGCGGTCGACTGAGGGCTCGAAGGCTCCAGCTTCCGGCCGTACCGGTCGATAACGTCGAGGCATGATCCGCACACTCCTCGGTCTGCTGGCCCTCGTCGCGACGTCCGCGCTGCTCGCGGGCTGCGGCGGGGCAACCGCGTCGACCACCGAGCCACCGGAGTCGGCGTCGCTCGCGCCCGCCGACGCGCTGCTGTACGCGACCGTCAACACCGACGAGGGGTCGGACCAGTGGAAGCAGGCCGAGAGCCTGCTCGAGCGGATTCCCGGCGCGCGCGACGGCCTCGTGAGCGCCGTCTCCTCCGCCCTGCATGACCAGAGCCTGAGCTGGGAGGACGACGTCGCACCGGCGATCGGGCCCGAGGTCGTGGTCGTCGTCACGGGCGGGCGAAAGCCGGTCGTGCTCACGAAGCCCGAGAGCGAGGCGAAGCTCGACGCGCTCCTCGCGAAGGGCGACACGACGATGGCGCGCGACACCGTCGACGGCTGGACGGCCCTCGCGCAGCAGCAGGCCGATCTGGTCGCCTACCGCGCGTCCCTGAAGCACGGCTCGCTGCGCGACGTCGAGGCCTTCCAGGACGGCTTCGCGGCGCTGCCCGCCGAGGGGATCGCGCGCGTCTGGGTCGACGTGGCCCGCCTGTCGAAGGATCTCGGCGACGTCGTGGCGCAGGCTTCGTCCAACATCGACCTGGGGCTCGACTGGCTTTCCGCGTCGGTCTCGGCCGAGGACGACGGCGCGCTCGTGTCGATGGGCATGAGAACGCCCGGCGGCGGGGACACGAGCTACGAGCCCGAGCTGTTCGACCGCGTGCCGGCGGACGCCGTCGCCGCACTCTCGTTCGGGGGCACGCAGTCCACGCTCGACCGCATCGAGCGCAGCGTCGACGTCGACAAGCTCTCGAGCCGTATCGAGAAGGTGACCGGAGTCTCGCTCGACGGGCTCGTGCACGCGCTCTCGGGCGAGGGCGTGCTCTACGTCAGGAAGGGGGAGAACGTCCCCGAGGTGACGCTCGTCCTCGCGCCGCCCGACGCCGGCGAGACGTGGGAGGACGTGAACCGCCTGGCGAAGACGCTGGCGACGGAATCCGGCGGCACGATCCGGGCGACCACGGAGAACGGGCTCGACGTGAGGCAGATCGTGCTCCAGGACGTGACGATCTCGTACGCCCGTCTCGACGCCGACACGATCATCGTGACGACCGGCCCCGAGGGCATCCGGCTCTTCACCGGCGACGGCGAGAAGCTCGGCGGCACCGAGGGCTACACGCGGGCGGCGGAGGCGGTCGGGCTGGAGGGTCGTACCCGCGGGTTCGTGTACGTCGACGTCGACGGCGTCCTCTCGCTCGTCGAGGGGATCGCCGGCGAGGACGGCCTGCCGCCCGACGCGCACGATGCGATCGGGTCGATCGACTCCTTCATCCTCCAGGCGAACGGGAGTGGCGACACCACGAAGGTCAGCGGGTTCGTGCGGCTGAACGGCTGAGACGCTCGAGCGAGCGTCTAGGGTTCGTCGCATGCTGCAGCGCCAGTCCACGCTCTTCCTGCCGACCCTGCGCGAGGATCCCGCAGACGCGGAGGCCGTCTCGCACAAGCTGCTCGTGCGCGCGGGCCTGATCCGCCAGGTCGGAGCCGGGCTGTGGACGTACCTCCCCGCGGGGTGGCGCGTGCACGAGCAGGTCGTCCAGGTCGTCCGCGAGGAGATGGACGCGATCGGCGGCCAGGAGATGTCGATGCCGGTGCTGACCCCGGCGGAACTGTGGCAGAAGTCGGGCCGCTACCGCATCCCCGAGGTGTTCAAGCTGACCGATCGCGGGGAACGCCCTTTCGTGCTGGCGATGACGCACGAGGAGACGATCACCTTCCACGCGCGGGAGCTGCGCTCCTACCGCGACCTGCCGAAGATCCTCTACCACTTCCAGACGAAGGGCCGGGACGAGCCGCGCCCGCGCGGAGGGCTCCTCCGCGTCCGGGAGTTCGTGATGAAGGACGCCTACTCGTTCGACCGCGACGAGGAGGGACTCGACGGCGCGTTCCGTGCGCACGCCGGTGCCTACGAGCGGATCTTCGAGCGCTGCGGCCTGGACGTCGTCGCCGTCGAGGCCGAGTCCGGGATGATGGGCGGCACCGAGTCGGTGGACTACCTCGCGCCGTCGGGATCGGGCGAGAACACGCTCGTGACCTGCGAGCGGGGCGATTACGCGGCCGACCTGGAGATCGCGCGCGGCGTGCCGCGAGCCCCGTCGTTCCCCGAGCGGCTTGCCGCGCCCGCCGAGGTGGAGACACCGGGGATCACGACCTGCGAGGACCTCGCGGGCTTCCTCGGCATGGACCTCGCCGCGACGTCGAAGGCGATGCCGGTCGTCGCCGACGGGAAGGTCGTGCTCGCGCTCGTCCGTGGTGACGACCGCCTCGACGAGGCAAAGCTCGCCGCCGTCGTGGGGAGCGACGTGCGTCCGGCGCAGGTGGAGGAGATCGTCGAGGCATTCGGTGCCGAGCCCGGCTCCCTCGGCCCCGTCGGGTTCGACGGCGAGATCGTGCTCGACGAGACGCTCCGCGAGGGGCAGTTCGTCGCCGGCGCGAACCACACCGGGTACCACCTGCGCGGCGTCGAGCACGGGCGGGACTTCGAGGCGCGGGCCGCCGACATCCGAATCCCGCGCGAAGGAGACGTGTGCCCCCGGTGCGGAGGAGCGCTCGTCTTTCGCACCGCGATCGAGGTCGGTCACATCTTCAAGCTCGGGACGACCTACTCCGTCCCGCTCGACGCGATGTACCTCGACGAGCAGTCGGTGGAGCGCCCGATCGTGATGGGGAGCTACGGCATCGGCCCCGGGCGCGTCCTGGCAGCCATCGTCGAGCAGCGCCACGACGACCGGGGAATCGTCTGGCCGGCGTCGATCGCTCCGTACGACGTGCACGTCCTGGCGCTCGCGGGCGGGTCGGACGAGGTCGCCGCGCTCGCGTCGGGGCTCGCCGCCGACCTCTCCGACCGTGGCTACGACGTCCTCCTCGACGATCGCGACGCACGGCCCGGGGAGAAGTTCGCGGACGCCGATCTGCTCGGCTGTCCGTCGCGGGTCACCGTCGGACGGAAGAGCCTGGACGACGGCGCGGTCGACGTTCGCCGTCGGACGGACGAGGCCGACGCGCGCGTTCCGCGCGCGTCTGTGATTGACTGGACGGGGCAGGACTGATGGCGGCCAAGAAGCGCACGTACTCGAGTGAGCCCCTCGGGCCCGCGATCGAGCGGTTGATGGCGGAGACGGGGATCACGTACCGTGCCCTGGCCGAGAAGACGGGGCTCTCCGCGGGCTACCTGAACCACATCGTCCACGGCAACCGTCGTGTGCCGTCGACCGACGTCATCGCCCGGATCGGCAAGGCGCTCGGCGTGAAGCCGGACTACTTCCGCGAGGTGCGCGTCCGCATCATCATCGACAAGCTCGAGGAGACTCCCGCGCTCGTCGACAGGCTCTACAAGCGCCTGGGCTGAACGAAGGCCCGGGCGGCGGCGCCCGATCGCACCGCCGCCCGACGACGGTCACCGTGCGGGCTCGACCAGCGCGCCGCCCACGACGTAGCCGTATCGCGTGCTGCCTGCCGCGCTGCTCTCGGTCGAGGCCGGCGTGCGCCCGGCTGCGCCGGCGTGCGGAGCGGGTGGATGGACGACCTCGCCTCCGACGACATAGGTGTCGCGAGTGCTCGTGCCGCCGACTCCGTCGGAGGCCAGCGCGAGCGCCGAGGTCGTGGCGACCGTGGCGAGCGCAGCGGAGAGGGCGATCACGCGTCCTGCGATGGGTTTCTTCATGGCTGTCTCCTTCGTCCGGTGAGCCGCTCGTGGGCTCCGTGACGGGAGAATCGGTGAGAGAGGTTTCGGGGCGGCTAACCGCGGGTTAGGACCCCGGCGCCGCCTGACCGGTCAGTGCGAACAGGCGTCGCGGCTCGGGGATCCCCTTCAGCGCGTGCTCTCCGCGGTCCGCGAAGGCGAGGCCGGAGCCGGCGACCAGGTCGCGCGTCGTTGCGCTGACGAGCACCTCGCCGGGCGCAGCCACGGCGGAGATGCGCGCTGCGAGGTGGACCGCGATCCCCCGCACGACGCTGTCGACGCGCTCCACCTCGCCCGTGTGGACACCTATGCGGACGCCGAGCCCGAGGTCCGCGACCCTCGCGCTGATCGCATGTCCGCAGCGGATCGCGCGGGCGGGTCCGTCGAAGAGAGCGAGGACGCCGTCGCCGACGGCGTCGATCTCCTCGCCGCGATGCCGGGCGAGCTCGAGGCGCACGAGCTCGAGGTGGCGCTCCAGGAGATCCGCCCACGCCCGGTCGCCGAGCCGCGTGGCGGTGGCCGTGGAGTCGACGATGTCGGTGACCAGCACGGTGGCCAGGACGCGCTCGTCGACGGGCTCGGTCGCCGGCAGGGAATCGCCGGAGATCTCCCGCACGAAGGGCTCGACGACGTCGAGGATCTGGTCCGGGTCGATCGCCACGAAGTGGTCGTCGCCCGCGAGCTCGACGAACCGGGCCCCCGGGATGCGCCGCTGCGATGTAGCGGCCCTCGTCGACCCGCACGGCGCGGTCACCGGTGCGGTGGAGGACGAGCGTGGGAACGTGGATCGCGCCCAGAAGGTGACGGACGTCGATCAGGGAGTTCATCTCGAGCAGGGCTCGAACCGCACCCGGGCTGGCGGCGGCCCGGCCGCGCTCGCCCCACCACCGTGCCATCGCATCGTCGGCGGACGGGCACATGACCCGCATGTGCGACTCGAAGCCCCAGTTCCGGGTGAGGACGTCGATCCGGGCGGCGCGCTGCTCGGTCGTCCGCGCCCACGGGTAGTCCTCGTCGGGGAGCGAGCGCTTCGCGTAGGTCCCGAAGAGCACGAGCCCCGCGACCCGCTCCGGATGCGTCCCTGCGTAGAGGATCGACAGGGGGCCGCCCTCCGAGTAGCCGAACAGGATTGCCCTTCGGCTTCCTGCGGCTTCCTGGACGGCGCGCAGGTCGTCCATCCGGGTCTCGAGATCCGGTACGCCCGCCGGCCTGTCGGAGAGGCCGGTGCCGCGCTTGTCGAAGCGGATCAGACGCGAGAACGAGCCGAATCGCTCGAGGAACGCAGCGTGGCGGGGCTCCTCCCAGTCCTTCTCGAGATGGGAGACGAACCCCGGGACGAGGAGCACGTCGACCATTCCGTTGCCCGTCACCTGATAGGCGATGCTCAGCTCGCCGCTTCGCGCGTAACGGACGGGTGGCAGACCCTCCGGCCGCGGCGGAGCGACGAGGGGCGCGAGCGGCTCGACGCCGAGCTCGGCGAGGAGCGCACGCGCGGCGATCAGATCCGCCGTGCCGTCACCCTCGACGAACCGGCCGACAACCTCGGCGACGACGCCCGCGTCGTCGAGTCCTCGCGTGCGCTGCGCCAGGCTGGTGGCAGCGCGGAGCCGGAGCGCGGGGGAGTCGAGCGCGTCCGCCCGCTCGAGCGCCTCCCGCAGGCACTTCACGCCCTCGGCGCCCTCCAGCAGCGCGCCGCGGAGGCGGAGGAGCTCAGAGGCGAAGAAGAACGGCCGCGCGGCTGTGAGGTCGCCGGCTTCGTCGAGCGCGGCGAGGGCGGCGTCCCTGCGGCGATCTCGCCGTGCCGCGTCGGCGAGGACGGTGAGGTAGAACGCGTCGTCCATGCGAGCGCCGAGGCCGCGGGAGAGATCGATGCTCTCGCGGATCTCGGCGAGGCCACCGTCCGGGTCACCCTCGGCGGCGCGCGCCCATCCGTGGAGGACGCCTGCCATCGCGCGCCAGTACGTGAAACCCAGCTGTGAGCCGGCCTCGATCGCCGCGGCGGACCACTCGCGCGTCGCCGCCACGTCGCCGCGGAGATGGGCGACGACCGCGGCCTGCGCCTGCGCCACGGCGCGAGCGCGTGCGCGGGCGCCGATCGTGGACGAAGCGACCGCACGCTCCGCTCGCTCCATCGCCTCGTCAGGGAAGCCGAGGAACCACGTCGAGAGAGCCGCCCACAGCTGGCACGAGACGTCCGGATGCTCCCCGAATGCCGCCGTGAGGCGGTTCTCGTAGACGCCGTCGTAGTGCGACAGAGCCGTCTCGGCGTGCGCGAGCGACCGTTCGAAGGATCCCTGGTGGTAGAGCGAGCACGCCATCAGCTCGTTCGAGTCGACGACCGAGCCCGGGACGTTCTCGATGGACGAGAGGCCGAGCGACTCGCGGAGCAGCGCCTCCGAGAGCTCGTACTCCCCGCGAACCTCGTACACCGTCGCCAGCCCGTGGAGCGTGCTCGCGAGCACGGTTTCGTCCGCGACCTCGCGCGCGAGATCTCTCGCGCGGACGAGCGCCGACTCCGCCTCCGCCGACGACCACCCCTCGGTCGCGAGCATCGCGCGGCCGAGCAGTTGCTGGATCCCGAGCTCCAGGTCGACACGCTCGGAGTCACCTGCGACCGCCGGGAGGGCGTCACGCGCCGTGGTGAGATGCTCGATCGCCTCCCGCGGCGCGCCCAGCTCCAGCGCTCGCGCGGCCGCGGCGTGCAGGTGGCGAACAGCGCGCCCCGGCTCGCGCCCTTGGAGGAAGTGCCACGCGAGCTCCGTCGCGATCTCGTCGACGCGATCGGCGTGGGCGGCCTCGAGCCGGTCTCCGATACGCCGGTGCACGCGCGCCCGCTGGCCCGCCGGAAGCCGCTCCTGGAGCGTCTCGTAGACGAGGTCGTGCGTGAACCCGTATCGCGTCGAGATCGTCCCGTCGGGCCACTCGTCGTCGCCGATCGCGCGGATGAAGGTGGCGTCGAGCGCGACGTCGCGCAGGCGCCGCTCCGCTTCGTCCTCGTCCATCTCCGCGGCGGCAGCAGCGGTCGCGGACGCGAACTCCGCCCCGGCGACGCTCACCGCCTCGAGCAGCAGATGCGCGTCGGGCTCGAGCGCGGCGCAGCGCTGCTCGATCAGGCTCCGGAGCGTCTCCGGCACGCTCCGGGCGAGTTCGTCGAGGTCCCGCGCGACGACCCAGACGCCGCTCTCCCGGGTCAGCGCGCCCTCGTCGATCCACGCCTCGACGAGCTTCTCCATGTAGAGCGGGTTGCCGCTCGTCCGCGAGTGGAGCAGCGCCGCGACCTCGCCACCGGGATCCGTGCCGTCGAGATGGAGGACGAGGAACGCATGTGTCGCCGACTCCGAGAGTGAGCCGAGCGCGACCTCCGCGCAGAGGTTCCGGACCCGGAGGGACTGGACGAGGCCACGAAGGGGATGCCCGGCCGACCGCGCCTCGGCCGGCCGGAACGTGCCCAGCACGAGCAGTCGGGCGGGCTCGAACCGCCGTGCGATGACGTCGAGGAGGTCGAGGGTCGAGTAGTCGGCCCAGTGGAGGTCCTCGAGCACCAGTACCGCCGGCTCGTCTGCGCTGAAGGCCTCCAGGACCTCCACGATCTCGCGCAGCATGCGGTCGCGCGTGACGCCGACCACGCGCGTCTCGAGCGATGCCCGTTCCTCCTCGGCGACGAGCCAGGGAAGCTGGACGAGCCACGTGGGCGCACGCTCGCGGAGGAGCTCCACGAGCCGGCCACCGTCGTCTGCGCGACAGAGCCGTCCCAGGGCCTCGAGGACGGGCATGTACGCCTCGCCCGCGCCCCTGCTCTCGACGCACTGGCCCCGGCCGACGTGGACGGTCACGTCGAGACCCTCGAGGAGCGCGAAGACGAGCGTGGTCTTTCCCGCGCCCGGATCCCCGCTCACGAACACGAGCCGCCGCTCGCCGGCGGCGGCGTCCTTGTAGAACTGCTCGAGCCGGCCGAGCTCCTGGTCGCGGCCGACGACTCCGACCGGCGGACGGCCGGCGACCTCCGTCCGCTGTCGACCCGACGGGCCGAGGGCGGCGGCGCGCGGCGACGGCGGCTGCGGGGCGAGCGCCGGGTCCTGCTGCAGGATCCGGCGCTCGAGCTCACGCAGACGCTGCGAGGGCTCGATACCGAGCTCGTCGGCCAGCTTCTGCCGGAATGACTGGTACGCGTCGAGCGCCTCGGCCTGGCGGCCCGACCGGTAGAGCGCCAGCATCGACTGCTCCCGCAGCCGCTCCCGCAGGGGGTGGCCCGCGGCGAGCGCGTCGAGCTCGGGAACGAGCACCGCGTGCCGGCCGAGCGCCAGATCTGCGTCGATCCTCTCCTCGAGGAGACCGAGCCTCACCTCCTCGAGCCGGGCGGCTTCAGGCAGCGCGAACGGCTCGTCCAGCTCGGCGAGCGCCGGCCCGCGCCAGAGCGCCAGCGCCTGTGCGAGGACAGCGGACGCGTGTGCCGGATCCCCGCTCGCGAGCGCCGCACGTCCCTCGCGGGCAAGGCGCTCGGCCAGCTCCACGTCGAGCTCGCCGTCCGCGACGACGAGCATGTACCCGGAGCCCCGGGTCGCGAGACGCCCCTCGGGAAGGGCCTTGCGGAGCTTCGAGACGTAGACCTGAAGTGCCTTCACCGCGGTCTCCGGGACGCGCTCGCCCCACAGGTCGTCGACCAGCTGCGTCACCGGCACCGCGCGGTTCGCGTTCAGGAGCAGGTCGGCGAGCAGCGAGCGCTGCTTGCCCGAGGCGATCGCGATGCTCCGGCCGTCGTCGGTCACCTCGAGCGGGCCGAGGAGGCGGAATTCCATGCCGCGGAGCCTAGCCCGCGCCTCCGGGCGCCTCGTGGCGGTTTACCGGCCTTTTGTCGAGCGCCAGCCGGCGCGCGGTCTGCTTCGGCGGCGAGCCACACGAGACCGGAGGAGGCAGTTCGTGAATCTCGATCCTGCAACGGTGCCGACCCCCCTCGTGGGAGTCCTGGACCGCGATCGCGGCGTCGTCGACGCACGCCGCAGGCGGCCGGCATGAGGTGGGGCCGGGTGCGCGGAGCCCTCGGCTCCCGTGCGCTGCTCTCGCTGGTCGGCACGGCGCAGTTCCTCGTCGTCCTCGACGTGACGATCGTCAACGTCGCGCTGCCCACCCTCCAGCGCGACCTTCGCCTGTCACCGACGGGCCTCCACTGGGTGGTGACCGCCTACGCGGTCACCTTCGGCGGTGCGCTGCTGATGGGCGGCCGACTGAGTGACGTCGTGGGCCGCCGCCGGGCCTTCACCATCGGCCTCGCCGTGTTCACGGCCGCGTCGCTCGCATGTGGTCTCGCGCCCTCTGGTGCGGCGCTCGTGACTGCACGCGTCGGCCAGGGCGTGGGTGCCGCCGTCCTGTCTCCGGCCGCATTCGCGATCCTCGTCGCCGCGTTCCCGGCCGGGCGCGAGCGAAACCGCGCGATCGCGGCCTGGGGGTCGATCGGCTCCCTGGGCGCAGTCGCAGGCCTCGCAGTCGGCGGCGTGCTGACCGAGCTCACGGGTTGGCGGTCGGTGTTCCTGCTCAACGTCCCGTTCGGTGTCGTCGCGCTCGCCGCGATCCGGACCGTCATCCCGACCGCGCCCGCCTCGCGGACGGGCCGCGTCGACGTGGGCGGGGCGCTGCTGGTAACGACGGGGATCGGCGCGCTCGTCTTCGTGCTGTCGAACGGCCCGGTCGCCGGCTGGGGGTCACGCACGACCCTCGTCGCCCTCGCAGTCGGGTCGGTCTCCCTCGCATGGTTCGTCGTTCGTGAGCGCCGAGCGCCCGAGCCCCTGCTTCCGCGACGCATGCTCGCCGACCGCGGCCTCCTCGTGGCGGGCGCGGTCGGCGTCGTGCACGGCGCTGTGATGCTCGGCATGCTCCTCCTGCTCGCGGTCTATCTGCAGGGTGCGCGGGGGCTGTCGTCGTTGGAGACGGGCGCGTCGCTGCTCCTGCTGCGCGCGCCGGCCATCGGGTGGGCGAGCCTCGTGGGGCGGCTCGTGACGCGCCTCGGGCCCCAGCCCGTGCTCGTCGCCGGGTCTGCACTCATGGCGACGGGCCTCTGTGTCCTGTCGGGGCTCCCCGCGGACGGGCCGATGACCCCGACGCTCGTCCCAGGGCTGCTCGTCCTGGGCCTCGCCATCCCCTGCTCGTTCGTCTCGGCGTCCGCGGCCGCCCTCGACAACACGCCGCCCGAGCAGGCGGGCGTCACGTCGGGCCTGCTCAAGGCGCTCCAGTGGATCGGCGGCGCGTTCGGCCTCGCGATCGTCGCCGCCGCGTCGGGAGGGCTCGACACGGACGCCGGCGACGCGGGCGCCCTCGCGGAGCGCATCCGAACGGGGTTCCTCGCCTGCACCTCCCTCGCCGCTCTCGGTGTGGCGGTTGCGTGCCTGGGCCTCGTCCTCGGGCGGAGACCCGTCGTCGCCGCCTCGCGTTAACCACGGGTTTGCCCGCCGCCTGCCGCGCCTTTGCAGCGGTCGGGTCGGATGAGGATCCACACCACGAGCCGGGGCATGGCCCCGGGAAGGAGCAAGGAGATGTCCACAACTGTCAGCACCGACTCGATCAGGAACGGCGTCGACACCGGCCAGCTGTTCGCAACGCTCGACGCGATCGACGCCCAGCCCGAGCTCGGCTGCTTCCAGTTCCGTGTCACGAACCGCTGGATCGCCGGGGCGCACAACACCGGGACGATCCGCGAGTTCTACGGGGCGGGGCAAGAGGACGCGTCGCGGGCGGAGGCGTTCCAGGTCGACGCGGGCGAGCCCGCGGTGCTTTGCGGCACCGACACGGGGCCGAATCCCGCGGAGATCCTCCTCTCCGCCCTCGCCGCGTGCCTCACGACGTCTCTCGTGTACGTCGCAGCTGCACGGAAGGTGAAGCTGACCTCGGTGTCATCGACCCTCGAGGGGGACATCGACCTGCGGGGAGCGCTCGGGCTCTCGGACGAGGTCCGCAACGGCTTCCAGCACATCCGCGTGGCGTTCCGCGTCGACGGCGAGGCACCCGAGGAGAAGCTGCGTGAGCTGGTCGAGCGGGCGCAGCAGCGCTCGGCGGTCTTCGACATGGTCACCCGAGGCGTCCCCGTGTCGGTGGAGGCCGATGCGGTCTGACGGGTCGCGGCACCGGCGACCGATCCGGTCGCCGGCACGGACCCCTCACGAGGACACGATCATGACGATCGAGCTCCATGCGTCCACCGGCACGGGCCGCAGGCTCGTCGAGCTCGCCGAGCGGCTCGCCGACACCGTGTCCGCCGATGCGGGCCGGCACGACCGGGACGGGTCGTACCCGTTCGGCGCGCTCGACGCCGTTCGCGAGAGCGGATACCTCGTTGCCGCGGTCCCGAGCGAGCTCGGCGGCCTCGGGGTGACGTCCGTCCTCGACCTCGTCGTCGCCGCGGGCAGGCTGGCGCGCGGCGACGCGTCGATCGCTATCGGCGTCAACATGCACACCGACTTCGTGCTGAACGTCGCGCGGGGCCTCCGCTCCGCCCGGGCGGCGGGCGACGACGCCCGGGCGGGCGCGTTCGAGGCGATCCTCCGTTCCCTCGTCGACGAAGGCGCCGTCGTCGCGGCCGCCGTGAGCGAGCCGGGCCAGGAGCTCACGCGGCCCGCCACCACGGCCACACGCACTCCGGGCGGGTGGCGGATCAACGGCCGCAAGATCTTCTGCACGATGTCGCCCGCCGCAACCACGCTGCTGGTCGCGGTCCGCTTCGACGGTCGCAGCGGCGAGGAGCGCTACGGCTACGCGTTGGTCGCGGCGGACACGCCGGGAGTGACGGTCGAAGACGACTGGGATGCGCTCGGGATGCGCGCATCCGGCAGCAACTCGGTGACGCTCGAGGAGGTCGACGTGCCGGAGGGCGCGTTGCGCGGTGGCTTTCGGGTCGGCGACGTGCCGGCCTACATGCGACGGAACCTCACCGCCGGGCTGTTCCACGCCTCCTCGTCGCTCGGCATCGCCGAGGGCGCGGTGCGCACCGTGACCGCCACGCTCCAGAAGCGCGGCGCGGCCGACTCCCGGTCGCGCATGCTGGTGGCCGAGAACGCCGTCGACCTTGCCGCGTGCCGCGCGATGCTCGATCGGGCAGCCCGGCTCGTCGAGGAGCACGACCGCGAAGGGGACGAGGCGGCCGGTGCAGACGCGCTCGTCGCCCTCTTCGCCGAGGCACAGGCGGCGAAGGCGTTCGTCAACGAGGTCGCGACACGCATCGTCGACCGAGCGCTCGCGCTCTCGGGGGGAGCCGGCTACCTGAACGGGAGCCCGCTCGCGCGGGCCTACCGCGACGTCCGTGCCGGCGCGTTCATGCATCCGCTCGGCGCCAACCGCGCGTACGACCTCCTCGCGGACGTCGGCCTCGGGAAGGAGGTGACGCTGCGATGACCCGCGAGCACCTGACGGAGACGGTGATCGTCGGCGGCGGCCAGGCGGGCCTCTCGCTGAGCCGCGAGCTCACGAATGCCGGCAGACGCCACGTCGTCCTCGAGCGGGGTCGGGTCGGGGAGCGGTGGCGGTCGGAGCGATGGGAGTCGCTCACGCTCCTGACCCCGGCGTGGGCGAGCACGCTCCCCGGCCAGGCGGTCGCCGGAGACCCGGACTCGTACCCGGCGCGCGACCGCTTCGTGGCGGGATTGGAGGACTACGCGGCGTCCTTCGCCGCCCCCGTGGCGGAAGGAGTCGCCGTCGTGGGCGTCGAGCGGTCGGCCGCGGGCTTTCGCATCTCGACGAGCCGTGGAGCATGGCGCGCGCGGAACGTCGTCGTCGCGACCGGTGACAGCGACCTGCCCCTGCTTCCGGACGCCGCCCGCGCCGTTCCTCCCGCTGTTCTCTCGCTGCACTCGAGCCGCTACTTGGCACCCGATCGCCTTCCGGACGGCGGCGTGCTCGTCGTCGGCGCAGGACCGAGCGGACAGCAGCTCGCGCTCGAGCTCGCTCGTGCGGGCCGCGCGGTCACGATCGCGGCCGGCCGGCACGCGCGCCTGCCGCGGCGCTATCGCGGCAGAGACGTCTGGCGCTGGATCGACGAGCTCGGCGACTTCGACGTGTCGATCGACGCCGTTCCCGACCCCGTTGCCGCGCGGCGTGCTCCGAGCGTGACGCTGACCGGGATGAACGGGGGAGAGGACCTCGACCTCGACGTGCTGCAGCGGGCGGGCGTCGTCGTGACCGGGCGTCTGGAGGGGTTCTCGGGACGCCGCGCCCTGTTCGGGAGCGGGCTCGAAGCCGACATGACGGACGCGGATCGGCGCATGCGCCGGACGCTCGATCGGATCGACGCGCTGGCCGGGTCTGCGAGCACCTCGCGCGAGACCGTTCCCGGGATCGAAGTGCCGTCGACGCTCTCGGAGATCGACCTCCGCGCCGCGGGCATTCGGACGGTGCTCTGGGCAACGGGCTACCGCCGCTCGTACCCCTGGCTCCGCGTCCCGGTGCTCGACGTCCGGGGCGAGATCGTCCAGCGTCACGGTGTCACACCGGTCCCGGGGCTGTTCACGCTCGGGCTGAAGTTCCAGCGTCGGCGGAGATCCCACTTCATCAGCGGCGTCGGCTCGGACGCCGCGTTCGTCGCCGAGCGGATCGCCGACCGCACCGACCGTCGAGCCTCGCCGTGCGAGAGGCGGCGTGAGCCCGTGCGGTCCATGTCGCGGGCGGGGCCCCGAGCCCGGAGCCCCGCCCGAGATCCTTTCTAGGGCCTCACGATCAGCTTCAGCTTCTGCGTGCTGCGCTGTCCGAGCGCGTCGACCGCCGTGAGGTACAGGTTGTACGTGGCCGTCCTGGGCGCGCGCTTCTTCACGATCCGCTTCGGCCCCTGCTTGGTGTGCTTCACGACGATCAGCGGCTTCCGCGGCTGGAGCTTCGGCGTTCCGGCGAGCCGGGCGCTCCCATCGACCAGCCGGAGCCACTTCGGCTTGGCGCCGGCGAGCCGCAGCTTCAACGGGCCTGCTCCGCCCGAGGTGAGCAGCTTCGCCGTGAACCGCTTGCCGTCACGCGCCACGGGGAGCTTCGCGGTCACGATCGCGAGCTTCTCGACGGTGCTCACCGCGGTGGTCGCGGTGGAGCTGGTCCCGAGCGAGTCCGTCACCTTCAGCGTCACGGTGAACCGGCCGACGGTCTTCGGCCGTCCTCCGACCTGTCCCGTCTTGGGGTTCACGCCGACACCCTCCGGAAGGTCGACGCCGCTCCACGTGTAGGGCGCGAGGCCCCCCTTCGCGGCGAAGGCGACGAGGAACTGGCCTCCGAGCTTCACGGCGCTGCCTACCGGTGCGCTCACGACGATCGGCTCGATGACCTTCAGCGTGAACTGCTTCGCGGCGATGCGGCTGCCGTCGACGGCTCTGACGGTGAACTGCGCGAGTGCCGCCTGCGTCGGCGTGCCGACCAGAGCTCCCTCCGGGCTGAGCGTCATCCCAGTGGGCAGCGCCCCGGACGAAAGCGTCCAGGTCTGGGCGGTGCCCCCCGACGTCGCGAGCTGGTAGCCGTACACGGCGCCCACACTCCCCGCCGGGCAGGTCCGGGCTCGCGGTGATCTCGAGCGCCGGGTCGATGGTGATGGTGAACTCCTCCTCGGTGCAGCACACCCACGGCCCTGGCGCGTCCCGCACCTTCAGATAGAAGCCGAACGCTCCCGCTTGAGTGGGGGTTCCGTACACGGTCGCGGAGTGGTCGTTGGAGGAGAGCGACAGCCCCGGGGGCAATGCCCCGGATGAGATGCTCCACGAGGCCCCTGCGCTGCCGCTTCCGGGCGACAGGGAAAACGTGTAGCTGTAGGGCACCCCGACGGTGCCGCTCGCCGGTGTCGCGTCGGCGATGTCGAGCGCGAGCGCCGGTGCCGCGAGCACAAGGCCCGCTACGCACGCGAGGAGCGTGACAAGCGCTGTCCTTCCGGGCATGGGGGACGTTCCTCCTTCGGTTGCCGCATGACGATTCGCCCGAAATCCGCAGTGGACGGGTCGGCTAGGGCATCGGCCGCCACCGCGCGCCCCCGTATCCCTCGGTCGGATATGACGTCGAACGACGGCCAGGTGCTCTCCCGGCCGCCCCCACAGTTCGAAGCGTCACATCGCCGTGCGCCTGAGCGATCGCGACACCCCGGAGAGGGGATCACCCGAGACATCGCGCCGAAGGCCGAAGACGGCCCAAGAGGGCCCCCGTCGGCTCGCGCCGCCCCTCCATAGGGTGATAGCCAGTGATCCTCCCGCTGCACTAGTCTCGACCGATCGACCGTTGCGGGCGCAACGCTGAAGCTGGACAATCGACCGCCGAGTACGCGCTCATCCTCGGCGGGATCGCAACCGTGTGCATTTCGCCGTCATGCTCCTCGGCGGCAACATCCGAGACCTGTTCGCTTCCCCGGAGGCACGCCTGCGTCTGCACCACGGGCCCCGCTCATCTACCCGACCACGATCGGCCAATGCCGAAACGGCGGCTGGCAGAACTACGTGCAGTTCGACAGCGAAGCCGCCTGCGCGGACTACATCGGCACTCTGGGGCCCTAGCCCGGCACGCAGGAGCGCAACACCGAGCTTCGCGTTCGGCAGACACACGCGGAAACACCGCTCACTCGAGCCGCTGGGCCCTCGCTGGCGTGGGGTGGCTGCTGGCGCCGGCGGCACATCCTCAGCCGTCGAATTCGAATGGGTCGCCGGCGCCCTGCCGGTAGACCCCCACACTCCGGCACACCACCTGGACGTGCATCCGTGATTACCCGCGCGCCTCGTAGGCGAGCTCGCGGATCCCCGCGGCGGCCACGCCTGCACGATCCGGCTCGCCGCACAGCTCGGCACAGCCGGGCCGATGTCACGTATGGAGAACCGCCCGCTACACGACGCTCGTCCCGCAGGGCGACCGGAGACGAACCGCTGTTCGCCACGATGCGTGCCGAACGCGCTCGGTATCAGCCGCCGACGGCTTCGAGCACGAAGTCGGTGGCGAAGCCGAGCGCGAGCCCGAGCAGCATCATCCAGCTGGTGAGCGTCGCGCGGTGGCTCTTGCGGGTGAGGGCGAAGAGCTCTTGGACGACGAAGAGGATCGATCCGGCGGCGATCGCGAAGAAGGCGACGGAGACGGCTTCGCTGACCCATGCCTGGCCGACGAGGGTGCCGAGGAAGGTGGGGCCGCCGCCGATCAGGCCGAGCAGGGCGAGGAAGCCCCAGCTCGGTGGGGACGTCTCTCCGGCCATCGGCCCGACGATCGCGAACCCTTCGGTTGCGTTGTGGAGCCCGAAGCCGATGATCAAGGTGAATGCGAGCGCGAGCTCACCGGCCGCGGCCGACTGGCCGATCGCAAGTCCTTCGCCAAAGTTGTGCAGACCGATGCCCGTGGCGATCAGGAGCGCGAGACGCCCGCCAGGGGAGAGCGTGGTCAGCCACGGTCGCTGCTCGTATTCCGCGAGCGCGGCCGCGCCGGGGCCGATCAGCTTCGATGGGCGGATGCGCCTGTCGATCCAGCGGTCGTAGTAGACGAGGCTCATCAGCCCTGCGGCGACTCCGCCCGCGAGCAGTGCCGCGAGCCCGGCGAAATCGCCCCAGCTACCGGCGCCGTCGGTCGCGTCGTGGAGGGCTTCCTCGACCGGCTCGACGGCGTGGGCAAGTACGTCCCAGAGCAGAAAGAGCAGGATCCCGAGTGCGAGGGCGCCGAGCGCAGCGGTCGTCCGTGGGCTCGTGCTGCGAACACGGGCGAGCGGGAGACCGAGGAAGATCGTGAATCCGGCCAGCGCACCGAGCAGGACTGTCTGCGACGAAGACATGTAAGGGACGCCTTATAGCAAAGGTAAGGAGTAGCGGGCGGCATTGTGACGAGTCGAGCCACGTCGGGTGCAGTGTGTCGGCCGGTGCGTTGCCGTGGACCGTGGTCATCAGGTAGCAAGGCGACAGAATCTCCCGCCAAGAGGAAGTGCGGGGTGCGCGCTGCCATTCTGCTTGCCATTGCGTACGCCGACAGCGGGGCGCGGGGCAGGCGGACTCGCTGGTTTCGGGACGCCCGCTAGGATGGCCGGGGTCGCGGGGCGTGGCGCAGCCTGGTTAGCGCGCTAGTCTGGGGGGCGGCGCACTGCTCCCCGCCGTTCCCCTCGGTGCCCCGGAATGGCTTGAACCCGAGGGATTTCGCCCGGCGGGTTTCCCCGCGGTTCCCCTCGGTTTCCCGCCAGCCGTTAGCACGGCGTTAGCACGCAGCTAGCTCATCGCCTCGTTGACAAGTCCGGGCGGCAACTGGGAGCCGGGAGGCGTCTGGGTGAGCGCAACCCGGATGACGAACGAATTGTTGTTCGGAAGCGACGGCAGTTCGATGTAGTGCCGTGATCACCTGAAGCTTGTTGACGATCGCATCCTCGAGCAGGGAAAGCATCCCTCGGCGGACGGGCTCGGCCGCGTCTTGGCGTAGCTGGAAGCCGAACCCCTTGTCGGGGCGGCTGTGAAGCTTGAAGATCACGTCGGCGTCAAGCCAGTTGGTCGAGCCGCCGCCATACCCGCCTCCGGGCTCGTTGATCAATAGGAAGGTGACGTAGCCGGTGATCCCGAGCAGGCGGGGGGTCGGTTCCGGATTGTTCTTGAGGCAGTCCTGGTAGGCCCGCTGCGCCTCCAGCATTTGCGAGAAGGCGGCCGCAGCTTCGCCCTGCGCACCTTGGCACTCAATGGAATTGTGACCCAGCGACGCGCAGATCATCGACGCGTACGCTGCCCTACTGCCATGTGCGGCCGAGGCCGCATCGAGCCTGGCCTTTTCTGCTTCGCAAGCCACCTCGAACCTCCCTCGCTTAGAACGTCAAAGGCCGTGCCGCAGCCTCGCGAGTCTGGCATCACGCACCGAATCCGGCAAGCGCGAGTTTTGCGCCGAGCGTCTCACGGTTCGCCTCGAGCACGTCGGCGTACAAGCTCGCGGTGACGGCCGGTGACGCGTGCCGAGCGAGCCTCGCGGCCTCGGCGAGCGTCAGGCCGGCGTCGAGCGCGTTCGCGACGAGCGAGTGTCGGAGGTCGTGCGCGGTGACGTGCCCGAGGTTCGCGGCCAGCGCGGCGTTCTGGACGGCCCGTAGCGCGCTGCGTTGGTGGCGAGGCTTCCCGGTTCGGCCGCCGAATGCGAGCGCGTCAGCGCGCACGAGGTGGATGCCTAGGGCCGCTTGGCGGGCGCGGTGGGCGCGGAGCTCGCGGACGAGGGCGAGGATGACGTCGACGGTTCGCGGCGCTCGCGGTTGTCTTGAGCGGCACCGATCGCCCGGCCCGGTCGAGTTGCGCCGCGACGTTGAGTCGGCCCGCGTCGAGGTCGAGGTCGCGCCAGCGAACCGCGAGCGCCTCGGAGACGCGGAGCCCGGCGTAGGCGAGCATCGCGCCGACAGGCCGGTACTCGTCGCCGAGCTTGTCGAGCAGCGCCGCGAGTTGCTGCCGTTGAGGTAGCGCGGTTGACGCTTGCGGGTGGCTCGATGGGCGGTCGTCGCGGTCGAGCCCGGCGGCGGGGCTCATCGGGATGTAGGCCTGCTTCGCGGCGTAGCGCAGCATCGCGCTCGCGGCTGT
This sequence comes from uncultured Actinomycetes bacterium, assembly GCA_963786055.1. Lineage (GTDB taxonomy): Bacteria > Actinomycetota > Thermoleophilia > Gaiellales > Gaiellaceae > Gaiella. The sequence continues at coordinate 158,124 of CAWAXS010000009.1, read as the reverse complement.
GAGGATGCCGCGCTGAGTGTTCGGCGCGAGCTTCGTGCGGCGGAGCGATGTCGAGCCAGCGGCGGAGGTCGGCGGTCGTTATCTCGTCGACGCGGCGCGCGCGGAACTCGGGCACGAATCGCGCGTCGAGATGCCGCTCGTAGAGCTCGACGCAGCGCTTGCGACGGTCGGGGAACTCAAGATCAGGCTTGGGGAGCGGGCAAAGAAAGTGGCCGAGGCCGCGACCTAAGTCGTCAGGCCTGCGTCGGCGGCCGCCCGCCATTACGCGGTGAAACGAAACGAAGGCCGCCCCGCGTTGTAGATGCGCCTGTCGGATGCTGCGGAGTTCGGTGCCGGTGAAACGAACTGGAAGATGTATCCGCGGTCGTTGTAGATCTGAACAGTTCCGTGCAACACTCTTGGCCAGGCTACGGCAGAGGGGTAACCCGGGGGAAGCAGGTCCGGTGTTCTCCTTCCTTCAGGCGCGTGTCACCGGAAGCTGCTGGCAAAGAGAGGAGTACGGGATGAGAGCGCTTCAGGCCGGACTTTGCGCTTTGGCGGGGATGCTGCTGCTCGCGGGCTCCGTGCAGGCTGGGACGGGCGGCGAGTCATGTCACAAGATCAATGCCAAGGGCGTCGGGCAGGACTTGGGTGGCGGGAGTACGACGGCCCGGATCATCGGTGGGGGAGAACGTCCGCAGTCACCGGCGATCCCGGCGGAGCATTTGACCACCCGAGGGGGCGCCCATCCAATTCAGGTTTACCCGCCGCCAGTCTGTCGTCAAGCTTGGAGGGGTGCCGATGGCTGTCGCGCCGTGGTCGTGTCGGACGAGTTGTGGTCGCGGATCGAGCCGCTGTTGCCGAAGGTGGAGCGGCGCTTTCGCTACCCGGGCCGCAAGCGGCTGCCTGATCGGCAGGCGCTGCAGGGAATTCTGTTTGTGCTCTACACGGGGATCGCGTGGCGGCATCTGCCGCCTGAGCTCGGCTTTGGGGGCGGCTCGACGTGTCACCGCCGCATGGATGAGTGGCAGCGAGCGGGCGTCTGGGAGCGACTGCACGAGCTGCTGCTGGCTGAGTTGCGCGCCGCGGGTGAGATCGAGTGGTCGCGCGCGGTCGCGGACTCAAGCCACGTGCAAGCGAAAAAGTGGGCTCCGCCGACGCCACGTGCTCGACTGATAGAGCCGGAGACGGCTTCAAGCAGCACCTAGCCGTACACCCACCGGGAGTCCGCTCGACTCGACAGTCACCGGCGCCAACCGCAACGACGTTACGCAACTCGTCCCGCTGGTCGAACGCGTCCCACCGGTACGCGGCAAGGTCGGCCGCCCGCGCCGGCGGCCGGAGCGGGTCACCGCCGACCGCGGCTACGACCACGACAAGTACCGGCGCGAGCTGCGCGCCCGACGGATCAAGCCCGAGATCGCCCGTCGCCAGACCAAACACGGCTCCGGCCTCGGTCGCGTCCGCTGGGTCGTCGAGCGCACCTTCGCCTGGCTCCACCACTACAAACGACTACTCGTCCGCTACGACCGCCGCCACGAGATGCACGAGGCGTTCCTCGCCCTCGCCTGCTGCCTCGTCTGCTTCAGGAGGTTGCAGCCGTCATTCTGAGACGAGTTCTAAAAGCTGGCACGAGGGCCGCCCCTCGGCACCGTCTCCCCTCGGCCACGAGCAGGTCATCTACGCGGGCAACGGCGAATGGCATCCGCTGACGACACGGCGTCACGATGATCACCTCAGATTTGTGGAAAGGCGCATTGACCGGCATTTGGTTCTGGTTCGGCCTTGACCCGCTCGCGGCTGAGTGGAAAGTGTGTCGCCATGAGACCGTCGGCACTCGGAGCCGGCGTCTGCACAACGGATAGGGGAGGGTCATGAGACGTGGAATTCGCCGCGGCGCTGGCCAGAACGGTCTTGGCGGTAACGACTTGTCGCGTCCGCACAGATGCCGCCGGGCGCACAGAGCGTGAAGATCAGAGTGTAGACGCAATTCGAATCCACGGGGCCTGCTGCGGTGGCGGCCACGAACTCGGCGATGTGGTCGCCCTGGTTGGCCGAACCTCATCAGCGTCGGGCCTAACGGCCAGCAGAAGCAGAAGATCCCAGTGACCGTCTCCGGCGGCGCGTTCGGAATCCCGATCGGGATCGCGTACGACGCCAACCATAAGCTCTACCTGGCGCTCCCCGGCGCCTTTGCGCCGCCGCCGACGTGCGGCCGGCGCGCTGAAGGTCAGCCCGAACGGCAAAGAGACGACGGCGGTACCCGGGTCTGAGGGGATGGTTGCCGCGGACGCTTCGGGCTCGACGAGGCCACCGGCGCGATGTACGTGACCGACATCTTCGGGAACGGCATCTGGCGCTTCACTCCGGGCGGCGCAGCGCAGCTGTGGACGTCAGCCGCGACAAATCCGCTGCTCGTCGATCCCGACGGGGTCAAGGTCTACCACAACGCCGTCTTCACCTCGATCGGATCAGGGCAGAAACAGAGGATCCCGTCAACCCAAGTGCAGCGCCGTGAACAGCGACCGTTGGGCCGAGACACGAGTCCGGCGTCTTCTTCGACGACATGGTGATCGACGACCGGACCGGCGACGTCTACGTGACGCGGCTCGACACGAACGAGCTGCTTCAGATCACTCCAACGGGCGCCATCACGCCGATCGCAACAAATGCCGACGGGCTCCTCGGCGCGCGACGATTGCCGTGAGCCATTCAGCGAGAGACGTACCTCCACCGTCGCGGTGATGCACAGCGGGATCTTGACATCCACGTCCAGACGAGGCGGTCCAGGAGTGAAACCTGGTGGCGCTGTTGGCGAGCGGGCGGTGAGGGCTGCTGTTCCACTGGGCTAGGGTCGCGAACGATGGGCTCCACGGTGTCGATGTCTGGGACACACAGCAGCACTTCGACCAGTTCGCGGCAAACGTGCTTGGCCCCGCCGTCGCACAGGTGGGAATGTCGGCGCCGCAGACGAAGTCCTATGACATTCACGCGTTTCTGACCGCCCACTAGGGCGGCGAGCAACTCACGTCGGGAGGCGGCCGACGCCGCCCTCCGCGGCGATAGAGCGACAACCCGTGTGTTAGGGCGTCTTTGAAAGGTGCGGCGCACCGGGTGCTCCCCGGGAACACCGCGATCCCGGTCACCTTCGTATCTGTCAGTTAACGAAGGATCACGCCGAGCACGTTCAAGCCGATGACGAGCACGAGCGCGACGATTCCGAGCCAGAACCCATCTGACCGTGGCTGAGTTCTCAAGCCCACAGCGACAGCGGCGAGTCCCGCGACGAGGGCACCCACCTCCCCGACGCGCACCACCGTCACGCCGACCCCAACGAGCCACGACCACGACACCGCCCACAAGACGAGTGCGGCGATGCCGAGTGTCAGAGATGACCGCTCGCCCATGCCTACGGCAGTCAACGCTAAACGGCCTGAGCGGACGAGATCGAGACTCGCTGCGCAGGCGCAACCGCCACATGTGAGAACGTGTGTTCGTGATCTCGGAGGGGCATCCCGGCGCTCGACTCCAGCGGGCGCTCGCCGCCGGGAACCTCATCGCCGCCGAGCAGGCCGCGTTCGAGGTCCCGTTCGTCCCTCTCGCCGAGGCTCATGCGCTCGTTGAGTTGTACGCGGAGAAGGGGGATCGGAAGTTCGAGCGGGCGGCGCTCAAGTACCTCCGTCGATACCTGGACGAGGCGGACCCGTCGCTGGCCGACGTGGCCCAGGTAGCGGCCTTGCTCGCCGAGCGCGACTTGATGATGCGCGGGCTGTAGATGAGGGGCGGCAGGCTCCGGGGTCGCGTCGCTTCCGTGGCCCGAACGTGGCCTAAACGTTCCGAAATTCGACGGCTTGGCCACAACGCTGGGAACCCAGGATCCTTGTGGTCAAGCCACTTCCCGCCACTCGACGGCAACCCCCGCCACCCCTCTGAGTAGCCTGGGGGACTAGAGGTCCCGAGTTCGAATCTCGGCGCCCCGACTGACGAAAGCCCCGCTAAAGCGGGGCTTTCGTCGTCTCAAGAGAGAACACCAGAGCCCTCGTGGTCGCCAACTGTGGCGAGAATGCAGCACCAATCTCATGTTCACCCTCGAACAGACCCGTCCAGGCGTGCTGGGAGAACGACGGTCATGAAGCGGGGCGGCCCTCGTCCCGGTGCGCTCCGCGGGGCGCTATCCGGGAGCCACGTCGGTCGCCTCAACGATCGCTCGGCCAATGTCCAGGAGGGGCTTCCCTTCGCGCCAGTGAGCATCGGTGAGGAACACCACCTGCCCTGACTTGAAACCAAGCCAGAGATTGTCGAAGGCCGGCGGCGGCGTGAACCCGACTACGAACTGCGGGGCGTAGACAAGCGCCGTTGCCCACCGGAGGTTCCAGTTGTCCTCGCCTCCCACCAGTTCCGGCGCGAATCGAATGTAGACAGGACTCTTGGTGAGGTTGACCGTGTCGAGGGGAAATCCGACTCGAGGATCGTTCCATTGAGGGTCGCGCACGGGAGTCACCGGGCCTGACCACGGCCCGTCGCCCATGACGTATTCCCGCCACGAGCCGCGCTCGTAGTCATCCTGGGTGGAGTCGAGTCGGAACTCTCGGCCGCCGAGTCCGAGGTAGACGCTGCCGTCAGTGCCGGCACCATCCACGTTGCCTGTGATGACTTGGCACAGGATGCCCGTGACCTGCGACATCACGCTCTCCTTTCAGTCGGTCGGCGTGAGCGATCATCCCGCGGGTCCTCGCACATAGTCAAGAGCACCCGCTCGGAAGTCGGTGCGCCGGGACAGCGCCAATCGTGGATCCAGCCGCCTCGTGGTCGCCAAGTCCGTCACAACCAATGCAGGCGGGGTAAACGCCGCACCCGCAGAAGCCCTGCAAACAAGCCGATTGAGTGAACTGGCGTCCACGTCTCTGCACGCATGGCAGGCCTGGGGGCCAGAGGTCCCGAGTTCGATTCTCGGCGCCCCGATCAGGAACCTCTCTACGCAGGGGGTTTCACAATGGAAGCAACCGGTCAGGCGAGGGTGCGCCAACTGGGCGCTAACGAGGGCCTCGCCACCGGGCGCTTGCGGCAAGACGTGGGTCGTGCTGCAGAATCTCCGGCCGAGACCAGAACCTACGGGGATGGGGGTGACGCATGACCGACCATCCGGTGGTGATCGCCGGAGGAGGTCCGACGGGACTGATGTTGGCGGGCGAGTTGGCGTTGGCGGGGGTCGACGTTGCCATCGTCGAGCGGCGCGCCGGCCAGGGCCTCCCCGGCTCGCGCGCGGGCGGTCTGCATTCACGCACCATCGAGGTCCTCGATCAGCGTGGAATCGCTGATCGGTTCCTCTCGGAGGGGCAGGTGGCGCAAGTCGCGGCATTCGCCGGGACCCCTTTGGACATCAGCGACTTTCCCACCAGGCACCCCTACGGGCTCGGGCTGTGGCAGAACCACATCGAGCGCATACTGGCCGGCTGGGTCGGCGAGCTGAGGGTGCCGATCCACTACGGCAGTGAGGTGACCGGTTTCGCGCAGGACGACACCGGCGTCGACGTCGAGCTGGCCGACGGCCAGTCGCTGCGGGCGGAGTATCTCGTCGGGTGCGACGGAGGACGCAGCCTCATCCGTAAGGCAGCCGGCATCGAGTTCCCGGGGTGGGATCCGACAACGAGCGCCCTGATCGCCGAGGTCGAGACGGCCGAGGAGCCGGAATGGGGCATCCGCCACAACGCCGTCGGCATCCATTCCTTCGGGAAGGTGGAGTACGAGGTCCGCGACGGCGAGGTGGTCTACATGGATGGGGGACCGGTACGGGTCATGGTGACCGAAGAGCACCTCGGCCCCACGGGCGAACCCACCCTGGACGATCTCAGCGAGGCGCTCATCGCCGTATACGGGACCGATTACGGGATCCACAGTCCCACCTGGATCTCCAGGTTCACCGACATGACTCGGCAGGCTGCGGCTTACCACGACAGACGGGTCCTGCTGGCCGGCGACGCCGCACACGTGCATGCCCCGGACGGTGGACAGGGCCTCAACACCGGTGTGCAGGATGCGGTGAACCTGGGATGGAAGCTGGCCCAGGTGGTCAACCGGACATCGCCCGAAAGCCTCCTGGATACCTACCATGCCGAGCGCCACCCGGTCGCTGCCCGCGTGCTGCGCAACACGATGGCGGCAGTCGCGCTTCGCCGTCCTGACGAACGCACGAAGGCCGTGCGCGACGCCATTGCCGAGCTCCTCGGGATGGACGAGCCCCGCAGACGATTCGCCGCGATGATGTCCGGTCTGGACATTCATTACGACCTCGGCGAGGGACACCCTCTGCTCGGGCGCCGCATGCCCGATCTCGACCTGGTCACCGCCGACGGCCCGCTGCGCGTCTTCACCCTGCTGCACGACGCCCACCCGCTCCTTCTGAACCTGGGCAAGCCCTGGGGTATCGACATCTCCCCATGGGCACACCGAGTGTCGGCGGTCGAAGCGAGATATGCCGGCGATTGGGAGCTTCCGGCCCTGGGCCGAGTAGCAGCCCCCGCCGCCGTGCTGATCAGACCTGATGGACACGTCGCCTGGGTGGGGGACGGCACAGATACCGGATTGCACGCCGCGCTGACCACCTGGTTCGGATCACCATGAGGCGACGCGATGCTCGGCCCAACCGAACGCCGAATGGAGTAGACGTCGACTCGCACACGCGAACGGCACACTGCGACGCACAAACGTTGATGCACCTGCCTCCACGTGACTGACTGCTCACCGTGGGGGTCCCAGGCGGTGGACGCGCATGAAAGGCCCGCAATACGGGCCTTTCATGTTCACAAAGCGGGCTACACCGTCGCGGAGAACGGCACCTGGGCCTACGCGGCGCACCGCCGGGGTGTCGAGGCTGTCGGGTAAGGAAATCGTTCGGAGCGGAAACCGACGTCGCGCCCTCGACGTCTTCTAATGCATGGGGGAAAGCGGCGAGCGTTACGCAACGGGTGAGACGGTCTACCTCTTGCGGGAGGTGCGCGCGGGCCGCCAGATCCACGAGATCGGCACGCGCGCGCACGTGCTCGCCGACCATGGAGTCGTAATCGTCCTTCACCTCGACGGCTCCGACGCCGAGGTCTTGACCTGCCCGACAGACCACGTCGCCCGCGCCCACGAGAGAGCTGCGCGCATCCCTGTCCCGCGGGCTGCGTGAGCCAGGAGTCCGGGCACGCCGGAGCCTCGCCCTCTCCCCTTCCGGGGGAGGGCGGGGTCGAATTTTCAGAGCGGGCCGCCGAGAGAATCGGGAGCTTTTCGGACGGTGTCGGCCGCTCTGGAAACCACTTCCGAGTGAGACGGTCGGGTGCGTTTGACGATTCGGTTGGCCGGATAGGTTCGCCCTGTGCTGCTCGCCGGCGTCCAGATACGCGACGCCCTCGTGCTCGAGCTGGCGATCCTTCTGCGCCGCGGTAACTTCGCCGACACGGCGGACACGCTCGAAGGTGCCGTCGCCGCGCTCCAACCCGTCGTCGCGCTGACGATCTCCGACCGCGTCGCGATCCTGAACGTGCTCGCCGGTCCGCCCGCAGGGCTCGAGGATCTCCGCGCGACTCTGCTTGCGGAGCATGTCGGCCGCGAGTGCGGCGACGTCGCGTAGAACGCTCTCGGCGCTCGCATCGGACGCTCCCTGGCGGCCTTGGAAGCCCAAGGGGTCGGTACGCCCATGGCTTGACATCGAGGGTGCCGTGCGCCACCCTCGATGCATCCGTCACAAAGCAGGTCGGGCTGACATGACCCAGGTCGAGGATCCCGCCGTCAAGACACCGTGGAGCGAGCCTGTCCTAGCGCTCCTTCGAGAGTGGCAGCTGCGTGCCGCGGTCGGCCAGGAGGCCCACTACGCGCGTGCGACCCGCCTTGCGGACTTCAACATCTGGTTCGGTGTCCCGGTCGTCGCCCTGACGACGCTGGTCGCTACAAGCGTCTTCGCGACGCTTCAGAAGGACGTCCGCATCGAGCTCCGCATCGCTGTGGGCATCATCAGCGCGCTCGCCGCCGTCCTTGCGAGCCTGCAGACATTCCTCCGCTTCCAGGAGCGAGCCGAAAAGCATCGCGTGTCGGCGGAGCTGTGGGCGGCCGTGCGTCGTGAGATCGACGAGATGCTTGCCCTGCATCCGGATTACCTTGCCGAACGGAGCGATCCGAAGAAGTACCTGGACGACCTTCGGCGACGCATGGACGAAGTGTCTGCTCAGTCGCTCGAGCTCGGCGAGAGGTACATGAGCGAGGCCAAGCGCAAGCTCAGCGCGGGAGATGGCGACGAGCGATTCTCTGTTGCGTCCAGCGAGCGAACGGGGCAGGACACGGGTGCCGCGCCGACGTGACCTCGGCCGCGCGGTGACGGGTTTCGACCAGCACCCACCGATTTATCCCCCAGACCACACGAACGTGGTCGTCGCCGTTCATCGACGACAGTATCTGCGTGCCAGATCACCACGGGCCCGGCTGGCTAGCTGAACGCCGTTCGGGTACGAGCTCTCACCGGCTCTCGGCGCCCCGACTCACGGGAGGCGATGGGGGGTCAGGCGACGATCACGGCGGTGCCGAGCTTGCGCTCGACCTCGGCCGCGACGTCCGTGCCGAAGAGTCCCGCGAGGAACCCGTGGTGGTGCTCGCCGAGGACGACCATGTCGGCCTTGGCGCCGCGGGCCGCGTCGACGATCGCCCGGCCCGGCTCGCCCGCAGCCCACATGACGTCGGCCTCCAGACCGGCGGCCTCGACCTCGTCGCGCGCCTGCGTGAGCAGCCCCACCAGCTCGGGCGGCGGCGCGATCGGCTGGCCCTCCCAGTCGGCGATGTCGTCGAGGGTGCCGAAGAACCTGTCGACCTGGGGATCCAGCGGGACCTCGAGGACCGAGAGGACGACGAGACGGGCGCTCCTCGCCTGCGCCTCGGCGATGCCGCGGTCGAGGGCACGGCGAGCCGCCGCCGAGTCGTCATAGCCGACGAGGACCGTGCTCACGGGCCGCAGTCTACGCACCGCCATGACGCGGCCCATCGGGCCGCGTCATGGCTTAGGGTTGAGACGTGATTCCCTGGCTCATCTTCGCGGTCGTCGCGGTCCCGCTCGTCGTGATGGGGTTCGCGTCGATGCGTCGCCGCACTGCGGTCGCCGAGCACCCTGCCACCGAGGACGCCGCCGCCCGCGCGCGCACCGAGCGCGAGTTCGCCGAGGCCGAGGCATACGAGGAGCGGTGGCGCGAGGAGAACAAGGATCATCCTCGCGAGCGCATGCCGTAGCGCGCGCAGCGGGAGCGGGTTTCCACTTCGACGTCGCCGGCAAGGCCGGGTCGACCCCTGACCACGGAGAGAGTCGTGCCAGAGGACTTCCCTCCTGTTGGGGCCTTGCATCCGCGGGACTGCCGCAGCGTGGAACCGCAGACAGATGGCCGGTGCCAACGCTGTCCAAGAAGGGGCGGTGCCGCATCGGGGGAGGGTGCGACGACCGCCCCGTCGGCTCCATCATCGCTCCAGACCCGCCGGTCCGCATCAGTGCTTGCTACGGAGCCCGGCGTCGCAAACCGCAGCCCCTTGAGCGACGACCGTCCGTTCGTAAGCTCTGTATGGGGTGGTAGAGCTGGCGGGATTCGAGGTGGCCGACGAGCACGTGCTCGAGCTCGCGGGCATGCTCGAGCGCGCCGGCTACGACGAGACGGCCGAAAGGCTGATGTACGCGCTGAAGTGGGGAGACGAGCTCGTCGGGCTGCGAATCGCGGACCGGCTGGCGATCCTCGACGTGCTCGACGACGCTCCCGAGGGGCTGGCAGATCTGCGGTACCTGCTCGCGTCCGAGCATCGCTGGCGCGTGCGGCACGGCCTCGTCTGACGCGCGGAACCTCGATGCCCGGCACCCTAGGCGCAACGCCCGTTGGCGCCGTCAGCCCGCCGGGCTACCCTCTGCACCGTGAGTCGGGTGAGGTGCAACGGGGAGTCGGGCCAGACGATGGCGGAGTACGCCCTGCTGGCGGCGGGGATCGCGATTGCCTGCTCACTCGCCGTCCTGTTCCTGGGCGGAGGAATCAGTGATCTCTGGGGGTCGAAGACGACTCCGATGAGGAGTGCTCCGTTCAGCCCACCGTCCCCGTCGCCCGGGGTGACGTTCCCGACGACGCTCGAGGACTGCGCGAACGAAGGGTGGAAGAACTTCACCCAGTTTGCCGACGAAGCGGCCTGCGACGCCTACGTCAATGGCCTGACGCCCTGACGACGAGCCAACCGGGTGCCCCTCGTCATCCTGGCCGGTCGGCCAGGTGGGTCCGGCTTCTCGCGGGACGCCGCTCCGAGTACGATCCGCCCGGATCCAATGCGGCGGGCGTCGTTCATCGCGGCGGTGGGGGCGGCTCTCGTGGCGGCAGGCTCCGGCGCAGGCGCGCCCACGCCCGCCGACCGGCCGTCGCCCCAGGTCGCGATCTTCTACTACGCCTGGTACGGGACGCCCCGCGTCGACGGCGCTTGGCAGCACTGGGGCCAGGGGCAGCACACCCCCCCGCAGGACATCGGCTCGGCCTACTACCCGGCACGCGGCCCGTACTCCTCGAACGCGGCGAGCGTCGTGCGCTCGCAGATGCGCGAGATCGCGGCGACGGGGATCGACACGGTGATCGTCTCGTGGTGGGGGCCGGGCTCGGTCGAGGACGCGCGACTGCGCCCCGTCGCCGCCGCAGCCCGCGCTGCGGGGCTCGGCGTCGCCCTCCACGTCGAGCCGTGGGCCGGGAGGACGCCCGCGGAGGTCGTCGACGGGCTCCGCGGCCTGAACGGCCTCGGCATCCGGGACGTGTACGTCTACGACTCGACCGACTCCCCCGACGAGGACTGGCGTGATGCCCTCGAGGGCGTCGCAGGGCAGGGGCTTCGCGTCTTCGCACACACGTCGCTCCCCGGGAAGGCGCTGCGAGGCGGCTTTCAGGGCCTCTACACGTACGACGTGCTCCTCTACGACGGCAGGTCGTTCGGGAGGATGTGCGCGAGCGCGCGTCGGCTCGGGCTCCTCTGCGCTCCGTCGATAGGACCTGGCTTCGACGCGTATCGGGCGACGGGCGACGCCCGCGTTCGCGATCGGAACGACGGGCGGTGGTACGACCACATGTGGCAGTCGGCGCTCAGGGCGGAGCCGGACGTCGTGACGATCACCAGCTACAACGAATGGCACGAGGGCACGCAGATCGAGCCCGCACGCGCCGCTCCGGGGCAGTACGCAACCTACGACGGGGCCTGGGGCCTCGAGGGCGTCGCGGCCGAGCGTGCGTATCTCGACCGCACTGCCTACTGGGTCGACCGGCTACGGGGCGTCGTGGTCACCCAGGCCGGCGCGACGCGATCGGTGTCGCGCACTGCGCGATCTCAGTAGAGCGCGCTCGCGAGCCGGCGCCGGAATCCCGAGGCGACGGGGTCGTCCTGGCCGAGCCGCTCGAACAGCGCGACGGCGACCTCGCGCAGCCGCTCGCGCTGAGGCGCGTCCGCGCCCGGGACGGCGTCGACGATGAGGGACAGCGCACGCTCGACGTCGCCCGCGTCGAGTGCTTCCACGACGGACGGCAGCTCGCCGTTCGCCCGCAGCTCCTCGACCAGCGTGTCGGCCCGGGGTGGGGCGATGAGCTCGTCGAAGAACGACGACACCGACACGCGCGACTGCGCGCCCACGAACTCCCTCACGACCTTGCCGTTTCGGAACGCCTTCACGGCGGGAATCCCGCTGACGCCGAACTGCGCGGCGAGGCCCGGGTTCGCGTCGACGTCGACCTTCACGAGCTCGACGGCGCCCTCACGGGCCTCGACCTCGCCCTCCAGCACCGGGGCGAGCGCGTGACACGGCCCGCACCACTCGGCCCAGAAGTCGACGACGACGGGGCGCTCGTACGACCGCTGCAACACCGCGTCGTCGAAGGTTTGCTCGGTGACGTCCATCGACGCCCAGCGTACTTGGCGTTCTCAGCCCCGCGCGACGACATCGGCCGAGCAGCCGGCCACCAGCGCCGCGCGCAGGTGCTCGCGCTCGACGCCGTGGAGCGACCGGTGCCCGGTGTCGATCTCGATCCCGTCCCAGCCCTCGAGCCCCAGCGCCTGTGCACCGTGCGCGCCTCCGATCGCCCACAGATCGTCGGTCGTGAAGACGCCGCGGCGGCCGTCCTGACGCCGCGCGATGCCCTCGAGCTCTCGCAGCTCCTCGAGGGGGTCGATCCGGACGTTGGAGTCGGAGCCGATGCAGAGGCGGATCCCGCGGTGTCGGACACGGATGGCCGGGAGAAAGCCGTCTCCGAGGTCCGCCTCCGTCGTCGGGCAGGCACAGATCGTGGAGCCGCTGTCCCGCAGGAGGTCGAGCTCGGCGCCGTTCGCGTGCGTCGCGTGGACGACGGTCGTGCGCTCGCCGAGGCATCCGCAGTCCGCGAGCAGCTCGATCGGCCGGCGTCCGTGCTCGGCCAGGCACTCGTCGACCTCGCGCGGCTGCTCGCCGGCGTGCACGTGCAGGACGAGCTTCTGGGCCTCGGCGTAGCGGCCGAGCTCCTCGAGCCAGTCGCGCGGGCATGCGCGGACGGAGTGGGGGGCGATCCCGACCGTCACCCCGCGCTCGCGCAGGAGCTCGACCTCGCGCAGGTACTCGGCGACGGAGCCCTGACGCATCCGCTCCAGGCCCCCCCGCGCGTACGCCACGTGGAGGCAGACGAAAGCCACCCCCGCGGCGGCGGCAGCCTCGGCCGCCGCGAACGCCGTCTCGAGCCCGAGGTAGTGGAACTCGCCGACCGCAGTGAACCCCGCGGCTCGCATCTCGCGGTATGTGCGCTCGTAGAGGGACCGGACCGTGTCGGGAGACTGTCGGTCGGCCTCCGCCAGCACCCCCTCGCGCCAGGCCCAGAAGTCGCCTCCTGCCGCCCGTCCCCTGAGCGCGCGCTGGAAGGCGTGGCTGTGGGCGTTCACGAAACCGGGAAGCGTGACCACTCCTTCCACGGGCGACGACACTAACCTACGGGGGAATGCAGACCTCGAGCTCGGTCTCCGCGCCGCTCCGCCAGCTCCCGAACGTGCTGACGATCCTGCGGTTCGCGGCGATCCCCGTGTTCGTCGTCCTGCTCGTCCGCGACCAGGACGGGCCGAGCTGGCCGGCCGGGATCGTCTTCGGGCTCGCCGCCATCACCGACCAGCTCGACGGCTGGCTCGCCCGCCGCTGGAGGGTCGAGTCCGGCTTCGGGAAGGTCGCCGACCCACTCGCCGATCGCCTCATGATCGACGTCTGCGTGGTGCTGCTCGTCGTCTACGACCGGCTGCCGTGGATCGCGCTCGTGATCCTGCTCCGCGACCTGCTGCTGGTGGGGGGCTACAAGTTCGTCGTCCCGCGCGGGTACGAGTTCGAGGTCTCACGGCTCGGGAAGATCGCAACCTGGGGGCTGTACGCGTCGCTCGTGCTCGTCCTGGTCACCGAGCGTGGCACCTGGTGGCCGCTCGCGTGCTTCTGGGCGAGCCTCGCGCTGGCGGTGATCGCGGCCGGGCAGTACGTCGCGAAGGCGATGCGCGAGGTGCGCAGGTGAAGGCGGTCGTCATGGCGGGCGGGGAGGGGACGCGGCTCCGCCCGCTGACCTCGAACCAGCCCAAGCCGATGGTGCCCGTCGTGGGCAAGCCGTGCATCGAGCACATCCTCGACCTCGTGCGCCGTCACGACATGACCGAGGTCGTCGTGACGCTCGCCTTCATGCCGCAGTCGATCCGGACCTATTTCGGCGACGGCGAGTCGCTCGGCATGGACATCGACTACTCCGTCGAGGAGCAGCCGCTCGGCACCGCGGGATCGGTGAGGCTGGCACAGGCGCGGCTCGACGACACCTTCATCGTCATCTCGGGCGACGCCCTGTGCGACGTCGACCTGACCGCCCTCGTCGAGGCACACAAGGCGAAGGGTGCCGCGGTCACCATCGGCCTCAAGTCGGTCGACAACCCGCTCGAGTTCGGGATCGTCGTCACCGACGAGGACGGGCGTGTCGAGCGGTTCCTCGAGAAGCCGTCCTGGGGGCAGGTGTTCTCCGACACGATCAACACGGGGATCTACGTCCTCGAGCCGGAGGTCCTCCGCCACGTGCCGGACGACCGGCCATACGACTTCTCGAAGGAGCTCTTTCCGCTCCTGCTCGAGATGGGGCGTCCGCTGTACGGCCACGTCCTCGACGGCTACTGGCAGGACATCGGCAACCTCGAGCAGTTCCGCCAGGCGAACTTCGACGCGCTCGACGCCCGCGTGCACCTCGACGTGCCCGGCCTCCGGCTGCGCGGCAACGTCTGGGTCAGCGAGGAGGTCGACATCAACGAGGTCGAGGGGGTGGAGGGGCCTGCGTTCATCGGGGCGAACTGCCGGATCGCCGACGGCGCCTCGATCGGCCCCTACTCGGTGCTCTCGCGGGGAGTGATCGTCCGGGAGGGAGCGCGCGTGACGCGCAGCGTCATCGACGCCGGCACGTACCTTGGCCGGAGCTCGGTCGTCGAGGGCGCGATCGTGGGCCGCGGCTGCGACCTCCGCGATCACGTGCGGGTGCACGAGGGCGTGGCGATCGGCGACCAGGTGACGATCGGGCCGGAGGCAAGCCTCTTCCCGGGCGTCCGGGTCTACCCGTTCAAGGAGATCGAGACTGGCGCGCAGATCCACGAGAGCGTGGTGTGGGAGACCACGGCCACCACCACGCCCTTCGGCCCAGACGGCGCCAGGGGGCTCGTCAACGTCGATCTGACGCCCGAGACCGCCGTCCGCCTCGCTGCCGCGCTCGGCACCGCTCTCAGACGCGGCGACCGCGTCGTCGCGAGCCGTGCATCGCCGGACGCGTGCCGCATGATCCAGCGCGCGATCATCGCCGGGCTCACGTCGACGGGTGTGCACGTCGCCGACCTGCGGATCTCGCCTGCCGCGGTGACCCGCCACGTCCTCAAGACGCAGGGGCTCCAGGCGGGAGTCCACGTCGGGCGCTCGAGCGTCGACCCGGAGGTCATCCACGTCCGGGTCTTCGAGTCGCCGGGGAACCAGATGACCGTGGCTCTGCAGAAGGAGGTCGAGAAGCACTTCAGCCGCCAGGAGCTCCGCCGCGCGACGTTCGCGGAGGTGGGGGAGACGACCTACCCGGCACGCGTCCAGGACAGCTACGCGCAGGACATCCTCGACGCACTCGATGTCGCGTCGATCCGCCGCCGTCGCTTCCGCGTGGCGGTCGACTACGGCTACTCGCCCGCGGCCTTCACGCTGCCGCTCGTGCTCGGCCCGCTCGGCGTCGAGGCGATCGGTGCGCGCGGGTTCTTCGCCGAGGACGTAACGGAGGAGGAGCTCGAGCCGACCGACGCCCGCCGGATCGTGATCGGCGTTCGCGCCGATCTCGGAGTCGTTCTCGATCGCGCCGCCGAGCGGCTCGTCGTCGTCGACGAACGAGGCGAGGCGGTGCCGGCCGATCTCGGGCTCCTGCTCGTCGTCCGGCTGCTTGCCCTTGCCGGCCGCTCGGGGCGGATCGCGGTACCGATCACCACCACCGGCCTCGTCGAGCAGCTCGTCGAGGGCTCGCAGTTGACAGTCGTCCGGACGCAGCACTCGCTGAGCGAGCTCACCCGCGCAGCGACCGAGGACGGGGTGGTGCTCGCGGCAGCGCCGACCGGCGGCTTCGTCTTCCCCGACGTCGTCCCGGGCTACGACGCCGTGACCGCCCTCTGCAAGCTCCTCGAGCTGCTGGCGACCCAGGAGCGGACCGTCTCCGAGCTCGTCGCCGACTTGCCGCGCCCGACGCTCGTCCATCAGGCGCTCCCCTGCCCCTGGGGCCGCAAGGGGCTCGTGATGCGGCTCCTGAACGAGCAGCTGGCGACGCGCCGGCTGGACCTCATGGACGGGGTCAAGGCCTACGACGACCGCGGCTGGGTCCAGGTGCTCCCCGATCCGGACGAGCCGGTCGTACACCTCTACGCCGAGGGGGAGACGGAGGAGCTCACCGAAGAGCTCGCCGCCGAGGTCGCGGCGCTCGTCGAGACGATCGTGCAGGGAGACGCCGTAGAGCAGCGAACCCTGGAGCAAGCCTCAAGCTGAGGTTGACCCCTCTGCAGCCCGGCTGCTTGAATCGGTTGTTCCCCGACGAAAGGTGCCCGAGTCACCGTGGACGCGATTCCCGATCTTGCCCGCCTGAGCGACGACGACCTCGAGTCCCTCTTGCGCGGGACCGAGGACGAAGAGGAGTCGATCTCCCGTCGGCGCAGGCGGCTCCACGACCGGATCGACGCCCTGCGCGGCGAGCGTGTCGCACGGTTGCGAGGCCAGGTCGCCGCGGGCACGCTCGCGATGCCCGCTCCCGCAGCGCTCGAGCGCCCGATCTTCGAGGGAACCGGCGACCCTCCGGACGAGCATGCCGACGAGCCGCTGCCGGCGCTTCCCTCGCTCTCGGACGACGAGCTCCGGTCCATGATCCTGGCGCTGGAGCACGAGGAGGACGACATCTCGCTGCACCGGCGGGTCCTGCACGGGCGGATCGACATCCTGCGCGCCGAGCGCGAACGCCGGCGCCGGGGGCTCCACCTCGATCCGAACGAGCTGGGCCCGGTGCTCGGCGGCCCTCGATGAGCCATGTGTACTGCCCCGAGTGCGGCTTCCAGAACCCGGAGGCCGCGAACTACTGTGCCCGCTGCGGCGCGTATCTCCGGCGCGACGAGCAGGGTGAGACGACGCTCAGCCTCGGGCCGGAGGAGCTCGGTGACGAGCCCCGGCAAGCGGGCGAGCCTCGCGGTCCCGCGCTCGTGGTGCGGGCCGGCGGCGGCAGGGCGGGGGAAAGCTTCGAGACGGCGGGCCTGAGGACCCTGATCGGGCGCTCGCCCGACTGCCACGTGTTCCTCGACGACGTGACGGTGTCGCGCAGGCATGCCGAGATCGTCCGCGAAGACGACGACCGATACGTGATCAGGGATCTCGGCAGCCTCAACGGGACGTTCGTCAACCGTCATCGGATCGAGAGCGCGGTCCTGGCCGCCGACGACGAGGTCCAGATCGGCAAGTACCGGATGACCTTCCTTCTCCCATGAGCGTTTCGCTCTCCCTGCCATGAGCACGACGACCGAGCCCGCGACCGCGCAACCCCGCCTGCACACGATCGGCGCCGTCTGCGAGCGCCTGCGGGGAGAGTTCCCCGACATCTCGATCTCCAAGATCCGGTACCTCGAGGACCAGGGCCTCCTGCGCCCGCGCCGAACGCGCGGCGGGTACCGGCTCTTCTCGGAGGGGGACGTCGAGCGCCTCGAGACGATCCTGCGGCTCCAGCGTGACGAGTTCCTGCCCCTGCGCGTCATCCGGGACGCCCTCGACACGCCCGGGACGGCGAGCCCGAAGCGCCGGTCCCCTGCGCTCCGCGATCCGGGCACCGAGATCGACCTGCCCGACCTCTGTGACCGGGCCGGAATCACGCCGGATTTCGCGCGGCAGCTCGAGGAATACGACCTGGTGACACCGCGGATCGAAGCGGGCGACCGCATGTACCGGGAGAGCGAGGTCGAGATCGCCGCGGCGTGTGGCCGGCTCGCGCGGCACGGGCTCGACGCGCGGCACCTCCGTGCGTTCCGGACGGCCGCGGGCCGCCAGTCGGCCCTCCTCGAGCAGCTGGTCGCGACGGGCCTTCGGTCGCGCGACCTCGAACGCCGCAGGGCGGCGCTCGACGACCTCGAGGCGCTTGCCGGAGTGGCGACCGAGCTCGCCCAGCATCTCCTCGTCCGCGATCTCCGGGAGGCGTCCGAACGATGACCATCGACGAGCTCAAGGCGCTGGTGCGCGACGTCCCCGATTTCCCGACCGAGGGAATCATCTTCAAGGACCTGATGCCGCTGATCGGCAACGCCGAGGCGTTCCGCTCGACCATCCAGCACCTGGCCGAGTGGGCCCGGCCCCGGAATCCCGACGTGATCCTGGGCGCCGAGGCGCGCGGGTTCATCTTCGGCGGGGCGCTCGCGTACGAGCTCGGCTGCGGGTTCGTACCCGCGCGCAAGCCGGGCAAGCTGCCGTGGGAGCGGGTGACCGCGACGTATGATCTCGAGTACGGCACCGACTCGCTCGAGGTGCACGCGGACGCCCTGACCCCGGGGTCCCGCGTGATCGTCCTCGACGACGTGCTCGCGACGGGCGGGACGGCGCATGCGAAGGTCGAGCTCGTCGAGATGCTCGGCGGGAAGGTCGTGGGCGCGCTGTTCGTCATCGAGCTCACGTTCCTCGACGGCCGCGAGAAGCTGAACGGCACCGACGTCCACGCGCTGATCGCGTACTAGGCCACCTGGGCCGCGGGGTCGCAGAGCCTCGACGCCGTCCGACGCTGCGATTACATCTAGTCCATGGGTGGAGTCGATGCGCTCACCGGCACCTTTCGGCTCTCCTGCCCGTCGGCGGGGTCGAGCAGCGTCCGCCTGTCCGCGTTCCGCGAGATCGAGCGGCTGGCGGGCGCAGTCCACCCGGCGGTCTACCGCGTCGTCTTCCTCTGCTCCTGCGGCGACGAGCACGTCGCGCTCGTCGGCCACGACGCGCTCGACTGGGCGCCGCTCGGCCTGGACGAGCGCGGGACGTTCGTCAATCTCATGACCTCGCGGCGCGACGACCTCGCGGCCGAGCTGTCGGGTCTCGCCTCCTCCCGGATCGGGAGGGGAGAGTGGCCCTGGTGCTTCTTCTGCTACCTCGAGAACGCGCCGCGATCGGTCACGCCGTCCGCGTTCCGGCTGCTCGCGCCGCGCCCGCAGGCAGTTGCGGTCGCGGTTCGCTGTCCGGCCTGTGGCTCGACGTCGATCAACCTCGTAACACCGTCACATGTCGACGTCCCGTTCCATTCCGACGCGCAGGTGGGCGTCGTCGCGCACGTCTTCGAGGAAGACGCGCTGCGGACGCCGGACGCCCTTCGAGCCGAGCTCGGCTCGGCGACCTTCGACGAGAAACGGCTGGTGCTCTGATGGGTGAGGACGCGTTCACTCCCGGGAGGGATCGCCCTGGCGCTGCAGGATGGCCGATCTCCAGGAACATGGATTCAGCCGTCGAATCGACCCCCGCGGACATTCGTGCCCGCGACCTCCACCTCCTACGAGACTGCCTCGCGCTGGGCCGTCCGCGACGCCGCCGCGCGCCGGCCAAGGTCCGCCTCGAGGAGGCGCTCGGACCGGAGCTCGCACAGAAGCTGCTCAGGAGCCTGAGCGCCGCGGAACGCTCGTAGCCGGCCGTGGCCGCACACGTGGGGCGAGGCGAGTCTCGCCCCTACGGCCGGTCGCGCGGGTCGTCGTCGCCGCGCGTGCGCACGAGGAGAAAGACGACGAACCCAGAGACGAGCGCGACGATGAGCGCGGTCGACTTCGAGACCGCGATCGCGACCATCCCGAGGTAGAGAAAGAGGAAGAATACGACCGCCCAGATGAAGCTCTGGACGCCGCGGTCGGTGCTCGGGGCGCGGAGGTGCATCGCCGCGATGCTATCTCGTCCGCGCGGTGGTGCTGCGCAGTTGCGGCGGCGAAGCGTTCCCCCGACGGCGGCCGCCTCTCGGGATCTGCCCTGCCGCAGGCGGGGATCGAGCGGCGGGATTCCGCCCGGCGGATTCCCGCTCGCGGACCAAAAAAATTCACCGAGCCGGTGGCGCTTTCGTCCACCTGCCACGTCGACCTTCCGCTTGCGCGTAGTGCCTGCGTGACGGGCTTCGACCTAGTCGCGCTCCGTGCTCGGTGCACGGCCAACCTACGGTGCCCGGGAGGCGAGGTCAAGCGCCCCGATGAGGAGAAACCCGCAAATTGCGCCGTTTCTCTCGCAAGGCGGTGAAGTGGAGCCCCGAGGGCGAGGACGCGTCTACGATGCCGCCGTGCGCGGCAGAGGGACGTACGTGCTCGCTGCCGTGCTCCTCGGCGCCGCAGTCGTGCTCACGCTCGCCGGAGTGGGGGACACCGCGGGCTTCCCGGACTGGCAGGCGCTGGTGCTCGGCGTCGTGCAGGGCGCCACCGAGCTCCTCCCGATCTCGTCCTCCGGCCACCTCGTGCTCGTCCCGTGGCTCGGCGACTGGACGTTCCTCGAGGAGCACGACGACTTCAACCACACGTTCGACGTCGCGCTGCACCTGGGCACGATGCTCGCGGTGGGGGGCTACTTCCTCCACGACCTCACAGCGATGGTGCGGGGATGGCTCCGCACGCTGCGGACCCGCCGGATCGAGACGGCCGACGAGCGCCTCGCGTGGATCGTGCTCGTCGCGACGATCCCCGCGGGGGTGGTAGGGCTCGCCTTCGAGGACGTGATCACCGGCCATCTCGGTGAGCCGTGGCAGATCGCGATCCTGCTCGCCGTGTTCGCCCTCGTGCTCTGGCTCGTTGACCGCCGGCCCGCGACGAGGGCGGCCCACGAGCTGTCGTTGAAAGAGGGCTTCGCCGTCGGGGCCGCCCAGGCGCTCGCCCTCGCACCCGGCGTCTCGCGGTCGGGCATCACGATCTCGGCGGGGCGGCTGTTCTGCCTCGACCGGGACGCGGCCGCGCGCCTGTCGTTCCTCCTGCTCGTCCCGACGGTGCTCGGCGCCGTGCTGCTCAAGGGCGTCCAGGACGTGGTGCTCGGCGACCTGCCGCCGGGCTGGAAGGGGCCGTTCGTCGTGGGCGTGCTCTCCGCGTGGGGAACGGGCCTGCTCGCGATCCAGTGGCTGCTCGGCTATGTCCGCCGTCACACCTACGGGCTGTTCGTCGCGTACCGCCTGGTCGCCGCCGCGATCATCGTGCTGCTGATCGTCACCGGCGCACGCTCGGCGACCTTCTAGCGTCGGCGTCGCCCGCCACCGGAGGGGGTGGTAACCGTCCCGCCGCAGGCGTAGCCTCGCCGGGCATGAGGGTCAACGTCGGCGACGTCTGCACAGCGTCGGCGACAGGCTGGCCGTCTTCGAGCCCGAGCACCTCCGCGCCCAGGTGACGGCGTCCTGGGAGCGTGAATCCACCGTCCAGACGCCCGAGGAGTCCAGGCAGCTCCTGGCCGACCAGATGCCGTTCCACGTCGCCGATCCGGAAGGACCGCTCGTCGGGTGGCTGATCGAACACGATCGGATCGCGTACCGCCCGGAAGTGCTGCGTCACTTCGCAACAGGGGGGGATTACGGGCTCGCCGACCAGCGAGACGTCCTGCGCTCGTTCGCCCGACCGGTACTCGTGCTGAGCGGCGCGCTCGAGCCGTCGCGCGCGTCTAGCCGGGGCAGGGCGGGGTTCGCGCGGCCGGTGCCTCGTCTCGTGTCCCAACTTGACATAACGTCGATTACCGTGCGTGCGACAGACGCGTGGCCCAAGGCCGAATGCGGTTTGCCAGTCCAGCCCTCGTCGATGGTGAAGTGCCCTCGACCGGGATCGGTTCCGCAATCAGCTTCGGAACGCACGAGCTTGAAGCGAGCGCGGCGGCGAGACCTCGCGCGTCGGATGCCAGGTGAGCTTGTGCTCCAGGCGTTACAGACGCCATGCCGCACACGACGACGACGGCGGAGAAGCCGCCTCATAGGCTCGTCACATGTCCAACGGTCGCCGTCGATGGTTCTGAAGCAGCCCACCAAGCGAGAGGTTGATCATGCTCCCTGGCGATATGTACGTCCGACCGATGTTGATGCGGCACCATCGTCTCGCGCTCTTGCCCGATTCTCGGATACCGGCTTGGGAGCGTCGCGAAACGGCATTGCGCCGGATCTCAGAACAAAGACGCGGTCGCCTGCGGCTCATAATACTTCGGCTCCGCCCCGTGTTAAGCGGCTCGTGAGCCTTGGCGAAGCGTGCGGCTCGTGTCGGTTGGCAGGCGAACGCGCTCAGCGGCGCTCGGCGCTGCAGAGCGCGCAATGCGGCTGGAGCTGACCGAGCTCGTCGGAGAAGAACCGCCAGCCGTGCTGCTCGGCCTCCTGCTCGCTCTCGACGACCGCGCCGCAGTCGACGCACCGGACGAACCAGTCGAGCATGCGCAGCGCGGACGCACAGCTCAGGCAGTACGTGCCCGGGACCGCCGCGGCCGGCGGGCTGATCGTCCAGCCGTGCTCGGACATGCCGGCGTCCGCGGCGCTCCGGCCGCATCCGTCGCAGCGCGCGGGAGCGCGCCGCCGCTCAACGTGGCCTTCGTCGTTCATTCCTCCCCTGAGCCGCACACTACGGAGGATCGGACGCTTCGCCAGAGGCGGATCACTTGTGCCGGGGGTTGCGAAGTGCCCCCGAACTGTGGGAATCTCGTGGGGAGCGCACGACGGTCGCAAGTCCTCCCGCCCCGCCCCGTGACGACGGTCGACATCGAGAGCCTGCTCGCCCAGGAGGAGCTCCGGGCGCTGCTCGACACGTGCGAGCAGACCGGGTCGATCAGGGCGCCCGACGTCAACGAGATCGTCGAGACGCACGAGCTGACCGGGCTCGAGCAGGAGGCGCTCGTCCGGGAGCTCGACAAGCGGGGCATCGAGATCGTCGAGGCGCCGCCCGTCGAGCGCCCTCCGGTGGCGCCAGCGCCCGTCGAGTCGACCACGGACGCGCTGCAGCTCTTCCTGCGGGAGGCCGGCCGCCACCGGTTGCTGACGGCCGCGCAGGAGGTCTCCCTCGCGAAGCGGATCGAGCGCGGCGACGAGGGTGCGAAGGAGGAGATGATCCAGTCGAACCTCCGGCTGGTCGTGTCGATCGCCAAGAACTACCGCAATCAGGGCCTGCCGTTCCTCGACCTCATCCAGGAGGGCACCCTCGGTCTGATCCGCGCCGTCGAGAAGTTCGACTGGCGCCGCGGCTTCAAGTTCTCGACGTACGCGACCTGGTGGATCCGCCAGGCCGTGGCGCGAGCGCTCGCCGACAAGGCGCGGACGATCCGGATGCCCGTGCACATCGTCGAGCGCATGCAGAAGATCAATCGGGCGGAGCGCTCGCTCTGGACACAGCTCGGACGGGAGCCGACGCTCGACGAGATCGCCGACGAGGCCTCGCTCACGCCCCAGCAGGTGCTGGAGGTGCGAGCCGCCGCACGCGCGTCGACCAGCCTGGACGCGCCGATCGGCGACGAGGACGACGCCGTGCTCGGTGATTTCGTGGCCGGCGACGATCCGCTGCCCGAGGACGCCGTGGACGTCCAGCTTCGACGTCAGGTGCTCCGGCACGCGCTCCTGTCGCTCCCGGACCGCGAGCGCGAGGTCGTCACGATGCGTTACGGGATCGACGGCAACGAGCCCCGGACGCTCGAGGAGATCGGCCGCCGGCTCGGTCTCACGCGAGAGCGCGTCCGGCAGATCGAGCTCGACTCGCTCCGCCGGCTCTCGCTCCTGCGCGAGATGCAAGCCGTGCAAGGCTGAAGCCTTGCACGGCTTAAGCATCGTGTGATGCCTCGCTGGCGCTTGGACCTAGTGCGGCCGTAGGCCGCGCTCAGGGCCGGAGGTAGAGCTCGAGCGCCGGAGCGGCGTGCCGGAGCTCACGCAGCGCCCTCGTCTCGAGCTGGCGGACGCGCTCTCGCGTGATCCCGAGCTCGAGCCCGACCTGCTCGAGCGTCCTCCCGCCCGACCCGTCGAGCCCGTAGCGGAGCACGAGCACGCGTTGGAGCCGCGGCTTGAGCTGCGCCAGCGCCCGTGCGAGCTCGGTCGAGCGGAGCCGCAGCGCCGTCTCGGCTTCAGGCCCGGCCGCGTTGACGTCCTCGATCAAGTCGCTCATCACGCTCTCGCCGTCGCCGACGGGGGTCTCGAGGCTCACGTGGTCCTGGACGAGGTCGAGGAGCTCGGAGACCCTGAGCGGCGTGAGATCGGTCTCCGCCGCGATCTCCTCGAACGAGGGGTCGCGGCTCAGCTGCTGGCCGAGCGTACGGCGGGCCCGCTGGACCCGCCGGACCTGGTCGGCGATGTGGACCGGCAGCCGGATCGTGCGGCTCTGCTCGGCGAGCGCGCGCTGCACTGCCTGGCGGATCCACCAGGTCGCGTACGTCGAGAGCTTGAAGCCCATCGTCCAGTCGAACTTGTCGACGGCACGCATGAGGCCCAGGTTGCCCTCCTGGATGAGATCGAGGAGCGGCACGTCTGCCCGCGTGTAGTTGCGGGTGATGGACATCACGAGACGGAGGTTCGACTCGATCAGCCTCTGTCGCGCGCTCTCGTCCCCCTCGTCCTTGCGGCGGGCGAGCTCGCGCTCCTCGGCTGGCGTCAGCAGCCGGCCGTCGCCGATGGCCCGGACGTAGAGCTTGAGTGGATCCTGAACGGGCTCGCCGGTCTCGACGTCCTCGCTCGGCTCGACGGCAGGGTCGAAGAGGGGCTCCGCAGCGTTCTCCACGAAAGTCGTATCGGCTCCTCGCGTCCCCCGCTTGAGGCATTTCTCGAATCCGGTGTCGTGGCGATGCCAGGAGTCGAGCGGCGGAATCCGAACACGTTCCTCACGGTTTCCCGAGTACGGTGAGGAACAAGGCCGTCCGGCGTCTACGGTAGGAGAACGACAGGCATGTGCGGCATCGCTGGCTTCAGCTTCGGCTCCGGGTCACGGATGAACCGGACGCTGGCCACGCAGGCGCTGCTGGCCGGGATCGCCGAGCGCGGCGCAGACGCCGTCGGCTATGCGCACCGCGCGGAGGGGCTGCTCGAGGTGCACAAGCAGCAGACGGGAGCGAGCGCCCTGCTCGAGACCGTCCTCGTCCCCCCCACGACGCGCCAGGCACTGGTGCACGTCCGCGACTACACCAAGGGGCACCCGACGATCGCCGCGAACAACCACCCCGTCCGCCACGGCCACGTGACGGGGATCCACAACGGGATCATCGCCAACGACGAGGAGCTCTTTCAGCGCCACGACATCGGCCGCCACGAGCCCGAGATGACCGTCGACTCCGAGGTCATCTTCGCCCTCGTCGAGGCGCACGGGACGTCGCCCGAGGTGCTCCAGGAGCTCGTCGGCACGATGGCTGCCGCCTGGGTGGACGAGCGCGATGCCCACGTCGTCCACGTCGCGCGGGGTGTCGGCCGGCCGCTCTGGATCGCGCGGGGCCGCCACGAGGTGCTCTTCGCCTCGACGCGTGCCGCCCTCGAGCTCGTCGAGCACGCGCTCCGGACGACGTTCCGCAAGACGGAGGTTCGCGAGGGCCACCTCCTCTCGCTCGTGGACGGCGCGCTCGCCCGCGAGCGGCGCTGGACCCCGGATCGCAGCTACCGCGAGGAGCGGGAGCTTCCCGCCGTGCGCGCGCCCCACGAGGGGCATTCCTGCCGCGAGCGCCTCGCCGCGCTGACGGCGCTCGCGTAGCTCCACTCAGCCTGCGACGGCCCCGTCCGGGCCGACGCGCACACCCTCCTCGCGCAGGCGCTCGCGCACGAGGTACTGGAACGCCGACCAGGCTCCGGGCTGGACGTCCACCATCCGGTACACCTGCCATTCGGACAGGAGCGTCGCGTCGCGCGCCCGCGCGTCCTTCCACTCCGCCATCTTCGGGAGGTGCCCGAGCTCCCGCGCGAGCGCGGCACCGTCGGCGATCGCCCGCTCGAGACGCTCCTCTCCGACGGGGACGTCGAACCCGGCCTCCTTCAGGGCCGCCGCGAGCGACCCGAACGTGTGCCAGATGAGGGACTTCGACGCCATCGTCCCGCGGCGCTCCTCGATGTCGCGGACGGTTGGCGTCCGTCCCAGCTCCTCCCCCAGCTCCCGCAGCTGCGCGACCAGCTCCTCGCGGCTGATGAACCGCCTCGGACGCAGACCGGCCGCGCGCTTCGCTGCATTCCAGGTCCCGAAGTGCTCGATCACGGTCTGCGGATGCACGCCCGCCTCGGGGTCGGCTGCGAACTCACGCATGGTCGGCGAGCGCCCCAGACGCGCAGCAGAGGCGCGCAGCTCGGCGAGGATCTCCTCGTCCGTGTACCGCCGGCGCAGACCCGCCCGAAACTCGGCCAGGGCCCGCTCGTCGATCCCCTCGAGGGCCGGATGCCGTCGCCGAGCGCGGGCCATGCAATCATGGTAGAGCATTTTCGATGAGTTGCAAGAGCGCCAGAGCGACCCGTCTGCCTCGGTAGTCTCGACGCCGTGGGTGCACGGCTCGCGCTCGAGACGTCCGCCGCCCGGCTCGTGGGGCGGCTCTCGCGTGCCGCCGGGAGGGGCGGCGGCACGACCCTGCCCGGCAAGCTGGTCTGGAAGCTCGACCCGGGCGCCCTCGACGCGCTCGCAGCCCGGCTTCCCCAGGGTGTGGCGCTGGTCTCGGCGACGAACGGCAAGACGACGACGACGGCGATGGCGAGCGCGATCCTCTCGCCCACGCACCGCCTCGCCTGGAACCACTCCGGCGCCAACCTCGCCTCCGGGGTCGCGTCGACGCTGCTCGCGGCGCGTGACGCGGACCTGGGGCTGCTCGAGGTCGACGAGTTCGCGTTGCCCGAGGTGATGCGGCGCAGCCGACCGCGCGCCGTGTGCCTCGGCAACCTCTTCCGGGACCAGCTCGACCGCTACGGCGAGCTCGAGCACATCGCCGAGCGCTGGCGGGCCGCCGTCGCGGGCCTGGCTGCCGACACAACCGTCATCGCCAACGCCGATGACCCGCTCGTCGCCGCGCTCGCGGACGGTCGGGACGGCGCTCTCCTGTTCGGCGTCGACGATCCGCGGCGCGCGCGCGGCGGCCTCCAGCACGCTTCCGACTCGAAGTACTGCGTGCGCTGTGGTCACCCGTACCGGTACGACGCCGCCTACGTCGGGCATCTCGGCGCGTACCGGTGCGAGGCCTGCGGCCACGCACGGCCCAGGCTGGACGTGGCCGCGCGCGGGATCGAGCCGGACGGGCTGCAGGGCGTCTCGTTCGTGCTCCACACCCGGCATGGGCAGGCGAGCGTGCGCCTTGCCGTGCCCGGCCTCTACAACGTCTACAACGCGCTCGCCGCGGCCTCCCTCGCCCTCACCCTCGGAGTCCCGCTCGACGGCGTCGTCGCGGGGCTGGAGCGCTTCAAGGCCGCCTTCGGGCGCTTCGAGCGGTTCTCGGCCGGGGATCGCGGTGTGCTGCTCCTGCTCGTCAAGAACCCCGCCGGCGCCAACGAGGCGCTCCGGACGCTGGAGGACGGCGGCGTGCCGCGAACGCTGGTCGTCGCCCTCAACGACCGGATCGCCGACGGACGTGACGTCTCCTGGATCTGGGACGTCGACTTCGAGCCCGTGCTCGAGCAGGCGGAGCGGATCGTCGCAAGCGGGGGGCGAGCGGCGGAGCTCGGGCTCCGGTTCACGTACGCCGGCTTTCCCCATGACCGGCTGGAGATCGTCCCCGACCTCGAGGAAGCCCTCGATCGCGGTCTCGAGCTGACCCCGGCCGGCGGTGAGCTCACGGTCCTGCCGACGTATACGGCGATGCTCGGGCTTCGCGCGATCGCCACCGAGCGGGGCCTGATACGGCCCTACTGGGAGAGCGACGGCCGCCGATGATCGTCCGCGTCGGCCACCTCTACCCCGAGTACCTCAACATCTACGCCGACCGCGGCAACATCGCCGTCTTCGAGCGGCGCGCGGCGGCACGTGGTCACGAGCTGCGCGTCGACGCGCTCACCGTCGGCGACCGTCTCGATCCGGCGGCGTACGACCTCCTGTACGTGGGCGGCGGCCAGGATCGGGAGCAGGCGATGATCGCGCCCGACCTCGCAGCCCACGACGAATCCATCCGGGAGGCGATCGACCAGGGCGTGGCGCTGCTCGCCGTGTGCGGCGGATACCAGCTCCTCGGCCGCGGGTACCGCGGCCAGGACGGATCCTGGCTCCCCGGCGCTGCGCTCTTCCCGCACGAGACGGTGGCCGGCGAGACCCGCATGATCGGCGACGTCCTGCTCGAGAGCACGCTTGCCGAGGCGCCCGGGCTGACGATCGCGGGCTTCGAGAACCATGCGGGCCGGACGCTCCTGGACGACGGGGCCTCGACGCTCGGCCGTGTCGTCGCGGGCTACGGGAACGACGGCACGTCGGGCCACGAGGGCTGTCGCGTCGGGAATGCCGTCGGGACCTACCTCCACGGCCCACTTCTGCCGCGCAACCCGTGGCTCGCCGACCTGATCCTCTCGTGGGCGCTCGCACACGCGACGGGCGACGACGCGGAGCCGCTGACGCCGCTCCCGGACGAGATCGAGCACGAGGCGCACGCGATCGCAGCCGCCAGGGCGCGGTCGCGCGGCGGACGGCCGGCGTAGGGGCGAGATTCATCTCGCCCTCATGGATCGCGAGGGCGAGGCAAGCCTCGCCCTTACTCGGCCCAGCGGGCGCCGAGGTACACGCACGGGTCGCCGGGCTGCCAGCGGCGGAGGAAGCGGGCGATCGGCGGGTGCAGCATCACGCCGTCGAGCTCGTCGGGCTTGAACAGCCGATGGCCGCGCACCGCCTCGTCGCTGGACACGACCCCCTCGAGTGAGCCGTCGAGCTCGCCCGCGAAGACGACGTGCACGACGTGCTTCGACCACAGGCTTCGCTCCGGCGAGATCGATTCGACGATCGCGATCGGTCCCTCGACGGGCAGCTCGTCGTGGTCGCCCACGAGCCCGGTCTCCTCCGCGAGCTCACGTTGCAGGGCATCGACCAGCGTCTCGCCGCTCTTGACGCCGCCGCCCGGGAGCAGCCAGTGCTCACGGCCCCGCTTCTCGTGCCGGATGAGGAGGATCGCGCCGTGCCAGTGCAGGAGCGCCGAGACCCGGATCCGCGGCTCGGGACGCATTCAGTGGCTGCCGGAGGAGCCGAGCCCTCCGTCCCCTCGTTCGCTCGGTGGGAGATCGTCGACCTCGACCAGCTCCACACGCGGGAGCTCGACGACCACGAGCTGGGCGATTCGCATCCCCGGCTCGACGACGAACGATGTCTCTCGGTCCGTGTTGTGGAGGATCACCTTGACCTCGCCTCGGTACCCCTCGTCGATCAGCCCGGGAGCATTCACCTTGCCGAGGCCGTGCCTCGCCGCGAGCCCCGAGCGCGGGATCACGAGCCCCGCGTGTCCCGGTGGGATCGCGACTGCGATCCCCGTCCCGACAACGGCGCGCGCACCGGGCGCGAGCTCGACGCGCTCGCAGGCCGCGAGATCGAACCCGGCGTCGCCGGGGTACGCCTGCGCAGGCAGTGACGCGTCGGGCCGGAGCCGCTTGATCGCGACCGCGGTCGAGCGGATCGCCTCGAGGGGCACTACGCACGCTCCGCTTCGGCACCTGCGACGAGATACGCCGCGAACCGCCGCACGTCGCGATGAGGAAGCCGCGCGCGCACCATCACGCCGTCGTCAGTGTCCGTACGCTCGTCGATCGGCGCCCCGAGCGCGTACAGGTCGGAGAGCACGCGACCCTCGTCGTAGGGCACGAGCAGCCGGACCTCGTCGAACCGGTCCGCGAAGCGGTCGGCAATGCGCTGCTTCAGCTCGTCGACGCCCTCACCCGTCGCGGCCGAGATGTGAACGGCGTCGGGGAAGCGGTTCGCGACGCGGCGCCGGGTACGTGCGTCGAGGCGGTCGATCTTGTTGACGACCAGCTCGAGGGGGATCTCCCCCGCTCCGATCTCCGCCAGCACCGTCTCGACCGAGTGGATCTGCTCCACGAGCACGTCCTCGGGCAGCGACCCGTCCACGACGTGGAGGACGAGATCCGCGACGAGCGTCTCCTCGAGCGTGGACGCGAACCCCTCGACCAGCTGTGTCGGGAGGCGGCGGATGAACCCGACCGTGTCCGTCACGAGGTAGCGCTTCCCCGCGTGCTCGAACGTGCGCGTGGTCGGGTCGAGCGTCTCGAACAGCCTGTCGTCGACGGAGACATCGGCCCCGGTGAGTGCGTTCAGGAGCGTCGACTTGCCCACGTTCGTGTAGCCGGCGAGTGCCACGGTCGGAGTCTCGGAGCGCGTCCGGGCCTTCCGGCGGGTTGCGCGACTCGCGCCCAGCTCGCGCAGACGCCGCTGCAGCAGCGTGATCCGGCGGTTCGCCATTCGACGGTCGCTCTCGAGCTGCGACTCGCCCGGGCCTCGCGTGCCGACGCCCCCGCCCAGGCGCTCGAGGTGCTTCCACATCCCGCGCATCCGCGGGAGGTTGTACTCGAGCTGCGCGAGCTCGACCTGGAGCTTTCCCTCCGCGGAGACGGCGTGCTGGGCGAAGATGTCGAGGATCAGCTGCGTCCGATCGACGACGCGGGCCGAGAGCGCGTCCTCGAGCGTGCGCTGCTGCACCGGATGGAGCTCGTCGTCGACCAGCAGCACCTCGGCCTGGTGGTCTCCGTAGGACGCCTTCAGCTCCTCGAGCTTGCCCTTGCCGACGTACCGCCGCGGGTCGGCGTGCGTGCGACGCTGGACGACCTCCGCGACCGGAGCGACGCCGGCCGTGCGCGCGAGCTCCCGGAGCTCGGCGAGCTCGCCGTCGACGTCTGCGCCCTGTGGCAACACCGCGAGGAGCAGCCCACGCTCGGGCTCCGGGCCTTCCCGGAGCTCGGGTTCGCCTGCGGTCATCAGCCGAAGTATGCCGCCGGGGCGCACACGAGACGATCGACGCACGAGATCCCGGGTCGGGGCGCGTCCATCGTCTAGTCTCGCCGCCGTGACCACCCTCGCCGACCGCCTCGCCGAACGGACGCTCGAGCTCGTCGACATCCCGTCCGAGAGCCGCCACGAGGCTGCGATCCGCGAGCGGCTCCGGTCGCTCGTCCCTTCGGCGTTCGCCGCCGTGTTCGAGGGGGACGAGGCGTTTCTCTGGTCGCGCGAGCGCAGAGGGAACGTGCCGCTCCTCGTCCTTGCGGGCCACTACGACACGGTCCCCGCCCAGGGAAACCTGCCCGGCCGCCTCGAGAGCGGCGCAGTCCACGGCTGCGGCGCGAGCGACATGAAGGGCGGCGTCGCGGTGGCCCTCGAGCTCGTCCGCGAGCTCGCCGAGCGCGACCCCGGTCCGGTCGACGTCGCGCTGCTGCTGTTCGGGCGCGAGGAGCTTCCTCCGCAGGACAACCCGCTCCCCGCCCTGTTCGACGCCTGCCCTCTCGTGCACGAGGCCGGGCTGGCCGTGCTCCTCGAGCCGACCGACCTCACGATCCAGGCGGGCTGTGTGGGCAACCTCTCCGCGCGCGTGACGTTCCACGGGGTCAGCGGCCACTCCGCACGACCCTGGCTCGCCGACAACGCCCTGCACCGCGCGATCGACGGGCTCACACGGGTAGCCGCCCACGAGCGACGGGAGGCGCGGATCGACGGCCTGCCCTTCTACGAGGTGGTCTCGGTGACGCGGCTCGAGGGCGGCCTGGCGGACAACGTCGTGCCCGATCGGGCGGTGGCAACCCTGAACCTCCGTTACCCACCCGACCGCTCACCGGCGGAGGCCGAGGACTACGTGCGCACGCTCGTGCCGACCGACGCGACCGTCGAGATCGTCGGCAACTCGCCACCCGGGGCCGTCGTCCGTGACGCTCCCCTCGTGCACGCGCTGCGCGCGGCCGGCGACTTCCCGGTCGAGCCGAAGCAGGCGTGGACGAACGTCGCCGACTTCACCTCCCGAGGCATCCCGGCTGTCAACTTCGGGCCGGGCGCGACCCGTTACGCGCACGCGAAGGACGAGCGGGTCGAGGTTGCGGCGCTCGAGCGCGCCTACGTCGCTCTGCAGCGCGTCGCCCTCGGCGAGACCGCCGGATGAGCGACCGGTAGCGTCAGGGCGTGACTCTCTCGCCCGTCCTGCGTGCAACGGCCACGTATCCGTTCGTACGGCTCAACCAGGCCGCGGCGGAGCGGCGCGACCGGGGACTCGAGGTCATCGACCTCGGAATGGGAGACCCGCGCGAGCCGACCGACCCGGCGATCCTCGAGGCGCTTCGCGACGGGGTCCGCGAGCGCATGGGCTATCCCACGGCGACCGGGCTCCCGGAGCTTCGCGAGGCGATCGCCGGCTGGGTCGGCCGCCGCTTCGGCGTCACGCTCGATCCCGGCGAGCACGTCATCCCGACCCTCGGGTCGAAGGAGGCGATCTTCTCGTTCGCCCAGGTCGTGCTCGACGTGCCCGGCGGCCGCGACACGGTCGTCGTCACGGAGCCGGGATATCCGGTCCCCGGCCGCGGGGCCGCCTTCGCCGGAGCGCGTGTAACGGAGATTCCCCTGCTCGAGGAGCACGCCTTCCTCCCGGAGCTCGACGCCGTTCCCGAGGAGCTCTGGCGTCGCACGGCGCTCTTCTGGCTCAACTCTCCGAACAACCCGACCGGGGCCGTCGCACCCCTGTCGTTCCTCGAGCGCCTCGCCGCGCTCGCGCGCGAGCACGGCTTCGTGCTCGCGTCGGACGAGGCGTACACGGAGCTCTGGTTCGAGGATCCGCCGCCCTCCGCCCTCCAGCTCGCCGACCTGCGGAACGTCGCGGTGTTCAACACCCTCTCCAAGCGGTCGTCGATGACCGGCTTCCGGAGCGGCTTCGTCGCAGGCGACCCCGAGCTGATCGCCGCCCTGAGGCAGTACCGCCCGAACATCGGCACGGCGCCGCAGGAGTTCGTCCAGCGGGCCTCGGTCGTCGCCTGGGGCGACGAGGCGCACGTCGTCCGTGCGCGCGAGTCGTACGCGCGGAAGCGGGCGGTGCTGCTCGACGTCCTCGTACGCAAGGGCCTGCGCAACGCCGGCGGGCCGGCGACGATGTACCTCTGGATCGCGGTGCCCGGCGGCGAGACGTCGGAGGGCCACGCCGCGCGCCTGCTCGAGAGCGGCGTCATCGTCACGCCCGGCTCGTTCCTCGGGCCCTCGGGCGAGGGCTACGTGCGCTACGCGCTCGTGCCCACCGAGGACGAGTGCGCACGCGCCGCCGCGATCCTGGAGGATGTCCTCTGATGGCGCTTCGCGAGACGATCGAGGCGCTCTGGGACAGCGGCGAGCTCGAGGCAGAGCCGATCGAGGAGGCGATCGACCTCCTCGACCGCGGCGAGCTGCGCATTGCCGAGCCGAGCCCCGACGGCTGGGTGGTCAACGAATGGGGGAAGAAGGCGATCCTCCTCTACTTCCGCCTCCGCAAGGTCGAGCCCATCGAGGCCGGCGGCCTCCACTACCTCGACAAGATCCCCGTCAAGCGCGTCGACCCTTCGCTCGGCGTGCGCGTCGTGCCGCCGGGCGTCGCACGGCGCGGATCGTTCCTGTCCGAGGGCGTCGTGCTGATGCCCGGGTACGTCAACATCGGCGCGTGGGTCGGCCCGCGAACCATGGTCGACACCTGGGCGACGGTGGGCTCGTGCGCCCAGATCGGGGCCGACGTCCACCTTGCCGGCGGCGTCGGCATTGGCGGTGTCCTGGAGCCCCCGCAGGCCGCGCCGGTGATCGTGGAGGACGGCGCGTTCGTCGGCTCGCGCGCCGTGATCGTGGAGGGTGTTCGCGTGGGCGCCGGCGCCGTCATCGCGCCGAACGTCGTTCTCTCCGCGACCGTTCCGATCATCGACGTGACCGGATCCGAGCCCGTCGAGTACCGCGGCGAGGTGCCCCCGCGCAAGGTCGTGCTGCCGGGTGTCCGCCAGAAGGACTATCCCGCCGGCTCGTACGGCCTGCCGTGCGCGCTGATCGTCGGGGAGCGGAGCGCGTCGACCGACCTCAAGACGTCGCTCAACGACGTCCTGCGGGAGTTCGAGATCGCCGTCTGAGCTCGTAGCGGTCGGCCCGCCGGCCGGACGCTCGGCTCAGAGATCGGTCTCGCCGGTGCAGATCCTCTCCGCCGGCCCGAGCAGCGTCGCGTGGCCTCCCCCGAGCGTCACCACCAGGTCGCCGCCCGGCAGATGCGCGGTCACCGGGCTGATGCACCAGCCGCGCTCGACCGCGACCGCAGCCGCTGCGGTGGCGGACGT
Source organism: uncultured Actinomycetes bacterium (assembly GCA_963786055.1). Lineage (GTDB taxonomy): Bacteria > Actinomycetota > Thermoleophilia > Gaiellales > Gaiellaceae > Gaiella. Next base: position 124,438 of record CAWAXS010000009.1, on the reverse strand, counting down.
GCCGGACGAAGGTGTCTCCCCCGCCCCGCGCTCCCACACCAGCACGCGCAGCTCGTTCGGGCCGACCGGCTCCACGAGCTGCACGTTCGTGCGCTCGGGGAAGGCGGGGTGCGTCTCGAGAGCCGGTCCGAGCTCGAGCAGGTCGCCTCTCGTCGCATCGTCGAGCCGGACGACCAGATGCGGGTTGCCCACCGCGGCGACGGTGCCCACCACCTGACGTCCCAGCACGTCGAATGCCTGCTCGGCGCTCACCGTCACCACGCCGACGTCGATCTCCACATCCGACCCGCCGAGCATGCGCCCGTGGACGTCCCGACCCCCCGTCGTGATCACGACATCGGCGATCCCCGCCCTCGCGGCGAGCCACCGTGCGGCGATCCGGACGCCGTTGCCGGACATCTCCGCCACGGAGCCGTCCGGGTTCCATACGACCACGTCGGCGTGCGCATCGTCGCGCGGATCGACCTCCAGCACCCCGTGCGAGCCGATGCCCGTCGCGTCGTCGCACAGGCGCCGGACGCGCTCGGGTGTGAGCGCGCCGGCATTCTCCCGCTCGACGACCAGGTACGCGTTGCCGAACGCATGCCACTTCTCGAAGCGCATCGCTCCGGCAGGCTACCGCTGCGCCAGAGCGACGATCTCGTCTGCCACCTCTCCGGCGGGCCGCTCGCCGTCGAGCGGGACGAGCCCGGTGATCCGTCTCATCCACTTCCGCTGGTAGGCGGCGTAGCGGCGCGTCCTGACGACAATGCGCTCGAGCGCCTCCGGCGGCTCGAGCTGCGCGATCTCGGAGAGGCCGAGCGCCTTCTCCGCCGTCCGCGAGAGAGGCTCCGCGAGAGCAGCCCGCACCTCCGCGACGACCCCGTCCTCGAACATCGCATCCGCGCGCTCCCGGATGCGTCGCTCGAGGACGTCGCTCGAGACCGCCAACCCGCAGATCAGCGTCGGGTGACGCGTTGCGCCGCTCCACAGCCGCTCCTGCCCCGCAACGAGCGACCGGCCGGTCTCCGCCAACTCGAGCGCACGGACCAGGCGCTTCCGATCGTTGGGGTGAACCGCAGCGGCGGATGCCGGGTCGACCTCGGAGAGGCGTCTGTGGGCGGCGGCACGGTCGGCGTCGACCTCACGCTCGATCTGCCGCCGCAGGGCCGGATCGGCGGGCGGAGGAACCTCGAGATCGGCCAGTGCGGCTCGGAGGTAGAGGCCCGTTCCCCCCGCGACGACCGCGACGCCGCGCAACCGGACGACCTCGTCGATCTCGGCGTGCGCCAGCGCGGCGAACGCACCGACGCTCATCTCCTCACCGAGTGCGCGGATCCCGACGAGCCGTGTCGGCCTCGCCGGCTGGTTGGTGAGGATCGGAAGCCCGCGGTAGACCTGCATCGCGTCGGCCGATACGACCTCCGTGCCGAGGCGGTCCGCGACCGCTTCCGCGACGGCGCTCTTTCCCGAGGCAGTGGGACCGAAGATCGCAATGACCTCCACGCGAAGCGGACGCTCGACCTCGACGTCCACCGCGTCACCGAGCCGACCTGCCGCCGCTCTCCCGTCCGCCGTGGCCTCTGCGGCCATGACCGTTTCGGTCGCCTCCTGGGCCACCGACCTCCTCCCCACGCTCTGAGCCTAACGTCGAAGCCGTGACACGTGTGTCACGGCTTCGCACCGGTTTCGTGCCGGTCGCTCCACAGCCGGCGCCGCCCGCCTCAGACCGGGACGAGGGAGGTCTCGCGGCCCTTCAGCGTCGTCGAGGTCGCGCTCTCGATCTCGACCGGGACAAGGGATCCAGGCGCGGCGGAGCCGACGAAGTTGACCGTCGTGTTCCTGCGAGTCCGGCCGCGGAGGAGTGCGGGATCCGTCCGGCTCGCGCCCTCGACGAGCACCTCCTCGACGAGCCCGACGCGCGCCGCGTTCCTCCCAGCACCGGCGCGCTGGACGACCTCGACGAGCCGCTCCATGCGCTCGCGCTTGACGTCATCGGAAACCTGGTCGGGCATGGCCGCGGCTTCCGTGCCCGCGCGCGGCGAGTAGACGAACGTGAAGGCGCTCTCGAAGCCGACGGACTCCACGACCTCCAGCGTCTCACGGAAGTCGTCCTCCGTCTCGCCGGGGAAGCCGACGATCACGTCGGTGCCGAGCGCCAGGTCCGGGATCGCGTCGCGCAGCCTGTCGACGAGGCGGAGGTATCGCTCGCGCGAGTACGTTCGCCGCATGGCCTTGAGCATGCGGGTCGACCCCGATTGGAGTGGAAGATGAACGTGCTCGCAGACCGCGTCGCACTCGGCGATCGCGGCGATCACCGGCTCACGAAAGTCCTTCGGGTGCGGGCTCGTGAAGCGGATCCGCTCGATGCCGTCGACGGCGTCGCAGGCCCGCAACAGCTCGCCGAACTCGGTCACGAGCTCGGGTGCGAGATCGCGTCCCCACGAGTTGACGTTCTGGCCGAGCAGGGTGACCTCCCTGACCCCGTCCCCCGCGAGCGCCTCGACCTCGGCGACGATCTCGCCGGGCCGGCGGCTCTGCTCCCGGCCGCGCACCGCCGGGACGATGCAGTACGCGCACTTCGAGTTGCAGCCCATCGACACCTGGACCCACGCGCTGAAGCGCCTCTCCCGGTGCATCGGCAGGGTCGCCGCGAACGTGTCGTGCGTGCCGAACCGCCCGCGCGGCACGGTGTACCCGCCCGCACGGATCCACTCTCCGAGGTGCGGGATCGACCCCGGCCCGAACGCGACGTCGACGAACGGGTAGCGCTCGAAGATCCGCTCTCGCTGCGCCTCGGCGTAGCAGCCGCCGACCGCGACGACCAGGTCGGGCTGCCGCCGTTTGCGGGCGGCCGCGTCGCCCAGGTACGCGGCGAGCTTCGTGTCGGGCTTCTCGCGGATCGTGCACGTGTTGAAGACGAGGACGTCGGCCTCGCCCGGCTCGGGCGCCTCGCCGAGCCCGAGGGACTCCAGCATGCCCTTGATGCGCTCCGAGTCGTGGGCGTTCATCTGGCACCCGAACGTGGTGACGTGGTAGCGGCGCACGGTCCGTCGATGGTACCCGTGCCCTGCCGCCCATCAGACGAGCGCGCGGAGCACCTCCGACCTCGTCCTCGTCCGCACCCAGGTACGCGCCACGGATCACCGCCCACGCCCTCATCCGCGCCTCGTCGAGGCCGACAGCGGCGAATGCGGCAAGCCGGCGTTCCGTGACGTCCCGCCGCATGCGATACGAGAGCGGGTTCCACAGGAACGACGCGACGTCGAACTCCGGCTCGCCGACCATCGGCTTCGGGTCGATCGCCACGTACCCGCCGTCGTGTGAGAGGACGTTGTGGTGGTGGAAGTCGCCGTGGACGAGCGTGCCGCAGCCGATGTCGAGCGACGCGTAGATGGATCGCGCCAGCGGCACGAGCTCGCGTCCCGGGCAGAGCTCCGCACGGTCGAGCCAACGCGGAACGTGGTCGCCGATCCACCGGAACGGCGCGCCGGCCGGACGCCAGAGACGCGTGCCCAGGTCGACGGCGACGGCGGTCGCGGCCTCCTCGGACAGCTCGGCGAGATCGCTCCCCGGGCGAGCCCGCTCGAGCAGCAGTGCCCGCCGCGCAGGGTCGCGCCGGATGAGCCGTACGGCGCCGTTGCCACCCCACAGCTCGAGCGCGTCCGGCTCCTCGTCGGCCTCGTCGTCGTCCGGCGGCGTCACCTTCAGGACGGCATCGGCTCCGGCCGGCGCGACGAACGAGTAGCGGGCCAGCGGGAACGGCCGGCCCAGCGCCACGCCCCACTCCTCGGCCACCTCGGCCGCGACTCGCGCCAGACGCCCGAGATCGCACCGGAGTCCGCCGCGCGGTCTCCAGGCCCGTGCGAGCCGCTACTTGGCCACTTCGACAGCCCGTGACTCCCGGATCACGATCACCTTCACCTGACCCGGATACTCGAGCTGGTCCTCGATCTGGCGCGCGATCTCGTACGAGAGGAGGGCTGTGCCGTCGTCGTCGACCTCCGCCGGCTCGACGATCACGCGGATCTCGCGCCCCGCCTGGAGCGCGTAGGCCTTCGAGACGCCCGGCTTCGACATCGCGATCTCCTCGAGCGCGGCGAGCCGCTTGATGTAGTGCTCGAGGCTCTCGCCGCGGGCTCCGGGGCGGGACGCGGAGATGGCGTCCGCCGTGATCACCAGCACCGCCTCCACGGTCTGCGGCTGCACCTCGTAGTGATGTGCCTCGACGGCGTGCACGACCCCCTCGGACTCGCCGAAGCGCCGCGCGAGCTGCGCCGACACGAGCGCGTGGGAGCCCTCGACCTCGTGCGTCATCGCCTTTCCGAGGTCGTGGAGAAGCGCAGCGCGCTTCGCGGTCTTCACGCCCGCGCCGAGCTCGGCGGCCATGAGCCCTGCGAGGTGGACGACCTCGAGCGTGTGCTTGAGGACGTTCTGCCCGTAGCTCGTACGGAACCGGAGCCGGCCGAGGATCGTCACGAGCTCCTCGTTGAACTCGCCGCAGTTGGCCTCGAAGACGGCCTGGGTGCCCGCCTGGTGGATCTGCTCCTCGAGCTCGGCCTTCGACTGGTAGTACATCTCCTCGATGCGGGCCGGATGGATCCGCCCGTCCTCGATCAGCTTCTCGAGCGTCAGCTTCGCGATCTCGCGCCGGATCCCGTCGAACGACGAGAGCACGACCGCATGGGGCGTGTCGTCGACGATCACGTCGACGCCGGTGAGGTGCTCGAGAGCCCGGATGTTACGGCCCTCACGGCCGATGATCCGCCCCTTCATGTCGTCGCTCGCGAGCTCGACGACCGTCACCGTGGTCTCGGCGGTGTGGCTCGCTGCGACGCGCTGGAGGGCGTCTGCGACGAGTGCGCGCGCACGGCGCCGCGCCTCCCCGCGGGCCTCTTCCTCCATCTGCCGGACCGACCGCGCGAGCTCGTGCCGGACGAGGTCCTGCGAGCGCTCCAGCACGGCCGTCTTCGCCTCGCCGAGCGTCATCCCGGAGATCCGCTCCAGCTCCTTGACCGACTGGTCTCGGCTCGCCTTCAGCTCATCCTGGAGCTGCTTCAGGTGCACCTCGCGGTCGCCGACACCCTGCTCCCGCCGCGTCACCTCGACCAGCTTCTGGTCGAGCTCCGCCTCCCGCTGCGCGATGCGCTCCTCGACCTTCGCGATCTCGACACGCCGGTCGCGGACCTCGCCCTCCACGTCGGCGCGCAGCTTGACGGCGCCTTCGCGTGCCTCCACGAGGGCCTCGCGCCGGATCGTCTCCGCCTCGCGCTCGGCATCCGAGACGAGCCTGCGCCGCTCTTCCTCGCTGCGACGGAGAGCGGACGCGCTCGAGGCGCGCAACCAGGCCGCGGTGAGTGCACTCCCCACCCCGAGTCCGACCAGCAGCGCGATGACCGTGAGCATCTCCACCCCTCCGGGGCTCGTTTGTCCGCGGCGGTGCCGCGGCTGCTCACATCCGGCACGTCCCCACGTCCGCGGGGGCCCCGGCTCCGCTGCTGCGTGGCTCTAGGCCGGCGTGCCCTCCAGCGGGCACGCCCCGCGCGCCTGCAGGTTCGAGAGGTCGGTGGTCGACGCCAGTGTCACGGGATCAACGGGTTCGGAACTACGCGTTTGCAGGGAAAGTGCGAATGGAGCCCGCTCATCCTACCGCTCGGCTCTCGAACTCCGCAATCAGGGCCTCGAGCGTCTCCTCGGAGAAGCCGCGCGAGGCGAGGTGGCGGACGGTACGCGCGCTCACCTCCCGGGCCCCTACGATCCGCGCGGCGCGCGCCGACTCCGGCTCGAGGACGGACACCGCCTGCCGCGCGACGGGCTCCTCGATCCCGTGGCGCGCGAGATCGTCGAGCACGAGCAGATCGCCCGCGCCACGCTCCGCGAGACGACGCGCACGCTGCTCCGCAAAGCGCACGTCGTCGACGAGCCCCGACCGCTCGGCCTGCTCGAGCACGTCCCGGCGATCGTCCGCCGGGACGCTCGCACGCACGAGGCGAGCCTCCAGCGACGAGCGGGAATGATCGCGGCGCGCGAGCGCGCGCACCGCGACGTCCTGCGCCCGCCGGCGCCGCAGAGCGCGCGCGAGAGAGCGCGCGCGCTCACGGTCGAGCTCGAGGCCGACGGCGAGGCCTGCCTCGGCGGCGGCGGCGACCGGAATTGTCCGCCAGCGCGCCCCGTCGAGCTCGACCCCGATCCCGGTGCCCGCGGCGCGAAGCGCGGTGATCGTCGCCATCGGAGGCGCGGGCCCGGGGCCGCTCAGACTTCCGTCGCGACCTCGTCGGCGATCGGTGTGACCTCCTCCGGGGGCGCCGCCGTCGGCAGGAGCCGGGCGGACACGATCTGCTCGGGGCCTGCTTCGGCCTGGATCCGGGTCAGGATCGACTGGACGAGGTCGGGGTTCTCCGTGAGGAACGCGGTCGCGTTCTGGCGGCCCTGGCCGAGGCGCTCGTCACCGCACGAGAAGTACGAGCCGGACTTCGTGACGATCTTCCGCTCGAGGCCGACGTCGAGGACGGTTCCCTCCCACGAGATCCCCTGGCCGTAGATCACGTCGAACTCGGCCTGCTTGAAGGGCGGCGCGACCTTGTTCTTCACGACCTTCACGCGCACGCGGTTGCCGAACGCCTCGGTGCCCTCCTTGAGGGTCTCGATGCGCCGGATGTCGAGGCGGATCGAGGAGTAGAACTTCAACGCACGGCCGCCGGGCGTCGTCTCGGGCGAGCCGAACATGACGCCGATCTTCTCGCGCAGCTGGTTCGTGAAGATGCAGATCGTGTCGGTGCGGTTGAGCGTCCCGGCCAGCTTCCGCAGCGCCTGGCTCATCAGCCGCGCCTGCAGGCCGACGTGGCTGTCGCCCATCTCACCCTCGATCTCCGCCTTCGGCGTCAGCGCGGCGACCGAGTCGACCGCGACGATGTCGACGGCCCCGGAGCGGACGAGCAGCTCCCCGATCTCGAGCGCCTGCTCGCCCGTATCCGGCTGCGAGACGAGGAGCTGGTCGATGTCGACGCCGATCCGGCGCGCGTACTGGGGGTCCATCGAGTGCTCGGCGTCGATGAAGGCGCAGATCCCGCCGCGCCGCTGCGCTTCCGCGATGACGTGGTAGACGAGCGTCGTCTTGCCCGACGACTCGGGGCCGAAGATCTCGACGATGCGCCCACGCGGCAGCCCGCCGATCCCCAGGGCCATGTCGAGCGAGAGGGAGCCGGTCGACACCGCCCCGATCGAGACCTGGGCGGCGTCGCTCATGCGCATCACCGAGCCCTTGCCGAACTGTCGCTCGATCTGGCCGAGCGCGACATCGAGCGCTTCCTCCCGGTTCATGCGATTCATCCTCCTGCGGTCAGCGAGACGCGTTCGAGCACCTCGTACCGAGCGCCGGACGGGTGCAGTCGAGATAGGAAAGCAGCGGCACCGGACGGAACGAATGTTCCCGTCTCCGGCAGCGGGGGGTCGAGCCGCGGCCGCGCGCGGAAACGGAGCACGGTGACGTGCGCGAGCCACGGCCGGGACTCGGGCCGGTAGACCTGGAGCTCCTCGAGACGGGCATGGAGGCGGACGGCGAGCCCCGCCGCCTGGCCGGTGAGATCGCGCAGGACGAGCATCCCGACGCTCCGCGTCTCGCGCCACGCGGAGGGCTCGAGGACGATCTCCCGCGTCTCCGCGGCCGCCGACCGCAGGGCGCCGACGATCCCCTGGACCTCCGTTGCCGGCCGACCTCCGAGGAAGGCCAGCGTGACGTGGAGGTGCTCCCTCGGCACGATCCGTCCTCCGGCGAGGTGCTCGGCTCCCCACCGCTCGAGGACGTCGAGCGTTGCCGGGCCGAGCTCGAGAGCCAGGAAGAGCCGGAGGCGTTCATCTCCCCCGACGCTACCCGCCGGGGTCATACGCCTTCGTGCCGGCTTCGTGTCAAGACGCGACGCGCCAGGTGGAGCGCCGCGACCGTCGCCCTCGACCTGATCGCCTGGCGATCGCCGGGAACCGTCAGCTCGTGTCCCTTGTCGCCGTCGGGCGTCGAGACGTGGTAGTGGACGAGCCCCACCGGCTTCTCCGTGCTTCCACCGCCTGGCCCCGCGACCCCGGTGACGGCGATCCCGACGTCCACGCCGAGCCGGTCGCGCACGCCGGTCGCCATCGCGCCCGCGACCTCGGCCGACACGGCGCCGTGCTCCGCGAGGAGGTCCTCGGCGACCCCGAGCTCCCGCATCTTGACGTCGTTCGAGTAGGCGACGATTGCACCGGCAAGGACGTCGCTCGCCCCGGGAACGTCCGTGAGCCTGGCTGCGACGAGCCCGCCCGTGCACGACTCGGCAGTCGCGAGCGACAGCCCGCGCGCCCGACAGAGCTGGAGGACGAGCTCTGCCACCGTCCGCTCGTCCTCCGCGAACAGGTATCGCTCGAGGGGGCGGCGAAGAGCGCCGACGAGCTCGTCGGCGCGTGCCTCGGCGCCGGGCTCGACGACCAGGTCGACGTGGATCTCGAAGTCCCGGGCGCAGATCGTCGCCTCCACCCCCGCTCCGTCCCCGCCGGCCTCCGCCAGCGCACGGGCGACTGCCGACTCGCTCGCGCCGTAGAAGCGAAGCACCCTCCGCCCGGGCGGGGTCGTTCGCGCGAGAACGGCCTGAACGGGCTCGCTCGCGACCGCCGCGGGCCAGAGGCGGCGCAGCTCGCCGGGGGGGCCGGGCATCACCACGAAGACACACCGCTCGCCCGGGAGCACGAGGCCGGGGGCGGTTCCCGCGATCCCGACGACGACCGCTCCCTCGGGCACGGTGGCCTGCTTGGTGACCCCCGGCGCGAAATCGGCGTAGGGGCGGCCGAGGCGGTCGGCGACCGCACGCGACACGCTCTCGATGTGCTTCTCCAGCTCGGCGTCGACTCGGAGCGCCGCCCCCGCGACCCTCGCGACGAGCTCGACGGTGCGATCGTCGTGCGTCGGGCCGAGGCCGCCCGAGACGAGGCACACGTCGGCGCTCTCCGCGGCTCGCAGCGCGCCCTCGAGATCCACCGGATCGTCCCCGACGATCACGATGCGCTCGGGCACGAGACCCAGCGAGAGCGCCTCCCGAGCGTAGAAGGGGCCGTTGCGGTCGGTTCGCTCGCCGCGCACGAGCTCGCTGCCCGTGACGACGATCGCCGCGCGTGGGCGCCGGCTCACCCGCTGACGGCGGTCGCCCCGGACACCGTCAGCCCGCCGGTGCGCGGCAACGTGATCCGCACGCCGTTGAACCGCACCACGACGTTGCCGGGCCGTGCGACCGAGAGGTACAGCGCCTTCTTCGTGAAGCGCTGCAGCTGCCCCTTCTCGAGGGTCCCCGTGTACAGCGGCTTGCCGGATGCGCTCCCCGTCCGCACCTCCATGAACGACGGGCCTTTCACGGCGCGGATCGAGAGCGTCACCTGCTGCTGCGTCGCCTTCGACGCCTTCGACGCGCTTGCCCGCGGCGTCGACGTGTTGATCCCCTCGACCTGTGGGTCCTCGTGGCCTCCGAACCGCCATGCGGCGATCACGAGCGCCGTCACGACGAGGATGGCCGCGAGGGCGATCCCCACGGTGCCCGACTCGCGGCGGTCCCTCCGGTGCCGCTGACGCCCGACGGGGGTGCGCGGCATGCGCGGCGCGCCGACCTCGTCGCCGGCGACGAATCGCGAGTTGTACTCCTCGACGTACAGCCGCCCGTCGAGGCCGAGCGCGTCCGCGTAGACCTGCAGGAATCCCTTCGTGTACGCATGACCGGGGAGCTGGTCGAACCGCTCCTCCTCCAGGTGGCGCAGGTACTTCGCGCGGACCTTCGTCCGGGTCTCCAGCTCCTCGAAGCCGAGGTCCTGGCGGATGCGCGCCTCGCGCAGGCTCGAGCCGATCTCGAACATGAGCGGCCCAGTCTAGCCGCGCCGCTGCGGTGGCGCGGCTACCGCTCGCCGAGGTACGTCAGAAGGCCGTACACGGCGAGCGCCACCAGTGCCGTCGCCGCCAGTGCGACGCCGAGAACCCCGAGGGCACGCCCGAGACGCGCTGCCCGACGCCCTCCGGCCCGGCCGAGCCGCATGTCGTCGTGGCGGAGCGCGCCGCGTGCCAGGCCGATCGCAAGTCCTCCGAGCAGGACGGCCACGGGGATCGCGAACCCGGCGTGCAGCAGCTCGTACGACTCCGAGTAGCGGCTCGCGAGGATCGCCACGGGCATCGTCGCGGCGGAGAGGAGGCCGACGACCACGGCCGCAACGGCCCGGGCGTTGCCCGACGTGCGTGCCTCGGAGCTCGTCGCGGTGCCCGCCCCCACTACTGCTTCTTGTACGGCTGCCCGTCGGCCGCTGGCGCGACCGAGCGTCCGATCACACCTGCGACGGCGATCAGCGTGAGGACGTAGGGCAGCGCCTGGAAGAGCACTGCTGCCGAGCTCGAGTACTCGGGCAGGCGCTGTGCGAGAGCGCTCGAGAACCCGAACAACAGACAGGCGAAGGCCGCGCCGTACGGGCGCCAGTTGCCGAAGATCATGGCGGCGAGCGCGATGAATCCCCGGCCCGCGGTCATGTTCTCGTTGAAGGAGCCCACGAAGCCGATGGAGAGGTACGCACCGCCTGCCGCGGCGAGCATGCCGGAGGCGATGACCGCGCCATAGCGGATCTTGTAGACGTCGATGCCCACCGTGTCGGCAGCCCGCGGGTGCTCACCGACGGCCCGTATCCGCAGCCCGAGCGGTGTCCTGAAGAGCACGAGCCACGAGAGCGGGACGAGGACGATCGCGATCCAGATCATCAGGTTGAGGTTCCCGAAGATGTCCCCGATGAACGGGAGGCCGTCGAGGAACGCGAGACGGACGTTGGGGATGCCGGGGATGTCGCTCGGCGTCCCCTCCTGCCCGTAGATGTCGATGAAGAGGTAACCCGTGAGCCCGAGCGCGAGGAAGTTGATCGCAAAGCCGCTGATGATCTGGTCCGCGCGGAAGTGGATCGACCAGACGGCGTGGAGCAGGGCCGCCAGTCCGCCCGAGAGGATTGCGACCAGCAGGCCGAGGATCCACGAGTCGAGCTTGTCGGCCGCCATGATCCCGAAGAACGCGCCCATCAGCATCATCCCCTCGAGACCCACGTTCACGACACCCGAGCGCTCCGAGAACATCCCGCCCAGAGCGGCGAAGATGAGCGGCGTCGCGTAGCGGAGCATCGCGGCGAAGAGCGCCGACCACACGACGACGGTCTCGAGCTTCCCGATCGACGAGCGGGTCGCCAGGTAGCCGAGCCCGAAACCCAGCGCCGCCGCCGCGATCGCGTACCAGCCGAAGCGGCGGTCACCGCGGGTGATCACGAAGACTCCGGCCAGGGCGGCGAGGAGCGCGAGCAGGAGGCTCCAGAGCAACGAGCGCGCCGAGATCGGCGGAAGCGCGACGAAGGCGGAGAGCAGGCCGAGGACGATCCCCGCCCACGCGAGGCTGCGGAGCGGGTTCCGGATGCTGCGCCGCGGGCAACGCGACGCTCGTCACAACGCCACCCGCCTGCCCCGCACGCGACCGATGAACCAGAGCATCACGAGGTCCATGCCGACGAACAGGACGACGAGGCCCTGGATCAGCAGCGTGAGGTTCGACGCGAGCTCTGGCTGGAAGATGCTCGGGTCCAGGTTCCGGGTGGACGTCCCGGTGAGCAACGCCCCGAACAGGAGCGCGGCGAGGCCGGTCCCGATCGCCGTGTTGCGGCCGAGGAGTGCGACCGCGATCCCGACGAACCCGATCTGCGAGGTCTGAACGTCGCCCGTGCCGAGGCGGAACTGCCAGCCGAGGATGTCGATCACGCCCGCGAGGCCTGCGAACGCGCCGGCGATCGCCATCGCCAGGAAGTAGTTGCGGGAGACGCTGATGCCGCCGTAGCGGGCCGCCTCGGGGTTGAAGCCGACCGCCTTGACCCCGTAGCCGAGCGTCGTGCGGTTGAGGATCGCCCAGTAGACGACGAGGGCGGCGAGCGCGATGAAGAACCCGATGTGGAGCCCCTGGAGCAGTGGGTCGCCCCAGAAGACCCTGAGCTTCGCTCCTTCGACGATGTCGTTCGAGATGGGGACGGACTTCTGGAGGTCGTTCTGGAGCGGCCCGTCCAGCCCGAACAGGAAGACGCCGACCCAGATGACGGTCCAGTTGAGCATGATCGTCGTGATCACCTCGTGGGCGCCCACCGTGGCCTTGAGGAACCCGGCGATGCCGGCGAGCAGCGCGCCCGCCGCGGTCCCCACGACGAGCGCGAGAAGGACGTGCGCGATCGGGCTCATGCCCTCGAACGACGAGCCGACCCAGACGGCGAGGATCGCCCCCGAGAGGTACTGGCCCTGCCCGCCGATGTTGAACAGGCCGCAGCGGAACGCGAACGCCACGGCGAGCCCGACGAGAATGAGCGTCGTCGTCTGGATCAACGTCTGCTGCAGGTTGAAGGCGGCGACGAGCTCGGATCCCAGGGGACCTGGAAGAACCAGTTGAGGCCGGAGCCCTCGAAGATCGCCTGTAGGTCTCGATCGGGTTCTTGCCCGTGGTGACGAGGACGACGAGACCGCCCATGACGAAGGCGAGGAGAACGGTCAGGAGCGGCGCGACGAGGCCGCCCGCCCGCTGCGCGAGAGCCAGGCGCTCCGCGAAGCTTTCGCCGGGCTCCGGTGCGGGCTCGGCGGGCTGACCGAACGGCTGGACGGGCGGAATTCCCCCTCCTGCCCCCTCGCTCACGCCGCGGCCTCGCTCCGGCCGCCGCCCGTCATCGCGAACCGAGCTCCTCCTCGCTGGCCGTCGGCGGGAACTCGCCCACGATCTCGCCCTCGTACAGCACCAGGATCCGGTCGGAGAGGGAGAGCACCTCCTCGAGCTCGAGCGAGACCAGCAGGATCGCGCGGCCCTCGTCTCGCTCCTCGATCAGCCGGCGGTGGACGAACTCGATCGCTCCGACGTCGAGGCCGCGCGTGGGCTGGCCGGCGATCAGGACCTTCGGGTTGCGCTCGATCTCCCGCGCGAGGACGACCTTCTGCTGGTTGCCTCCCGAGAGGCTCCCCGCGCGCGTGGTGGGGCCACCGCCGCGCACGTCGTGCTCACGGATCAGGGTTCGTGCGCGGTCGATCAGGCGCCGCGGGAAGAGCCAGCCGAACCGGGACGCCGGTGGCCGGCGGTAGTCGTGGATCGCGATGTTCTCCGCGATCGTGTACTGGAGCACGAGGCCGCGACGCTGGCGGTCCTCCGGGATGTGCCCGATGCCCGAATCGAGGTGCTGGTGCACGGTGTCGGTCGTGACGTCCTTGCCGGCGACGCGCACGACCCCCGACTCGATGGAGCGCAGTCCCGTCAGGGCGTCGATCAGCTCGGTCTGGCCGTTCCCGTCGATTCCTGCGATGCCGACGATCTCGCCCGCCCGCACCTCGAGGGACACCGCCACGCACCTTCTCCAGCCCACGGTCGTCGCGGACGTGCAGAGACTCGACCTGCAGCAGCGGCTCCGCCGGGTGCGCCGGCGGCTTCTCCACGCGGAGCAGTACCTCGCGCCCGACCATCAGGCGGGCGAGGCTGGCCTCGGTCGCCCCCTCCGCCGGCAGCGTCTCGATCAGCTTGCCGCGACGCAGGACGGTGATCCGGTCGGCGATCTCGAGCACCTCGTTGAGCTTGTGCGAGATGAAGATGATCGACTTGCCGCGGGCCGTCAGGCCGCGGACGACCTCGAACAGCTCCTTCGCCTCCTGCGGGGTGAGCACGGCGGTCGGCTCGTCGAGCACGAGGATGTCCGCGTCGCGGTAGAGCGCCTTGAGGATCTCGACCCGCTGCTGCTGGCCGACCGTGATGTCATGGATCGTCGCGCCGGGGTCGACCGCGAGCCCGAACCGGTCCGAGATCTCCTGCACCCTCCGCTCCGCCTCGCGCATGTCGAGCATCACGCCGTTGTGCGTGGGCTCCTCCGCGAGGACGATGTTCTCCGCCACCGTCATCACCGGAATGAGCATGAAGTGCTGGTGCACCATCCCCACCCCGGCGGCGATCGAGGCGGCCGGTGACCCGAGCCGCACGGGCTTGCCCTTGATCAGGATCTCGCCCTCGTCCGCGTGGTAGAGGCCGTAGAGGATGTTCATCAGGGTCGACTTGCCCGCGCCGTTCTCCCCCAGCAGGGCGTGCACCTCGCCCTCCAGGAGATCGAAGGCTGACGTCGTCGTTCGCGACGATGCCCGGGAAGCGCTTCGTGACGTGGCGCATCTCGAGGACCTGGCGGCGCTCAGACATTCGCGCGATTGTATGCCGCCGCGGATGACGAGGTGTCCGACTGAAGTCGGAAACGCGGCGGGCGGGCTCTGAGGCCCGCCCGTCCGCCGTTCTGCCTACGTCTTGTCGTTACCCAGTGACGGTGCGCGGCGGCTTGACCTTGCCCGAGGCGAGGTCCTTCGACCACTTGCCGAGGAGGTTCGCCAGCGCGACGCGGTTCGGTGCCGTCTTGCTCAGCTTGCCGAAGCCGACGCCCTGGTTCTTCACGTTGAAGACGCCATCGACGCCGCCCTTCCAGGCCTTGCTCTTCGCGAGCTGGATGGTCTGGAAGACGCCCGACGTCGACCTTCTTCGTGGCGCTCGTGAGGACGTGGTTCCCCAGGAAGCCCTGGTCGTTGTCCACGCCGATGCCCCACTTCTTCTGGTCCTTGGCCGCCTGCAGGACGCCGAGGCCGCAACCGCCGGCGACCTGGAACACGACGTCCGCGTCCTGGCCGATCTGGTTCAGCGCGACTTCCTTGCACTTGTCCTGCGCGACGAAGTCCTGCGAGTACCCGTTGAGGGTCGTGATGCCCGGCTTGATCTTCTTGGCGCAGTACTGGTAGCCGGCGATGAACGCGTCGACCGGCGGGATCTTGAGGCCGCCGACCGAGCCGATCACCTGCGTCTTGGAGACGGTTGCGGCGGCGACGCCGACGAGGCACCCGGCCTCCTGCTCGGCGAACGTGATGCCGCGGACGTTCTTCGGCTTGCCCTTCATGAACGGAGCGTTGACATCGACGATCGCGAACTTCGTGTTCGGGAACTTCTTCGCCATGGCGGCCGTCGTGTCGGACATGAGGAACCCGACCGCGATCACCATGTCGTAGCCCTGCTTGGCGCCCGTCGACAGGTTCGGGACGTAGTCCGCCGCGCTCTTCGAGATGAAGACGCGGCCTTCGATTCCGAGCTTCTGCCTGGGCCTGCTTGAGGCCCTTGTACGCGAGGGCGTTGAAGCCCCGGTCGTTGAGGCCTCCGATGTCGGTCACGAGCGCTACCCGGAACTTCGCCGGCGCCGCCGGCTTCGCCGACCCGATCGAGGCAACGGTCAGCGCCACGACCGCGACGAGCGCGAGCGAGGCGACGACCATCCATTTACGAATCGCCACTTTCCCTCCTTGATCCTGCTTTGACGGAGCCTCCCGCCTCTGTGACGCGGGATTCAACATGAAGTTGGACCGCAGCCGCAACCGCTGCAATGTAGTCGCTATTCGCTGCCTTCCGTTGTTAGGAATCGTGTGTCCGCGGCCGCGTCACTGCGACCCGATGACCGACGCGAGCTGGTGCTCCTCGAGCAGCACCCGGCGGGGCTTCGAGCCCTCGTACCCGGAGATGATCCCGCGCCGCTCGAGCATGTCGATCAGCCGTCCCGCACGCGTGTAGCCGACCCGCAGACGGCGCTGCAGGAGCGACACCGAGGCCGTCTGGGTCTGAACGACGATCTCGATCGCCTTGTCGAGCAGCGGGTCCTCGTCGGGATCGAAGTCGAGGTCGTCGTCCCCGTCGTCGGACACGGCGCTCTCGGGTACCTCGAGCAGGGTCTCGTCGAGCTCCTGCCCGCGCTGCGCGCGGCACTGCTCGACGATCAGCGCGATCTCCTCCTCGGTGACGAATGCCCCCTGCACGCGCTGCAGTCGCGACGTCCCGAGCGGCTTGAAGAGCATGTCGCCCTGGCCGAGCAGGCTCTCGGCGCCGGCGCCGTCGAGGATGACGCGGGAATCGGTCTGGCTCGACACGGCGAACGCGATCCGGCTCGGCACGTTCGCCTTGATCATCCCCGTGATCACGTCGACGGACGGCCGCTGCGTCGCGAGCACGAGATGGATGCCGACCGCACGCGACTTCTGCGCGAGCCGGATGATCGCGTCCTCCACGGCCTGCGGCGAGACCATCATCAGGTCGGCGAGCTCGTCGATGACGACGAGGAGGTAGGGGAGCGGATCCTCGCCCCGCGCCCGGAACGTGCGGTTCGCCTCCGGGAGGTTCCGGGCGCGGATCAGGGACAGCCGCTCGTAGCGGCGCTCCATCTCGGCGACGACGTTCTGGAGGACGGCCGAGGCCTCCTTGGGGCTCGACACGACCGGGGTCAGGAGGTGCGGGATCGACTCGTAGTAGTTCAGCTCGATCCGCTTCGGGTCGATGAGGATCATCCGCACGTCGTCGGGCGTCGCACGGAGCAGGATCGACGTGAGGAGGGTGTTGATGCAGCCCGACTTCCCCGAGCCCGTGGTGCCTGCGATCAGCAGGTGCGGCATGCGCGCGAGATCGGTCCAGACGGCGTTCCCCGAGATGTCCTTGCCGAGCCAGACGGACAGCGGGCTGGCCGATCCGGGCAGGTCCTCGAAGATGTCCCCCAGCGTCACCATGCGCGGCGCGAGGTTCGGGACCTCGACCCCGACGGCCTGCTTGCCGGGGATGGGCGCCAGGATGCGGATCTCGGTCGTCGCGAGCGCGTAGGAGAGGTCGTCCTTCAGGCCGGCGACCTTCGAGACCTTCGTCCCCGGCGCGAGCTGCAGCTCGTAGCGCACGACGCGCGGCCCCGCGATCGTGCCGACGACCGTCGCCTCCACCCCGAAGTGGGCCAGCGTCTGAACGAGCACCTGCGCCGTACGGGCGCTCACGTCGGCCGAGTCCGCCCGGGTCGGAGGGCTGGCCTTCAGAAGCGTCCGGTCGGGGAGGCGGTACTCGGCGCCGCCCGTCGGGTGCGTGGAACGCGAGCGCGGTGTCCTCCGCCGTCGACGCGTCCTCCGGCTCGGGCGGCAGCAGCGGTGGCGGCTCTGCCGACAGCGGCCCCGCGGCCACGACGTCGGGGAACGCCTCCACCCCGTCGACCGGGGCCGCTGCACCGCGAACGGACGGGCGCAGATCCGGCTCGGGCCCGTCGACAGACGACGCGGAGTCGCTCCAGTCCGCCCACTCGATGCTCTCGATCGAACGACGCGCGGCGGTGCCCGCCTGGCGGACGGCGTGACCCGAGCGCCGCAGGAACGCCCCTGCAGACGCACCGGTCACGAGCAGGGTTCCCGCGAGGACGAGCGCGACACCCACGATCAGCGACCCGGCTCCGCCGAGCACCCGCGCGAGACCGCCGCCGAGCGCGGCCCCGAGGCCGCCCCCGTGGTCCTCCCCCAGGGCGATCATCAGCCCGACCAGCCCGACGACGAGACCGGTGCGGAACGGCCGGAGGTCGACGAGCTCGCTCCGCACGAGCATCAGCCCCCCGATCGCCAGCAGGGCGAGCGGAACGAGGGGAGCCGCCGAGCCGAGGCCGTCGCGGAGCCACTGCGAGACGTGCAATCCGACGGGACCGCCGTCCCATCCGAGCCAGAGCACGGTCGCGAGGACCAGGCCGACTGCGACGAGCCCGAGGCCCCAGAGCTCGGGGTGCTGGTGGCCGCGGGCCTTCTTCTTCTTGCGGACGCGCGCAGGGCTGCGCGGCTTGCGCGGCCGTGCGGGCGCGGCCCGCTTCTTCCTCGTCGCCATGGGCTTGCTGCTTCTGCGCGCCCCGCGCGTCTCCTGCGGCGCGTGGCGCAGCGAGAGGCCGCGGCCGCTAGTCCGGCGCGGTGAAGACTAGCCCGCCCGCACCCTCGCCTCCTCGACGAGCACCTCGGCCTCGGCGCGGTTCCCGAAGCCGCGCGTCTCCACCTTCTCCTCCTCGAGGTCCTTGTAGACCTGGAAGAAGTGCTCGATCTCGTTGCGCAGCTCGGGCGGGATGTCGTGCACGTCGTGGACGCGCATCCAGGCGGGATCCTTGAGCGGGACGCAGAGGATCTTCTCGTCCGGCCCCTTGGCGTCGGTCATGTGGAAGACGCCGACGACGCGCGCCCGGATCCGGCAGCCCGGGAAGGTCGGCTCGCCCACCAGGCACAGAGCGTCGAGCGGGTCGCCGTCCTCGCCGAGCGTCCCCTCGACGAACCCGTAGTCCGCGGGATAGCTCATGGACGTGAAGAGCCGCCGGTCGAGGACGATGTGACCCGTCTCCGCATCCCGCTCGTACTTGTTGCGGGAGCCGGACGGCACCTCGACGAACATCATCACGTCGTCCACGGGTCGACCCTAGCCGAGGCGTCCGATCCGCTCGACGAGCAGGTCGAAGAACGCCACGCTGTCGAGGTCGACGCCCACGTGGGTGCGTGCCGGACGCTCGGTCCGAAGCCAGAGGTCGACAACGGTTCGCCCACGGCAGAGCTCCGAGAGGCGCTCGACCTCCACGTTGCGGAGCTTGGTCTCGACGAGGCCGGGACGGATGACGTGCGCGACCGCGACGGCGTCGTGGATCGGCGCGCCGTCCCAGCCGTACGTCTGGCGGTGGTAGACGGTGAAGAAGTCGACGAGCTCGGCGACGAAGACGCCGATCGAGCCGGCCTCGCGGAGTCTGCGCTGGACGTCCGGGCCGGTGACCGCGCGATGGGTGACGTCGAGCCCGATCATCGTCACGTCCAGATCGGCATCGAAGACGGCCTGAGCGGCCTCCGGATCGGCCCAGATGTTGAACTCCGCCGCCGGGGTGATGTTCCCCTCGGCGATGGCACCGCCCATCAGGACCACCCGCTCGATCCCCTCGGTCCCGTGCGCGTCGAGGTACCGCGCGACGTTCGTCAACGGGCCTGTCGGGACGAGCGTGACGGGGCGGGCTGCTTCGGCGACCGCCCCGGCGATCCACGCGACGACGTCCCGCGAGACCGGCTCGACGTTCGGCGGGGGCAACGACGGCCCGTCGAGCCCGCTCTCCCCGTGCACGTGTGCCGCGACGACCAGCTCGCGCTCCAGCGGCTCCGCGGCTCCGGCTACGACGGGCACGTCCGAGCGGCCCGCGAGCTCCAGGACCCGCAGCGCGTTCGCCGTGGTCTTCTCGAGCGTCTGGTTGCCGTAGGTCGTCGTCACGCCGAGCAGGTCGAGCTCGGGGCTTGCCAGCGCGAGCAGCAGCGCGATCGCATCGTCGTGCCCGGGGTCGCAGTCGAGGATGATCGGCGTCGTCGTCACGGTGTCGGACGATACGGCTCCTGCCCCGCGCCTGGCGCAGTGCGGTACGCGGCGAGCGCGAACGCCACCAGCCCGACGCCGGTCGCGCCTGTCAGCGCGATGCCCGTCACGAGCAGGGCGCGCGTGAGCGGCAACAGGCGGTCGGAGCCCTCCGTCATCGACCCAGGAGCTCCTCGACCTCGGCCGCCGTCGGCAGAGACGGCTGCGCGCCGAAGCGCGACGCCGCCATCGCCCCCGCCGCGCATGCCCGGCGGAGGGCGTCCTCCTGGTCGCGCCCCTCCAGGAGCGAGACGAGCAGGCACGCCGTGAACGCGTCTCCGGCGGCGGTGCCGTCCACCGCTTCGACGGGAGGCGGCGCGGCATGCGCGATCTCCTCTCCGTCGTCGAGCAGCACTGCGCCCTCCGCGCCGAGCGTCAGCGCCACGAGGCCGTCGCGCCGGACGAGCGCCTCGAGCTCGTGCCGGTTGACGACCGTCAGGTCGGCGTCGACGGCGACGGGGCGCGCGGGCGCGGCGTTGAGGCAGAAGAGCCCGGTGCACCCCTCCCACGCCGAGAGCACGGCCGCGTCGGGCACCTCGAGCTGGCAGAGCACCGCGTCGTGTGGAGGCAGCTCGACCGCACCGAGTGCCGCGTTGGCGCCGGGGGCCACGGCGATCGTGGTCTCGCCGCCGCCGTCCACCTGGATCACCGCGACGCCGGTGGGCCGGTCGGTCTCGTGCAGCTCGAGCGTCACGCCGGCCTCGCGAAGGCCTGCGAGAGCCTCCGCCGCGAACGGGTCGCGCCCGACCGCCGCGATCATCGTGACCTGGGCGCCGAGGCGGGCGCAGGCGACCGCCTGGTTCGCCCCCTTGCCGCCCGGGACCCGTGCAAACGTGCCGCCCCCGACCGTTTCCCCCGGCCCCGGCAGGCGCTCGACCCGAACGACGAGGTCGAGGTTCACAGACCCGACGACGACGATCCGGGGTGCCATGCCGCCATCCTCTCATTGCGGGCGATGCGGCTCGTCGAGTTGCCGCTCGTGCCGGCACGACGGGAAACGTCGTGGCGAGGTCGCCGTTCCTCAGGCGGGAGGGGCTTACGCCGCGAGTGCGCGCAGGTCGTCGACCGTCGCCCCGAAGAGCGTGTCCCGGAGGTCGAACAACCCGGCCCAGAGCGACGAGCGATCGGGTGTGGCATCGAGTCGCGCCGCGTCGTCGAGCACCTGCAGCGCCCGCACGAGCACGGCGAGCTCGAGGTAGACGGCCGCGACCCGGTTGGGGCACGCGGTCACGCCGGCTCGGTCGAGCACGGGTTTCCACTCGACGAGCTCACCAGCACCCGGCCCGCCGTACCACGAGCATCCCTCGGCGCGGTCGGGCTCGAGCTCGATCAGGTACGCGGACAGCGGCGCCTCCAGGCCGGCCAGCGCCGTCTCGACGCGGTCGGCCGCGTGACGGAACGCGGCGCGCCGTGCGCCCGGGGTCGCCGGGACGGCGTCGCCCCTCCCCCACCGCTCGAGCAGCCGGCAGAACGCGATCGCCGAGGCCTCGCACGCGCGCAGCTGGCCGACGAGCCGGCGCACGTTCGCGGGCGTCGTGCCGTTCGCCTCGAGGACTCCCGCCCAGCCGGTCAAACCTCGATCACCACCGGGAGGATCATCGGCCGCCGCCGGATCCGGTCGTAGACGAGCTGGCCGATCCCGTCGTGGATGTGCTCCTGGAGGAGCTTGATCTCCGTGACGCCGTTCCCGGCGAGCTCGCGGACGATGCGGTCGGCCTCGACCCGCAGCTCGTCGATGAGCTCCTCGTCCTCCCCGACGCCGCGCGCGATCAGCTCGGGGGCGGCGATCTCGCCGCCGCCGCCGTCCGTGAGCGCGACCGTGGTGACGACGATCAGGACACCGTCCTCCGACAGGTGCCGGCGATCCCTGAGCGCGACATCCTCGACATCGCCCACGCCGAGCCCGTCGACGAACGTGACGCCGGCCTGGACGTGGTCGACGATCCGAGCGCCATCCGACGAGAGCTCGACGACCGTGCCGTTCTCGCCGATCAGGATCGCCTCCTCGGGAACGCCTGCCTCGAGTGCGAGGCGACCATGCGCGGCGAGCATCCGGTACTCGCCGTGGATGGGCATCACGGCGCGCGGGCGGACGAGCGAGAGCAGCGTCCGGAGCTCCTCGGAGCAGGCATGGCCGGAGACGTGCACCGGCGCGATCTCCTGATGGAGCACCTCCGCCCCCAGTCGCGCCAGGCGGTTGATCGAGTCGTGGACACGGAGCTCGTTGCCCGGAACCGGCTTCGCGGAGATGATCACCGTGTCGCCGCGCTCGACCGTCACGTTCTGGTGGTCGCCGTACGCGATACGGGTCAGAGCGGACATCGGCTCTCCCTGGCTGCCGGTGCACAGGATCAGCACCTCATCCCGGGGGAGGTCCATCGCCTCCTTCGGCGAGACGATCGCGTCGTCCGGCAGCTCGACGTAGCCGAGGCTGCGCGCGATGTTCATGTTCTTGCGCATCGAGCGGCCTACGACGGCCACCTTCCGCCCGTGGGCGATCGCCACCTCGGCGGCCTGCTGCACGCGGTGGATGTTCGACGCGAACGAGGCGACGATGATCCGCCCGGTGCGGAGGGGGATCAGCTGGCGGAACGCCTCCCCGACGAGCCGCTCCGATCCCGTCATCCCGGGTCGCTCGGCGTTCGTCGAGTCCCCGAGCAGGAGGTCGATGCCGCGGTTGCCGAGCTCCGCAAGCGCTCCGACGTCCGTCTTCAGGCCGTCGACGGGGGTGTGGTCGAGCTTCCAGTCGCCGGTGTGGAGCACGCGCCCGGCGGCCGTCTCGATCACGACGGCCATCGAGTCCGGGATCGAGTGGGCCATCCGCACGAACTCGAGCCGGAACGGGCCGAGCACCATCGCGGCGCCGCCCGGCTCGGCCTCCGTCAGCTCCGTCACGGACCCGAGGCCGTGCTCGTCGAGCTTCGACTTGACGAGGCCGAGGGTGAGACGGGTGCCGATCACCTCGCCGACCTCCACCTCCCGCAGAACGTACGGCAGACCGCCGACGTGGTCCTCGTGCGCGTGCGTGAGCACGATCGCACGGACGGGCTGGTCGAGGAGGTACGAGAACTCGGGCAGGAGCAGGTCGACCCCCAGGTGCTCGTCGCGGGGGAAGGCAAGCCCCGCGTCGACGACGATGCGGTCGTCGCCGTGCTCGAACACGGTCATGTTCTTGCCGATCTCGCCGAGCCCGCCGAGCGGGATGATCCGGAGCGCGTCTCCCACGGTCCGGAGTCTACGGACGAAGCTCGACGGCGAAACCGCCGACGGAGGGGTCAGACCGCAAGTGCGCCGACGAGGCCGAGCTGCTCGAGGCAGTCGCGGATCTGCGACGTCTCCACCTCGTCGGCCTCCACCAGTGGAAGCCGCAGCCCGCCGACCTCGTGACCGAGGAGCTGGAGCGCCCGCTTGATGGCGATCGGATTCGTCTGCACACGGAGGATGTCGATCGCGGGGCGGAGCTCCTCGTCGATCGCGTGGGCCCGCTCGACGTCGCCCGCGCGATAGCTCGCGATCAGCTCCTTCACCTTCGGGCCGACGATGTGCGTGTGGACGCAGATGCCCCCGACACCCCCGACCTCGAGGAACGGCAGGATCAGGTCGTCGTCCCCCGCGTAGAGGTCCAGCCCGGAGGCGACGACGTGGCGCGCCGCCTCGATGCTCGGCTTCGCCTGCTTCACGGCCCGGACGTTCTCGATCTCCGCGAGGCGCGAGATCGTCGCCGGCTCGGCGTCGACCACGACGCGCGACGGGATGTCGTAGAAGACCACCGGCCGGTCGGTGACCGCGGCGATCGCCTCGACGTGGGCGACGATGCCGCGCTGCGGCGGCTTGTTGTAGTACGGCGTGACGACCAGGAACCCGTCGACGCCGATCTCGTGCGCCCGCTCCGTCAGGTGGATCGAGTGGGCCGTCGAGTACGTCCCGGTGCCCGCGACGACCGTCCCACGGTCGCCCACGGCGTCGACGGCGACCTCGTACAGCGCCAGCCGCTCCTCGTCGGACAGCGTCGGCGCCTCGCCCGTGGTGCCGGCGACCACCAGCCCGTCCGAGCCGTTGTCGAGGAGGAACCCGCCGAGCGAGCGGAACGCCTCCAGGTCGACCGAGCCGTCCTCCCGGAACGGCGTCACGATCGCTGTGAGGACCTCGCCGAGCATCTGCGTGATTGTACTCGCCCCTGTTTCGGGTAACGATCCCGGAGTCCAGCGGCCGAGCGAGAGAACGGAGGCGTGATGCTGAAGGAGTTCAAGGACTTCCTGCTGAAGGGCAACATCGTCGAGCTCGCGGTCGCGTTCGTCATGGGCGTCGCGTTCGGCGCCCTCGTCAATTCGTTCGTGAACAACCTTGTGATGCCGATCGTCGCGATGATCATCGGCAAGCCCGACTTCTCGAACCTCACGTTCACGATCAACGACGCCGTGTTCCGCTACGGCGCCTTCATCACCGACGCGATCACCTTCATCGCGACCGCGGCGGCGGTCTTCTTCTTCGTCGTCAAGCCCATGAACGCGATCACGGCTCGCATGAGGAAGCCCGGCGAGGAGGCGGTCTCCGACGAGGAGCGCCGCCACCAGGAGCTTCTCGCGGCACTCAGGGCGCGCGCGTAGCGGCGGACGGCAGCGGGCCTCCGCGGGCAGCGCGGAGGCCCGCTACGAGAGCAGCGCCTCGAGCCCCACGGTCAGCCCCGGCGGCAGCGTGCGCACGGCGTCGAGCGCGCGGAGCACCCCCGGCACGAACGCCTCGCGGGAGGTCGTGTCGTGTCGGATCGTGAGCGTCTCGCCGGGCCCGCCGAGGATCACCTCCTGGTGGGCGACGAGGCCCGGCAGCCGGACCGAGTGGATCGGAACCGCACCGCCCATCCGCGCGGCCGTCGCCTTCGCCGTCCCGGACGGGGCGTCGAGCTTCGTGTCGGCGTGGAGCTCGACGATCTCCGCCCGTGGGAACGCGCGGGCCGCCTCCTCGGCGAACCGCATCATCAGGACCGCGCCGAGGGCGAAGTTCGGGGCGTAGAAGCAGGGCACCCCCGCCTCGCGTGCCGCGCGATCGAGCGCCTCGAGGTCGAATCCCGTGGTCCCGATCACCACGGGAACGCGGGCGCGGAGACAGCGCTCGACGTTCCCGAGCACGGCGTCCGGCCGGGTGAAGTCCACTGCGGCATCGCAGCCGTCCGGGCCTGCGGATCGGCCGTCGACGACCTCGTGGCCGTCGCGCTCGAGGGCGGGGCCGACGACGCCGCCCACCTTGCCGGCCGCGCCGAAGAGGCAGACCTTCACGCTCGGTCCGCGAGCGCCGGGTTCGCCCGCGCGACGGCGGCCCGGAAGCGACTCTCCCGCGGCCCGATCCCGGCAGCCGACAGCCGGTCCGGCGCGAACAGGGCTCTGGCGGCCGCGGTCACCTCCTCCTCCGTGACCGCCATCACGCGACCGATCGTCTCCTCGGCGGAGACGAGCTCCGTGTCGGTGATCAGCGCCTTGCCGAGCCGCGTCATGCGGTTGGAGGTGCTCTCGAGCGAGAGCAGCAGGCGCCCCTTCAGGTTCTCCTTCGCGCGTTCGAGCTCCCCCGGCCGGAGATTGCCGGCGCCCACGTCGGCGAGCTCTTCGGCCGTGATGGTGAGGCACTCGGCGAGGTTGTCCTCGCGCGTGCCGATGTAGATGCCCACCTGGCCGGTCTCCGCGTACTGCGATCCGTACGTGTAGACGCTGTACGCCATGCCGCGCTTCTCGCGGATCTCCTGGAACAGACGCGACGACGCGGAGCCGCCGAGGATCGCGTCGAGCAGCGAGACGGCGTACCGCCGCTCGTCGTCGCGCGCGATTCCCGGCCCCGCGAGGACGACGTGGTACTGCTCCGTGGGCCGCCGGAGGAAGCGGTAGCCCGGGCTCGGGAGCCGGCTCAGGAGCGGCCGGCGAACCCGCGAGGCGCCGTTCGGGCTCGGCCGGCGCGCGGTGAGGGCGTCCACCAGGCGCTCGTGCGAGACGTGCCCCGACGCGGCGAGCACGACGTTCGAGCCGACGTAGGCACCGGAGTGGTAGGAGCGCAGCGCGCGCGGCGACACCGTCGAGATCACCTCGGCGCTGCCGATCACCGGCCTGCCCAGCGGGTGACGTCCGAACACCGCCTCGGCCGCGAGGTCGTGGACGAGGTCCTGCGGGTTGTCGTCCACCATCGCGATCTCCTCGAGCACGACCTCGCGCTCGCTGTCCACATCGTCGAAGGCGGGAGCGAAGACCATGTCGGTCATCGCATCCAGCGCCCGGTCGACGCGATCGTCGGGGACGCGGGTGTAGACGACCGTGGTCTCGCGCGACGTGGCCGCGTTGAGCTCGCCGCCCATCGCGTCGAAGAGCTCGGCGATGTCCTGCGCGCTGTAGCGCGACGACCCCTTGAAGAGCAGGTGCTCGATGAAGTGCGAGACCCCGGCGCGCGAGGCCGGCTCGTCCCGTGAGCCCGTTCCGATCCAGAGCCCGAGCGCGACCGAGCGAACGCCGCGCAGCGGCTCGGTGGCGACACGCTCCCCTCCGGGGAGCGTCGTGATCTGCGGCTCGGGCACGGCGCGGATCGTATCCGCGCCGTGCCCGAGCCAAGCCGTGTTAGCGGCGCCCGCGGTCGCGGCCGCCACGGCCACCGCGGTCGTCGCGCGGCGGGCGCGGCTCGCGGGGCGGGGCGTCCTTCGCCCGCTCGACGAGCGTCTCGGGCGAGACGAGCTCACCGTCCTCGTGCTTCGCGACGAGCTTGAGCCCGATGCGGCCGCGCTCCTTGTCGACCTCCTGGACGACGACGTCCAGCGTGTCGCCACGGGAGATGACGTCCTCGATGTGCGCGACGCGCCCGGGGCCGACGTTGGACACGTGGAGCAGGCCGTCCGTGCCCTTCTTCAGCTCGACGAACGCGCCGAAGTCGGTCGTCTTGACGACCCGGCCCGTGTACGTGTCGCCGACCTCGGGCTCCTTCGTCATCGCGGCGATCGCGGAGATCGCGGCGTCGGCGTTGGTGCCCTCCGTCGCGTAGACGAGGATCGTCCCGTCCTCCTCGATGTCGATCTGCACGTCGTAGTCGGCCTCGAGCGAGCGGATCGTCTCGCCGCCCTTGCCGATCACCATCCCGATGAAGTCGGGGTTGATCTGGATCGACGAGATGCGCGGCGCGTGGCCCGCGAGCTCGGCCCGCGGCTCGGAGATCGTCTCGAGCATGCGGTCGAGGATGAACGCCCTGGCGCGCTTCGCCTGCTCGAGCGCGGAGCGCATGATCTCCTGCGTGACGCCGGTGATCTTGATGTCCATCTGGAGGGCGGTGATGCCCTCGGCCGTCCCGGCCACCTTGAAGTCCATGTCACCGAGGTGGTCCTCGGCGCCCTGGATGTCGGTGAGGATGACGTAGTCCTCCCCCTCCTTGACGAGGCCCATCGCGATTCCGGAGACCGGCGCCGCGATCGGCACGCCCGCGTGCATCAGCGACATCGTCGAGCCGCACACCGAGCCCATCGAGGACGAGCCGTTCGACTCGAGGGTCTCGGACACGAGGCGGATCGTGTAGGGGAAGTCCTCCACCGGCGGGATCACGGACTCGAGCGCGCGCTGCGCGAGCGCCCCATGGCCGATGTCGCGCCGCTTCGGGCCCCGCATGAAGCCCGTCTCCCCGACCGAGTAGGGCGGGAAGTTGTAGTGGTGCATGTAGCGGCGCTCCTGCTCGATCGAGAGGTCGTCGATCCGCTGCTGCTCCTTCGCGGTGCCGAGCGTGCAGAGCGTGAGGATCTGCGTCTGTCCCCGGGTGAAGAGGGCGGAGCCGTGCGTTCGCGGCGAGATGCCGACCTCGGTGGTGATCGGGCGGATCTCCTCGGTGCCGCGGCCGTCGGGGCGGCGCTTCTCGACCGCGATCTTCTTGCGGACGAGGTCCTTGTAGATCGCGTCGGCGGCCTTCTTCAGGTAGCCGCGCGTGACGGAGTCCTTGGCGGGCTCGTCTCCCTCGCCGGCCGGGAAGGGCAGCTGCACCTCGTCCTGGATGCGAGCGAGGAGGATGTCGCGCTTGCGCGACTTGAGCTCCTTCGAGTCCTGCTCGGCGTCGGTCAGGGCGCGGAGCTCGTTCTCGAACTGGGCGCGCACGGCGCTCTCGACCGCGGCGAGCCGCTTCGACTCGAGCAGCATCTGCAGGCCGTTCCGGACCTGCATCTCGCGGACGATGTCGTCCTCGCCCGACTCCATCGTGATAGCCGGAGCGTCCGCGGCGAGCAGCTCGTCGACCACTGCGCCAGCCTCCTTGAGGCCGACCTCGGCGATCCGGCGGGCGACGGCCTCGCCGTGGCGGCCGTCGAGCTCGGCGTTCAGCTCGACGTCGATCCACTTGGGCTTGCCGACCTCGCGTGCGAGCTCGTCGATCGCGTCGCAGATGCGAATGATCTCCGAGTGCGCGAGCCCGAACGCGTCGAGCAGGGTGTCCTCGGGCACCTGGTCGCCGCCGGCCTCGATCATCGTCAGGGCTTCACGGGTGCCGACGACGATGAGATCGAGCGACGACTCCTCGATCTGCTGGTAGGTCGGGTTGACGACGAGCTCACCCTCGATCCGCCCGATGCGGACGGCGCCGACCGGGCCGAGGAACGGCAGCGGCGAGAGCGCGAGCGCGGCGGACGCGCCGTTGATCGCGAGGATGTCGTGCGGTACCACCATGTCGGCGGAGAGGACGGTGCAGATCACCTGCACCTCGTTCTTGAAGCCCTTCGGCCAGAGCGGCCGGATCGGGCGGTCGATCATCCGCGCGGTGAGCGTCGCGCGCTCGGTCGCGCGGCCCTCGCGCTTGAAGAAGCCGCCGGGGATCTTCCCGGCGGCGTACATCCGCTCCTCGACGTCGATCGTCAGCGGGAAGAAGTCCGCGTCGGGGCGCGTGTCCTGCCGCCCGACCGCGGTCGCGAGGATCATCGTGTCCCCGCTGCGGACGGTCACTGCGCCGTCCGCCTGCTTCGCGAGCTTGCCCGTCTCGAAGCGCAGCTCTGCCGCGCCCACGTCGACGGACACCGTGGCCTGTTGCCCGGTGGAGATGGTGCTCATTCCGTGTCCTGTCCCTTCACTCTTCCGTTGTGGCGGAAGGTGGAGGTTTGAGCCAGCTCCGCACCGCCCGTGCGAAGCTCGATCAAACGCCCACCTCCCGTCCCCGTCTTCGGCCCTGTCCCCTAGCGGCGGAGACCGAGCTCCTTGATGAGGGCGCGATAGCCCTCGAGATCCTTGCGCTGCAGGTAGTCGAGGAACCGCCGTCTGCGGCCGACGAGCTTGAGCAGCCCGCGCCGGGAGTAGTGGTCCTTCGGGTGCGTCCGGAGGTGCTCCGTCAGCTCGTTGATCCGGCGCGTGAGCATCGCCACCTGGACCTCGGTCGAACCGGTGTCCTGGGCGTTCGCCCCGTGCTTGTCGATCAGCTCCTGCTTGGCTTCCTTGGTGAGAGCCACGTGTCTCCTCTCGTTGGTTCGTCTCCGCAATCCCCGCACGCCGTGAAGGAAGAACACGGGCGGCCGCGATCGCGGTCTCGCGGAAGGGTACCAGCGGCTCGACGCAGGTCGGGCACGTTCGCGCTGCGCGAGACCGTGCCGCTCGAGCCCCGGCCGCGATGTCGAGCGACGCCTTTGTGAGACGGTGCCGCGGTGGCGCCTGCTCGACCTCCACTCGGCTCCTGCGACTCGGGAACCCTTTCGTTCGGGCCGTTCTGCGATCCCGTGCGCACCGCGCTTCTGAGCGGCTCGCTGGCCGTGCTCGAGTACGAGGGACGCCGGACGCGGAAGCAGTACGCGATCCCGGTCGTCTACGCCGAGAGCGGCAGCCGGATCGTCGCCCTCGCCGGACATCCCGAGCGGAAACAGTGGTGGCGCGCGTTTCGCGAGCCTGCGCCGGCGACGCTCGCTCGTCCGCGGCGAGCGACGGGCGCTCGAGGGTCGCCTGCTCGGCGGTGAGGACCGACGCGGCGCGCTCCGCTCCTACATCGAGCGGAACCCCCGAACGGCGAGGTCGCTGGGCGCACGCGGCACGCCGACGGACCTCGAGCTCGACGGCGTGCCGGCCGCGGTCGTCGCGTTCGAGCCGCGCGGCTGACGTCAGATGCGCTTGCCCATGTGCACCGATTGCTCGGCATAGCCGAGCGAGCGGTAGAGGCCGCGCGCGACCGCGTTTCCGCCCCAGGCGGCGTACTCGTCCTCGCGGAGCGGGCGCAGCGCGATCACGGCGCGCAGCGTAACGTCGCCGGCCTCGGCCGACCCCGGGGATACTTCGTCCGTGCGGATCTACGGCGACCTCGCCCCGTGGTTCCACCTCCTCACCGCACCGGAGGACTACGCGGCCGAGGCAGAGCGCTACCGCGCCTCGATCCTCGAGGCTGTCCCCGACGCCCGAACGCTCCTCGAGCTCGGCTCGGGCGGCGGCAACAACGCGTCCCACCTGCGCGCCCACTTCACGTGCACGCTGTCCGACCTCTCGCCGCAGATGCTCACGCTGAGCCGGGAGCTGAACCCCGAGTGCGAGCACGTGCTCGGCGACATGCGGACGCTCCGCCTCGGAAGGACGTTCGACGCCGTCTTCGTGCACGACGCGGTCATGTACCTGACGACCGAGGACGATCTCCGGGCGTGCATGGTGACGGCGTTCGCACACACGCGGCCGGGCGGTGTCGCCCTCTTCGTGCCGGACTGCACGCGCGAGACGTTCGAGGCGGCACCGATCACGGTGGGCACGACGGGGACGACGGGCGGGCGCTCCGCTACCTCGAGTGGACGCATCCGCCCGCACCCGGCGAGACGTCGTTCGTCGTGGACTACGTCGTGCTCCTCTCGGAGCCCGGAGCCGACGTGCGCGTCGTCCACGACCGCCATCTCAACGGGCTCTTCCCGGAGCACACGTGGCTCTTCCTGATCGGAAGCGGCCGGGCTCACGCCGCGGCTCGTCCCCGGCAACCCCGACGACGAGGATGCCGGGCAGCCCCTGTTCGTGGGCCGGCGGCCGGCGTGACAAGGCTTGTGGTGATTCAACACAAGCCGGGGCAGCGTTCCCGGACGGCCTGACGGCGACGGTTGCGGGGTGGCGCAAGCCTCGCCCCCGAGCGCCGACGGAGAGCGACTCCTGATCGCCTCTACACCGGCCGTGTGGCCGCCCGGGTCGCCTCGACGTCGCGTGCGATCTGGGCGACGAGCTCGTCCTCGGAGCCGAAGACCGCCTCGTCCCGGAGCCGCTCCCACAGCTCGACGACGAGGCGCTTGCCGTAGAGGTCGCCCTCGAAGTCGAGGAGGAACGGCTCGATCCGCCGCTCCGTGCCGCCGTAGTGCGGGTTCGTGCCGATCGAGACCGCAGCGCGATGCCCGAGCGCCTCGCCGGCATAGATCCCGTAGCGGGCGCAGACGAGCTGGGGGTCCATCGCGATGTTGGCGGTCGGGTAGCCGAGGGTCCCTCCGCGCTGGTCGCCCGCGACGACGAGGCCGTCGAGCTCGAACGGACGGCCGAGCATCCGGGCGGCGCCGTCGAGGTCGCCGTCGCGCACGGCGTCGCGAATCGCGGTGGACGAGACGCCCTCGACCTCCCGGACGTCCAGCAGGGTCAGGCCGAGCTCCGCGAGGGTCTCCACGTCCCCGGCCCGCCTGCTCCCGAAGCGGAAGTCCTCCCCCACCGCGACCGCCTCCGCGCCCATGCCGGTCAGGTAGGTCGCGACGAACTCGTCGGGGCTGAGCCGCATGAACTCGGGCGTGAAGGGGGCCACCAGTGTGTCGAGGATCCCCGCCTCGGCGAGCAGCTCGAGCCGCCGCTCGAGCGTCGTGATCAGCTCGACGCGGTTCCCGAGCACGATGCGTGGATGCGGGTCGAAGGTGATCACGGTGGGCTCGAGCCCCGAGTCCACCGCCGCGCGCAGCACCGACACGTGGCCGCGGTGCACGCCGTCGAAGGTGCCGATCGCGACCGCGCGCGGCTGGCGCTCGAGCTGCGACGGTGCGTGCGCGATCCTCATCGGGCCTCTACGAGCCGCTGCAGCGCGTCCTCGAGCGGCACGACCCGGGCTTCGTCGGCCTCCTCGACACGGAACGGCCCGACCTCGGTTCGCCGCAGCGTGACGCAGTGGCCCCCGAGCGCGTCGGCGAGAGACCTGACGTAGGTGCCCGAGCCGACGAGGAGGTCGAGGGCGACGATGCCGTCCTCGAGCGAGAGCAGCTCGAGCCCGTGGACGCGCATCACGCGCGTCGGCATCTCGACCGCGACGCCCCGGCGGTGGAGCCGGTACGCGCGCTCGCCGCCGACCTTCACGGCCGACGCCGCAGGGATCGCGAGCTCCACCTCGCCGCGCAGCGCATCGAGCCCGCGCTCGAGCTCCTCCCGCCCCGGCGGGTCGTGCTCGTCGACCGGCTCGCCCTCCGGGTCGCCCGTCGTCGTCCGTCCACGCAGGTCGATCTCCGTCACGTAGCGCTTGTCAAGCTTCATGAACCGGTCCTGGAGGCTCGTCGCACGCCCCGAGAGAAGGACGAGGAGGCCGGTCGCGAACGGGTCCAGCGTCCCCGCGTGACCCGTCTTCGCCCCGGTCCGCGCACGGACACGAGCGACGACGGCAAACGACGAGGGTCCCGCCTCCTTGTCGGCGAGGATCACACCGGTCGGCTCGAGCGCCTTCGGGACGGGCATCAGCCTGCGTGGCTGCCGTTGGCGGCGACGAAGGCGTCCACGATCCGGCGCGTGATCTCGTCCATCGCGAGATCGGTCGAGAACCCGGCGGCCCGCTTGTGGCCTCCGCCGCCGAAGCTGCGCGCGATCGCCGACACGTCGACGCCGTCCGGATGTGAGCGGAGCGAGCCCTTGCGCGCCGCGGCGGCGCCGGCCGGGAGCTCGCGCACGAGCGCGACGAGCTCTGCGCCGTCGACGGAGCGGAGGTGGTCGATGATGCCCTCCGAGTACGGCTCCTCGGCCCCGGCGTCCTCGAAGTCCTCCCGGCGGAGCTCGGAGACGACGATGCGCCCGCCCGCGAGCTCGGTCGCATGCTCGAGCGCACGCGCGAGCAGCTTCAGCTTCGGGAACGGCGTCGACTCGTAGACCTCGACGAACACCTTCGTCACATCCGCGCCGTGCTCGACGAGCTCGGCCGCGAGCCGGAGCGCCTTGGGCGTCGTGTTCGAGTACTGGAAGCGCCCCGTGTCGGTGACGACGGCCGTGTACAGCGCCTCGGCGATCTCGGGGGTCGGCGTGACGCCGAGCTCGGCGAAGACGTCCGCCAGCACCTCGCCCGTCGACGATGCGTCCGGGGAGACGAGGTTGACGTCGCCGAAGCGGGTGTTGTCGTGGTGGTGGTCGATGTCGATCGTCAGCGGCGCCTCCTCGACCAGCCGCTGCTCGACGATCCGGCTCTCCTGGGCGCAGTCGACGGCGACGAGCACGCGCTCGGAGGTATCGGGCGGCGCCTCCCGCAGGAGTCCGTGGGCCTCGAAGCCGAGGAACCCGTACTCGCCGGGAAGCGGCGCCGGGCCGCCCAGCACCATGACCGAGTCCTTGCCGAGCGACTCGAGGGCGAGGTGCATCGCGAGGAGCGATCCGAGCGCGTCGCCGTCGGGGTTGTCGTGCGACGTGACCACGAACCGCCGGTGCTCGCGCAGTGCTGCGACCACGGCCTCCAGGTCGGGCGCAGCGACCACGGCGTCCATGTCAGGCGGCTGCATCGTCGTCACCGTCCGCGGGCGCGAGCTCGTCGATGAGGTGCGTCAGGCGAACGCCGTGCTCGACCGCGCGATCGTAGACGAACTCGAGATGGGGTGTCCGGCGCAGCTTGAGGACGCGGTTCACCGTCGCCTGCAGGACCCCGGCGGCGCCTTCGAGGGCCGTGAGGGACTGCGCGCGCTTCCGCTCGCTGCCGAGCACGCTGACCCACACCTTCGCGTGGTCGAGGTCTCTCGACGTCTCGACCGCCGTCACGGTGACGAACCCGATTCGCGGGTCCTTGAGCCGCGGAATCGCCTCGGACAGGACCTGCTTCATCGCCGCGTCCACGCGACGCATGCGCTCCGGACGGCTCATTCGCCCCACCCGTCCCCTGGGCGCACGAGCTCCCGCTGCGCGAGCGCGAGCTCGAAGGCCTGGCCGGAGAGCCAGCGCTCCGCCTCGTCGAGCAGGCGGCCCGCCTCACCCGCCTCCCGCGCGACGCACGCGAGCGTCAACTGCGCTCGCTGCCAGGCGTCGTGGTGGTCGACCTCCGCGATCGAGCCGCCGGTGCGGTTGGCGAGCTGCTGCTTGACCGACCGCAGGTGCATGCGCTTCTCCTTGAGCGAATGGCTCTCGGGGAAATGGAGCTCGAAGGAGAGGATGGCGACGAAGCCGGTGGACATGTTCGGATCTCGTGAGATGGGGGTGGCAGGAAGGGATCCGCGCCTACCGTAGACGATGCCGTGTCCCGCCCCGGTCGTCTCGCCGTCCTCTGTGTGCTCGTCTGCGCGCTCTCGACCTCGCCTCCGGCACTCGCCGCGGGGAACCGCACCGTCCTCCACTACGGCGACTCGCTCGCGCTCGGGACCGAGATCTACCTCGACGGCTTCCTCCCGGGCTGGCACGTGCGCGCTTCCACCGAGATCAGTCGCCATGCGTCCGACGTGCCCGCGGCGCTCCGCTCGCTCGGGCCTTCGCTCCCGCGCGTGATCGTCGTCAGCGCGGGCACGAACGACGACCCGGGCGTCGTCTCGCGCTTCGCGAGGGTCGTCCGCGAGACGGTCGCGCTCGCCGGGCCCTCGCGGTGCGTCGTCTGGTCGACGATCGTGCGGCCGCCGTATCAGGGCGTGTCGTACGCGGGGTACAACCGGGCGCTCCGCACCGTCGCGAGCCGTCACCCGAATCTCCGCGTGTTCGACTGGGACGCGATGGCACGGTCGCATCCGGCCTGGTTCGGCCGCGATGGCGTCCACCCCACCGCCACGGGCTACCGAGCCCGTGCGGCTGCCATCGCGCGCCTCGTGCAGCGCTGCGGCACGTAGCGAAGCGCTAGGACGTCTCGGCGGCCGCTGTCGCGGGCGAGTCCAGGTCGGTCCGCTCGACCTCGCGCGTCTCGAACGCCTCGAGGATGTCGCCTTCCTTGACGTCGTTGAAGCCGTCGAGCAGGATGCCGCACTCGAAGCCCTCGGCGACCTCGCGGGCGTCCTCCTTGAACCGCTTGAGCTGGGCGATCGACGTCTCGTAGATGACGGTGCCGTCGCGCACCACGCGTACGTGGGCGCCGCGGCGCACGACGCCGTTCGTGACCATGCAGCCCGCGATGGTGCCGAGCCGCGAGACCTTGAAGAGCGCACGCACCTCCGCCTCGCCGAGGACCTCCTCGGTCGTGACCGGCGAGAGCATCCCGACGAGCGCCTGCTCGATGTCCTCGGTCAGCTTGTAGATCACGCGGTACGTGCGGATGTCGACCGCTTCGCGCTCGGCGAGGTGCTTCGCCTCGGCGCTCGGCCGGACGTTGAAGCCGACCACGAGTGCGTTCGACGCGGACGCGAGATTGACGTCGTTCTCGGTGATCCCGCCGACACCGGTGTGGATCACGTTGACGCGAACCTCCGGGTGCTGGATCTTGCCGAGCTCGCCCATGAGCGCCTCCACCGACCCCTGGACGTCGCCCTTGAGGACGACGTTCAGGTCCTGCACGGCGCCTTCCTGCATCCGCTCGAAGAGGGTCTCGAGCGAGACGCCCTGGGACTTGGAGCGCTGCGCGAGCTGCTCGCGACGGAGACGCTCGGCGCGCTTCTCGGCGATGTCCTTCGCCTGGCGCTCGTGCTCGACCACGCGGGAGAGCTCGCCGGCCGGTGGCGGACGGTCGAAGCCGAGGATCTCGACGGGCTCGCCGGGATGGGCCTCCTTGACCTTCTCCCCGCGGTAGTCGTAGAGCGCGCGCACCTTGCCCGCGGCGTCGCCGGCGACGATCGCGTCGCCGACGTGCAGCGTCCCGCGCTGCACGAGCATGGTGGCGACCGGGCCCCGGCCCACGTCCAGCCTCGACTCGATGATCGGGCCCGGAGGCCTCGGCCTTCGCGTTCGCGCGCAGGTCGAGCTCGGCGTCCGCGACGAGCAGGATCTTCTCGAGCAGCTCGTCCAGGTTCGTCTGCTGCTTCGCCGAGACGAGCGCGAACTGCGTCTCGCCGCCCCAGTCCTCCGGCTGGAGGCCCTCGGCGGCGAGCTCGGTCTTGACGCGGTCGGGGTTCGAGTCCGGGACGTCGATCTTGTTGATCGCGACGACGATCGGCACCTCCGCCGCCCGCGCGTGGCTGATCGACTCCTTCGTCTGCGGCATCACGCCGTCGTCCGCGGCGACCACGAGCACGGCGATGTCGGTGATCTTCGCCCCGCGCGCACGCATCGCGGTGAACGCCTCGTGGCCCGGCGTGTCGAGGAAGGTGAGCTTCCGGCCGTCGACGTCGGTCTGGTACGCGCCGATGTGCTGCGTGATGCCCCCGGCCTCGGTCTCCACCACCGCCGTGGAGCGGATCGCGTCCAGCAACGTCGTCTTGCCGTGGTCGACGTGGCCCATGATCGTCACGACCGGCGGCCGCGCCGTGAGGTCCGCCTCGACGTCCTCGACGATCTCCGGCTCCTCGTCGTCGGCTGCGTGCTTGATCGTGACCTCGCGCTCGACCTCCGACGCGATCAGCTCGACCTCCTCGTCGGAGAGCGACTGGGTCGCGGTCCGCATCTGCCCGAGGCCCATCAGGAGTCTTGATGATCTGCGACATCGGGACGCCGAGCGCGCCCGACAGGTCCTTGACCGTCACGCCGGACTCGACCGTGACCGGGCCGGTCGGCTGCGCGGGGGCCTGCGGACGCGTGGGCGCCTGGGCCGACCGGTCGCGCGCGGCGCGCGCGTCACGCCCGCGGGCCGCGCCGCCTTCGATCACGACTCGCCGGCGACGGCCGCCCGGGCCACCGCCGCGCGGGCGGATCGGGCGATTCGGCCTGTTCGGTCCGTCAGCCATGCGTCGTGTCGCCTCCGTCAGCCATTCGACCCCTCAGTGTAGAGGCGAGCGAGGCCCGGCTCGACGGAGACGTCCCTCCGGAGCACGCGCCTGAACGCCCTGCGGGCGAGCGCGTGCTCGAAGCACTCCACCCGGCGGCACGTGTAGGCGCCCCGCCCCGGGAGTGTGCGACCGGGAGTCAGCACGCCTCCCACCGCCCCGAAGCGCACGAGCTCGGACTGCGGTGCCCGAAGGCCACAGCCGATGCACGTCCTGATCGGGCCGCGCCGCTCACGCGTCGTCGCGCGCCTCCCCGGCGAGGTCGGCTACCTCGACCGCCGCCTCGATGTCCGCGGCGATCACGACCTCTGCGGCATCGACCACGGCGTCCTCGACGGCGTCCGCCTCCTCGACGGTGAGCTCGCCGGCGGCGAGCGCCTCCTCGACCTCGGCGACCGCCTCCTCGGCGACGGCCACGTCCTCGGCCACCGCCTCGGCGGCGGCGAGCTCGACCTCGGCCGCCACGGAGACACCGGCGGTCGGGTCGCTCGCGAGCGCCTGGTGCGCCGGGACGCCGCAGTACTTCGAGCCGGGGAGGGCGGCGTTCGGGCACCGCTTCCCGTTCGAGAGAAGCGCGGCACAGCGGCCGGAGAAGTCCCCGTCGCCGTCGTCCTCGCCGGCGAAGGCGGCGTCCGCCTCCTCCTGCGCGAACTCGGTGTCGGACTTGATGTCGACCTTCCAGCCGGTGAGCCGGGCCGCCAGGCGCGCGTTGAGCCCTTCCTTGCCGATCGCGAGCGCGAGCTGGTCGTCGGGCACGACGACCGTCGCCTCGCGGCTCTCGTCGTCGATGTAGACCTCACGGACCCGCGCGGGAGACAGAGCCTTCGCGACGAACCGCGCGGGCTCCGTGTTCCACGGGATGATGTCGATCTTCTCGCCGCGGAGCTCCGACACGACCATGCGGACGCGGGAGCCGCGCGGGCCGACGCAGGCGCCGACGGGATCGACCCCCTGGACGTGCGACTCGACCGCGATCTTGGAGCGGTAGCCGGGCTCGCGTGCCACGCCGCGGATCTCGACGAGGCCGTCGGCGATCTCCGGCACCTCGAGCTCGAACAGCGCCTCGATGAGCTGCGGCGCGCGACGGGAGAGGATCACCTGCGGACCTTTCGTCCCCGAGCGCACCTCGATGATCACGGCCTTGATGCGCGAGCCCTGCTCGTAGCGCTCGCCGTCGACCTGCTCGGAGCGGGGCAGCAGCGCCTCGACCTTGCCGAGGTCGACGAGCACGTTGTTGCGGTCGCCTGCCTGCTGGACGATGCCGGTGACGACCTCGCCCTGGCGGTCGACGTACTCCTCGTACATGATCGCGCGCTCCGCCTCGCGGATCCGCTGCTGGATGACCTGCTTCGCGGTCATCGCCGCGATGCGGCCGAAGTCGTCCGGCGTGGCGTCCGTGCGGTCGATCAGGTCGTCCGGGACCTGTTCCCAGTCGAGGTCCAGCTCGTCGTCGACGACCAGCGTGTGCTGCTTCTCGCCCGTCTCCTCCTCGATCCGCTCGAGCTCGTCGATCGCGCGCTCGCGCGCCTCCTCGAGCAGCCGCTCCTCGAGATCGCCCGGAATGTCGAGCGCGTAGACACGGAACTCGCCGTCGTCGTCGAGCTCCACGGTCGCATGACGCGCGGCACCCGGCGTCTTCTTGTACGCGGCGAGGAGGGCGTCCTCGAGCGCGGCGACGAGCGTGCCGGTCTCGATCCCCTTCTCCTTCTCGATCGTGCGGATCCCCTCGATGATCTCCTGGCTCATGCGTACCGTCCCTCGTCGATCAGGTTGCCCCGGACGATCTCGTCGACCGGGACCTCGTGGGCCGTCCCGTCGACCGAGACGGTCACGGCGTGGTCGTCGGCTGCGACGAGCGTTCCCCGAAGGCGCTTTGCGTCGGCCGTCTTCAGCTTCACGGTGCCGCCGATCGCCCGGCGGAAGTGCTCGGGCCGGCGGACCGGCCGCTCCGGTCCGGGCGACGAGACGTCGATCGTCCAGTTGGCCCGGTACTCGTCGAGAAGGCGCGTCACGCGCTCGCAGAGCGCGAAGTCCACCCCTCCGGGGTGGTCGACGTACACGCAGAACCGCGCCGGCGAGAGGAGCTCGACCGCCAGCACCTCGACGCCGGGCAGCGTCGACTCGACGGCCGGCGTGATCGCCGCCGCCAGCTCGCGCTCCCTGTCGTACGTGCCCGTTGCCATCGAATTCGTCTCCTTCAAGACAAATGGGCGCGAACCGCGCCCATTTCGCCAAGCCGGTGAAATGTGGTGAGAAAAGGATAGCACCGTCGTGCCGACATCCGGTCTCCCGGGAGGCCGTCTCGGAGGTCACGGCGACGTCGCGCAGCGGCTCCGGCGGCCTTCTCCACCGAGCGGCCGGATCGGTTCAGCCGTCGAGCACGATCGTCACCCGACGCCGGAGTCCCGCGAGCCACCTATTTCGGGCCCGCACGTAGACCGCAGGGCTCCCTGGGTGTACAACGAGCTTCATGCCCATGGTCTCCAGAGGACACAGGACGCTCGTGCACTACCCGGACGGCACGTCCAAGGTCATCACCCTCTACGTCCGCCCCCTCGAAGGCCAGATCATCGCCCACGGCTGGGAGGTCACGAACGTCGCGCCCGGCGAGGACGATGGCACTGACGTCCCGATCGAGTACCAGATCTCGGTCGCGCGCCCGGCGAACGAGTTCGGGGAGACGGCCCCCCCGCCTTCATCGTGACCCGCAGTCCTGTGGCCACACCGAGAGTGTTCCCGAGCTAGAGGTCGATCACCAGCGTCACCGGGCCGTCGTTCACAAGCTCGACCTCCATCTTCGCGCCGAAGACTCCGGTCTCGACGTGAACCCCGTGCCCGCGCAGCGCCTCCACGAACGCGTTGACGACGGGTTCTGCCACCTCGGGCCGGGCAGCATCGGAGAAGCTGGGGCGAGTCCCTTTCTGACGGCTGCTGTCGGCGAGGAGCGTGAACTGGCTGACGACGAGCGCCTCGCCCCCGACGTCGAGCAGCGAACGGTCGAAGCGGCCCTCGTCGTTCTCGAAGATCCGCAGCCGCGCGACCTTGCCCGCGAGACGCTCGACGGTTGCGGCCGTGTCCTCGTGGCCGATCCCCAGGAGAACGAGCAAGCCGCGGCCGCAGCCGCCGACCTGCTCGCCGTCGACGCTCACCGACGCTCTCGACACTCTCTGCACGACCGCCCGCATCCCGTGATTCTCGCCCAGAGGCTCCCTGGGCTGACGATGGGCAGAGCTCTGGCCGAAGCCAGAGCCCGCCCGAGGGACCTCCGGCGAGCTAGCGTGGGCGTCGTGGCCGCGCGGATCGAGGATTACGGCCTCATCGGCGACCTGCAGACGGCGGCGCTCGTGTCGCGCCACGGCTGCATCGACTGGCTCTGCCTCCCACGCTTCGACTCGGGCGCGTGCTTCGCCGCGCTCCTCGGCGACGCCGAGAACGGCCAGTGGTCGCTCGCCCCGGCTTCCGAGGTCGTCGAGGCCCGTCGCTGCTACCGGGGCGACACGCTCGTCCTGGAGACGGAGCTCGACACCGCGGAGGGCACCGTCCGGTTGATCGACTTCATGCCGCCGCGCGGGCGCGCGCCCGACGTCGTACGCATCGTCGAGGGCGTCGAGGGGACCGTGCCGATGCGGATGGGCCTCACGATCCGCCTCGACTACGGCTCGATCGTCCCCTGGGTCCGCCGGCGGGAGGAGGGCCTGCTCGCCGTCGCGGGGCCCGACGCGCTCTTCCTCGCGACGCCGGTCGAGCTCGTCGGCCGCAACTTCCACACCGTCGCCGAGTTCGACGTCCACGCGGGCGAGCGCGTGCCCTTCGTCCTCACGTGGTACCCGTCGAACGAGGAGCCGCCCGACCGCGTCGACGCGGAGCAGGCACTCGCCGACACCGAGTCGTTCTGGCACGACTGGGTCGGAGCGTGCTCGCACACCGGCCGCTTCCGGGACGCCCTCGTCCGCTCGCTCGTGACGCTGAAGGCCCTGACCTACGAGCCGACGGGCGGCATCGTGGCCGCGGCGACCACGTCGCTCCCCGAAGCGCTCGGAGGCGTCCGGAACTGGGACTACAGGTACTGCTGGCTCCGCGACGCCACGCTGACGCTGCTCTCGCTCGTTCGCGCCGGCTATGAGGACGAGGCACGCGCGTGGCGCAACTGGCTGCTCCGCGCCATCGCCGGGCTGCCGGAGGGGCTTCAGATCATGTACGGCATCGCGGGCGAGCGGCGCCTGACCGAGCTCGAGCTCGAATGGCTCGACGGCTACGAGGGTTCGCGGCCCGTGCGGATCGGCAACGCCGCATCCGATCAGCGCCAGCTCGACGTGTACGGCGAGGTCCTCGACGCGCTCTACCACGCCCGGACCTCCGGGCTCGAGCCGTCGCAGGAGGCGTGGGCGCTCACGACCAAGCTGCTTCAGTGGCTCGAGACCGGCTGGCGCGAGCCGGACGCGGGGATCTGGGAGGTCCGTGGGCCGCGGCGTCACTTCACGCACTCGAAGGTCATGGCGTGGGTCGCGTTCGACCGGGCGGTCCGCAGCATCGAGGAGGACGGGCTCGACGGCCCGGCCGACCGCTGGCGTGCGCTGCGCCGCGAGATCCACGAAGAGGTCTGCCGCGAGGGATTCGACCCGCAGCTCGGGGCGTTCACGCAGTCCTACGGCTCACCCCGGCTCGACGCGAGCGTGCTGATGATGCCGCTCGTCGGGTTCCTCCCTGCGGACGACCCGCGCATCGTCGGCACCGTCGCGGCGATCGAGCGAGAGCTGGTGCGGGACGGCTTCGTGGAGCGCTATCGCGCCAACGACGAGAACGTCGATGTCGACGCCCTCCCGCCCGGCGAGGCGACGTTTCTCCCCTGCTCGTTCTGGCTCGTGCAGGTGCTCGCGCTGCAGGGCAGGCTGGACGAGGCCGAGGAGCTGTTCGAGCGGCTTCTCGGCTTGCGGAACGACCTCGGCCTCCTCTCCGAGGAGTACGACGTCGTGACCGGACGCCTCCTCGGGAACTTCCCCCAGGCCTTCACCCACCTCACGCTCGTGGACGCCGCGCTCACGCTCGACGAGGGCTGGTGCCGGCGCGCCGGACGTCCAGGAGCCGACGAGACCAGGTCGGGCGCAACCGAGGCGCCCCGTTGACCGTCATGCCTGTCCGCTCGTGAGATGACCGTCGTCGAGCTGCGCGACCGCGACGTCATCGCGAGCTTCTGCCGCCGGCGGCCCGCCGTGCACGCCTACGAGCTCGGCGATCTCGACGACTTCTTCTGGCCGCACACCCGCTGGCTGGGATGGCAGCCGGGCGGGCGGCTCGAGCAGCTCGCGCTCCTGTACGACGAGCCCGACCCGCCGGTGCTCCTGGCGTTCGCGGAGGAGCCGGGGCACGGGATGGTCGACCTCCTGCGGTCGGTCGCCGCCGACCTCCCGGGGCGCCTCTACGCACACCTCTCCCCCACGCTCGTCGACGCGCTCTCACCGGTGGTCGTCCCCTCGGCCGAGCCCGTCCCGCATTGCAAGCTCGGCCTCGTCGATCCGACCCCCCTCGAGCGGCACGACACGGACGAGGCGGAGCTCCTCGCCCCGTCGCAGCTCGCCGAGATCGACGCCTTCTACCGGCGCGCGTATCCCGGGACGTGGTTCCAGGCGCGGATGCTCGAGACCGGCAGGTACGTGGGCATCCGCCGGGACGGCGAGCTCGCGTGCGTGGCCGGCATCCACGTCTGGTCCCCCACCTGGGGTGTTGCGGCGCTCGGGAACGTCGCAACCCTCCCTGCGCTCCGGGGGACCGGTCTCGCAACTGCGGCGTGCGCGCGCCTGTGCCGCGTGCTGCTCGACGACGGGATCGACGTCGTCTCGCTCAACGTCCGCACGGACAACGCCGGGGCGATCCGGGCGTACGAGAAGCTCGGCTTCGCGCACGCGGCCGACTACGTCGAGGTGCCGCTCACCAAGCGGTGACCCACCCCACGGTCGTGCGCCTCGTCAGGGCCGGTCGCGCGACGGATCTCCAGCGCGAGCGCCTGCACGACGTGCGCGATCGTCGCAGGCCCGATCCCCTCCGGCGGGACTGCGCCGGCCCGCACCGCCGCGGTCTCCGCGTCGCGGCGTGCCCTGTCGCGAAAGACCTCGTCACCGGTCTCCAGCCATCGGTCGAGTGAAT
Organism: uncultured Actinomycetes bacterium; assembly: GCA_963786055.1. Classification (GTDB taxonomy): domain Bacteria; phylum Actinomycetota; class Thermoleophilia; order Gaiellales; family Gaiellaceae; genus Gaiella. The sequence goes on along the minus strand of CAWAXS010000009.1, from coordinate 82,075 downwards.
GGAGCGCGGCGGCCAGCGTGTCGATCGCTTCGGCGAGGTCGGCCCTCGGCGCGCCCCCCTCGCGCACGATGCGCCGCGAGGCTCCCGCGATCGTGCGCGCACCGCGCACGATCGTCTCCAGCTGCGAGACCGCGCGCGCGATCTCGTCGACCCGATCCCGCTGCCTGCGTCGCCGCGGCGCGATCCGCGTCGCTTCGCGAGCGACGCTCACCGCGTCGGACAGCGTGCGCTCGTCGGCACGCAGGGAGCACGCCAGCTCGGCTCGGTCGAGGCGGTCGTCCCGCAACGCGGAGGCCGCCTCGGACAGGCTGCGGTCGAGCGTCGCGAAGATCGGCCGTGCACGGCGCCCGACCACCTCGAGCGGGTCGATCGGGAAGAGCAGGACGGCGATGACGCCTGCGACGGCCGCGCCGACCAGGGCGTCCTCGAACCGGTCGGGCGCGAGGCCGGTGGACTGGCGGTCGACGCCGACGAGGAGCGCGGCGGAGATGCCCGCCTGGATCACCACGACGGGCTCGCGTGTGAGGAAGAGGGTCAACGTCATGGCGACGAAGACGACGACGGCGATCTGGATGCCGCCCCGGTCGAGCATCCGCACGAGCACGTCCCCGACGCCGATGCCGATCGCGACGCCGAGCACCAGCAGGAGCGCCGCCCGACCGCGTCGGCCCGCCGTGAAGCCCATGGCGACGATCGCCGTGATCGGCGCGAAGATCGGCCGGGGATGGTCGAGGACACGCACGCAGAGCTCCCACGAGAGGCCGGCTGCGACCGCCGTCTGAAGCGTCGGGCCGAGAACCGGGCGAACGCGCGCAACGCCGTCGCGCGCCCACGCCTCTATCCGCGGAAGGGTGGCTCGCAGCGCGGTCACGGGGCATTCTCTCCGGGAGAGCGGCCGGGGCGCCACCGGCCGGGACGTCAGCGGTGGCCGAAATGGTGGGCGCGCGGGAGGGCGGCCACGACGTCCGGCGTCGCGGCGACCCGGCGGGCGAGTGCCGAGAGGCTCTCGAGCTCGCGAACGAGGATGTTCCGGTTCCGCTCGACCCGCTCGTAGCGACCGCGGACGAGGACGATCGGCTCCGATCGCACGATCCCACGGTGACGTTCGTACACGTCCTTCGGGACGATCAGGTTCACCTGCCCGTGCTCGTCCTCGAGCAGCATGAACACGATCCCCTTCGCCGTCGCCGGGCGCTGCCGCGCGATCGCCATGCCTGCGAACGCGACCGTCGACCCGTGCCGCGCCTCGTGCAGCTCGGGGCTCGAGAGCGTGCCGGGCGGCAGGTGTGGACGGAGAAGCGTGAGCGGGTGCGTCCCGACCGAGAGGCCCGTCTCCCGGTAGTCGGCGAGCATCCGCTCCCAGCGCGTGAGGTCGGCCAGCACGGGTGTCTCCGCCGTCGGCTCGAGCGGGAGCGGCAGCTGCTTCGCCTCGCCGCGCGTGCCCTCGACCGACCGGGGCCGCGTCGCGAGCCCGAGCTCCCACAGGAGGTCCCGGCGACGCGGGCCGAAGCCGTCGCACGCCCCGCCCCGAACGAGCGCCTCGAGCGCGTCGCGGGAGATCGGCGCGCGGCGGGCGAGGTCGCCGACGTCCCGGTACGGCCCGTTCGCCTCCCGTTCCGCCTGGAGCGCCTCGGCATCGTCCTTCCCGACCGAGGAGACGTACGCAAGGCCCACGCGGACGGCGTGTGGCAACGCTTGTGTTGAATCAACACGAGCCTCCAGCGAACAGCGCGCGTCGCTCAGGTTGACGTCGGGCGGGCGCACCTCCACCCCCCGCCGCTGGGCGTCGCGGACGAGGCTGGCCGGCGGGTAGAAGCCCATCGGCTGCTCGTTCAGGAGCCCGCAGAGGAACTCGGTCGGGTAGTGGTGGCGCAGCCAGGCCGACTGGTAGGCGAGGAGGCCGAAGGCGGCCGCGTGCGCCTTCGGGAACCCGAACCCCGAGAAGCCGACGAGCGTGTCGAAGACGCCGTCGGCCACGTCCTCGGAGACCCCCTTGGCGACCGCCCCCTCGACGAAGTGCGCCCGGTGCGCCTCGAGCGCCTCCCGGCTCCGCTTGCGGCTCATCGCTCGGCGCAGCGACTCGGCCTCGCCGATCGTGAACCCCGCGAGCGCGATCGCGACGTCGAGCACCTGGTCCTGGAAGACGACCACCCCGAGCGTCGAGGCGAGCGGCTCGCGCAGCGACTCGTGCGGCACTCGGAAAGACGAACGTCGGGTCCTCGCGCAGCCGGCGGCGGTGCTCGATGTACGGGTGCACGGCCTTCCCCTGGATCGGCCCGGGGCGGACGAGCGCGACCTGGATCGTCAGGTCGTCGATCGTCTCCGGCCTCGTGCGGAGGAGGCTCTGCATCTGCGCGCGGCTCTCGATCTGGAACACCCCGACCGTGTCGGCTGCCTGGATCTCGGCATAGACGGCGGGATCGTCGAGCGGGACACGGGAGAGATCGATCGGTGCGCCGTGGAGGCGTGCGATCCGGTCGACGCACTCCTCGATGCACGAGAGCATCCCGAGCCCGAGCAGGTCGATCTTGAGGAAGCCTGCGTCCGAGCACGAGTCCTTGTCCCACTGGCAGAGCTGGCGGCCGGCCATCGCCGCGGGCTGCACGGGGACGAGCTCGACGAGCGGCCGCGACGAGATCACCATCCCGCCCGGGTGCTGCGAGACGTGCCGCGGCAGCCCGGCGATCTCCGCGGTGAGGAACTGGAAGGCGCGCCAGCGCTTCGAGAGGAGCTTCCGGTCGGCGTCGGGGAGCGCGGCCACCTCGTCCGCGACCCGCTCGGCATGCCAGCCGTCGGTCACGCGGGCGAGCCGCTCGAGCTCGGCGTGCGGCAGCCCGAGCGCCTTGCCGACGTCACGGATGGCGCCCCGCGAGCGGTACGTCGCGAAGCTCGCGACGAGCGCGGCGTGCTCGTGCCCGTAGCGCTCGGTGACGCGGACGATCAGCTTCTCGCGGATGTCGCGCGGGAAGTCGAGGTCGATGTCGGGCACCGACGTGAGCTCCTGGTTGATGAATCGCCCGAGCGAGAGGTCGTTCTCGACCGGGTCGACGTGGGAGAGCCCGGTCAGGTAGCAGACGATCGAGCCGACGGAGCTCCCGCGGCCCCTCCCCGGCGGGAGGAACATCCGCGGCGAGTCGCGGCCGCGCACCTCGAGCGCGCATTCCCGGGCGAGCTCGAGCACCTCGTGGTGGAGGAGGAAGAAGCCGGCGAGGCCGAGACGCCCGATCAGCGCCAGCTCGCCGTCGAGGCGTGCGCGCGCCTTCGCTCGCAACACCGTGCTGCTTGCGCCGTAGCGCTCGCCGAACGCGTGGTCGCAGATCGCGTGCAACTGACGGATCGCCGGATCGACGCTGTCGGAGAAGTCGGGGTAGCGGTAGCCGAGCTCCTCGGTGAGGTCGAACGTCAGGCGCTCGGCGAGCGCTCCCGTGCGCTCGGCCGCGGCACGGTCGAGCCCGGCGAAGCGCTCCACCATCTCGGCCGGGGCGCGGAGCACCGCCTCGCGGTTCCCGCGCCGCTCCGGCTCGCACCCGTCGAGCGAGGTGCGGCAGCGGATCGCGACGAGCGCGTCCTGGAGCAGCGTCCGCCGCGGGGCGTGGGCATGCACGTTCCCCGTCGCGACCGTCTCCACGCGGAGGTGCTCGGCGAGGTCGCGGAGGGCCGCGTGGCGTCTCGAGTCGCCCCTCTCGTAGGGACGCTGCAGCTCGACGAAGAACCGCTCCCGTCCGAACGCGGCGGCGAGCCGCGCAGCACCGGCCGGATCGCGAAGCGCAAGCCCTTCGCGCGTGCAGCCGGAGAGGCAGACGAGCCCCTCGCTCAGCTCCGCCACGGTCTCGGGGGGGACGCCGGGCGGCAGGAGAACGCGGTCCTCCTTGCCCTCCGGGCGCGTTCCGGCATGGGCCGCGGTCAGGATGCGGCAGAGGTTCGCGTAGCCCTTGCCGTTCTCGCAGAGCAGCGTGACGTGCGCTCCTCCACCCCCCGCTCCGGCGCCGGCAAAGCCGGCACCTCCGCTCCCGGGCGGCTCCGTCGAGCCTACGCCGCTGAGTGTCACCTCGGCGCCGGTGATCGGCCGGATTCCCGCGAACTTGGCGGCGTGCGCGAACTCGAGCGAGCCGTAGACGCCGTCGTGATCGGTGAGTGCGAGCGCCTCGTAGCCGAGCTCCGCCGCACGTGATGCGAGCTCCTCCGGATGCGACGCCCCGTCGAGGAACGAGTATGCGGAGTGGCAATGGAGCTCCACGTAGAGGGGGGCGCCCGTGGTCATACTGCGCTCTCGTGAGCGAGCCCATCTTCATCCCGCCCGGCGGAGGCGAGGTGATCGGCGACGCGCCCCACCGGCGTGTCGAGATCGTCTCCGACGACGAGACGCTCAACGCCACGTGGTCGCGCTGGGGGCCGCACCGTGTGGGCGCGGACCTGCACGTCCACCGCCATCACAGCGACCTCTTCTACGTCCTCGAGGGCGAGCTGACCGTTCGGCTCGGCGTCGAGGACGAGCCGGTCGTCGTTCCGGCGGGGACGCTCGCCCTCGTGCCGCCGCTCGTCGTCCACGGCTTCCGCAACGCGAGCGACGACGACGTCGCCTACCTGAACTTCCATGCGCCGGGTCGGCGATTCGCCGACTACCTCCGCGCGCTGCGCGACGGTCGCTCCTTCTCGTACGACCAGCACGACCCGCCCGAGGACGGCGGCCGGCCGACGAGCGAGGCGGTCATCGGCGGCGCCGGCTTCGTTGCCGAGCGGCCCGGCCTTCGCGTGGAGCTGCTCGCCGACGTCGACGAGCTCGGCATCTCGGAGGCGCTGAGCGAGCCCGGCGGGCCCTCGCCGCCGTCGCACGTGCACCGCCGCCATGTCGAGTCGTTCTACGTGCTCGAGGGGGAGATGACGTTCACGGCTGGAGGCCGCAAGCTGCAAGCGCCCGCGGGCGCGTGGGTGCAGATTCCGCCCGGCACGCCGCACACGTTCGCGTTCACCGGGCCGGGCGAGGTGCGCTTCCTGAACCTCCACACGCCGAGCTGCGGCTACGGCGCCTTCCTGCGCAACCTGCACGAGGCTCGCACGGACGACGAGTTGGCCGCTGTGCGCGCGGCGTTCGATCAAGAGCCGGTCTAGCGCGTGGGATCGCGCTCTTCCACCCGGCCGGGTCGCGAGCGCTACGACGACATCGTCGACGCGATCACGGCCTGGCATCCAGAGTGCCGAGCCTCGAAGATGTTCAGCATGCCGTGCGTGAAGCGCGCCGGCCGCGTCGTGTTCGGGCTCTCCCGCACGGGGATGGTGTTCAAGCTGACGGACACGGAGGCGCATGCCCGCGCCCTGGGCATTCCAGGGGCGCACCTGTTCGACCCGGGCGGACGCGGCGAGCCCTTCCGCCAGTGGGTCGTCGTCCCGCCCGAGCAGGCGGAGGAGTGGGAGCCGCTCGCCGCGGACGCAGTGTCGCAGGATCACTCGATTTCTCCGCAAGGCGGGATTCCGCGGAAGCGGAATCCCGCCGCGTGAATCCCCGCCCTACGGGCGGGGCACACCCCTGAAGGCGCCCGCTGTCGCGGTCGCAACCCCGGGAACACTTCACGCTTCTCCGCTGGTGAGTCAGCGTGCATGGCGCGAAGCGCTATGCACGCTGCGTGAACCAGCACCGCCGCTCCCCGTCGCGGTAGACGCACACGTTGCGGCCCGACTCGAGCACGACCTCGAAGTAGCGGCGGTCGACCGGCTCGTCCGTCCACCAGCGGTCGACGACGCGCCACTCCTCCCGGACGACCGTCACGAGCTCGCGGTTCACGAGACGCGGCTCACCGGCGACGTTCGTCTCGACGAGTGCGGGTCGGGGTGCGTTGAGGCGGCCCGCGACTCCCCGTCGAAGCGCCTCGACGCGTGCCGACGGCGAGCTGTCGGCCACGCTCATCGCCGCCTGGAGGTGGGTCGCGCGCCATCGCCATGCCCGTCACACATCGCGCGGCACGACGAGCGCCCTGGCCTCGGGGATTCGCGACCAGGGTGCGACCTCGACGACGCCCCCGACCGCGCCACCGCCCGCGCTCGCGCGCACCTGGCGAAGCCCTTCCCGCAGCCGCGAGCTCATCTCCTCCCCCTCGGGCGCGACGAGCGCGAGCTGCTGCCCGGTGTGCTCGGCGAGCTCGACCGCCTCGAGCCGCAGCTCGACCACGGGCGCGGGGATCTCGGAGAGCTTCGGGCCGAGCGCCGAGCGGATGCGCCCCCGCTCGCCGGATGCCTCGCGCAGCGTCACCGTGCGGCGCCACGAGCCACCGCCGACGAGCCTGGCCGAGAGCGCGAGCTTCCGGAACGGCCGGCCGGCTCGCTCGGGCCGTGCGAGGAGGCGGTCGAGCAGCGCCCCGAACGCACGGCGCAGGGTGAGCTCGTTCGCGACCGCCTCGGGGAAGGAGAGCGCCTCGATCAGCTCTGCCGCGGGCGATCGCCCACGCACGCGGCGGCGCTCCCCGCCGCGGGCAAGGCTCCACGCCCGCTTCCCCTCCTGACCCAGCCGCTCGGCCACCGCACCGCCCGGCAGGGCGGCCAGCGTGCCGAGGGTTCGGACGCCGAGACCCTCGAGCTCGGCATACCGCCCCTCCTCGAGCGGCAGGAGTGAGAGTGGGAGCGGCTCGAGAAACGACTGCTCCTCCTCCCCCTCGACGATCACCGCCTGCCCCGGGCGCGCCACGCTTGCCGCCGCGAGGGCGACGAAGCGCCGCTGCCCCGCACCTGCGCGCGGGTCCCAGGCAGGCCCGACGGAGGCGAGCGCCTTGCGGAGCGCCGCCTCCACCCCTCCGTAGAGCCGCTCGACGCCGCCGGTCTCGAACACGACCACCCCCGGCTCGACCGGCTCCACCCCGAACCCCGCATCCTCGAGGCGCCGCAGCACCCCCTCCCACTCCCGCTCGGCGCCCGCGGGGTCCGGGTCGACGAGCACGAGCTCGGGGCACGTCGCGAGCGCCTCCCCGAGGCGCATCCCGGCAACGACTCCCGCCGCCTCCGCTGCTGCGGTCACGGGCCCGACGAGCTGCTCCCGCCCCGGCTCGGGCGCGAGCGCCGCCGGGACGACCGCGAGCCTCGGCCGGGACCGGAGCGCCGCGCGGAGCTCGAATCCCGGGATGAGGAGGCATGCGATCATCGGGAACACATGTTCTATACGAACATGCGTTCTCATGCAAGGGTGCGTTTTCCGGTCAGGCGAGGGACGCGCGGAAGCACTCGGTCACGTACGGCATCACCAGCGTGCCGTCCGTGGCATGTGCGTCGAACAGGGCGTCGACGTGCTCGAGCACGGGGCGGCGCTCCTCCTCCGGGAGCACTGCGCAATCGCTCCGGGAGCGGACGAGCTCGAGGAGCTCGGACCGCCGAAGCGTCTGCACGTGGGTGTACGTGGCACGCTCGACCGGCCCGTACAGACCGCTCTCGTCGATGCTCGCGGTCGCAGCGGCGACACCGCCCTTGCGAAACGCGCTTCCGGCGATGACCGTGTCGGTGAACTCCGCAACCCACTCCTCCGTGTCGTCGCGTGCGTTCCACACCAGCGCGATCCGGCCACCAGGACGCAGCACCCGCGCGATCTCGCGGAGCGCGACGGGTCGGTCGAACCAGTGAAAGGCCTGGGCGACCGTGACGACGTCGGCTGATGCGTCCGGAAGCGGGATCGACTCCGCGCTGCCGATGACCGCGACCGCAGCGGGCACCGCCGCACGCAGCTGCGCGAGCATCTCGGCGAGGGGCTCGACCGCCGTGACGCGATGACCGTGCGCGACCAGTGAGCGCGTCAGCTTCCCGGTTCCCGCGCCGAGGTCGACGACGTCGCATGGGGAATCGCCGGCGAGCCAGCGGACCGCGTCGCCGGGATACCCGGGACGCGCCCGCTCGTACTCGTCGGCCACGTCCGCGAACGATGCGGCCCTCCCCGTCGGCGTGTCGCGATCGGCCATCTCCCGAGCGTATCCTCGGCAGGTGCGTCGCACAGCGCTCCTTCTCGCCGTCGCCCTCGTGGCGCTGGTGGTCGCCGGTTGCGGTGGCGGCTCGTCGGGCGGCGAGCTGGGGTACGACGCAGGCGCCCCGCTCGACGTCCACGAGGGCGCTCGCGCGACCCGCGACGGGGTCGTCGTGCAGGACGTCTCGTACACGAGCGGTGACGACCGGGTCGAGGCTTACCTCGTCTCGCCCTGAGGAGAACCGGCGCGCGGCTGCCGGCCGTCGTGTTCCTCCACGGCGCAGGCGACGACCGGTCGGAGCAGCTCGACACCGCCGCCGAGCTCGCGAAGCGCGGCGCGATCGCCCTGACGATCACCGCGCCGTCCCGGGGCAAGTCCGCTCCTTCGGGTCTCACCTCCGAGGAGCTCGTGCGCTGGCAGGGCGACACGATCGCCGCCGATATCGTGGCGGTGCGGCGGGGCTTCGACGTCCTCGACGCGAGCGCAGCGCGTCGACGGCGACCGGCTCGGTCTCGTCGGATGGAGCATGGGCGGCAGGCTCGCCTCGATCGTCGCCGGCGTCGACGACCGCGCGCGCGCCACCGTTCTCATGTCCGTGGGCGCGGAACCGGTGTCGGCGTACGTGGACGCCGCGCCTGCGGAGCTCCGTGACGTCGTCCAGGAGGTGCTCGAGCCGATCGACCCGCTCACGCGCGTCGACGACGCGAGCGGCGCCCTGTTCATCCAGGCGGGACGGCTCGACTCGATCGTCCCCCGCCGAGCCCTCCAGGCCGTGATCGACGCTGCCCCGGAGGGAACGAAGGTCGAGTGGTACCCGGCCGACCACGCGCTCGACGGTCGGGCGCGGAGCGATCGGCTCGACTGGCTCTCCGAGCAGCTCGGGATCGGCGGATCCTAGAGCATGATCTCGGCGGCGACGCCGTGCATGCCTGCGAGCCGCGGCACCACATCGAGGACGCTCTCGCGGGCGCACCACGGGATGTCTGCCTCGAGCTCGGGGCCGTGGTCGATCAGGTTCCGCCCCGACCGGGAGGCGCGGAAGGCCTCCTCGGCGCTCCCGAACGACGACGCCAGGCGCACCGCCGCCTCCGCGGCGTCGCTCCGCTCGAAGCCGAGCCCCTCGGCGACGCGGCCCGCGACGTACGCGTCGTCCAGCGCGAACGCCCCCTTCACGCCCGCGCAGAACACGGCGACGTCGTCACCGTGCGAGTGGGCCGCCTCCGTGACGGCAGCGAGATTGTTGAGCGACGCGACGAGCACGCGCTCGCAGCGCTCGGCCGCGGTGACGATCGCGCGGGTCCCGTTCGTCGTCGACATCGCCAGCGTCGGCGTGCGCGGCTCCAGGTACTCCCGGGGAGAGTTCCCGAGGTCGAACCCCTCGATGCGGACGCCGAGGCGCTCGCCGCCGAGCGTGACGTCGGTGCTTCGGAGGGCGCGCGCGTCCTCCACCTCGGCCGCGCACCACACGCGCTCGTAGCCCGAGTCGAGCGCCTGGCAGATCGTCGAGGTGGCACGGATGACGTCGATCACGACGCCCGTCGGGGCCGCCGCCGCCTCGTCGGGAGTGAACGCGACGTGAACGCGCACGCGGGTACGCTAGCCGCGAGGTGAGCGACACGCCCCACTGCTACCGGCATCCGGGCCGCGAGACCCTCGTCTCCTGCTCGGAATGCGGTCGGCCGATCTGCGAGGAGTGCATGACCTTCGCACCGGTGGGGATCAAGTGCCCCGACCACGCCGGCGTCGGAGCGGCCCGTGTGGCTCCGCAACGGACCGTCCGGCACGCGCAGCGCACGATCGGCGGCGTCACGGCTCCGGCGACCGTGGGCCTCGTCGCGCTCAACGTCCTCGTCTACCTCGTCACCGTGTACCAGGGAGCCGGCGTCAGCGAGCCGGGCGGCAAGCTGTTCAACGACGGGGCCCTGGTCGGGGCGCTGATCTACACGGACGGCGACTGGTACCGGCTCGTCACGGCGATGTTCCTCCACGCGAGCCTCCTCCACCTGGCGTTCAACATGCTCGCGCTCTACTGGCTCGGGACGATCGTGGAGCACGCGCTGGGCTCGTGGCGGTTCCTGCTCCTCTACTTCGTCTCGGGCATCGCGGGCTCGGCCGGCGCGCTCGTGCTCAGCAACCCGACCGCCGTCACGGTGGGAGCGTCGGGAGCGATCTACGGGATCATGGGGGCGCTGCTCGTGCTCGAGTACCGCGCGACCGGCTCGTTCGCGGGGCAGGCGCTCGGCCTGATCGTCCTCAACCTGGCTCTCACGTTCGCGATCCCGAACATCTCCGTCGGCGGGCACCTCGGAGGGCTCGTGGGCGGGATCCTCGCCACGTTCGCGCTGGTGCACTTCCGCTACACCCGGCCGCGATCGCTCGGGCCCGTGCTCGTCGGCCTGATCATGCTGGCGAGCTTCGTCGTCGCGTACGTGCGCGTCGAGAGCTACGTATAGGGCACCCGGGCTGCGCCCGAGCGCCTCTGGCAACCGCTTAGCCGCCGACCGCGACCGACGTGACGCCGGCGTCGGCGAGCGCCGCCTGGGCAGCCGCGAGGCGGGCGAGCGGCACCCGGTACGGCGAGCAGGAGACGTAGTCGAGCCCGATCTCGTGGCAGAAGGCGACCGACCGCGGCTCGCCGCCGTGCTCTCCGCAGATCCCCATCTTGAGGTCAGGCTTGACGCCGCGACCGCGCTCGACGGCGATCCGCATCAGGTCGCCGACACCCTCGCGGTCGAGCACCTCGAACGGGTTGCGCTCGAGCACGCCGTGCTCCAGGTAGTACGTCAGGAACTTCCCCTCGGCGTCGTCCCGCGAGAACCCGAGAGCCGTCTGCGTGAGGTCGTTGGTGCCGAACGAGTAGAAGTCGGCGTAGGCGGCGATCTCGTCGGCGCGGACGCACGCCCGGGGGAGCTCGATCATCGTCCCGCAGAGGTACTCCACCTCGGGCTCCTCGGCGGCGACGCGCTCGGTCAGCTCTCGGAGCCGCCGCAGCTCCTCGGCGAACCCGACGAGCGGGTGCATGATCTCGACGAGCGGCGCATCCCCCGTGCGCTCGGCCACGGCGCGCGCCGCGCGGACGATGGCGCGGACCTGCATCTCGTAGATCTCGGGCCACTGGAGGCCGAGCCGGCAGCCGCGCGTTCCGAGCATGGGGTTCGCCTCGCGCAGCTGCTCGATCCGCCGCCGCATCGCCTCGGTCGTCGCCTCGTCGAGCGATGGCAGGAACTCGTGGAGCGGCGGGTCGAGGAGGCGGATCGTCACCGAATGCCCCGCCATCGCCTCGAAGATCGCCTCGAAGTCCCCCTGCTGGACGGGGAGCAGCTTGTCGAGCGCGACGCGGCGCGCCTTCTCGTCGGACGCCAGGATCATCTCCTGGACGAGAGGGAGGCGGTCGGGCGCCATGAACATGTGCTCCGTCCGGCAGAGCCCGATGCCCTCGGCACCGAACTCGCGCGCCTTCGCCGCGTCCTCCGGCGTGTCCGCGTTCGCACGCACGTGCAGCCGGCGGAAGTCGTCGGCCCAGCCCAGGATCGTCCCGAAGTTCTCGTCGATCGCGGGCGGGACGAGCGGCACGGCGCCGACGATCACGCGTCCGGTGCCACCGTCGATCGTGAGCTGATCGCCTTCCTTCAGCTCGAGGTCGCCGATCCTCAGCGTCCGCGCGTTCACGTCGATCACGAGGGCCTCGCACCCGGCGACGCACGGCTTGCCCATCCCGCGGGCGACGACCGCGGCGTGGGACGTCATCCCGCCGTGCGCGGTCAGGACGCCGCGGGCATGGATGAGGCCGTGGATGTCGTCCGGCGTCGTCTCCCAGCGGACGAGGAGCACAGCCTCCCCCGCGCGGCCCCGGGCCTCCGCCAGGTCGGCGTCCAGCACGATCGCGCCCGAGGCGGCTCCGGGAGACGCGTTCAGCCCCGTCGCCACCACGTCGACGTCGGCGCCGGGGTCGATCATCGGGTGCAGCAGCTGGTCGAGCTGGCCCGCGTCGACGCGGACGACGGCCTCCTCGCGGGAGATGAGCCCCTCGCCCGTCATCTCCACCGCGATGCGCAGGGCCGCCTGCGCCGTCCGCTTTCCCGTGCGCGTCTGGAGCAGGAACAGGGTGCCGTCCTCGACCGTGAACTCGATGTCCTGCATCTCGCGGTAGTGCTCCTCCATCCGGTCGAGCGTCTCGCTCAGCTGCGCGTACGCGACCGGCATGATGTCCTGCAGGCGCTCGATCGGCTCCGGCGTACGGATCCCGGCCACCACGTCCTCGCCCTGCGCGTTCAGCAGGAACTCCCCGTACAGGCGCCGCTCGCCCGTCGAGGGATCGCGCGTGAAGCACACTCCCGTCGCCGAGGTGTCGCCCTTGTTGCCGAACACCATCTGGACGACGTTGACCGCGGTGCCGAGGTCGTCCGGGATGTCGTACGTGCGGCGATAGACCCGCGCGCGCGGCGACTCCCACGAGTCGAACACCGCCCTGATCGACCGCTGGAGCTGCTCGCGAGCGTCCTGCGGGAACGGCGAGCCGACCTCGCGCTCGTACATCCCCTGGAACGTGGCGATCAGCTCCCGCAGGTCGTCGGCGGTGAGCTCGACGTCCTGGCGCACGCCGCGGCGCTCCTTGAGCGCCTGGAGCTCCTCCTCGAACAGCTGCCCCTCCACGCCGTCGACGACCTCGCCGTACATCTGGATGAGCCGGCGGTACGAGTCGAACGCGAACCGTGGGTTCCCGGTCGCCGAGGCGACGCCCTCCACCGCGACGTCGTTCAGGCCCAGGTTGAGGATCGTGTCCATCATCCCGGGCATCGAGATCGCGGCGCCCGAGCGGACCGAGACGAGAAGCGGGTCGGCCGGGTCGCCGAAGCGCTTCCCGGTGCGCTCCTGCAGCGTCGCGACGTGCTCGTCCACCTCCGCCCAGAGCTCAGCCGGGACCTCTCCGGTCCGCATCGTCTCGCGGCAGGCGTCCGTCGTCACCGTGAAGCCGGCCGGCACCGGGATGCCGAGCGCGGTCATCTCCGCGAGGCCGACTCCTTTCCCGCCGAGCAGCTCCCGTCCGCCGGGAGCGACCTCGTCGAATGCGTAGACCAGGCGCACGGCGCGGATCCTACGCACACACGTGACACCGTCGCGCACTAGAACTTCCCGACGTGCGCCGCGTCGCGGTCATCGCCACCGCCAGTGGATGCGGGAAGTCCACGGTCGGCCGCGCGCTCGCGGCGTCCCTGGCCGTGCCGCTACGTCGAGCTCGACGCGATCCACTGGGAGGCCGGGTGGACCGAGCTGGACGCTTCCGAGCTCCGCCGGTGCGTCGAGCCGATCGTCGCCGGGGACAGGTGGGTGATCGACGGCAACTACCGCGGGAAGCTCGGCGACCTCGTGCTCGAGCGCGCCGACACGGTCGTCTGGCTGGATCTTCCGCGCAGTGTCTGGCTCCCACGCCTCGTCCGCCGCACGCTCCTCCGCGTGGCGCGCGGCGAGGAGCTGTGGAACGGGAACCGGGAGTCGCTGCGAAGCGTGCTCTCGGGCCCGAGCTCGCTCATCGCGTTCGCACTCCGGAACGAGCCCCGGCGTCGGCAGCGCTACCCGCGCGAGCTCGCCCGCTTCCGGGTCGCGCGCCTCCGCTCGCAGGCGGAGGTCGACGCGTTCCTCCGGTCGGTGCAGACGTGGGCTGCGCGGCCGAGCGGCTAGGACGCGGTCACGTGCTTCGATTGCGCCGACGACCGGCCGCGGGCCCGAGCGCCCGCGAGCGCAGCTCCGCCACCCAGGCGGCCGCGCGGAGCCCGAGCCAGATGGGGGTCAGCACGACGTAGAAGACGACCATTGCCACGGCGAGCGACGTCCACCAGACGACCCAGAAGCGGACCGGCACCCACCCCTTCTCCGAGAGGTCGCGGCGGATCCCGCGGGCGAGGGGCCCGTACTTCGCGTTGCGGGACGTCACGCGGACGCCGTCTCCCGCCGTCGGTGGCGGTCGGCGACGAGCCGGATGATGCGCATCGCCGTCTCCTCGACCGAGAGCTCGGAGACGTCGATCACCGGGCAGCGGAGCCTGCGGTGGATCCGCGCGGCGGCCTCGAGCTCCTCGAACACGACCTCGAGGTCGGCATAGCGGCGGCGGGGGGCGCCCATCGAGCGGACGCGCTCCTCGCGGATGTCGGCCAGCCGCTCGGCGTCGATCGTCAGCCCCACGATCTTCACGCGGTCGATCTCGAACAGATGCCGAGGCAGCTCGACGCCTCTCACGACCGGGACGTTCGCGGCCTTGTGGCCGAGGTAGCCGAGGTAGATCGAGAGGGGTGTCTTCGAGGTTCGCGACACCCCGACGAGGACGATGTCCGCCTCGTCCAGGCCGCCGCCGATCCCGTCGTCGTAGCGCACGGCGAACTCGATCGCCTCGATCCGCTTGAAGTACGTCTGGTCGAGCGGCGCGCGCGCGCCCGGCTCCATCCGCGCAGCGACGCCCGCCACGCGGGAGATCGAGTCGATCGGATGGCCCAGCAGGTCGCAGTAGTGCACCCGCGAGCGCCGGCAGAGGCGGCGCATCTCGTCCCGCAGGCCCGGCTCGACGAGCGTGTACACCATCACCGCCGGGCGTCCGCGGGCACGCGCGACGGCGAGCGCGAGGTCCTCGATCGACTCGACCCGCGGATGCCGCACCTCCTCGAACGCGAGATCGGGGAACTGCGCCTCGAGCGCCAGGACGAGACGGGCGGCGGTCTCTCCGGTGGAGTCCGAGAGGATGTGGAGCTCGACCGGGACCTGGTCGTTCACGCGCCGGAGCCTAGCCGGGACGTCGATCCGGCATCAGCATCCGAAGGTGTCTGGCTGAAGCCAGACACCGGCACGGTGCGGTCGGTCGGTGCGGGCGCACCCGCACGGCGTGCAGGCTCAGCCGCGCGCGATCCTCTGGACGCGCGCACCGGTCAGGCGGACGAGGTCGGCCGGAGAGAGCTCGATCTCGAGCCCGCGCCGCCCGGCGCTGACGTGGATCGTGTCGAACGCCAGCGCGGACTCGTCGACGACGGTCGGAAGGGCCCGCCGCTGGCCGAGCGGGCTGATGCCGCCCGCGACGTAGCCGGTCGCTCGCTCGGCGGCCTTGACGTCGGCCATCCGGGTGCGCTTGCCGAGGGCGCGGAGGTCGAGCTGCGCCTCCACCGGCACGATCGCGACGGTCAGGGTGCCGTCGACGTCCGCCACGAGGGTCTTGAACACCCGGTCCGGGTCGACGCCGAGCTTCTCGACCGCCTCGAGGCCGTAGGACGTCGCCCGCGGGTCATGGTCGTACTCGTGTACCTCGAACGGGATCCCGGCGCGCTCGGCCGCCACGATCGCGGGCGTCCGTCCCGTGCTCATCGGCGGAGGTGCAGCCACCACGTCTGCGCCACGCCGACCGACCGGAAGCCCATCGCGCGGTAGAGCGCCTCGCCCTCCGGGGTCGCGTTCAGCGTGGCCACGCCGCAGCCGAGCGAGCGGGCGACGTCGAGCGCGGCGAGCGTCACGGCGCGCCCGATGCCGCGGCGACGCTCTCCCCGCTCCACCCCGACGTCGTAGAGGCCGGCGACGCCGAGCCTTCCCGCCGTGACGGACACGACGGCGTGCCCCACCGGGCGCCCGTCCCGCCAGGCGCCGACGTGCCAGACGCGGCGCGGCCGTGCCCGGGCGAGCACGTGCCGGGCATTCGTCGATTCGACGCCGTCGTAGGGAAGGGTCGTCGGCGTCCAGCCCTCTCGGGCCTCGGCGACGACGACACCGCGCGGGACGCCGGCCGGCCGGAGACGGTCGAGCTCGATCGCCATCCAATGTGCCTGCCAACCCTCCTCGAATCCGAGCGCGAGGAGGCGGGCGTGCAGATCGGGGGGACGGGTGGGCAGAGACGACCAGCAGGACGCCTCGATCACCCCTGCGCCGCGCGCGGCGCTCACGACCTCGGGCAGCAGGGAAGCGGCCCGGCCGGCCGAGAGCGAGGGGAATGCGAGGCACGCCGCCCGGGGCGAGACGACCCACGTCGCCCCTCGTCGGCGATGGACGGCGCCGCCGCCCGCTCGCGCCGTGCGGACGATCCACTCGCGCTGGTTCGCGGCCGCTGCCTTCGCCAGCGTCGTGTCGTCCGCACCGCCGGGGAGAAACGCGAGGCCGCGCTCGGATCGACCGCTCGGGCTCATCCGGCTCCACGGTAACGTCCGTGCCCATGCCCGCCGAGGTCACGATGGACAAGATCGTCTCGCTTGCGCGCAGGCGCGGGTTCGTGTTCCCGTCGTCGGAGATCTACGGGGGCCTCGGCTCCTCGTACGACTACGGCCACTACGGCGTCCTCCTCAAGGAGAACGTCAAGGCCCGCTGGCTCGAGGCGATGGTGCAGGAGCGCGACGACATCGTGGCCCTCGACTCGGCGATCATCCTCCACCCCGCGATCTGGGAGGCCTCGGGGCACGTGTCGGGCTTCACCGACCCGCTGGTCGACTGCCGCTTCTGCAAGAAGCGCTTCCGCGCCGACCACCTCGCGCAGGAGCAGTGCGGCAAGCGGCCGAGCAAGCACCCCGGCGAGACGCCCGACTGCGACCTCACGGAGGCGCGCCACTTCAACCTCATGTTCGAGACACGGGTCGGCCCCGTCGAGGGGACGGGCCAGAGGGTCTTCCTGCGCCCGGAGACGGCCCAGGGGATCTTCGTCAACTTCAAGAACGTCGCCCAGCTCGCACGCCGGAAGCCGCCGTTCGGGATCGCCCAGGTCGGGAAGTCCTTCAGGAACGAGATCACCCCGGGGAACTTCATCTTCCGCACGCTCGAGTTCGAGCAGATGGAGATGGAGTTCTTCGTGCCGCCGGCGGACGCGGACGAGTGGTACCGCTACTGGATCGACGAGCGGCTCGCCTGGTACGTGCGCTACGGGATCCGCCCGGAGAGCCTTCGCATCCGCGCCCACGAGGCCGACGAGCTCTCGCACTACTCCAGCGCGACGAGCGACATCGAGTACCTCTACCCGATCGGCTGGTCGGAGCTCGAGGGGATCGCGAACCGCGGGACGTTCGACCTCACGGCGCACTCGGAGGCGTCGGGGACGACTCTCGAGTGGGTCGACGCGGGAACCGGTGAGCGCTACGTCCCGGCGGTGATCGAGCCGGCCGGCGGCGTCAACCGGGCGATGCTCGCCTTCCTCTGCGACGCGTACGACGAGGAGGTCGTCGGCGAGCGGGAGCGCACCGTCCTCCGGCTCCACCCGGAGATCGCCCCCGTGAAGGTGGCCGTGCTCCCGCTCGTCCCACGCGACGCGGGCATGGCGGAACGGGCGCGCGCCCTCCACGCGGAGCTCCGCCGCGTCATGGTCGCCGAGCACGACGACGGCGGGCAGATCGGCCGCCGGTACCGCCGCCAGGACGAGATCGGCACGCCGTGGGCGCTGACGATCGACGAGCAGACCCTCGTCGACGAGACCGTCACCGTGCGCGACCGCGACTCGCTCGCGCAGGAGCGGATCTCGATCGCCCGCGCGCGCGAGCACCTCCTCGACCGTCTCGCCGCGTCGTGGAGCCCGCCTCCGCACGCCGCCTGACCGGCGGACTTCGGCTGCTCGTGTTGATGCAACACGAGCGTTGCCTGCGGCGACGCCCGGCGCTTCCGGCGCACGGCGTAAGAAAAAGGGGCCGGGGGTACACTCATCGAGGGAGATGACGGAAACCCTCTTCACGCCTGCGCTCGCGTCGCTGGGCGATCTCATCCCGCACGAGGGCCTTCTCACGCCCGACGAGCTCGAGCAGCTGGCGATCGACGTCTTCGAGCGCCCGGACATCTGGGAGCCGCTCGTCCGTGTGGATTCGGATCAACGCCGATACGAGCTCCTCTACGAGGACGAGCACGTCGACGCATGGGTGCTGTCGTGGATGCCCGGCCAGGGAACGGGGTTCCACGACCACTACATCTCGGGTGTCGCGCTCTGCTGCGCCGCGGGCGGCGTCCGGGAGGACCTGCTCGTCTACGGGGGCAACGACATCGAGCTCCACCTTCGCGCGGGTGACGTGCGCCAGGGAGGCCCGGGATACATCCATCGCGTCCGCCACGAGCTCGGCGAGCCCGCGGTCACGATCCACGTCTACTCCCCGCGCCTCGACTGGGTCGGCCAG
This sequence comes from uncultured Actinomycetes bacterium, assembly GCA_963786055.1. Taxonomy (GTDB): domain Bacteria; phylum Actinomycetota; class Thermoleophilia; order Gaiellales; family Gaiellaceae; genus Gaiella. Next base: position 64,032 of record CAWAXS010000009.1, on the reverse strand, counting down.
TACCGCCTCGCCGAGAACGGCATCGTGCGCCGCGAGGTCCGGCCCGGCCGCAACGAGCTCACCGACCAGCTGATCGCCCAGGGCGCGCTCGAGCACGTGCTCGAACGGTTCTGAAGTTTGTTCGCAAGCAGGATTCCGCTTCTGCGGAATCCTGCGCTCGGATCCCCGCCCTGCGGGCGGGGCACATCCCTGAAGGCGTCGGCTTCGCCGCCGCAACCCCTGTATCGGGCACATCCGCGCTTCGCGCGAATGTGCCAGCCATTGGAGCTCGTCGACCTGGACCTGGTGCGCTCGCGCGAAGCGCGAGCGTGCCGCTACGCCAGGGTCCGCAACCGGAAGCCGCCGTGGTGCTCGTACGACGACGTGACCACGGCGAGCACCTCGCGTGCAGCCCGGTCGCCGAGGCCCACGGCGGGAGCGTCGGCGATCGGTGACCCGAGCAGGCCGGCGATGCCGCGCAGGCCCTCCGGTGAGAGCTCGATCCCGCCGGGGTCGCAGGCGGCGCACACCGCGCCCCCCGCCGAGGGGAGGAACGCCACCAAGCCCTCCTCCGCCCCGCACTCGACACAGCTCCCGAGGTGGGGCAGGAACCCCGACAGCCAGAGCAGCTTGAGCTGGAACGAGAGGACGAGCGGGTCGAGCACGGGCTTCCTCCCCGGCTGGGCGTCACGCTCGTCGAGCGCCTCGAGAAACCGCGTCAGCGCCAGGAACGCGCGATCCGACCGCTCCTCCTCGGTGTAGAGGCGGAGCATCGCCTCGAGGCCGACGAGGCCGGCCCGGAGGCGGTACTGGATCGGTGCGGATCGCGTCGTGCGACCGGACGAGCGATGCGCCGGTCACCGTTCCGAGCTCGCCGCGGCCGCGATGGATGGAGAGCTCGACGTGGGAGAAGGGCTCGAGGCGACCGCCGAAGCGGCTCTTCGTGCGCCGGACACCCTTTGCCACGACGCCGAGCCGGCCGCTGACCTGCGTGTAGACGTGGAGCACCCGGTCCGCCTCGCCGAACGCGAACGAGCGGAGGACGACCGCCTCGGTGATCGTCGCCGGTGCCACGCCCCGAGTGTACGAGGCGTCGGGGACGTGGCCTCAGAGCCGTTGGCAATGCGGACAGAGCCACGTGCCCCGGCCGGCCACGACGGTCCGCTCGATCGGGTGCCCGCAGCGGTCACAGGGCTCGCCGAGGCGGCCGTAGACGTGGAACTCGCGCTGCATTCCGCCGCTCGAACCGTCCGGCGTCACGTAGTCCCGAAGGGTCGACCCCTGGAGCTCGACGCCGCGACGGAGCGCCGCGCGGATCGCCCGGTGGAGGCGCACGGTCTCGTGCTCGTCCAGCTCACCCGCCGGCCGGCGGGGATGGATTCGCGCCCGCCAGAGAGCCTCGTCGGCGTAGATGTTCCCGATTCCGGCGACGCGGCGCTGGTCGAGGAGGAAGGCCTTGATCGGCGCCCTGCGGCCCTCGACCAGCCGGGCGAGGCGGGCCGCCGTGAACGACGGCGCGAGCGGCTCGGGCCCGAGGCGGGCTGCGAGATACGGCCGGAGATGACCGTCGTCGAGCAGCTCCCACGTCCCGAAGCGGCGGACGTCCCGGTACCCCACCTCGGCACCGGTGTCGAGCTGGAGCGTCGCCCGGCGGTATGCGTCCTCGGGCAGCTCCCCTGCGGGAGCGTGCCGTAGCGACCCCGTCATGCGGAGGTGGACGACCAGCGTGCGGCCGCTGTCCAGCCGCCACAGCAGGTACTTCCCGCGGCGCTCCACCGCGGCGATCCGCTCCCCGACGAGGGCCTCCGCGACGAACGCGGGGTCGACCGGGCGGGTCAACCGCGAGTCGACGATCTCCACACGGGCGATCGTCGCGCCCTCGAGCACCGGGCCGAGCCGGCGCCGGACGGTCTCGACCTCGGGCAGCTCCGGCACGACTCCATCGTACGGGCGCCGCCGCGGCCGGCCGTCGCGCGCAGCGTCGGGCTACGCGCCGGGCGCTCGGCGGGTCTCTCCGCGGTGCACGAACGGCGGGAAGGTCGCCCGCTCGGCGGAGGCTGCCTTCCCGGAACCGGGGGAGCGCTGCTCCTCGATCTCCTCGGGCGCACGCGGCGGGACCACGATCTCCATTCCCGCCGGCAGCGTGATCTCGGGCTCTACGTCGGGGTGATGCGGGCTCATGCCTACCTCCTCGATCCGCTCGGCACAGTGAAACCCGGAGGCGGAGGATCGCGCAGGGCACCACCCGTACCCGGGGGGTACGGCTTCCCGAACTCTTCTGCCCTTACGCGAGGACCTCGAGGACGATGCCGTGGTCCGGAGGGCTCGCGTCGCCGATCTCGTAGGCGGCGAGCACCGCCGCGGCCGCGCGCTCCGCAGCTGCGTCGTCACGCGCGTGGACCTCGGCGAGGTCGTCGCCCGCGAGCACCGTGTCACCCCGCTTCGCGAAGCAGAGGACGCCGACCGCGTGATCGACGGGGTCGGCCTTCGTGCGCCGGCCCGCGCCGAGCTCCAGCGCCGCGATGCCGACCGCGCGGGCGCCGAGCCGTGTGACGACGCCGTCGCGCGGAGCGGGGACCGGACGGCGGACGGGCGCGCGCTCGAGCACCGCCGGGTCGGGGTTCCCGCCCTGTGCGCGGATCCAGCGCTCGTAGCGCTCCAGCGCGCTCCCGTCGGCAACGGCGGCCTCGGCGCGCCTGCGGCCCTCCTCGACGTCGATGCCGAGGTCGGAGTACGCGAGCAGCCGCGCCGACGCGTCCAGGACGAGCTCGGTGAAGTCCGCCGGCCCGTCGCCGCGTACCGTGTCGCGCGCCTCGTCGACCTCGAGCGCGTTTCCGACGGCGCGGCCGAGCGGCTGGTCCATGTCCGTCAGGAGGCACGTCACCTCGCGTCCCGCCGCCGTTCCGATCTCGCGCATCTGCTCGGCGAGCACCCGGGCGTCGTCGAGCGTCTTCATGAACGCCCCGTCGCCCACCTTCACATCGAGGACGATCGCCTCGGCGCCGGCGGCGAGCTTCTTCGACATGATCGAGCTCGCGATCAGCGGCACGATGTCCACGGTCGCGGTCACGTCCCGCAACGCGTAGAGCTTCTTGTCGGCCGGGACGAGATCGGCCGTCTGGCCGACGATCGCCATGCCGACGTCGAGCAGCTGCGAGACGAGCTCGTCGGTCGTGAGCTCGACGCGATAGCCGGGGATCGACTCGAGCTTGTCGAGCGTCCCCCCGGTGTGCCCGAGCCCCCGGCCGCTCATCTTCCCGAGCGGCACGCCGCACGCGGCGACGATCGGGCCGACCGCGATCGACGTCTTGTCCCCGACCCCGCCGGTCGAGTGCTTGTCGACCACCTTGCGCCCGAGCGCCGCTCCGAGGTCGATCGTCTCGCCGGAGCGGATCATCGCGTCGGTGAGCGCGTGCGTCTCGGCGGTCGTCAGGCCCTGGAAGTACACGGCCATGCACCACGCGGCCATCTGGTAGTCGGGCACCTCGTCGCGCGCGTACGCGAGGATCAGCTCGGCGAGCTCCGCCGGGTCGTGCTCCCCGCCGTTTCGCTTCTGCTCGATCAGCTCTGCCGGCCTCATGGGACCCGGGTCAAGCTGCTGCTCTTCGTCGCGACGAAGATCGACGTGGCTCTACGGCTCCTGATGGGCAGCTCGTAGGGCGCGAGCTCGGACGGAACGTCCGGGTCGAGCGAGGCGACGAAGCCGCGCACGGTCTCGTGATCGTCGATCGTCACCCATCCGTCGGCGTCGCGGCGCTCGACCTGGTCGAAGTGCCTTCCGATGATCTCGGCGCCGTTCTCGCGGGTGAACACTCGTTTCCACGCCGCCGCGCCGGCAATCGACCGCAGTTCTTCCAGATGGTGCAGGGAGTTGGTCACCGCCACGAGCCGACCGCCGGGCCGGAGGACGCGTGCGAGCTCGGCGAGCCCCGCGTCGATGTCGGGCACGTGGAACAGCATCCAGGCCGCGACCACGCAGTCGAAGCGGCCGTTCTCGAAAGGCAGGCTCTGGACGTCGCCGACGCGCGCATCGACATTACGGGCGACCGCCAGCTCCACCATGCGGGGCGAGATGTCGAGCATGACGACCTCGCATCCCAGGTCGCTCGCGATCCGCGCAGCCAGTTCGCCGGGGCCGCCGCCGACCTCGAGCACGCGCTTCGGAGAGACCTCTGCGACCGCCTCGAAGGCGACCTCGCGCGGGTCCGGGCCCTCCGCGTTTGCGTAGAGCGAGCGCCGCGCCTCGAGGTTCGCGTCCGTCGCATACTGCCGTGCGACCGCGGCGGGATCGTCGATCTTCACTTCTCGACGATCGTGCGGCCCGGGGCGCCCTTGCCGGGATGCTTGGCGCCGAGCCACGCGCAGACCGTGGCGCCGACGTCGCCGAACTCCCCGTCCTCGTGGATCTTTCCGGCCGCGTTCTTGCCCGCCGCGTAGGCGAGCAGCAGCGCGTGCTCGCGCGAGTGGTCGGTCGACGGCGTCGTCGGGTCGCAGCCGTGGTCCGACGTCAGGATCAGGAGATCGTCGTCGCGGAGCGCGTCCAGGATGTCCGGCAGGCGGCGGTCGAAGTCCTGGAGGCAGCGGTGAAAGTTGACCGGGTCGTTGCGGTGGCCCCACAGCTGGTCGGTCTCGACGAGGTTCACGAAGACGAGCCCCGAGTCGATGTTCTCCATCAGCTCGATCGTCCGGTTGATCCCCTCGACGTTCGACTTGGTCGGGAACGACTCGTCGATGTCGCACCCCGCGAAGATGTCGGGGATCTTCCCGACGCCGTAGACCGTGTGACCGGCGTCGCGGATCGCCGTCAGGTAGTTCGGGCGGCGCGGCTCGAGCGAGAAGTCGTGCCGGTTCGGCGTGCGCTCGTAGTGGCCCGGCTCGCCGACGAACGGGCGCGCGATGACGCGCCCGACCGCGTGCTTGCCCGTGAGGATCTCCCGCGCGGTCCGGCATCCGGCGTAGAGCTCCTCGAGCGGGATCGTCTCCTCGTGCGCCGCGATCTGGAAGACCGAGTCGGCCGAGGTGTAGACGATCCACTTCCCCGTCCGCTGGTGCTCCTCGCCGAGCTCCTGGATGATCTCCGTGCCCGACGCGGGCTTGTTGCCGATCACCCCGCGCCCGGTGCGGTTCATGAACGGGTCGATCACCTCGTCGGGGAAGCCGTAGGGATACGTGGGGAACGGGGTCGGGGTGACGACGCCCATCAGCTCCCAGTGGCCCGCGGTGGTGTCCTTCCCCTTCGAGCGCTCGACCAGCCGTCCCGCGACCGCCGGCGCGTACGGCTGCGGAGGGCAGCCCTCGAGCGGCTCGATGTTGCCGAGGCCCAGCGCCTCGAGGTTCGGCAGGTCGAGCCCACCGACCGCCCGTGCGACGTTCCCGAGGGTGTCAGAGCCCTCGTCACCCCAGTCGGCTGCGTCCGGCAGCTCGCCGGCGCCGACGGCGTCGAGCACGATCACGCAGGCTCTGGACATAGGCGAGCTATCCTAGTCCGCCAGTGGACACCGTCATCGGCCTGTTCGAGCTCTTCTTCTATATCGCGGCGATCCTCGCGCTCTCGGCGTCCGTGACGTGGGCCGTCGTCAAGATCTCGCCGTCGGAGAGCGCGAAGGAGCAGCGCGCGGAGACGGACGCGAAGGCCAAGGGCTGAGCACGTAGCAGCGGGTGACGGTCGAGCCCGCGGCGGTTGCGGCGGCGTGGCCCGACCCCAAGACGGCGGAATCCGCTCCTGCGGATTTCGCGCTAGCGGACGGAAAACGCGCGCTCGGCGTCCTCGAGGGGCGTGTACGTCATGCCGTGCGCCTCGGCGACCGCACGGTAGGTCAGCTTCCCGGCGATCGTGTTGACGCCTTTCGCGAGCGCCGGATCCTCGGCGATCGCGTGCGCGAGGCCCTTGTCGGCGATCGCCTCGACGTACGGCAGCGTCACGTTGGTGAGTGCCTTCGTCGACGTGATCGGGACCGCGCCGGGCATGTTCGCGACGCAGTAGTGCACGATCCCGTCGACCTCGAAGACCGGGTCGTCGTGCGTCGTCGCGTGGGACGTGGCGAAACAGCCCCCCTGGTCGATCGCGACGTCGACGAGCACCGACCCGGGGCGCATCAGGGACAGCATCTCGCGTGTGACGAGCTTCGGCGCAACCGCGCCGGGGATGAGCACGGCTCCGATCACCATGTCGGCGTCCGGCAGGACCTCCTCGACCTGGAGGCGGTTGGACATGGCGAGCGTGACCCTGCCGTCGAGCGCGATCTCGAGCTCGCGCATGCGGTCGACGGACTTGTCGAGGACCCAGACGTCCGCCTGCATGCCCAGGGCGATGATGGCCGCGTTGAGCCCCACGACGCCGCCTCCGAGCACGACCACCTTGGCGGGCGGAACGCCGGGGACGCCGCCGAGGAGGATCCCTCGGCCGCCGTGCGCCTTCTCGAGCGCCCAGGCGCCCATCTGCGGCGCGAGCCGCCCCGCGACCTCGCTCATCGGCGCGAGCAGCGGCAGGCGGCGGTCGGCGGTCTCGACCGTCTCGTAGGCGACCCCGGCGACACCGGAGTCGACCAACGCCCGCGTCAACGGCTCGTCCGCGGCGATGTGCAGATACGTGAAGAGCGTGAGGCCCTCCCGCAGCCGGGGATACTCGGGCTCGATCGGCTCCTTCACCTTGAGCAGGAGCTCGGCCCGGGCCCAGACCTCCTCCACGTCGGCGAGCCTGGCGCCGACGGCGGCGTATGCCTCGTCGGCGAACCCGGAGCCCGCGCCGGCGTCGTGCTCGACGAGCACCTCGTGTCCGCGCTGGACGAGCTCGAGCGCCCCGGCGGGCGTCAGGGCGACGCGGTACTCCCGCGACTTGATCTCCTTCGCGACCCCGATCCGCACGGCGCGCGGGACGATACCGCACCGCCGCGTGGCGGAAGGCTACGCAGCCGCGAGGCGCCCGGCGGCGAACGCGGCCGCGAAGAACCACGGATCCTCGCCCGGGCCCCGCCCCATGTGCGAGAGCGGGAGGGGCGCGCACGCAGCTTCCCACCCGTTGGCGTCGACCTCGACGACCTGGACGTCGGCCGGCCGCTCGAGCCCGGAGGGCCAGGCCACGCGAACCTCGCCCAGGCACAGCGCGAGCGCCGAGCGCGTGTGGTGCGAGAGGCCGCGATGGCGGGGACGCGGATCGGCGAACGACACCCGCGCCGCGACGATCGGCTGGGCTCCGAGCGCGGAGGCGACGTTCGCCGCCTCCGCGACGGCGAGGCCTCCGTGACCCCAGCGCGACCCCGTCCCGACGATCCCGGGGCCGATCCCGCAGACCACGACCTCTGCGCCGCGTCGCGCCGCCTGGGTCAGCGCGGCAGCGACCGTGACGCACTGGAGGTCGCCGTCCAGGCACGGCGAGACCGCGAGCGCCGCGTCCACGAGCCGCCGGGCCTTGAGGGCCCGCAGCGTGTCCGAGAGCGACAGGGGGAGCGAGCCTCCTGCCAGCTGAACGTAGGCGACCCGTCGTCCGGCGAGCGCGGCGCAGACCGGCGCGAGCTGGCTGTGGAGGCCGAGGCACACGACCGGGAGCCCGTCGACCCGCTCGGGCGCCGACGTCTCGTCCGCCTCGTCCTCCTCCGCGAAGCGCGTCGCGAGCTGCCCCGGCGCGTAGGGGAGCGTCATCACGTGGGCCCCTTCCTCTGCCGGGAGCCGCAGCCCTCGCGTGAGGTTCGCGTACAGCACGTCGAATCCGCCCGAGCCGAGATCGAGCTCCGATGCCTGCGTGTTGACGAGCACGACATCGCCTTCCTCGACCTCGCCGGTGAGCCGCGGGTAGGCGATGCACGGCCGCTCGTCGACGTCGAGACGGACGAGGCCGTCGAGCCGTTCGCGGACAGCGCTCACCGTGCCCCAGCGCAGACCGATCGGCATTACAGTCGCCTCTCGCGCGACGTCGACGAGCGCGAGCGTGACGTCGACCATCTGCTCCAGGTCGTCGACTGCGATCCGCTCGTCGGGCGTGTGGATGTCGGTCATCCCGTTCGCGAGGTTGACGCACTCGAGCCCCCGTGCGTTGAAGACGTTTGCGTCGGCCGCGCCGCCCGAGAGACCGAGCCGCGCCTCGAACCCGGTCCGGTCGAGTGCCTGCACCGCGAGCCGCACGGCAAGGTCGTCGTCCCGGAAGCGGTATCCGCGGTACTTGGGCTCGACCCGCGTCTCGAGGCTGCAGTCGGACGTGCTCGCGGCGAACGCGGCGGCGTCGAGGATCTGCTGGACCACCTGGGTGACGCGGCCGTCGTCGTGCGAGCGCACCTCGGCCTCGAGCGTGCACCGCTCGGGCACCACGTTCCGGGCCGTTCCTCCGCGTACCAGCCCGACGTTCGCGGTCGTGAGCTCGTCGATGCGCCCGAGCGGCATGTCGGCGATCGCGCGCGCGGCGGCGACGATCGCCGAGCGCCCCTCTTCGGGATACATCCCCGCGTGCGCCGCCCGCCCGACGAAGGTGAGCTCGAGCTCCTGCGCCGTCGGCGAGCCCGTCACGACGTCGCCGATCGGCGCCGCCTGGTCGTAGACGTAGCCGACCCGCGCATGGAGCCGCGCGGCGTCGAACGCCGCCGCGCCGACGAGGCCGATCTCCTCCATCGGCGTGAACAGGAGCTCGACCCCCGCATGGTTCCGCCCTCCCTCCACGATCCGTCGCGCGGCCTCGATCATCACGGCCAGCGCGGACTTGTTGTCGGCCCCGAGAATCGTCCCGCCCGCATTGCGGACGATGCCGTCCTCGCCGACGACCGGCTCGAGCTCGCCGGCGAGCGGCACGGTGTCGAAGTGCGCGCAGAGGAAGATCGGCACGCCTCCGTCCGACCCGCCCGGAAGCCGGCAGAGAACGTTGCCCGCCGTCGAGCCGATCGCCGGCCCGCTCCCGTCCTCGTCCCATTCGAGGCCGATCGCGTCGAGCTCGCGCGTGATCCGGTCGGCGACGGCGCGCTCCTGTCCCGGTGGGCTCGGGATGGCACACAGCTCGATGAAGAGGTCGAGGAGCCGGCTGGACTCGGTCACGCGCCGCATCCTACGAGGGCCGGTGGGCGGTACTCCTCCCGACCGCCTCCGTCTGTCCGTCCGACGACGGCGGATCCGGCGCTACGCCGCGGTCGCGCGAACGCCAGACCGCGAGCGTGCCCGGTCGAGCGCGGCGACCACGAACTCGCGGAACAGCGGCGCCGGCCGGGTCGGACGCGACTTGAACTCCGGGTGGAACTGGCTGGCGACGAACCACGGGTGGTCGGGCAGCTCGACGATCTCGACCAGCCGGCCCTGCTGGAACGTCCCGGAGACGACCAGGCCCTGCTCGACGAGCTGGTCGCGGAACTGGTTGTTCACCTCGTAGCGATGACGGTGGCGCTCGTGCACGACTGCCTCGTCGTAGATCTCCCGCGCGCGCGTGCCCTCGGCCAGCTCGACGGCCTGGGCGCCGAGGCGCATCGTCCCGCCGAGCTCCTCGATCTCCTTCTGCTCGGGGAGGAGGTCGATCACGGGGTACGGGGTCTCCGGGTCCATCTCGGTCGAGTTGGCGCCCTCGAGCCCCGCGACGTGGCGCGCGAACTCCGAGACCGCGACGTGCATCCCGAGGCAGATGCCGAGGTAGGGGATCTCGCGCTCCCGCGCGACCCTGCACGCCAGGATCTTCCCCTCCCAGCCGCGCGAGCCGAAGCCGCCGGGGACGAGCACGCCGTCGACCTGCTCGAGCTCCGCCACCGCCTCCTCGTAGGACATGTCCTCGGCGTCGACCCAGCGGACGCGAACGTGCGCCCCCGCAGCCACTCCCGCGTGCTTGAGCGCCTCGTGCACCGAGAGGTAGGCGTCGTGGAGCTTCACGTACTTGCCCACGAGGGCGATCTCGACCTCGTCGCGTTGCTCGCCGATGCGGTCGGTGAGCTGCTTCCACTCGGCGAGATCCGCACGCGGAGTCTCGAGCCCGAGCCGTTCGCAGACGAACGCGTCGAGCCCCTCCGCCATCAGGTGCTCGGGGACGAGGTACACGTCGGGCATGTCGGGCGACGAGAAGACGGCGCCCGGGTCGACGTCCGCGAAGAGCGCGATCTTGTCGCGAATCTCCCCGGAGAGGAGATCGCGCGAGCGGCAGACGACGGCGTCGGGGTGGATCCCGATCCGGCGGAGCTCGTTCACGGAGTGCTGCGTCGGCTTGGTCTTCAGCTCGCCCGCAGCCTCGATGAACGGGACGAGGGTGACGTGCAGGTAGAGGACGTTCTCGGGGCCGACCTCGCGGCGGAACTGGCGGATGGCCTCGAGGAACGGCAGAGACTCGATATCGCCGACGGTGCCGCCGATCTCCGAGATCACGACATCGGCGGGATCGGCCTTTGCGGCGCGCCGGATGCGGCTCTTGATCTCGTTCGTGATGTGCGGGATCACCTGGACGGTCGCGCCGAGGAACTCGCCCTTGCGCTCCTTGCGGAGCACCGTGTCCCAGATCGCGCCCGCGGAGTGGCTCGCGTTGCGCGAGAGGTTCTCGTCGATGAACCGCTCGTAGTGCCCGAGATCGAGGTCGGTCTCGGCGCCGTCCTCGGTGACGAAGACCTCGCCGTGCTGGAACGGGCTCATCGTGCCCGGGTCGACGTTCAGGTACGGGTCGAACTTCTGCGCCTGCACGCGAAGGCCGCGGGACTTCAGCAGCCGGCCGAGCGAGGCGGCCACGATTCCCTTGCCGAGGGCCGAGACGACCCCGCCCGTGACGAAGACGTAGCGGGTCGGCGGCCCGTCGCTCACGGGTGCCTTCCGAGGGAGTCCAGCGCGCGCAGCCCGGGTGTCGATTCGATCAGCGCGCCGAGCGAGCGGCGCTCGCCGACGAGGGTGACGGCGGCGAGCGCCACGATCGCGCCCATCCTCCGCCGGCCGGTCAACCGCCTCACGGACTCCAAACCTAGCACGGCCCCGAAGGCATTCGAACCGGCGTCCCCCAGCATCGACATCTCGCGGAGATCGTAGGGAGCGAGCAGGACGGCCAGCACCGTGGCACGGCGCGGCCGCGCGCCGACGACCACCGATCCGACGAGAAACGCCTTGAGCGCCCTCCCCGGGCGGGTGTCGAGCTGGTTCAGCAGGTTGGCGGAGAGGCCCACGAGGACCGCTCCGGAGAGCGAGCGCGTGCGCCAGAGGGCCCACAGAGGGATCCCGACGAGCTTCAGCGTCCCCGTCGTCGCGCCGGCGCGGAGATGGCCCCGAAAGCCGCGCTCGGGGCCGCTCCAGAGGTCGTCGGCGAGCCCGATCGCCGCGACGGGCGCGACCGAGGGCACGACGAGGCCGACGACGCCGCCCACGAGCGGCAGCCGCAGGCCGCGGAAGCTCCGGCCCTGCGGCGCGAGCGCCGCGAGCAGCAGATCGCGGAGCTGGCGGCCGCGATGGACGAAACCGGCGGCGTCGCGGCCCGTGGCGCGATGCTCGAGCTCCAACTCCACCTCCCTCACGTCGAGGCCGGCGCGCAGCGCGTCGATCGTCATCCGCGTCTCGACGCCGAACCCCGCCGCCACCGGGAAGAGCTTGCGCCGTGCCTCCGGCGACAGCGCTCGCTGGCCCGAGAGCGGCTCGTGCATCCGCCGCCCGCCGCGCAGCTCGATCAACGCCCGCGACATGCCCTTCGCGACGCCGAGCCCGCCGCCCGTCCGTCGTGCGAACACCGCGACGACGAGGTCTCCGTCCGCCTCGACGAGCGGCCGCAGGTCGCCGGCGAGGTCCGCGTCACAGAGGAGCAGCGGCCCCTCGCGGCACACGCGCTCGGCGAGCGTCAGCGCCTGTCCCTTGCCGCGCCGCGGCAGGCGCACGACGCGAGCGCCCGCGGCCTCCGCCTCGGCGGCGGTCCCGTCGCGCGAGCCGTCGTCGGCCACGACGACCTCGGCGCCGGCGAACGCCTCGCGCAACGCCGAGACCGTCCGCCCGATCCTCTCGGCCTCGTCCCGCGCGGCGACGAGCACCGTCAGACCTGCTCGGCTCACCCCTTGGTCGGGGGCGGCGGGGGCGGGGGCTCGGGGAGGACGCCGTCGACGGCGGTGTCGTCGACGCCGTAGCTCCCGGGGCGTGCGCCTGCGAGGAGGAAGGTGAGCGCGACCTGTCCCGGTGCCCCGTCGACCCCGTCGACCGTCGCGAGGCCCCGGCGCCGGAAGACGGGGATCGCGCTGAACCGCGGGTCGGACTTCTCGATCCCCACGGTGGGCACCGGAGCCGCCGCCAGCCCGCTGTAGAGCCCCGCGAGGAACGTCCCGGTCTCCCCCTGCTGCGGCGCGGCAGGACGGGCGACGACGACGGCGTCGAGCGCGACGTTCGCCGCTCCCGTCTGCTCCTCCACGATCACCCTGGCGAGGCGGTCGGAGATGGGATTGGGCCCCGCGGTCACGAGCTCCCGCGCCAGCTCGCGCCCGAGGCGCTCCCGGTTGTCGATCCCGGCCAGCTCGCGGGTGTCGGGCTCCGAGCGCAGGGCTGCGTCGACCGCCTCGGAGTCGAGCGGCACCCGGAGCGCGCGCACCAGGGCGACGCGGCCCGCGGCATCCCCCACGGTCCTCCGCACCGTCCCGGCGAGGCCCTGGTCGACGGAGCCCACGAAGAGGATCCCCACCCTCTTGCCGTCGAGCATCCCGCTGACGAGCTCGGGATACGCCGTCTTCGCGAAGTCGTCGAGGGCCTCTCCACGCCGGTCGGCCTCGGCCGCGCGGGCCACGGCGCCGTCGCGCTCCGCCTGCAACGCGTCGATCGAGGCCTGCAGGTTCTCCCGCTCGGCGTCGCTGACGAACCCCTTCCCCGAGAGCCCGACGCCCACGAAGATCCCGAGGACGAGCGCGACGAAGACCGCGGCGAGCGAGGCGACGTGGTAGCGCAGGTCGAACACTGCCGCAAGTCTCGCAGCCTCGGTCGCGCCGGGCGCGACCGAGGCTAGGAGAAGTCCAGCAACCCCGCCTCCCAAGAACCGCGCGTGGCGCGGAGGTCGCGCGTCCAGATCGTCCAGGCGGGCCTACAGGCCCAGCCCGTTCGCGATCGCCCGCGTCGTGGACTGGATCACGTTCCGGAGCGCGGGGGACGCGAGCACGGCGCCAACGATCGCGGCGACGCCCGTGAGGGCGAAGACGGCGACGGGCCAGACCCCCACCCGTCGGCTGACGAGCCGTGAGACGCCCTTCGCGTCCACGAGCGACTCGCCGACCTTCAGCCGGGTCACGAACGTCGAGGCCATCCCGGCGCGGTCGCGCTCGAGGAACTCGACGAGGTTGAAGTGCGTCCCGACGGCGACGATCAGCGTCGCGCCCTTCTCGTAGGCGAGCAGGAGGGCGAGGTCCTCGCTGATCCCCGGCGCGGACACGCTGTGGAACGGGAGGCCGAGGCGCCGCAGCCGCTCGGCCCCGGGGGCGACCCCGCCGGAGTAGGCGTGCACGACGAGCTCCGCGTCGGAGCGCAGCGCCGCGTCCGAGACGGAGTCGAAGTCCCCGACGATCACGTCCGGCGAGAGCCCGGCCTCCCGCAGCGCGTCCGCTCCGCCGTCGACGGCGACCAGCACGGGCCGGAAGTCGCGGATGTACGGGCGCACCATCCGGAGGTCCGACTTGTATCCCGGGCCGCGGGCGACGACGAGGACGTGCCGGTCGCGGAAGCGGGTGCGCAGCGTCGGCAGCTCGAGCCCCGCAGAGAGGGTCCCCGCCTCCTCCTGGAGGTGGCGCAGCGTGTTCTCGGCGAACGCCTCGAGCGCGTGGGAGACCCGGCCCTGCTGCTCGGTGAGCGCCTTCTCGAGCGCGACAGCCTCGAGGACGGTGCCCTCCGCCACGAGCGTCCCGTTCCGCCAGACGCTGCCGCCGTCGACGCGGACGAGCTCCCCGTCGGAGAGCACGTCGAAGAGCGGCGCGCCGGGGGCGTCGACGAGCCGGATGCCCGCTCGCACGAGCTCGAGCGGGCCGGGGTTCGGGAACCGGCCCGTCGTGGAGCGCGAGACGTTGACGACCGCCCGGACGCCGGTCTCCGCGAGCTCCTCGGCAGAGACGCGGTCGATGTCCGCGTGGTCGACGATCGCGACGTCCTCGGGGCCGAGGCGCTTGACGAGGTCCTTCGTCCGCCGGCCGAGCCGGGCGCGACCGCTGATCTCGCCGTTCACCGGCGCTCGTCCGCGGTGACGGCGCTCACGAACTCCTCGCCGCCGAGCATGCGCTCGAGCTCGTCGCGGCGCTCCGCATCGTCCAGCACGGCGATCCGCGTGTGCGTCGGGTCACCCGGGACCTTCTCGACGCGCAGGTGCTGGTCGGCGACGCTCGCGATCTGCGGCAGGTGCGTGATGGTCAGCACCTGCGCCCTCCCGGCGAGCCGGCGCAGGACATCGGCCACCCGGTGCGCGGTGACGCCGCCGACTCCGGCGTCGATCTCGTCCAGGACGACCGTCTCGCCGCCCGCGACCGCTGCGACGGCAAGGGCGATGCGCGAGAGCTCGCCGCCCGAGGCCGTCTCGGACACGGGTGCGAGGGGAAGCCCGGCGTTGGGGCGGACGAGGAAGACCACCTCGTCGGTGCCCGTCACCCCTGGCTCGCGCTCCCGCAGCTCCACGTGGAACTCGCCCTCCCCCAGGCCGAGATCGGCGAGCTCGTCCGCCACGGCCGCCGCGAACGGGCCCGACGCTTCCCGGCGGGCATCCGCGAGCGCGCGTGCCGCGCCCTCGAACCGCGCCTGCGCGGCGTCCCGGTCGGCACGGGCCCGCTCGAGCGGGTCGCCGGCCGACCCCACGTGCTCCAGCTCGGCCAGCGCCGCGGCACGCCGTTCGAGCAGCTCCTCGAAGCTCGCCGCACGATGGCGCCGCTTCGCGTCCGCGATCCGGTCGAGCCGCTCCTCGACCTCCGCCATCCTGGCGGGATCGGCGTCGAGCGAGTCGGCGAAGCGTCGCACGTCGCTCCCGACCTCGCCCAGGCGGACGACGAGGTCGCGCAGCTCGCCGGCCGCGGCCTGGAGCTCGGGCGCGAGGCGCTCGAGCGGCGCAAGCGCGCGCTCGGCAGCAGCGGTGAGGGCGCGTGCGCCGTCCCCGTCGTCCGGCTCGATCGCCGACACGGCGGCCTCGGCACCCTCGCCGAGCTCGGCGACGTGTCGCATCCGCTCGCGTTCCGCGCGGAGCGCCTCCTCCTCGCCCGGCTCGAGCCCCTCGGTGTCCTCGACCAGCAGTCCGAGCTCGGCGAGCCGCTCCCGCTCGGTGTCGGCGCCGTGCTCGAGGTCGTCGAGTCGCCGTGTGGCGGCGGCGAGCGCGCGCCAGGCGTCCCTGGCCTCCCCGCGACGCACGCGCTGGTCGGGCCCGACGAAGGCGTCGAGCAGGTCGAGCTGGTGGGACGGGCGCGCGAGCCGCCGCTGCGCGAACTGCCCGGAGAGTGCGAGCAGACGGTCGGTGGCGGCCACGAGGTCGTCGCGGGCGACGCTGCGACCCCATGCGTACGCGCGGGAGCGCCCGTCGGCGGTGACGCGCCGGGCGACCACGAGGCCGGGCTCGTCGTCGGGCCGAAGCTCCCGGAGCGGCTCGAGCCCCTCCTCGTCGAAGAACCCCTCCGGGACGTCCAGCTCGGCCTCGACGTACGCCTCGGAACCGGCGGCGCCGACGGACGCGGCGTCGCCCTTCGCGCCGAGGAGGAGCCCGATCGCCTGCGTGACGATCGTCTTGCCCGCGCCGGTCTCGCCCGTGAGAGCGACGAGCCCCGGAGCGAGCTCGAGGTCCGCTTCGCGGATCAGGACGAGGTTCTCGATCCGGAGCCGTCGCAGCACGGAGAGATCGTAGTCCTGCGCTCCGTGCCGCACAGCTGTCCGTCCCGGTCAGATCGTCGACCGACGGCTCGTCCTGCCGACGCAGTCGCGGCCGTCGACGCGGTGGCGTCAGGTCGAGAAGCTCGCGCGGTAGCGGCTCACGAACGTCGCCTCGGGGAGCGTCGCGAGGAGCGTCCGCGCCGCGCCGAGGCGGATCGTGACCCGCCCGCCCGGCCCCGCCTCGCCCACCCGGTGCCCGTCGACGAGCACGACGGCCGCGACGTCCGGCGTGCGGTTCAGGACGAGGACGTCCTTCCCGCGGGGCACCACGAGCGGCCGCGCGTGCAGCGAGTGCGGCGCGACGAACGTCGTCGCCATCGCGTCGATCCCCCACATCAGCACCGGCCCTCCGTTCGAGAGGTTGTAGGCGGTCGAGCCCGAGGGTGTCGAGCAGATGATCCCGTCGCACGGGACGCGGCCCAGGTCCTCCCCGCCGACCGCCCACTCGAGCTCCACCATCCGGCCGAGCTCGCCCGACGTCACCACCACGTCATTCACCGCGACGTGCGCAGCCTCG
Source organism: uncultured Actinomycetes bacterium (assembly GCA_963786055.1). Taxonomy (GTDB): domain Bacteria; phylum Actinomycetota; class Thermoleophilia; order Gaiellales; family Gaiellaceae; genus Gaiella. The sequence goes on along the minus strand of CAWAXS010000009.1, from coordinate 47,756 downwards.
CCGTTCTCGACCTCGATCGTCTGGAGGTCGACGACGTCGAGCTCTCCGCGGAACGCACGCACGAGGCCGACCTCGAGCTCCTCCGGCTGCATCGAGCTCAGGAAGCCCACGCGCCCGAAGTTGACGCCGATCACCGGGACCCCCGTGCCGAGGAACGTGCGGAGCGCCCGAAGCATCGTCCCGTCGCCGCCGAGCACGACCACGAGATCGGCCGAGAGGGGGTCGCCGTGCGGCTCCAGGCCGTGGCGCTCCGCCTCCTCCGGGGGGACGATCACCTCGACTCCGGCGCTCCGCGCGACGGCCACGAGGCGCTCGACGCCGTCGCCGACCTGCCCGGGCCTGCCGTGGGTGACGAGCGCCGCCCGGGTCACGGGCGTGCCGTGCCTAGCCGACCGCGGCGTCGATCCGGCGCTCGAGCTCATCGGGGTCGGAGGGCTTCTCGCTCGCGATCAGGTGGACGACGAACTCCCGGTTCCCCTTCGGCCCCGGGTGGCCCGAGTCTACGACGCCGGCGACCCGTGCACCCCACGAAGCTGCGACGGCGCAGAACTCCCGGAGGACGCGGCGATGCACGGCGGGGTCACGGACGACGCCCTTCGGCGCGTCGGCGCGGCCGGCCTCGAACTGCGGCTTGACGAGCACGAGCGCCTCCCAGCCCGGTGCGGCCAGGGCGATCGCGGGCGGCAGCACGCGTGTGGCGGAGATGAACGACACGTCGCACACGATCAGCTCGGGCGCGAACGGCAGGGCGTCGAGGTGGCGTGCGTTCACCCGCTCGAGGACGGTGACGCGGCCGTCGGCCCGGAGCCGCGGATGCAGCTGCCCATAGCCGACGTCGAGCGCGACGACGCGCGAAGCGCCGCGCTGGAGCAGGCAGTCGGTGAATCCACCGGTCGAGGCCCCGATGTCCAGGCAGTCCCTGCCGGCCGGGTCGACGTCGAGCTCGTCGAGCGCGTGGGCCAGCTTCTCGCCCCCGCGCGAGACGAACCGCGGCGGCCGCGCGACGTCGAGCTCCACCTCCTCGGAGACCTGCTGACCCGGCTTGTCGTAGCCCCGCACGAGCCCCGCGATGACCAGAGCCTGGGCCTGTGCCCGGCTCTCCGCGAGCCCGCGCTCGACCAGCAGCACGTCGAGACGCTTGCGCATGAGGTCAGGGTAGTCGGCTGCCATCATGCGTCTCGATGCGGCTCGCCGGGTGCTGAGAGCCTGTCGCATCGCGGCTTCGACAGTGTGCCTATCCGGCGCGGTCTCCGATCTCAAGCGCGTGGTGCGTCGCTCGTTATCGTGCTGCAGAAGAACCTCGAGACCCGTCCACCATTCGCTTCATGGCATCTTCCGCCTGCGCGGCCGCTGCTCGCGTGGACCTCCGGTATCCGCCGAACAGCGCGCATGTCGGGTATCGGTTGCCATCATCGCCTCGATGCGGCTCGCCGCGACCTCGTGACGCTGCGGAGGCTCCGTTCCGAGGACGTCCCGGTGCTCGCGTCGATCGGCCGAGAGCCGGAGTTCGCGCGCTGGTGGCCGGGCCTGGACGAGGCTGAGCTCGAGAAGAAGGTCGCCGGGACCGGCGACGCGGTGTGCTTCGCCGTCCTCGAGGAGGGCAACGTCGTCGGGCTGGTTCAGTACTACGAGGAGGACGACCCCGAGACCCGGCACGCCGGGATCGACATTGGCCTCGCTCCGGCCGTGCATCGACGCGGCCTCGGGACCGACGCGGTGCGGACGCTCGCGCGCTTTCTCCTCGACGAGCGGGGCCACCATCGCCTGGTCATCGATCCCGACGTCGGCAACGCGCGGGCGATCCGCTGCTACGAGCGCGTCGGCTTCCGCCCCGTCGGCGTGATGCGCCGCTACGCGCGCGGCGCGGACGGCGAGTGGCACGACGGGCTGCTGATGGACATGCTCGCCGGCGAGCTCCGGTAGCGCTCAGGCCGTCCTGACCGCGAGCTCGTCGACGATCCCCGCGAGGACGCCGGTGTCGGTGTCGAGCGCGCCGAGCCGCTCGTGCGCGCGGCGGGCGGCGGCTGCGGCGACGTCCCGGGCGCCTTCCTCGCCGAGCGCGAGCGCATAGCCGTCGCCGTCGATCACGTCGTCGACCGCCTGGAAGAGCACCCCCAGCTCCTCGGCGAACGCCCGCCACGGAGCCTGGTCGCCGGGAGGCACGGCCGCGGCCCAGAGCCCGAGCGCGACCGCCGCGGCGAAGAGCCTTCCCGTCTTGAGCCCGTGCAGGTCCTCGAGGGCGACGTCGGCGCCCGTGACGTCGAGGTACTGCCCGCCGATCATCCCCAGCGTCGCGTCGGCCAGCTCGCGGGCCGGTTCGGGCCGGTCGTACGACAGCATGAGCCGGAGCGCCTCGGTCAGCAGCGCGTCGCCGGCGAGCAGCGCGACGCCCTCGCCGTACGCGACGTGCGCGCTCGGCCGGCCTCGCCGCTCGTCGTCGTCGTCCATCGCGGGAAGATCGTCGTGGACCAGCGAGAACGTGTGCACGAGCTCGACCGCGAGCGCCGCGGGCAGCGCATCCTCGACCCGGCCGCCGGCCGCCTCCGTCGTGGCGAGGCAGAGCACCGGCCGGATCCGCTTGCCCCCTCCCGCGAGCGCGTAGCGCATGGAGTCCGAGAGCCCGGCGAGCCTCGGCTGGAACGTTAGATCGTCGAGCCCGTGCTCGACCAGGGCCCGGAGCTCGTCAGGCGCCCGCATCGGCGGCCTGGCGGGCGCGCTGGACCTCGGCCTCGATCTCCTTTGCGAGCTCCGCGATCTCCGCGAGCCCGTCCACCGCCTCGTCCACGTCGCCGCCCGCATCGGCGCTCGCCTCGAGGGCGTCGACGCGCGTCTTCAGCCGCTCGAGCAGCTCCTCGGCTCGCTGGAGCGACTCGTTCGAAGTACTCATACGTGCTCGGCCCGGATCCGCGCGAGGATCCCGTTGACGAGGCGCGCCGCGTCCTCGCTCGCGTAGCGCTTCGCGAGCAGCACGGCCTCGTTGATCGCCACCTCCGCCGGCACCGTCTCCTCCTCGAGCTCGTAGGCCCCGATCCGCAGGATGTTCCGCTCGAGCGTACCCAGGCGGTCGGCGGGCCAGCCCACGGACGCCGCCGTGACGCGCTCGTCGAGGCGCGGCGCCTCGGCAGCGACCGCCTCTGCCAGGCGCGTGGCGAACTCGTCCGGCTCGCCCTCGAAGAGGGAGGCGAGCGGCTGCCCGGTGAGGTCCCACTGGTACAGGAGGAACAGCGCCTGGCGACGGGCCGGCCTGCGGCCCAGTGGCTTGTCCACGGGCTTCGTCGCCTCGCCGCTCATGCGGGGCGGAGCGAGGGCAGATGCGCTTCCATCTCGTCAAGGTAGCCGGTCGAGTACGCGCCGGATGCGAAGCCGTCCGAGCGCAGGACGTCGAGCGCGAGGCTGCGCGTCGTGGGGATCCCCTCGACGACGAGCTCCTCGAGAGCACGCACCATGCGCGCGATCGCGGTACGCCGGTCGTCGTCCGAGACGATCACCTTCGCGATCATCGAGTCGTAGTACGGCGGGATCTCGGCTCCGTCGTAGACCGCCGTGTCGACCCGGACGCCAGGGCCGAGCGGCGGACGGAACCGCTCGACGACGCCCGGTGAGGGCGCGAACCCGCGCGAGGGGTCCTCCGCGTTGATCCGCACCTCGATCGCGTGCCCGCGCCGCGGGGCGCGACCCACGAGCGCGAGCGGCTCGCCGGCCGCGATCCGCACCTGCTCGCGCACGATGTCGATCCCCGTGACGAGCTCCGAGACGGGGTGCTCGACCTGGAGCCTGCAGTTGACCTCGATGAAGTAGGGCTCGCCCTCGGGGCCGAGGAGGAACTCGAACGTCCCAGCGCCGAGGTAGCCGACGGCGCGGCAGGCGCGCTCGACGGACGCCTCCATCTCCTCCCGGGTCGCCGGCGAGAGCGCCGCGGACGGCGACTCCTCGACGAGCTTCTGGTGTCGACGCTGGATCGAGCACTCGCGCTCCCCGAGCGTCAGCACGCGCCCGTGCGCGTCGCACAGCACCTGGATCTCGACGTGCCGCGCCGGGCTCACGACCTTCTCGAGGTACAGGGAGCCGTCCCCGAAGGCCGCGTCGGCCTCGGCGGACGCGGCTCCGAACGCGTCGTCGAGCCCATCCGGGTAGTCGACGAGACGCATTCCCTTGCCGCCTCCGCCGGCCGTCGCCTTGAGAAGGACGGGGAAGCCGATCTGCTCGGCTGCCGCGCGGATCTCCGCGAGGGACGCCGCGCCCTCGGTGCCGGGGACGAGCGGCACCCCCGCCGCCCGCATCTCCGCCTTCGCGGATGCCTTGTCGCCCAGCCGCTCCATCACCTCCGGCGAGGGACCGACGAACACGAGGTCGTTCTCCGCGCATGCACGTGCGAAGGCCGGGTTCTCCGCGAGGAAGCCGTAGCCCGGGTGCACCGCCTCGCAGCCGGTCGTCTCCGCCGCCGCGATCAGGTTGGGAATGCGCAGGTAGCTCTCCGCCGCGGCCGGAGGCCCGATGCAGACCGCCTGGTCGGCCAGCTGGACGTGCAGCGCCTCCCGGTCGGCTGTCGAGTAGATCGCGACCGCCTCGACTCCGAGCTCGCGGAGCGCGCGGATGACCCGGACGGCGATCTCGCCACGGTTGGCCACGAGGACGCGGGTGAACATCGCCGCCCCGCTCCTAGACGACGGGTGGACCGCCGACCGGCTCGAGCTCGAAGAGCAGCGTGCCGAACTCGACTGCCTGCCCGTTGTCGGCATGGATCGATCGCACCCGTCCGTCCGCGTCGGCCTTCAACTCGTTGAAGAGCTTCATCGCCTCGAGGAGGCACAGCGTCTGGCCCGTGGAGACGACGTCCCCCACCTCGACGAAGGGGAGCGCCCCGGGCTGCGGAGAGCGGTAGAAGATCCCCACCATCGGGGACTCGACCCGGAAGATCCCCGAGGTGACCGTGATCTCGTCGCCGGCGTCCCGCTCGGCGATGTCGCCGCCGCCCGCGGCGGGCACCGGGTGCGGGCCGGGCTCGTCGGCGCGCCGGACGGAGACCCGCATCCCATCGTCCTCGATCTCGATCTCGCCGACGCCGGACTCCTGGACGATCTTGACGAGCTCCCGGATCCGCTCGCCGCGCTGGGCGTCGACGTCGCCGCCGAGCAGCGACGACTCGCGGGAATGGCGCTGGCGGATGGTCTGCAGCAGCGTCTCCGCCTCCTCGCCGAACATCGCGAGCAGCACGAGGTCCTCCTCCGAGGAGGCGAGCCCCTCGGCGGCCTCGCGGACGTCCTCCGCGCTCGGCGGGTCGTCCTCCAGCGCCGGCGACTCCCCGCCGAGCAGCTCGACGGCCCGGCGGACGGACGGCTCGATCGCGGCAGGGGGCGTGCCGTACCCGCCCGTGACGAGCTGCCGGAACTCGTCGAGCACCGTTCCGTATCTCCGGGCGGAGAGGACGTTGAGCAGCGCCTGCGAGCCGAGGATCTGTCCGATCGGGGCGGCGAGCGGGGGCCGGCCGGACTCCTCCCGGATGCGCACGACCTCCGAGAGCGTGTCGAGCAGCCGATCCCCGGCGGAGTGCGCACGGAGGTGCACGTCGAGCGCCGCGACGAGGCCGGCAGGGAGGTCGTACTCCGCCGCCCGAACCGCGATGCGCGGCGCGAGCGGAGCGAGCGGCTCGTCGCCGATGTGCTCGTCGACGGCGTCCGAGGCCTCCCAGAGGCGCGCGATGTCGACACCGGTCGTGCGGTCGAGGCCCTCGAGCGCCTCGACGAGCGACTCGCCTGCAATCCGGTGCAGCGCGAGCGCGAGCGGGTAGACGGCCGTGGCGACGACGTCGGCGCCGACGCGCGTCGCTACCAGGGCATTCGCGAGCGCGGTTCCGCCCGCTGCCTGGATGTACAGGCCGACCGGGAGACCGCTCGCCTCCCTCAGGCGCTCGACGAGGTCCTGCGTCACGTGGGGCAGGAGCCCACCGGTCGGGTCGTTCAGCAGGACGCGCGTCGCGCCGAGGTCCCCGAGCCGCCGCGACTGCTCGACGAGCGCATCCGCCTCGCCGGTCCGACCCGGGCTGTAGACGAGCCCGACGTGGAGCTGCCGGCCGGCCCCGACGATCGCCTCGCCCGCCTCCCGAAGGTTCGAGACGTCGTTCAGAGGGTCGTGGAGGCGGAAGACGTCGATGCCGTTGTCCGCCGCACAGGCGACGAAACGGCGGACGATGTCGGGCGACACCGGCTTCGAGCCGACGAGGAACCGCCCGCGCAGCGCGAGCCCGAGCGGTGTCGTCGTGCGCGCGTCGATCGCGCGAATCCGCTCCCAAGGGCTCTCGACGCCGCGCCGCACCGACGCGTCGAAGACACCGCCGCCCGAGACCTCGAGGCAGGCGAACCCGGCGCCGTCGAGGATCTCCGCGATGCGAAGCACCTCTCCGGTGGGGACGCGCCCGGCGAGCGGCTCCTGCGAGAGCAGCCGGATCGTCGTGTCGAACAGCTGGGGCACGGTGCCGGACTGTACCGCGTGGTTCTCCGCCCTTCCTGTCGTGGTTGCCTGGCCCGGCGCGTCCTGGCGAGCCGTCCGGCGCGGGGCGGGGCGCACGACGCGCCCCTGCGACGCGTGGAGCGATCGGCACGAAGTCGGCACGGAATCGGCACGGACCGGTCACGCCTCGGCCGCTACCTTCTGTGCCCCGTGGGCGGGTGGGGGCTGGGGATGGGACCAGGGAACGCGTCGCCCGCGCGGAGGCGCCCCCGGGGCCGGCCTCAGGCCCGGGAGATGTAACGGGACTCGCGGGGGTCGACCTTGATCCGCTCGCCGACGTCGACGAAGAGCGGCACCTGGACGACCGCGCCGGTCTCGAGCGTGGCGGGCTTCGTCACGTTGGAGACGGTGTCGCCCCTGACACCGGGCTCCGTGTCGGCGACGGCGAGCTCGACGGACGCCGGCAGCTGGATGCCCGACGGCTCCCCGTTCACCTGCAGGATCTGCACGGTCGAGGACGGGAGCATGTATGCGAGCTCGTCGGCGATCTCCGCCCGCGGGAGCGCGAACTGCTCGTACGTCTCCTCGTCCATGAAGTGCGCCTCGCTCCCGTCGTCGTAGAGGAACTGGACGTTCTTGACCTCGGTGTGCACCCGCGGGAACTTCTCGCCCGCCCGGAACGTGTCCTCGACGACGGCGCCGGTCTCGAGGTTCTTGAGCTTCGTGCGGACGAACGCGCCGCCCTTGCCGGGCTTGACGTGCTGGAACTCGACGATCCGCCACACCGAGCCGCGATGCTCGATGTGCATCCCGTTGCGGAACTGGTTCGTGTTGACGATCTCGGCCATGACGGGCGCCAGGGTAGCCGCGCGTCCTCCGCGCGGGCGAGGGAAGCCTCGCCGTTACGCGACGAGCACCGGCTCCTTCGTCACCGCCGTGAGGCGCTCGCAGCCGTCCTCGGTGACGACGACCATGTCCTCGATTCGCACGCCCACGTCGCCGGCGAGGTAGATCCCCGGCTCGACGGTGACGACGTTGCCGGGCTCGAGCACCGACTCCGACTCCGGGCGCATGCTCGGCTCCTCGTGCACGTCGAGGCCGACGCCGTGACCGAGCCCGTGGCCGTACTTCTCGCCGAGCCCGGCAGCCTCGATCGCGACGCGCGAGGCCGCGTCGACGTCGCGGCCCGCCGCGCCGGGCCGGACAGCCGCAAGCCCGTCCAGCTGCGCCTGGAGGCAGAGGTCGTAGAGCTCGCGCAGCCGACCCTCGGGCTCGCCGGTGAAGAAGGTCCGGGTGCAGTCGGACGCGTAGCCGTCGACGGAGCAGCCGGCGTCGACGACGACGAGAGTTCCCTCAGGGATCGGGACGTCGCGGAGCTTCGCATGGGGCCGCGCGCCGTTCTCGCCGAACGCGACGATCGCGTCGAACGACGGACCGTCTGCGCCCGCCTCGTGCCACGCCTGCTCGAGCCACCACGCAAGCTCGGCCTCGGTCCGGCCCACGAACGGCTGGCGGGCGAGCTCCTCGTAGACGCGGTCCGACACTCCGCCTGCCCTGCGCATCGCGTCGAGCTCCGCGGGCTCCTTGACCGCCCGCAGGCCCTCGACGAGCCCGGTCGTCGCCACGAGCGCGACTCCGCCCGCGCGGAGCTGCTCGGCCGAGGCGAGCGAGAGGTGCGCAGCCTCGACCGCCACGCGCTTGCCCGACAGGAGCTCGGCCAGCGCGGGGACGACCAGGCGCGGCGTCTGGTGGAAGGTCACCCCTTCGATCTCGCGCGCCGCCTCCGCGTAGCGAAAGTCGGTGTAGAGGGTCGCGTCGCCTGCGGGGTCGACCAGGACCGCGGCGTTCGAGCTCTGGAGGCCGGTCAGGTACCGCACGTTGACGACGCCCGTGACGAGCAGCGGGTCCTCGAGCCGTGAGGCCAGGCGCTCGATCCGACTCATGCGTCCCTCCGTTCTGCGAGCAGCTCGAGCGCCCGCCGGTAGCCGTTGATGCCCTCGCCGGTGATCCGCCCGGCCGTCAGCCCCTCGAGGACGCTCGCCCGGCGCCAGTCCTCTCGCGCGTCGACGTCGGTCAGGTGGACTTCCACGACGGGACCTGTGAACGGCTCGAGCGCGTCGCGAATCGCCCAGCTGTAGTGCGTCCAGGCGGCAGGGTTGACGACGAGCGCATCGGCGTTGTCGAGCGCCGCGTGCAGGAACTCCACGTACTCACCCTCGTGGTTCGTCTGACGGCAGCGGACCTGGAGGCCAAGCTCGCGGGCCCAGGCGTACACCTGTGTCTCGAGGTCCTGGAGCGAGTCGCGCCCGTAGAGGCCTTTGTCCCGCCGGCCGAGGATGTCGAGGTTGACGCCGTTCAGAACGTCGATGCGCACGAGGCGATGCTACTCGGGCGCAGGCTCCCAGTCGGCTGCATCGTCGACGAAGATGTGCCGTTCGACCGAGAGGCCCGTCGGGCCGTCGAGCGCGCCGGCCGAGACCGAGACCGTCGGATCGCCCTCGCTCGACCAGAAGAGCGTCGACCCGCACGCCCGGCAGAACCCGCGGTTGCGACCGTTCATGTCGACGTACCAGGCAAGCGTTGCGTCCGCCGTCAGCCTGAGCGCATCGTGCTCGACGGCCGTGTACGCGCCCGCGAGCGTGCCGCTGCGCCTGCAGAGCGAGCAGTGGCAGACGACGACGTCACGAAGCGGCGGCTCGAGCTCGAAGCGGACCTCCCCGCAGAGGCAGCCGCCGGTCACGCGATGAGCTCGTCGAGCGCCCGTCGGACGTCCGGCTCGGACACCTCGACCCCCCAGCGGGGACGTCCGGGCTCGTCCAGCAGGACGAGCCTCGCGACCCCCCGCTCCGCCTTCTTGTCGCGACCGAGAGCGGCCCAGGCGCGCTCCCGGTCGACCCGGACGGGCTCCGGGGCGAGAACGTCCTGCACGATCCGCACCTCGTCGGTGAGCCCCGAGAGCCGCAGCGCGGCCAGGAGCCCGAGCGCGACGGCGCGACCGTGCGGGAGCGAGTAGCCGGCCGCCGCCTCGAGGGCGTGCGCGAAGGTGTGCCCGAGGTTCAGCTGCGTGCGAGGGCCGCGGTCGTGCGGGTCCCGCACGCAGACCGCCGACTTGAACGCGGCGCACGCGCGAACGAGCTCGCGGTCCTCGAGCTCCCAGAGCGACCGGCCCGCGAGGAGGCCCGTCTTGACGACCTCGGCCATCCCGTTCCGGCGCTCCTCGTCGGAGAGCGTGCTCAGAAGCGACGGGTCGCAGACGACGCGGGCGGGCCAGTGGAACGCGCCGACGACGTTCTTGGCGCCCGGAAGGTCGATCGCCGTCTTGCCGCCGATGCCGGCGTCGACCTGGCCCACGAGGGTCGTCGGGACCGCCGTCCACGCCACTCCGCGCATGTAGGTCGCCGCGGCGAGGCCAACCACGTCCGTCGTGGAGCCCCCGCCGAGCGCGACGAGCGACCCGTCGCGGCCGATCCGGAGCGCCGACCAGAGCCGCTCGAGCACCGCGGGCGTCTTCGCCGCCTCGCCGGGGGGCACCTCGTGCTGTTCGACGTCCCGGGCCCCGAGCGCGACCTGCGCGCGGATGCCGTGGATCCCCGACACGTGGGTGTCGGCGACGAGCTCGACCGGCCCGTCGCCCGGCACGAGCTCGCCGAGCTCGTCGATCGCACCCAGCTCGACGTGGACGCCTGCGGATGCGAGGAGGACGTCGTCCACGTCGCGCGCGTGCGCGTCGGCGACAGCCTCGTAGAGCGGCTGGCGGTCGCGGTGCAGCGTATGAAACTCGTCCTCCGCCTGCGCGAGCGGCCGTCCACTGCCTGCGACACGCTGCCAGGCGGTCTCCGGGTCGACGTCGAGCAGCACCGTGAACGCGCGGCTCGCGAGGTCGTCCCTCGTCCGCTCGGAGAGGACGGCGCCCCCACCGAGCGCGACGACGACCGGCTCGCCGCCGCGCAGCACGTCCCGCGCGACGTCCTCCTCGAGCGATCGGAAGCCCGATTCGCCGCGGGTCGCGAACAGCTCGGCGATCGCCGACCCCGCCCGCGCCTCGATCTCCCCGTCGAGGTCGACGAAGCGCCGGCCGAGACGGGCCGCCACGACCTCGCCGACACTCGTCTTCCCCGATCCCATGAACCCGGCGAGCGCCAGGTGGCGGCCGAGCGCGTTCGGCGCGCTCATGCGGCCACCCCGGCCAGCTCGGCCTCCAGGAGCCACGGCACGTCGCGACAGCGGTCGAGCAGCGGCGCATAGAGATCGAGATCCGCGCGGGTCGTCGGGCGATGCGTCCCGTCGGGCTCGATCCCGGAGACGTGCAGCTGGCGCAGCCGCCCACCGAGCTCGTCGATCAGCTCGTGGCCCAGCCGCAGGGTCGGGTCGTTCGTCCAGACGTGGGCGACGTCGAGGCAGAAGCCCGCCTCGGGGAACGTGGCGAAGACCTGCCGAAGGTCGGCAACCTCGCGTCCGAACCGCTTCGCGACGTCCATGTTCTCGAACACGGCTCGAGAGCCGAGGTCCACGACCCAGGCCTCGCCCCGGTAGGCGTCGGGGTGGAGCACGACGTCGTGGGGTAGCCCGACCAGCGCGGCACGCAGGTCGTCCGTGCTCCCGTCGAAGCGCACCGGTGCGTGCACCGACACGCGCTCGAGCCCGTCGAGCGTCCGAGGCTCGACCGCGAGGAGCTCGATCAGCGCATCGAGGCGCGCCCGGTCGATCGCCGTCAGCTCGAGGATCGTCCACCCCTCCGCGCGCGCCCTCGCCACCGCCGACGGCCAGTCGTCGCGCTCGGCGAGGTACGAGCCCGTCGCCATGCCGAACCTGCCTCTCGTCGCGCGGTCTACCGCGGCTTCCATCGCGGTGCGATCCGCTCGAGGTACCAGCGGTGGGCCGCGAGCACGTCGACGAGCGCGTCCCCGCCGAGCTTGTCGAGCGTCGCGCGCGCCAGCTCGAAGGCGACGGCCGCCTCCGCCACGACAGCGAGCGCCTCGACGGCCTGCACGTCCGAGCGCTCGACCAGCGCCTGCGCCGCCTCGCCCGTCTCGAGGTCCACCGAGTCGAGCGGCCGCATGAGGGTCGGCAAGGGCTTCATCGCAGCACGCACGACGATCGGCTCGCCGTTCGAGATCCCCGCCTCGATCCCGCCGGCACGGTTCGTCCGGCGGGCGAGCCCCGGGTCGATCTCGTCGTGGGCCTCCGTCCCCCGGCGACGTGCGAGCGCGAAGCCGTCTCCGACCTCGACGCCCTTCACCGCCTGGATCCCCATCAGCGCGAATGCGAGCCGCGCGTCCAGCCGGTCGCCCTTCTCCGCGTACGAGCCGAGCCCCGGCGGCACGCCCGTCGCGAGCACCTCGACGATGCCGCCGAGCGTGTCCCTGTCCTTCCGCGCGGAATCGGTCGCCTCGCGCATCCCCTCGTCGCCCGTCTCGCCGCCGATCTCGACCGGTCGACCGGCGACCTCTATCCCGAGCTCCCGCAGCAGGGCCTTCGCGACCGCGCCGGCCGCCACATGCGCCGCGGTATGGCGCGCCGAAGCGCGTTCGAGCGCGTTGCGGACGTCGTCGTGGGCGTACTTGAGGACGCCGGCCAGATCGGCGTGCCCCGGACGCGGCAGCGTCACGGGCTTGGTGCCCTTGCCCGCCGGCTCACCGTCCGGCGGCCAGGGGCTCATCCCCCACGTCCAGTTCGCGTGATCCCGGTTTCGGACCACGAGCGTGAGCGGCGTCCCGAGCGTGAGCCCGTGACGCAGGCCGCTGAGGACCTCGACCTCGTCGGACTCGAGCTTCTGGCGGGGGCTCCGGCCGTACCCTTGCTGCCGCCGGCGCAGGTCGGCGTCGATCGCCTCCTTGTCGAGTCGGAGCCCGGCGGGGAGCCCGGTCACGATCGCGGCGAGCGCCGGGCCGTGCGATTCGCCTGCGGTCGCGAGCCCGAGGGACATGCCGCGATCCTACGCAGCCCCCGAGCGCACCGAGGAGGGAGTCTTGTGCCGAGCGCCCACAATGTCCGATTGCGGCCCAACGGCCCCGGCGCCGCTCGCCCCGTGTCGAGCGCGCTTGTGCTGAATCAGCGATGTCGACGCCGGAGGGGCTAGCGAGCCGCGAACAGCTCGACCGGGTTGCCCGCTGGGTCCTCGAGCACGACCTGCGTCCCGCCGGGACCCGAGAGCGGCTCGTTCCGGAATGCGACACCGGCGGCCGCGAGGCGCGCCGCCGCGGCCGCGACGTCGTCGACCTCGAGCACGAGGCGGTTCCAGCCGCCGGGCTCGGGCTGCTCGCCGCTCGGCATCGGACGCGCCGCCGAGCTCCCGGGGCCGCTCAACCAGAGCACGAGATCGTCGCGCTCGACCATGGCGAACGCAGGGCCCATCTGCGTTCGGAGCCGAAAGCCGAGGTGCTCGACGTAGAACGCCATCGCGGCTTCGACGTCGTCGACGAGATACCGGACGACCGCCATGCACCGATGCTACGGGCGGCGCAGCGCCTCGCGCATCGCCACGAGGGGCGCCGGCTCGCCCGTCCAGCGCTCGAACGACGCGGCGCCCTGCGCGAGGAGGACGTCGAGCCCATCGACGCACGGATGGCAGTCGAGCTCCTGCGCGGCGGCGATCAGCGCGGTCGGGCGCCCGTCGGGCAGGTAGGCGAGGTCCACGACCTGCATCCCGGGCCTCGGGGCGACGATCAGCTCGTCCTTCACCGGTGTCGCGTTGACGAGGACGTCGAACCCGTCCGCGGACGGCGGCCACGCGGGGTCGCGCCGGCCGCGGACGACCACCTCGCCGCCGGCGTCCTCCAGCGCCGCAGCGACCGCCTTCGAGGCCCCGCCGGTGCCGAGGACGAGCACGCGCCGTCCCTCGGCCTCGATCTGCGACGTGACCGCAAGCCCGTCGGTGGACGAGCCGAGCACGCGACCGTCTTGGATCACGAGCGTATTGACCGAGCCCGCCCGCCCGGCGACGTCGTCGAGCTCGTCGCAGAGCGGGATCACCGACTCCTTGTGCGGAATCGTGACGTTCGCCCCGGCGAACCCGGTGGCGACGAGCCCGCGAACGGCATCCGCGAGATCCTCGGGCGGCGTCGGCAGCGGGACGTAGGCCCAGTCGAGCCCGAGCGCGGCGAGCCCCGCGTTCTGCATCCGGGGCGAGAGCGAGTGCGACGTCGGCCAGCCGAGGAGACCTACGAGGGTCGTGGTGCCGCGGATCTCGATCACGCGACGACGACCTCCAGTGGGGCGGCGTCCGCACGCCGTTCCAGCAGCAGCGTGCCGTGACGCTCGATCAGCGCAACGGCGCCGACCCTCATCGGCCGATTTGGGGTCGGAGCGTCCCGGTCGCGGTACCAGCTCGGCATCGCGGGAGTATCCCCGGAGCAGCCGACGCCCCGCCGAAGTGCGCGGCCGGGACCGATCTCGTCCGACCCTGCTCAGTCGCAGGCGTAGCCGTACTGGCACACCTTGCGGAGGAAGTCCTGCTCGCTCGCCGTGAAGTAGTGCGACAGCGACTTCGGCTTGCGGACGTAGTAGAGGTAGTCGACGCCGCGGGCGGGGTTGGCGGCGGCGCGGAGCGAGGCGAGACCGGGGTTCGCGATCGGCGTCGGGGGCAGGCCGGTGTGGATGCGGGTGTTGTACGGGGACTTCGACCTGAGCGCGGCCTTCGTCAGGGACTCGGTCCCCGGGATGTCGAGGCCGTACCGGATCGTCGCGTCGATCCCGAGCGGCATGCGGTTCTTGAGGCGGTTGTAGATGACCGCCGAGACGAGCCGCCGCTCGCGCGGGACGGCCGTCTCCTTCTCGATCATCGACGCGATGATCAGGATGTCGTACGGGGTCAGGTTCTTCGACCGCGCGTACGAGAGGTCCACGCCGCGGAACCGCTGACGGAACGCCCTGAGCTGGTCCGCGACGAGCTCGCGCGCCGTCGTCTTCTGCGTGAACTCGTACGAGGCCGGGAACAGGAACCCCTCCATCGAGTCGCGCTGCACGTCCTTCCGGAAGCGCGACGGGGGCACCGCGCGCTCGACGGCACGGAGATACCCCTCGCGGGTCATCCGCGGCGTCACTCCACGCTTGCGGATCGCGATCTGCCGCACGGCTGCTACGCGGTCGGCCATCTCCGCGATCGTGAACCCCTCGGGGAAGATGATCCGGAGGCGCGCGAGCGGCGGCGGTGTCGTCACCGTCTCGGCCGGTGTGTCGTCGCCCCCGCCGGCGACCCACGCCGTCACGGCGAACGCGCCCGCCGCGACGACCGCCACCGCGAGGAGAAGCGCCAGGCCGCGCCTCATCGCGCCCGCTCCAGCCACCCTTGCAGGAGGTGTGCGGCGGCGAGTGCGTCCTCCGGAGCCCGTCCGCCGGTCTGCTGCGCCAGCGCCGTCGTGAAGCGCTCGTCCTCCATCTCCACCGGGACGTCGAGGCGCTCGCGCAGCGTCTCCACGAACGCCTCGGTCGCACGTGCCTGCTCACCCCGCTCGCCGCGCAGCGTCAGTGGCAGCCCGACCACGACGACCTCGGCGCCGTGCTCCGCGACGAGCGAAACGACCGCGTCGAGCCCCGCGTCGCTCGCGGCCCGCTCCACGACGCACAGCGGCCGTGCAAGCGTCCCAGTCGCGTCCGAGACCGCCACGCCCGTGCGCGCGGCGCCGAAGTCCAGCGCGAGCACGCGCACTACAACGCGGCGCGGATGAGCCGCTCGGCCTCCGCGAGGGCGTCCGGCAGCCCCTCGGGGTCCTTCCCTCCGGCCCGCGCCATCGTCGGACGCCCTCCGCCGCCTCCATCGACGAGCGGCGCGGCGCCCCTGATCACGTCGGAGGCGCTGATGCGCTCCGCCACGGCGGCGTCGAAGTTCGCGATCAGCGACACCTTGCCGTTGCCGGCGGAGCCGAGCACGACGGCCGCCGGGGCGTGACGCTGCTTGAAGCGATCGGAGAGCTCGAGCAGCGCATCGCCCTCGAAGCCGTCGACCTCGTCGACGACCAGGTTCACGCCGTTGACCGCCTCCACCCTCACCGTCGGGTCGGCGGTCGCGGGCGTCCCGGTCGCGTCCTTGCGCTTGAGCGCCTTGCGGACCTCCTCGAGCTCGGTGCGGAGCTCCTCCACCTCGCCCGCGCGCGCGTGGAGCGCCGCCCACGCCTCGCCGGAGGTGACCGCCTCGATCCGTCGGGTACCCCCGCCCACCGAGCCCTCGCCGAGGATCGCGAACGCGCCGATCTCGGCGGTCGAGCGGACATGCGTGCCGCCGCAGAGCTCGGTCGAGGTGCCCTGCACGTCGACCACGCGGACGATGTCGCCGTACTTCTCGCCGAAGAGGGCCATCGCGCCGAGCGCGCGTGCCTCGTCGAGCGTCGTCTCGAAGGTGTGTACGGACGCGTTCGCGAAGACTGCCCGGTTGACGCGCTGCTCGATCGCCTCGCGCTCCTCGGCCGTCAGCTGTGCGGTGTGCGTGAAGTCGAAGCGCAGCTTGTCGGGGCGAACCGCCGAGCCGGCCTGCGTGACGTGCTCGCCGAGGACCTCGCGCAGCGCGGCCTGGAGGAGGTGCGTCGCGGTGTGGTTCGCCATCGTCGGGAAGCGGACGCTCCACGGGACGACCGCCCGCACCCGGTCGCCCACCGAGAACCCCTCGCCGCGAAAGAGCAGTGCCTGGTCGCCGTCGAAGCGGTACGCGTCCACGAGATCCGCGCGGGTCGCGGGGTCGTCGTCGCGCTCGATCCACCCCTGGTCGGTCACCTGGCCGCCGCCTGCCGGGTAGAAGGGCGACTCCCGCAGCTTCGCGAGGAACGTGCCGTCGCCGAGATCCTCGAGCGCGCCGAGCTGGGTGAGCACGTCGACCTTCGTGTAGCCGACGAACTCGGACGCGAACCCCGCCTCCTGCGCGAAGTCGGCGGCGCGCTGTCCGAGCCCCTTCTCCCCCGTCCCGCGCGAGATCGCGCGGTGGCGCTCCATCTCCCGCCGGTAGCCGTCCACGTCCACACCGTGGCCGCGCTCGCGCGCGAGCTCCACCGTCAGCTCGATCGGGAAGCCGTACGTCGCAGCCAGCCGGAACGCGTCGTCCGCCCCGATGTCGCCTCCGGCGAGCTCCTCGAACTCCTTGATCCCGCGCTCGAGCGTCTCGCGGAAGCGCTCCTCCTCGGCGCGGACGACCCGCTCGATCTCGGCCGCGTTCTCGACGACCTCCGGGTACCAGGGACCGACCTGCTCGACGACGATGCGCGGCAGCGGGTAGACGGCCGGGAGCCCGATCCGGCGGGCCTGGACGACCGAACGGCGAATGAGGCGCCGGAGGACATAGCCGCGCCCCTCGTTCGACGGCGTCACGCCCTCGGCGACGAGGAACGTCACGCCGCGCCCGTGGTCGCAGAGCACGCGGTGCGCCTTCGTCGCCTCCGGCGACGTCCCGTACGCGACGCCGGACTCCTCGGCGATCCAGTCCATGATCAGCCGGAAGCCGTCGGTGTCGAAGATCGAGTCGACCCCCTGGACGAGCATCGCCCCGCGCTCGAGGCCCAGGCCCGTGTCGATGTTCTGCTTGGGCAGCGGTGTCAGCGACCCGTCCGCGCCGAGGTCGAACTCCATGAACACGAGGTTCCAGAACTCGATGTAGCGGTCGCAGCGCTCGCAGTTCGGGCCGCAGTCCGGCTGGCCGCAGCCGTACTCCGCACCGCGGTCGTAGTGGAGCTCGGAGCAGGGACCGCACGGCCCCGTCTCGCCGGCGGGGCCCCAGAAGTTGTCGGAGCGCGGGAACGGGACGATCCGCTCGCGCGGGATGCCCTTGCGCCGCCAGGCGGCGACGGCGACCTCGTCCTCCCCGAGCCCGAGGCCCGGGTCGCCCGCGAAGACCGTGGCCCAGAGCCGGTCGGGCTCGAACCGCAGGTGCTCGGTCACGAACTCCCACGCGTAGTCGACCGCCCCGTCCTTGAAGTAGTCGCCGAACGAGAAGTTCCCGAGCATCTCGAACATCGACGCGTGACGCGCGGTCATCCCGACCTCGTCGAGGTCGGTGTCCTTGCCGCCCGCGCGCAGGCACTTCTGCACCGTCGTGAAGCGCGGTGCGGGCGGCTGCTTCGCGCCCGAGAAGTAGGGCTTGAGCGGCTGCATCCCCGCCGAGATGAAGAGCGTCGAGGGATCCTCCGGCGGGGGAACGAGCGGAAACGACGGAAACCGCAGGTGGTCCTTCGACTCGAAGAAGGAGAGGAAGCCCTCGCGGAGCTCTGCCGTCGTGCGCATGCGTCGATCGTAGCGGGGGCCATGCGCGGGCCAAGCAGCGCAGCCTGCAGGCTCCCAGGTCGTAGCCTTGCGCCACGGCGGCGATGGATCGAAGGGCCTGTCGTCGAGCCATCGGCCGAGTGCCGACGCCCATTGCGACCGCCGGTGTCGTCGTCCTCGACGGTGAGCAGGTACTGCTGATCGAGCATGGCGAAGGAGCCGGGCACGTCACGGGCGCCTGGGGGATTACCAGCCGGTGCGATCGACAGCGGGGAGACACCTCGAGCAGCTGCGGTACGTGAGCTCGCGGAGGAGACGGGCCTCCGTGTCGACGCCGGAGTGCTCGTCGAGCTGCCGACCGTCTACAGGGCACGAATCCGGCGCAAGACGGGCTGGGGACGGTTCTCGGTGCGCGTATTCGCGACCGATCGCTACGAAGGCGAGGTCACGCCGTCGGAGGAGGGTGCTCCAACGTGGATCTCCGTCGATGAGATTGCGCGTCTCGAGCCTCTTCTCGCCAACGCCGAGAAGATCGTGCGGGCAGCGGTGCGGCTCCTGACCCGGTGAGTCGAGACCCCACGGTTCAGCACTCTGGCTCCTCGGACGGGAGAAACGATCTGGATCGATCGCGCGACCCGGTCGATGCCCTCCGCGAGGGCTCTCCGATCAGGGAAGCTCGTCGGGCGGGATCGGCGCCGGGTCCGGCTTCGGGGTCGGCTCCGGCTGCGGCCACGGGTTGGGCTTGGGCGTCGGAGGAGGCGGCGGCGTCGGCGCCGGGCGCTCGCTCGACGGCGGCGTCGGCCCGGCACCGCGCAGATCCTCGGCGAGGTCCTGCTCGCGGCGGCGCGCTGCGTCCTTCGCCGCGTCCATCGCGTCGGACATGCTCCGCGTCTTGCGGAGCGACCCGAAGCCATGGGCTATGCCTGCAGCGAGGCCCGAGACCTTCTCGACGGGCGTCGTGATCACGGTCGAGACCGCCCGCACCGCCGTGTCGGCGCTGTCGGCCATCGAGACGGCGCTGTCGGTGACCGTGTCGAGCTTGTCGAGCTGGTAGTTGACGCGGTCGACGGTCCCGCCGGTCTTGACCACGACGGGCAGCGCGTCGCGCTCCGTGCCTCTGACGAGCGACGACACCTTGTCGAACAGCCGCCCGAGCTTGACGAGCGCGAAGAGCGACCCGACGCCGAGAAGGACGAGGAAGACCGCCAGGCCCCAGTAGGCGGCGTCACCGGCAGAGAAGGCGAGCGTCATCGCGCGGGATCCTACCCCGTCGCGCGCTCGATCACGCCGGCTCCGACCACCGCGTCGTCGTCGTAGAGCACCGCGACCTGGCCGGGCGCGACGGCGTCGAACGCCTCGTCCAGGTCGAGCGTGAACCCGTCCGCGGTTGGCGCCACGCTCGTGGTCACCGGCTCGGAGCGGTAGCGAAGCTTCGCCTCTGCGCGCTCGATCGGCACGTAGAGGCGCCCCCGCGCCGTCACACGGCGTGCACCCAGAGCGCTGCGCGGCCCGACGACGAGGGTGTTCGTGCGTGGATCGGAGCGCAGGACGTGGAGCGGCTCCGTCGAGGCGACGCCGAGCCCGCGCCGCTGGCCCGGCGTGAACCTCCAGAGCCCGTCATGGGATCCACGACGCGTCCCGGTCTCGTCGACGATGCTCCCGGGTGTCGATGCGACGCCGTGGCGCTCGAGAAACGCCCGGTAGTCGCCGCCGGCGAGGAAGCAGGCCTCCTGGCTCTCCGGTCGCCGGGCCGCGGCGAGCCCTACCGCGGCAGCTTCGTCCCGGACGTCGGCCTTGGTGGTCTCGCCCAGCGGGAAGCCGACCCGGTCGAAGAGCCCAGGGTCGATCGTCGCGAGCATGTACGACTGGTCCTTCGCAGGATCCGCGCCGCGCGCGACGAGGCGCATCCCGTCACGCTCCACGAGGCGCGCGTAGTGACCGGTCCAGAGAGCGTCCGCGCCTGCCCGCTCGGCGAACGCGACGAGTGCGGCGAAGCGGAACGACCCGTTGCAGCGCATGCAGGGATTCGGTGTCAGGCCCGCCGCGTACCCGTCGACGAACGCCTGCACGACGTCGTTTCGGAACGCCTCGCGCAGGTCGAGGGTGACGTGCGGAAGCCCCAGTGCATGGCAGGTCTCGCGGGCACGCACGACGGCGTCGGGCGAGCAGCACGCCCGCTCGGCGCTCGGGCCCGACGGGTCGATCCAGAGCCGCAGGGTCACCCCGAGGGCGTTCGCGCCGGCGCGGTGGAGCGCGACGGCGCTGTCGACACCACCGCTCATCGCGACCGCGACCCGCCCCGGTCGCGGCGCCGCGCGGAACGCGGACGCGAGCGCGTTCGCGACGGCATCGGCGGAGAGCGTCTCGCCCGGGACGGCCGCGGCCTCGAGCAGCGTCAATCCGGCGAGCGGCCGCGCCATCCCCGGCGCGTCGGCCTCGACGATCCGCTCGCCGTCGACCACGAGCCGTGCGAGCGCGATATGCGTCGCCGCGCGCGGAGTCTCCGATCAGCTCGACAGCCATGACCGATCCAGGCTAGCGCCCGTCGGAGTCGGCTCACGCGCGCCGCTTCGGATGCACCCCCGCGCGGGGGCATCCGGCGGTTCGCCCTAGGCCCAACGTCCCCCAGGGGCACTCCCGTGTCCCTGATGTCACGTTATCGGGCGAACAGCCGCGAGAGCGTCACGCCTTCGTGCCGACTTCGTGCCGATTTCCGAAGGGCTCACCGCGCGCACCGGGAGTGCGCGCGGCGCCCGCGGGTCAGGCGAGAAGCTCGACCCGGTTGCCCCACGGGTCGTCGACGAAGAACCGTGCCCCGCCGGGGATCTCCTCCGGGTCGGCCCAGCGGACATCGATGCCGTGCGCCTCGAGCCTGGCCGCAAGGCGGTCGAGCGCTGCGCGCGAGGAGATGCGAAGCGCCGGATGCGCCTTCGTCGCAGGGGCGAACCCGTCGGCGACGCCGACGTGGAGCTGCTGCTCCCCGACGCCGAACCACACACCCCCGCGCGCCGCGAGCAGAGGCGGCTTCTCGAGCTCGTCGAGCCCGAGCAAGGCGCCGTAGAACCGCCGCGCGTCGTCCTCGCAGCCGGCGGGTGCGGCGACCTGGACGTGGTCGAGCCCGACGATCGCGCCGTTCATCGCACGCCACTCGGCGCTCCGCGTGACCCCGGGCCGGAAAAGCGAACCCGCTTCTCCAGGTGGGTGCCCTGCCGGATTCCGGTGAAACCGTCCTCCGGACCCGAGCTCCCTTCGTGTGATTGTTGGTTCACGTTGAGAGCCCGAGGTCACGCGCAACGTCGAGCAACCGCATTCTACTCGCGGTGGCCGCGATGGGAGTCACTGGCGCGTCGCGTAGCGCCACTCGACCTCCTGCGTCCCGTCGAGACCGACGAGCGCCGCGAGCGCCGACGTGAGCTCGAACTGGCGACCGGTCGCCACCAGGTCGTTGTCGATCACCTCGGTGAGCACGGTCTCGCCGCCGTACCGGATGAGGAGCTTGGCGCCGCACGGGAGCACGGGATGCGTCACACCGAGGGAGCGCGCGGTCAGCACGAGGCCGCAGCTCGTCCGCTCGGCGTCCTTTCCCGGCGGTCGCGGCGCCGCCAGCGCCTCGTACCATCCGCCGCCTGCGGCAACGGCTCCGGTCGGGGCCGACACGGGCTCCTCGTCGCGACGCTCGACGACCGCCACGGCGACGAGCCCGGCGAGGAGCGCGATCGCCGCGAGCGAGAGCAGCCGCTGCACCACGCGGGCGCTCAGCTCGGCTCCTCCTCGGCGACGACGGCGAGGCCGAGCTCGTCGAGCTGCGCCTGCGTGATCGCCGTCGGCGCGCCCGACATCGGGTCGAGCCCGGCCTGGTTCTTCGGGAAGGCGATCACGTCGCGCAGGTTCGGCTCGCCGGCGAGCACCATCGACATCCGGTCGATTCCGAGCGCGATGCCGCCGTGCGGCGGTGCCCCCATCGCGAGGGCGTCGAGCAGGAAGCCGAACTGCGAGCGCTGTTCGGCCTCCGAGAGCGAGAGCAGATCGAAGACGCGCGCCTGGATGTCGGGCTCGTGGATCCTGAACGAGCCGCCGCCCAGCTCGTTGCCGTTGACGATGATGTCGTAGGCATACGCGAGGGCATTGCGCGGATCCTCGTCGAACCGGTCGCGCCACTCGTCGGTCGGGCGCGTGAACGGGTGATGGACGGCGCCCCACCGCTCCTCGTCCTCGCTCCACTCGAACATCGGGAAGTCCGTCACCCAGAGGAAGGTGAACGCGTCGTCGTCCACCAGGCCGAGCTCCCGTCCGAGGTGGAGGCGCAGGTGCCCGAGCACCCTCGACGTGACCTCCCACGCGTCGGCCGCGAAGAGCAGCGTCTCCCCCGGCGCCGGTGCAAGGATCTCGAGCTCGCGCTCGCTCAGGAACTTCGCGATCGGGGAGCGCACCTCGCCGCCCTCGTCGCGGACGAGGTACGCGAGGCCCTTCGCACCTCGCTCCTTCGCAAGCTCCTCGAGTGCCGAGATCTCGGCGCGGCTGAAGGTCCGCGGGACGCGCAGGAACCGCACGGCATCCGCACCGGCGAAGACCCCGAACTCCGAGCCCCTCGTCGCCGCGGTCGCGTCCTCGAGCTCGAGCCCGAAACGGGTGTCCGGCTTGTCGGAGCCGAATCGACGATCCGCCTCGGCGAAGGTCATGCGCGGCCACGGCGTCTCGATCTCGACGTCCAGGCATTCGCGCCAGATCGCGGCGAACATCTGCTCCATCAGCCGGAAGAGCACCTCGCGGTCGGGGAAGCTCATCTCGACGTCGAGCTGGGTGATCTCCTGCACGCGGTCGGCACGGAGATCCTCGTCGCGGAAGCAGATCGCGATCTGGTAGTAGCGATCGAAGCCGGCGATCATCGTCAGCTGCTTGAGGATCTGCGGGCTCTGCGGAAGCGCGAAGAAGCGGCCCTTGTGCAACCGGCTCGGGACGACGAAGTCGCGCGCTCCCTCGGGTGTCGACTTGTAGAGGATGGGCGTCTGGATGTCGAGGAAGCCCGCTTCCTCCATGTGCCGCCTGATGATCCCGACCATCCGGGCACGCAGCCGCAGGTTGCGCTGGAGCCTCTCGCGGCGGAGGTCGAGCCAGCGGTAGCGGAGCCGCAGCGTCTCGTCGACGTTGTCCTCGTCGAGCTGGAACGGCAGCGGCGTCGAGCGCGAGACGATCGTCAGCTCGTCGACGGCGAGCTCGACCTCACCGGTCGTCATGCGAGGGTTGACGGTCTCGGCGGAGCGCGCGACGAGCTCGCCGCGGGCCTGGAGCACGAACTCGTTCCGAATCTCCCCCGCGAGCCCGGCCGCGGCCGGTGAGCGCTCGGGGTTGATCACGAGCTGCGTGATGCCCGTCCGGTCGCGCAGGTCGACGAACACCAGGCCGCCGTGGTCGCGGCGCCGGGCGGCCCAGCCCGCGAGCGTCAGCGTTCGGCCGACGTCGTCGAGTCGCGGCTCTCCGCACATCAGGTCGCGCCAGCTCACGGCGAGAGCCTAGAGACGATGTCGTCGTGGGCGACCGCCTCGTCCTGCCGCCCCGGCGCCCGGAGCGTCGCAGCCGAAGGCCCGACGATCAGGGTGCGTGCCGCCCCGAGCCGCCGCGCCTGGGTCAGCTGCCCCTTGAGCGAGCGGCCCGCGTAGTCGGTCTCGGCCGCGACGCCGGCGCTTCGCAGCTCTGCCAGCCACGCCGCGACCCGCACGCGCGGCCGCCCTCGTCCACGGCCAGGAAGACGTCGATCCCCGGCTCGCGCGGCGCCTCGACGCTCTCCTCCTCCATCGCGATCAGGAGCCGCTCGATGCCGGCACCGAAGCCGATCCCGGGTGTCGGCGGCCCGCCGATCTCCTCGACGAGGTAGTCGTAGCGGCCTCCGCCCGTGATCGTGGAGTTCTGGTTCTCGGTGGGGCCGATGAACTCGAACGTCGTGCGCGAGTAGTAGTCGAGGCCGCGCACCAGGGTCGGGACGAGCACGTAGGCGACGCCCATCGCGTCCAGGCCGGCACGGACGGCGGCGAAGTGCTCGACGCACGCCTCGCACAGGGACTCGCCGATCTTCGGCGCCTCGTCGAGCGCCTCCCGAACCGCCGCGGGCTTGGCCAGGTAGTTGTCGAACACCCTGAGCGGGCTGACGTCGATCTTCGCTCGGGTCTCTTCGTCGAGGCGGTCGGCGTTCGCCGCGAGCCACGCGCGGAGCGACTCGAGGTAGGCCGGCCGGCACTCGCGGCACCCGATCGAGTTGAGCTCGAGGTGGTAGCGCGTCACACCGAGCCTCCCGAGGAGGGTGTCGTAGAGCTGGATGAGCTCGGCGTCGATCGCAGGATCGTCGGTGCCGAGCGCCTCGACCGACGCCTGCCAGTGCTCGCGATAGCGGCCCCTCCCGGGCGCGCCGTAGCGGTACATCGACGCGATCGTGAACAGCTTCACGGGCTGCGGGTCGCGGTGCATCCCGTGCTCGACGTACGCCCGGCAGATCGGCGCCGTGCCCTCCGGTCGCAGCGTCAGCGACCGGTCGGAGCGATCGCTGAAGGTGTACATCTCCTTCTGCACGACGTCCGAGCCGGCTCCCGAGGTGCGCGCGAAGAGCGCCGTGTCCTCGAACACGGGAGTCACGATCCTCCGGTAGCCGTAGAGCGCGCAGAGCCGCTCGATCTCGCCGGTCACCCGCAGCCACTGCCCCATCTCGGCGGGGACGACGTCATGGGTGCCGCGCGGCCGCTCGATCCGCGCCCGGTCGGTCATCCGGCCGCCTCACGCTCGTCGAGCCGCAGCTCGGCGAGAAACGGGTTGGCGGCAAGCTCCGCGCGAAGCGTCGTGGAGGCCCCATGCCCCGGGTACACCGTCGTCTCCGGCGGGAGCCGCTCGATCAGCGACCGGATCGAAGCGAGGAGCGTTGCCCAGTCGCCGCCGGGGAAGTCCGTGCGACCGACCGCGCCCGCGAAGAGGACGTCACCGGAGAGCAGCGCGCCGTCGACCGCGTACGCGAGATGCCCCGGAGAGTGCCCGGGCACCGAGAGCACATCGATGTGGAGGTCGGCAACCTCGAGCGCCTCTCCCCCCTCGAGGAGCGTGTCGGGCGTCCACGGCCGGACCGTGATGCCCGGAGGCGTGAACCCCTGCGGGGTCTCGAGCAGGGCGCGCTCGGCTGCGGGGGCGTACACGGGCGCGCCGGTGCCCTCCGCGAGATCGGCGAGGCCGAGGATGTGGTCGAAGTGCCCGTGCGTAACGAGGATCGCCGCGCAGCGCGCACCGAGCGACGCGAGGGTGAGCCGGATCTCCGCAGCCGGACCGCTCGGATCCACGACCACCGCCTCGGTCGCGCCTCGATCGGCCCGGACGACGTAGCAGTTCGTCGCGAGCGGTCCGAGGGGTAGCTGGTCGACCACGGCAGGCACGACCGCGAGTGTACGGACGCGCTCCACCGCTTCGCCGCAGGGCGCGGCGCGATACGGTTGAGCCGTGAAGGCGTGGGACCTGACCGAGATCGAGGCGCCCGGCGGCACGATCGATCCGAGCGTCCTGACCACCGACGACGGCGCGCGGGCGATCGCGATCCGGCTGGAGGCCGGCCAGGAGATGCGAGACCACCAGGTCCGTGAGCGCGCGTGGGTGGTGGTCGTGGAGGGCGAGGCCGAGATCAGCTGCGGTGACGACGTCATCGACGGCGGAGTCGGCACGCTCGTCACCTTCGACCCCGCCGAGCGGCACGCGATCCGGAGCGCGAGCGGTGCCCGCCTGCTGCTCATCCTGGCGCCCTGGCCCGGCGAGGGCCACTACCCGGAGGGCGGGCCGACCTCCTAACCGGAGCGCGACCTACCGCTGCGGCCGCCGCAACGCGGCGCTCGCGGCCGTTCCTCGAGCCTACCGGGAGGTCGCGAGCGACCTCCCGGCCACCCTGTTCGACGTGCCCGACCTCGGCGCGAGCGGATCAGCGGCCGCTCGATCTCGCCTTGGCGAGCCGCTTCTCCTGCGAGCGCCAGACGAGACGGTCCATGAAGTAGCTGAACGGGATGAAGATCGCGAGGAGGAAGGCCGTCTGGATCACTGCACCCGCGAAGGTCAGGCGGTTCCCGGCGAGGAGCAACACGGTCGCGAGAAAGATCGGCGCGAAGATCGCGCCACGCTTCAGCACGCGTCCCCACGTCGGCGGTTGCGGCGTCCCCCGTCCCGGTTTCGCCTTCGCCGCGCCGCGCGAGTCACTCTTTGCCTTCACCGCAGGCTTGGCCGACGCATCGTCCTTGAGCTCGCTCGCGCTCAGCACGGTCTCCTTCCCCTCGGCATCGATCTCGACGAGGTCGTACGCGTGCCGCTTCTCCTTCGCGCGGCGGCGGCGCTGCTTCTGGGTCGCCATCACCCTCGATTATGCCCGCGACACGACCACACGGCCCTCACGGACGACCGTGTGGACGACGTCACCTGCGAAGTGGTACGCGAGGTGGCGCCAGTCCGCGGCGTCGAGGAGCACGAGGTCGGCTCGGAGCCCCGGTGCGAGGCGTCCACGGTCGTCGAGGCCGAGCACGTGGGCCGCGTTCGCGGTGCAGGCGGCAAGCGCCTCTTCTGGCGTGAGGCCGAGCTGGGTGCACGCGAGGGTGCACACGACCGGGAGGCTCTCGCAGAAGGCGCTGCCCGGGTTGAAGTCGGTCGCGAGGGCAACGACGGCGCCCGCGTCCACCAGCGCGCGTGCGGGAGGCATCGGGCGTCCGAGGTAGAGCGCGGCGACGGGAAGCAGGACGGCGGCGACGTCGCTCGCCGCGAGCGTCGCGACGCCCGCGTCGCCCGTGGCCTCCAGGTGGTCGATCGACCGCACCCCGAGCTCGACCGCGAGCTGGACCGCGCCGATCTCCGAGAGCTGGTCTCCGTGCAGACGGAGGACGAGCCCGGCCTCGCGACACGCGAGCAGGTAGCGGCGCGCCTGTCCCACGTCGAACGTGCCACGCTCGACGAACGCGTCCGCCGCGACCGCGATCCGCGCCGCATCCGGGAGCACCTCGGCAATCGCCCAGTCGACGTACGCGTCGGCGTCCTCCTGCTCCGGCGGCACGGCGTGCGCGCCGAGCCAGGTCGGAACGCCGCCGGCCGCCGCGACCGCCGAGAGCTGTGCCAGCTCGGTGTCGTGGTCGAGGCCGTAGCCGCTCTTCCCCTCGAACGTCGTGGTCCCGTGCGCGAGCATCGCGTCCCGGTGGCGCGCGACGATCGACTCGAGCTCGGTCGCCCCGGCGACTCGCGTCGCGCGGGTCGTCGAGAGGATCCCGCCGCCTGCCGCGAGCAGCTCCTCGTACGTCGCGCCGGCGGCGCGAAGCGCGAACTCGTGCGCGCGGTCACCGGCGAACGCCGGGTGGGTGTGGCAGTCGACGAGACCGGGGATCGCCGACTTCCCGCTCCCGTCGATCTCCTCGACCTCACCCTCGACCTGCGGCAGCGACCGCATCGGGCCGACGGACTCGATCGCGCCGTCGCGGACGAGGACGTACGCGTCCTCCACGACCTCGACGGCGCCGAGCTCGCGACCGCGGAGGGCGCCCACACCGGTGGACGTCGCCAGCTGGGCGAGATCGCGGACGAGCAGGCGGCTCATCGGCGGCGGATCGCCCACGGCGGAGGACGCGGAATCACGTCGTGATGCCGGGGAGATCGAGCCCGCCCGCGCGCGCCGCCTCCCGCGCGTCCTCGTACCCGGCGTCCGCATGGCGCATCACGCCGGTGCCGGGGTCGGCGGTGAGCACCCGCTCGAGCCGGTCGTCGGCGTCCGCGGTGCCGTCGGCGACGATCACCATCCCGGCGTGGATCGAGTTGCCGATTCCCACGCCGCCTCCGTGGTGGACGCTGACCCACGTCGCGCCGGCGGCGGTGTTGAGGAGCGCGTTCAGGATCGGCCAGTCGGCGATCGCGTCCGAGCCGTCGCGCATGGCCTCCGTCTCCCGGTACGGAGAGGCAACCGAACCTGAGTCCAGGTGATCCCTGCCGATCACCACCGGCGCGGACACTGCACCGGTGCGGACGAGCTCGTTGATCGCGAGGCCCGCTTTCGCGCGGTCGCCGTAGCCGAGCCAGCAGATGCGTGCCGGGAGGCCCTGGAACGCAACCCGCTCTGGCGCCAGCTCGAGCCACCGCTGGAGCAGCACGTCGTCGGGGAACAGCGACTCGAGCTCGCGGTCGATCCGTGCGATGTCGGCTGGATCTCCGGAGAGCGCGGCCCATCGGAAAGGCCCGATGCCCCGGCAGAACAGCGGCCGGATATAGGCCGGGACGAATCCCGGGTATGTGAAGGCGTCGCTCAGGCCTGCCCGATAGGCCTCACCTCGCAAGTTGTTGCCATAGTCGAAAACGTAGCATCCCATCCGGACGAGGTCGATCATCGCCCGGACATGCGTGACGATCGACTGAGATGCGAGCCTCAGGTACTCCTGCGGGTCGCGCTCGCGGAGACCGGCGGCCTCCTCGAACGGAACCTCGGCCGGGACGTAACCCGTGAGCGGATCGTGGGCGGCCGTCTGGTCGGTGACCAGGTCGAACGTCTCGCCGCGCGCGACGAGCTCGGGCAGGACGTCTGCCGCGTTGGCACGCAGCGCGACCGAGAGCGGCTTCCGCGCCGCAGCTGCAGCGCGCACCCGATCGAGCGCGTCGTCGAGCGAGTCGGCCTGCTCGTCCAGGTAGCGCGTCTCGAGGCGACGGTCGATCGAGCGCTGGTCGACGTCGACGCAGAGGATCGCGGCGCCGGCCATCGTGGCGGCGAGCGGCTGGGCTCCGCCCATCCCGCCGAGGCCGGACGTCAACACGGTTCGCCCGGAGAGATCGGGTGACCCGAAATGCACCTCACCCGCCGCGCAGAACGTCTGGTAGGTGCCCTGGAGGATCCCCTGCGTGCCGATGTAGATCCACGATCCGGCGGTCATCTGCCCGAACATCGTCAGGCCCTCGGCCTCGAGCCGCCTGAACTCGTCCCACGACGCCCACGCCGGGACGACCAGCGCGTTCGCGATCAGGACGCGCGGAGCGCCGGCGTGCGTCCGGAAGACGCCGACGGGCTTCCCGGACTGGACGAGGAGGGTCTCGTCGTCGCCGAGCCGCAGGAGCGTCCGCACGATGTCGCGCAGGGCCTGGTGGGATCGAGCCGCGCGCCCGGATCCCCCGTAGACGACGAGTGACTCCGGATGCTCGGCGACCTCGGGATCGAGGTTGTTGAGGAGCATGCGCAGAGGCGCCTCGGTCTGCCACGACCGTGCGTTGAGCGTGGAGCCGCGCGGCGCGCGGATCGACGAGAGATCCCCGACGAGTGTCTCGACGAGCGCGTCGCTCATCGCCCTTCTCCGTTCGACCGTGACCCGGCGACCCGGGACTCGCGCTGACGGAAGCGGAACCAGCTCCACCCTGTCGCGACGACGAAGTACGCGACCGCCACGGCGAACGCCTTGGCGAGGCTGCCCCCCGAGATCGCCGCGATGACGAGGATCACGACGGCGAGGACGGCGTGGAGGGTGGCGGCGCCGCGATACGCGTTGGGGGGCGGTGGCAGGTCGCTCACGCGAACGCCTCCGGGACGGCGCGCTCGACAGCCGAGAGGAGGCTGCCGTCGCGAATCGCGGCCGCGACCCGCTCGATGTCCGCGGACAGCGACCTGTCCTCACGGAGCCGATCCGACAGGGTCCGGACGAAGGCACGCGCGGCACGGACACCGACGCCGGGCTCGAGCGGCGCGAGGAACTCGACGGCCTGGGCGCCCGCCAGCAGCTCGATGGCGAGGACGCGCTCGGCGTTCGCGAGAACCTGCAGCGCCTTGAGTCCCGCGCCGTTCCCCATCGAGACGTGATCCTCCTGCCCGGCGCTGGTCGGGATCGAGTCGACCGACCCGGGATGGCTGAGCGCCTTGTTCTCGGAGACGAGGGCCGCCGCGACGTACTGGGGAATCATGAAGCCCGAGTTGAGCCCCTCCTCTCTCGCGACGAGGAACGGGGGCAGGCCGTCGGACAGGCTCGGATTGACCAGGCGCTCCGTCCGCCGCTCGCTGATGCTCGCGAGCTCCGCGCACGCGATCGCGAGACAGTCGAGGCCCATCGCGACGGGCTGACCGTGGAAGTTCCCGTTCGAGACGATCAGCTCCTCCTCGAGGAGGACGAGCGGGTTGTCGGTGGCGGCGTTCAGCTCGACGGCCACCGTGCGCTCGACGTGATCGATCAGGTCCCTGCTCGCGCCGTGCACCTGAGGGGCGCAACGGAGCGAGTAGGCGTCCTGGACCTTGTCGCACCACCGGTGGGACTCGACGATCGCCGAGCCGTCGAGCAGCGCGCGGAGCGCCGCGGCGCTCCGCGTCTGCCCCGGCAACGGGCGTGCCGCGTGGATCGCGGGATGGAAGCTCATCGGCGTTCCCTGGAGCGCCTCGATCGACATCGCGCATGCGACGTCCGCGGTGTGCGCCAGGCGGCGGGCACGGACGAGCGCGAGTGACGCCATCGCCGTCATGAACTGGGTCCCGTTGATGAGAGACAGCCCCTCCTTCGCGGCCAGCGTGATGGGGGTGAGCCCGGCCGTCGCGAGGGCCTCGGCCCCGCTCATCAGCCGGCCCTCGACCACGGCCTCTCCCTCGCCGACGAGCGGCAGCGCGAGGTGCGCCAGAGGTGCGAGGTCGCCGCTCGCCCCGACCGAGCCCCGCGACGGGACGCGCGGGACGATTCCGGCCTCGAGCACGCCCACGAGCAACGCGATCGTCTCGACGCGTGCGCCCGAGTACCCCTTGGCGAGCGTGTTCGCCCGGAGCAGCATCGCGGCCCGAATCACGTCGTCCGGGTAGGGATCGCCCACGCCGCAGGCATGGCTGCGGAGCAGCCGGAGCTGGAGCTCGGCCGCCTGCTCGGGCGGGATCGACTCCGAGACGAACCGTCCGAACCCCGTGTTGACGCCGTAGGTGTGGTCGCCCACCTGCGACTCGAGGAACGCACGCGCCGCAGCCGCGCGCTCACGCCCCTGTGCGCCGAGGACGACCGGACGCCGCTCGACGGCGACGTCCCAGACGTCCGCGATCGTGAGGTGCTCCCCGGTCAGCTCGACAGCGCCCGGCACGGGGCGAGTCTAGACCGGCGTCTCCTCCGGACGGACCTGTGCAAGCGGTGCGGCACCGACGGTGGGCGGGACGCCGTCACTCCGGCAGGCCTGCTCCAGCGCCGGAGGCCCGGTATCCGATCACCCGCGGCGAGAATGGCCGCGGCGTCGAGGTGTCGCCGTGCGCGCGCGCAGCGCAACCCTTGGCCCGCCGGTCTGGGGCCCCCATTGGGGGAGCGAGGCTCCCTGGAGTCACGCTATCGCGGAACCCGTCACAGGTGTGTGCCGGCTTCGTGCCGAGTTCGTCACGGCGTCCGGAGCAACGCGGGCTGGGCGGCAGGCATGGAGACGGCGCCCTCGTCAGAAGAGAGCACGGCCGTCGCCGCACGGATCACCGCTCCGCCGATGCCGCGCAGCGGACATCCGTCATCCCGTGAGGTGCCACTCCAACACGCGGTCGGCCGTGAGGTCGTGGAGGTGGAGCGCGTGCGCCGCCGCCTCGAGCGCAGCGGGCATCGGAACACCGTGATCGTCCAGCGGCGACTGCACACCGGCCGCACGTGCTGCCCGCGCCACGCTCGCCGCCGGAACGAGCCCCACGAGCTCGCCGCGCCCCACGCCCGCGCCACGCGCGGCCGCCTCGGTGGCGATCCGCTCGACCATCACGTGTGGGGCCGTCGCGTCGAGGTCGATCACGTTCGTCGAGATCTGGACCGCGCCGCTCGAGAGCCGGAGCCCGAGCGCCTGCACGCCCGGCAGCCCGCCGGACGACTCGCGCACCGCCTGCGCGACCTCGCGAGCCGTCTCGAGCGTCCCGAGCAGTTCGATGTTGTACGCCAGGAGCGGCCGTCGCACCCCGACGAGCACCGCCCCCGCGCGCGCGTCGATCTGCCGTGGGCCATAGGCGGGAGCGAGCTCCCCCGTGTCGATCCGCCGCTGGAGCTCCTCCGGCCCGCCGCGCCGGAAGAAGGCGGGCCGGCGTCCTTCGCCGACGACGCCGTAGAGGAACACCGGCAGCCCGACCTCCTCGCCGACGCGGCGGCCGACCTCGTGCGCCACGGCGACGCAACGCGAGAGGTCGCCGGCGCCGAGGGGGACGACCGGCACCACGTCCGCGGCTCCCACGCGCGGGTGGACACCGTCGTGGGTGCGCAGGTCGATCCGGCGGCGCGCCTCGTCGATGCCGACCACCAAGCCCTGCTCGAGCGCGTGGTCGTCGCCGACGAGCGTCACGACCGCACGGTGGTGGTCGCCGTCGAGATGCGTGTCGAGCACACGCGCGCCCGCGCTCGAGAACGCGTCCGCGATCGCAGCCACGACCGACGGGTCGCGACCCTCGGAGACGTTGGGAACGGACTCCAGGGACAGCATGATGTGCCTCTACCCTACGACCGAATGCGAGAGCCGACCGCACCCGTGTACTACGACCGGCGCGCGCCCGAGTACGACGACTGGTACCTGGGCCGCGGGAGCTACGCGGATCGCGACCGCGACGGGTTCGACGAGGAGCTCTCACTCGTCGAGGCGACGCTGGCCTCCCTCCCCCCTGCCCGGACGCTGGACGTCGCATGCGGAACCGGGTTCCTGACGCGTCACCTGCCCGGCACGATCACGGGCCTCGACCGCAGCCCGCGCATGCTCGAGGTCGCGTCGGAGCGCCTTCCGGGGGCCACGCTCGTCGAGGGGGACGCGCTCGCCCTGCCGTTCACCGACGACGCGTTCGAGCGCGTCGTGAGCGGCCACTTCTACGGGCACCTCGACGACTCGCAACGCCCGACCTTCCTGCGCGAGGCACGTCGCGTGGCACCCGAGCTCGTCGTCGTGGACGCCTCCATCGAGCACTCGGGCGTCGAGGAGGAATGGTCGCGGCGCGTCCTGCTGGACGGATCGACCTGGGAGGTCTACAAGCGCTGGTTCTCGCCGGACGGTCTCGTCGAGGAGCTCGGCGGCGGCGAGGTGCTCCACGCGGGACGATGGTTCCTCGTCGTCCGCTCTCCCCGTTGAGCAGCGCTCGCTCGATCGCGGGACTCCAACAGGACAACGCCCTCTGCCGGCGGTGTCTCGACGCCGGCTTTCCCATCGACCCGAGGCCGGTCTTCGCCGGTCGAGCCGGTCAGCGTGCGTATCTCTACGGCCTCGCGCCCGGCCGCGTCGAGGCGGACACCGGGCGGCCGTGGCAGGGACGGGCCGGCCGCACGCTTCGCCGCTGGCTGCGTCTCGAGGAGGACGCGTTCTTCGAGCTCTTCTATTGCGCGTCCGTCACCCGCTGCTTTCCCGGGCCGAGCGCGAGCGGTCGCGGCGACCGACGCGCCACGCCGGCCGAGGAGTCGCTCTGCGCATCGTGGCGCGAGGCGGAGCTCCGTCTCCTGCGCCCTGCCCTCGTCGTCACCGTGGGCCTCGCCGCCGCCTCGCAGCTGCTCGGCGTCCGGCGGCTCACCGACGCCATCGGTAAGAGCTTCCTGCTGGACGGCGCCGTCGCTGTCCCCCTCCCGCACCCGTCGGGCGCCAGTGGCTGGCTCAACGACGAGGCCAACCGGGCACGGCTGGGAAAGGCCTTGACCCACGTCCGCCGCGAGCTCGCGCGGGTCGCGGTCGCATAGGATCGAGCCGTGAGCATCGGCGTCGTCCTCAACGAGGCGTGGACCCTCTTCACGCGGTTCTTCCTCCGGTTCTTCGTGATCGCGCTCGTCGTCTTCGCGACGATCAACCTCCTCTACGCGCTCGTCGTCAGCGCGATCTCCGCCGACAACGACGGTGCCGCCTTCGCGCTCGCGATCCTGGCCCTCGCGACCGTCGTGGTCGGCACGACGTGGCTGCAGGGCGCCTTCGTCTACGCGGTGCAGGACGCGCGCGACGGGACGTTCGACGCCTCCATCGGCGAGGTGTTCTCCCGCGTCTCCTCGTCGGTCGCCCCGCTCATCCTCGCCGGCCTCCTCGCCGGGCTGGGGATCGCGTTCGGGTTCGTGCTGCTCATCCTCCCGGGCCTGTTCCTCCTCACGATCTGGGCGGTCATCGCGCCGGTCATCGTCGTCGAGAAGCGGCGCGCGCTCGAGTCGTTCGGACGCTCCCGCGAGCTCGTCCGCGGGCACGGCTGGACAGTCTTCGGGATCGTGCTGATCACCGGCCTCCTCTCGGGCGTCGCGACGACTCTCCTGCAGGCCGCGTTCTCGTTCCTGCCGCGGTTCCTCGAGATCTTCGTCGGGAGCACGATCGCGCAGTCGGTCGTCGCGCCGTTCAGCGCCATCGCGATCGCGATCACCTACTTCCGCCTCCGGGACGCGCAGGCAGTCGCCGCCGAGCCCGTCGAGACGTGACGCTCGACCCCGAGACCGAGGCGCGCATCGAGGAGCCCGTCTCCGCGGACGCCGTTCGCGAGGCTCGCCTCACGCCCGCGGAAGCGGTCGAGCACATGCGGATCCGGCTTCCCGACCGCGGGAACCGCAAGCTCCGCCGCGTCCTCGAGCGCGCCAACGCCGACCGCGTGCTGAAGGGCTGGTGGCACGTCTCCAACGTGAACGCGGTCGTCCGCCTCCAGATCAACGACCACTCCTGGGTGCACATCCAGATCGTCGCCAACATCGCGCTCAAGCTCCTCCGGCAGCTCACGAAGCACGGTGTCGAGCCGTCGCTCGTGCGCGACTACGGGATGGAGAACGAGGACGCGGAGGTGGTCGTGGTCCTTGCCGCACTCACCCATTGCGTCGGGATGTCGGTGCACCGGCGGGGCCACGAGGACTGGAGCCTCTTCCTGGCCGAGCCGAAGCTGCGTGAGCTGCTCGACGGCATCTACGAGGAGCCCGATCGCACCGTCGTCGTCTCGGAGGTGCTGCAGGCGATCACGAGCCACCGTGCCGACGGGGAGCCGCTCTCGCTCGAGGCGGGCATCCTCCGCGTCGCGGACGCCCTCGACATGGCCAAGGGCCGCTCTCGGATCCCGTTCGAGAAGGGACAGGTGTCGATGCACTCCCTGTCGGCGGCGGCGGTCGAGGAGGTCATGATCGGCGACGGCGAGATCAAGCCCGTGCGCATCGAGATCGTGATGAACAACTCGTCCGGCCTGTTCCAGGTCGACGGCCTGCTCAAGGCGAAGCTCCGCGGATCGGGGCTCGAGCCGCACGTCGAGGTGATCGCGCACATCGACACCGCCGACGAGAAGCGACTCGTCCCCGAGTACCGGCTGGAGATCTGACGTCGTCCGCAGGCCGGGTACAATCCGGCTCACGCCCTGCGGGATCGTCTAATGGTAGGACGCCGGATTCTGGCTCCGGAAGTTGGGGTTCGAGTCCCTGTCCCGCAGCCTGAGACGTGAGAAACCCCCGCAATCGCGGGGGTTTCATCATTTGGGGGGCAAATCGCGTCAGGCGCGTGTCGTGGGCGGCGCGTTCGACGGGGAGGGCACCGATCGTGCTCTCGTTGTCCCCGGTGGCGTCGGCGCCGACCTGCGGATGCACGGCCGGATCGCCGGGTCGCCGATCGAGGACGGCTCCGGGTTCGTCCGCGTCCGGTCGGCGCTCGCCGTGCTCCAGCGCAACAAGTGGATCACGGCCGAGCAGACGGTCGGAGAGCTTCGCATCCGGCTCGGTGAACGAGCACGAGGCTGAACGACGGCGTGTCGCGTTAGACGTCGCCAGCGGCTCAGCTACCCGCTCGTGGTGATCTTCGACTCGATGCGGTCAAGACGCGCGTCCAACGCGGTGATCGCCTGTCGTGTCTCGACCAGCGCATCGAGGATTGTCCTGGCATCCCGCTCATCGTGCGCACGTTCGACCGCTTGCGCCTTTGCACTGCCACGCTGGATCACGATGCTGGTCACCCCTGCCGTGAGGAATGTGATGAAGGAGATGCCGAGCACCATTTCGATGCCCCCGATGACTCGCCCCACGGCGGACGTGGGCACGACATCTCCGTAACCGACCGTCGTGACCGTTTGCAGCGCCCACCAGA
This sequence comes from uncultured Actinomycetes bacterium, assembly GCA_963786055.1. Taxonomy (GTDB): domain Bacteria; phylum Actinomycetota; class Thermoleophilia; order Gaiellales; family Gaiellaceae; genus Gaiella. The sequence continues at coordinate 12,140 of CAWAXS010000009.1, read as the reverse complement.
CCGCCAAGCCCAGTGACGGGAAGTTGTCGGGATCGACGACGCGGATCACGATCGCTCCGACGAACGCCAGTCCGACGAACGTAAGGGCGAGGCCGATGACCACAGATCGCGCGTCGGCGATCCGCAGAGCGCGGCGCTCGATGAACGAAGGCCCGTTCGGCGGCGGCGTAGGGTCGTCCCCGGTCATAGACCTGAGGTTCAACGACGGGCCCAGCTTCCCTCGCCGTGGTGGGTATGACCCGGCCACCGCGCTGTGGGCCGGGCGGCTAGCTGAACGCCGTCAGTGTGTGGCTCCCCACGGGCAAAGGCTGCGCCCACGACCGTGGACACGCAACGTTCGTTAGACCCAACCCAGTTGCTGCAGGCCGATCCCGTCGTTCCAGATCTTCGTCAGGTGACGGATTCGATCGCCGTCGAAATCCATGACGTAGACGTAGTCGGTCTCCACCTTCTGGCCTGTTGGCGGCACTGGCCCGCCCTCGCCAGTGTGCGTTCCACGGAACACGCCGTACGCCGCCACGTTCTGCCGCGCGTCGTCGACCGCGAACGAGCGAACCTCGTAGCTGGCGTCTGGCAGGGGAGTGAAGATGCCCTTCATCCAGTCCGCATAGCCCTCGACTGTCTCGACCGCTTCCAGCGCCCCAGCCTGGGCCGAAAAGCTCGCGCCCTCGTGGCAGTAGGCCCGGCACCCCTCCCACCCCTTGCCGGTTTCGCAGGCATCGAAGAACTGCTCGGCCGTCTCTCTGATCGAACTCATCGCGCTCTCCTTCGTCGTCGCCAAGCTGACCTAGACGATGCCACGAAAGGGGCCGGGCGGCTAGCTGAACGCCGTCAGCTTGTGGCTCCCACCAATGACACTCGGCCCCGGTCCTCCTCCACACGCCCGCCCGTCCCCGAACGGCGTCGGGCGAGGGGACCGCGGCCCCCACCGCTCGTCTCCCTCGCCCCAAAGACGCCGCAGGGTGGGAATGCTGACGCCCTGCCCTGCGGCACGGGCTAGACGCAGGGCCAGGGCTTCAGGTCTGTAGGGCTGGTCCCCGCAGCACGCGTCGTGGAGATGCCACGCGAGGTCCCGTGAGAGCGTCGTGCCGATCGAGCCGCGCGACGCGACTAGATCGACCGATGTTCGCGCTCGTGGAGCAACGCGACGCGGAGTCCTTCGAGCCCTGGCGGTGGGTCGACGAGCGCGACGAGCACCTGGTCAGCCTCTTCGTGTGGGAAGCGAAGTCGGACCAAGTCGTAGTCGAGCGCGTGGCGCAGCCTTGTGGCGGCTGGCTCAGGGACGTTGAGCCGGAGCCATTCGGCGCTGTCGGTTGTCACTTCTACTTCCTGGATGAGCACGCTTCGGCGGCCCTCAGATGTCCGGCGGTGGGATCGGGTACCTCTTGAATCGCACGAACGCGTCACGTTTCAAACACCACTTGGGGGGTTTCACGCCAGGCACCCCAAACGTGCAGTACTCGAACAGCCCACCTGCCGCGATCTGATACTCATAGAAGGCCGGGTTGCGTCCGATAGTGAGTGGTGCAGTGACCCGTGCGCGCACCGACGTCTCCAGGGCACCTCAGGCACCTCCAAAGCCGGTGACTCCGGCGTGCCCTTTCTGCGCCGACGCGACGTGGCGCTTCAACGGCCGCTCCTGGTATGCGTGCGACCCCGTCAGCAAGAAGCGCCACGTGTGTGCCGCGCGAGGCGGGCTCGCCGAGCGGCAGAGTCCGGAGTCCGAGGCGAATGGGCAGTGGGCGCGCCCCCTGATGCATGAGCAGTCGCACGAGCGTGCTTCCGTGATCGTCAAGGTCGTGCTCGTGACCACTCTTGCGGCGCTCACCGGCCTCTACATCACGCGCGCGATACGGCGATAGCTCTCGGTACCGGCGTCGGCGGGAGACCGGAGCCATGCGCGAGTGTGCGCCAGTACCCCCGTGACGTGGGCCGGGCGGCTAGCTGAACGCCGTCAGTCAGTGACTCTTACCGCGGTACCCGGCCCCACCCGGAACCCTGCCACGGCAAGGCGCCGGTGCCCAGATGGGCCGCGGCAGACATGTCTGATGGTCTCCGCGCTGCACATGTGAGAACGTGTGTTCGTGACCTCGGAGGGCCATCCCGGCGCACGACTCCAGCGCGCGCTCGCCGCCGGGCACCTCATCGTCGCCGAGCAGGCCGCGTTCGAGGTCCCGTTCGTCCCGCTAGTCGAGGCCCGCGAGAGCGTCTCTCACCAGTTGGTCTGCCTCGGCGTTCATCTCGCGGGGCAACCAGCTGACCCGCACGCTCTGGAAATGAGCGATAAGTCCGGTCGCGGCGGCGTGCAGCTCCCTGAGGTGTTCCTGCCTGACAGCAGAGACGCCGTTCACCTGGTCGACAACGAGCTCGGAGTCTGTGTAGGCGCGAATCTGCCGGACCCCGTGGCGGCGTGCGAGCGTCAAACCTGCGATCAGCGCCCGGTACTCCGCCACGTTGTGAGTGGCGGGGCCGATCGCCTCGGAGATCTGGGCCACAGGGGCAAGGCGGCGCGTCCGAAGGAGGACGCCGATCGCTGCGTGGGTCAAGGGCTCCCCGGGTCTTCGCCGCAGGTTGCCCCCGTCCGTGTTCAGCAGGAAGTACCCGCGCTTCGGCGCGGCGAGCTCCTCCGCCTCGGCTCCAGGCGACTCCGGCTTTCGTTTGCGGGGCGATCTTGGCGACAGGGGCTCGCGCGCAGCGACCTCGGCGACAGCCTCGGCCGCCGGAGCGGGGTGGGGCAGGTTCGCCGCGGCGGCCGACTCGCGAGCTGCCTGGACTCTCGCGAGATCCTTCTCGATGGAACGTCCGTGGGAGAGGGAGTAGTCGAGCCTGTTGCAGAGGCGGTGGGCAAGAACCGTGTTGTCGGGAGTCGCTTTCCCTCCGTCTCTCTTTGGGATTGGGAAGTGCTTGTGGGTTGGCTCCCAGTCACTCCAGGAGCGAGTGGGCCGCCGCTCGAAGTAACCTGCTCCGCCCCATTCCTCGGGACAGAAGCACTTGGGCATTCCGCATGTCAGCTCGGTGAGGTAGCCAAGCTCTGCGGCTTTGATGAGGGTGCCCTTGACGCCCAAGGCTCTGAGCTTCCTGGCCACTTCCGCACCTCGCGCCGGATCTAGAGGTGGTCTCGTCACCACAGGGAAGCTATCGGCCTCGAGTCTCGAGTTCCCAAGCGAGGCCCGAAGCATCCTTGGGATGGCCGCCTCCGGCCCTTGCGGTGGGACGAGGCGCAAGTCCGCAATCAGTCCGCAAACGCCCGCGAGGTGGGGGACGGAGCGATGCGGCTCGAGCGCCCGACCACCGCGTAACGCCTGTGCTCAAGCCACTTCGGACCACATCGCTCCAACCGCCGCCAACCGTCTGAACCGTCTAGAGGTCCCGAGTTCGAATCTCGGCGACGATTGCGCGTGTCGCAAGTTTGTCGCAAGTACGGACGGGAACACACGGGAACCCGCCGCAGGCAGAACCGAGCATCGCTGCGGCATCGGGGCACCGGCGGGGACGGTCGGCACACGTGCGGGTGAGTCCGGAAGTTGGGGTTCGAGTCCCTGTCCCGCAGCCTCCGAAACGCCCCGCGAGGGGCGTTTCGCGTTGCGCGGAGCGAAAACGCTTGTGACACTTCATGTGAGCGTTTCGTAAGCACTGGCGCCGACTTTGTGCGCCCCCCGGTAGCCTCGCATGAACTTCTGACACGAACGGCAGCGCCGGGCCTCCGACTGGAGAGCCCGACTGCGGCGCGCGCCGTGTTCTTGTCCCCCAGGGGGAGGTCATGTCCTGAAAGCCCTAGTCACGGGCCTGTGCGCCCTCGTGCTCTGCGCCACACCGGCGGCGGCCCAGGCCGGCTCGTCGGCCGACCTCGGCGCCCAGCTCGCGAAGCACGTCGCATCGATGCAGAAGTCGAGCTCCGTGATCCGCTTCTTCGAGAAGCACCGCTGGCTCCTCAGCGATCCGCGGTTCCAGGAAGAGGCGTCGCTTCGGCTCCGGATCGCCCACCGCACGCTCGCGGCAACGCAGGCCAAGGCCGACCGTGCCCGCGCCCGGCTCGCGCGGCGCGAGGCCGACGCCGAGCGCAGACGCGTCCTGGCCGCTTTCGAGCGCTCGCCCGAGAAGGCGATCTGCCACGTGTTCGGCTCCTTCTGCCAGCAGGCACTGCAGGTCGCACGCTGCGAGTCGGGCGTCCAGACGACGGCACAGAACGGCCAGTACCTCGGGTTGTTCCAGATGGGCTCGAGCGCACGCCGGCTCTTCGGTCACGGCGAGAGCGCGATCGAGCAGGCACAGGCCGCGTACCGGTACTTTGTGCGCTCGGGCCGTGACTGGAGCCCCTGGTCGTGCAAGCCGTGGTACTGAGCCTTCGACAGGATTCGTGCGCAAAGTGCGGGCCCCGGCAGCCGGGTCGGGTTCCCACTGAGCCCGATCGCTGGTAGTAGATCGACCGTGTCCTTCTGGCGGAAGCCTGACCGCCTGAGGCCTCTGGACGAGGCGGCCGCGTATGCGCGCTGCCATGGTGACCGCGACGAGTCGGTGCGCGTGGTCAAGCTCCCGCCGCGCCGCGCGCGCTACGACCTGCTCGCGACGGGCGAGGAGATCAGGCGGCGCTTCGAGGAGCGGATCGACGCGCGCGAGCCGGACGCTCCCCTGGCGACGACACCTCCCGCGACGGCCTGACCGACGACCGGCCTGCCCGGCGCTGACCCGCCGTGGCGCCGGCTCTCACGATCCGCCCCGGGCACCCGGACTTCCTCGACCTCCCCTGGGAGCGCTCGCTCGTCGAGTGGCGTGTCCCCCACCTGATCGACCTGCCGAAGGGCATCAGCCGCCACGAGGTGCGCTTCCTCTCGTACCCGGACGGGATCTACGCCGTGAAGGAGCTGCCACGGAGACCGGCCCGCAACGACTACACGGTGCTCCGCGTGCTCGAGACGGCCGGGGCTCCGGCCGTGCGCGCGGTCGGGCTCGTCGAGGACCGGTCGGACGATCCGGGCGAGGAGCGCTCCGCGGCGCTCGTCACGGCGTACGAGCACTTCTCGTTCTCGTACCGCGAGCTCCTCATCGGCCCGGGCTTCGGCGCCCGGCGCAACCAGATGCTCGACGCGTTCGCCAACCTCCTCGTCCAGCTCCACCTTGTCCAGTGCTTCTGGGGCGACTGCAACCTCTCGAACGTCCTCTACCGCTTCGACGCGGAGGCGATCGAGACGGTCATGGTCGACGCCGAGACCGCCGAGGTCTTCCCGGGCGGCCTCACTGGCGGCAGGCGACTCGAGGACCTCGAGATCATGGTGGAGAACGTCGCCGGCGGCATGGCCGACATCGCCGCCGCGGCGGGCGCCGACGTCGACGCGGCGGACCTCGAGCTCGGACTCGACATCGCCGAGCGCTACCGCAACCTCTGGGCCGAGCTCGCCCGCACCGAGACGATCGCGGTGGACGAGCGCTACCGGATCACGGAGCGGATCGAGCGGGTCAACCGCCTCGGCTTCGACGTCGAGGAGGTCGACCTCGTCCCGGCCGGAGACGACACGAACGAGCTCGCGATCAAGGTGCGGGTCGGTGGCCGCACCTTCCACGCGAGTCGCCTGAAGGCGCTCACCGGTGTGGAGGCACGCGAGAACCAGGCGCGCGCGATCCTCTCCGACGTCCACTACTACGCCGCCCGCCAGGAGCAGGGCGCGGGTCACGACAAGACGACCGCCGCGATCCGCTGGCGCGTCGAGGAGTTCGAGCCGCTCCTCGCCGAGCTCTCGGCGCTCGACGACCTGGCCGACCCGATCCAGGCCTACTGCGACGTGCTCCACCACCGGTACATGCTCGCCTCGTCGGTCGGGCGGGACGTCTCGACCCGCGAGACGATCCGCGACTGGCTTACGAAAGGACGGCCCGGCTACCCGCTTCGCTAGGCGGGCACGCGGCAGGCACTCCGCTACACTTGCCAGTCGCCACGGCCCATTCGTCTAGTGGCCTAGGACACCGCCCTCTCACGGCGGCGGCACGGGTTCGAATCCCGTATGGGCCTTCGCCCGCCTCAAACTGGAAGTGCCGCAAACCCCGTCAACATGCGGGGTTTCGGCTTTCTTACGGCATTTCCCCCGGTTGCGGTCGTTGTGCAGACGTGTCGACGATGACCGGGTTTGAGCACCCCGTGATACACCGGTGATACACACGCCGCCCACCGATCGCCCCCTCCCCCACCAACTCGGCGCGCACCCGCCCGTGGTGTGTTGTGATTTTTCATTCTGGGATTGGGGCGGATGGTGATCTCGACCGTCGGGCCAAAGAGGTTCTACCGCTGGCGGTAGAAGTCGGGTCTCCAGCGCAGGCGGCCCGCGGGCATGACCGCCTCTCGCGCGATACTGCGTGAGGTGGGGCGTCGTAGAGAACAACGGGCGAGCAACGCGGGCGGGCGGCATCACCGGCGCAGGCTTCCGACCGGGAGTCAGCGGCAACCCTGGTGGGCGCCCGAAGGGTTTGGCCCGCCGTGTGCGCGAGTTGGTCGGCGATAACGGCGAGCTGATCCTCGAGTTCATGGTCGAGGTGTTGGGTGACGATTCGGCGCGGACGGCGGATCGATTGGAGGCGGCGAAGTGGCTGGCGGACAGGGGGTTTGGGAAGGCGCTTCAGGCCGTTGAGGTTGATGTTGCGCCGCAGCCGTCGCTGGACTTATCGATGTACTCGCTGGAGGATCTGGAGACGATGATCGCGATCCTGGAGAAGTACGGACCGGGCGGCGCGGCCAACCGGCAGGCTGCTGATCCGGCCACCCGGAACTACCGACCGCTCCCTGGTGCACTTGCCTGAGAGGAGAGCCTGCCGGAGCCGTCACTACCCTTCTCTTCCGTGCAGGAGGATCGCGGGGGCGAGCGGGGCGATCAGGACACACGCGGAACTAGGCCGGCTGCTCACAGCCGCGGCGGGCTACCGCGTGCTTGCGAGCGACGGCACACACCTCGGCTGGCTCGATCACGTCCGCTACGAACGCCACGCCGACCACCCCGACGAGATCATCGTCAGCAGTCGCCGTCTCCTCGCGCGGCGGCGGCGTGTCCTCCCCTTCAGCGCGGTGGCCGAAGTCAGACGCCGTGACAGGACGGTTGTGGTACGCGGCACCCGCACGGAGTGAGCCGCGCGCGCCTCCAACGGCGGAATGTATTTCGTGGCGAGGTCGGCGAGCTCTGGCGCCTCCCCTTGAACTTTTCGCCTGCATCTGCATAGATTCCGGGCGGGAGGAGGGGTGGTACTGCTGCACTGCGAGCAATGCGGCTGCTCGGGCGGGCTTGGCATCGGCTGGGTCTCGTTCGTTCGCGGTGATCCCGACGACACCGATGACCGGTCGTGGATCGGGGCGTACCCCCCACGCTGTGCCGTAGCTCGGTTCGATTATGGGCGGGCGCGACACCGCCGAGAACCACGTCTGCGTCTGGGACCCGCCCCCCCAACGGACGTGACAGGCCGCTCGCAACGTCAAGGGGAGGGGACGCTGCGAGCGGCCATCCGGCGCCTAGGAGAGGCAGAACGGATTTCGGGATGTGAAATCTTTCGCGGCGAGGCGCAGACGAGCGCGGGACGTGATCCAAAACCAGTAAGCCCTTGACCGAGAGGGATGCGGCAGGTGTCGAACGGCACCACCACATGGACAGTGCGGTACACCGTGAGCGGCGGTCACCAAGTGCACTACAAGGTGTTCCACGACCAAGCCGCGGCGGAGAATTTCGCGCGATGGTGGGAGCGACGAGGCGAGGGTTTTGAGTCCTTCGTTCTGCCTCGCTGACCAGGCCTTCTTACGGCCCAGCCGTGACGGCAAAGGCCGAGACGAAGAAAGCTCCGCCTTATCCCCGTTTCCTCAGCCGCCCGCACGAGCGCGCCGAGCAGCGCGCCCACCTTCCGGGCCGTGAGGAGCCGCTCGCTCACGCCCTGGCCCCGAACGTGGAAGAATCGAGCCCATGCTCCTCGCTGGCCTCCCGGTCCCTGACCGTCTCGTGCTCGAGCTGGCCCAGTGCCTCCGCACGGAAGGGCTAAACGACACAGCCGAAATCCTCGAAGACGCCTACGACGATGAGCGCGGCATCGTCGCGCTCACGATCTCCGACCGGGAAGCGATCCTGCGGGCGCTGGGCTACTGCCCGTACGGGCTTTCGGAGCTTCGAGGCGTCCTGCTCCTCGAACAGGAATGGCGACTGGCTGAAGGGCTCGTTAGCCAAAGCGCGCCAACTGTGGGCTGACCGGCCGGCCCGGCTGCGTACACCCCTCGAGCCACGCCTCTACTTCCGCCGGCACGAGGCGCACGTAGCGGTCCCCGAGGTGCGTGTAGGACGGTCGGGAGGCGTTCCAGTCGCTTCCAGAGCCCCCATCCGGCCGGGTCCGCTCTCAAGGAGGAGTGCCAAGACGAGTCATTGCCCAGAACGATTGTTCCGCCGTTTGCCTTAGCGGTGGCCGATGGCGGAGAGTTGCTCGGCCAGGCGGCGGCGGAAGGCCGGCACGAGTGCGAGGACGCGTAGCGCGACATTGCGTAGCGGGCGAACCGCCCGCGGGGCGGTGGCCAGTCGGGTGAGCCGGTGGGCAAGCGCGACCACGTGCATGGCCTCGGCACGACTGGCGGCCGCGTACTCGTCGAGCTTCTCCTCGCGACCTTCCTTCAGCGCGATCGACAGCGCATCCCCGAGAGTCACTGCATCACGCAGGCCGAGGTTCATGCCTTGCCCACCTGCCGGGCTGTGCGTATGTGCGGCGTCGCCGGCGAGCAGTACCCGCCCGGCCCGGTACTGGTCCGCCACGCGCTCGTGGATCCGAAACCTGGATCCCCAGATCACGTCAGTCACCCTCACCGTCGTGCGACGCGGCCCCCGGGTGTCGAGCAGTCGCTGTGCGTAGGCGACGTCCGGCTGCTCAGGCGCATCGTCGACTTCGGCCACGAGCCGGAACGACCCGTCCGGGAGCGGCGCCACGACCAACATGCCGGGTGTGGAGAAGAACAGCAGGACCTGGTCTGCCGGCAGGCCGCCCTCCACCCGGACGTCAGCCAGCGTAAAGGACAGGGCCAGCGCACCGTTGCCGTGGTACCCGAGTCCGGCTAGGTCGCGGATCTTGCTGTTCATGCCGTCGGCCGCGACGACGTACTGGGCCTCGATCACGTCGCCGCTGTCCAGCGTTACCTCGGCAGCGTCGGCGGTCTGGCTCACCCCGGTGGCGGCGTATGGGCGGTGGACTCTGCCGCCGAGTTCCTCGAGGCGGTCGAGCAGGACCTGCTCGGTGATGTTCTGCGGGACCATCAGCGTGTACGGATACTCGGTCGGGAGCTTGTCGAACCGGACCGGCACGAGCTCGCGATCGCCATCGCGGATACTGAACTGCGGAGCCTGGATACCGAGCCCCGCCAGTCGCTTCGAGACGCCGATCTGCTCGAGCATCTCGAGCGTCCGGGCGTGGACGACGGCGGCGCGCGAGGTATTCGCGCCCGTCGCCTGCCGATCAACCACCGTGACGTCATGGCCATGTCCGGCCAACGAGGCGGCGACCGCCAACCCCACCGGCCCCGCACCCACCACCAGCACCTCCGTGCGACCAGGAAGCTCACTCATCACGGATGCCGGACACCTTAAGCCGCCGCTGCCTGTCCGGTCAGCTCGTCGCGGTGCTCTCCGCGAAGGATGGCGTACGTCCAGACCGCTTTGACCACGGCCCAGACGAGCGCCACCGACGCGCTCGCAATCAGCAGGTACACGAGGTCGGGGAAGCCACTGGCAAGGATCGAAAGTGGCAAGCCCAGTTGCTTCGGCACGAGCACGAAGACGAACAGCGCCCAGACCAGGCTCGGGACTAGCGAGAGGGTGATGCGCCACCACGGGCCGATCCGGCCGCGTCGGATGCGCCCGCGTCGCAGCGCGGCGACCGACCTGACGATGCCGCGGGTTTGCAGCACGAGCAGCGCAAACAGTGCCCCGTAGACGATGAAGACTGCGATCCTCGACGGCGGCGACGGTGGCTCTTGCCCTTCGAGGAGACTGGTGACGCCGGCGGCGATGGTTCCCATACGACCGCTGGTGAAAAGATCGAGGGAGTTCTCCGCATTCATCAGGACGACGACTCCCCTTCGGCTCTGCGGGATCAGCACGACGTTCGCGTGGAAGTTGAACGTCTCGCCCTGATGGTGGATCACCGGGATGTCGTTAAGGGGGCCGACGAACCAGCCCATGCCGTAGGACGTGCCCTCCTTCGGCGTCTGCACGGCCGGGCGGTGGAGTTCGCTGATCGCGCCGGACGAGAGAACGGACGTACCCCGATACCGACCGCCGTCGAGCTGTGCAACCACGTAGTGGGTCATGTCCTCGGCGCTGGCGATGAGGTAGCCCGCAGGTACCAGGCCCCGGTTGTACGGCAGGTTGGCTGACCGTGGTCGGCCGAACCAGTAGTTGTAACCGGTCGCGAGGCCGGCTGGCTGTGCTGCAGCCTCGGACGTGAACGAGTTGCGCATCTGGAGCGGGTCGAAAACCCTCGTCTGGACGTAGCTCTCGTATGACTGTCCCGCGACCGTCTGCACGATCAGGCCCAGAACCGAGTAGTTGATGGTGCTGTACTGGTGCTTTGAGCCAACCGGTGCTGTCAGCTCGGCATTCTTCAACTTGCGAACTGCCTGCTCCAAGGCGGTGTCGCTCGTATCGCCGTCACCCTGATACGTCCGGCCGGTCTTGGTGGAGATGCCGCTCGTGTGGTTGAGCAGGTGCCTCACGGTGATCTCGGCTGACGCCTTTTCGTCGGCCACGCGGAACCAAGGCAGGTAGCGCTGCACGGGCGCGTCGAGCTCGATCTTGTTCGCCTCGACGAGCTGCATTACCGCCAGAGCGGTGAACGATTTCGCCACCGATCCGATGATGAACGGCGTCTGCGGCGTAACGGCCCGCCCGGAGTCGTCCGCCTTTCCGAAACCACGGACGTAGGCGATACGGCCATCTTCGACAATGCCGAGCGCGAGTCCCGGAACCCGCTGAGCCGCCATCTCACCCTGCACGAAACTCTCTATCTCCGCATACTTCGGGCCAGCGCCCGCTCCGTTGGCAGCGGGCGTGTCCGAGCCCGGCTTGCTCACGAGGTAGGCGCCACCAAGGACGAGCGCGCCAAGCACGACGGCGATGATGATGCTTCGACGCCGCGCGCGCATGCGACCTGTCGTGCGACCTGTTGCCGTCTCACCGACGTCGGCCGCGTTCGTAGTTGTCGACCCGTCTGATTCATCCTGGATCGCGCGTCCCACGTGCTCTCCTCACTGACTCCCGGAGAGCCGAACGTTCGCTCTCCCGTGATAGATCAGCGGGGAAAGGGGGCTTGGCGTCGCAGAGGCCACGGTAACCGAGCTGCCCTTGGGGCGATTCGCGCGACTCGACCCGCTGAGCAGACAACGTAACCAGAGTCACAAGCTCGAGTCAACATTGACGGCCTTCGGGGATTCGGCCGGGATTCCGGCCGTAGGGCCAGTTCAAAACAATCCTGCTCCTCCTGGACTCGCGAGCGTTTGGCGAGAGGCACGGCCAGCGCAGAGGACCGCGCATCCGCCCACGGCCTGTAACGTGGGATCGTCCGTCGCGACTCGCCCTCGATCGAGGAGGATCGGCGTGGCAGGGAAGTCGAAGAAGCATCGTGTGCCCAACCCCATTTCGCTCGGAACCGAGGCGAAGGCGCCGATGCCCAGCTTGAAGGTGAAAAAGCAGAAGAAGCGGTCGCGCGGGAAGTAGCACGCAGCGGGGACTCCGGCTGACGAAGAGCGGGCGCCGTTGCCGGTGCGCTCGTGGTAGCGCTACGCGGCCTCCCGTCGGTCAGGCCTTCACGCGCTCTCGCTTGCGCTTTTCGATCCTCGCGACGCCTGCCGAGGGAGCGAAGATGCTCGTGCGCCCGTCGTCCCATCGGACGCGGAAGCGCGGCGGATCCTGGGCCAGAACTTCTTCGATGACGCCCGCCCGACCTGACTGAGCAGCCCGCTCCGACTCGACGACGATCCTGTCTTCCACGCCCGTGTCCATGGGTTCGGCCCTCCTGCGATTCGATCTCGTCAACCGAAGGCTAGCGCGGGTCGCCCCGTCTTGATCACCACTACGCCGCCTCGAGCGAAGCATCCGTCCCGAACCCGCAGGAGCCGCCCGACGAGCCGTGCGCACATCGCCTTC
>CAWAXS010000008.1:0-141330 GCA_963786055.1 uncultured Actinomycetes bacterium | reverse complement strand
CCCCGCCGCCCCCGGGCCGGAGCTCGAGCTGATCTTCGCCCCGGTGCTGTTCGAGGAGGAGGGGACCGTCCCGCCGTCGCAGGACGGCGTCACCGTCGCCACGGTGCTGCTGCAGCCGCGGAGCGTCGGCGAGGTGAGACTCGCGTCCGCGGATCCGCTCGCCGCGCCGGAGATCGATCCCCGCTACCTCACCGACCCCGGCGGGCAGGATGCAGCCCTGCTCCTCGAGGGCATCCGTCGCGCCCGCCGGATTCTGGCGACCGCGCCGCTGGCCGCGCACGTGACCGGCGAGCTGCTCCCCGGGGCCGACGAGGTCGACGACGACGCCCTCCGTGCGCACCTGCGGGCGCGGTCGCAGACGCTGTACCACCCGGTCGGCACGTGTCGCATGGGCGAGGACGACGCGGCGGTGGTCACGCCGGACCTCCGGCTGCGTGGAGTCGAGGGGCTTCGGGTCGTCGACGCGTCCGCGATCCCCGCCCTGCCCCGCGGTCACACGAACTGGCCGACCGTGATGGTCGCCGAGCGTGCGGCCGAGCTGATGCGCGCGACGTGAGGGCCGAGGCTCCCGTCCTCTGCTGTCCCGACAAGTTCCGGGGCAGCCTCACCGCGCGCGAAGCCGCAGACGCCCTCGCGGAGGGGGTCGAGCGCGCGGGGCGCACGGCCGCCCGGCTTCCGCTCGCCGATGGCGGCGAGGGGACGCTCGACGTGCTGTGCCCGTCGGCCAGGGACCGGCGGGTGACGCGTGTGACCGGGCCGCTCGGGGCGCCTGTCGACGCGGAGTGGGGGATGCGCGGCGACACGGCCGTCATCGAGATGGCGCGGGCGAGCGGCCTCGCCCTCATGGAGGGGCGGAACGATCCGCTCCGCGCGACGACCTTCGGCACCGGCGAGCTGATCCGGGCCGCCCTCGACGCAGGAGCCGGCAAGGTGATCGTCGCGGTCGGCGGGTCGGCTACGGTCGACGGCGGCCTGGGCGCGCTCGAGGCGCTCGACTTCGACATACGCGGCGTCGAGGTCGTCGTCGCATGCGACGTTGCGACGATGTTCGTCGACGCGGCGCGCGTCTACGGGCCGCAGAAGGGCGCGGACGCCGATGCCGTCGAGGAGCTCGGAGGACGGCTGGCGCAGCTGGCCGAGCGCTACCGGACCGCGCGGGGCGTCGACGTCTCTCGGCTCCCGGGCGCGGGCGCAGCCGGGGGCCTCGCGGGCGGCCTCGCGTCCGTCGGCGCGCGTCTCGTTCCCGGCGCCGCGCTGGTCGCGGACGCTGCCGGCCTCCGGGCCGCGCTGTCGGGCGCGTCGCTCGCGATCACCGGCGAGGGGCGCTTCGACGCAACGTCCCTCGTCGGCAAGGTCGTGGGGAACGTGCTGCACGAGGCAAAGGAGCTGGGGACGCCCGTCGCGGTCGTGGCCGGAGACGCCGAGCCGGGCATCGCGGACGAGGTTCCGCGCATCACGCTGGTCGAGCTCGCCGGCTCGGTCGAGCTCGCGCTGCGCGACGCCGCTCACCTCGCGTCGACCGCTGCCCAGACGCTCGCGACGGGCCCTCGCCTTCCGGCGAAAAACGCCGGTTGACGCCGGAGGCCGGTGTGGGTAACCGCACCGGCCCCGGGTTCGGGCGTCGCGAACCTGCGTGCGGACACCGACGCACGAGGAGACGACACGCATGACACAGCTCATCGACACCGGATCCGCGACCCGCAGCGAAGCCTCCCCGGACATTCTCGTCTTTCCGGGCGACCCGGGCTGGGATCCCGCGCGCCAGGCCTGGAACCTCGCCGTCGACCAGCGTCCCGCCGTGGTCGCGCTGCCGGAGACCGTCGACGACGTCGTCGCGGCCGTCGACTACGCGCGCACCCTCGGGCTTCGCATCGCGGTCCAGGGCACGGGCCACGGCGCCCCCGGGACTCCCCTCGACGGCACGCTGCTGATCAACACGGCGCGGATGACCGGCGTCGAGATCGACGTCGAGGCGCGCGTCGCGCGCGTCGCCGCCGGGACGATCTGGATCGACGTCGTCGACGCCGCAGTCGAGCACGGCCTCACAGCGCTCCACGGCTCGGCCCCGGACGTGGGGGTCGTCGGCTACTCGCTCGGGGGCGGGATCGGCTGGATGGCGCGCAAGCACGGCCTCGCCTCGTCGAGCGTGCTCTCGGCCGAGGTCGTCACCGCCGACGGCGAGGTCGTCCGCGCGGATCCGGAGACGAACCCGGACCTCTTCTGGGCGCTTCGCGGCGGCGGTGGGAGCTTCGGCGTCGTGACCGAGCTCGAGATCGCGCTCTACCCCGTCGCCCAGGCGTTCGCCGGGTGGCTCATCTGGCCGATGGAGCGCGCCGGCGAGGTGCTCGGCGCGTGGGCCGAGTGGACCCGCGACGCGCCCGAGGACGTGACGTCGGTCGGCCGGTTGCTCCAGATCCCGCCGATCCCGGAGATGCCCGAGATGCTCCGCGGCCGCCAGGTGGTCGTCGTCGAGGCGGCCTACCTCGGCGACGAGCGGTCGGGCCGCGAGCTGCTGCGCCCGCTGCTCGAGCTCGAGCCCGAGATCGACACCTTCGGGGTCGTGCCGGCGCGCGCCCTCACCGAGCTCCACCAGGATCCTCCGGCACCGGTGCCGGGCCGCGGCGAGGGCTGGATGCTCGAGGCGTTCGACGCGTCGGCCGCCGAGGCGATCGTCGAGGCAGCGGCCATGGACGGGACGGCGCCGCTGATCTCGGTCGAGGTCAGGCACCTCGAGGGTGCGCTGGGTCGTCCCGACCCGAACGGCGGCGTGCTGTCGCACTTCGAGGCGCCGTACGTGGTGTACTCGATCGGGATCGCCATGGGGCCGGAATCGGTGGCGGCGATCGACGGGCGGGTCCAGGCGATCCGCAGCGCGGCCGGGCCGTGGCTCTCACGCAGCGCGTACTTCAACTTCGCCGAGCGCGACGTCGACTCGAGCGCGCTCTACCCGGGCGGAGCCTACGGCCGCCTCGCGGAGATCCGCGCGGACGTCGACCCGGACGGCGTCTTCCGGGCGAAGCACGCGATTGGCTGAAGCTCGAGAGGGAACGGGGAGCGGTCGCTCCCCGTTCCCTTACTCGTCCTCCTCGGCCAGCAGCCGGTACAGGCTGCGGCGGGCGTCGCGGAGCACTGCCTGCGCAGCCTCGAGCTGGGCGGCCGTGCCGGCATTGGCGACCTGGCGGGTCGCCGCGAGCACCTGGAACGCGAGGTCGCGAAGCGCGACCAGTGCGTCGTCGCTCTCTGCCGCGACCGCCGTCCAGGGGGCGGGCGCCGAGGCTGCCTGCTCCCGTCCGGCGTCGGTCAGCTCGTAGACGCGCTTGCCCGAGTCGGACGCCGCCTCCCGGACGAGCTCCTCGTCCTCGAGCTGCTGCAGCGTCGGGTAGACCGAGCCGGGGCTCGGGCGCCACACGCCGCCGGTGCGCTCGGCCAGCTCCTGAATGATCTGGTAGCCGTGCATCGGCTGCTCGGCGAGCAGCGCGAGGATCGCGGCGCGGATGTCGCCGCGGGCGGCGCGCCGGCCGAAGGCGTACCCGGGGCCGAAGCCGCCACGGTGACGCCGCCGGTGGTGGCTGGTCATGAAGTGCACGCCGTCGCCTCGGCGGCCGCGCTGGTGGGGAATGGCGAATGCGGTCATACCGCTCCTTTCGTTGGCTGTATCGCGATATATCGTAACACATCGATCACCTCTGGTACACCATGCTCGTGGATGAGCCACGCGAGCCGGCGGAGGGGAGCGGCATCACGCGTCGCGGCTCGCTCGTCCGCCTCGGCGGCCTCGCGGCGGGGCTCCTCGGCGTCACGTCCTGGGACGCGGACGCCAAGGCGACGCTGTCATCCCGGCTGGTACCCGGGCAGGACGGTGCACATCCACGTCCGGGCGCACGTCGGCGGTGACGTCGTCCACACGGGGCAGCTCTACTTCCCGGACGCGCTCACCGACGTCGTCTACCGCCACCCGCCCTACGACCGGCGGCCCGGGAGGACGACGCGGAACGCCGCGGACGCGATCTTCCGGAACGGCGGCAGCCGCTCGATGCTGAAGCTCGTGCGCAGCGGATCGGGGTCCGTCGCCCGGATCACGATGGGCGTGCAGACGCGCTGAGGGCCAACGCCGGCCCGGTGCCGCGCGCCGGCTCCCGAGCTACAGCAGGGCCAGGGTCGCCGCCGAGCCCATGAGCATGGTCGCGCAGCGAACGGCGCAGCGCGCCGTCCTATCCGCCGCCCGAGGGAACGACCGCGGTCTCGACGGCCACCACCTCCGGCAGGCCGGCGGCAGCGCAGGGCCCGTCGACTCCCGCGCCGACGCCCGTGATCCGGTCGGCGGCGCCTCCGATGGCACGCACCCGCGCGATCAGCGGCAGCGCGAGCCCGGTCACGAGCCCGCCCGCGACGAACGCGGCGCCGACCGACCGCCCCTCGCCGAGGGCGCCGAGCCCGACCTGGCCGCCGATCCCGCCCGCATTCGAGATCATCGAGTCGAACGAGACGACCGTGGCGCGCTGCTCGCTCGGGACGACCTGGTGCAGGTAGGCCTGGCGTACCGGGCTGGTCACGCCCGTCGCCGCGGTCATCAGGAGGAGCGCCGGTAACGCGGCCCAGAACGAGGTGACGAGCCCCAGGGCGACGGCCGCGCCGGTCTCGACTGCGGCGGCCCCGAGCAGGAGCGTCGTCCGCCGCCCGCAGCGGCGCGAGATCACGTCCACGAGCTGGTTGCCGGCGATGGTCGAGAGGGCGATGCCCGCGGTCACGAGCCCCGCGACCCATACGGCGTCGCTGGAGAGGAGATCGAGCAGGTACGGCTGGGAGGCGTAGAAGGCCCAGCTGAAGAAGCCCACCTGCACGAACGACGCAAGCATCAGGAGCCGGAGCGGCCGCTGGCCCCACCCGTACGCGACGCCGGCTCTCGCATTGCGCGCGACCTCGCCCGGCAGCTCGGCCGCCGTCACGCGCCGCGGCGTGAAGCCGAGATCGTGCATGACGACGTACGCCACGCCGAACACTGCGACCAGTAGCGCCGACCGCACGAGGTACGGGAGCGAGAGGTCGATCTGGCCGAGAAGGCCGCCTCCGACGGTGCCCATGAGCATCGCCGCGCCGGTGATCTGCTGGCCGCGTGCAAAGACGGCGTCGAGCGCCCCCTCGTACCCCGTCACGTGGAGCGCGTCGACGAGCCACGCCTCCATCGCCCCGGAGTAGAAGGTGAACCCGAGGCCCATCGCGACGGAGACGACGGAGAACGCGACGACGCCCGCGTCGACCTCGGCGAGCCCGACGTAGAGCAGCGTCGTCGCAGCGAGCACGGACACGGAGAGCAGGAACGAGACGCGCCGCCCCAGCGTGTCCGCGACGACACCGGTCGGCACCTCGAACGCGACCATGCCCGCCGAGAACGCCGCGTTCGCGACGAAGACCTCGAAGAAGCTGAGCCCCGCGTCGAGGAGGAACAGCGTGTTGACGCCCCAGATGGCGGCCGCCGACAGCGTGTACAGGCCGGCGAGCGTGAAGTAGCCGGTGAGGACGCGACGCGACGACGGCGGGGCGGCTGCGGCGTCCCTCACGGATCAGAGCCTAGGCGTAGAGTCGCCGCGTGGACGCCTACCGCACGCCCGACGAGCGCTTCGACGACCTTCGCGGCTGGCCCCACGTGCCGCGCTACGTGTCGCAGGACGGCCTCCGGATGCACTACGTCGAGGCAGGCGCGGGCGACCCGGTGCTCCTCCTCCACGGAGAGCCGACCTGGGGGTTCCTGTACCGCAAGACGATCCCGGTGCTCTCACGCGTCGGACGGGTCGTCGTCCCCGACCTCCTCGGCTTCGGCCGCTCGGACAAGCCTCTGGCACCGGCCGACTACACCTACGACTCGCACTACCGCTCGATCGAGCGCTTCGCGCTCGAGCTCGACCTCGCGCGGCTCACCCTGGTCGTGCACGACTGGGGAGGGCCGATCGGGCTCCGTTTCGCCGTGTCCCATCCCGACCGCGTCGGGCGGCTCGTGATCCTCAACACGGGCGTCGGCGCCGGCCGCGCGCCCTCACCGGACTGGCTCCGCTTCCGCGAGCTCGTCCGTGAGGTCGGGACCG
This sequence comes from uncultured Actinomycetes bacterium, assembly GCA_963786055.1. Lineage (GTDB taxonomy): Bacteria > Actinomycetota > Thermoleophilia > Gaiellales > Gaiellaceae > Gaiella. The sequence continues at coordinate 135,250 of CAWAXS010000008.1, read as the reverse complement.
ACTTCACGGCGAGCCGCCTCGTGCAGGTCGCCTGCGTCTCGGCGCTCGACGAGGACGCGATCGCCGGCTACGACGCCCCGTTCCCCGTCGGCGAGGCCAAGGCCGGCGCGCTCGCGTTCCCCGAGCTCGTCCCGACGGAGCTCGACCACCCCTCTGCAGCGGCGATGCTCGAGGTGCGCGACAGGCTGTCTCGCTGGGAGAAGCCGGCGCTCGTCCTGTTCTCCGACTCCGACCGCGTCTTCTCACCGGTCCACGCCGAGCGCATGGCCGCCCGCATCCCGGGCGCGCTCCCCGCGGAGATCGTCGCGGGCGCGGGGCACTTCCTCCAGGAGGACAGGGGCGCGGAGATCGCGGAGCGGATCGTCCGCTTCCTCGCGGAGCCGTAGGCCCCGGAGGCAGGCCCACCGCCTACTCCGCGGCCTCTGCCCCCGCCACTGGCCGAGGGGGAGCTTGTGTTGATTCAACACAAGCTCCGCCGCCCGCTACGGGCGGCGGGCCGGGCTACTCGACCATGGGCAAGAACATCGTCTCACCGCGCTCCGGCGGGGCCCCGACGGCGAAGAACCGCAGCTCCTCGTCGTGCGTGTTCGAGAGCTGCAGCGCCGTACCCGGCTGGACGATCAGGACGCTGCCGCGCCCGAGCTCGTGCCGCTCCGGCTCGTCGCCCTCACCCATGTGGATCGTCAGCGTCCCGTCGATGACGACGAAGACCTCCTCCTGGATCGGGTCGATGTGGCGTCGTCCGACGGATCCGGCCGGATAGCGGTAGAGGTTCGCGCGCGCCTCCGTCATCGCCGGAGAGAGCTCGGCGACGAGCCGGGGATCTCCCTCGCGGCGCGGATGCCACTCGAGCTCGTCGGCGTGGAAGATCGTGTACCCCACGCGGCGATTCTCGCAGGTCGTCGCCCGCCACGTTGCAGGATGCGCGGCCGACGTGCCGACGCGGGCGCGGGCCCCGGCAGGCGAGCCGACGCACTCGATCGAATGGCTGCGGGCTGTGGGGGCGGCGAGGCTCACTGCACGCCCGGCCGAGCGCGTCGGCAGCAGGCTCGCGGGGGCTCTGGGATCCTGTCGGCGTGCGCGTCCTGTTCAGCTGCGCTGCCACCTATGGGCACTTCCTCCCGCTCGTTCCGCTCGCGCGCGCGTTCGCCGACGGCGGCCACGAGGTCGCGTTCGCGACGTCCGCCTCGTTCGGCGAGCGGGTGGAGGAAGCCGGTTTCGAGCTCCTGCCGGCCGGCGCCGATCACCGCGAGCTGCAGGCGCGGTTCGCTCCCCTGCATGCCCGGCTCCAGACGATGCCCGTCCCGGACAGGCGTCCGTTCTCGTTCACGTGGCGGTTCGCGACGATCGAGGCTCCCGCGAAGCTCGTCCCGCTCCGGGACACGGCCCGGGCGTACCGGCCGGACCTGCTCGTCCACGGGTCTGCCGACCTGGCCGCGCCGATCGTCGCGGCGTCCCTCGGGCTGCCGCGAGCCAATCACAGCTTCGGGCGCGTCGTCCCGGTGGAGATCCTCGAAAGGGCGGCAGCGGAGTCCGAGCCGCTCTGGGCGGAGCTCGGCGTCGAGCCGGAGCCTCTCTGTGGTGCGTTCACCGCCACGTACGTCGACATCTGCCCTCCGAGCCTCCAGAGCACGTCGCTGCCGCCGGGGACCCGCGTCGAGCCGGTGCGACCGCTCTCCCCGGTCACGGCGGACGAGTCCCCGCCGGGCTGGATCGAAGGTCTCCCCGACCGCCCGACGGTCTACGTGACGCTCGGGACGCTCCACGCGGACGTCTCGACGTACCGGGGGCTGCTCGACGCGCTCGCCGATCTCGACGTCAACGTCGTCGTGACGGTCGGCCGCGGGAACGACCCCGCGGCGCTCGCGCCGCTCCCGGCCAACGCCGTCGTCGAGCGCTACATCCCGCAGTCGTTCATCCTCCCGCGCGCCTCGGTCGTGGTGACGCACGGCGGCTCGGGCTCGATCCTGGGCGCCCTGGCCGAAGGGCTCCCGATGGTGCTCGTGCCCCAGGGAGCCGATCAGTTCGAGAACGCCGCCCGGTGTGCCGAGCTCGGCGCGGGGCTCATGCTGATGCCCGGCGAGGTCAGTGCGAGCGCCGTGCGCGAGGCGGTCGAGACGCTTCTCGCCGAGCCCGCCCACCGGGCTCGCGCACAGGCGCTGCGTGCAGAGATCGCGGCGATGCCGCACCCGCGCGAGGTTGCCGCGCGGCTCGCCGCGTCGGTCGCAGGACCGCGCTAGCGCGCCGGTCGTGCCCGGCGCTTCCGCGCGGGGCGCGGCGCGGCGGCGCGAGCCAGCACCTCGGCGTACAGGTCGGCGACCTCGGCCGGCTCGAGGGCGAGCGTGACCTCGCCGACCATGACCTCGTGGCGCTGCCGGCTCGGCGACGTGGTCGAGCTCGGGTCCGCGAACAGGAAGACCTTTCGCTCCTCCGCGACCTGGAGCGCTGCGTCGGCGAGCCGCTCGCGATCGCCGCGGAGCAGGAGGTGGAAGAGGGGCGTCTGCGGCGGGTCGGGCACGACCTCGACGCCGTCGACCTTCGCGAGCGCCGCGGCGAGCGCGCGGGCGTGGTCGGCATGGACGGGGATCCGGTCGAGCCGCTCGTCGAGCGCCAGCTCGGCCGCGACGACGAAGGGGTGCAGCGTGACGAGGTTCCCACCGTGGCGCCGCTGCCAGACGCGCGCCTCGGCGACCAGCGCGGCGTCGCCCGCGAGCGCGGCACCCGCGATCCCGCCGAGCCCCTTGTAGAACGAGACGTAGACACTGTCGAACAGTCCCGCGATCTCGGCGTGCGGCCGCCCGTAGTAGGGCTGCGACTCCCACAGGCGTGCTCCGTCGAGGTGGATCGCGACGTCCCGCTCCCGGGCCCATCCGACCTGGGCGACGAGGTCGTCCCAGGAGGGCAGGAGGCCTCCGATCTCCCGCTGCGGCAGCTCCAGGAGCAGCGCGGCCACCGGCTCGCGGATCCCCTCCAGGTCGTCGAGCGTGATCAGCCTGTTCGGGTCGCCGACGAGCTTGCCGTGGAGCCCGTGCAGCCGCTCGTAGCCCTTCTCCTCGTGGATCTCGAGATGGCACGTCGGGTGGAAGGCGACGGTGCGGATGCCGCGGCGGTCGCTCCAGATCCGCAGGGCGATCGGCTGCGCCATCGTCCCGCTCGGCATGAAGACGGCGGCCTCCTTGCCGAGCAGCTCCGCGACGCGCTGCTCGAGCCGCTCGATCCGGTCTCCGGACCCGTAGCGGTCGAACCGCTCCTCCTCGTCGATCGCCTCAACGACCTCGAGCAGGCGGCCCCGTGCCGCGGGGCCGCCGTGCCAGGCGTTGAGGAACCGCTCGGCGCCCCGGATGGCAGCGCGCGCTCGCTCCTCGTCAGCCACCGCCCGAGCTTCTCACGAATGACCGAACGTCACGTCGGGGAGCAGCCGGTCGAGCCACCGCGGCAGGGACCACGCATACCGTCCCATCACGCGGAGCAGCACCGGCATCAGCACGAGTCGGATGAGCATTGCGTCGAGCAGGACGGCGACGCCGAGGATGACGCCCATCTCCTTGGGCGGTATCGGCCCGGAGAGCGCGAAGGTCAGGAAGACGGCCACCATCACGGCCGCCGCGGCGAAGATCGTGCGGCCGGAATGGGCCACTCCGCCGACCATCGCCTCGCGCGGATCGTGGGAGCGGTCCCAGTGCTCCTTCGCCGACGACAGGAGGAAGACGGTGTAGTCCATCGAGATCGCGAAGATCATCGCGAAGAAGAACACCGGGCCCCACGCGTTCAGGAAGCCCTGCGACTCGAAGCCGAGAAGCCCCTGGAGGTTGCCGTCCTGGAAGATCAGGACGCCGACGCCGAACGCCGCCGCGGTGGCGAGCAGGTTCGTCAGCACGCCCGCCAGGGCGATCAGCGGCGCCTGCAGGGCGACGAGGAGGAGCAGGAAGCCGAGGCCGAGGACGACGACGAAGACGGGGAGCGTCTTCGCCGCGAGCGCCGCCTCGAGGTCGTGGTTCTCCGCGGCGGCGCCGCCGACGAGCGCGCCCGCGGGCAGCGCGGTGCGGAGCCGGTCGACAGTGGCGCCGACCGACGGATCCGAGGGGTCGGCGGCGGGGACGGCGAGGACGAGCGCCTGGTCGCCCGCGCGCTGCGCCGGCGTGACCGCGACGATCCCCGGGTCGGCTTTCAGCACCGCCTGCACCCGGGACGCGTCGGCGGCCGGGGCGACGACCTGCAGCGTCCCGGGCGCGCCGGGCCCGAACGCCTCCTGCACCTGCGCGTAGCCGACCCTCGAGCCATCGGTCTTCGGGACGACCTTGATCGACGGCATGCCCGTGTCCAGGCGCAGGACCGGGAGTGCGAGCAGGACGAGGATCGCCACTGCGGGGATCCCGAACAGCGCCGGGCGGCGCCAGAGGAGCTCGCCCCACCGTGCGAACCGGGGCGACCGGTGCTCGCCGGCGTGGACCCACGGCAGCGCGAGCTTGTCGACGCGATCGCCGAGCCACGCGAGCACCGCGGGCAGCAGCGTGAGCGTGGCGAGGAGGATGAACGCGACGGACAGCATGATCCCGAGCGCCATCGAGCGGAACGCCGGGCTCGGCACGAGCATCACCGCGGACAGCGAGATCAGGACGGTCACGCCCGAGAACAGCACGGCCTTCCCGGCCGTGTCCATCGTGACCGCCACCGCGTCGCGCGTCGTGACCTGCGAGCCGAAGTGGGCGCCACGGAACCGGGCGACGATGAAGAGCGCGTAGTCGATGCCGAGCGCGAGCGCGAACATGAGCGCGAAGTTCATCGACCAGATCGACACGTCGAACAGGTGCGTGATCAGAAAGAGGCTGCCGGCCGAGGCCATCAGCCCGAGGATCGTGAGGAGGAGCGGCAGCCCGGCGGCCACGAGCGAGCCGAACGCCAGGAGCAGGATCGCCAGCGTGACGGGCCAGGAGAGGACCTCCGACTTCATCATCGCGCTCTTGTTCGCCTCGTTGAAGTCGGACCACATGCCCGGCGCTCCCGTGAGGCTCACGGTCGTCGAGCCGTGCGAGAGGTCGGCGAGCTTCGCCCTTGAGGTCGTCCGCGGCGCGCACCATCTCGGTCGGGCTCGCAGCCGCGCCGCCGCTCAGCAGGGCCGTCTGTCCGTCCTTCGAGACCTGCGGGCGGCCCGACCGAGGAGACGCGGGGGTCGGACTCGAGGATGCGCGTCGCCTCGGCGACGGTCGCGTCGAGGTTGCCCGGGCCGTGGACGGCCACCATGAGGGCATAACCGCCCTGCCCGGCGAACGACGCGTCGATCGCGTTCCGCGCGGCGACGGACTCGGAGCCGGTCGCCTCCCAGCCGGCGCCCGAGAGCGCGTGCTCGGCCTTCGGTGCGAGGGCGCCGAGGCCGACCGCGACGACCGCCCAGGCGATGACCACGAGCCGAACGTGTCCGCCGTCCAGCGGCCGAGCCGTCCGATGGGGCCGACGGAGGTCATGGCGTCACCTCGCCGGAGAAGCAGGACGTGCGTCCGAGCACGACGGACGCGGGGCAGGCACCCACCAGCGCATAGAGCCACTGGTTGGCGGCCACGAAGACGCCGAGGAGCAGGAACCACGGGCTCACGGCGACGGCGAGGACGATCGCGATCAGCGTCATCGTGCCGGCGAGCCCGAACAGGACGCGGGTGAGCGAGAGGCGCGCGCAGCTCATCGCAGCGACCCCCCGACGAGCTCGGCGAGGTCGGCGAACTGGCGCTGGAGCCCGCCGCAGACCTCTTCGCAGAGGCCGAGGACGCTCTCGTCCGCGATCGCGTACAGGGTGTGCGTCCCCTGCTTGCGGCGGCCGAGAATCCCGGCCTCGTGGAGGACGCCGAGGTGCTTGGAGACGTTCTGCTGCGACGTGCCGAGGCTCTCGGTCAGCTCGGCGACCGTCGCCTCGCCGTCGCGCAGGCGGTCGAGGATCCGGATCCGCATCGGCTCGCCCATGACGCGAAAGCGCCGCGCGACGAGCTCGACGACGGGCTCGGGAAGGGGATGTGGCAAAGGCATGGAGGTGCTCCAGGGTCGTCGGGGACTCGACGAGTTCTACTATACAAGTATGTAGTTGTCAAAGTGTGATCAACGGGCATCCACTCGAGAGGCTCCGCGGTACCGCTTGGGGCCGTCCGGTGAACAGCCCTCGTCAGGGTGCTCCCGATGCGTGGGTCGCCCCTGCGTCGGGCTTCGATCCGTCCTCGCCGAGAGCGCAGCTCGCGCCACCGGAGGAACGGGCGCCGGGAACGCCGTAGCCTCTCCACCGTGAACCGCGCGCGGCTGGCCCGATACTGGACGAGCATGCGCCACGACGCATCCGATCCGTGACCGTGGCCGTCTCACATCTGGCGGGAGCGCAGACCGTTCTCGGCTCGGCCGTTGTGGAGAACCCTGAGCTGCGCTCCGTCGTCCTCGTCCTTCTGGCGTCGACGTTGGGCGCGTTGCTGTCGAGGCTTCACGGCCGGGTCGTGCTCCCGACCGTCGTCGTCGAGATCGTGCTCGGGATGGTGATCGGCCCCGACGTCCTCGACCTCGCATCCGCGGGCGCGTCCCTCCAGCTGCTCGCGAACTTCGGGCTCGCATTCCTCTTCTTCTTCGCCGGCCTGGAGGTGGTCGAGCGGCGAGTGCCTCGGCGCGCGCTTCGCCTCGGAACCGTCGGCTGGCTCATCTCGATCGTCATCGGGCTGTCGCTCGGGATCGTCCTCGACCGCATCGGCCTCGACGCGGAGTGGTGGCTGCTCGGCGTGGCGCTCTGCACGACCGCGCTCGGGACGCTGGTGCCGATCCTCTCCGACGCCGGTGTGCTCGGGACCCCGCTCGGGCACGCGACGCTGGGGACCGGCGTCGCCGGCGAGTTCTGGCCGATCGTCTTCATCTCGGTCTTCCTGACCGGCGTCTACGGCGCGTTCGCCGAGGTGCTCCTCCTCGTCGGATTCGGCGCCGTCGTGATGATCGCGGCCACCCTGGTCGTCCGCGCCCGGCCGCCGAGGGTGCTCCGCGTCCTGCAGGAGACCGTGCACACGACGGGCCAGACGGCCGTTCGCGCCTCGGTCTTCCTGGTCGCCGCGCTCGTGCTCCTGGCCGTGGATGCCGGCTTCGACTTCGTCCTCGGCGCGTTCGCGGCCGGGCTCGTGGTCGGGCTCGCGATCGACTCACCCGACGGAAGGATCGTGCGAATCGGGCTCGAGGGGATCGGGTTCGGGTTCCTGATCCCGATCTACTTCGTCGTGACGGGCATGACCCTCGACCTCGACAGCCTGCTCTCCCCGGACGGGATCGCGCTCGCGGCGCTGTTCCTCGCGCTCTTCCTCGTCGTCCGCGGGACGCCCGCGCTCCTCTGGGCGCACGATCTGGGGAAGCGAGAGACGCTTGCGCTCGCGCTCTGCGGGGCGACGGCGCTTCCGCTGGTCGTCGCGATCGTCGGAATCGGCACGGAGCGCGGCGCCATCTCGACCAGTGTCGGCGCGTCGATGATCCTGGGCGGAATCGTCTCCGTGCTCGTCTACCCGCTGATCGCGACGCAGCTCGCGGGCGGAAGCGCGGCGGCAGAGCTCTCTGCGCCGAAGGGACGCGAGATCTAGGCGGAGGACCCGAAGCCGGCAGGTCTCGCTGACCGGCGTTCATCCCCTCCCGACGAGTGTGGCTGCGTCCCGGTCGGCGCGGTCAGTAGTCCGATTGCTCGATCAGCTCGATGCGGTAGCCGTCGGGGTCGCGGACGAAGCAGAGCAGCGAGCCTCCCTCGCGCACCGAGTACGGCGGCCGCTCGGGCTCGATCCCCTTCTCGGCGAGCGCGGCCAGCGTCTCGTCCATCGACGCGATCGTCAGGGCGATGTGGCCGTACGCGGTTCCCAGCTCGTACGAGTCGACGCCGAAGTTGTACGTCAGCTCGAGCTCGGGCTGCGGCTTCCCTGGGACGCCGAGGAAGTAGTTCATCGCCTCGTCGCGGATCGGCAGCTCGCGCCGCTTCTCGAGGCCGAGCGCCTCGTAGAACGCGATCGACCGCTCGGGGTCGGTGATGCGATAGCAGGTGTGAATGAGCTCCATGCGCCGAGCCTACCGCCGCCCGGGGGAGGAGGCACACGTGTACGGCAATCCGTACCCGGTAGCCGAGACACACGCTGCTACGGTCGTCGAGTGACAGCCGGTCGCGTCAACCCGTGGCTCGTCCTCGTGCTCGTCTGCCTCGCGCAGTTCATGGTCATCCTGGACGCGACGATCGTGAACGTCGCGCTGCCCTCGATCCAGGCCGACCTCGGGATCTCCGAGTCGAGCCTCCAGTGGATCGTCAACGCGTACGCGCTCCTGTTCGGCGGCTTCCTGCTGCTCGGCGGGCGCGCCGGCGACCTGATGGGGCGCAAGCGCGTGTTCCTGGTCGGCCTCGTGGTCTTCACGTCCGCGTCGCTGCTCTGCGCGCTCGCGACCGGCGAGACCTGGCTGATCCTCGCGCGCGGGCTACAGGGGCTCGGCGCGGCTCTCGTCTCGCCCGCGGCGCTCTCGATCGTGACGACGACCTTCAGGGAGGGCGCCGAGCGGACGAAGGCGCTCGGCGTGTGGGCGGCGATCGCGGTCGGCGGCGGCGCCGTCGGCCTCGTGCTCGGCGGGCTCCTCGTCGACATGCTCTCCTGGCCGTGGATCTTCTTCGTCAACGTGCCCGTCGGGATCGTCGCCTTCATCCTCTCGCTCCGCCTCGTCCCCGAGTCCAAGGACGAGCATGCACACCGGAGCTTCGACCTCGCCGGGGCCGCCACGGTGACCGGCGGCCTGATCGCGCTCGTCTACGGGATCGTCCGCTCGGCCGAGGCGGGCTGGGGCTCCGCCGAGGTGCTCGGCTTCCTCGCGCTCGCGGCCGTGCTCCTCGTCGCATTCGTGCTGATCGAGCGCCGCTCGGCCGAGCCGCTCGTCCGCCTCTCGATCTTCTCGGTCCGGACCGTGCGCGGCGCGAACGTGGCGATGTTCGTCGTCGCAGCCGGCCTCTTCGCGATGTTCTTCTTCAACACCCTCTACGTCCAGCGCGTCCTCGGGTTCTCGCCGCTCGAGGCGGGATTCGCGTTCGTCCCGTTCACCGCCGGGGTGATCGTCGGGGCCGGACTCTCGCAGCGGCTCGTTCCGGCGCTCGGAGCGCGCGAGGTGCCCCTGATCGGGTGCGCACTCGGCGCGGCCGGGCTGCTCACGTTCCTGCGCCTCACGCCGGACAGCTCCTACCTGACCGGCCTGCTCCCGGGGATCCTCCTCGCGTCGGTCGGCATGGGGCTCGTCTTCGTCCCGATCACGCTGATCGCGACGAGCGGCATCCCCGCCGACGACGCGGGGCTCGCGTCCGGCCTCTTCAACACGTCGCAGCAGATCGGCGGCGCGCTCGGCCTCGCGCTCCTCTCGACGTTCGCGACGAGCCGGACGACGGACGAGCTCTCGTCGCTCGGCCACGCGCCGACGCAGGCCGACCAGGCGGAGGCGCTGGTCTCCGGCTTCCACGTCGCGTGGGCGCTCTCCGCGACCTTCCTGCTCGTGGCCGCGGTGCTCCTCGCCGTGCTCCTGCGCCGCAGCGACGTGGTCGCGGTGGCCGAGGGCGAGGCCGCGCCCGCCGTCGCGTAGCGCCGGGGAGGATTCGCGCACGCCGACGACGTGGGAGGGCTTTAGCCGCTGGCGCGAGGACGCCTACGCGGCCGAGGCACGCGCGCTGGCGCGCTGGGGCGGCTGCTCCGCCGGTCTCACATCCCCCGGTCGGACCACTTCACCCAGCTGGCGAGGGCGAAGGGCAGGCTTCCGAGCATGCAGACGATCCCGAGCACGACATGCCCGGTGGCGAAGAAGATCACGCCGAGGATGACCGCGGCCACCAACACACCCAGTGCGATGAGAAATCCCATGTGCAGTCTCCTTCGGCTCGGGTGAACGGAGCCTACTGCCCCTCTGGGACGATGGCGACGTGGAGCTGACACCCTTCCGGATCGAGCGCTGGTACGAGCGCTACGAGTTCACGACCGAGCTCATGCTCTCGTCGAGCGACTGCGAGTCGGTGTCGGTCGGCGAGCTCCTGGCGCTCGAGCCGGACGCCCGCGAGCGGCTGGCGTCGATGGAGCTCGGCTACACCGAGGTCCCCGGCTCGGAGGAGCTGCGTTCCGCCATCGCCGCGCTGTACACGAGGGCGGGGCCGGGGGACGTCGTCGCGCTCGCCGCTGCGGAGGAGGGCATCTTCGCCGTCGAGCACGCGTGCCTCGGTCCCGGCGACCACGCGGTCGTCGAGACGCCCTGCTACGAGTCGGCGCTCGCGGTCGCCCGCTCGACGGGCGCCGAGGTGGACGCCTGGCGCCGCTCGTACGCCGACGGCTGGGCGCACGACCTCGCCGCGCTCGAGCGCCTGCTCCGACCCGGCACGAAGCTCGTCTACGTGAACACGCCGCACAACCCGACCGGGACCTCGATGCCGCGCGCCGTGCTCGACCGCGTCGTCGAGCTCTGCGCCGAGCGTGGCGCCGTCCTGTTCTGCGACGAGGTCTACCGCGAGCTCGAGCACGACCCCGCCGGACGCCTGCCCGCGGGGTGTGACCTCTACGAGCGCGCGATCTCGCTCGGGTCCGTCTCGAAGACCTACGGCCTTCCCGGGCTCCGGACGGGTTGGGTCACGTGCCGCGACGGCGCCCTACGCGACGCGATCGTGGCGGTCAAGCTCTACACGACGATCTGCTCGAGCGCCCCGAGCGAGCTTCTCGCCGCGCTCGCGCTGCGCCACCGGGAAGGGCTCGTCGAGCGGAACCGCTCGCTGGTACTCGAGAACCTCGCGCTCGCCGATGCGTTCGTCGAGCGGCACGCGGAGCGCGTGGACTGGGTGCGTCCGACGGCCTCACCGATCGGCTTTCCGCGCCTGCGTGTCGACGACACGCAGGCGTTCTGCGAGCGCCTCGCCGCCGACGCGGGCGTGCTCCTCCTCCCGGGCGAGGTCTACGACGAGCCCGGCCATGTCCGCTTCGGGCTCGGTCGGCTCGGCGCTGCGGAGGCGTTCGAGCGTCTCGACCGATTCCTCGGCGCCGGCTAGGCGCCGAGGTCCTCGTCGACGAGCCCGAACAGGACGCCGTCGACCCACGCGTCGTCGCGCCGGTACGCCTTTCGGCGGACGCCCTCGCGGATCCATCCGGTGCGCTCCGCGTGGCGTAGCGCGCGCTCGTTGAAGCCGTAGATCTCCATCTGGAGCCGGTGGAAGCCGGCGTCGCGGATGAGGTGCCGCTGGAGCGCGCGGGCGGCCTCGGTGCCGACGCCTCGACCGCGGTGCTCGGGTGCGATCGCGAAGCCTCCGATCGACGCGATGCGCGAGCGCCGGTTGACCTGCTCCCAGGTCACGGTGCCCGCCGGCGTGCCGTCGACCTCGATCACGATCACACCGAACGCCTCCGGGTCGCGCTCGGAGCGCTCGACCTCGGCCCTCACCTCGTCCTCGCTCGACGCCCGCACGGCCGCAAGGTACGGCGCGACCTCCGCGTGTTGGACGAGGGCGACGAGGAACGGCACGTCGGCCTGCGTCGCGCGTCGTACGGAGACCCTCACCCGGCCGGCGCCTCCGCCGGCTTGGCACGCGCGGGGCGGCTTGCCCCCGACCCGAGCGCGACACCGGCGAGGATCAGGCTCAGCCCGGCGAGCACGGAGCCGGTGATCGGCTCGTCGAGGAGCACCGCCCCGTAGACCAGCGCGAAGCCGGGCATCAGGTAGGTGACGAGGCTCATGCGCCTGCCGCCGTACAGGCGGATCGTCCGGTAGAGGACGAGCTGGGCCAGAGCGGTTCCGACGAGGGCGAGCGCCAGGAGCGACAGAAGCGCATCGCCGTCGGGCATCGCAGTCGGGCGCTCGAGGATGGCGAAGGGCAGGAGCGTCACCGCGGCGGCGAGCATCGCCCCCGTCGCCAGCACAGGCCCCGGCGTGCTGCTCACGCTTCGCTGCCCGATCACCGTCCCGCAGGAGTAGGCGAGGGACGACAGCACGACCGCGAGCGTCCCGGCCACGGCCCAGGCGCCGCCGCCGGTATGGCCGCCGGTGAGGGCCGCGACACCGACCAGCCCGAGGCCGAACCCGGCGACCTGCGCGCGCGAGAGCGGCTCGTGTGGCAGGAAGCGCAGGCCCAGCAGGATCGTGAACAGCGGCACCGTCGACTGCGCGACCGCGGCGATCCCCGAGTCGACGTGCTTCTCCCCCCACGCGACGAGCCAGAACGGGACCGCGTTGGCGATCGTCCCGATGGCGGCCCACTGACGCCACGACCCGCGCAGCTCGAGCACGGCCCGGCGTCTGCCCATCGTGAGGGCCAGGTAGCCGAACAGCACCACGGCAGCGATCGTCGCGCGGGCGCACATCAGCGGCGCCGGCTCGAGCCCACCCTCGACCGCGACCTTGATGAAGAGGTACGACGCGCCCCAGACGGCGGCCAGCACTCCGATCAGCGCCCAGTAGCGGTTCACGCGGCCACGCTACCGGCGTCGCAGCCTCGCGCCCGTCGCGAGCGCGGTGCCCCCGAGGATCAGCGCGAGGCCGGCCAGCGCCGTCGCCGTCACCGCCTCGTCGAGGAAGACGGCGCCGTAGACGAGCGCGAACGCGGGGACGAGGTACGTGACGAGGATCGCGCGGGACGCGCCCGCCCGCGCGATCAGCGTGAAGTAGAGCGGGTACGCGACGCCCGACCCGAGCGCCCCGAGAGCGACCACGGCCGCGATCGTCTTCGCCGGCGGCAGCTCGGACGGAGCCTGCGCCAGCCCGAACGGCGTGAGGAGGACGGCGCTCGCCGCGAGCTGGCCGAGAGAGACCTGCAACGGCGGCAACGAGCGGACGACCGTCCGGCCGGCGAACAGGACGGCGACCGCGTAGCAGAACGCGGTTCCGATCACCGCCAGGGCGCCGATCAGCTCTCCGCCCTCCTGAGCCCCCACGAGGAGGACGACGCCGAGGAAGCCGACGCCGACGCCGAGCAGCCGTGGCCCGTGCACGCGCTGCGTCCGGTCGATCCACCAGGCGAGGAGGACGGTGAAGATCGGCGCCGCCGCCTGGATCACGGCCGAGAGCCCCGAGTCGATACGGGTCTCCGCGAAGGCGAGGAGCCAGAACGGCAGGGCGTTGTTCAGGGCGCCGAGCACGAGGAGCGGCGCGAGGTGCCCTCGAAGCGGGCCGAGACCGCCTCGTGCCAGGACGAGGGGCACCAGGACCGCGATCGCGACCAGGACGCGCGCGAAGGCGACGACCGCCGGCTCGAGCTCCTCGACGCCGAGCTTGATGAAGAGGAACGACGAGCCCCAGATCGCCGACAGTGCGAGGAGCAGGCCGAGGTTGCGCCGGGACACGCCGCGACGCTAGTTGTGCCGCCGGGCGGGTGCGGCAGACGTCCCGGTCGCGCCAGGCGTCGGGTCTGGCGCAGCCGGGCCCCCGGCTAGACTGGCCTTCTGAGCTCCGTTGCGGAACAGCCGCTCCATCGCCAGCTCGGCCTGACGGACGGGGAGCTCGATCGCATCGTCAGCCTGATGGGGCGCGAGCCGAACCACTTCGAGCTGGCCGTGTTCTCGCTGCTCTGGTCGGAGCACTGCGGCTACAAGCACTCGGCGCTCCTGCTCCGGCGCCTTCCGAGCGAGGGCCCGCGCGTCCTCCAGGGCCCCGGCGAGAACGCCGGCGTGCTCGACCTCGACGACGGTCTCGCGGTGGCGTTCAAGGTGGAGAGCCACAATCACCCTTCGGCGGTCGAGCCGTTCCAGGGTGCGGCCACGGGCGTCGGCGGGATCCTTCGCGACATCTCGGCGATGGGCGCCCGGCCCGTCGCGCTCCTCGACGGCCTTCGCTTCGGCGCCCCCGACGACCACTTCGCGCGCGCCGTCGGCGGCATCGGCCACTACGGCAACTGCGTGGGCGTGCCGACGGTCGGGGGTGAGGTCGTCTTCGACGAGCGCTACGCGTCGAACTGCCTCGTCAACGCGATGTGTGTCGGGCTGCTCCCGGCCGAGCGGCTCACGCGCGCGAAGGCGACCACGGCGGGCGCGCTGGTCGTCGTCTACGGCGCCACGACGGGCCGCGACGGGATCGGAGGCGCGTCGGTCCTGGCGAGCGCCGAGCTGGGCGAGGGCGACGCCGACAAGCGTCCCTCGGTCCAGGTCGGCGACCCGTTCACCGGCAAGCGGCTGATCGAGGTGTCGGTCGAGCTCGTCGAGCGCGGTCTCGTGCTCTCGCTCCAGGACTGCGGTGCCGCCGGGCTGGCGTCGTCGCTGTCCGAGATGGCGGCCGACTACGGGATCGACGTCCACCTCGATCGCGTGCCGCAGCGCGAGGTGGGGATGGAGCCGTGGGAGGTGATGATCTCGGAGTCGCAGGAGCGGATGGTCGCGATCGTCGCGCCGGGAAGGCTCGCCGACGTCACCGCGGTGATCGACCGGTGGGAGCTCCACCGCGCCGTGATCGGCGAGGTCACCGAGACCGGGCTCCTCCGTGCCTTCTGGCACGACGACGAGGTCGGCGCGATCCCGGCGCGCCTTCTCACCGACGAGTGCCCCCGCTACGCGGTCGAGAGCGAGCCCCGCGCCCCGGCCCAGGAGATGCCCACGGCCGTCCCCTCCGCCCGCGACGCGCTGCTCGAGCTGCTCGGCTCGCCGGAGCTCGGCTCGCGGGCGTTCGTCACCCGCCGCTACGACCAGCTCGTGCAGTCGCGCACCGTGCGCCGTCCCGGGCTCGATGCGGCCGTGCTCCGCCTGCGCCCCGCGTGGCGCGGTCTCGCCGTCACGCTCGACGGTCAGGGTCGCCTGGGCACGCTCGACCCGCGACTCGCCGGGCAGCTCGCGATCCTCGAGGCGGCGCGCAACGTCGCGTGTGTCGGAGGCGAGGCGCTCGGCTTCACCGACTGCCTCAACTTCGGCAACCCCGAGAAGCCCGAGATCGGCTGGGAGCTCGCGGAGGCGATCGAGGGGATGGCGGTGGCCAGCGAGGCGCTCGGCGTCCCGATCGTGTCCGGCAACGTGTCGCTCTACAACGACACCGACGGCCGGTCGATCCCCCCGACGCCCGTCGTCGGCTGTGTCGGCCTCGTCGCCGACGTCCGGCGCGTCCCCGGAGGCTGGCAGGAGGGCGACGCGATCCTCCTCGCGCGGTCGCGCTCGCCGCTCACGCTCGCCGGCTCGGAGGCGCAGGCCCGCTGGGGCGCGCCGGGCGGGTCGCCCTCGCTCGACCTCGCGTCCGAGATCGCGCTGATCCGCCACGCGAGCCGGGTCGCTCCGCGGGCCACGCTCGTCCACGACGCGGCGGAAGGAGGGCTCGCGATCGCGCTTGCGGAGGCGGCGCTGTGGAGCGGGCTCGGCGCGACGCTCGACCTGGACGACGAGCCGCTCACGCTGTTCGGCGAGGTCGGCGGCCAGGTCATCGTCGCCCTGCCGTCCGATCAGGTGGAGCCCGATCCGACCGGCGGGGAGGACGTCGACGTCAGGCGCATCGGCACGGTCGGAGGCGACGCCCTGCTCGGTGTTCCCCTCGCGGAGCTCGCACGCGCATACGAGGGTGACGCCTGATGTGCGGCGTGTTCGGCGTCCACTCGCGCGAGCGGGACGTGGCGCGTCTCACGTACTTCGGCCTCTTCGCGCTGCAGCATCGCGGCCAGGAGTCGGCCGGGATCGCGGTGTGGGAGGGGGGCCGGGTGACGGCGGTCCGCGACATGGGGCTCGTGCCGCAGGTGTTCGACGAGGAGAAGCTCGCCGCGCTCCCCGGTGAGGTCGCGATCGGCCACACGCGCTACTCGACCACGGGCGGCGCGCGCTGGTCGAACGCCCAGCCGCTCGTGCACCACGGTGCGGCACGCACCGTGGCGCTCGCCCACAACGGGAACCTCGTCGACCCGGGTCCCCTGCGGGACGAGCTCGTCGCGTCCGGCGTCCGGCTCGCCTCGACCTCCGACACCGAGGTGATCGCCGGCCTGCTCGGTCGCGATCCGGCCGCGCTCCCCGAGGCCGTCGCCGCCGCCATGCGCCGGCTCGAAGGGGCGTACTCGATCGTCGCGATCGCCGACGGAATGCTCGTCGCGTTCCGTGACCCGCTCGGGATCCGGCCGCTCACGCTCGGCCAGATCGGAGACGACTGGGTCGTCGCCTCGGAGACGTGCGCCCTCGACCTCGTCGGCGCGGACGTCGTTCGCGACGTGCTGCCGGGCGAGGTCGTCTGGGTCGACGAGGATGGTTGCCACTCGGCCCAGGCGGTGCCGCGCGGCCGCACCGCGGCCTGCATCTTCGAGCACGTCTACTTCGCCCGCCCCGACTCCTTGCTGGGCGGGACGGGCGTGCACGCTGCGCGCGTCCGGATGGGCGAGCGGCTTGCGGAGGAGGCACCCGTCGACGCGGATCTCGTGATGCCGATCCCGGACTCGGGCACGCCCGCCGCGATCGGGTACGCGAAGCGCTCGGGCATCCCGTTCGAGGAAGGCCTGATCAAGAACCGCTACGTCGGCAGGACGTTCATCCAGCCCGACCAGGAGCTCCGCCGACAGGGGATCAGGCTCAAGTTCAACCCGCTCGACGAGATCGCCGGGAGGCGCCTCGTGATCGTCGACGACTCGATCGTGCGCGGGAACACGATGCGGGCGCTCGTCCAGATGCTGCACGAGGCAGGTGCCGCCGAAGTCCACGTCCGGATCTCGTCGCCGCCCGTCGTGTCTCCCTGCTTCTACGGCATCGACATGGCCGACGAGGCGGAGCTCGCGGCGGCGCACCGGTCGGTCGAGGAGATGCGCGAGCACGTCGGTGCGACGAGCCTCCACTACCTCTCGCTCGACGGGATGCAGTGGGCCACGGGCCTCCCGGAAGAGTCGGTCTGCCGCGCGTGCTTCACGCGGAGCTACCCCACGCGCGTGCCGGGGGAGGGGCTCGCCGCCAAGCACCGCTTCGAGGCTGCGCCCGCCTGAGGCGCCCGGTCCGAGGGGTCGGCTCCGGGGTTCCCCGGACCGAGCCGTGCGGACCCGGGAGCCCTGGGAGCGCCTTCTCGGGAGGAGCTCGGCCGGGTATCCGACCCACGCCGATGTCGTCACACATCCGGCACGAAGGCGGCACACTCGCGTGCGAGTCGATCCGATAGCGTGGTCGTAGGGCACCGGGGGTGCCCCTGGGGGTGGTTGTGCGCGGGTTTCGGGCGCGAAAAGGGGATCGGGCGTGATCCTCCCCCCACAGGGTCAGGAGTGGTTCCGGGGTCGTGTGTAGGCTCGCACCGTGCCGTCGGAAGACCAGACATACGCCGCCGCGGGCGTCTCGCTCGCGACCGCCGACGCGGTCGTCGACCGGCTCCGCGCGGCGGTCGACTCGACGAGGACGGCCGGCGTGGCCGGGAGCTTCGGCACGTTCGCCGGCCTGTTCGCGATCGACGATCACCGGCTCCTCGCGGCGTCGACCGACTCGGTCGGCTCGAAGCTCGTGCTCGCACGACGGGCCGGGAAGCTCCGCTGGTGCGGAGCCGACCTCGCCGCTCACGGGATCAACGACGTGTCGACGACCGGCGCCGAGCCGCTCTTCTTCCTCGACTACGTGGCCGCGAGCACGATCGACCCCGAGCAGGTCGTCGAGCTCGTCGAGGGAGCGGCCGACGTCTGCCGGGCCGCGGGCTGCGCGATCCTCGGCGGGGAGACCGCCGAGCTACCCGGGATCTACCGGGAGGACGAGATCGACTTCTGCGGCACGGTCGTCGGGGTGGTGGACCGCGCCGCGCTGATCGACGGCACGCGCGCCGCTCCGGGCGACGTCGTCGTGGGCCTCCCCTCGGCGGGGATCCACGCGAACGGCTTCTCGCTCGTGCGCCGGATCGTCGGCGACGACCCGTTCGACGCCGAGCTGCTGCTCCCCCCGACCCGCTGCTACCTCGACGACGTCCGCGCGCTCCGCTCGCGCGCCGACGTCCGGGCATTGGCGCACGTCACCGGTGGCGGGATCATGGGCAATCTCGCCCGCGTCCTGCCCGACGGCGTCGGCGCGGTGATCGATCCGGCCTCCTGGGAGCGTCCCGCGGTCTTTGCGTGGCTCGCAGGGCACGGCGTGCCGGAGGACGAGCTGCGCCGGGTGTTCAACATCGGGATCGGGTACTGCGCCGTCGTCCCGGCGGGGGACGTCGGTCCTCGCGATCTCGTGATCGGGCGGCTCGAGGCGGGCATGGACGGCGTCGAGTGGAGCGACGCATGATCGGCGTGCTCGTCAGCGGCGAGGGGACGAACCTCCAGGCGCTCATCGACGCCGGCCTGCCGATCGTCGCGGTCGCGTCGAACCGGGCGGGCGTCCGGGCGCTGGCGCGGGCCGAGGCAGCCGGCATCTCCACCGGGGTCTTCGAGGCCGACGCCTATGCGACCCGCGACGATCGCGACGAGGCACTCGCCCGGTGGCTCCGCGACCGTGGCGTCGAGCTTGCCGTCCTCGCCGGCTACATGCACCTGCTCCGGCCGCGCTTCTTCGAGGTCTTCGGCCGTCGAGTCGTCAACACGCACTCCGCGCCGCTGCCCGCGTTCCCCGGTGCGCATCCGATCGAGGACGTCCTCGCCGCGGGCGTGCCCGAGACGGCCGCCACGGTGCACTGGGTCGACGAAGGGATCGACACGGGGCCGGTCATCCGCATCGAGGCTGTCCCCGTCGAGCCGAGCGACACGCCCGAGACGCTCCGCGCCCGCGTCCAGGCCGTCGAGCACCGGCTCCTCCCGGAGGTCGTGAGGGAGCTGATCGCCGCATGACGATCCGCCGCGCCCTCCTGTCGGTCTACGACAAGACCGGCCTTGCCGCGTTCGCCCGCGAGCTCGCCGGCCTCGGAGTCGAGCTGCTCGCGAGCTCCGGCACCGCGAAGGTGCTCGCCGACGAGCGGATTCCCGTGACGGCGCTCGAGGACCTCACCGGGTTCGGCGACCTGCTCGGCCACCGCGTCGTGACGTTGCACCCGGCCGTGCACGGCGGGATCCTCGCGCGTCGCGACGTGCCGGCGGACCTGACGCAGCTCGAGGCCCACGGCATCGCCCCCATCGACCTCGTCTGCGTCAACCTCTATCCCTTCGAGCGGACGGTCGGGCGCCTCGACGTCGCCTGGGAGGACGCGATCGAGCAGATCGACATCGGCGGCCCGGCCCTGCTCCGCGCCGCCGCCAAGAACCACGCGCACGTCGTGCCGATCTGCCGGCCCGAGGACTACGAGCCCGTGGTCGAGGAGTTCCGCCTTCGCGCGGAGGTCTCGGGCGAGACGCGCCGTGCCCTCGCGGCCCGCGCCTTCCAGCGCACGGCCGCGTACGACGCGGCCGTCGCCGGCTGGCTCGGACGCGACAACGTGTTCCCCGAGACGTACGTTCCCGTCTTCGAGCGCTACATGGACCTCCCGTACGGCGAGAACCCGCACCAGCGGGCCGCGTACTACACGCAGCGGGGGTCGAGGACACACCTCCTCGCCCGGGTGGAGCAGATCCAGGGAAAGCCGCTCTCGTTCAACAACCTCGGCGACCTCTCGGCGGCCAGGCTCCTGATGCTGGAGCTCGAGGGCCCGGCGGCCGTGATCGTCAAGCACGGGAACCCGTGCGGCGTCGCCTTCGGCGAGACGGTCGACGAGGCGTACGAGAAGGCCCTCTCGTCCGACCCGGTCTCGGCCTACGGCGGCGTCGTGGTGCTGAACCGGCCGGTGGGCGCGGCGCTGGGCAAGGCGCTCGCCGCGCAGTTCGTCGAGGTGGTCTTCGCCCCCGGGTACGACGAGGCGGCGCTGGAGCAGCTGGCCGTGAAGGAGAACGCTCGTGTCCTCGCCGACGGGGAGCGACGCGCGTTCGTCACGAGCGAGCGCGACCTGCGCCGCGTCCTCGGCGGGCTGCTCGTCCAGGACCGCGACGCCGAGGGCGACCCGCTCGACTCGATGGACGTGGTGTGCGGCGACCCGGACACGGCCGTGTGGGAGGAGCTCCTGTTCGCCTGGACGGTCGCGAAGCACGTCACCTCCAACGCCATCGTCATCGCCCGCGGCGGCCGCACGCTCGGCATCGGCGCCGGTCAGATGAGCCGTGTCGACGCCGTCCGGCTCGCGGTCGACAAGGCCCGGGAGCTCGGGCACTCGCTCGAGGGCGCCGTGCTCGCCTCCGATGCGTTCTTCCCGTTCGCCGACGGGCCGAAGCTGGCCCTCGAGGCCGGCGTCCGCGCGATCATCCAGCCGGGCGGCTCGAAGCGCGATCCGGAGGTGCTCGCCGCCGTGCGCGACGCGGGAGCGACGATGGTCCACACGGGTCGCCGCCACTTCAAGCACTGATTCCCGTTCGCGAGCGGGATTCCGCAGGAGCGGAACCCCGCCGCTCGGATCCCCCGCCTGCGGCGGGGGCAGATCCCTGAGGGCCGCCGCCTCCGGCGTCAGGCTTCGCGGTCGCAACTGCCTCACATCACGATCGGCTCGTGTGTATCTAGCCGAACGGCGGGTCCGGTCCGGCCTCCCGGCTGACCGTCCACTGCTACCGTTCCGCGGTCGCTGACACCGACGGCGCGCCCTCCCGGGCCCTTTCGACGCCGTCCCGTGCCGCCTCGCCCCTGTCGATGCCTTGTCGCCTCGTCACAGCCGTGTTCCTCTGCACCGTCTGCGTGGCAGTGGTCGGAGGCACCGCGCACGCGGACGTCAAGCGGCCCGTGCTGGCGGGGACGATCGAGAGCCCGGCGCACTTCGTCCTCCCGCCGCGGCCGGTCCGCCTGACGCTCGGCGCGCGCGCCGCGAGGCTCGCCCGCACACAGCTCGGAGTCCCGTACAGCTGGGGCGGCGCGTCACCCGCCGGGTTCGACTGCTCGGGCCTCGTGATGTGGGTGTACGGGAGGCTCGGGATCTCGCTCCCGCACAACGCAGCGGCGCTCTACGGCGTCGGGCGTCCGGTCTCCCGCTCCGCCCTCCGTCCCGGCGACCTCCTGTTCTTCAGCGGCCTCGGCCATGTCGGGCTCTACATCGGCCACGGGAGGATGATCCACGCGCCGCAGTCCGGCCGGAACGTAGAGATCCAGGCGCTCGCGTCCCGCAGCGGGAGCCTCGTCGGTGCCAGGCGCGTCGCCCTGAAGCGCAGGGAGGCCGGGCACCCGCGCTCCGGATAGGCTTCCGCGCTCATGGGCGGCACGTACCCGACCCTCCTCGATCTCGTCGGCTCGACGCCGATCGTCCGGCTCGTCTCGTTCGGCGCCGAGACCGGCGCCACGCTGCTCGCGAAGCTCGAGTTCATGAACCCGGGCGGCTCGAACAAGGACCGGATCGGGCTCGCGATGATCGAGGCCGCCGAGCGAGACGGCCGCCTGCGGCCCGGAGGGACGATCGTCGAGCCGACGTCCGGGAACACGGGGGTCGGCCTCGCGATCGCGGCGGCCCACAAGGGGTACCGCTGCATCTTCGTGATGCCCGACAAGATGAGCCAGGAGAAGATCTCCACCCTGCGGGCGTACGGCGCCGACGTGGTCATCACCCCGACCGCGGTCGAGCACGACTCGCCGGAGAGCTACTACTCGGTCTCCGACCGCCTGGCAGAGGAGATCCCCGGCGGCTTCAAGCCGGACCAGTACTCGAACATGGCGAACCCGGAGGCGCACTACAAGACGACCGGCCCCGAGCTCTTTGAGCAGACCGGCGGTGAGGTGGACGCGATCGTCGTCTCCGTCGGGACCGGAGGCTCGATCTCGGGGATCGGGAAGTACTTCAAGGAGCGCAAGCCGTCGGTCAGGATCGTCGGCGCCGACCCGGAGGGATCGGTGTTCACCGCCGACGGCGCACACCCGGTTCACCCGTACCTCGTGGAGGGCATCGGCAAGGACTCGTGGCCCGAGACGATGGACCCCGCCGTCGTCGACGAGTGGGTGCGCGTCTCCGACCGCGACTCGTTCGTCACGGCCCGGCGCCTCGCGCGGGAGGAAGGGCTCCTGGTGGGCGGTTCGTGCGGGTCGACCGCCTGGGCGGCGCTCGAGATCGCCAAGGAGCTCGGCCCCGGCTCGACGATCCTGATGACGTTCCCCGACGGCGGCCGCTCGTACCTCTCCAAGTTCTACGACGACAACTGGATGATCCAGTACGGCTTCATGGAGCGGCGCGCGCCCGTCCCCACCGTCGCGGAGGTGATCCGCGCCAAGCTCGGCGAGGACGCGGCGGTCCCGGAGCTCGTCGTCGTCGACGCCCACAAGAAGGTGGGCGCCGCGATCGACCTCATGCAGCGGTACGGCATCTCGCAGCTTCCGGTCGTCCGGCACGAGCCAGCGGAGGAGCTGACCGACATCGTCGGCTCGATCCAGGAACGGAGCCTCCTCGACCGCGTCTTCCGCAATCCCGACGCCCTGAACGACGACGTCGCGGTCGCCATGCAGCCGCCACTTGCGGCGGTCGACTCCCGAGCCTCTCTCGACGAGGTGTTCGCCGAGCTGACCGGGTCGGGCGGCGCCGTCGTCGTCGGCCGAGCGGGGCGCCCCGTGGCGATCCTCACGCGCTCGGATCTGCTCGAGTTTCTCGCGGCACAGCGGACACAGGTCGAGGCATAGCGCCACCGCGGGCGACGCGCCCCTCGTGCCGGGCCGTGACCACGACCGCGCCGACGATCAGCGCGGCGCCGGCGAGCGTTGCGACCCCGGGCCGCTCGTGGAGGACCACGGCTCCGAGCACGACGGCCACGAGCGGGTTCACGTACTGGTGCGTCACGACCTGTGAGATCGGCGCGTTGCCGAGCAGCCACGCATACGCGCTGAACCCGACGACCGATCCGACGACGGCGAGGTATGCCCACGCCGCGAGCGGCCCCGGCTGGAGGGCGGCCCGGTCGATCTGGCCCGCCTCCCCCGCGACCAGCGCTGCTCCGACGAGAACGAGGCCGCCGCCGAGCATCTCGTAGACGGTGGCGACGAAGGGGTCCGCCGGCAGGGAGAGCCGGCGCGAGACGAACGAGCCCCGCGACCACGAGAGCGACGCGGCGAGCATGACGAGGAGGCCGACGGCGACCGAGCCCCCTCCGAGCCCGTCCGGCCCGACGACGAGCGCGAGCCCGACCAATCCGACCGCGGCGGCGAGCACCGTCCCGCGCGCGACGCGCTCGCCGGCGAGCGTGCGCCAGGCGACGATCTGCAGCGGGACCGAGCCGGCGATCATCGCGGCGACGCCGGAGTCGATCCGCGTCTCGGCCACGTGAACCATCCCGACGCCGAGCGCCAGCAGCGCGACGCCGAGCCCTGCCGCGGAGAGCGCCTCGCGCACGTCGACCCGCAGCGACCGTCGCGCGACGGTGAGGATGGCCGTCAGGACGGCGGCCGCGGCGAGAAAGCGCGTACCGGCGGTGAGGAGGGGTGGGAGGGTCCGGACGGCGAGCTTGATCGCGAGATAGGTCGATCCCCAGACGATGTAGACGATCCAGAGCGCTGCCCAGAGGCGGATCCGGTCGCGTCTCACGGAGGGGACAACGCCTGAGGTCGGTCCCGCGTGAGGTGGGGGATGGAAGGCCGGTCGATCATCTACCGTTGAGAACGATGGGGCTGCTCGATTCGATCCGCCGGCTCTTCGGCCGCGCCGGGACCGCCATGACCGAGGCGGACTACGCGGCCCTCGACGCCGTGCACCACGTCGAGGACAGGCTCGACGACGCCACGGGTGGCCGCTTCTACGACACGGTCGAGAAGGCCGACGAGGAGGCGGAAGAGGTGCTCGACAAGCTCCATCTCGATCTCGAGCCCGGGGAGGGCGACGCACCGGACCGCTGACCGGCAGCGGCACCCGCGGTTTGCCTGGGGGCAGCGCGGGGCGTAAGGTCCCGCCCATGGGATTCCTCGACAAGCTGCTCGGCAGGACGAAGGAGACCGCGGGCGACGTGGCCGAGAAGGCGGCCCCGGTCGTCGACAAGGCGCAGGACGCGTCGGGACAGGCCTGGGACAAGGCCAAGGACGTGGCCGGCGACGCGAAGGACAAGGGCGAGGACACGGCCGGCGACGTCGCCGACGAGGCCAAGGACGCCGTGTCCGGAACCGACGCCCCCGCGTCCGACTCCGGCCCTTCCGCCGCCTAGCTCCGCCTCAGCGCCCGCCGTCGACACGACCCACGAACGAGGCCGCATGGCCCCGGGCGTTTGCCCGCGCGAGCCCGTCCTCGTCGAGCGCGCCGATCCGGTGGACGAGGGCGAACTCGTCCCGGAGGTGGGTGCGCATCATCTCCGGGCCGTCTGTGGCGATCGTGAACGCCACCTCGTGCTCGACGAGCCGGTGGAAGGTCTCGCGGACCTCGTCCTCGTCGCGGAGCGCCTTCGTCAGCAGGTTCGACGTCGGGCAGATCTCGAGCGTCACCTCCGCCTCGCGGAGGAGCGTCATCAGCGCCGGGTCGCGCGCGGCGAGGATCCCGTGCCCGATCCGGTCGGGCCGTAGCGACTCGACGACCTCGCCGATCTCCTCGGCGCCCGTCTCGCCCTCCTCGCCGACGTGGATCGTCACGCCGAGCCCGGCCGCGCGCGCCGTCTCGACCATCGGGGCGACGCTGGTGTAGTCGTACCGCAGCCCTCCCGGCCGGGGGCCGGCGATGTCGACGCCGACGACTCCGCGACTCGCCCACCCGATGGCCTTGTCGACGATGATCTCGTTCTGTCGGGCGTCGAACGTCCGGTCCATCATGAGGATCAGCCCTGCGCGCACCTGCGGGTACTCGAGCCGTGCCAGGTCGAGGCCGCGGATCGCCGCGAGGATGATGTGGTCGAGGTCGCGCTCGCCGCCGCGGTTGCGCTTCATCGGGTTGAACCGGAGCTCGAGCGTCGTGATGCGCTGCGACCGGTACGCGCCTCCGATCGCGGCATGGACGGAGCGCTCGACGGCGAGCGGCGAGGACTGGATCAGCTCCGTCCAGTGGTAGATGGCGTCGAGCTCGTCCAGGCTCTCGACGCCCCGCGGGTCGGAGACGGTGACGAGGGCGTCGAACGCCCAGTAGTCCTTGACGGGCAGCGCGATGCCCTGTTCGTGGGCGAGGCTCCACATGATGTCCGACGCGACCGAGCCGCCGAGGTGCGTGTGGAGCTCCGCGAGCCCGACGTCGGCGAGGAGCATGCGGGCGAGTCTACGCGGGCGCTCTTCTCATGGCGCCGCCCTTCTCATGGCGTCGTCGTGGCGCGCGTGACGAGCTCCCGGAGCGGCTCGATCCAGGACGCGTCGACCGTGTGCGGGACGGGCGTCTCGAGCCGCAGGACGTCGGCGCCCGCCGCGGCGAGCGTCTCCGCCGCCTCCGCCCCGAAGCGGGCGTCGATCACGGGGTCGAGCAGGCCGTGGGCCACCGCCACGGGCACGCCGGCCAGCCGCTCAGGGGAGAGCGGCCAGCTCTCGACCCGAGGCAGAAAGCCGGACATGGCGACGACCGCCGCGGGCCGCGGCCGGTCGGGGCCGAGGCTCATCGCCCAGCTCATCACGGCCCCCTGCGAGAAGCCGCCGAGCACCGTGCGCTCGATCGGGACGGGCAGGGCGTCGAGGAACGCCGCGAGCTGCGGGACCGTGTCGTGGAACGTGACCGGATCGGGTGTCGGGATGCCCCCGAGCGCGTACCAGTGGCGTCCGCCCGGCGGCAGGTGGAGGGGCCCGCCGGGGGTCACGCCGAGCAGGCGCCGCTCGGGATCGAGGAGGTCCAGGAGAGGGAAGAGATCGTGCTCGTCCGCCCCCCTGCCATGGAGGAGGACGAGCGCTCCGTCGACCGTCTCGGCCCGGGGGTCATCCCCCTGCGACGCCGCGGGTCTGAAGCGCGCGACGAGCTCCGTCACTCCCAGCCCTTGCGCGGGTCCGGGATCGGGGTCAGCGTCTGCTCGACCTGCGGGCGCAGGTGCTCGAACGCGGGCGGGAGGATCAGCGACTCGCCGAGGTGGTCGGGGTCCTCGTCGATCCCGAAGCCCGGCCCGAGGGTCGCGATCTCGAAGAGCACGCCGCTCGGCTCACGGAAGTAGACGGAGCGGAACCAGAACCGGTCGATCACCGGCGTGGCGCGCATGCCGGCCTCGGTCACCCGGCGCTGCCATGCCTCGTGCTCCTCCATCGTCGACGCCCACGCGACGTGGTGGACGGTTCCGGCGCCCGGGATGCCCGCGCCCGCCGGAGGGGCGTCGTAGCCGTAGAGGCCACCGCGGGCGGCGCCGCGAGCCTCCCAGTCGGCTGCGCCCGTCCGGGAGAAGCCCAGCACGTCCTCGAGCAGGCTCCGGCTCCGCCCGGGATCCGAGCCGAACGCGCGGACGCCGTCGAACCCCTGCAGGGCGAGCTCGGCCGGGATCTCGGGGTGACGTGCGACGAGCGGCTCGTCGGGCACGTCGGAGACCGCCAGCTCGAGCCCGAGCCCCTCCGGGTCCTGCGAAGCGGAGCCTTCCGGGCGCGCGTGTGGTGCCGATGCCCTCCTCCGCGAGGCGTCCCTCCCAGAACGTCAGCGCCTCCTCCGACGCGACACGGAAAGCGACCGTGTGCACCATGCCCTCACCGGCGCGGCCCCGGCGGGCGCCGGGATACTCGAAGAACGTGATGTCGGCGCCCGCGCTCCCGCGCTCGTCCGCGTAGAAGAGGTGGTAGACGCTCGGATCGTCCTGGTTGACGGTCTTCTTCACCATTCGCAGCCCGAGCACGCGCGTGTAGAAGTCGACGTTGCCGGGAGCGTCCCCCGTGATGCACGTGACGTGGTGGATGCCTTCGAACTGCATGCTCGTCGTCGCCTCCGCGCGCTCGGTGCCGTCCAGGGCCGATGCTGTCATGGTGAGAGATCCTCCGGAAGAGATATAGTTGCAATGACAAGGAAATAGTTGCATATGCAAACATCCGTCGTCAAGCAGCTCACCCCGCTCGAGTTCGCCGCCTGGGTCGGCTTACTCCGCGTCCATGCGGCGTTCGTGCGCGACCTGGACTCCGAGCTCGAGGCGGCCCACGGATTGCCGCTGACGCAGTACGAGGTGCTCCTCTACCTCGACGCGGCGCCAGACCGGAGGCTACGTATGACCGAGCTCGCGCGCTCGGTGCTCCTCAGCCAGAGCGGCGTCACACGGCTGGTCGACCGTCTGGAGGCGCGTGGGCTGGTCGTCCGCGAGCCCTGCCCCGAGGACCGCCGAGGGCTGCTCGCCCGGATCACCGACGAGGGTCGCAGGCGGCTCGCCGAGGCCCGTCCGACGCACCTCGCCGGCATTCGCAGGCTCTTCGTGCAGCATTTCGACGACGACGAGCTCCGCCACCTCGCCGAGGTCTGGGAGCGGGTCCGCCCCGGCGTGACCACGTAGCCGCCGGTGCAGGAGCCCCAGGCTCCCCGGGTCGAATAGGCTCCCGGCGTGAAGATCGGCATCGTCGTGCCGTTCTCGTGGTCGTTCTGGGGGGCGGTGGTCGAGCACGCAGAGCTCCAGGCGGCCGCGCTCGAGGCCCGGGGACACGAGGTCAGGCTCGTCATGGGCAACGACCCGCCGGGGCAGTTCACGCGTGCCCTGCACCCGCGCGTCGGGCGGCACGGGAACCCTCCCCCGAACGTGATCCCGGTCGGGCGGTCGGTGATCGTGCCCGCGAACGGCTCGCTGCCGAACATCGTGCTCAGCCCGCGCTCGGTCTTCCGTGTCCGGCGGGTTCTCGCGCGGGAGCGGTTCGACGTGTTGCACCTGCACGAGCCGATGACGCCGGCGATCTGCGTCGCCGTCCTCGCGCTCGCGAAGACACCGATCGTCGCCACGCACCACGCGTCGGGCGACCTCGGCTGGATGCGGTTGGGCATGCCGGGGTGGGGGTTCCTGATGGACCGCGTCGACCAGCGGATCGCGGTCTCGGAGCGGGCGCGGGCGTCGGCCGACAGCTGGCTCGGCGGGCCGTGGGAGGTCGTCCCGAACGGTGTCCTGATCCCGGACCGGGCGGACCCTGCGCGGCGGGAGCACACCGTCGTCTTCGCAGGGCGCCACGAGCCCCGCAAGGGCCTGCAGGTCCTCCTCCGCGCGTGGCCCGAGATCCACCGCCGAACCGGCGCCGGCCTCGTCGTCGCCGGCGCCGACCCGTTGGCCGTACGGCTCCTGCTGACCCGGCTCGGCGTGCCCGACACCGGGATCCGGATCGCCGGCTTCCTCTCGCAGGACGCCCTGACCGACCTCCTCTGCTCGACGAAGGCGCTGCTCGCGCCGTCGCTCGGCGGGGAGAGCTTCGGGATGGTGCTCACGCGGGCGTTCGCGTGCGCGACGCCGGTCGTCGCCTCGGACATCGAGGGATACCGGGAAGTGGTGACGCCCGAGACCGCGATCCCCGTGCGGCCGGGCGACGTGGGGGCTCTCGTCTCCGCCGTCGAGAGCCTGCTCGCCGACGAGCCTCGCCGCGTCGCGATGGGCGCGGCCGCGCGGCGGTGCGCGGAGGAGCACTACGCGTGGGCCGACATCGCACGGCGGCTCGAGGCGATCTACGAGCGCGTCGTCGCGGGAGACCGCTCGACGCGGGAGGAGGTCGCCGCGTGAGCCGGCTCGCGGCCCTCACGCGGAACCCCTGGGCACGGGGGCTCTTCGTCCTCGCCTCGCTCGTGCTCGCGATCCTCGCCCTGTGGTGGCGCGGGCCCGACTGGAACACCGTCTACCACGCGTTCGACTTCGTCAGCTGGCGATGGGTCGTGGTCGGCGTCGTTCTCAACCTGCTCTCGGTGCTCGCGCGCACGTGGGCCTGGAACCTGACCATCCGTCACGCGATGCCGCCGCCGCTCCCGACCTTCTCCCAGGTCTTCTCCGCCTTCGGCGTCGGGCTCCTGGGGAACGCCGTCCTCCCCGCGCGGGCGGGCGAGCTCGCGCGCGTCGCCGTCCTGCGGCGTCATCTGCCTCACGGCAAGGGCACGAGCGCGACGCTCCTCGGGACGGTCGCCGCCCACCGGCTGTTCGACCTCTTCCCGATCGCGCTCCTCGTCGCCTACGTGATGGCGACCGCCAAGCTCCCGCACTGGGCCGTCACGGGGGTCGTCGTCGTCGGCCTGGTCGGGCTCGCCCTGCTGGCGCTGGGCGTGCTCTCGGCGCGGCGGACGACCGGTGACCTGCCCCATCACGGGCAGCGGACCGCGCGCCGGGTGCTCGCGATGGCCCGCCAGGGCTTTGCGGTGCTCCGCGAGCCGGCCGCCGCCTTCCTGGCGATCCTCTTCCAGATCATCGGCTGGACGCTGCAGCTTCTCGCCGTGTGGGCGGTGACGAAGGCATTCGACCTCGGCGTACCGCTGCCCGCGGCGGCCCTCGTACTGCTGCTGATGAACATCGCGACCGTCTTCCCCCTCTGGCCGGGGAACGTCGGGCTGCTGCAGGCGGCGGTCGCCCTGCCGCTCGTGCGGTACGGCGTCGCCTACGGCACGGGATTCGCCTTCGGGCTCGTCCTGCAGGCGGTCGAGATGTCCGTGGGCGTCGGCGTGGGGCTCGTGATGCTCGCGCGCGAGGGGCTCTCGTTCGCCGCCCTCAAGCGGATCGAGGACGAGGAGGAGTCCTCGGCAGAGGACGTCCTGGACGAGCTCCCGGTCGAGAACGGCGACGCGGTCGAGCACGACGACGCCGAGGTGCTCGTCACACGGGTGCGGTCCCGGCGCTGAGCGCGCCGAGGCGGGCTGCGACGATGGTGTCGGCGGCCGCCGCGGTCGGTGCGTGGCCCGTGACGGCTGCGACGAACGGCTCTCGCTCGAGCGCGACGAGCTCGACGGCGCTGACGGCGGTCGCCGTCGCGGTGCGCGGGACGTCGCGGAGGAGGGCGATCTCGCCGAACGCCTCTCCCGGGCCGAAGCGGCGGCCGAGGATCTCCACCTCGCCGGATTCGACGACGTAGAACCGGTCGCCCGGGTCGCCCTCGCGCACGATCGTCGCGCCGGCCGGGAACGACGCCGGCACGGCCTCGCGCGCGAGCCGCTCGAGCACGGGCTCGGGCAGGACGGAGAGCATCGGCACGCCGCGCAGGAGCGTCGTGGCCTCCGGCGCGGCGGTCGCGCGGTCGAGCGCGCGCAGCCGCGGCCGGGTGAGGACGGCGAGCAGGGGCAGCAGCGCACCGGTGGCGACGAGCGACGCCTCGGGGCCGATCGCCGCGATGAGCGCTGGAGCGGCCAGGGCACCGAGGCCGAGGGTGGCGAGCAGGAGGCCGTCGAGCGCTCCGAGGGCGCGACCGAGGACCGCGTCCGGCACCGCGCGCTGCATGATCGTCAAGGCATTCACGTCGACGATCGAGTTGCCGATGCCGAGCACCGCGAGGCCACCGACGGCGACCACCGACACCGGGAGGCCGCCGATCAGGGCGAGCGGGAGCCCGAACAACGCGAGGCCGAAGGCGAAGTCGCGGGCCATTCGCCCCGAGGAGGAGAGCACGAGCGCGATGAACCCGCCGACGAGCCCGCCGACGCCCACCGCGGCGTAGAGCAGGCCCACCCCCGCCGCGTCGAGGTCGAGCAGCTCGAACGAGGTGACGACGACGAGGACGTTCAGCGCCCCCGCGACGAGCGTCTGTGCGCCGTAGAGGCCTACGAGCATCCGGAGGGTCGGCTCGCCGACGATCGTCGCGATACCCGCCAGGACGCCGGGCTTGCTGCCCTCGGGTGTGGCGGACGCGGTCTCGCGCGGCGCCTCGTACCGCCGCAGGCCGAGCACGAGGAAGGCCGACCAGAGGAAGCTCAGGCCGTTCGCCGCGAACACGGTCTCGGCGTTGGTGACGGCCAGCAGGAGTCCCCCGAGCGCGGGGCCCAGGAAGGTCCCGATGCTCTCGAGCGTGCTCGACGTGACGTTCGCCGCGGTCAGCTCCGACGGCGTGCGGACGAGCAGGGGAAGCAACGCGGACTGCGCGGGCCGGAACACCGTTCCCGCCACGGTCGTGAGCGCGACGAGCGCATATACGACGGCCGGGGGCCCACCCGACGCGATCGTCCCGGCCGCGGCGAGCATGAGCGCACAGCGCGCGAGGTCGCTCGACACCATCACGGCGACGCGCGGGAAGCGATCGACGAGCGACGACGTGAACGGCGCCGCGATCGCCGCAGGGATGAGCCTGATGAGCCCGACGAGGCCGACGGCCGCCGCGCCGCCCTGGTCGTACGCGTAGACGCCGAGCGCGACGAGGTACGCCCAGCCGCCGAGAATCGAGCCCAGCCACGCGAGCTGCAGGCGGCGAAGCGCCGGGCTCGAGAGCACGTCCCCGAGCGCTCGGAGCGCGGCACCCGCTCTCCCGGCCCGCCGCTCGGTTTCCGCCGATTCGGTCACGATCGTTGCGGACCACACCAGAAATGCGGGAAGATTTCAGCCCACCGGCGCGTCGGGTGGGTGAGATGCTCAACCTGGGCATCCGTCGAAAGGAGACGCACGATGTCGGACGAGCGCGAGAGGATCCAGGACGAGGACGCAGAGAACGTAGCCGACAAGGTCGACGTCGAGGACTTCGAGGGCCACAAGATGGACGTCGGTGCCGTGGACGTCGGTGCGGTGGACGTGGGTGCGGTGGATGTCGGAGCGGTGGACGTGGGTGCGGTGGACGTCGGCGCCGTCGACGTGGGCAAGGTCGACGTCGGCTGAGCTCCCGAGCGTCGACCGGCCTTCCCGCGGGAGGCCGGGGCTGGTTGGTTCGCGAAGCGGGAATCCGCAGGAGCGGATTCCCGCCGCTGATCCCCCGCCTGCGGCGGGGGCAGATCCCTGAAGGCCGCCGCTCTCGCGGCGGCAACTGCCGTTTGGCGTCGCTGCCCGGGTCTGCGTCGGGCCGAGGGAAACCTCGCCTCCGCCCAGCGTCGACCCGGCGGCGGGACGCCGTCCGCGGGAGTGGGTGCCCGCCTACCGGCGGCGAGTGGCGAGGACGCGCTCGAGCGACTCGAGCAGGCGTCGGCCCGCGTCGTCGTCGTCGGCGTCGTCGAGCAGCGACGCGATCCGCGCGACGAGGCCGCCGCTCCCCTCGCCGTCGAGCCCCGCGCGCGCGCGCCGGGCGCGGAGCAGGAGATCGAGCCCGATCGCGGCCTGGGTCGAGAAGCGGGAGAGCAGCTCGAGCTCGGCGAGCCCGAAGGGGCGGTCGGGCGCCCGGTCGAGTACGGAGAGGACACCGAGGGCGCGCTCGTCGTGCAGGAGGGGCGATGCGACGATGCTCGTCGGGACGTAGCCCGTCTCCCGGGCGCGGTCGCGCGCGAACCGGGGGTCGGAGTCGAGGTCGTCGACGACGAGCGGCTGGCGCGTGACGAGCGCGAACCCTGCGATGCCCGTGCTCGAGGGGAACCGCGTGCCGATGAGGCTGTCCTCGCCCTTGCCGGACACGGCCTCGAACACGAGCTGGTCCGCCTCCTCGTCGAGCAGGAAGATCGACGAGGCCTGGGCGCCGAAGATCGTCCGCGCGACGTCGACGATCGACTGCAGGAGCTCGCGGAACGTCTCCTCGTCGCCGCCCAGCATCCCGGCGGCGGCGGCACGGCGTGCGTCCAGCTCGTCGCTCATGTCGACTCGGTGTTGGTCGCCGTCAGGTGGAGGACGGTCTTCAGCTGGTACGGGGTCAGCTCCGGGTGCTTCGCGAGCACCAGTGCCGCCACCCCGGCGATGTGCGGCGCCGCGAAGCTGTTGCCGGTGCAGCGGAGCGATCCGCCGCCGAGCCATGCGACCTCGACGTCCACGCCGCGCGCGAACAGCTCGACGGGAGGCGACGGGTTGGCGTACCAGGCGAGCGGGTCGCGCTCCTCGTGGCTGCCGACCGAGATGACGGACGAGAAGCGCCACGGGTAGCTGTCCACCGGGAGGTTGTGGGCCGACGCCACGAGGATCGTCCGGTTGAAGTAGGCGAGATCGGCCAGCTCGTGCAGCTCCTCGGCGAAGCGGCGCTTCGTCGTGGAGAGGCTCAGGCTGATCACCCGGTGACGGGCCTCGATCGCGTGGCGGAGCCCGCCCAGGATGAGGTCGGCCGCGCCGGTCGCCCCGGCTCCGAGAACCCGGACGGAGTGGAGCCGGCAGTCGGGGGCCAGCGAGCGGATGATGCCGGCGCAGGCGGTGCCGTGGCCGCAGACGTCACCCGCGTCGTCGTCGACGATCGCGACGCCCTCACCGTCGCGCACGACGGCCCGGGCGCTGACGAGATCACCGACGAGCGGGTGGCCCGACTCGATCCCGCTGTCGACCACGCACACGTCGACGGCGCCCCGCGACCCACCGAAGGCCCACTCCCGCGTCACTGCGTCCCGCCATGCGCCGGGCGCCTCGACCGGCGGCGGCTCGCCGGGGGGCAGGCTCCACGCGGGGACGGGCCGGGTGCTCACGTCGAGGCGAGAGCGACCTCCCGGGCCGCCGTGGCCGCCTGGGCCGCGAGGTCGGCACGGGTGAAGAGCTCGTCGTCGGGTCGCGTCGCGAGGTTGACGTGGACGAGGCGGGCCGCGGCGACGCCGGCCGCCTCGGCGAGCGTTGCGGCCGTCCATGCGTCGGCGCGGACGGAATGCGCCCCGTCCCGGGCGGCGAGCGCGGCGAGTGCCGCGACGTCCGCGGCCGTCTCTGCGATGCGGGCCGGGATCTCGGCAGCGCGGCGCAGTGCCCTGCCCAGCGAGGCGTCTCGCTCGGGATCCCGCAGCTGCGCGAGTGCCTGGGCGTAGGCGCGATGGTCGTCGTCGGCGAGCGCGAGCGATCGATCGCCGAGCGCGGCCGCCTGGGCGGCGATACCCGGTGCCTCCTCCCAGTCGTGCGAGACGCGCGCGACGAGGCGGACGAGGCCGGCGGCCATCGTCGTCGCGAGGGCGGCGGCGGATCCGCCGGCCGGCCCGGCCCCGGCCTCGGCGAGGACGTCGTGGAGCCTGCCCGTCGGAAGGCTCGCGAGCGAGAGCCCGGTGGCCGGGACGCTCACGATTCGAGGCGGCGGCGCAGGTGGGAGACGACGACGGGGGTCGGCTCGACGCCTTCGGCGCGAAGCGTCGCCTCGAGGTCGGCCACGACGCGCTCACGGAAGCGCTCGTCGCGCTCGACCCGCTGGAGGATCGTCTCGAGCTCGTGACGCGCGGCAGGCAGCTGCTTCGCCGCCTCGACCCAGCCCTCGGGAGGTGCGGGCAGCGCACGCAGTGCCTCGGCGATCCGTTCCTCGGGCGTCATCATCGTCTCTTTCCCACCTTTCCACCGGACGGAGTGGGCTCGGGTTTTCTTCCCGGCTCGAGCACCTCGCGGAGCCGCGAGAGGCACCGGGCGATCCGGCTCGCGACGGTGCCTGCGGGCACGTCCAGCTCTGCGGAGATCGTGCGGTAGCTCTCGTCGCGGCAGAAGAAGCGGTCGAGGATCTCGTGGCAGTCGTCGGAGAGCTGATCGAGCGCGCCGTGCACCGTCAGCGCCTCGTCGAGCCTGGCGAGGAGGCCATCGTCGGCCTCGTCCGGCACCTCGTCGACCGGGACCTCGCGCCCGGAGCGGCGGAGCGCGTCGACCGCGCAGTTTCGCGCGGTCTGGGCGATCCACGGCCGGAACGCGTCGTCGTCCCGCAGCGTGTCGAGCCGCTCGAACACTCGTGCGAAGACCTCCTGGAAGGCATCCTCGGCGTCGTGGGGCTCCAGTCGGTAGACCCGTGCCACGATCGCGTGCACGTAGCGCGCGTAGCGGTCGACGAGCGCCTCCCAGGCCGCCTGCTCACCGGCCCGGCAGCGAGCGACGAGATCGGCGTCCGACGCGGCTCCCACCGCCGTTCCCGACGCCTACCTGTGCTCGGCGGCGCGGAGACGCTCGGCCAGTAGCTCGAGCAGCCTCCAGGTCACGGCGGGGCGGGATTCGGCGAAGCTCCGAAAGCTCCAGACGGGGAGGGCGAACGCCCGAACGCGCGACGTGGCGGTGACGGTCGCCGAGCGCGCGGACTTGTCGACGAGCGCGATCTCACCGAACGACGCGCCCGGGCCGAGCGTGGCCACGCTCTTGCCGCCCACCGAGACCTCCGCCGAGCCGCTGTCGACGACGAAGAAGTTGAGCCCTCCTTCGCCCTCGGTGGCGATCTCCTGGCCCGGCTCGAACTCGCGCTCGATGAAGTCGGTTGCGAGCTGGGCGACGGACGCGTCGTCGAGGTCGGCGAAGATCGGGATTCCGCGGATCAGGTCGGCGCTGGGTTGTGCCATGGCGGCGACCTTACCCTTCCGACACGGCGCTGTCATCTCCCTGCGCGGCGCCTTCCGAGCGAAGCTCTTCGATGCGGAGCTCGGCCCTGTCGAGACGCTCGACGCACGCGCGGTACAGCTCCTCGCCGCGCTGCCACAGCGCGAGCGCCTCGTCGAGCGGGACGTCTCCCCGCTCGAGCCGGGCGACGAGCTCGTCCAGCTCGCGCTGCAGCTCCTCGAAGGAGGCTCCGTCCGTCACGGGCGCACGTCCTCGACGCGCGCACCGAGGCTGCCCTGCGCGAGCTCGATCTCGACGCGCTCGCCGGTGGCCACCACGGCGGCCTCGCGGACGACGGCGCCGGCCGAGCGGACGATCGCGTAGCCGCGGGCGAGCGTCGCGAGGGGCGAGAGCGCCTGGAGCCGGACTCCGGACCGGTCGAGCGCCGCGCGCCGCCGCTCGAGCAGCAGCGACGGGGCGGTCGCGAGGCGCTCGCGGCTCCTCGCGAGACGCCCGCGGTCGCGCTCGAGGACGCGCGCCGAGCCCGCGGCGAGCCGCTGGCGGGCGCGCTCCAGCGCGGCCCGGAGCTCGTCGAGGTCGGGGACGACGAGACGCGCCGCCGCGGTCGGGGTCGGAGCGCGCACGTCGGCGGCGAGGTCGCAGAGCGGCTCGTCCTGCTCGTGGCCGACGGCCGAGACGACGGGGACCGGGCACGAGGCGACCGCGCGGACGACCCGCTCGTCGCTGAACGGCAGCAGGTCCTCGAAGCTCCCGCCGCCGCGCGCGAGGATCACGACGTCGACCCCGTCGCACCGCGCGAGCCTCGACAGCGCCGAGACGATCGCGGCCGGCGCCGACGGCCCCTGGACGCGGGTCTCGGCGACGACGAGGCGCACGGCGGGGAAGCGGGTCGTGATGGCGGCCACGACGTCGCCCCGCGCCGCTGCCTCGACGCCCGTCAGCAGCCCCACCGCGCGCGGGAAGCGCGGCAGCCGGCGCTTGCGCTCGGGCGCGAAGAGACCCTCCTCGGCGAGCGCTCGCCGGAGCCGCTCGAGCGCTGCCGCGTGGTCCCCCGCACCGACTCGCTCGATCGTCGCCACGCGGAAGCTGAGCTCGCCGCGGACCTCGTAGAGCTGCAGCGCGCCGTTCGCCTGGACACGCTCTCCCTCGGCGAGCGTCGGCTCGAGGAGGTCGAAGCGGCGACGGGCCATCGTCGCCGGGAGGCAGGCGCCGGTCTCGGCGTCCTTCAGCGTGAGGAACACCGTCGCCCACGCCGGGTTGCGTCGCAGCTCGCTGACCTCGCCCTCGACCCACACGTCTCGAACGCGCGCCAGGTAACCCGCGAGGCGCCCGTTGAACGCCGCGACGCTGTACACCTTCCGGTCTGCGACCGCGGTTGGCTCCATCCCGCGGAGCGTAGCGTCGCCCGCCAAGGCCTTGACTCGTCGCTCGCCGACCGATGGAGGCGTCGTTGCAGGGCAGTTGCGGCCGCGACAGTCTGAGGCCGAAGGCGGCGGTACCGCAGTTGCGGCCGCGAAGCGGACGCCTTCAGGGCTCCGCCGAAGGCGGAGGTACCCGCGACGGAAATCCGCTCGGCGGATTTCCGTCTTGCGGACTAGAGCAGGATCTCGGTGGCGGTCACGGGGTCGCAGCCGCGGGAGACGAGCTGGACGCACGTGTGGAGATCGGCCTCGCTCGCCGCGAGCCTCTCGGCGAGCGGCAGCGGGAACCCTGCCTCGATCAGCACGTGCAGGCGCCAGCTCTCGACCTTGGACTGCTCGTCCTCGCGCCACACGGGTGTCTCGATCGCCTCGGCCATGGTTGCACGGTGTTTCGTGCTGGCTTTGACGATCCCTCCCGCCAGAAAGTTGGCGCGAGACGGATGTCAGCGCGCGTCGAGACGCTGCGCGAGCTCGTCGCGGGCGAGCAGCTCGATGGCGCGCTCGAGCTCCCGCTGGAGGCGCGTGGCGGCCTCTTCCCGCGCCTCGCGGAGCCGCTCGTCGAGCGCGACCATCGCGATCTGGGTGTGCCGCTCGACCTCGCGCTCCGTGACCCGCGCGAGCCGCTCCGCCTGACGCCGCTCCCACTCGACGAGCACGACATCGAGCCGGGCCCGTACGTCGGTCTCCGCCCGCTCGATCGACTCCGCGACGGCAGCCTCCCGTCCCCGCAGCCGCTCGGTGATCTCGTCGATCGCGCGGCGGCGCTCCAGCGTCTGGGCCTCGAGCTCGTCGAGCGCCTCCGTCACCGCCTGCCCGGCGGCGCGCTCGAGCTCCTCTCGGAGCCGGATGACCGTCTTGCGCTGCTCGTCCGCGGTCGAACCGAGCTCGGACGCCTCGGCCTCGAGCCTCGACTCGACCTCGGCGATCGACTGGCGGTAGCGCTGCCCGAGGTTGTTCAGCTGCGCCTCCAGATGCCGCTGTGCACGCTCGAGGTCGTCCGCGAACCCCCGAAGACGCTCCTCGACGCGCCGTTCCGTGCGCGCGAGCTCGTCGGCGAGCGCTTCGCCGGCTTGCCGCTCCCGCTCGACGAACGCGACCCGCCGCTCCTCGCGCAGGCGGCGTTCCTCGGCGGCGAGCAGCGAGGCGGTCTCCGCCCGCTCTCGAGCGAGCACGCGGCGGATCTCCTCGACGTGCGACGCGGTCTCGGCGTCGACCGCCTCGGCCACGGCGGCGCGCGCCTCGTCCACGAGGCGGGAGGTGTTCGCGGCTGCGGCGCGGGCTCTGCGAAGGGCGAGCCAGAGCAGCACCGCGACCACGAGGGCCGCAGCGAGGGACGCGGCGAGGATCCAGACGGCCACGCGTGCAGGGTAGAGGCTCGCTACCCGATGCGCAGCGCGACGAGGGTCGCGGCGAGGACGACGGTCGCGGCGGTGAGGAGGCGGAGCGCTGCCTCGGTCGGCTCCACGAGCGCCTCGCGCGTGAGCGGCTCGCGCCCCCCGTCTGCGAGGACGAGCGTGCCCTCGACCGTCGCCGTCTCGCGCCGGAGCCGTCTGGTGGTGTGGGAGAGGCGGCGCTGGGCGAGCGAGAGAAGCGTGGCCCAGGCGGCGGCGAGCACGGCCTCGATCCGTACCGCGCCCGTCTGCGCGACGAAGCCGGTGAGCGCCGGAAACGCACCCCACGACAGCGCGAAGCCGAGGTCGGTGTGTGCCCTGCCGCCGACGAGCTCGAGGTTGTAGACGGGTACGAGCGCGACACCCACGACCACCAGCGGAAGGATCCACAGCGTCCGTTCCAGGGCCACGCCGACGCCGATCGCCGCCGCGAAGGCAACCGCGACGACCGCGAGGCCGACCAGGACCGGCGACGGGATCGTGGTGCCGAGAGGACGGCCGTGGAGCTCGTCGAGGGCGTGCGCCCCGACTCCCATCGCGAGCGCGAACGCGAGCACCGTCAGGCAGAGGGTCGACCAGTCCACCGTCGCCGCGAGGCACGCGCCGACGACGACGTACGAGAGGTGCCAGGCCGTGTACGGAAGGTGGAGCAGCGTGACGTAGTCGCGCCAGCCCCCCGGTCGCAGGGCGTAGAACGAAGGACGGAGCTGCGCCGGCGACAGCGTGTCGCGGGGCGTCATCCGCGCCTCGCCCACATGACGAGCCCACCGCCGAGGCTCATCCTCCGAGAGCGAACCTCGGCAAGGCCCGCCTCCTGCCAGAGCCGGGTGAGCGCCGGCTCCGGATACCGGGCGTGGAACTCGCGGATCGAGGGCCCGAGGAACCGACCGACCTCGTGCCAACCGGGGGACAGCAGCCGGCCCGCAAGCGGCAGCCCGAGGCCGACCCAGAGGTCCCACGGTGGTCGCCAGATCCCGCGCGGCAGCCCGAACTCGAGCATCGCGACCGTGCCGCCGGGGCGCACCACGCGCGCAAGCTCGCGGAGCGTGGCGCCCGGGTCGTCCACGTAGCGCAGAAGGTAGGTGAACGTCAGGTGGTCGAACGACGCGTCGGGGAACGGGAGCTGCTCGGCGGAGGCCTCGACGAGGTCGACGCGGCCGTCGAACCGCTCGCGGGCGCGCGCGAGCATCCCCGGGCTCTGGTCGAGGCCGGTGACGCGGTACCCGCGCTCGAGCAGGGCGCTCGCGACGAGCCCCGTGCCCGTCGCGACGTCCAGCACGTGCCCGCGGTCGGCAGGGAGCCGGGAGACGAGGAACCGCCTCCAGCGGGGATCCTGCCCGAACGAGAGGGCCGCGCCCACGCGGTCGTAGGACGGGCCGAGCGGCGCGAACAGCGCCCGGGCATGGCGGCTTCGCTCGGACATACGGCTCTATCCTGGCACGGTGGCTCTCACGGACGACCTCGAGCGCATCGCGGCGGCGGCGGCGGAGCACGGGGACGGGAGCGCCCCGCGAGGAGTCATCGCGACCGAACCGGCGGACGGCCTCCGGATCTACGTCTGCGCCTTCGAGGCGGCGGACGGAGAGCACACCTGGCTCGCGCTCGACGGCGAGGGCCGGCCGGTCGGGGCGCGGCGCGACGTGCGGGACGCGGTCTCGATCGCCGCGCTCTGCGAGGTGGCCGAGGAGGCGGCGTTCCCCGGCGACCTCGACGAGCTCCGCGCGCAGCTCGTCGCGCTCCGGATCGCGGAGGCTCCCGACGGCATCCAGGACGCCGAGGGCGCCGCCCGCGAGCTCCAGCACGTGCTCGGAGCGCCCCCGCACGTCGCCTCGCCGGCCCGGCTCGACGCGATCGGGCAGGCCGCCCGGCGGCTCGAGCTGGCGCTCGACCCGACGGCGCCGTCCCCGTTCTCGACGGCCATGCGGAGCGCCGCCGAGGTCGCCGACTCGCTCTGGAGCGACGTCGAGGCCGCGTACCGGGGCACGCTTCTCTAACCTTGGGGGCATGGAAGGAGGCGGATTCTTCCCGTTCGGGGGCGACCCGGAGGAGATCCTGCGCGGGCTCCGGGACTTCGCCGAGCAGCAGGCCGAGGGTGTCAAGGAGGCACAGCGCGAGCAGTTCGCCACCCTGACGCTCTCCACGGCCGTCGACCTGACGCAGGCGGCCCTCGCGCAGCTGCAGCCGACGGGGACGAGCGACGAGCAGGCGATCCAGCTCCGCGACGCGATGCGCGTGCTGTTCCCCGAGGCGGTCGCGCTCGTCTCGGCGGCCCGCCAGGGCTTCATGCGCGAGTAGCTTGGCTATCTGCCGGAGAGGGGTTCGGCCGCGAAGCAGGCCGCTTCAGGGATCTGCCCGCCGTAGGCGGGATCGGCCGCGGGCGGAATCCGCCCCTGCGGATTCCGCCTTCGCGGAGAAATGACGTGAGGCTCTTCGATCGCGCAGTCGTCCGGGTGCTGCCCGCCGTGCCCCGGGCGGTGGTGCGCCGGGTCGCGGCGCCCTACATCGCGGGGCCGACGCTCGAGGACGCGCGCCGCGTCGTCGCCGAGGTGAACGCCGAGGGCATGCGGGCGACGGTCGACGTGCTCGGGGAGGAGGTCACGAAGCCGGAGGAGGCCGAGGCCATCGCGGGGGCCTACCACGACGCGCTCGCCGCGATCGAGAGCGACGGGCTCGACGCGAACGTCTCGGTCAAGCTGACCGCGCTCGGGCTCAAGGTGGACAGCGGCCTGTGCCGGTCGCTCACCGAGCAGGTCCTGCGCGACGCGGGGGGCCGCGGCATCTTCGTCCGGATCGACATGGAGGACTCGAGCACGACGGACGACACCCTCGCGCTCTACCGGTCGCTCCGCGCCGACGGCTACGACGGCGTGGGGATCGTGTTCCAGGCCGCGCTGCGCCGGACACTCGACGACATCGCGGCACTTGCCCCGCTCCGCCCGAGCGTGCGGCTCTGCAAGGGCATCTACGTCGAGCCGACGTCGGTCGCGTTCCACGAGTTCGAGGTGATCCGCAGGAGCTTCGTCGCGTGCCTCGACGCCCTCCTCACGGCGGGCTGCCGGGTCGCGGTCGCGACGCACGACGAGTGGCTGCTCGAGCGGGTGCTGGAGCGGCTCGAGGGGCTCGACGGGACGGCGTACGAGCTCCAGATGCTGCTCGGCGTCCGCGCCGACCGCGGGCGCGAGCTCGTCGCCGCAGGGCACCCGCTGCGCATCTACGTCCCCTACGGCAGGCGCTGGTACGAGTACTCGCTGCGGCGGCTGCAGGAGAACCCGAAGGTCGCGGGCTACGTCGCGAAGGACATGCTCGGGCGAATCGTCCCAGGCCGGTAATCAGGCCAGCGACCGACTGCTCTTCAGGCCGCACCGACTGCTCTTCAGGCCGCGAAGCAGGCCGCTTCAGGGGTGTGCCCGGCCGCAGGCCGGGATCGTCCGCGATCCGGATCCGCTCTGCGGATCCGGATTCCGCGGAGAGGTCGCAGGCCGCTTCAGGGATGTGCCCCGCCGCAGGCGGGGATCGTCCGCGATCCGGGATCCGCTTCTGCGGATCCGGATTCCGCGGAGAGTCACGGCTCGGTGTGCACCACGACGTCCGCGACGCCGGGGAGGGCCTCTCGGATCCGCTGCGACACGGCGGTCGCCTGGTCGTGGGCCTCCGACAGCGTCGTCCGCCCGTCGAGGGCGAGCGTCAGCAACACGACGAGCCCGTCGTCCGTCTCGAGCGTGCGCAGGTCCCGGGGCGGGCCGCCGGTGATCGCGACGACGGTCTGCTCGATCCGCGCGAGGTTCTCCGTCCACTCCCGTCCGGGCGCACGCTCGGCGAGCGGCTCGAGGTGGGTCTGCACCCCGCGGACCTCGGGGACGTCGCGCCGGATGGCGTCCTCGACCTGCTCCGCCATCGCGTGGGCCGTCG
Source organism: uncultured Actinomycetes bacterium (assembly GCA_963786055.1). Taxonomy (GTDB): domain Bacteria; phylum Actinomycetota; class Thermoleophilia; order Gaiellales; family Gaiellaceae; genus Gaiella. The sequence continues at coordinate 93,563 of CAWAXS010000008.1, read as the reverse complement.
CGAGATCGAGGTTCCCGGGGAGCTTCAGGTGCAACGACAGCTGGAGGCCGTCGCCCGTGTCGATGACGGCGAGGTCGTGCAGCTCCCGCACGTGCGGGACGGTCATCGCCGCCGCGCGGACACGCTCGCGGAGCTCGGCCTCACGGACCGCGGGCTCGACGTGCACGACGACGTCGCTTCCCGGAAGCGCACGCTGCACGGCCGCCTCGACCCCGTCGGCGGCCGCGTGTCCCTGCCCCACGGCCGCGCCGGGCGAGACACCGATCACGACGTCCGCGAACGTGCGCCCGCCGGCCTGGCGCAGCCGGAGCCGCCGCAGGACGACGGGCGGGTCGAGCCGGTCGATCGCCTCCCGCGCTGCGTCGACCGCACCGGCGGGGGCGCGGTCCATCAGGACGTCCACGTTGCGCCGGATGAGCCTGGTCGCGGCGGCGACGACGAGGACGGCCACGAACAGCGCGGCGATCGAGTCACCCTCGGGGAAGCCGGCCCGCGCCGCGGCGAGCCCCGCGACGACCGCCAGCGTCCCGAGCAGGTCGGCGCCGAAGTGGACCGCGTTGGAGAGGATCGCCGCGCTCGAGTGCCGTCGCGCCGTCCGGTAGGAGACGATCGTCCGCGAGACGTCGATCGCGATCACGAGAGCGGCTGCTGCGAACGCCCACCAGGCAGGGTCGACGTCGAGCGCGATCCATCCGGCGAGACGGGCGACGGCGAGCGCGCCGACGACGACGGAGACGAGCACGAGAAAGGCGGCCTCGGCGAGCGCGGCGAGGTGCTCCGCCTTCCCGTGGCCGTAGAGGTGCGCCTCGTCCGCCGGCTTGGTCGCCCATCCGACCGCGAAGAACGTGAGCAGGGCCGCGACGAGGTCGGTCCCCGAGTGGGCGGCCTCTGCGACCAGCCCGAGGCTGCCGGCCGCGAGCCCGGTCGCGAGCTTGATCGCGATCAGGAGGACGGCGGCGACGACCGACGCGAGCGCGGTGCGGCGGAGCGGCGACACGGGCGGGAACGGTACTCGCCCGGCCGTGCCGGGACGGCGCGCCGGTAGGCTACGCGCCCGGAATGGCCGAGCCGACCATGGACGACATCGACGCGCTCGTCGGGCCCGCGACGCCGCACTTCGCGTACCAGATCCGCGCCCGTGTGCGCGAGGCGATCGCCGACCTGCCCGAGGACGATCCCGTGCGCCTCTACGGCGAGGCCAAGATGGAGCTGCTCGACCGGCTCGGCTACGCGTCGACCAAGGCGCAGAACTCGGAGCCCGAGTCGCGAGAGCGCATCGGCTGGGATCGGATCCCATCCTCGGCGACCGCGTCGGATCCGCTGCCGCGCGGCGAGCGGTGAGCGACGCAGGGCGCCGGGCCCTCGTGACCGGGGGCTCGCGCGGGATCGGCAAGGCGATCGCGCTCAGGCTCGCACGGGAGGGTGCGTCGACCGTGGCGATCGGGTACTTCCGGTCGGACGCAGCCGCGGAGGAGACCGCGGAGGAGATCCGTGCGCTCGGGGCCGAGCCGGTGCTCGTCCGCGGCAACGTCACGTCGTCGCGGGTCGCGGAGCAGGTCGAGGCGCTCGGCCCGCTCGACGTCTTCGTCCACAACGCTGCGACAGGTGTCATCCGGCCGGCGCTCGAGACGGAGGACAAGCACTGGGACTGGACGCTGAACGCGAATGCGCGCGCGCTCCTCGGGCTGACGCGCGTCGCGGCCCCGGCGATGCCGCGGGGCTCCTCGATCGTTGCGATCTCGAGTCTGGGGTCGGTGCGCGTGCTCGAGAACTACTCGCTCGTCGGGACCTCGAAGGCGGCGCTCGAGGCGCTCGTCCGCTATCTGGCCGTCGAGCTCGCGCCGCGCGGGATCCGGGTCAACGCGGTGTCCGCCGGCGTCGTCGAGACGGGGGCGCTCGAGCACTTCCCGAACCGTCAGGAGATGCTCTCCTCCGGTGCCCGCAACCCGGCCGGCCGGCTCGTGACGCCCGACGACATCGCGGGCGTTGTCGCGTTCCTCTGCTCGCCCGACGCGGAGATGATCCGCGGGCAGACGGTCGTGATCGACGGCGGCTGGTCGCTGCCCGCCGGCTGAGCGGCGATGCCGCCCGCGCCGGGCGTTGCGACCGCGACAGCGGGCGCCTTCAGGGATTTGCCCCGCCGAAGGCGGGGATCGAGCCGCGATCGTCCTCGACTGGGACGGGACGGTCACCGAGCGGGACACGCTCCACATGGCCATCGAGCGCTTCGGGGACCTCACGGTGTTCGTGGCGCTCGAGGAGGAGCTCGGACGGCGGTTGACGCTCGACGAGGTGATCGCGGCCGAGATGGCGACCGTGCGGGGGCCGCTCGAGCAGGTCGTCGCCTGGCTGGCCGAGCACGTCCGGGTGCGGCCGGGGTTCCGCGAGCTCGTCGAGGCGTACGACCCGTTGATCGTCTCCGCCGGGTTCCACGAGCTGATCGAGCCGATCCTCGAGCGGGAGGGGATCGCCGCGCGGGTGGCCGCGAACCGCGTCGCGGCCGATCCGCGCGGCTGGCGTGCCTCGTTCCCGGACGCACCGCCCTGCCCGGTCTGCGGCGAGCGGTGCAAGCGGAGCGCGGTCGCGGCGCTCGGCCCGTTCGCGTACGTCGGAGACGGCGTCTCCGATCGCTGCGTCTCGCTCGCGGCGGAACGGCGCTTCGCCCGCGCGGGCCTCGCGCGCTGGCTGGACGGGCAGGGCGTCTCGTACGAGCCGTTCGGGGATCTCTACGACGTGCTCAGCGCGCTGGAGGCGCGCTCGTCCCGCCCACCCTGAGCCGGGGGCGGAACACGTACGTCGGCAGCGTCTGACCGGGATCCGCCACGAGCGCCCGGAGCGCCTCGACGGCCGTCTCGGCGATGTCGTCGATCGGCTGCTCGACGGTCGTCAGCGCAGGCTGCGTCCACGACGCGGCCTCGATCCCGTCGAACCCGACGATCGAGAGCTCGTCCGGGACGCGCAGCCCGCGGGCCTGCGCCTCCTGCATCGCGCCGATCGCCATCAGGTCGTTCGAGCAGATCACCGCCGTCGGCCGGTCGCCGTTCGCCGCGTCGAGGATCGCCCGAAGCGCACCGCGGCCCCCCTCGACGGTGAAGCTGTCGTAGGCGACGTACCGCGGGCACTCGATGCCGGCGCCGGCGAGGGCGTCCTCCCGGCCGCGGGCCTTCTCCCGCGTCGCCAGGGCGAACTCGTCGCCCGCGACGAAGCCGATGCGGCTGTGCCCGAGCTCGAGCAGGTGCTCCGTGGCGATCCGGCCCGACGCCCGCTCGTCCACTCCGACGGACGTGACCGGCAGCGACTCCGAGCCGCCGTTGACGAACACGAGCCGCGCGCCCTGGTCGAGGAGCTGTGCGTAGTGCAGGTGCTCGCCGCGCACGTCGGTGATCTCCGAGCAGATGAACACCATGCCCTCGACCCGGCGCTCGAGCAGCATGTGGACGTAGTCCACCTCGCGCATCGCCGAGCCGGCGGTGTTGCAGAGGATCGTGGCGAATCCGGCCGCCGTGGCGCGGGTCTCCATCGCCTGGGCCAGCGTCGCGAACACCGGGTTGCCGAACTCCGGCACGAGGAGCCCGATCGCCCCGCTCGGCTCGAGTCGACCGGGCGGGACGTAGAGGAGGTCCCGCATCGCGCGCTCCACGCGGTCGCGCGTTGCCGGACGGACCGCCGCCGAGCCGCTGACCACGCGCGAGGCCGTCGCGACGCTAACTCCTGCACGGTTGGCGACGTCTCTTAGGGTGGCACTCTTGGAGGGCGGAGTGTCCATTTTCACTGTCACGAAACCGGTCCCATCGCCATGCGCACGATCCTATCGCATACGCCTTCGGGAAACTACGCTTGACCCGCCCCGCGCAGAATGAGTACTCTGGCGACCGGTGTTTCACAATCATGAAACATGTTTCGCACGACGTGGCGACGCGTCGGCGAAGTCTCCAAGGAGGGAGCACATGCTGAGCACCAAGACGGCGGCACGCACGCTCGCCGCTCTGGTCGTCGCGTCGCTCGCCGCGATCGCGCTGACCGCGCCGGCGTCCGGAGCCGACGCCACCACCGTCCGCATCTGGACGGACAAGGACCGGATTGCCGCGGTCACGAAAGTGGCCAACGCGTGGGCCGCGTCCAAGGGTGCGACCGTCGAGGTCGTCCAGAAGGACTTCGGCTCGATCCGCGACAACCTCAAGACCGTCCAGGCCGAGACGGCGCCCGACGTGATCGTCGGCGCCCACGACTGGATCGGCGAGCTGTCGGCGAACGGCTCGATCGTTCCGCTCTTCCCGTCGGCCGCCACGGCGAAGCAGTTCCCGGCGTACGCGCTCGACGCGTTCTCGTACGGGACGGCGGTCAAGAAGCTCTACGGCGCACCGGTTGCGCTCGAGAACATCGCGCTCGTGACGAACACGAAGCTCGCGAAGGTGCCGACCACGTGGGCGCAGCTCCAGGCGTCCGCCCTCGCCACGAAGAAGAAGACGAAGGCCGCGGTGGGGATCTCCGTCCAGCAGGGCGCGGGCGGTGACGCGTACCACATGTACCCGCTCTTCGCCGGGCTCGGCGGCTACATCTTCGGCAAGAACTCGGCGGGCAACCTCGACCCGTCGAACATCGGCATCGCGAATCCGAAGTTCCTGAAGAACGCGGCGCTGATCGACCAGTGGAACAAGCTCGGCCTGATCCGCTCGAGCGTCGACTCGTCGATCTCGCAGGACCTGTTCCTGAAGGGGCAGACGGCGTTCTGGTTCACGGGGCCCTGGAACCTCGACACACTGAAGAAGTCGGGCCTCTCGTACAAGATCTCGGCCTTCCCGCCGATCGTCGCGGGAACCAAGGCCGTCCCCTTCCTCGGCGTGCAGGGGTTCATGGTCACGAAGTTCGCGGCCACCCACAACGTCGAGAGCCTCGCGAAGGACCTCGTCTCGAACTACATGATGCAGGCCGGTCCGCAGCTCGAGCTGGCGCTCGCGAACACCCGCTATCCGGCGAACCTCAGTGCCGGCAAGCAGGTCAAGGACGCGCAGCTCAAGGCCTTCGGCGCGGCCAGCGCCGGCGGCGTGCCGATGCCGAACATCCCGCAGATGAACTCCGTCTGGGGTGACCTCGGCGCGGCGTGGGTGCGCTCCACGAAGGGCAGCGGGTCGATCCCGGCTCGCCGCTCCTTCATCGGTGCCGCGAGGAGCATCGCCCAGAAGATCGGCTAGCCGATGTGAGAGAGTGCGGGCGCCGTGAGGCGCCCGCACTCGTCTCTCCTCGACCGCCTGCCGACACAGCCGTGAGCACCGGCACAGCGACAGCCCGCACCGCACCCGGGGTCACGGTCCCGAAGCCGTCGCTCCTCGCGCGCGCCCTGCCGGCGTTCTCGGGCACGACCGGGTTCGTCCTCAAGCTCGTCCTGCTCGCCGTCTCGAACGGCATCGGGCTGTGGGCGCTCGTCGCCCTCCTGCGCAACGAGAGCTGGGTCGCGGCGCTCTGCGTCCTCGCGGCCACGCTCGCGATCGACGCGGTCTACCTGCTTCCGATCCGGAGCCTCATCCCGCTCAAGTTCCTCGTCCCGGGGACGGTGTTCCTCGTCGGGTTCCAGCTGATCCCGATCGTCTACAACGCCTCCGTCGCCTTCTCGAACTGGTCGACCGGTCACAACCTCACCAAGGAAGAGGCGATCCGGACGATCCAGGAGACGTCGCTCGCGCAGCCGCCGAACGGCGCCTTCTACACCATGACCCCCGCGCGGGAGGACGGCACCCTGGTGCTGCTCCTCGTCGACCAGGCGACCGGGAAGACCTTCGTCGGCAGCGAGGACGGGCTCACGACGCTCGCGCCGGCGGACGCGACGGTCGAGAACGGTGCGATCACCGCGGCGAAGGGCTACGACGTCCTGAAGGGAGACGGGCTCGCCGGGATCGACCAGGAGCTCGCGACGCTCGTGGTGCCTGCGGGCGGCGACTCGTTCGTGCGGGCCGAGGGGCTCTCGACCGCGCTCGAGCTGAAGCCGACGCTCCGTTACGACCCGGCGGCCGACACCTTCACCAACATCGACACCGGTGTCGTCTTTTCGGACAACGGCAAGGGGTCGTACGCGACGCCCTCGGGCGAGGAGATCGACCAGGGCTGGCGGACCAACATCGGACTCGCGAACTTCAAGGACGTCTTCACCGACCCGCTCATCCGCGACCCGTTCGTCTCGACCTTCGCGTGGACGTTCTCGTATGCCCTCCTCTCCGTGCTCCTGACCTTCTTCGCGGGGTTGTTCGTCGCGATCGCGCTGAACCACGACGGGCTCCGCTTCCAGCGCGTCCAGCGGTCGATCCTGATCCTGCCCTACGCGATCCCCGCGTTCCTGTCGCTGCTCGTCTGGCGCGGTCTCCTGAACGACGACTTCGGCGTCGTCAACAGCATCCTGCCCTTCGACGTGCCGTGGCTCTTCGACCCGTTCTGGGCGAGGGTCTCGTGCCTGCTCGTCAACTTCTGGCTCGGGATCCCGTACATGTTCCTCATCTGCACCGGTGCGCTCCAGGCGATCCCCGGCGAGCTGACCGAGGCGGCGCGCGTCGACGGCGCCTCGGGCCTCCAGGTGTTCCGGAAGATCACGCTGCCCCTGCTCCTCGTCGCCGTCGCGCCCCTCCTGATCGCCTCGTTCGCGTTCAACTTCAACAACTTCAACGCGATCTACTTCCTGACGGAGGGCGGGCCGTACAGCGCGGAGCAGTCGGTCGCGGGCTCGACGGACATCCTCGTGAGCTACACCTACAAGGTCGCGTTCCAGACAGGGCGCGGCGGCGACTACGGTCTCGCGGCGTCGCTCTCGATCCTCATCTTCCTGATCGTGGCGGCGATCTCCGCGATCTCGTTCACCCGCACCAAGTCCCTGGAGAACCTGGCGTGACGAGCGGCGCCGAGAGCACCCCGGCGCCGGTGAGCGCGGCCGAGCGCGCCGTCGCGGCCGCGCTGGAGACGGCTGCGGGGGTGACGGCGGCCGAGACGCCGAGACCGGAGCGGCCCCCCTTCCGGGAAGTCTGGTGGCGCTACCTCGTCGGGCTGATCGCGATGGCGTTCGCCCTGTTCCCCGTCGTCTACGTGGTCTCGGCCGCGTTCAACCCCGTTCCGTCCCTGAGCACGGCGTCGGTGATCCCCGACGGCGTCACGCTGGACAACTTCCGCGCGATCCTGTCCGACCCGCGGGAGCCCTACGCCAACTGGTACCTCAACACGATGATCATCGCGACCGCGACCGCGATCGTGACCGTCCTCCTGGGTGCGCTCGCCGCGTACGCGTTCTCGCGCTTCCGCTTCAGGGGACGCCGGTTCGGGATGCTCTCGCTCCTCCTGATCCAGATGTTCCCGCAGTTCCTCGCGGTCGTCGCGATCTACCTGATCATGCTGGACATCTCCGACATCTTCCCGGGCATCGGCCTCAACACGCGCACCGGCCTGATGCTCGTCTACCTCGGCGGCGCGCTCGGCGTCAACGCGTGGCTCCTCGTCGGCTTCTTCAACTCGATCCCCATCGAGCTCGACGAGTCCGCCCGCGTCGACGGCGCGAGCCCCGCGCAGATCTTCTGGGGCGTCGTTCTCCCACTCGGCGCGCCCGTGCTCGCCGTGATCGGGCTGCTCTCGTTCGTCTCCACGCTGAACGAGTTCATCATCGCCTCACAGCTCCTCCAGGCGCCGGAGAAGTACACGCTCTCCGTCGGCCTGTACGGCTTCATCTCGGACCAGTTCGGCCAGGAGTGGGGGCCCTTCTGCGCCGGCGTCGTCCTCGCCGCGCTCCCCGTGGTGCTGATCTTCATCGTCCTGCAACGGTGGATCGTCGGCGGCCTCACCCAGGGCGCGGTGAAGGGATGACCACCGCTCGCGTTCCGCTCGCGGTCGTGGGGGAAACCATGTTTCCCCCACGAGCCCCCTTCTTCTCGAGAGTGTGGGGAACCTCTCGGTTCCCCACACCCCTCCCCGCCGCTCATGGGCCGGTCGGCCCATGAGCGGGACGCTCGAGGCCCCGCATCACGACGGGTCGGAGCTCTACGTCGTCGAGGCTCCGATGGAGCCGGGCGAGACGGCCACGGTTCGCCTCCGCGTCCCGCGCGCGTCGGCGGTCGACGCGGTCGCCGTGCGGTACGTCGCCGACGGCGAGCCGCACGTCGCCGTCGGCGAGATCGACGAGGAGGGCGAGGACGAGACGTGGTGGCGCGCATCGTTTCGCGTCCTCAACCCTGCGACGCCGTACCGCTGGCTGCTCTCCGGAGGCGCCGTGGGCTACGGCTGGGTCACGGGCGAGGGGCTCGTCGGCCACGACGTGCCCGACTCCGACGACTTCGTGTGCGCCGTGGGCGACGACGGCCCCCGCTGGCACGTCGACGGCGTCGTGTACCAGGTCTTTCCCGACCGCTTCGCCCGCTCGGGGGCCGAGCGAGAGCCGCCCGACTGGGCGGTGCCGCGCGACTGGGCCGACACCCCGACCGGGTGGGGGCCCGACACGCCGCACGAGTGGTTCGGCGGCGACCTCGGAGGGGTCGAGGCCCACCTCGACCACCTCGAGCGGCTCGGCGTCTCGATTCTCTATCTGACGCCGTTCTTCCAGGCCCGCTCGACACACCGCTACAACGCGACGTCGTTCGACCACGTCGACCCGCTCCTCGGCGGCGACGAGGCGCTCGTGTCGCTCGTGCGCGCCGCCCATGCACGCGGGATCCGCGTGATCGGCGACCTCACGATCAACCACATCGGCGACGACCATCCCTGGTTCGAGCGCGCACGGGACGAAGACGCCCCCGAGCGGCGCTTCTTCTGGTTCGACGACCGCCTCGAGCACGGCTACGAGGCGTGGGCGGGCGTCCGCACGCTGCCGAAGCTCGACCACCGGGACGAGGAGCTCCGCCACCGCCTGCTCGGCGGCGCCGAGGCCGTCGTCCAGCGCTGGCTGCTGCCGCCGTTCGAGCTGGACGGCTGGCGGCTCGACGTTGCCAACATGGCGGGCCGCCGCGGCGAGGTCGACGTGGCCCGGGAGCTCGCCCACGCGGTGCGCGGGGCCGCGATCGACGTACGGGCCGACGCGGTCCTCGTCGCGGAGCACGCCCACGACGCGCGCCCCGACCTTCAGGGCGGCGGCTGGCACGGGACGATGGCCTACATGGGCTTCACGCGTCCCGCCTGGGCCTGGCTGCGCGGCGACGTCCTGCCGGCAGAGCTCCAGCTCGGCTTCCTCGGACTGCCCGTCGAGGTGCCGCGCCTCGGCGGCCCCGCGGTGACCGCCACGATGCGGCGCTTCCGGGCCGGGATCCCGTGGCGCTCCGTCCTCTCGAGCTGGGTCCTGCTCGACAGCCACGACACAGCGCGGTTCCGGGTCGTGAGCGGCTCGCGCGAGCGCCACGTCGTCGGGATCGGGCTCCAGATGACGACCCCTGGCGTCCCCATGGTGTTCGCGGGCGACGAGCTCGGGCTGGAGGGCGCCTGGGGCGAGGACGCGCGGCGCACGATGCCCTGGGACCAGCCGGAGACCTGGGACCGCGACCTGCTCGAGGCCTACCGCACCCTGATCGGCCTCCGCCGGTCGTCGGTTGCTCTCGCCCGCGGCGGGATCCGCTTCGCGCACGTCGGGACGGACGCGATCGCCTACCTCCGCGAGACGCGGGATGAGCGCGTCCTCTGCCATGCCGTCCGCGCGGCAACCGACGACGTGCGCCTTCCGCTCGCCGCTCTCGGCTCGACCAGCGGGCTGGAGCCCCTCTTCGGGGAGGAGGCGCGCGTCGACGCGGGAGCGCTCGTCCTGCCCGGCGACGGGCCTGCGTTCCACGTCTGGAGATTGCGATGAGCGCCGGAGGAGAGCCCCCATGGCCGAGGTGAAGCTGCAGGAGATCGACAAGGTCTATCCCAACGGGTTCCACGCCGTGAAGGACCTCTCGCTCGACATCGAGGACGGCGAGTTCCTCGTCCTCGTCGGGCCGTCCGGCTGCGGCAAGACGACCGCGCTCCGGATGGTCGCCGGGCTCGAGACGATCACCGACGGCGAGGTCTCGATCGGCGGGCGTGTCGTCAACCAGATGACGCCGAAGGACCGGGACATCGCGATGGTGTTCCAGAGCTACGCGCTCTACCCCCATCTCTCCGTGGCGGACAACATCGCTTTCGGGCTCCGCCTGCGCAAGACGCCGAAGCACGTCGTCGAGGAGCGCACCGCCTGGGCGGCCCGGATGCTCGACCTGACGCCGTATCTCGAGCGCAAGCCCAGGCAGCTGTCCGGCGGGCAGCGGCAGCGCGTCGCGATGGGCCGGGCGATCGTCCGCGAGCCGAAGGTGTTCCTCATGGACGAGCCGCTCTCGAACCTCGACGCAAAGCTGCGCGTCCAGATGCGGGGCGAGATCGCGAAGCTCCAGCACGACCTCGGCACGACGACGATCTACGTGACACACGACCAGGTCGAGGCGATGACGATGGGTCAGCGTGTGGCCGTCATGCACCAGGGCGCGCTTCAGCAGGTGGACGCGCCCCAGCGGCTCTACGACGAGCCGGCGAACCTCTTCGTCGCCGGGTTCATCGGGACGCCGCCGATGAACATGTTCGCGGCCGACGTCCGGGTCGCCGAGGCCAGGGTCACCGTCTCGCTCGACGGACAGGAGCTGGAGGTGCCCGACGGGGCGCTCGAGCGCTACCGGGCCCTCGCCAGCTACAACGGCCGCTCGGTCGCGATGGGCATCCGCAGCGAGGACCTGCACCCGGCGGACCTCCGCCCGGAGCTCCCGCGGCTCACCGCCCGCCTCGAGCTGATCGAGGCGCTCGGCTCGGAGACGATGGCGTTCTTCAGGATCGACGCCCGCACGATCCGAAGCGTCGCGACTGCGACCGGCGACGCCGTCGAGGAGGTCGTCGGCGAGGAGGGGATCGCCGCAACGCGGCCCAACCTCGTCGCCGCGTTCCCGCCGCGGGTCGCGCTGCGAATCGGGGACGACGTCGCGATCGGCGTGGACCTCCAGCACGCCCATTTCTTCGACGAGGAGACGGGAGCAGCGCTCCGTTGACGCTCCCGACGGGCCTCCGCAGGGGCGGAGCCCGACGGTCGGCGCTCGCCTGCATCACGCTCGTCGCGGCCGTGGCCGTCGGCACGGCCGTGGGGGCGCCCGCACCGACGGCTGCGCCGCCCGCCGGCGCACAGCTCGTGGCGCTGTCCGCGCCTCCCACGGCCGGGCCGCTCGCCTCGCAGCGGATCTACTTCGTCATGACCGACCGGTATGCGAACGGCGACCCGTCGAACGACCGGGGAGGCAGGACGGGCTCCCGCACGGTGACCGGGTTCGACCCGACGGACGTCGGCTGGTTCCACGGCGGCGACCTCGCCGGGCTCCGCGGCACGTGCGGGGGCGAGACGGACGGGCTCGGGCGGGTCAAGGCCCTCGGCTTCACGTCGATCTGGATCACGCCGCCGTTCGGCCAACGCGCGGTGCAGGGGGACAGCGCCGCCTATCACGGGTACTGGATCACCGACCTCACCGCCCCGGACGCCCACCTCGGCACGCCGGCGGAGTTCGGCGCGATGGTCGAGTGCGCCCACCGGCTCGGGTTGAAGGTGATCCTCGACGTCGTCGTCAACCACACGGCCGACGTCATCTCCCTCACCGGCGGCAGCGCCGGGTACGTCGGCCCCGAGCAGGTTCCGTACCGCGACTGCCACGGGAAGGTGTTCCGGCCCGTCCGCTACCTGGGCCGGCCGTTCCCGTGCATGAGCGCGAGGTTCATGCCCCGCGTCCCGCTCCTGCTCGGCGCCGACCGCACGGCGAAGAAGCCCGCGTGGCTGAACGACCCGACCCGCTACCACAGCCGCGGCGACATCGACTTCAGCTCGTGCAACGTCACGTGCCTCGAGCAGGGGGACTTCTACGGGCTCGACGACCTCTTCACCGAGCGCCAGGACGTCGTGAAGGGCCTGGCGGACGCCTACGCCGGCTGGATCGAGCGGTACCGCATCGACGGGATCCGGATCGACACCGCGCGGCACGTCAACGCCGCGTTCTTCCGCCAGTGGCTCCCGCGCATCAGGGCGGCGGCCGCGCGGGCGGGCGTGAAGGACTTCACCGTGTTCGGCGAGGTGTTCGACTCGGACACGCTCGCGCTCTACCCGTTCGTCCGCTCCCGGGGCCTGCCGACGCTGCTCGACTTCCCGCTGCAGGACCAGCTCGTCGGGTACGCGTCGGGTGAGCGGGGATCACGCGGGATCGCCTCGGTGATGGCCGACGACGACTACTTCCTGGGCGGAAACGGCGTCGCGTACATCCCTCCCACCTTCCTCGGCAACCACGACATGGGGCGTGTGGGGCTGCTCCTCCGCCAGCGCTCCGGGGACGATGCGACCCTCCTGCAGCGCGATCTCCTCGCGCACTCCCTGCTCTACCTGCTGCGCGGCGCGCCGGTCGTCTACTACGGCGACGAGGTGGGGATGATGGGCTCCGGCGGGGACAAGCTCGCACGGCAGGACATGTTCCGGACCGCCGTCGCCGAGTGGCGCACCGAGCCCCGGGTCGGCTCGGCGCCCATCGGCGCAGGCTCGTCGTTCGACGTGCGGGACCACCCCGTCGAGGCGCGTCTCGAGGAGCTCGGACGGCTCCGGGACGCGCACCCGGCGCTCGCGACCGGCCCGACCACGGTCAGGCTCGCGTCGGGCCCGCTGCTCGTCGTCAGCCGCTTCGATCTCACGGCGCGGCACGAGTACGTCGCCGCGTTCAACGCGGGCACGGCCCGCAGGAGCGTGACGGTCGCGACGTCGACGCCCGCGAGCAGCTGGTCGACGCTCCTCGGTGCGGCGCAGCAGGCTCGCAGCACGCCAGCCGGGGGCCTGGCGCTCTCGGTCGGGCCGCTCGAGGCCGTGCTGCTCCGCGCCGACGCCCCACTGCCGTCACGAGCGCCGGTGCGGCCCGCGCTCGCCGTGCGGGCGGACGAGCTGACGAACCTCGTCCAGGCGCGGGCGACCGTCGCGACCGCCGAGCCGGTATCGGTCTCCTTCGCCGTCAAGCGCGCCCGCGGACGCTGGAACAGGATCGCCGCCGACGGCTCGCCTCCGTACCGGGGCTTCCTCGACCCGCAGCGGTTCCGCCGCCGCGAGCGCGTGGACGTCGTCGCGCTCGCGCGATGGCCCGACGGCACGACGACCGTCTCGCCGGTCGTCACCGCGATTCCGCGTCCCCGCTGAGGACGCGTAGCATCCGCGGCCATGGCGGCGGCGGTCGACCATCCCGGTGCCCGTCCCGACCCGACCGGCAGACGGCTCGCCTACCTTCCGGCAGCCGTTCTCGGAAACGGATCGCTCCTCGTCACGCTCTCGGGCAGGGGTGAGATCGAGCGGATGCTCTGGCCGCACGTCGACGGGCCCGACAACGTGCGGGCGCTGCGGCTCGGCGTGCGACGGAGAGGCAGGGTCGCGTGGCTCGACGAGCCCCCGGCGGAGTGGCGCCAGGCATGGGAGGGCGACGTGTCGGTGCTGCGGACGACGGTGACCCTCCCCGACGAGAGGATCGAGATCCTCGACGCGGTGGACCCGGACGAGCCTGTTCTCGTTCGCCGCGTCGAGGGCGATCCCGGGTCGCTCGTCGTGTCGGTCGCGCCGATGCTGGAGGGCGCCGACCACTCCGCGGGCGCGTTCGTCGACCCCTCGTCGGGCTTCGTCGTCCTCCATCGGCGGCGGGCGGCGCTCGCGGTCGGCATCGACCGCGTCGGCGGGACCGCGGACGTGGGGTCGGTCGACGGGGACGGGGACGACGTCGCCCACGTCGCCCCGCTGTGGGCCCGGCTCGAGTCGGCGCACGACGGCGTCGCCCACGTCGTCGCGGCGTTCGGCGCGACCCCGTTCGAGGCGCTCGACCAGGCCCGGCGCCACGTCGCCGTCGCCGGGGAGGCACGCGCGAGGCGCCGGCGCGCCGACGAGCGCCTGCTGACAGGGACGGCGGTCGCGTCGGGCGGCGACAGCGACCTCGACCGCCTCGCGCGGCGCTCGGTGCTCGTGCTCGAGCAGCTCACCGACCGGGCGACCGGCGGGATCGTCGCGGCACCCGAGATGGACGAGACCTTCACCGAGTCAGGCGGCTACGGGTTCGTCTGGCCGCGCGACCTCGCGTACGTCGTGCTCGGCCTGCTTGCGGGTGGGTGCGGCGACGCTGCGACGGCCGCCCTGCGCTGGCTCGCCCGCTCGCAGGCCCCCGAGGGCCTCTGGCTGCACCGCTACTGGACGACCGGCGAGCCGGCGCCCTCGTGGGGGCTCCATCAGGTCGACGAGACCGGCGTCGCGCTGGTCGCGGCCGAGGCTGCCTTCTGGGAGCTCGCGGACGAGGACCTGGACCGCGAGCTCTGGCCCGTCGTCCGCCGCGCCGCAGACCTCCTCGTCTCGTTCCTCGACCCTGCGACCGGCCTCCCGCGGGCGAGCACCGACCTCTGGGAGCAGCACGACGGCCAGTACGCGTACTCGTCGGCGTCCGTCGTCGGCGGGCTGCGGGCCGCCGCCCTCGCTGCCGCCCGCCACGACCCGCCGCTCGCCCGCGGCTACGAGGTGACGGCATCACGCGTGGCTGACGCGATCGACGCGTGCCTCTGGGACCCGGCGCTCGGGCGGTACCGACGGGGCGTGAGCGTCGCGCGTCCCGACCGCGACGGTGAGCCGCCGGGATCGGCCTTCGAGTGTCCGCTCCCGTACCCGAACCGCCGCGTCCAGAGCGTCGACGCCGTCGACGCGCGCCTCGACAGCTCGTTGCTCGGCCTGGTGTGGCCGTTCGCCCCGCTCGGCCTCGGGTCGGAGCGTGTCCGGGCGACGGTCGACGCCGTCGAGACCGGTCTCGCCGCCCCGGGGGGAGGGCTCCTCCGGCACGAGGGCGACATCTACGCGGGAGGCCACGAGTGGCCGCTCGTCGGCCTGTGGCTCGGTCTCGTCCGCCGCGCGCTCGGCGACGAGGAGGCGCATGCCCGGATGCTCGCGCACGTCGTCGCGAGGCGCACGCCGCTCGACCTCCTCGCGGAGCAGGTCCTGCCCGACGGGCAGCCGGCCTGGGTCGTACCGCTCGGCTGGAGCCACGCGATGCTGCTCGCGGCGTCGCGGCCGGAGCTCCGCCTCGTCCGGCGGCTGCGCCAGAGGGAAGGTGCCGGCGACGGCCGAGGGGGATGACCGCCGCCGGGCTCTTGTAAGCATAGATCCCGCAGATCGGGTTCGGTAGGCGCCGCACCGAGAATCTGCGGAACCATCTAGCATCGGGTCGTGAGGATCCGCGCCGCCACGCCCGGGGACGTTGCGGCGCTGGAGGATCTCTGGAGGGCGTTCGAGCAAGAGGTGCCGCCACCTCCCCACGTCGACCACGACCCGGCGCGCGAGCTCGAGGAGATCCGCGAGATCGTCGACTCGGGGCTCGCGTTCGTCGCGGAGGGTGACGACGCGGGCGCCCTCGGCTTCGTGCTCGCACGCCGGACGGGCTCCCGGCTCGGCCGGCTGACCGATCTCTACGTCGTGCCCGACGCGCGGCGCGGGGGCGTGGCCGCGGCGCTCGTCTACGCCGTCGTGGAGGCACTCGCCGCGCACGGAATCGAGCACCTCGACCTCGAGGTGGTGGCCTCGAACGCAGGCGCTCGAGCGGTCTATCACCGCTGGGGCTTCGGCGAGGACGTCGTCGTGCTCGTCGCGCCGGTGCCCGCGCTCCTCGAGCGGCTCGCGCCGGGCCGGCACGCAGAGTCGTTCGCGTCGCTGCACGTCCAGACGGACGCCGTCGCCGACGTCGAGCGTGCCGCCCGCGACTTCGCGCCGCGGATCGCCTCACGCGGCTCTCGCGTCGTGGGGCCGCGAAACGGGTGGGTCGCCGTGTACGACGAGGTGATCGACGAGGACCCGACCGCGCTCGTCCGCTTCGCCCGGGAGCTCTCCTCGCGCCTGGGTGCCGTGGTCGTGGCGCTGTCGCTGGAGGTCGACGAGGTGGTGCGGATGATCGCTCTCGACCGGGGCGGGATCGTCGACGAGTACCTCTCGGTCCCCGAGTTCTACGGGCCGCAGGCGCCCGGCGACGTCATCGGGCTGGCGGCCAACCCCACCGTCCTGGCGCGCCTGACGGGCGCCGATCCGCAACGCGTCAAGGAGGTCGCCCTCACCGCCGCCTCGCCTGCCGACCTGGCGCCTGCGCGGGAGATCCTGGCAGCGCTCGCGGACGCTCTCGGGCTCGAGGGTGCGGAGCACGGCTTCACGGGCGACACGCCCCGCGACGGGTAGCCTCGACGGCGTGCTGACGCTCTACGACGCCCCGCGCTGCCCGTACTGCGCCCGTGCCCGCATCGTGCTCGCCGAGAAGGGCGTTCCGTACGAGACGGTGACGATCGACCTGGCGAACCGCCCTGCGTGGCTCCTGGAGCACAACCCGCCCGACGGGCGCGTCCCGGTGCTCGAGGAGGACGGCTGGGTCCTGCCCGAGTCGGCCGTCGTCGACGAGTACCTCGAGGAGCGCTATCCCGAGCCGCCCCTCCTTCCAGTCGATCCGGCCGAGCGGGCGGCGGCGCGCCTGATCGTGTTTCGCTTCGACGACCTGGGCAAGCCGTACTACGCGCTGCGGCGCGAGGAGGCGGGTGCCGCCGAGCGGCTCGCAGAGGCCCTGAGAGCGCTCGACGGGCTCCTCGTGACGACCCCGTACCTGACCGGGGCCGCCTTCGGGCTCGCCGACGTCGCATACCTGCCGTGGCTCCTCCGGCTCCGAGATCTGATGGGAGTGTCGCTCGATCGCCACCCGGTGCTGGTGCGCTGGCTCGAGACGTGCTGTGAGCGGCCCTCGGTGGCCGCCGAGGTCGAGACCGTCGCCTCGTTCGCAGCGTGAGCGACGTCACCACGGCGGAGCTCGCGGGACGGATCGGAGAGCCGGGCCTCGTCCTGCTCGACGTCCGGAACGCCGAGGAGTTCGCCGGGCTCGTCGTGGCGCCGTGCGACCCCCGGCCGGGGCGGATCCCCGGAGCCCGTCACCTCGAGGTCGTGCTGCTGCTCGGCGCGGCGGACGCCGAGGCGGTGCGGGCCCTGGTGGGCGAGCCCGAGGGCGCCGAGGTGATCGCCTACTGCCACTCGGGCAGCCGCTCGGCGATGGCCGTGCAGGTGCTCACGGCCGCCGGATACGCCGCGCGCAACTACACCGGCTCGTGGCACGAGTGGTCGCGCGACCCCACGCTACCGAGCGAGACCGGCCCGTAGAGCGAGGCTCGGCCTCTACGACTTCAGCGTCACGCGCTGTGCCTCGTCCAGGAAGGCGGCGCAGAGCGAGCGTCCGTGCTCGTTCCACGCGCCGAGATTGCGGCGCGTCTCCGCCCTGACCTCCTCGACCGGCCTCGGCAGCTCCGCCGCCCCGTCCGTGAGCCAGCTGTCGAGCATGTGACCGTCGACCTCGGCGTGGAACTGGATCCCCCACGTCCGGTCGCCGAGCCTGAACGCCTGACGCGCGGCGGCGCTCGTCGCCAGCTCCACCGCTCCCGCGGGGAGGTCGAACGTGTAGTAGTGCCACTCGAAGGCGTCGAAGCGCCGGGGAAGGACGCCGAGCACGGGGTCGGCCGCCCCGTCGTCGTTCACGTCGACGGAGAACCATCCGACCTCGGCGCTCCCGGCCGGGCCCACCCAGGCGCCGGTCGCCCGTGCGATGAGCTGCGACCCGAGGCAGACACCGAACGTCGGGACGCCGTGCGCCACGCTCTGCTCGATGAACGCGAGCTCGTTCGCGAGCCACGGGTGCTCCGCGTCCTGGTCGGGATGCATCGCGCCGCCGAAGACCATGACCGCGTCCCAGTGGGCGGGGTCGGCGGGGGCCGCGTCTCCCTCGGCGACGACCCACCGGTCCAGGTGGTCGCCCCGCTCGACCACGACGCGCTCGAAGAGCCCGCCCCCACCGGTCGCGGCCGGGTCGTGGACGACGGAGAGGACGCGCACCCGCCGACTGTATCGGTCTGTCCGCCGGGGCTCCTCCCCGGAGGGCAGCCCTCAGAAGAGCGTCAGCTCGGTGGCCGGTGGCTCGACGCCGCCGGTCGCCGGGATCCCCGCTTCGTCGAGCAGGCCGCGGAGGATCTGCGCGCTCCGCGGGGCGAAGTCGTCGCGGTTGTTGTTGAACATCGCGTAGACCTCGTCCGCCCGCTCGGTGAGCCCCCCGAGCGGCTCGACCCACTCCGCCAGCTCCTCCGCCGAGTAGAGCCAGTCGAAGCGGTCGGCCGCGATGCCGCCGCGGATGTTCCACGTCTGCGCGTTGCGGCCGTGGAACCGGACGTACGCCACCCGGTGCGTCGCGGCGGCGACGCGCGGCGAGACGTTCGACGCGCGGGTACGCGGGCTGT
Organism: uncultured Actinomycetes bacterium; assembly: GCA_963786055.1. Taxonomy (GTDB): domain Bacteria; phylum Actinomycetota; class Thermoleophilia; order Gaiellales; family Gaiellaceae; genus Gaiella. The sequence continues at coordinate 75,272 of CAWAXS010000008.1, read as the reverse complement.
CGAGCGACACGTACGCCAGGCCGTGCTCCTCGAGGAACGCCAGCGTGTCCGTCCGCTCGTCCTCCTCCATCCACGAGCGGTGGCGGAACTCGACGAGAGGGACGAGGGGCGCCAGCCGTCCGGGTGCCCGGGCCAGCTCGGCCTTCGACGCCGCGGACTTGGTGAACCGCGGGTGGTACTGGAGGAGGACGCCGCGGAGCTTGCCGGACAGCTCGAGCGGCTCGAGCGCGGCCCGGAACAGCCGGAACGCGTCGTCGGTCGGCTCGCCCTCGTGCCAGGTCATCGCGGCCGACGCCTTGACGTGGAACGTGAACCCGTCCGGGGTCCGGCGCGCCCAGCGCTCGGTCACCGCGGGGTCGGGGAGGGCGTAGTACGGCGAGTCGACCTCGACGACGTCGAACCGCTCCGCGTAGTACCGCAGGCGCTTCTCGGCCGTCGAGACGCCTCTCGGGTACCAGGCCCTGAGCAGCCCCTCGTCGGCCCACGAGCACGTTCCGATGCGGACGGTCGCCGCCACACCGGTGTTTCTAGTGGAAGCGGCCCCACCGTGTTCTCGGTGGAACGGGCGCCCCGGAGGGCGCCCGTTCCAGCGGCGCTGGTGCCCTCTAGCGGAGCCGGACGGCCCCGGAGGTGGCGGTGAACCCGCTCACCGTGGGGTTGACGCACGGGACGCCGAGCGAGCCGAACTGGCCGCAGATGGTCGGTGCGCTCCGGCCGGCGACGACCGCCCGCGCACGGAACGTGGTCGCCTTCGAGGCCCTCGGCACCGCGTAGGTGAACGCGCCGCTCGCCCCGGCGGAGACGGTCGCGAGGCGCTTCGTGCCCGCGAGGATCGTCACGCGCGTGGCGACGCCCGCGCCGCCCTGCGTCACACGGCCGGCGAGGCGCCTGACGCCCTTGACCTTGCGGCCCGCGAGCGTGATCCCGCCCGGGGCGATCGCCGCCGGCGAGGCGACGGTCGCCGCGGCGTTGATCGTGCCGACGCCCGCGTTCCACGGGGTCCAGAACGCGACCCACGCGCCCTGCACGACCGGGCCGATGACGCCGTTCAGCGTCAGGTCGGCGCTCAGGAACTTCGCCCCGAAGGTCGCGCCGCCCTTGTCGACGGGGAGGTCCGGCGGCGGCAGGCAGAACACGAGCTGTGCCGGGCCGATGGCGGTCTGCGCGCCGCTCGTCGGCAGGATGTAGGCGGGCAGGTTGATCGTCTGGCCGGCAGCCTGCAGCACGAGCAGCAGTGTCGCCTGCGGGCGTGACTCCCTGCGTGCACTGCGCCTGCGACGTCGGGTTGACGGCGCCCGGGGGCGCGACGACGATGTCGCCGGCCAGCGGCAGCAGGGCGCCGCCGAGCGCGAGCGCGCTGACCTGCGCCTTGGCGGTGCCCACCTTCGTGCCCGGGCCGGCCGTGGCCGTGATGGTCGTCCCGGTCGGGATGACGATCGCCGCCCGGGCGGTGGAGTCGTCGCTGACGGACGCCGAGGCGACGATGTTCGTGACGTTGCCCGCCGAGTACGACACCGAGAGCTTCGGTGACGTGTACGCGGCGGTGGCGACGGCCGCGAGGGCGAGCGCGGCGATCGCCGCGACCGCGACCACGGCCGTACGTGTCCGGTTCCTCATCGTGTCTGTTCCCTCCTTGGTGGTGGTGCTTGGTGTCCGAGACGCGCTCCGGAGGAGCGAGTTGGCCCCGAGGCGCTCATCGCGCGGCGAAAGGCCCGGACGTGCGGACCCACTGCCGGTTGTCGTAGCGGTACAGGTAGACGGTGTCGATCGGAAATGCGTCCTTCGCCGACGTGCGCAGGCGCGTCCCCGGCAGCAGGAAGGGGTTGGCGCTCGTGTCGAGGCTCCGGGCGGCGCGCAGCAGGCCGGCTCGCGTGAGGTTCTTCCCGGCCCGCTGGAGCGTGTCGACCATCGTCCAGGCGACGGTCATCCCGTACCAGTGGTAGACGTCGGTCGCCTTCGCGCCGGGCGCGAACCGCTTCAGGATGGAGCGGTAGAGCGCGACCGCCGGGTCCTTGCGCCACACGGGGTCGTTCGGGTTCTTCACGAACGCGATCGCCCGCGCCCCGAGTGTCAGGTCGGGTGCGTTCGCCTGCGCGATCGCCATGATCGTGGGCTCGATCGACACGGACGCGAGGTAGAGCTGAGGCTTCCAGCCGAGCTTCTTGGTCGCGACGATCGCCTGGATCATGAACTTCGGGGTGGCGAAGAGCATCAGCGTGTCCGCGCCGGAGGACTTCAGCTTCGCGATCTGCGCGACCACGTCGGTCGTGGTCAGCTCGTACGGCTCCGAGTCGACGATCCGCGGGCCCTTGCCGGCGATCGCCGGGAGAGGCCGCGCGTCATGTCCTTGCCGAGCTCCGTGTTCTCGAGCAGCACCGCGATCTTCGCGCGCGGCCTCGTCCGGACGACGTCGCGCCCGAGCACTGCGCCCTCGCCCCGGTAGCTCGGCAGGAAGCCGACCGTCCACGGGTACCTGGCCGAGGCGCCGCCGAGCGCCTCCGACCCGTCCCCGGCGTAGAGCTGGGGCACCTTCTGCGCATTGAGGTAGTCGCGGATCGCGAGGTTGTTCGCGGTGCCGATCGCGTTGAAGATCGCGAAGACCCCGTCCTGCTCGACGAGCCGCCGTGTCAGCTGGACGGTCTGCGCCGGGTTGTAGGCGTCGTCGTAGTAGCGGTACTCGATCTTCCGCCCGTTCACGCCGCCCTTCGAGTTGACGTAGTCGAAGTAGGCCTTCGCGCCCGGGCCGACGGCGCCGAACGCGGCAGCCTCGCCGGTGAGCGGGACGGTGCCGCCGATCAGGATCGTCGTCGGGGTGACGCCCGGGTCGGCGGTCGTCGCAGCGCCTGCGCCGGCGGCCGCGAGGAGCGCGACGACGAAGGCGGCGAACCACCGTCTCATCGCGAGACCGGTGTCGCCAGCGCGGGGATCCGCATGGAGCCGCCGGTGACGGTGAGCCGCGCCGTCGAGGGGAACGGGAGATCGAGATAGAGGAGGTTCGCGGGATTCTGCGCGAGGGAGGACGAGCCGATCGTCAGCGTCAGGCGCGATCCCTGCGGCAGGAAGGTCGCCTGGTTGGACAGGCGATCCGATACGCCCGCTTCCCTGCACGCGTCGGGACGCCGCCGCCGGCGACGACGATCTCCTTGCCCGCAGGCGTGCGAGCGCTCAGCACGGCGACGATGCGCGACCAGCCGCCGGTCGCGGTCGCGGTCACGGACACGCCCGGCGAGCCGAAGACCTCGAGCGGGCGCCCCAGCCGCGGCAGCGGGATGCGATACCTGCCGGCCTGCGCGATCCCTGCGCGGCCGACGGAGTCGACGCCGAACGTCGATCGCACGGCCACGACCTTCGGCAGGGCGGTGAACCGCCTCGGCTGCCCCTTCCAGTTCTCCGGGGAGATCGCGACGGGCTTCGGGAGCGGCGCCGCCGTGTCGCCGCGCAGGAAGCGGTCGAACCAGCGGGCGCCCTCGGCGAGCATCGCCGGCGTGTCGGCGGCGACACCCGGCGACGGTGCGTGACCGTTGAGGCCGAGCCAGAGCTCCTTCGGGCCGGCGAGCGCCCGGTAGGCGTTCAGTGCGTGCTCGAGCCCGAAGGCGAAGTCGCGGCGCCCCTGCATCATGAACACGGGTGTCTTCAGGCCCTTGAGCGCCGGGAGCGAGGAGCGACCTCGCGGCGTAAGGGGCCGACGGTCGAGAGGTTCCCGGCGAAGGCGGCGTCGCGAAGCGCGAACACCTCGGGGTCGACGCGCTTGGGGTCGAGCGACCCGAGGAAGCCCGCGATGACGCCGGTCTTGGCGAGTCCCTGCGGCGACGAGCGCGTCGCGGAGGTCGGTCCAGCTGATCGAGACCTCGAGCGCGGCCCACGGCACGCCGGCGACGAGCGAGTTCCACGCGGCGCCGCCGCCGTAGGAGACGCCCCAGCCGCCGATCCGGCGGTCGGCGACGTCGGGTCGGTCGCGGAGCCACGCGAAGACGGCCTTCACGTCGGCGATCTCCTTCGGGCCGTCGATCCCGATCAGGCCGCCCGAGTCCCCGTGGCCGCGCGCGTCGTAGGCGAGGACGGCGTACCGCTCGCCGATCCCCATCCCCTGAGCCGCCGCGAGCCCGTCGTGCGCGTCTGACCGAGGCCGTGCATGAAGACGACCGCCGGCCAGCCGCCCGGCGGCGGTGGTGCGTCGGGAAGCGTCAGCGTCGCCGCGAGCGGCGTCCCGTCCGCCGACGTGATCGTCACGTCCTGACGGGTGAACGCGCCTGCGGGCGCCGAGGCGAGGAGCGCCGCGACGGTCGCGAGCACGGCGAGCAGTGCCCCTCTCGAGAACCCCGACACGGCGGCCAGGGTAGCCCACGTTCGTAAAGATCCTGGCCGTATGATCCCGCGATGGACGGCCGGCCGATCGGCGTGTTCGACTCGGGCGTGGGCGGCCTCACGGTGCTCCACGAGCTGCTCGTGACCCTTCCCCACGAGGACGCCGTCTATCTCGGCGACAACGCGCGCCTCCCCTACGGCCCACGCCCGCTCGGGGAGGTCCGCCGGTTTGCGTTGGAGGTGGGGAGCCACCTCGAGCGGGAGGGTGTGAAGCTGGTGGTCGTCGCATGCAACACGGCGACGGCCGCGGGCCTGCCCGACCTGCAGAAGGCCCTCGACGTGCCCGTCGTCGGCGTCCTGCAGCCCGAGGCCCACGCCGCGGCGCTCGCGACCCGGAACCGGCGCGTCGGGCTGCTCGCGACCGAGGCGACCGTGGCGAGCCGCCGCTACGAGGAGCTCGTCCACGCCCACGACGCGGGCGTCGAGGTCGTCGCCGTCCCGTGCCCACGGCTCGTGCCGCTGATCGAAGGGCCCGACCCGTTCGGCGAGGAGACGACCGAGGCCGTGCGCGAGGTCGCCGCTCCCCTCAAGGACGCGGGGGTCGACACGGTGATCCTCGGCTGCACGCACTACCCCATCCTCCGCCCGATCTTCCAGCGGGTCTTCGGGCGGTCCGTGACGCTCGTCTTCTCCGCCGACGAGACGGCGCGCGAGGTCGCCGAGACGCTCGACCGCAAGGGGATCGCGAACGGCGAGGGTCGCGAGGGCACGTACCGCTTCCTCACGACCGGAGACCCCGACGCGTTCGCGGAGATGGGGAAGCGCTTCCTCCAGCTGCCGATCCGGGACGTCGAGCACGTGACGGTGAGCGCGATCCGGTCGGCCGCGGCTTGACGACGCACACGTTCGCGACGCACGCAACCGTCGCGCCAGCTATATCTCGCGCCACCATGGGCACGGAGATCGGGAGGGAACGCCGGTGAAGCGGCACGACGGGCGCAGGCCCGACCAGCTGCGGGAGCTCGACCTCCAGCCCGACTTCCTCGAGCAGCCGCACGGCTCGGTCCTCTACGCGCAGGGCAAGACGGTCGTCCTCTGCACCGCGACGGTCGAGGAGGAGGTGCCCCGCTGGCTGCGCGGGAAGGGCAAGGGGTGGATGACGGCCGAGTACTCGCTGCTTCCGGCCTCGACGGGTGAGCGCACCCAGCGCGGCGTCTCGCGTGGGCGCCCCGACGGGCGCACGGTGGAGATCCAGCGGCTGATCGGACGGGCCCTTCGCAGTGTGTGCGACTTCCAGGCGCTCGGCGAGCGCACGCTCTGGCTCGACTGCGACGTGCTCCAGGCCGACGGCGGCACCCGCTGCGCCGCGATCACCGGCGCCTACGTCGCCGCGTTCCGCGCCCTCGACCGCTTCGGGCTGACGAAGGCGCTGCCGTCGTCGGTCGCCGCCGTCTCCGTCGGCGTCGTCGACGGCGAGCCGGTGCTCGACCTCGACTACGTCGAGGACTCGTCCGCGGAGACGGACATGAACGTGGTGATGGCCGGGGACGGCCGTCTCGTCGAGGTGCAGGCGACCGCCGAGCGCGAGCCGTTCACGCGCGAGCTGCTCGACCGGCTCCTCGACCTCGCGGCGGGCGGGATCGCCGAGCTCGAGGCCACCCAGCGCAGCGCCTGCGAGGCGCCGTCGCTGCTCTGAGCCCGGACGGGCCTGGCGCCACCGGGCGTAGCGCGTTACAAGTTGCAGCTTGCTGCTCGTCCTCGCCTCCGGCAACCGGCACAAGCTCGCCGAGCTGCGGCGCGTGCTCCACGGCTGGGACGTGGAGCTCGTCGGCCGCGACGACCTCCCGCCCGAGGACGGCGCGACGTACGCCGACAACGCGCGCCTGAAGGCCCGCTGGGGGCGGGCCCACGCCCCGGCCGACGCGTGGGCGGTCGGGGAGGACTCGGGGATCGAGGCGCGGGCGCTCGACGGCGCGCCGGGCGTCCGCAGCGCGCGCTGGGCGGCCGGAGACCCGGTGGGGCGGATGCTCGAGGCTCTCGCGGGCGAGGACGAGCGCCGCGCGCGCTACGTGTGCGTGCTCGTGGCGGTTGCCCCGGACGGGCGCGAGGTCGTCGCGGAGGGCACGCTCGAGGGGACGATCGCCCGCACCGCGTCGGGAACCGAGGGGTTCGGCTTCGACCCCGTCTTCGTGCCGGACGGAGAGAGCCGCACGGTCGCCGTGCTCGGCGACGAGTGGAAGCGCGCCCACTCGCACCGCGCGCGGGCGGCCGCCGAGCTCGCGCGGCAGCTCCGGGCCGAGCGCTAGGCGCCGGCATCCGGCGCCGGCGAGGCGTCGGGGCCTTCGGGCTCGGGCCGCTTGGGCTCCACCTCGCGGCCGGTCACGCCGTAGGCGAGCACGTAGTTGAGCGCCGCCCCGAACACGATCACGTTCGCCATCACGTAGAGCCAGACGAGGAGCAGGAAGGTCGTGCCGAGCGCCTGCAGCGCGACGACCTCCGACGTCAGGAACACGAAGAGCGGGAGGGCCTGGAGCGTCCCGACGAGCACGACCGCGCCGAGGATCGCGCCCGGGAGCACCTCGCGGCGGGTCAGACGGGCGTTCGGCAGGCGGTAGTAGGCGGAGACGAGGAAGGCGAAGAGCGCCGCGCCCGAGCTCAGCAGGGTCAACGCGAGCGCCACCCACTGGTTCGCGACGGCGTCGCTCGCGTACCGGCGGAGAAGGTCGTAGCCGAACGTCCCCACGGTGAGACCGGCGAACAGGACCACGAGCGCGGCGCTCATGTACACCGTCGCGAGCGCCTTGCCGCGGAGGAAGGGGCGATTCGGGCGTCCGTAGAGGATGTTGAAGGCCGACTCGAGCGCGGAGAAGAGCGAGAGCGAGCTCCAGAGCAGCGCGACCGCGCCGACGACCGAGAGCGTCGTCGCGTTCCGCTGCACGGCGTCGACCACGTTGACGATCGACTCCACCGAACGGTCGGGGAAGACGTCCTCGAGGTAGGAGACGAGCGCGCTCGAGGAGTCGGCCTGATCGAGGAAGCCGAGGACCGAGAGCGCCAGGAAGATCAGGGGCACGAAGGACGCGAGCGCGAAGTAGGCGACCATCGCCGCGAGGTGGGTCCCCCGCTCCGAGAAGAACCGGTCGAAGGTCGCTCGGATCGCGCGCATCGCAGGATGGTGCCCCAATCGGCGAGCGACGATGCAGGGTCTGGTAGCTTCCGGCGCCGTCATGGACGCGTCCGCCGCTCTCTCGGAGCTCGTCGGGCTCTCGACGCAGGTGGTCGAGGCCGTGATCACGGGACCCGGCGGCGCGGTGGAGGGGACGCACGCGTCCGGCGAGGAACGCTCGCGCGCGCTCGCGGCGGCGGGTGAGGAGCTCCTCGGCGCGGCCGCGGCGCTCCGCCCGGACGGTCCGGCGGTCGAGCGTGTCCACGTCGATCTCGGGCGCGGCTCGATCGTCGTCGTCCGCGAGGGCGAGCGGACGATCGTCGCGACGACCGTCCCCGAGCCCACCGCGGGGCTCGTCTCCTTCGATCTCCGCACCGCCCTCCGCCACGTCGGGGAAGGCACGGCATGAGGCTCGTCCTCGTGTCGCTCGCCGCGGCCGTCGGGGCCTGGCTCCTGCTGCGGCGCCGTCGGGTCGACGAGCACCGCGTCGTGGTGGCCTGGGAGGACGGCTCCGAGCTCGACCTGCGTCCGGGCTCGCCGGAGCGGGAGCGCCTCGCCCGGATCGCCGAAGGCGTGCTCGGGTGAGCTGGCGTCCATCCGAGGCCAAGCCCTTCACGGCTCCTGGTGCGACCCGAAGGGTCGCGCGGTGAGCGTCGTCGACGGGCTCGGGCACCGGCTCCTCGACGTGGCGCTCCTCGAGGGCGACTTCACCCTCCGCTCGGGCAAGCGGTCTCGCTGGTACCTCGACAAGTACCGCTTCGAGACCGACCCCGTGCTCCTGCGCGAGCTCGGCGAACGGCTGGCACACGCGACACGTCAGGCCGAGCCGGATGCCGTCCGGCTCGCGGGACCGGCTCTCGGGGCCGTCGCACTGGCCGCTTCGGCGGCCATGGCGTCCGGGCTGCCGTTCATCATCGTGCGCGGTGAAACCAAGGGATACGGCACCGGGAACCGCGTCGAGGGGCCGCACGAGCCGGGTGAGCTCGTGTGCCTCGTCGAGGACGTCGTCACGTCGGGCGGCGCTCTCTGCGAGGCGGTGGAGGCCGTTCGCGCGGTCGGGCTCGTCGTCCGACACGCCGTGTGCGTCGTCGACCGCGAGGAGGGCGGCGCAGACGCCCTCGCGCGACTCGGCGTGCGGCTCGCCTCGCTCTACCGTGCGGGCGACCTGCTTGCAACGCGGGAGCAGGGGATGAACCCGCATGGTTGAGCCGAAACCCCCGGAGCTATAGGCTCGGGGGCGGGGTAATCAGGGACCAACGACCAGGGAGGATCGAACGTGACCAAGCAGGAGTTCGTGGATGCCGTCGCCGACAAGGCCGGCCTGACGAAGCGGGACGCCGGCTCAGCGGTCGACGCGGCGCTCGGCGTGATCGAGAGCACCTTGCAGAACGGCGACTCCATCACGTTCACCGGCTTCGGCAAGTTCCACGTCACGCGGCGCGCCGCCCGGCAGGGCGTGAACCCCCGCACCGGTGAGAAGGTGCAGATCGCGGCCGCGAACGTCCCGAAGTTCTCGGCGGGCTCGTCGCTCAAGAAGGCCGTCAACTGATCTAGTCAGTGGGGCGGAAATCCGCCGAGCGGATTTCCGCCCCGCGGCCCGCCTTCGGCGGGCAGATCCCTGAAGGCGTCCCGCTTCGCGGGCCGCAACTGCTTCGCAGGTCGATCCACACGTCTACGAGGGATCGGCGGGCAGATCTCTGCGCGCATACCCTGGTAGACGAACGTATGTTCGTCTACCATCCAGCCGCATGCAGCTCTCGTTCGACGCTGCCGACCGCCTCGTCGAGCTCGTCGAGGCACGGCGCGGGCCTGTGCCCGCGGACGAGGCGGCGCGCATCCTCTTCGCGCTCTCCAGCGCTCCGGCCGCGCTCGCGCGGTCGCTCCTCGACGACGTCGTCACGGGTGACGCGCGGCTTGCGTGGAGGGGAGGGTCGGTCGGCCTGGCTGCGCCGCCCGGGGCGGACGTCCTGCTCGAGCACGCGCACTTCGTCGTCGTCGACCTCGAGACGACCGGGCTCTCGCCGCGCACGTCGCGGATCTGCGAGATCGGCGCGCAGCGCGTCCGTCGGCCTCGAGCTCGAGGACGCGTACGAGACGCTCGTCGACCCCCGCGCGCCGCTGCCGCCGGCCGTCACGTCGCTGACCGGCATCCACCAGGACGCGCTCCGCGGCGCGCCGAGCGCCGTCCTGGCGGTGCGCCGGCTGCTGGCGTTCACCGGCGACGCCGCCCTCGTCGCCCACAACGCGCGCTTCGACCTGGGCTTCCTCGACCGCGAGGTCGAGCGGCTCACGGGGAAGCGCATCGCCTCGCCGGTGGTCGACACGGTCTGGCTCGCGCGCCGGCTGCTCGGCGAGCGCACGCGCCGCGTCGGCCTCGCCGCGCTGGCGCACTTCTTCGGCGTCCCCACGGAGCCGTGCCATCGTGCGCTGCCCGACGCGCGAGCGACCGCGGAGATCCTGCTGGTGCTGATCGGCCTCGCCCAGGAGCGCGGCGCCCGGACGCTCGCCGACCTCGTCGAGCTCGCGGCGCCGAGGGCGCGGCGTCTGCAGACGAGGCGGTCGCTCGTCGCGGGCGCGCCGTCGCGTCCGGGGGTCTACGTCTTCCGCGGACGCGGCGGGCTCACGCTCTACGTCGGTCGAGCCCGCGACCTGCGCGCCCGCCTTCGCTCGTACTTCGCCGGCGGTCGCCAGCGTCCGGCGGTCGAGGCGGCGCTCGGGGCGCTGGAGCGGGTGGACTGGACGGTGGCCGGCTCCGAGCTCGAGGCGGCGCTCGAGGAGCTCCGGCTGCTCCGCGAGCTGCGGCCGCCTGCGAACGCCCGCAGCATGCGCCCCGATCGCCACGTCTACCTGCGCCGCCGCGGCGCGCGCTGGACCGTGAGCTCGGAGCCGACACCGCTCGGGCCGCTCCCGGGCCGTCGGCTCGCGCGCACGGCTGCGCGGGCGCTCGACGGCCACGAGTCGGACGACGTCGATGCCGCCCTTCCGGTGCTGCGGGAGCGGATCCGCCGTCTCGGCCGGGAGCAGCGCTTCGAGGACGCCGCCCGGCTGCGCGACCGGCTCGAGGGCCTCGCCGAGGCGGTGACCGCGTTGCGCGAGCTGGAGCGCATGCGCGCGCTCGAGGCCTGCGTCGTCGTCCCCGCCCTCGAGGCGGGGTTCGTCCGCGCCCACGCGATCGCCGGGGGGCGTGTCGCCGCGGTGCGCCTCGTGCCGCGTGGTCCCGGCGCCGCCCACGAGGCCGCGGCGCTCGTCGCCGAGGCGGGGCGGGCGTCGCCGTCCACGGCACCGGAGGACGCCGACGAGCTGCGCCTGGTTGCGTCGTTCCTCCGGCGACCGCCCCCCGAGCTCCGCGTGGGGCCGCTCGACGTGGCCGCGATCTGCCTTCTGGTGCAGGGGCTACCCTTGGCCGCGTGACGAGCGACGCCGCAGGCGCTCCCACGCCGTTCGCCGATCGTCTCGCCGAGGCCGTCGAGCGCAAGCGCTCCCAGCTCGTCGTCGGGCTCGACCCGATCGTCGACCTGCTCCCCGTCGAGCTTCGCGGCGAGGCTGCCGGAGGACGGGTGGCGGCCGCCGGAGCGGTCGAGCGCTTCTGCAAGGGGGTCGTGGACGCCGTCGCGCCGTACGTCGTGGCGGTCAAGCCGCAGGTGGCGTTCTTCGAGGCGCTGGGCAGCGACGGCTGGCGCGCGCTCGAGGTCGTGTCCCGCTATTCGCGTGACGCGGGCCTCCTCGTGATCGCCGACGCGAAGCGCTGCGACATCGGGTCGACGGCGCGTGCATACGCGACCGCCTTCCTCGAGCCGCGCGAGGGCGACCCGCCGCTCGCCGACGCCCTGACGGTCAGCCCGTACCTCGGCCGCGACTCGCTCGATCCGTTCCTCGCAGCGTGCCGGCGAGACGGCGCGGGCCTCTTCCTGCTCGTCCGCACGTCGAACGCAGGCGCGGCGGAGCTCCAGGATGCGGTGCTCGCCGACGGTCGACCGGTCTGGAAGCACGTCGCGCAGCTCGTCGACCAGTGGGGCGAGGACCTCGTCGGCGCCCGCGGCCTCTCGAGCGTCGGCGCGGTGGTCGGTGCGACCGTTCCCCGCATCGTGGGCGAGGCGCGGCGCGAGATGCCGCGCGCGATCATCCTGCTTCCCGGTGTGGGCGCGCAGGGTGCCACGCCCGGCGACGTCGCGCGGGCGTTCACGAGCGGGCCGTCGAGCGCGCTCGTCAACGCGTCCCGGTCGGTGATCTACGCCTATCGCGACGCCCCACCCGACGACTGGCGGATCGCAGCGGCCGCGGAGGCCGCCCGGCTCTCCGCCGCCGTATGGACGGCGGCCGGATGGTGAGCCCCGCGCTCCGCGCGCGGCAGCCCCGCACCAGGCCCCTCGACTACCCTGGGGCAGCGTGATGCGCCTCGGTCTCGCGGTGGCGGTTGCCGCGCTCGCGCTCTGCGCGCCCGCCCAGGGCGCCGCGCCGCCCGTCCAGGCCCGTGCGTACGTCGTCCAGAGCTCGGTGGACGGCCACACGCTCGCGGCGCGCGACGCGTCCGCGCCGCGAGCGATGGCGAGCATCACGAAGCTGATGACCGCGCTCGTCGCGGTCGACCGCGTGTCGCTCGACGACGTCGTGACGGTGCCCGCGGTCGCGGCAGGGGTGGGCGAGTCGACGCTCGGGCTTCGAGCGGGACAGCGCGTGACCGTGCGAGACCTCCTGATCGGCACGCTCGTCCCGAGCGCCAACGATGCTGCGACCGCGCTCGCGGTCGTTGCAGGCGGGAGCGTGCCGCGGTTCGTGGCTCTCATGAACCGCGAGGCGAGGCAGCTCGGGCTCGTCGGCACGCACTACCGGAACCCGCACGGGCTGGATCAGGCGGGGCACGTCTCGACTGCACGCGACACCGCGGTTCTCCTCCGCGCCGCGCTCCGCGTCCCCGTGATCCGACGCTACGCCGGCATGCCGCAGGCCCGGCTCTCGGACGGGCGCGTGGTCGAGTCGACCGACAACCTGCTCGGCCACTTCGGCGGCCTCGTCGCGGGCAAGACCGGGCACACCGCCCTCGCCGGGTGGTCGCAGGTCGCCTTCGCGCGCGTCGGCGGCGTCGGCGTCACGGTCAGCGTGCTGGGCTCGCCGAGCGAGGACCAGCGCGACCGCGACCTCGAGGCTCTCCTCCGGTTCGGCCTCGGCAGCTACCGGATGTCGCGCGTCGTCGACCCGACCCGCACCTACGCGACGGTCCCGGTCGGCTGGGGCGAGGCGCCCGTCCGGGTGGTCGCGCCCCGCGCGATCGTCCGGCCTGCGTCGACGCAGCGCCCGCTCTCGGAGCAGATCGTCGTCCCGGCCGTCGTCGCGCTGCCCGTCAGCGCGGGCCAGCGGCTCGGAATGCTCGTCGTGAGAGATGGGTCCCGCGTCGTGGCCCGCTCGCCGCTCGTCGCGGACGCCCGGCGTCCGGATCCGGGCGTCACGCGGAAGGCGTGGTGGGTCACCCGGCGCACGGTCCATCATCTCGGAGGGCTCGTCCCATGAGACGGAGCTTCCCGTGATCGTCACCGTCACCCTCAACGCCGCGCTCGACCGCTCGCTCACCGTCCCGACGCTGCAGCTCGGCCAGCGTCACCGTGCGAGCGACGTCCTCACGCTCGCAGGCGGCAAGGGGATCAACGTCGCGCGGGCGCTCAAGCGGCTCGAGGTCCCGGTGGTCGCCACCGGGCTCGCGGGCGGGCGCACGGGCACGCGCATCGTCGAGGAGCTCACCGGCGAGGCGATCCTCAACGACTTCGTCCGCATCCGCGACGAGTCCCGGACCTCGACGCTGGTGGTCGACCCGACGTCCGGGACACAGACGGAGATCAACGAGTGGGGGCCGAAGGTCACCGAGGCCGAGCTCGGCATGCTCATGGACAAGCTCCGCTACCTCTCGCGCGGCGCCGACGCGGTCGTCTTCGCGGGGTCGCTGCCCCGGGGCGTGAACGACACGTTCTATGCGGACGCGGCGCGCGAGCTCGCGCGGCGGGGAGTCCGCGTCGCGCTGGACACCGAGGGCGAGCCGCTCCGGCTGGGCGTGGAGGCGGAGCCGTGGCTCGTCGCGCCGAACCAACACGAGGCCGAGCAGCTCGTCGGGCAGGAGCTGTTCGACGAGGACGACTTCGTCATGGCACTCGACGCGATCGCCGAGCTCGGCGCGCGCAACGTCCTCGTGACCGTCGAGAGCGGCTGCTTCGCGCTCGTACGCGAGGAGCGGCGGGTGAAGCGATACCGCGCGGTCGTGCCGCGGCTCGAGCCGGTCTCGGACGTCGGCGCGGGCGACGCCTTCCTCGCGCAGTGGCTCACGTCCATTCTCGACTCCGCCTCCGCCGAGGAGGCGGTCCGGCTCGCGGTGGCGACCGGCGCAGCCTCGGTCCTCGACGTGGGCGCCGGCCGGTTCGACCCGGCCGAGGCACGCCGCCTCGCGGGCACGGTGGAGGTGCACGAGCTCCAGCCCGTCAGCTAGCTCGCCGCTTGATCCCCGCCTTCGGCGGGGCAGACCCCTAGCGGCGGCCGCCGCCGCGGCCGCAACTGCGGCCGACGTGGCAGGTCCTCGCCGAGCCCGCTGTTACGATCGCATCACTTGGGTGACGCGCAGGACAAGTTCGCGAAGGAAGGCCTCACCTTCGACGACGTCCTGCTCCTGCCGGCCGAGTCGGCGGTGCTCCCGAACGACGTCGTCACCGCGAGCCGACTGACCCGCACCATCGCGCTCGAGGTCCCGCTCGTGTCCGCGGCCATGGACACGGTCACCGAGGCGCGCATGGCGATCGCACTCGCTCGGCTCGGCGGCATCGGGGTCCTGCACCGGAACCTCTCGATCGCCGACCAGGTGGCAGAGGTCGACAAGGTCAAGCGCTCCGAGGCGGGCATGATCGTCGAGCCTGTGACGCTCTCGCCCGAGGCCCTCGTCGGCGACGCGCTCGAGCTGATGCAGCGCTACCGCGTGTCCGGGATCCCGATCACCGACGACGACGGGCGCCTCGTAGGCATCCTCACCAACCGCGACCTCCGCTTCGGCGTCCCGTCGACCATGAAGGTCGCGGACGCGATGACCCGCGAGGGGCTCGTCACGGCGCCGGTCGGCACGACGCTCGAGGAGGCGCAGGCGATCCTCGGACGCCACCGCATCGAGAAGCTTCCGATCGTCGACGTCGACGGACGGCTCAAGGGCCTCATCACCGTCAAGGACATCTCGAAGCGGGAGGCGTATCCGCTAGCGACGAAGGACGAGCGCGGCCGGCTGCGAGTGGCCGCTGCGGTCGGCGTGGGCACGGACGCGATCGAGCGCGCGGCAGCCCTCGTCGACGCAGAGGTCGACGCCCTCGTGGTGGACACCGCGCACGGCCATTCGCTCGGGGTCATCGACGTCGTGCGTCGCCTCAAGGACACCCACGACGTGCAGGTCATCGCAGGCAACATCGCCACCGCGGACGCTGCAGACGCGCTGATCGACGCAGGAGCCGACTGCCTGAAGGCAGGGGTCGGCCCCGGATCGATCTGTACCACCCGGGTCGTCGCGGGGGTCGGCGTGCCGCAGGTCACGGCGGTGTCGGACGTCGTCTCCGTGGCGGCCGACCACGGGGTGCCGGTGATCGCCGACGGCGGGATCACGTCGTCGGGAGACGTTGCCAAGGCGATCGGGGCGGGCGCCGACACCGTGATGCTCGGCTCCATGCTGGCGGGCACCGACGAGGCTCCCGGTGCCGTGATCGTCGTTCAGGGGGAACGGTTCAAGGAGTACCGCGGGATGGGGTCGCTCGGGGCCATGAAGGCGCGGTCGTTCTCCAAGGACCGGTACTTCCAGGGTGACGTCGAGGACGTCGCGGAGCTCATCCCGGAGGGCATCGAGGGCCGTGTCGCCTACAAGGGGCCGCTCGGGCCGATCGTGCACCAGCTCGTCGGCGGGCTGCGGCAGGCAATGGGGTACTGCGGCGCGCCCACGATCGAGGCGCTCAAGGAGGCGCGCTTCGTCCGCATCACGGGTGCCGGCCTGCGCGAGAGCCACCCGCACGACGTGACGATCACGAAGGACGCGCCGAACTACCGCCGTGGGTGAGCCGGCCGAGGTGATCGCGTTCCCCGGGGCTGAGCCGTCCCCGGAGGAGCGTCCCGTGCTCGTGCTCGACTTCGGCGGCCAGTACAGCCAGCTCATCGCCCGCCGCGTGCGCGAGGCCCGCGTCTACTCGGAGCTCGTCTCGCACCGGCTCGGCGCCCGCGAGATCGAGGCGCGGAACCCGGCCGCGCTGATCCTCTCCGGCGGGCCTGCCTCCGTCTACGCGGACGGAGCGCCGCTCGCGGATCCCGCGATCTTCGAGCTCGGCGTGCCGACGCTCGGGATCTGCTACGGGATGCAGCTGATGGCCCGCGAGCTCGGCGGGACCGTGGAGGCGAACGACGTCTCCGAGTACGGCAAGGCGGACGTCGAGCTCGACGGATCCGCCGCGCTGTTCCACGACCTCGCGAGCGAGCAGGTGGTGTGGATGAGCCACCGCGACTCCGTCACGGCGCCGCCGTCGGGCGCGCGCGTCACGGCCTCGTCGGAGACGACCCCGATCGCGGCCTTCGAGGACCCCGAGCACGGCCGGTACGGCGTCCAGTTCCATCCCGAGGTCGTCCACACGCCCCACGGCCAGCGGATGCTGGAGAGCTTCCTCTACGACGTCGCCGGCGCGCCCCCGGCATGGACGCCGGCGGCAGTGATCGAGGAGCAGGTCGAGCGGATCCGCGCCCAGGTCGGCTCCGAGCGGGTCATCTGCGGGCTGTCCGGAGGCGTCGACTCCGCGGTCGCGGCGCTCCTCGTGCACAAGGCGGTCGGCGACCAGCTCACGTGCGTGTTCGTCGACCACGGCCTCCTGCGCGAGAACGAGGCCGAGCAGGTGGTCGAGACGTTCGGCCACCACTTCCACGTCCCGCTCGTCCACGTCGACGCGCGCGAGCGGTTCCTCGCGCGGCTCGCGGGCGTGACCGAGCCGGAGGAGAAGCGCGCGATCGTCGGAGAGGAGTTCATCCGCGTGTTCGAGGAGGAGGCCGGCAATCTCGGTGACGTCCGCTTCCTCGTCCAGGGCACGCTCTACTCGGACGTGATCGAGTCCGGCGGCGACGTCGGCGTGGCGGCGAAGATCAAGTCGCACCACAACGTCGGCGGCCTCCCCGCGGACATGCGCATGGAGCTCGTCGAGCCGCTGCGCGCGCTGTTCAAGGACGAGGTGCGCCGCGTCGGCGAGCAGCTCGGGCTGCCCGAGCGGATGGTGTGGCGCCACCCCTTCCCCGGCCCCGGGCTCGGCATCCGGATCATCGGCGACGTGACCGAGGAGCGGCTCGCGATCCTGCGGGCCGCCGATGCGGTCCTCCTCGAGGAGATCCGCCGGGCCGGCCTCTACCGCGAGCTCTGGCAGTGCTTCGCCGTCCTGCCCGCGATCCGGTCGGTCGGCGTCCAGGGCGACGAGCGAACCTATGCGTACCCGATCGTGATCCGCGCGGTCACGTCCGAGGACGCGATGACGGCCGACTGGGCGCGCCTGCCCTACGAGCTGCTCGACACCATCGCGAGCCGCATCGTCAACGAGGTGCCCGGAGTCAACCGCGTCGCCCTCGACCTCTCCTCGAAGCCGCCCGCGACGATCGAGTGGGAATGACGGGATCCCGGCGCAGCCGGAATCCCGCCTAGGCCCCGCGCGAGAGCGGCCACGCCGGCACCTCGATCACCCCTTCCGCGTCGACCTCGATCGCAACGCGCTCGCCCGGGCCGGGATGGCGGACGCCGGTCGCCAGCGCCTCGAGCTCGGTGCCGTCGTCCCGGCGTACGCGCAGCCGCACGACTGCGCCGTCCCGCTCGGCGGCGAGGACGACGGCGCCGTCGCCGGGGACGACGCGCACCGCCTCGGGCCGCGTCACCGTCGCGCGGTCGCCGTCCCGCTCGACGTTCCGCATGCCGAGGAAGCGTGCGACCCCTTCGTCGACCGGGTGCGACCAGAGCTCGTCGGGCGCTGCGACCTGGGCGAGCCTGCCCTCGCGGAGGACACCCACCCGGTCGCCGAGCGCGAAGGCCTCCCCGACGTCGTGCGTGACGTGCACGACCGTGAGCGAGAGCCGCTCGAAGAGCGCCCGCAGGTCCTCCTGGAGCCGCTGCCGAAGCGGCCCGTCGAGCGCGCCCAGCGGCTCGTCGAGCAACAGCACCTGCGGCCGCGGAGCCAGCGCCCTGGCGAGCGCGATCCGCTGCGCCTCTCCGCCCGAGAGCGTCGTCACGTCCCGCCGCTCCGTGCCCGAGAGGCCGACGAGCTCCAGCGCCTCCGCGACGCGCGCGTCGCGCTCGGGGCCGGGAAGGCCGCCCACCCGGGGCCCGAACCCCACGTTGCCGGCCACGTCACGGTGTGGGAACAGCGCGGCGTCCTGGAACACGAGGCCGACGCCCCGGCGGTGGGGCGGCACCTGTGTGACGTCGACGCCGTCGATGAGGACGTGGCCCGCCGACGGCTGCTGGAGGCCGGCGATCACCCGCAGCACGGTGGACTTGCCGGAGCCGCTCGGGCCGAGCAGCGCGAGCCGCTCGCCCGACGCGACCTCCAGGGTGATCCCCTCGACGATCGGGCTGCCGTCGAGGGTCACGCCGATCCCGTCCAGCGCCAACGTCACCGCGTGCCTCCGCGAGCGAGCGCCCGCTCGGAGAGGAGCGCGACCGCGGCGACGAGCCCCATCAGGACGACGCAGAGCGCCATCGCCGTCCCGACGTTGTCGGCGCCGGGCCTGCCGAGGAAGCGGAAGATCGCCACCGGGACGGTGGGCCAGTCGGCCCGGACCACGAAGACCGTCGCGCCGAACTCGCCGAGTGCGACGGCGAACGCGAGCCCGGCGGCGACGGCCAGCGGGCGCGCGAGCAGCGGAAGCTCGATCTCGCGGCGCACCTGCGCGGGCGTCGCTCCCAGCACGGCGGCCGCCTCGCGGAGGCGGACGTCGACCGCGCGGAGGGCCGGAACGAGCGCACGGACGACGAACGGCAGCGCGACCAGCGCCTGCGCGAGGGGGACGATCGCGGGTGACGAGCGGAGGTCGAGCGGCGGGTCGTCGAAGGCGAGCAGGAAGCCGAACCCGAGCATCGCGGCCGAGGCTCCGAGCGGGAGCATGAGCGCGACGTCGAGGCTGCGTCGCCCCCCGGCGACGGCGACGGCGGCCGGAATCCCGACGGCCAGCGCGATCGCCGCCGCGCCCGTCGCGAAGAGGAGCGAGTTGACGACCGCATGCCAGGGGGCGACGAGGAGCGCGGGCGTCTCGTTCACGAGCGAATCGAAGTGGTCGAGCCCGTAGCCGTCTCCGACCTGGAGCGATCGCAGGACGAGCGCCGCGGGAGGGAGGGCGAGGAGCGCCATGGACGCCGTGAGGACGACGCCCACGATGAGGCGCTCCCGGCCACGGGGGCGACGCGCGGGCGTGCCCTGTCGCCGCCGGCCGCCGAGACGCCGCTCGAGCCTCCCGGAGACGAGCACCGTCGCCGCGACGGCCGCCAGCTGGAGCAGCCCGAGCGCGGCCGCGGTGCGGAGGTCGAAGAGCCGGGCGGCCTGGTTGTAGATCTCCGTCTCGAGCGTCGCGTAGCGCGGCCCTCCGAGCACGACGATCACGCCGAAGGACGTGAAGCAGAAGAGGAATACGATCGAGGCGGCGGACGCGAGCGCCGGCGCGAGCAGCGGAGCCGTGACGCGGAGCTGGCGGTCGACGGGCGACGCGCCGAGCGTCGCCGCCGCGTCCCACAGGCGCTCGTCCAGCCCCGCCCAGAACGCGCCGACGACGCGGACGACGACCGCGACGTTGAAGAACACGTGCGCGAGAAGGATCGCCCAGACCGTGCGCTCGATCCCGTCGGGGAGCAGCGCGAGGAACGCCGTCGCCACGACGACGGTCGGCAGCACGAACGGCACGAGCACGAGCGCCTCGACGACCGATCTGCCGCGGAACCGGAACCGCGCCAGCGCCCAGGCGAGCGGAAGGCCCGCGATCAGCGTGAGCACCGTGGACACGGTCGCCTGCCAGAGCGTGAACCAGCCGACCTCGCGGGTCGAGCTCCTCGTCAGCACGTCGAAGGGGAGATCGACAGAGCCGTCGACGACGAGGCTTCGCTCGAGGATCGCCGCGAGCGGCCATCCGAAGAAGACCGCGAGGAACGCGACCGGGAGGGCGACGGTGGCCGCCCGGGTCAGCGCACGACGATGTCGGTCCACCGGGCGACCCAGCGGTCGCGGTTCGCGTCGATCTCCTTCGCGGGGAGCTGGAGCGGGTCCTTCGGGACGATCGCGTGCTTCACGAACGCCTCGGGGAGCTCGACTCCTGCGCGGACCGGGTAGACGAACATCGAGCCCGGGACGTCCGCCTGGAAGCGCTCAGAGAGCATGAAGTCGATCAGCTTCTTGGCGCCGTCCGCGTTCCGCGCGCCGCGCAGGATCCCCGCGTACTCGACCTGGCGGTAGCAGCCCTCCTCGACGGCCGCTGTCGGGGAGACCGTGAGCGGCTTGGAGGCGTAGATCACCTCGGCGGCCGGGCTCGTCGCGTACGAGACGACGATCGGCCGCTTGCCGGGGCTCCCGGCCGCGCCGGAGAACTGCTGGGTGTACGCCTCCTCCCAGCCGTCGACGACGCGGACGCCGTTCGCCCGGAGCCCGCGCCAGTACCCCTCCCAGCGGTCTCCGAACGTCGCGACCGTCGCGAGGAGGAACGCGAGCCCGGGGGAGGAGGTCGCGGGGTTCTCCACCACGAGCAGGTTCCGGTAGCGGGACAGGGTCAGATCGGCGAGGCTCGTCGGCGGCGCCACCCCGTGCGACGTGAACCAGCCCCGGTCCACGTTGAGGCAGACCTCGCCGTGATCGATCGGCGTGACGCGAGGGTCGGGCGCGGCAAAGTCGGGAGCGACGGCCGAGAGCTCCGGGGAGCGGTACTCCTCGAGCAGGTCGCCCTCGACCGCACGGGACAACACGCTGTCGTCGATCCCGAAGATGACGTCGCCCTGCGGGTCGCCCGCGGTGAGGAGCGCCCGGTTGAGCGTCTCGTTGGCGTCACCGCCCTGGAGGATGCGCAGCCGGAGGCCGCTCTCCCTCTCGAACGCCTGCTCGACGTCCTTCGAGATCGCGAACGAGTCGTGCGTGACGAGCACGACCTCCGTCGGCGTCGACCCTCCGCCCCCGCAGCCCGCGGTGGTGAGCACGGCGACGAGGACGGGCACGACGGCCGCGAGAGCACCGAGCCGCGAGCGCTTGTGTCGAATCAACACGAGCGCTCCCGGGCTCCGTCGGGTCGCACCGCGAGGAGGAGGCCGGACGAGATGCTCACCCGCGCCTCCGAGCCCGAGAACGTGTTCGAGACACCTCGGCTCGATCCAGGCTCGAGCGTCTGGTCGCGCAGTGGGTATTCGAGCCCTGACGTCGTCACGCCCCCGGCCGGCCCGCCGAGCGCGAGGAGCGTCACGATCTCGCCCGTGTCCCCCTCGAGCACCCGCTCCGTGCGGATCACGTGCACGAGCGCGTCGCCGACCAGCGCGTCGAGCTCGACCTGCTCGTAGCGTTCCGAGCCGAGCAGGAGAAGCGACGAGAGGAGGTGATCGAGGCGGCCGCCGGCGCTCGCGACGACGAGGACGCGCCTCGCTCCGAGTGCCAGCGCCTCGTCGAGCGCCAGCTCGAGGTCGGTCGCGTCCTTCCGGGCCGGGTGCGCGAGAACGCGGGCACCGGCTGCCCGAGCGGCGGCGAGCGCACCGGGCGAGACCGAGTCGAGGTCGCCGACGACGACGTCGACCTCGAGACCGAGCGAGAGCGCACGGTCGAGACCGCCGTCGGCGGCGACCACGGTCGGCGTCGCAGGCAGCTCGACGACGGGGCCCGGCCCCGAGGCGACGACGACGACATCCGGCTCGTTCACGCGTTCCTCCGCTGGCATTACCCAGGTCAGGTTCTGCGGGTCGGCGGCGCGTCAGCCGCCCTCTCAGCCCGGTCGCCCGAGCTCCCCGGTTCGCTGCGCGGAATCCTAGACCACCCGCGCTACGTCACGCTGAAGCCGCGCTCGCCGACGGGCGCCCGCTCCTCGACGTCGAGTGAGTCGACCCGCGCCTGGGACGGCCCGCGGCCGAACCACGAGACGAGGACCTCGACGTCCTCGAAGTCGCCCTCGAGCTCGGCCTCGACCGCACCGTCGGGGCGATTGCGCACCCACCCCGCAACGCCGAGCTCCTCGGCACGTTGCCGGGCGCTCTCCCGGAACCACACGCCCTGGACGCGGCCGCGGACGAGGATGCGACGGCGGACGACGGTCATCGCGCCCAGTATCCGCCGCGAGCGCTCTACCGGCTGCGTGGCGCACACAGCACGACGGCCGCAGTGACCGTCGTGCCCCGCGTGCGACTAGCCGCCGAGAGTCGTCCGCTCGTCGGCCTGGTCGACACGTGGTCGGCCTGGTCGGGCTGGCTCGCCGCCCGCTCGGCCGCGGCCCGGACACGCTCCTCGAGCTGCGGCACGACGCCGGGGTGGCGGACGGTTCCGTCACCCTCGGGCACGGGCCCGCCGTTGCGCGACGCAGCGTCCTCTTCCTCCGCCTCCTCGATCTCGGCCAGCTCGTCCGGCTCGAGCCAGTTCTCGATCCGCAGCCGCGGCACGCGCTCGTAGAGACGGACGTTCCCGGTGACCAGCGTGAGGTCGTGGGCGAGCGCGATCGACGCGATGCGAAGGCTCGGCTCGTCGAGCCGAATCCCGTTCCGCTCCAGCTCGGCGCGCAGCGGCCCGTAGACCCGGCGGCGGCCTCGTCGAACGGGATCACCGTCTGCGCGGCGGCGATCAGCTCGCCGAGGCGCGAGACCATGTCCCCGCGACCGTTTCGGGCTGCGCCGTACGTGATCTCGGCAAGGGTGACGGTCGTCGTGCACTGCTCCGATGCGGGTGTCCGGGCGAGCCGCCGCACGAGGTGCATCGGCGGATCGCGCTGCAGGACGGCACCGACCACGTCCGTGTCGAAGCAGAGCACGCTAGCCGAGCTCCGGGACTCGCGATCGCGAGCGACCGAGCGGGTCGTGAGCGCTGCGGCCATGACGTCCTCGAACTGATCCCAGCCGGCCATCGCCCCGGTGAACGCGGCCAACCCGAGGGATCGCTCCTCGGCGGCTCACCAGCTCCGGCGTCTCCGTCGACGGGGGAGACGGGGTCTCGCTCGACGGGGTGGATGGGAACGAGGACCGCGACGGGCTTGTTCCGACGGGTCACGATCACGTGCTCGCCTTCGATCACGCGGTCGAGGATCTCGGCGAACCGCCGCTTGGTCTCTGCGACACCGAACATCCACCCATGATGACACGGGTGTGCGCCGACCGTCGACCCTGCTCGGACCGGGGCGGAGCCCGTCGGGCGCTGCTACACTCCGCCGCCGGCGGTCTCCCGACCGCCCTCTTTCCGAGCGATGACCACCTACACCGCCAAGCCGGGCGAGATCCAGCGCGACTGGTACGTCGTGGACGCCGAGGGCAAGACCCTGGGCCGGTTGGCCACGGAGATCGCCGACACCCTGCGGGGCAAGGGCAAGCCCGTCTACACCCCACACGTCGACACGGGCGACTTCGTGATCGTCGTGAACGCGGAGAAGATCCAGGTCACGGGCAAGAAGCTCGACCAGAAGATGGTGCGGAGGCATTCCGGCTACCCGGGCGGGCTCAAGGAGCGGTCGCTCCGGGAGCAGCTCGAGCGTCGTCCGACCGAGGTCATCCGCAAGGCGGTGAAGGGCATGCTCCCCAAGAACCGGCTCGCCGCCGCACAGCTGCGCAAGCTCAAGGTCTACGCCGGCCCGGAGCACCCGCACGCGGCGCAGTCCCCCAAGACCCTGGAGCTCTGATGTCCGAGATCGCCACCTACCGCGGCACCGGCAAGCGCAAGACGTCCGTGGCGCGCGTGATCCTCCGGCCCGGCGACGGTGCCACGTGGGTCAACGGCCGCACGCTGGAGGACTACTTCCCGCGCGCGACGCACCGGACGCTCGCTCTCTCGCCGCTCAAGATCGCCGATGCCGAGGGCCGCTACGACCTGCGCGTCCGCGTGCACGGCGGCGGCATCAGCGGGCAGGCCGGGGCGGTCCGGCACGGAATCGCCCGTGCTCTGGTCGAGGCGGATCCCGAGCTGCGCGTGCCGCTCAAGCGCGAGGGCTTCCTCACGCGCGACGCGCGCCAGGTCGAGCGCAAGAAGGCCGGCCTGCACAAGGCGCGCAAGGCGCCCCAGTTCAGCAAGCGCTAGGCGCTTCCCTTGCGGGAAGTGCCGCTTGCGCCCACGCTGTGACCGTGGAGGGTGTTCGAGTGGCCGATCTCGGTGCGGTGACGTCAGACGTGCTTTACGGAGGAGCCGGGAAGCACCCCAGGCGCTGGTTCGGGACCGACGGCGTCCGGGGAATCGTCGGTGAAGAGCTGACCGAGGAGCTGGTCGAGCGCCTCGGACGGGCGTCGACGCTGTGGTCCGGGCGGGGGCGCGTGCTCGTCGGCCGCGACACGCGCGGATCCGGCCCGGCGCTCGAGGCAGCGCTCACGCGCGGGATCGTCGACGCCGGCGGCACGGCCGTCCTCGCGGGCGTGCTTCCGACACCCGCTGTCGCGCTGCTGTCGCAGGACCTCGGGCTGGTCGTCTCGGCGTCCCACAACCCGCCCCCCTACAACGGCGTCAAGGTCTTCGACCGGGAGGGGCACAAGCTCTCCGATGCGGACGAGCTCGAGATCGAGGCGCTGCTGGACGCGTCCGGCCCCGGCGGAGGCTCGATCGAGGACGCCGAGGATGCGGTCGAGAGCTACGTCGACCACGTGCTCGAGCACTTCGGCTCCGACCTCGGCGGGGTCAGGATCGCGGTCGACTGCGCGAACGGGGCGTTCTCACGCATCGCCCCCGGCATCTTCGAGCGGCTCGGAGCGGAGGTCACCGCTGTCGCCAACGAGCCCGACGGGTCGAACATCAACGTCGGCTGCGGGGCGACCGACCTCGCGATGCTGCAGGCGACCGTCCGTGCGGGGGGACACGATCTCGGGGTCGCCTTCGACGGCGACGGAGACCGCATGCTCGCCGTGGACGCGAACGGCCAGGTCGTGGACGGCGACCAGATCATCGCGATCTGCGCGCTAGCCCTCGGGGTCGACCTCGTCGCGGTCACGAGCATGACGAACCTCGGCTTCCACCGCCTGATGGCGGAGCACGGCATCCGCGTCGTGACGACCGACGTCGGCGATCGCTACGTGCTCGAGGCGCTCCGGCGTGAGGGCGGCACGCTGGGCGGCGAGCAGTCGGGTCACCTCATCGTGCTCGACGGGCACGTCACCGGGGACGGCCTGGCCGCGGCATTGACGCTCTGCCGCTCGCTCGGCGGCCGCCCGCTCGCCGAGGCGGCCGCGGTCATGCCCCGCTTCCCGCAGGCCAAGGAGAACGTGCCCGTCGCGCGCCCCGAGGTGCCGCCCGCGGTGACCGCGGAGGTCGAGCGGCTCAACACGCAGCTCGAGGGTCGTGGGCGGGTGCTCGTGCGCCCTTCCGGCACCGAGCCGCTCGTCCGGGTGCTGGCCGAGGCGGAGCACGCCGAGGAGGCCGCGGACCTCTGTGCTAGCATCGCCAGTCTCGTCCGGCAGGAGGCCGGCGCCCGGTAAAAGCCCTGCAAAGCAGTGGCATTCCGGCCGGACAGCCGCGTCCGGGTAGAGAGGAGTAGCCAGGATGTGCGGGATCATCGGATACGTCGGGCCCCGGAAGTGCAAGACGCTTCTCCTCCACGGCCTCGAGCGCCTCGAGTACCGCGGCTACGACTCGGCCGGGATCGCGCTCCTCGAGAACGGTGCGCTCACCTACACGCGTGCCGTCGGCAACCTCCAGGAGCTCCGGGCGCGCGCGGGCGACACGCCGTCGCCGGCGACCACGGGGCTCGGCCACACCCGGTGGGCGACGCACGGCGGGGTCACCGAGGCGAACGCCCATCCGCTCGCCGCCGAGGATGCCGAGAAGCTCGCGGTCGTCCTCAACGGCATCGTCGAGAACTACCGTGAGCTGCGCGAGCGGCTCAACGACGCGGGTCACGTGTTCTCGTCCGAGACCGACGCGGAGACCGTCACCCACCTGATCGAGGAGCACTACGACGGCGATCTCGTCGAGGCCGTGCGCCGCGCCTGCTGCGAGCTCGAGGGGCACTACGCGTTCGTCGCGATCCACCGCGACCACCCGGGCCTGCTCGTGGGCGCACGCCACCAGTGCCCGATGGTCGTCGGGCTTGCCGCGGGTGAGACGTACCTCGCCTCCAACGCCGCGGCGTTCCTGCGCGAGACGCGCGAGGTGCAGTTCCCGAGCGACGGCGAGATCGTGGCCGTCACGCCCGAGGGCTCGACGTTCTTCAGGGCCGAGGACGGCTCGCAGGTCGAGCACGAGATCGTCGAGCTCGACTGGGACGACGAGGGCGCCGAGAAGGCCGGCTTCGAGACCTTCATGCTGAAGGAGATCCACGAGCAGCCGGACGCGGTCGCCGAGACGATCGGTGACCGGCTGCGCCACGGACGGCTCGTGCTCGAGGGGCTCGGCATGGACGACGAGCAGCTCCGGGTCCTCCGCCGGATCGTGATCCTCTCCGCGGGCACGAGCTACCACGCCGCCGTCGCCGCGCGCTACGCGATCGAGGAGTGGGCCCGCGTCCCGGTCGAGCACGACATCGCGTCCGAGTGGATCTACCGCAACCCGGTGCTCGACCAGGACACGCTCGTGATCGGCATCTCGCAGTCGGGCGAGACGCGCGACACGATCGAGGCGATGAAGCTCGCCCGCTCGATGGGCGCTCACACGGTCGCGATCACCAACATGATGGGCTCGCAGATCACGCGGGAGGTCGACTCGGTCCTCTTCACGCGTGCGGGTCTCGAGGTGAGCGTCGCCGCCTCCAAGACGTTCACCGCACAGCTCAGCCTGCTCTTCCTGGTCGCGCTCAAGCTCGCCCAGGTGCGCGACACGCTTCCGGCCGGGGAGCTCGAGTACATCGTCAACGCGGTCTACGGCCTGCCCGCGAAGCTGACGGAGTTCCTCGAGGGCGACCACCCGATCGACGAGATCGCCCGTCGCTTCTACGACAAGCCGTTCTTCCTCTACCTCGGCCGCAACATCGGCCTCCCGGTGGCGCTCGAGGGCGCGTTGAAGCTGAAGGAGATCTCGTACATCCCGACCGAGGCGTACTCGGCGGGCGAGATGAAGCACGGCCCGATCGCGCTCCTCGACGAGTCCACGCCGGTGGTCGTCGTCGCGACGCGGATGGACCGGGTGTACGACAAGCTCGTCTCGAACATCCAGGAGGTGCGCGCACGCGGCGCCCACGTGATCGCGATCGCCTCCGACGGCAACGAGGACATCCAGCACCACGCCGACGAGGTGATCTTCGTCCCGAAGGCGCCGGCGTTCCTCTCGGCGATCCTCGCCGTCGTCCCGCTCCAGCTCCTCGCGTACCGGATCGCCCGCCTGCGCGGCCTCAACGTGGATCAACCGAGGAACCTTGCCAAGACGGTGACGGTCGAGTGACCGTCACCGTCTCGGCAGCTGAGCCGCGCAACCTCGCGAAGACCGTCACCGTCGAGTAGGTGCCGACGCGCCCCGCTCGCCGCGGGGCGTGGCTCCGTCCGCGGCCCTCGCTTGCCGTGTGGCGACTCCCGGCGGGGAGCTCGCCGTCGCGAGCGCGAGCGCTACTGCCTGGGCGTCGTCGAGCGCGTCGGCGCGGGAGCCGAGCCGAGCGAGCTCGTCGGGGCCGAGCGTCCCCTCGATGAGCCTCCTGAGCGACTCCTGCTCGACCGTCCTGCCGGTGAGGCCGAGCTGCGTGCGGATGCGGTCGACGACGGCGGCGAGGACGGCCGCATCGCTCGTGAGCCCGAGGCGTGCCAGCGCGTCGGCCGCGGTCGAGAGGGCGTACGCGACCGCGTCCCGATCCCCGGCCTCGGCGAACCGGGCGGCGCAGTCGGCGGCGTAACCGAGCGCCCCGACGTCGTCGCCGAGGTGGAGCGAGATCCGTGCGAGCTCGAGCGTCGCCTGCCCGACCGCGTACTCGAGGTCCGCGCCGCGCGCGATCTCCAGCGCCTCCGTGGCGAGGGGCAGCGCCCTGTCGGCCGAGCCGGCGAGGGTGAGCGAGCCGGCGTAGTGCGACAGCGCCCACACGAGGTTTCGGGGCTGTGCGACGGGCCGGAGGCGGGCGATCGCCTCGGCCATGAGCGCCTCGGCCTCGCCGACGTCGCCGTCCTCGACCACGATCCGACCGAGACGGAGCGACGACGACCAGCGAAGCGCCTCGTCACCTGCCGACGCGGCCGTCCGCACCGCCGCCTCGAAGAGCGCCCGAGCCCCCGCCCGGTCGCCCATGAAGTAGAGGGACGTCCCGGCGTGTTGCTGCAGGAGACCGAGCGGCGGGCTCGGCGGTGGGTCGAGCGCCAGGACGCGCTGCGCCCACTCGACGCACTCGGCATACGCAGCGAGGTTCAGGAAGTAGGGGCAGAGCCGCGCAGCCATCGCAGTCGCCTCCTCCGTGGCGCCCTCCTCGACCAGCCAGGTGAACGCCGAGCGCAGGTTGTCGATCTCGGTCGTGACCCATGCTCGTGCCCGGGGCTCCTCGAGGGAGATCGCGACCGACCGTGCCCGGAGCGCCTCGGGGAACCAGCGCGCGTGCGAGGCGCGCACCGCCGACCCCTCGTCCCCCGACCGCGCGAGCTGCTCGAGGCCGAACTCGCGGATCGTCTCGAGCATCCAGAATCGAGGCTCTCCGTCGGCACCCGCCCGCCGACGCAGCAGGCTCTTGTCGAGCAGCGACTGGAGCCTCTCCACCTCCGCCCTGCACGCGCCCTCGGCCGCCTCGAGGGTGCATCCACCGTCGAAGACGGAGAGCGCGCGGAAGAGCTCCCGCTCGCCGTCGTCGAGGAGGTCGTACGACCACTTGACCGTCGCCCGGAGCGTGAGCTGGCGTGGATCGGCGTCCCGGCCGCCCTTGAGGAGGTCGAGCCGGCGACCGAGCCGCTCGAGGAGCTGTGCAGGCCCGAGCGCGGCGGCGCGCGCCGCGGCGAGCTCGATCGCCAACGGCAGGCGGTCGAGTCGCTCGCACAGCAGTCGCACCGCTTCGACCGGCTCGGCGTCCGCGCCCGCCGCCGCCGCGCGGGAGAGGAACAGCTCGACGCTGTCGGCGTCGTCCAGGCCCGCGACGGGATAGACGTGCTCGCCGGCGAGCTGGAGGCGCTCGCGCGAGGTGACGAGGAGCGTGACGCTCGGGCACGCCTCCCGGAGCCGCGCGATCTCGACCGCGACGCCGGGCAGGAGATGCTCGCAGTTGTCGATCACGAGCAGGCGCTGCTGGCCGGCGAGCGCCGTTCCGATCGCATCCACCAACGCCTCGTCGGCCTTGACACCGAGCGTCCCGGCGAGCGAAGGCGTGACGAGGTCCGGATCGCGCAGCGGTGCGAGCGCCTGCCACGTGAGCCCGTCGGGGAACTCCTCGGCGGCCTCGGCCGCCGCCTGGAGCGCGAGGCGGGTCTTGCCGCTGCCGCCGGGGCCGGTGAGGGTGACCAGCCGGGTCCGACTCGTGAGCAGCCTCGCGATCTCCGCGACCTCGGCGCTCCGGCCGATGAAGGGCGTGGCGGGGACGGGGAGGTTCGAACGATGGATCGTCCGCAGCGGCGGGAAGTCCCCCTCTCCGAGCTGGTACAGGCGGATCGGCTCGGAGAGGTCCTTCAGCCGCTGCTCGCCGAGGTCGTGCAGGGGAAACGACGTGGGCCCGAGGACACCTGCGGTCGAGGCGGAGAGGACTATCTGCCCTCCGTGGCCCGCCTCGGCGATACGCGCCGCACGGTGCACGTCCAGGCCGATGTACCTCCCCCCGTCGAGGAGCGGCTCGCCCGTATGCAGCCCGGCCCGGACGCGGAGCGGGCCCTCGGCGAGCTCTTCGTGGATCCGTCGTGCCGCCTCGGCCGCGTCGCGCGCGGAGGAGAACGCGCAGAGGAACGAGTCGCCCTGCGTGTCGACCTCGACCCCTCCGTGCCGGTCGAGGGCTGCGCGGATGACCCGCTGATGCGCCCGCAGCGCGTCCCCGTACGCCGTGGCCCCGAGGCGCTCGAGCGCCCGCGTCGATCCCTCCACGTCGGTGAGCAGGAACGTCACCGTCCCCTCGGGGAGGGCGGCCGCGACGGCGGGCGCAGCCAGGGCGGGATCCTGCGCGAGGATGCGCTTCTCGAGCTCCTTGAGAGGAGCCCCCGGCTCGATGCCGAGCGCGTCGACCAGCTGCCTTCGTGCCGCCTGGTACGCCGCCAGCGCGTCGGCCTGCCGTCCGGAGCGGTAGAGGGCGACCATCAGCTGTCCCGCGAGCGCCTCGCGGTAGGGATGCTCTGCCGTCAGCTGCTCCAGCTCGGCGACGAGCTCGCCGTGGCGTCCGAGCACCAGGTCGGCCTCGATCCGATCCTCGACCGCCGCGAGCCGGAGCTCGTCCAGACGGTCGGTCTCGCGCCGCGCCCACTCCTGGTAGGCGAAGTCGGCGAGGGGGCGGCCCCGCCACAGCGCGAGTGCCTCGCCGAGACGTGCGCGCGCCTTCTCCGGTCGCAGCTCCCGGAGCGCCTCTCGGCCTTCCGCGGCGAGCTCCTCGAAGCGCGTGACGTCGAGGTGAGCGGAGTCCAGATCGAGCACGTAGCCGGTGCCCTGCCGGTGGATGCGCGAGCTCCCCGAGCAGTCGTGCCGGGCGAGAATCCGCCGGAGGTTCGAGACGTAGACCTGCAGCGAGCGCACGGAGCTGACGCTCCCGCTCTCGCCCCAGACGGCGTCGACCAGCTCGTCCTGCGACACGACCGTGCCGGCCCGCAGCAGCAGGAGCGCCAGCACGGAACGCTGCTTGACGCCCCCGAGCGGCAGCGTCTCACCGTCCGCGACCACCTGCAGCGGGCCGAGCACACCGAACTCCACGACCGCGAAGTATCGCGAGACACGAGCTCCCGGCCAACCTGACGCTTGAGCGGCGCTTAGCGATCACTTGAGCGCTCCCGCGCACGCTGGCCGCACACACAACGCGTCGGCAGCTCCAAGGAGGTTCCCCATGAGCTTCACCCGCACTCGCACGCTCGTCTCGCTCGGTGCCGTGGCTCTCGCAGCGCTGGTCGTCGCCGCGCTGGCGGGCTCCGCCAGCTCCGCAACGAGCGGGGCGCCGCTGACGGCCCATCTGCTCCGCGCCGGCGAGCTCCGTGGCTTCGTGCCGGACGGCGCTCCCGAGGTCGTCCGAGCACCCCTCGCCTGGGCAGGGCAGACCGCCGCCGGCCGCTCGGCGGAAGAGACGGCGGCGCTCCGCAGATTCGGCTTCGTCGCCGCCGCCAGCGTGCGTCTCCGCTCCTCGGGCCGGGACGACCGCGACGCGCTCTCCTACGCCGTCGAGTTCCGCACTGCGCAGGGTGCGCGCGCCTACCTCGTGCGCACCATGGGGCGCCTGTCACGGGCGGTGAAGGGCGAGCGCGTCGCGCTCCTCTGCGCGATCCAGCCGCTCGGCGCCCTCCGGCTCGACGTGTCGAGCCCCGGCAGCGTCGGCCACAACCTGCTCTTCCAACGCGGCCGCGTGGTTCACCTCGTCGGCGTGGGCTACGCGCCCGACGCGGTCGAGCCGCCGTCGGCTCTCGACCTGGCTGCGGCGGCGTCGGCGCTCGTCCGGCGCGTCGACCTTCGACGCCCGTGACGAGCAGCGCGCGATCGCACCCCGCGGGGCCTGCCTCGGCAGGCGCCGCGGGTTCCCGGTTCTCGCCACCCGCGGGCTCGGTGGCCCGGCCGACACGGCCTTCCCAGCGGATTCTCAGGAGTCTCCGAGGAGGCTCCCAGCCGCGGCGCGCACGCTGCGGCGATGTTCTTCGTGCGCTATGCCCGGAGCGAGCTCGCCCGCCGGCGCGGGCGGACCATCGTGACGGTCTCCGGGCTCGCGCTCGGCGTCGCGCTCGTGATCGTCATCGCATCGCTCACGCGCGGCCTCGACCGGGCGCAGGACAAGGCGCTCGACCCGCTCGCGAGCATCGGCACCGACCTGACCATCACGCTCTCGCCGTCGGAGGACTCGGGCGGCGGGTTCGGGCCGGGCGGGGGCGGCGGCGGTCGCGAGGTCGTCCAGGCGAACAGCTCGGTGATCACCGACCTCTCGAAGCTCGGGAAACCGGGCGAGAAGTTCGAGCACACGTTCTTCCTCCCGGGGACGCAGCTCACGTTCCCGCGGGCCCAGGCCGTGCAGGTGGCGAAGGTGGACGGCGTCGCGTCGGCCGCGTCCGGGCTGATCCTCACGGCGGTCCACCAGTCGGGGACGGTCCCGAAGATCGTCGCGCAGATCAGGGCCGGCGGACAGCAGGTGCAGGTCGACCGGCAGATCCCGCGGCCCACCCAGGCCGAGCTCCAGAAGATGCAGACCTGCCTGCAGGGGAAGGGGATCCAGTTCGGCCCCGGCGGCGGTGCCCAGCAGGGCGGTGGCGCGGGCGGCCAAGGCGGCCAGGGCGGCGGCCTGGGCGCGCCCACCCAGCAGGCCGGCCCGGGCGGCGTCGACGGTGGTGCCTTTGCGTCCTGCCTGCCCGAGCGACTGCGCAGGTTCCGCGCGACGATCACGACGCCGCAGCAGACCCTCCGTCAGGTGGTCGACCCGCCGCAGACCAACATCACGAGCACGACCTACACGATCGGCGGCGTCGACATGACACAGACCGACATCGGCATCGTCACCCCGGCGCTCGTCACGAACGGGACATTCCTCCGCAAGCCCGGCCAGGCGCTCGTCACGCAGACGTACGCGAGCCGCGAAGGGCTGAAGGTCGGCTCCACCGTCGACCTGAACGGGACGTCGTTCACCGTCGTCGGGCTCGTGCGCGCGCCGCTCGGCGGGCAGACCGCGGACGTCTACGTGCCGCTGGCGCAGCTCCAGAAGCTCTCCTCCCAGAAGGGGCAGGTCAACGTCGTGCTCGTCCGGGCGGACAGCGGCAACGACGTCGCGAGCGTGCAACAGAACATCGAGAACCAGTACCCGAGCGCCCAGGTCGCGAGCGCCCGCGACGTCGCCGACCGCATCTCCGGCTCGCTCGTCGACGCGTCGAACCTCTCGCATCGCCTCGGCGTCGCGCTCGCCGTGCTCGCGCGCTCTGACCGCCTTCCTCATCGCGCTCCTGCTCACGCTCTCCTCGGTCGGCAAGCGCGTCCGCGAGATCGGCACGCTGAAGGCACTCGGCTGGAAGCAGCGGATCGTCGTCCGTCAGATCCTCGGCGAGTCCCTCGCCCAGGGTCGTCGCCGGCGGGCTCATCGGCGTCGTCCTCGGCGATCGCGCGGCGGCGTGATCGGCGCAGTCGGGCCGACGCTCACGGCGTCCTCGTCGACCGGTGGCGGCAACGACTTCTTCGGGCTCGGCGCGGTCACCGCCCGGACGGTCACCGATCAGGTCGCGCTCACCGCGCCGGTCGCCCTCGACGATCCTCCTGCTCGGCTTCTCGTCGCCGATCCTCGGCGGCCTCGTCGCCGGGGCGGCCGGAGTGGCTGGCGTGCAGCGCGCATGCGGCCCGCCGACGCGCTGAGGCAGGTCGAGTGATGGCCGCAGAGACGCTCTACGAGGTGCGTGGAGCGGCGCGGTTCTTCCAGCGTGGCCCGTCGACGGTGCGTGCGCTCGACGGGGTCGACCTCGACATCGCGCCCGGGCGAGCTCGTCGCGCTCGTGGGGCCCAGCGGCTCGGGCAAGACGACGCTGCTGCAGCTGCTCGGTGCGCTCGACCGGCGCCAGCGAGGGGACCGTGCGGTTCGAGGGACAGGACCTCGGCGCGCTCGGCGACGGCGCCCTCGCCGAGCTCCGGCTGCGGACGTTCGGCTTCGTGTTCCAGCAGTTCAACCTGATCCCGACGCTCACCGCGCTCGACAACGTGCAGGCGAGCATCGCGCCGGCCGGGGTCGACGACTCGGAGGCGCGCGCGCGGTCGCTCGCGCTGCTCGAGGAGGTCGGGCTGGCCGATCGCGCCCACCATCTTCCGGGTCAGATGTCCGGCGGCGAGCAACAGCGGGTGGCGATCGCCCGCGCGCTCGTGAAGGAGCCGCACGTCGTCCTCGCCGACGAGCCGACCGGGCAACCTCGACACCGCCACCGGGGCGGACGTCGTCGCGCTCCTCGCCGGCCTCGCGTCGGCGCGCGGGACGACCGTGGTCGTCGCGACGCACGACGAGAGCCTCGCGCGGATGACACCGCGGAGGATCACCGTTCGCGACGGACGGGTGACCGAGCCTGCGGCGTCGCTCGAGGCGCTCGCGGCCGACTGACCGTCGCCGGGCGGCCTCCGGATCCGCTGCTCGCGAAGCGCGGCGCACTACGCTCCTGCCATGCAGCCGGGGCCGGCGCGTCCGTACGAGACCTCACGGGTGCCGGTGAGGCGGCTGCCGCGCGGCACGGCCGACATGGATCGCCTCGCCGTCGAGGAGCCGCTCGAGATCCGCGTCAACGGCACGGCCGTCGCGGTGACGATGCGGACTCCCGGCCACGACGAGGAGCTCGCCCTCGGCTTCTGCCTCTCCGAAGGGATTCGCCCGCTCGACGCGCGGCCGTCCGGCGACCTGGAGGCGAACGTCGTCGAGGTGGACGCCCCGGGTGCCGAGCTCGAGCGGGTCCAGCGCTCCTTCTACACGTCGTCCTCCTGCGGCGTGTGCGGGAAGGGCGCACTCGAGGCGGTGGCGGTCGACGCGCCGCGGATCGAGAGCGACCTCGCCGTGCCGTTCCGCGTCGTGGCGGCGCTCCCCGACCTGCTCGCGGCGGAGCAGGCGACCTTTGCGCTCACGGGCGGCCTGCACGCGACCGGGCTGTTCTCCGTCGACGGCGAGCTCGCGTGCGCGCGGGAGGACGTGGGCCGGCACAACGCGATGGACAAGGTTCTCGGCTGGGCCCACCGCGAGGGCCTCCTGCCGCTCTCGCGGTCGATCCTCTGCGTCAGCGGGAGGCTCTCGTTCGAGCTCGTGCAGAAGGCGTCCGTGGCCGGGTGCCCGGTGGTCGTCGCGGTGGGCGCGCCGTCGTCGCTGGCGGTGGACCTCGCCGCCGACCGCGGATTGACGCTCTGCGGGTTCGTCCGCGGCGGCACCGCGACCGTGTACTCGGAGCCCGACCGGATCGTCTCCTGACGACGCCGAGCGGCGGCCGGGGGGCGCACGTTACAACTTGCAGCTTGCGTCTCACCGGCGTCCTTCTGGTGGGCGGTGCGTCCTCGCGCTTCGGGTCGCCGAAGGCGCTCGCCCGGTTTCGCGGCGAGACGCTCGCCGAGCGTGGCGCGCGGCTGCTGGCCGAGGCCTGCGACGAGGTGCTCCTCGTCGGCAAGGACGAGGACGGGCTGCCGTTCCCCGTGCTCGACGATGGCGTCTCGTCGCGCGCTCCCGTGCATGGGCTCGTCGCCGGCCTGCGCCAGGCCGGGCACGAGGTCGTCGTCGCCCTGCCCGTCGACGCCCCGCTCGTGACGCCCGGCGCGCTCCGCGCACTGGGAGCCGCCGGAGCGGTTCCCGCTCCGCGAATCCCGCTTCCCGGCGCCTACCCGCGGTCACTCCTTCCCGAGCTCGAGCGACGCGTCGCGGCGGGCGAGCTCTCGCTCCGCGGCGTGAACCCCTCGGTGCTCGCGGTGCCGGAGGGCCTGCTGGTCGACGTCGACACGCCCGGCGCGCTCGCAGCGCTCGAGCGGCCCGGGCACGCCGTCGTCGTCGGGGGCACCGGCATGCTCGCCGGCCTCATCCGCGCGCTCGCGGCGCGCGGCCGTCCGGTCACATCGATCGCCCGGCGGCCCGCCGACCTCGGCCCCGGCGTCACCTCGGTGCAGCTCGACTACCGCGACAACGCGTCGTTCTCGGCTGGGCTCGCGCATGCCGTGGAGGAGCGTGGGCCGGTCGACCTCGCCGTCTGCTGGATCCACACGGACGCGCCCGATGCGCCGCGCGCGGTGGCAGACGCGCTCGCACCGGGCGCGCGCCTCGTCCAGGTGTTCGGCACGCGGGTCTGGCCGCTGCTCGACGTCCCGCTCCACGTCGCCTACCGCCGGGTGCTGCTCGGCTCGGCGGACGGTCGCTGGCTGAGGCACGAGGAGATCAGCGAGGGCGTCCTCGAGGCGGTCGACGCAGACCGGCCCGTGACGGTCGTCGGCGAGCGGGAGCACGTGTCCGACTGAAGTCGGACACGTCGGCGTCGGGGTGCTCAGGCGTCAGCCGGTGTCCGACTTCAGTCGGACACCTCCCTCGTGGACCGTCGGCACCGCCCGTGCTCGGGATAGATTGGCTGTACCAGCGTCCGAAGGAGCCACATGCGTTCCACCACCCCCAAGGGTCGCCTCACCACGCCCCTCGTCCGCGAGGGGGATGCGCTTCGGCCCGCCTCCTGGGACGAGGCGCTCGACACCGTCGCCGCCGGTTTCGCGCGGGCGCGCGAGGTCGACGCGTCGACGTCGTTCGGGATCTTCTCGTGCTCGAAGGCGACGAACGAGATGAACTTCCTGGCGCAGAAGCTCGCGCGCCAGGTCATGGCGACGAACAACATCGACTCGTGTAACCGCACCTGACACGCGCCCAGCGTCGTCGGTCTGGCGACGGTGTTCGGAGCGGGCGGCGGGACCTCGTCGTACCGCGAGATCGAGGAGACGGACGTCGTCCTCCTGTGGGGCTCGAACGCCCGGGAGACGCACCCGATCTTCTTCCACCACCTCCTCCGCGGGGTGCGGAACGGCGCGCGCCTGTTCGCCATCGATCCGCGGCGCACGAGCTCCGCGCAGTGGGCCGACCGCTGGCTCGGGCTCGACGTCGGCTCCGACATCGCCCTCTCGAACGCCATGGCGCGCGAGATCATCCACGAGGGGCTCCACAACGCGCCGTTCGTCGAGCGTGCCACCGAGGGCTTCGACGCCTACGCGGCCTCGGTCGAGCCGTTCACGCTCGCCGAGGGCGAGCGCCTGACCGGCGTTCCCGCGGACGTGATCCGCGAGACCGCCCACGCCTACGCGCGCGCCGACCGGGCGATGATCTGCTGGACGCTCGGGATCACCGAGCACCACAACGCCGTCGACAACGTCCTCGCGCTGATCAACCTCGGCCTGCTCTGCGGCCACGTCGGCCGCTACGGCTCGGGCCTCAACCCGCTGCGGGGACAGAACAACGTGCAGGGCGGCGGCGACATGGGGGCGATCCCGAACAAGCTGCCGGGCTTCCAGGACGTCGAGCACGACGCCGACGCCCGCGCCCGCTTCGAGGCCGCGTGGGGCGCGCCGATCCGCCCGGCATACGGATGGCACCTCACGCAGATGTTCCAGGCGATGGAGCGCGGCGAGCTCCGGACGCTCTACGTGATCGGCGAGAACCCGGCCCAGTCGGAGGCCGACGTCAACCACGCGAGGAAGCTGCTCGGCGCGCTCGACCTCCTGGTCGTGCAGGACATCGTGATGACGAGGACCGCGGAGATGGCCGACGTGGTGCTCCCCGGGACGGCGTCGTGGTGCGAGGCGGACGGGACCGTGACCAACAGCGAGCGGCGCGTGCAGCGCGTGCGCAAGGCGCTCGACCCCCCGGGGGAGGCGCGCGACGACACGTGGATCATCGCGGAGCTGGCGCGGCGCCTCGGCCACGACTGGGGCCACCCGACCGCGGAGGAGATCTGGGACGAGTGCCGCTCGCTCTCGCCGATGCACCGCGGGATGGGCTACGACCGGCTCGAGGCGCTCCGCGGGCTCCAGTGGCCCTGCCCCGACGACGAGCACCCGGGGTCGCTCTTCCTCCACGGGCGGCTGTGGGCCGATCCCGTCGAGGGGCCGCTCGCGCCGTTCAGCGTCGTCGAGGCAAAGCCGCCCTTCGAGGCGCTCGACGCCGACTTCCCGATCCGGCTCACGACCGGGCGGCGCCTCGAGTCCTTCAACACGGGCGCGCAGTCGAACCGGTACCGCTCGCCGCTCCACCGGGGCGAGTCCCTCGACCTCTCGCCCGAGGACGCGGAGCGCCTCGAGGTCTCCGAGGGGGAGGTCGTGCGCGTGTCGTCGCGGCGCGGCGCGGTCGAGGCTCCGGTGCGGATCGACCCGTCCCTTCGGGCGGGGCTGGCGTTCATGACCTTCCACTTCCCCGACGAGGTCGACGTGAACCAGCTCACCATCGACGCCACCGACCCGAAGTCCGGCACCGCGGAGTTCAAGGCCGCCGCGATCCGCGTCGAGAAGCTGGCGCAGGCGCACGCTCCGCGTGCACGAGTCGCTGAGGCACGGGAGACTGCTCCCGCCTGATGGATCTCAAGCTCGTTCCCCACGCCGAGCCGACCGAGAGCGAGCGCACGGCGCTGGACGCCGTGCTCGGGCCCGCCCGCTCCGGGCTGGGAGGGCGGCGCCCGCGCGGCCGGCGTCGACGGCAACACCTGCTACCGGCGGTCACGCGGCGCGCGCGCGCCGCCACCTGCTGCTTCCCGCGTTGTGGGCGCTCCAGGAGCGCATCGGCTGGATCAGCCCCGGCGGGCTGAACGAGATCTGCCGCCGCCTGACCGTGCCGCCCGCCGACGCATACGGCGTCGCCACGTTCTACGCGCTGTTCGCCCTCGAGCCGAGTCCCCCGCGCGTCGTCCACGTCTGCGAGGACCTCGCCTGCCGCTGCCACGGCTCCCAGGATCTGATCGCGCAGCTCGAGGAGCGCTTCGGCCCGGAGGGCGAGCGCTCCGCGGACGGCTCCGCGACGTGGTACCGCAGCCCGTGCCTCGGCCGGTGCGACCGGGCGCCCGCGGCGATGGTCGCGATCGCGGGCGAGGAGCCGCTCGACCGCGCACAGGCGCCGGTCACCGCGGACGCTGTCCTCGACCTGCTCGCCGGTGGCCCGCCGGGGCCGTCGCCGTCGGCCGCGCTCCCGCAGGCCGGCGACCCCGCGCTTCGACTCCTGCGCCGGGTCGGCTCGGTCGACCCGGGAAGCCTCGACGACTATCGCGCCCAGGGCGGCTACGCCGCGCTCCGTCGCGCATTCGAGCTCGGGCCGGAAGGCGTGCTCCGCGAGGTCAAGGACTCGCGGCTCGTGGGCCGGGGCGGCGCCGCCTTCCCGACGGGAGTCAAGTGGGAGGCCGTCGCACGCCAGCCGGCCAGGCCGCACTACCTCGTGTGCAACGCCGACGAGTCGGAGCCGGGGACGTTCAAGGACCGCGTGCTGCTGGAAGGGGACCCGTTCGCGGTCGTCGAGGCGATGACGATCGCGGCGTACGCGACGGGATGCGAGCTCGGCTACCTCTACCTGCGCGGCGAGTATCCGGAGGCCCTGCACGCCCTCGAGCACGCGCTCGCCGAGGCGCGGCAGCGTGGATTCCTCGGCGACGACGTGATGGGTGAGGGCTTCTCGTTCGACGTCGAGATCCGCCGCGGCGCGGGCGCCTACATCTGCGGCGAGGAGACGGCGATCTTCGAGTCGATCGAGGGCGAGCGGGGCGAGCCACGCAACAAGCCGCCGTTCCCGGTCGAGGTCGGCCTCTTCGGAAGGCCCACCGTCGTCAACAACGTCGAGACGCTCGTCAACGTGCTCGACGTCGTCCTCGGCTCGGGCCCGTCGTTCGCCGGTACGGGCACGGAGGGCTCGACCGGCACGAAGCTCCTCTGCGTCTCCGGGCATATCGAGTGGCCCGGGACGTACGAGGTGCGCTTCGGTGCGACGCTGCGCGACCTGCTCGACCTCGCCGGCGGCGTCCCCGGCGGGAAGGCGCTCCAGGCGGTGCTGATGGGCGGTGCGGCCGGAGGCTTCCTCGGGCCCGACGACCTCGACGTGGCGCTGACGTTCGAGGGCACGCGCGAGGCCGGGACGACGCTCGGCTCGGGCGTCGTGCTCGTGCTCGACGAGACCGTCGACCTGCCGGGGTTCCTGATGCGCATCGCCGCGTTCTTCCGCGACGAGTCCTGCGGCCAGTGCGTCCCGTGCCGGGTCGGGACGGTGCGCCAGGAGGAGGCGCTGGCCCGTCTTCTCGCGGGAGAGCCGCGAGGCGGCGTCGAGGGAGAGCTGGCGCTCATCGCCGAGGTCGGACAGTGCATGCGCGACGCCTCGATCTGTGGTCTCGGCCAGACGGCCTCGAGCGCGGTCGAGTCGGCGATCCGCAGGCTCCACGTCTTCCAGGGGGAGACGGCGTGACGGAGCTCCTCGCGCCGCGCCGCATGGTCGAGCTCGAGGTCGACGGTCAGGCCGTCCGCGTGTTCGAGGGCGCGACGATCCTCGACGCCTGCACGCAGCTCGGGATCGACACGCCGACGCTCTGCTACGGCGAGACGCTCCAGCCGGCCAACGTGTGTCGCGTCTGCGTCGTCGAGCTCGAAGGCTCGCGCGTGCTGGTTCCCGCCTGCTCGCGCAGGGCCGAGGCGGGGATGAAGGTGCAGACCGACTCCGAGCGCGTCCGGCTGTCGCGGAAGGTCGTCATGGAGCTGCTCGGGTCGTCGGTCGACCTCTCGACGACGGCCGTCGCGCCCGGCTACCTCGCTCGGTACGACGCCGAGCCGGGCCGCTTCGGGCCGCCCGCTCCGGCGGGGCCCGACCGCGACCGGGCGCGGACCGGGCATCACGTCCCGCCCGACGGCCGTGCCGCGGCGACCGTCCACCAGCCGGTCAAGGTCGACAACGAGCTCTACGTGCGCGACTACGCCAAGTGCATCCTCTGTTACAAGTGCGTCGACGCCTGCGGTGAGCAGTACCAGAACACGTTCGCCATCCACGTCGCCGGCCGCGGCTTCGACGCGCGGATCTCGACCGAGCTCGCCACGCCACTGCCCGAGTCGGCCTGCGTCTACTGCGGGAACTGCATCGCGGTGTGCCCCACCGGGGCCTTGATGTTCCGCTCGGAGCACGAGCTTCGTGCCGCCGGCGACTGGCGCGAGGACGAGCAGACCGTCACCGAGACCACGTGCCCGTACTGCGGCGTCGGCTGCTCGCTCGAGCTGCACGTCCAGGACAACACGATCGTCAAGGTCACGAGCCCCGACGACCACGACGTGACGCGCGGCAACCTCTGCATCAAGGGGCGGTTCGGCTTCTCGCACGTGGAGGACCGGGGCGCCGAACGGCAGGTGTCTGGCTGAAGCCAGACACCCGGATCGTAGGGCGAGACCGTGATGCAGGGCGAGACCGTGTCTGGCTTCAGCCAGACACGCCCTCTCACGAGGCGAGCTCGACCTCGCCGCTCGCCACGAGCACCTCGGTTCCGTCTTCGGCGACGACGCGGAGGCGTCCGTCCGGGGCGATCCCGGCCGCGACGCCCGACACGCCGCCCGCCTCCACGGCACGGCCGCGCAGCGCGTCGCGGGCCTCGAGCTCCGGGACGAGGGGCCCGAGCCCGTCACGGAGCCAGGCGTCGTAGCGCCGCTCGAGGTCGTCGAGCAGCGCCACGAGCAGCGCGGCCCGGTCGTGCTCCCGCCCGGTGAGAGTGTGGAGCGAGGCCGCCGGAAGCCGCGTTTCCCGGGGAAGGGCCGCCTCGGCCTGGTTGACGTTCAGGCCGATCCCGCACACGACGCCGCCGCCCCGGCTCTCGAGGAGGATCCCCGCCACCTTCGCGTCGCCCACGAGCACGTCGTTGGGCCACTTCACCCACGTCGAGCGGGCGATCGCGGCCTCGACCGTCCCGGCGACGGCGAGCGCGCAGACGAGCGAGAGCTGCGGCGCGTCGGCCGGTGACGGTGGGCGAAGGAGCACCGAGACGAGCAGCGAGGCGCTCGCCTCGTCCTCCCATCGACGTCCACTGCGGCCGCGGCCTGCAGTCTGGTGCTCGGTCACCGCGACCGCTCCCTCGGGAAGGCCAGGCTCGTCGAGCACGTCCTGGGTGGACGTACAAGCCTCGGACCACAGATAGGGCTCGCCCAGGCGGCCGCGGAGCAGCGGCCGCACGACCTCGGGCGTCAGCCGCAGGGGTCGATCCGACACGAGTTCTTCCGCGGCCCCGTCGCCGGCTGCCGAAAGCGCTTGTGTCGAATCAACACGAGCTCATTCGTCGGACGGTGTCGCGCGGTTTCGCTTGACGGCGGCGCGGCGGCGCTTCGCTTCGAGGCGGCGCTTCCGGGACGCCGCCGTCGGGCCGGTCGGAACACGGCGACGCTCGACGCGGAGCGCGTCCGCGAGCTTCGCGACCAGACGCTCGACCGCGAGCTCGCGGTTCCGCGCCTGGCTGCGCTCGTCCTGGGCGACCGCGCGGAGCACGGGGCCGGCCCGGGCGACGACCCGCTGCTTCTGGCGCTCCGTCAGCGACGGGGAGGCTTCGACGTCGAACACGGCCTCGACGCGGGTCTCAGCCTTGTTGGCGTGCTGCCCGCCCGGGCCCGAGGATCGGGACACCCGGAGCTCGATCTCGTCCGGATCGATGGAGACGGAGCGTGTGACACGAATAGACTCCCGGCTCATGGCGTGCATTCTCCTGGACGTCGACGGGGTGCTGCACGTCTCCGGGGAGGCGATCCCCGGCGCGCCGGAAGCGGTCGCGCGCCTTCGCGAGGCCGGGCACTCGCTGCGCTTCGTGACGAACAACTCCACGCGTCCCCGCGCGCAGCTCGCGGAGGAGCTCCGCGCCATCGGGTTCGACCTCCCCGACGACGAGCTCCAGTCGACGGCACGCACCGCGGCGCGCGAGCTCGCCGGCAAGCGCGTCTTCGCGCTCGTCATGGCGGCCGTGGTCCCCGATCTCGAGGGAATCGACCTCGTCGGCGAGAACGCCCACGCGGTGCTGATCGGAGGGTGTGACGAGACGCTGGAGCCGAACCAGGTCTTCAGCTACATGAACCTCGCGCGCGCCTTCGCGGAGATCCAGATGGGGGCGGAGCTCTACTGCCTGCACAAGAACCGCTGGTGGCAGACGAGCCGCGGCCCGCTGCTCGACGCGGGGGCGTTCGTCGCCGGCCTGGAGTACGCGACCGGCGTCGAGGCGACCGTCCTCGGCAAGCCGAGCCCCGCCTACTTCGCGGCCGCGCTCGACGCGCTCGGCGCCGAGCCGGAGCTCACCTGGCTCGTCGGCGACGACCCGGAGTCCGACATCCGCGCGGCGCAGCTGTTCGGCATGCGCACCGCGCTCGTCCGCACGGGGAAGTTCCGGCCGGACACGCTCGAGGGCCTCGACGTGACCCCGGACGTCGTGCTCAGCTCGGTCGCCGACCTGCCGGACTGGCTCGAGCGGGCTCTCTGAGCCATGCCGGTGCGGGTCGGTACGGACGTGATCGAGATCGACCGGATCCGGCGCGCGCTCGAGCGCCCCGGGTTTCGCGACCGCTGCTTCACAGCCGACGAGCAGGCCTACTGCGAGTCGCGGCGCAACCCCGCCGAGTCGTACGCCGCCCGCTTCTGCGGCAAGGAGGCGGTGGGCAAGGCGCTCGGCTGCGGCGTCCTGTTCACGTGGAAGGAAATCGAGATCGTCGGGCCGCCGAAGCCCGGAGTGACGCTGGGTGGGAAGACGCTGCGGTGGGCCGAGCGGGTCGGGATGCGCGAGATCGACGTCTCCCTGACGCACTCGCACACGATCGCCGCCGCGACGTGCGTGGCCGACCTCGACGCGCCGCCGGTGCGCCGGTCACGGCCCTGATGCACGAGCCGCTCTACAGCGCGGCCGAGATGCGCGCGGCGGAAGAGCGGTACCCGGGCTACCCCGACACCACGGGCGAGCTCATGGAGCGTGCCGGTGCGGCGGTGGCGAACGAGGTGCTCCGGTCGTTCCCCGCGGCACGGCGGATCGCCGTCGTGTGCGGCGGCGGCGCGAACGGCGGTGACGGGCGAATCGCCGCGCGGATCCTCCGCGAGGCCGGGCGCGACGCCGTCGAGACCGAAGAGCCGGGCGGGGCGGACCTCGTGGTCGACGCGCTCTTCGGCACCGGGTTCCACGGCGCGCCGCGGCCCGACGCGGCCGCCGTGATCGAGCGGATCTCCGCCAGCGGCTGCCCGGTCGTCTCGGTCGACCTGCCGTCGGGCGTCGACGCGTCGACGGGAGAGGTCGCCGGAGCGGCCGTCCAGGCCGACCTCACCGTCACCTTCCACGGTCGCAAGGTCGGGCTCGCCGTCGCACCCGGGCGGTTCCGGGCGGGAGAGGTGGTCGTGGCGGACATCGGTCTCGACCCCGCCCCGACCGCGGTCGTGCGCGCGACGCCCGCCGTCCTCGGCCGCGTGCCGCGGAGGAGTGCCGGCGACACGAAGTTCACCGCCGGCTCGGTCCTCGTG
Source organism: uncultured Actinomycetes bacterium (assembly GCA_963786055.1). Taxonomy (GTDB): domain Bacteria; phylum Actinomycetota; class Thermoleophilia; order Gaiellales; family Gaiellaceae; genus Gaiella. The sequence continues at coordinate 31,651 of CAWAXS010000008.1, read as the reverse complement.
GTCGGCGGCTCCCGGGGGACGACGAGCGCCGCGGTGCTCGCCGCGACCGCGGCGCTCCGCGCCGACGCCGGCTACGTCACGCTCGCCGTGCCGGTGGAGTGCCTCGGCGTCGCCGAGACGCTCGCCCTCGAGCCCGTCAAGCGGGCATTCGAGTGGGCGAACGCGATGGACATCCTCGACGCCGACCTCGGCCGTGCGTCGGCGCTCGCGGTCGGCCCGGGCATCGGCAGGTCGGCGGAGGCCAGAGCGCTCGTCCGTGACCTGCTCGAGCGCTCGTCGCTCCCGGCCGTCGTCGACGCGGACGGGTTGTTCGGGCTCGAGCCCGTCGGTCGCGAGGCTCCGCTCGTGCTGACACCTCACGCGGGCGAGCTCGCCCGGCTGCTCGGCACGGACTCCGGCTGGGTCTCGGCGCACCGTCTCGAGGCGGCGGCCCAGGCTGCAGAGCGCTTCGGCGCGGTCGTCCTCTTGAAGGGCGCCGACACGATCGTGCGCGCGCCCGACGGCCGGACGATCGTCTGCGACACCGGCCCGCCGTCGCTGGCGACGGCCGGCACGGGCGACGTGCTCACGGGCGTCGTGGGCGCCTTCCTGGCCAAGGGCCTCGACGCGGTCGACGCGGCGGCGGCCGCAGCGATCGCCCACGGCCTTGCCGCGCGTGCCGTTCCGCACCAGTCCGGGCTGGTGGCCTCCGACGTCGCCGCGGCCCTGCCGTCCGTGCTCGTGTGACGCTCGCGTTCCCCGAGATCACGGCCCGCGGCGAGAATGCGGTCCATGGCGCGCTCGCTCGTCACGATCGACCTCGGAGCGATCCGGCACAACGCCCGCTCGCTCCGCGACATGCTGGGCCGGACGGAGCTCTGGGCGGTCGTGAAGGCGGACGGCTACGGGCACGGCGCGGCGAACGCGGCGCGCGCCGCGCTCGAGGGCGGCGCCAGCGCCCTCTGCGTCGCGACGGTCGGCGAGGCGCTCGCCCTTCGGGTGGCCCATCCCGAGGCGCGGATCGTCGTGCTCGGCCCCGCGACGCCGCCGGAGGTGGCCTGGGCCCGCGAGGCCGCGCTCGAGCTGGTGGTCGCCGCCGACCGGCTGCCGGAGGGCGTGCCGCTCCACCTCAAGCTCGACACCGGCATGGGCCGCTGGGGGCTCGGGGAGCTTCCGGAGCCCGGACCGACCGTGGTCGGGCTGATGACGCATCTCGCGACCGCGGACACCGACCGGTCGTTCGCGCGCGAGCAGCTCGACCGGTTCCTCCGCGCCACCGACCCGTACGCGGGGCGTTACACCCGTCACGCCGCCAACAGCGCGGCGGCGCTCACGATGCCCGAGACCCGGCTCGACGCGGCCCGCTGCGGCATCGCGCTGTACGGGATCGACCCGGAGGGCCGGGACGCGGGGCGGTTCGGCCTCCGACCCGCCCTGCGCTGGGAGTCGGAGCTCGCACAGGTTCGGCGTCTCGCGCCCGGTGACTCGACCGGGTACGGCAGGCGGTTCGTGGCGACCGAGGAGACGTGGATCGGGATCGTCCCGGTCGGCTACGCGGACGGCTTCCGGCGGGATCTCACGGGGGCCGAGGTCGCGGTCGAGGGGCATCGCGTGCCCGTCATCGGCACGGTCTCCATGGACGCCCTCGCCGTCCGGCTGCCGGGTCCGGCCGAGCCGGGCGCTCCCGTCACCCTCGTCGGGGACGGCGTGACGCTCGAGGCGCATGCGCAGGTCGCGGGGACGATCGCGTACGAGCTCGCGTGCGGCATTCGGATCGCTCCGGGGAGGGCGACGAGGGAGGTCGTGGAGTGACCGACAGGGTCGAGCACCGCCGCGCGCTCCAGGCCGAGCGCCACGCCGAGCTGGAGGCCCGGGTCCAGACCCTGCTCGCGCCGCTCCGCGGTGACGAGCGCGCGCTGGACGTGGGCTGCGGTACCGGCGCGCTGGCCTATGCGTTCGCGCCGCTCGTCGGGGAGGTCGTCGGCGTCGACGCGTCCGAGGAGTACCTCGCGGCCGCCCGCGCGGACGCGCCGGACGGATGCACCTTCGTGCAGGGAGACGCGGAGGCGCTTCCGTTCCCGTACGGGGACTTCGACCTGGTCGGCTGCCTGCGCGTGCTCCACCACGTCCAGCGGCCGGAGCTCGTGGTGTCCGAGATCGCGCGCGTCACCCGGCCGGGAGGGCGAATCCTGCTCGCCGACCAGCTCGGCGACGTCGATCCGACGCGGAGCCTCGAGCTCGACCGCTTCGAGCAGGCACGCGACCCGTCGCACACACGTCTGCTCCCCGACGCGGACATCCGCGGCTACCTCGACGCCAACGACCTCGTCGTGCACTCGAACGAGGTCGTCAAGGAACGGCGCGACATGAGCACGTACCTCGACCTGGTCGGTCTCGAGGGCGAGGAGCGCGAGCGCGTCGCACGGATGGCTCCGGCGGTCTACGAGGTGGAGATCGGCTGGTACGTCGCCGTCAAGGCCTAGCCATCGAGCTCACGACCGCGGCCCCTCGCCCCCGGGAGGGCGCTTGTAGTCGGACATCCCCGCGAAGCGGGCGACCACGCCGGGGACCAGCGCCTGGGCGACGGAGATCAACCGGTAGGGGAACCACGGGACGGTCACCTCGCGCCTGCCCTTCTCGACCGCCGACACGATCGCCTCGGCAACCTGGGGCGGCTGGATCACGAAGCGGCCGAGGAGGCGGCTCTTGAGGACGCCCTTCTGGGGGAACCCCTCCGTCTCCACGAAGCCGGGGAGCACCGTGTGCACGGCGATCCCCGTGCCGCGCAGCGCCGCGGCCAGCGAGCGCGAGAACGCCACCTGCGCGTGCTTCGAGGCCGCATACGCCCCCGCCGGCGCGAACGCCACCGTGCCCGCGATGGAGGCGAGGTTGACCACGTGCGCGCCGCCGTCCGCCGCTGCCGCCCAGCGGAGCCCGGGCAGCAACGCCCGCGTGCACCACACGCCACCGAGGTAGTTCACCTCGACGACGCGGCGGATCAGGTCGGGGTCGACGGTGAGGAACGTGCCGCGCGCGGGCATGCCCGCGTTGTTGACCAGCAGGTGGACCGCCGGGTGGCGCTCGAGGATCCGCGCGGCCATCTCGTCGACGGCGTCCCGGTCCGCGACGTCGCAGAGCTCGATCTCGGCGCCGATCTCCTCGGCCACGGCGGTGAGCCTGTCCTCCCTGCGGGCCACGAGCACGCAGTTCCAGCCGTTGCGCGCGAGGAGCCGCGCCGTCGCCTCGCCGATCCCGGAGGACGCGCCCGTGACGACGGCGACCCGGCCGGCCGCGCCGGCCGGCAGGCTAGGCGGAGATGCGCTCATCGGTCGCCACGGCGCCGTCCAGCCTAGTGAAGACGCGCAGCGTGTTCACGTTGATCTCGACCGTGTCCCGGACGTCCTCGGCGTAGCCGCCGGCGAGCGTGACGCACACCGGCACTCCGGCGGCGTGCATCGTGTCCCGGACGAGCGCGTCCCGCTCGCGCAGCCCGTCCTTCGTGAGCGCGAGCCGCCCGAGCCTGTCTCCCTCGTACGGATCCGCGCCGGCGAGCACGAAGCAGAGCTCGGGCCTCGCGCGGCGGAGCGCCTCGGGGAGGACGCGCGCGAGCTCGTCGAGGTACCGGGCGTCACCGGTGCCGTCGGGGAGGTCGACCTCGAGATCGCCCGGCACTCGCCGGAACGGGTAGTTGCGGAACCCGTTGACCGAGAGCGTGAACGCGTCGGCGTCCGTTGCCAGCAGGGCGTGGGTGCCGTCTCCCTGGTGCACGTCGACGTCGACCACGAGCACGCGGCGGGCGTGACCGGAGGCGCGGAGGTCGCGGAGCGCGGTGACGACGTCGTTGAAGACGCAGAATCCGCGTCCCGCGTGCGCGAAGGCGTGGTGGGTTCCGCCGCCGAGGTTCGCCGCGACACCATCCTCGAGCGCGGCCCGTGCCGCCATGATCGTCGCCCCCGTGGCGCGCCGCGAGCGCTCGACCAGCTCCGGTGACCAGGGGAGCCCCAGCGCCAGCGTCTCTCGCCGCTCCAGCCGGCCCTCGCGCACGCGCTCGACCCAGTCGTGGGTGTGCGTCCTGCGGAGCTCCGCCCAGCCGGCGGCGTCCGCACCCAGCACGTCGACGCCGTCGAGCCGCTCGGCCGCCACCCGGACGAGCCGGTACTTGGCCAGCGGGAACCGGTGCCCCTCGGGCAGCGGGTACGTGAACACGTCGTGCGCGAACGCGCGCATGCCGCGACCGTACCGCGACACGGCTAGGATCGGCGGCCATGACGGGACGGTTCGACGGGAAGCAGGCGCTCGTGCTCGGCGTGGCCAACCGGCGCTCGATCGCATGGGCGATCGCCGAGCGGCTCGCCTCGGAGGGAGCCCAGCTCGCGTTCACCTACCAGGGTGAGCGGATCGAGAAGTCGGTGCGCGACCTCGCGGCCACGGTCGACACGAAGCTCGTCACGCCCTGCGACGTTCGCTCGGACGACGACCTCGACCGGGTCTTCTCGGAGACGGCCGAGGCGTTCGGAGGCGGGCTGGACGTGCTCGTCCACTCGGTGGCGTTCGCCGCGGCCGAGGACCTCGAGGGACGCTTCGCGGACACCCCTCGCGACCGGTTCTGGATGGCGGTCGACATCAGCGCGTACTCGCTCGTCGCCTGCGCGAAGCGGGCCGAGCCGCTGATGGAGGCCCGCGCCGGGGGCTCGATCGTGACGATGACGTACCTCGGCGGAGTCCGGGCCGTGCCGCACTACAACGTGATGGGCGTCGCGAAGGCGACGCTGGACGCGTCGATGCGCTACCTCTCCTGGGACCTCGGCCAGAAGGGGATCCGCGTCAACGCGATCTCGGCCGGGCCGGTGCGCACGCTCGCGGCGCGCTCGATCGCGGGCTTCACGACGATGGAGGAGATGTTCGAGCAGCGCGCGCCGCTCCACCGCACGATCGACTCGGCCGACTGCGGGGCCGCCGCCGCCTACCTCCTCTCGGACGACGCCCGGAACGTGAGCGGCACGACGCTCTACGTCGACGCCGGGTACCACGCGATGGGCATGTAGCTCAGCCGGTCGCCGGCTGCGTCGCAAACGCGACACCTGTCTCGCAGAGCGCCTCGATCTCGCCCTCGCCGAATCCCCAGGCCGCGAGCCCGGTGACGGTGTCCGCGCCGGGCCGCGAGGACGGGGTGGGGATCGCCGGCGGGGTGCGGTCGAAGCGCGGCGCCGGCATCGGGAGCACCCCGCCGGCCTCGGCGTAGAACGTCCCGCGCGCACGGTTGTGGGGGTGCTCCGGCGCCTCGGCGAGGTCGAGCACGGGGGCGAAGCAGACCTCGGAGCCCGCGAAGAGGGTCTCGCACTCGGCGCGGGTGCGGCCCGCGAACGCCTCGGTCAGCGCTGCGCGGATGGCGGGCCAGGTCGCCGGGTCCATGTGGTCGGCGAGCTCGGGGCGCTCGAGGTCGAGCAGCCGGAGGAGCTCAGCGTAGAACTTCGGCTCCAGACAGCCGATCGCGACCGCGCCGCCGTCGGCGGTCGCGTAGACGTCGTAGAAGGGCGCACCACCGTCGAGCAGGTTCGTTCCCCGCTCGCGCGACCAGAGGCCCGCGTTGAAGAGGCCGAAGGTCATCGTCATCAGGAGCGCCGAGCCGTCGGTCATCGCCGCGTCGACGACCTGGCCACGTCCGGAGGTGCGTGCCTCGAGCACGGCGCTGACGATGCCGAGGGCGAGCACCATGCCCCCGCCGCCGAAGTCGCCGACCAGGTTGAGCGGCGGCACCGGGAGGCCCCCGGGCCGGCCGATGGCCGCGAGCGCCCCCGACAGGGCGATGTAGTCGATGTCGTGACCCGGCTGCTGCGCCAGCGGCCCCGTCTGGCCCCACCCCGTCATCCGGCCGTAGACGAGACGCTCGTTCCGCGCACGGCAGGCGTCCGGGCCCAGCCCGAGCCGCTCCATGACTCCGGGGCGGAAGCCCTCGATCAGCGCATCCGCCTGCTCGACGAGCCTGAGCACGACCTCCGCCGCCTCGCGCTGCTTGAGGTCGAGCGCAACCGAGGGACGGCCGCGCGCGAGCGCCGTCTCCGGCAGCGGCGGCGCGCTCGACGGCGGACGGTCGATCCGGATCACGTCGGCCCCGAGGTCGGCGAGCAGCATGGCCGCGAACGGCGCCGGGCCGATCCCGGCGAGCTCGACGACCCTCAGGTCTCGCAGAGGCCCCTGTCGCGCGCGGCTCACTCCCCGCCCCGCAGGACGAGCGCCACCTCGTCCACGTAGCACCACGACCAGTCCTCGCCCGGCTCGGCGGAGCGGATCAGCGGGTGGCCGGTCTCGTGGAAGTGCGCGGTCGCGTGGCGGTGCGGCGAGTTGTCGCAGCAGCCCACCTTCCCGCACGCGAGGCACATGCGGAGGTGCACCCAGCGGCTCCCGATCCTGAGGCACTCCTCGCAGCCCTCGAGCGGGTCGGGCAGCTCGGTCACGGCGATCGTGTCGAGGTGCGAGCAGGAAGCGGCGCTCACGCGCTCGTTATATCCCGGTGGGCGCAGCCGCGTCGGCGTCGCGACCCTCCGAGTGGCGTCCGTCCAGACGTCCCTCCACCCGTTCGACAGCGAAAGTGCGCGCCGTTAAGGTCACCGGATGCCCGGGCTCTCGCGCCGCCTCGCCGTCGCCCGCGGCGACGAGCCCGCCGATCTCGTCGTCCGCGGCGGGCGGGTGCTCTCGGTCTTCACGCGCGAATGGCTCGATGCCGACGTCGCCGTCGTCGACGGCGTGATCGCGGGCATCGGGTCGTACGACGGCTGGGAGACGATCGATGCGGAGGGCCGGTACGTCGTCCCGGGCTTCATCGACTCCCACATGCACCTGGAGTCGGTGAAGCTCCTCGTGGACGAGTTCGCGCGTCTCGTTCTTCCGCTGGGGACGACCGCCGTGGTCGCCGATCCGCACGAGATCGCCAACGTGCTCGGCGCCGACGGGGTCCACTGGCTGCTCGACGCCTCGTCAGGGCTTCAGCTCGAGGTCTTCTTCACCGCCTCGTCGTGCGTCCCCGCCTCACGGTTCGAGTCCCCGAGACGGCCCCTCGGCCTCGGCGACCTGGAGGCGCTGATGCGCCGCCGGAGGGTCATCGGGCTCGCCGAGATGATGAACTTCCCCGGCGTGATCGCCGGTGACCCGGCCGAGCTCGACAAGCTCGCGCTCGGCGGCGCCGCTCATGTCGACGGTCACGCGCCCGGCGTCCTCGGGCAGGAGCTGCAGGCGTATGCGGCCGCGGGGATCCGCTCGGACCACGAGATGCTCACCGTCGAGGAAGGGCGGGAGCGGCTTCGCGCGGGCATGTGGCTCCTGGTGCGCGAGGCGTCCATGGCCCGCAACCTGGCGGCGCTCCTCCCGCTCGTCGAGGAGTACGGACCCGGCCGGATCGCGTTCTGCACGGACGACCGCGACCCCGAGGACGTCGTCGACCGGGGCCACGTCAACGGGATGGTTCGCGACGCCGTCGCGGCCGGGATCGAGCCGGCGGACGCGATCCTGATGGCCTCGTTCCACCCCGCCCTGTGGCATCGCCTCGACCGCCACGGGGCCGTCGCGCCCGGATACGTCGCCGACCTCCTCCTGCTTCCCGACCTGGAGCGATTCGTGCCGGACACGGTGCTGAAGCGCGGTCGCCCGCTCGAGGACGTGCCGCGCAGGGACGTGCCCGACTGGGTGCGCCAGACGGTCAGGGTGAAGCCGGTCACGGCGGCCGACTTCGCGATCCCGTGGGAGGGCGGCGGCGCCGCGCGATCGATCGGGCTCGTCACCGACCAGGTCGTCACGGAGTCGTTGGAGCGCGAGCCGCTCGTCGTCGACGGCCACGCCGTGTCCGACCCCGAGCGCGACCTCGTGAAGATCGCCGTGCTCGAACGGCACCTCGCGACGGGGCGCATCGGCCTCGGCCTCCTCTCCGGCTCCGGCCTCCGACGCGGCGCCCTTGCCTCGACGGTCGCCCACGACGCGCACAACCTCCTCGTCGTCGGCGCGAGCGACGAGGACATGGCGTTCGCGGTGCAGCGGCTCGCCGAGGTCGGCGGCGGGATCGTCGCGGTGGACGACGGCCGGGTCGTGGCGGAATGCCCGCTGCCGGTCGCGGGACTGCTCTCCGACCAGCCGCTCGACGTCGTCGTCGAGCAGAGCCGCGCGTGCAACGACGCCGCCCACGCGCTCGGCTGGAGGGGCGCCACGCCGTTCCTGACGCTCGCGTTCATGGCGCTCTCCGTGATCCCGTCGCTGAAGCTCACCGACAAGGGGCTCGTCGACGTGGACCGCTTCGAGATCGTCCCGCTGCGTGTGGAAGCCCCCGTCGGGGCTCCCACACGCTAGATGGAGAGGCGCTACTTGAGGTCCTTCTGCTTCGCGATCGCGCCGGCGAGCAGGTCGCCCGTCATGAACATGTGCGCGTACGCGTTCCGGTAGTCGGTCGCCGCCTTCGCGTAGTCGCCTCCCGCGTACGCGTCGAGCTGGCCCTTCAGCTCGAGCACGTGGCCGAGGAGGTCGTTGCGAACGGCGAGCTTCGGCAGGCCGGTCGCGCCGGCGAGGAAGTCGACCGAACTTGACGGTGTAGGTCTTCAGGTTGGCCACGGCCTTGCTCTGCCCGGCCGTGTCCTTCTTCGCGAGGGCGACCGTATAGTCGACAAGAACCTCACGTGGGCGCGCCACATGAAAGGGCCGTCGAGGAACGTCTTTCCCGCCTTCGCCCCGTAGACGGAGCCGATCGCCTGCGAGAGCTCGACGGAGTTCCGATCGAGGGCCTTCGCCGCGGCCGGGACGCTGCGGCCGCCCGCTGACGAGCCGCCGCGCCTCGGGGAGGATCCGGCCGACTGCTGGCGCTGCCGTCAGGGCGACGATGACGCGATCTGGAGCGACGAGAGCTGGCTCGTGACCCCGCTCGGGAAGCCGAGCGGCCTGCCGGTGATCGTGATCCTCCAGCCGCGCCAGCACTTCGATCTCGGCGACATGCCCTCCCGTCTTGCCGCCGAGCTCGGGCCGATGATCGTCCGGGTCGCGCGGGCCGTGGACGCGGTGGGCGAGATCGGGCGCGTCCACGTCGGCCGCTGGGGCGATGGCAGCGCACACCTCCACTTCTGGTTCATCGCTCGGCCTGCCCGGATGACGCAGCTCCGGACGAGCTTCGCCGCGATCTGGGACGACATCCTGCCGCCGCTCCCCGAGGAGCTCTGGAGGGCCAACCTCGCAGCCGTGGCACGCGCCCTTGCGGCAGGCGGCGGTCAGGCCCGCGCGGCGCCGACCTACCGCGTGTAGGAGGCGATCGGCCCGTCGCGGGCGAGCAGGCGCCAGCCGTCCTCGCGCAACTTCGCCTCCGCCCGCCCGGAACAGCCGCTCCCGAAGAAGCCACTCTGTGCGTACAGCCCGCGATGAACGGTCACGAAGCGAATCCCGAGCGCCGGTGGGACGACGCCGTGGCCGCACGTGAGACCCCGGAGCTCGCGCGCGAGCCCCACGGCGCGGGGCGCGGCGAGCGTGGAGTAGCCCTGTGGACGCTCCCTGGGGCTCTGGCGCGCGTACGCGAGGTACGCGCTGCCGAAGTGGACGTCGGGCCGGAACACGGGCAGCTCGAGCAGCCGCCCTGGGCCACGGATCGCGGCGTACGCCTCGCTCGGCCGGTCTGGTGTCACCGCTCCGAACACCGGCACGCGCAGGTCGGTCGCGAACAGGACGATCGCGACGGCGGCGAGAGCGGAGGGAACGAGCTTGTGTTGAATCGACACAAGCGTTGTCACGCGCTCGATGCCGAACGCCGCCAGGGCGCCCAGCGCGAGGCAGGCGATCGGCATGAAGCGCTCGGGCACGCGCGTCGAGTCGAGCCCGGGGAGCCACCGCCACACGGACTCGTAGCCCGGAACGTTGGCCCCGAGGGCGAACAGGCACGGAAGCACCGCGGCGAGCCCCAGGAGCGTTGCGAGGCCGCGCCGGCTCCGGACGGCGACGAGGCCGGCCAGCGCCACGAGTGGCGTCACCCAGCCGACGAACACGAGCTCCTCCACGCCCGACCCCACCGAGCGCGTGACGAAGTCGGAGAGCTCGGCGGAGTACCGGTCGACCTGGGCGAAGGAGCGGCCGGTGCCGATCGAGCCCGCAACCGCCCAGCGGTCGACCAGCAGCCCCGCGGCGATCGCCGCGGCCGCCCCGGCGCCCGCCTTCCACCAGTCCGCACGCGGAAGCCTCGCCCACGCATAGCCGAGCGCGAGGGGGATAGCGCCGAGCGCGAGATGCAGCTGTCCCGAGAGCGGGAGCGCCGCCAGCGCCAGGGCGGCGAGCACGAAGCGGCGGCGCTCGAGGGCGAGGAGCGTCGCCGGCAGGAGGAAGGCGATCAGCCCGATGAGGTGCCCGGTCGACTGGCCGACCCGGTAGGGCATCAGGCAGAAGACCGCTCCTCCCACGAGCGCCGCCGGCGCCGTGAGGCCGAGCGCGCGCAGCCACCAGCAGGCGAATCCGCCGGCCAGGACGAACGAGAGGAGGACGACGAGGTCGTAGGCCCAGACGTCGCCGAAGGCGACTCCGAGCGGCCAGTAGGGGACGCCGAGCAGCCAGCCCTGGAGGTTCGGCGGCGCCTCGGCCTCTGGCCGGAACGAGTACGGGTCGGCGAGCGGCGACGCGCCACGCTCGATCTGGTGGCCGACCAGCCAGAAGGCCCAGCCGAGCTGCAGGTGGTCGCCCGCTGCCGCCTGGCCGTAGCCGGCGGCCGGGCGCGCCAGGTAGTGGCCGTCCACGTGGCGGATCGCGGGCCAGGTCGCCCAGAGCGCGCACGCGCTGTAGAGCACGACCGCGAGCGCGATGACGCCGAGGCGGGCCCGGGCAGAACGTGCAGAGTACGTCCCGTTGGGCACCGCGCGGAATCTACAAAGCTCCGCGAGCGGCGATGAGCGTGCTCCTCGCCTTCGTCGCCGTTCCGCGGTCGTGATCGTCACTCCCGGCCAGGACACGGCCCTCGTGATCAGGAACACCCTCGCGGGGAGGATCCGCGGGCGCTGGACGCGGCCACCGGCTTCGTGCTCGTCGCCCTGGGCCTGCGGCTCGCGACCGAGCGGCGCTAGGCAGGGTCCCCGGCCAGACGGGGAACCGCGGGGCCGCGGGCGGTGTATCCCTCCACGAGCTATGAGGAGGTCTCCGATGAGAAGAACGCATGCACGCACGGTCGTGTCGGTCGTGAGCGCCGTGATCCTCGGCGCCACGGCCCTCGGTGCCGCGGCCGCCGGCCCGGCGCCCGCCGTGCTGAGCGGTGCCCCGGGCATCTCGGTCGCCGGCGGTGCGCACGTCGTCACCGCGCCGAGCGCCAGCGGCTCGACGCAGGTCCGGCTCGTCCGCGACCGGGACGGCGCCGTGATCCGCTCCCGTACCCTTCCCGGGCGCCTCGGCGTGCCGATGATCACGTTCTCGGGGCTCGTCGAGGGAACCTGGTCGAAGGGACGGCGACTCGTCCTCGCCACGTCGATCTACGACGACCCGAGCCACACGACCTTCGTCACGATCGACACCCGGACACTCGCACCGCTCCGCACGATCAGGCTGCCCGGGTCGTTCGCCTTCGACGCCGTGTCCCCGGACGGCCGGCGCCTCTACGTCCTCCAGTACCCGGGCGGCGTCCAGGGCGGGGTCCGGTACGTGGTCCGCTCGCTGAGCCTCGCGACCGGCCGCCTCGACACCGGAGCGATCGTCGACCGGACGGAGCCGGACGAGCAGATGAGCGGGATCGCGCTGGCACGCGTGTGGAGCGGGAACGGAGCGTGGGCCTACACGCTGTACAACGGCGGCGACTCCCACGCCTTCGTCCACGCGCTGAACACCCGCACGCGGACGGCGCGGTGCATCGACCTGCCGTGGAAGGGCGCCGAGCAGAACGGGCTCGAGACGACCCTGATGTCGGTGAGCAGGGCCGGGAGCCTCACCCTGACCCAGCCGCTCGCCGGTGTGCTCGCCCGCATCGACACCCGGACGTTCCGGGTCGACGTGCTCCGGGCACCCGTGACGTCGTAGAGCGGAGGCCCTAGCCCGCGGGCGCGGATGCGTCCGCGGGCAGCGTCTCGGTCGCATCGGCGATCGCGCGCACGACCTCGACGATGTCGCGGTTCGCGTTGTAGATGCGAAGCTGACGCTCGGCCGAGTTGCCGCGCTCGAGCAGCGCGCCGATCCCCTCGAGCTCGCGCTCCGATCCGAGCTCGCGGGCGTGCGGCTCGAGCTCGCGGAGCGTGCGCCGGACGAGCTTGGCGATGGGGACGCGGATGCGGTGACCGGTCGTCAGGTCCATCACGGGCGCCTCGAGCCCGTACCGGGCGGCGAGCCACTTGTTCTCGCTCGTGAGGATGCGGTGGTAGGTGGGGATCTCCTCGCCGGCGTCGTAGCGCTCGCTCAAGTGCTTGACGAGCGCCTGACAGTACGCGGCGATCGAGACCGCGTCCTCGAGGCGCGTCACGGCGTCGCAGATGCGCACCTCGATCGTCCCCCATTTCGGATGGGGCCGGATGTCCCACCAGATGTGCGTGTAGTCCGCGATGCAGCCCGTGCGCTCGAGCTGGCCCACGACCGCGGCGTAGTCGTCGTAGTCGCGGAACCGCGGCGGCGGCCCCGAGCGTGGGAAGGCAGAGAAGACGATCTGCCGGCTCGACGCGAGCCCCGTCGGCTCGCCGCGCCAGAAGGGCGAGCTCGCGGAGAGCGCGAGCAGCGGCGCGAGCTGCGGGAGGAGCCCGTTCACGACCTGGATCGCCTTGTCGGGATCGTCGACCGCCACGTGGATGTGCATCCCGAAGATCAGCTCGCGGCGTGCGACGTACTGGAGCTGGTCGATGAGCGCGTGGTAGCGGTCCTTTGCCGTGATCCGCTGCCGCTCGAACAGGCTGAAGGGGTGGGTGCCCGCCGAGCCGACGCGAAGGCCCTGGCCCCGCGCCACGTCGCGGACGTATCCGCGCAGCGTGGCCAGCTCGCGCATCACGTCCCCGGCCGTGTGGCACACGGGCGTCGCGATCTCGAGCACGGACTGCATCAGCTCTGCGTTGAGGCGCTCGGCGAGCTCGTCGCCCTGGATCGCGTCGAGCACCATCTCGATGTGCTGGACGAGGTCGAACGTCGACGGATCGAGGAGCATGTACTCCTCCTCGACGCCCAGCGTGTAGGGGTCGCTCGCACCGAAGCGGTGATCGAGGACGCTCGCGGCATGAGCCTCCGGAAGGCCGGTGATCGACTCGGGGACGACCTGCCTCACGGCAGCATCGCCTCCGCCTCGATCTCGACCTTCCACGCCGGGTCGAGCAGGTGCGCCACGACGCAGGTCGCCGCGGGCCGCACGTCGCGGAACGCCTCGCCGTGGGCCCGGGAGACCTCTCCCCAGTGCACCCGGTCGGTGACGTAGATGTTCGTCCGGACCACGTGCTCGAGACCCGAGCCGGCACGCGCGAGCGCCTCGGCGATGATCTCGAGGCAGAGCGTCGCCTGCTCGTAGGCGCCCTCGGGCGGGGGCGAGCCATCCGCTGGGATCGGCGCCGTGCCCGAGACGTGCACGCGATCGCCGACGACGACGGCGCGCGAGAAGCCCGCGACTCCTTCGTAGGGGGAGTGACCCGTGATCAGTCTGCGCTCCATCGGGGGTCGTAGTATCGCCCCGAGTGGACGCCCTGCACCAGATCGACACGTGGGACGTCCCGTTCGCCGCCGCCGGCGTCACGCGCGCCGGCCAGACCGTCGCCACTCGCGGCGACGTCGCCCACGCCGTGCGGCTGGCCTCGGTCTCGAAGCCCATCACCGCGCTCGCGACGCTCGTGGCGGCAGAGGAGGGCGTCGTCGACCTCGACGAGGCCGCCGGCCCGCCCGGTGCGACCGTGCGGCATCTCCTCGCCCACGCGTCTGGCCTTCCCTTCGAGGGGGCGTCCCCGATCGCGCCGCCCGGCCGTCGACGGATCTACTCGAACGAGGGGTTCCGGGTCCTCGGCGCGTACCTCGCCGAGCGCGCCGAGATGCCGTTCTCCGGGTACGTTCGCGCCGCGATCGGCGAGCCCCTCGGGCTCGCGCTCGACCCCGCGGGCCACCCGGGCGCGGGGATGCACGGCTCGCTCGACGACGTGCTCGCCTTCGGGCGCGAGCTGCTCGCTCCGCGCCTCGTGGCGGCCGAGACGCACGCCGAGATGGTGAGCGTCCAGTTCCCGGGCCTCGATGGCGTGCTGCCGGACTTCGGCCGGTTCAGCCCGCTCGACTGGGGCCTCGGCGTCGAGCTCAAGGGGTCGAAGGCGCGCCACTGGTCGGGGCACGTGACGTCGCCGCGGACGTTCGGCCACTTCGGCGGGAGCGGCACCTTCCTCTGGGTGGACCCGGTCCGGGAAGTCGCCTGCGCGGTGCTGACGACCAGGCCCTTCGGGGACTGGGCGAAGGAGGCCTGGCCGCGGCTCTCCGACGCTGTCCTGCGCGAGCTCGGCTAGATGGTTGATCGGTGATTCGCGCGAACCGGATGACGCCCCAGACACGGCGCCGGATCGCCCCGTCCGGGCACGGTCCGTAGCATCAACTACGAACCGCACCCGGCCGGTGCGCCCGGCTTGGTCTGGGACGCCCCCGGACGTCACGCCAATCACCGATCAACCATCGAGCGCCGTCGTCCGTCGCGTCTCACCATCTCCGGCCCGGCGCCGGCGCTGCCGTCTACGACTCGTCGTCGTCGGCGAACAGTGGGCGCAGGAGCTCGTCGAACGTCGCGCGGTCGCAGCTCGCCACCACCGTCGGCGTCATCGCCGTGACGGTCGCCGTGCGCGGGACGCCCATCGCGAGGGCGACCTCGCCGAACGTCTCCCCGGGCCGCAGGATCGAGCGGGTACCCCGTCCCTCCTGCGTCACGGCCGCGAGGCCCGAGAGGAGGACGTAGAAGCGATCCCCTCCGTCGCCCTCGGACACGATCGCGCGCCCGCTCGGCACGTCCTCGCGGGTCATCCGCCCGGCGAGCCGAGTGAGCGTCTCCCCCGGGAGCGAGGAGAGCAGGCCGACGCGCGAGAGCTCGGTCACCGAGGCGGGGACGTGCCGTGGGCTCACCTGGATACCGTAGCCGGGCGCCGGCGACGGGACCACCCTTGGGAGAGCCGGCGCTCGCCGGCTCTCCGCGGGGAGGGACGCGGGAGAGAAGCTGCTAGAGCGCGAGACCGAGCGAGCGCTCGATCGCGCCCTTCGGCTGCGCGCCGATGACCGACGCGGACGGCTCGCCGTCCTTGAACAGGATCATCGTCGGGATCGAGGCGACCCCGTAGCGCTGCGAGAGCTCGTGCTCGGAATCGATGTTGACCTTCACGAGCTTCAGCTCGCTCTCGCGCTCTGCCACGATGCGGTCGAGCACGGGTGCGACGGCGTGGCAGGGGCCACACCATTCCGCCCAGAAGTCCACGAGGACGGGCTTGTCGCTCTGAATGACCTCCTGATCGAAGGTCTCGGTCGTCACGTTGAGTGCCATTGGTCCTTCCGTTTCGATGTTGCTAGTGCAATTACCCCACCGTGTACAACGACGAACCCCGAAAACTCCTTCCCTAGAATCGACCGCATGTTCGCACTTCTGCCGGACAAGCCGGACCACGACGCGCTCGAGCTCGGGGTGCTCGAGCTGTGGGCGCGCGAGGAGACGTTCCGGCGGCTCCGCGAGCTGAACGCACACGGCCCGCTCTTCAGCTTCGTGGACGGGCCCGTGACCGCGAACAAGATGCTGCTCGGAGTCCACACCGCCTGGGGCCGAACGCTGAAAGACGTCTTCCAGCGCTACAAGGCGCTCCGCGGTCACCACCAGCGCTACCAGAACGGATTCGACTGCCAGGGGCTCTGGATCGAGGTCGGGGTCGAGCGCTCGCTGGGGCTCAACTCGAAGCGCGAGATCGAGGAGTACGGGCTCAACGAGTTCGCCAGACGGTGCCGCGAGATGGTGATCGGTTCCTCGCAGGCGCTGACCGAGGGGTCGATCCGGCTCGGTCAGTGGATGGACTGGGGCGCGGACTACTTCACGTTCAGCGACACCAACATCGAGTACATCTGGCGGTTCCTTCGGCTCATGCACGATCGCGGCCGCCTCTACATCGGACATCGCTCGACCGAGTGGTGCCCGCGCTGCGGCACGTCGCTCTCGCAGCACGAGCTGTCGCAGTCGGGCGTCTACCAGGACCGCTCCGACCCGTCGCTCACCGTCCGCTTCCCGCTCCGTCGACCGGCGGGCGAGTCGCTCGTGATCTGGACGACGACGCCGTGGACGCTCCCGGCGAACGTCGCCGCCGCCGTCCACCCCGACGCCGGCGTACGGCCGCCGCGAAAACGGCGAGTGGGTGATGGTCGCGCGCTTCCCCACCGAGACGTTCGCAGAGACCGTGCGGGGCTCGGCGCTCGTCGGGCTCCGCTACGACGGGCCCCTTCGACACGCTGCCGCCGGGCGCGGGGGTCGAGCACCGCGTCATCCCCTGGGACGAGGTCTCGGTCGACGAGGGAACCGGGATCGTCCACATCGCCCCGGGCTGCGGCGCCGAGGACTTCGAGCTCTCCCGCGTCCACGACCTGCCGATCCTCGCCCCGGTCGACGAGTCGGGTCGCTTCTACGACGAGTACGGCTGGCTCCACGGAACTCCACCGGCGATGCGGCCGACCAGATCGTCGGCGATCTCGCCGAGCGTGGGCTGCTCGTCCACGCCGGGCTCTACGAGCACCGCTACCCGCACTGCTGGCGCTGCGACACGCCCCTCATCTTCCGCATCTCCGACGACTGGTTCCTCTCCGTCGACGAGCTCCGCCAGCCTCTGCTCGAGGCGAACGCGACCGTCGAGTGGACGCCCGCCTACATGGGCAAGCGGATGGACGACTGGCTGCGGAACATGGGCGACTGGAACATCTCGCGGCGCCGCTACTACGGGCTTCCGCTGCCGTTCTACCCCTGCGCGTGCGGCCGCCTGAACGTCGTCGGGTCGAAGCGCGAGCTGCTCGAGCGCGCGACGGGGCCTGTCGAGGACCTCGAAGAGCTGCGTCGCCCGTGGGTCGACGCGATCAGGATCCGCTGCGAGTCCTGCGGCGAGGCGGTCGAGCGGATCGCCGAGGTCGGCGACGTCTGGCTCGACGCGGGGATCGTCCCGTTCTCGACGCTCGGGTTCGAGAACCCCGAGAACGTTCCGCACGGGTATGCGACCGGCGCCGCGCAGGGGCCTGACCACGGCCGACCTGCCCGACCACGCGTACTGGGAGCAGTGGTTCCCCGCGGACTGGGTCTCGGAGATGCGCGAGCAGATCCGGCTGTGGTTCTACTCGCAGCTCTTCATGTCCGTCGCGCTGACGGGGCGCGCTCCGTTCCGCAGGGTGCTCGGCTACGAGAAGATGCTCGACGAGACGGGCCGCGAGATGCACAGCTCGTGGGGCAACACGATCGACGCGCCGGACGCGTTCGCGCGGATGGGCGCCGACGTGATGCGTTGGCAGTTCTGTGCGCAGCCGCCCGACCGCAACCTGCTCTTCGGCTTCGGGCCGGCCCACGAGATCCAGCGGAAGCTGCTCACGCTCTGGAACTCGGTCACGTTCCTCACCCAGTACGCCAACGTCGAGTCGTTCACCCCGCGGTACGCCGACGTCGACGGGCCGGACGCCGTCGCGCCGCTCGACCGCTGGCTCGTCGAGCGGACGCGTGCGCTCGTCATGGACGCGACCGAGGCGTACGAGCGATGGATGACCGTCGACGTGATCCGTGCATTCGAGTCCTTCGTCGACGACCTCTCGAACTGGTACATCCGCTGCTCGCGGCGGCGCTTCTGGGAGGGGGACGAGACCGCGCTGCGTGTGCTGTGGCACGCCGTCGTCCAGTCGCTGCGGGTGATCGCCCCCGTGCTGCCGTTCCTCGCCGAGCACCTGTGGCAGGTGCTCGTCCGCGAGCCGTGCGAGGGCGCACCCGACTCGATCTTCCTCGCCGGCTGGCCGGTCGTGTCCGGGCCGGACACCGCGGCGCTCGAGGCGATGGCGGACGCGCGACGGGTCGTCGACCTCGGCCGTGCGGCGCGATCGACGTCGGGCGTCAAGCTCCGCCAGCCCCTCGCACGCCTCGTCGTCGAGGGCGTCGTCCCGGCGGACGAGCTCGTCGTCGTGGTGCGCGACGAGCTCAGGGTCAAGGCCGTCGAGCTGGGCCACGTCGAGGCCGCGCTCGTCGTCAAGCCGAACCTTCGGGTGCTCGGGCCGAAGCTGGGCAAGGAGCTCGGCGCCGTACGGGCCGCGCTCGCGGAGGGTGCGTTCGAGGACCTCGGCGACGGCCGGTTTCGCGCCGCGGGGCACGAGCTCGCGGCCGACGAGGTGCTGGTCGAGCGCTCCGGCCGCGACGGCTGGGCGATCGCCTCGGCGGACGGCGTCACGGTCGCGCTCGACACGGCGCTCGACGAGTCGCTCCTGCGCGAGGGCCGCGTGTACGAGCTGATCCACCTCGTCAACTCGATGCGGAAGGAGTCGGGGCTGGCACTCACCGACCGGATCGCCCTGACGATCCCGGCGCACGACGCGGACCTGCTCGAGCACGCGGAGTGGATCAAGGCGGAGACCCTCGCGGTCTCCGTCGAGGCGAACGGGGGCGACGCTCCCGCCTTCGCGCGAGCGTGACCGCGCCCGTCGCGGTCGGCCTCGTCGGGTGCGGGCGCGTGGCGGAGCGGGGATACCTGCCCGCGCTCGCCGGAAGCGCGCCTGCGCGCGCCGCGTCGAGGCACCGGTCGAGCGTCGGCGGATCGTCCGTCGCGGGGACGACGGGACTGAGCCGCACGCGCGTCAGTCCCGCTGCGACTCTGCGAGCGCCAGCTCGCGGCGGAGCTCGACCGGAAGCCGGAAGGTGACGTCCTCGTCGACCATCCGGTGCGACTCGATCCGCTCCACTCCTCGTGCCCGGAACCAGTCGCACACCCGCGTGACGAGCCGCTCGGGGGCAGACGCCCCGGACGTGATCCCCACCGTCTCGACGCCGGTGAGCCACGCCTCGTCGATCTCGGTGTCGTCGTCGATCAGGTGCGCGGGGACGTCGGCGGCGCGGGCCACGTCGACGAGCCTGTTGGAGTTGGACGAGTTGCGCGAGCCGATCACGAGCAGCAGGTCGATCTCGCCGAGCATGTCCTTGACCGCCCACTGGCGGTTGGACGTCGCGTAGCAGATGTCCTCCTTCTTCGGCCCCACGATGGCGGGGAACCGTCGGCGCAGGGTGCCGATGATCTCGGCCGTCTCGTCCACCGAGAGCGTCGTCTGCGTGACGTAGGCGACCGGGGCATCCGCGGGCAGGTCGAGCGACTCGGCCTCCCCGACGTCCTGGACGAGAATGGTGGCCCCGGGCGCCTCGCCCATCGTGCCGACGACCTCCTCGTGCCCCTCGTGGCCGATCAGCAGCACCGTGTAGCCCGCGGCGGCGTAGCGCTTGGCCTGGACGTGGACCTTCGTCACGAGCGGGCACGTCGCGTCGATCACGTCGTGGCCGAGGGCCCGGGAGTTCTCGTGCACCGACGGCGCGACACCGTGCGCCGAGTAGACGACCGTCGCGCCGTGCGGGACGTCGGTCTCCTCGTCCACGAAGATCGCGCCCCGCGCCTCGAGGTCGCGCACCACGTGGATGTTGTGGACGATCTGCTTGCGAACGTAGACCGGCGCGCCGTAGTGCTCCAGCGCGCGCTCGACCGTCTCCACGGCGCGCTCGACACCGGCGCAGTAGCCGCGCGGAGAGGCGAGCAGGACGCGCTTCACGCTCATGGGAGACAGGGTAGTCGCGAACGAGCCACGAGACCGCCTGCGGTCAGCGCGAGGTCTGCGCGAGAACGACGCCCGTGAGGACGATCGCGCCCCCCGCGAGCTGGGCCGCCGAGAGCGTCTCGCCCAGCCAGGCCCAAGCGACGATCGCCGCGAGCAGCACCTCGATCATCGAGACCGTGGCCACGCGCGTCGCCGGGAGGTGGTGGAGCGCGCCGAGGGAGAGGACGAAGGGCAGGATCGTGCCCGGGACGATCACCCAGAGGGCGAGCGCCCACACCGGGGCACTCGCCGACTCGAGCTCGCCGCCGAGCGAGACCGTCGTGCCGAGCTCGTCGAACGGGAAGCTCCACCACGGCTGGAGGACCGCCCAGAAGAGCGTCGCCACCCCGAGCGACAGGCACGTGAGCGAGAGGGCGTCGCGGCGCGCGGTCTGGTGCTCGCCGGCAAGGTAGTAGGTGGCGAGCGCGCCGGCTGCGAGAAGGCCCGCAGCGACTCCGACCGCGTCGAGCCGGACGTCCTCCCAGACCTGCGCGACGAGCGTCAGCCCGGCGAGGGCGAGCGCAAGGGCAGCCCAGACCCGCCGTCGCACCGGCTCGTGCCATACGAGCCGCGCCCACAGCGCGACGAGCACCGGGGCGGTGAACTCGAGCAGGAGGCCGATCCCGATCGGGAGCCGCTCGATCGCGACGAGGTAGAGCCACTGGACGAGGGCGAAGCCGACGATGCCGTAGACGACGAGCAGGGCGACCTCGTCGCGGGAGACGCGGAGCCGCCCCGGGGCGGTCAGCGCGAGAAACGCGGCGAGGCCGACGAACGCTCCGGTCGCGCGGAGCTCCGTCAGGCGCAGGCTCGGCATGCCGCTCGACGTGAGGATCACCTTGGAGACCGAGCCGTTGACGGCGAACAGCGCCGAGGCGGCGGCCACCATGGCGTAGCCGAGCCTCGGGTGGGGCGGACCCGCCGGCCGCGCTCCGTGGAGGACGATCTCGGTCATCTACAAGGGAGGACGATCTCGGTCATCGCGGCAACCTAGCTACCGAGCGGTGTGCAAACGATCGATGATCGATTACGCTCGCCCGGTGCGCGTCGCGCTGTTCGTCACCTGCCTGGCCGACACGCTGTACCCGTCGGTCGGCCGCGCGACCGTGACCCTGCTCGAGCGGCTGGGCGTCGAGGTGGCCTTCCCGCGCGCGCAGACCTGCTGTGGGCAGCTGCACCTGAACGCGGGCTACCCGGACGTCGCGGTGGCGCTCGCCGCGCGCTTCGTCGAGGTCTTCGCGGGCTTCGACGCGGTCGTCGCGCCGTCGGGGTCATGCGTCGCGCACGTCCGCTCGCACGTGCGCGAGCACGCCGCCGACCCGGACGACGTGGCGGGGAGGACGTTCGAGCTCTCGCAGCTCCTCGTCGACCGCCTGGGAGTCACGGACGTCGGCTCCGGCTACGCCGGCTCGCTCACGTACCACCCCACGTGCCACTCGCTGCGAGGGCTGCTCGTCGGTGACCGCCCCGAGTCGCTCCTGCGTGCCGTGCCCGGGGTCGAGCTGCGCCCGCTCCCGGACGCGACGGAGTGCTGCGGCTTCGGCGGGACGTTCGCCGTCCGGAACGCCGACGTCTCGAGCGCGATGCTCGCGGACAAGCTCCGGTGCGTCGCCGACACGGGGGCCGCCGCGGTCTGTGCCTGCGACGCCTCCTGTCTCCTCCACATCCGTGGAGGGCTCGAACGGCATCGCAGCCCGGTGCGCGCGGTCCATCTCGCGGAGGTGCTCGCGACGTGAGCACGCCCGCGAGCCGCGCGGCGGCGCCGATGACGTTCGAGCGCGCGGCGCGCGTGACCCTGACGGACGCGCGGGCTCGCGCGAACGTGCTGCGCGCAACGACGTCGATTCGCGCCAGGCGGGCGGCCGTCGTTGCGGACACGCCCGACTGGGAGGAGCTCCGCCGGGCGGGCGAGGCAGTCCGGGAGCGCTCCCTCCTGCGCCTCGACGAGCTCCTCGTCCGGCTCGAGTCGGAGGTCTCGCGCGCCGGCGGTGAGGTGCACTGGGCGGGCGACGCCGTCGAGGCGAACGAGATCGTGACGCGCATCGTGCGGGGCACGGGCGCACGGGAGGTCGTGAAGGTGAAGTCGCTCACGACCGACGAGATCCGCCTCAACGAGGCGCTGCTCGAGGCCGGGATCCGGCCGATCGAGACCGACCTCGCCGAGCTGGTGGTGCAGCTCGCCGGAGAGCGGCCGTCGCACCTCCTCGTCCCCGCCATCCACCGCGGCCGGCGCGAGATCGCCGAGCTCCTGCGGGAGGCGCTCGACCAGCCCGACCTGCCCGACGACCCGCCTGCGCTGACCGCGGCGGCGCGGGCCTACCTGCGGGAGGCGTTCCTCCGCGCGACCGTCGCGATCTCCGGGGCGAACGCGGCCGTCGCGGAGACGGGCACGGTGTGCGTCGTCGAGTCGGAGGGAAACGGGCGCATGTGCACGACGCTGCCGCACACCCTCGTGACGGTGATGGGGATCGAGAAGGTCGTCGAGGAGTGGCGCGACCTCGCCGTCCTGCTCCAGCTCCTGCCCCGCTCGTCGACGGGCGAGCGGATGAACCCGTACACCTCGCTCTGGACCGGCGTGCGGCCGGGGGACGGTCCGTCCGCGTTCCATCTCGTGCTCCTCGACGCGGGCCGCACCCGGACGCTCGCGGATCCCGAGGGCCGCCCCGCGCTGCGCTGCATCCGCTGCTCGGCCTGCGTCAACGTCTGCCCGGTGTATCGCCAGACGGGCGGGCACGCCTATCCCACGGTGTACGCGGGGCCGATCGGGGCGATCCTGCAGCCGCAGCTCACGGGCGAGCGCGGCGTCGAGGCGTCGCTGCCCTACGCCTCGACCCTCTGCGGCGCCTGTGCCGACGTCTGCCCGGTCGGGATCGACATCCCGCGCATCCTCGTGCACGAACGGGGGAAGGTCGTGCGAGGCGCACGGCCGGGGCTCGAAGGGCGGGCGCTGCACGCCCTCGGGCGCGCATTCTCGAGCGCAGAGCGCTACGAGCGCGCGCAGCGGGTCGCCCGCGTGCTCCAGCGTCCCGCGCTGCGTGACGGCCGGCTCCGCTGGATGCCCGGCCCGCTCGCCGGCTGGGGGCGCTCGCGGACGCTGCCCGGCGTCGCCGAACAGACGTTCCGCGAGTGGTGGGAGGCGCGTGAGCGCGACGCGTGAGACCGTCCTCGGCCGGATTCGCGCCGCGCTGGCGGACGGCGCGGCTCCTCCCGACGTGCCGCGCGCCTACCGCGAGCGCGGGTCGCGGGCCCCGGCGGACGTGGTGGCGCTCTTCGTCGAGCGCGTCGAGGAGACCGGCGCGACCGTCGTGCGGACCCGCGACGCACGGACGGCGGTGTCCGCGGCGCTCGCAGGCGAGGGTGCCTCGCGTGTCGTCGTCGCGCCCGACCTGCCCGCGGTCTTCCGGCCGGCCGGGGTCGAGGTCGTGGAGGACGACGACCTCTCGCCCGTCGCGCTCGACGGGATCGACGGCGCCGTGACGACCTGTGCCGCGGCCTGCGCGGACACCGGGACGATCGCGTTCGACGGCGCTGAGGGCCAGGGCCGGCGGGCGATCACGCTGGTTCCCGACCTGCACGTCTGCGTCGTCCGCGCCGAGCAGGTCGTCGAGACCGTCCCCGAGCTCGTCGAGCGCCTCGCTCCCTCGGCGCGCGGAGGCCGGCCCATCGTCCTCGTCTCGGGGCCGTCCGCGACCTCGGACATCGAGCTCGTTCGGGTCGAGGGCGTCCACGGCCCGCGACGCCTCGTCGTCGTGCTGGTGGAGGAGACCCGCCGCGACGGGCCGTAGACTTCTCTGCCACGGGGTGTAGCTCAGCCTGGTAGAGCGCCCGCTTTGGGAGCGGGAGGTCGCCGGTTCAGATCCGGCCACCCCGACTCGTGAGGAGGCCGCTGCTCTGCGCCGCGATCGTCGGGCTGCTGCTGTTCAGCGGTGTCGGAGCCACCGGCGCGACCGTTCGGACGGGAGTCGTTCTCCGTCGCGCCCATCTCGAAGGAGCTCGCGGCACGCATGACCGGCGTCTCGTGGCGACCGGGCTGTCCCGTGCCGCTGCGCGACCTGCGCGTCGTCACGGCGTCGTACCGCGGGTTCGACGGACGTCGCCACACCGGTCGGATCGTCGTCCACCGCGACGTCGCGCGCGGCGTTCTCACGGTGCTCCGTCGCCTGTACGCCGCAGGCTTCCCGATCCGCCGGATGGTCCCGGTCGACGCGTACGGCGGCAGCGACTTCCGCTCGATCGAGGCCGACAACACGTCCGCCTTCAACTGCCGGTACGTCGACGGCACGACGCGCTGGTCGGAGCACGCGTACGGTCGCGCGATCGACCTCAACCCGATCGAGAACCCGTACGTCACCGCGGCCGGCACCACCTCGCACGCCGCGAGCCGCCCCTTCCTGCGCCGCTCGCCGTACCGGCCGGGGATGGCCGTCGAGGGCGGGCTGGTCGTGCGTGCCTTCGAGGCGGCGGGCTGGTCGTGGGGCGGCCGCTGGTCGGGGGACAGGGACTACCAGCACTTCTCGGCGAGCGGTCGGTGACCGGGGCGCTCGCGCTCGTCGCCGGGTGCGTGCTGCTGGCCGTCGGATCGCTCCGGCTGGCGGCCATGCTGCGGCCGCGATCGACGGCCTCGTTCCTCCTCGGGGCATACGTCGCGGCCTGGGCGCAGCTCGTCGGGCTCCTCTGGGCCCTGTCGATCTTCGGCTGGGTGACGCGGTGGGGGCTCCTCGCCGGGCTGGCGGTCGTCTGCGCCGCCCTGGTCGTCGACACGCGCGGGTGGAGCGACGTCGGCGATCGACTGCGCGACGCGGCGGCGGCGCTGCGGGACGCCCTCTCCGAGCCGATCTGCGTGGTGCTGGCCGTCGCCGTGCTCGCCGCCTTCGGCTACGCCGTGCTGCTCGGGCTGGCGACGCCGCAGAACGACTTCGACACCATCTTCGACCACCTCTGGCGCGCGGGCGTCTGGATGCAGAACCAGGCGGTCGGGTATCCGGACTGCGCCTGTGCGCCGTACGTCAACGCCTATCCGCCGCACGGCGAGATGGGCGTCCTCGCGACGATGGTGCTGGGCGGAGCCGACCGGTACGTGGCGCTCGTCCAGGCGTCGGCGTACGTCGCGTTGGTGGTCGGCGTGATCGGCGTAGCTCGGGGGATCGGCCTCGCCCGGTCGGAGGCACTGCTCGGCGCTCTGCTCGTCGCCACGCTGCCCGTGATCGCGCTGCAGGCTTCCACCGCGCAGAACGACCTCGTCGTCGGGTCGTTCCTCGTCGCTGCCGCAGTCCTGCTCCTCGACCAGGGGCGCGCGACGCCCTGGCTCGTGGGCAGCGCGACCGCGCTGGCGGTCGGGACGAAGGTGAGCGCGGCGATCGCCATCCCGGTGCTCGTCGTCGTCGCGCTTCTCGCGACACCGGCCGCCAGGCGCGGACACAGGGTCGCCGCCGTTCTCCTCGGGAGCGCCGCCGGCTCGTACTGGTACGTCGTCAACTGGGTGCACACCGGGAGCTGGGACGGCGGCTTCCCCTACGAGACCGTCGACCACGGCGTCGCCGCGACGGCCGCGCGCGGGCTCCGCTCCGCGATCCAGCTCGTGGAGCTCCCCGGCGCGGTCGGGAGCGACCGCTGGCTCTACGCGGTCACGGCCGCGGTGCTCCTCGGCGCTCTCGCCGTCGTGCTCTGGCCGCGTCGCGGCGCCCGCGCGGTCGCGATCGGAGCCGTCGCCGCGCTCGTCGCGGTGGCTCCCGTGCTCACGCCCGACGTGCGCCGCTACCTCGACCAGGCCTACCAGGACCTCTGGGACGCGCTCGGGAGGAGCGACCTCGCCGCCGAGGTGGGACGTGACATCACGCGCTCGGCGTCGAACGTCACGTGGTACGGCCCGCTCGGCGCGCTGCTCTTGACGGCCGGGATCGTCGTCGCGGTGGTCGCGGCGCGGCGAGGCACGATCCCGTGGCTCGGGGCGCTCCTCGCCCTCACCCCGCTCTATTGGATCGTCGCCCTCTCGGCGCTCCTCTTCTACCAGGACGCGGCCGGCCGGTTCCTCATGGCTCCGGTCGCGCTGGCGGGGGCGACGTGGGGGCTCGCGGCGCGCGCCCGGCCGCTCGCCTGGGGGCTGGCAGGGATCGCCGTCACAGCCGTTGCGCTCGCGGTGCTCAACGACACGAAGCGCCCTTCCGGCGTGCCGCTCCTCGAGCGCCCTGCGCCCGCGAGCTACTGGTCGGCACCGCGCTGGCGGGCGCAGGGCGACGAGGTGCACGCTTCCGCGCTGATCCGCTTCGTCGACGAGCGCGTGCCCGGGAACGCACGGGCCGCAGTGGCGATCACGGCGAGCGACCCGGGCTACGTCTTCTTCGGGCCACGCCTCGACCGGCGGCTCGACCTCCTCGGCCGCGGAGCCGTCGACGCGCCGAAGGCGACGTGGGCCTTCGTCAGCCCGTCCGGCCAGTCCGCCCTCGCGCCGCGGCTCTGTGGCGCGTGGCAGCGGCTCGCGGCGACGCCCGACCGGTGGGCGGTCTATCGCCGGGTGCGGGAGCGCTGCTGACCGGACGGAGCGCGGAGAAGCGGGTGGCGGGAATCGAACCCGCGTAACTAGCTTGGAAGGCTAGGGCTCTACCATTGAGCTACACCCGCGAACGCGGGAAAGGGTAGCCCGCCGTTCGCGTACCGTGCCCACGTGAGCCCGTCGGACTGGTCGTGGAATCCCGAGGCGCTCGTCCCGGTCGGGCTCGCGGTCGTCTATCTCGTCGGCACGCGCGGCCGACGCAGCCCGGCGCGGACGCTGTCGTTCCTCTCGGGCTGCGGGCTCCTCGTGCTCGCGCTCGTCACGCCGCTCGACACGCTCGCGCGTGAGTACCTCGTCTGGGCACACCTTCTCCAGAACGTCGCGATCGCCGAGTGGGCGCCGCTGTTGCTCGTCCTCGGCGTCCCGCCGGAGCTCGCGAGCAGGCTCACCGAGCCGCGGCTCGTCGCGTTCCTGACGCGGCCGGTGGTCTCCCTGCCGGTCTGGGTCGCCACCTACGCGGTGTGGCACGTCCCCGTGCTCTACGACGCAGGGCTCCGCCATCCGTCGACGCTCCTCGCACTCGAACACGCGACGTACCTCCTCTCGGGCCTCCTCTTCTGGTGGTGCGTCTGGCAGGACGCACCGCACGCGCTCTCCTCGCCGGCGCGTGCCGCGTACGTGCTCGCGGCGTTCGTGCTCTCGGCGCCGCTCGGGCTGGTGCTCGCGCTGGTGCCGAAGCCGCTCTACGACTTCTACGCCGGTGCGCCGGAGCGGGTGTGGGGCGTGTCGCGCCTCGAGGACCAGCAGCTCGGCGGCATGACGATGGCGGGCGAGCAGTCGGTGGTCTTCTTCGTCGTCTTCGCCTTCTGGTTCATGCGCTTCCTCGCCGAGCAGGAGCGGCTCGAGGAAGTAGCCTGACGCGAGTGCACCTGCCCCGCCGCCTCCCGGTCGTGGCGACCGCCGTGCTGGGGGCCGGGCTGGTCGCCGCTCTCGCGGCCGCCGCACCGTCCCCGGGGTTCCGGTACGGCGTGGCCGCCGGCGAGATGACTCCGACCTCCGCACGGCTGTGGACACGGGCGCCGCGCGCCGGTGCGGTCGTGCTGTCGGTGAGCTCGGCGGCGGGCACCCGGCGCTTCGTCCTCCGGGCGACGGCGGCGTCGGACCTCACGGTCCAGCGCACCGTCGGCGGGCTCAGGCCGGGGACGAGCTACCGCTACGCCTTCTCGCAGGACGCCGCGACGAGCGTCACGGGAGCCTTTCGCACCGCTCCGGCGCCCGACGCCCCCGCGACGGTGCGCTTCGCGATCAGCGGGGACGCCGACGCGACGCCGGGCCCCGACGGCAAGCCGGGGTTCAACGGCTTCGAGACGTACGGCGCGATGGCCCGCGCGCGCAACGACTTCGACCTCAACTTCGGCGACACGATCTACTCCGACTCCGAGCTCGCCGGGGCCCCGGTGGCGCGCACCGTGGCCCAGAAGCGCGTGAAGTACCGCCTCGGCCTCGCGCTCGAGCCGCTGCGCCGCCTGCGCAGCTCGACGGGGGTCTACAGCGGCTGGGACGACCACGAGTTCGTCAACGACTTCTCGCGTGCGGAGGACGGCGCTGCGATCTACCGGGCGGGCGCGCAGGCGTTCCTCGACTACACGCCGGCGACGTACCGGCAGCAGACGGGCCTCTACCGGAGCTTCCGCTGGGGCAGGAACCTGGAGCTCTTCTTGCTCGACGGACGGAGCTTTCGCAGCGCCAAGGCGACCGCCGCCTGCGACGGCGACATCGCGCCGACCGCACCGGCCGCCGTGCGCCAGGCGTTCGCCGCGCTCGCCCCGGCTCTCGCGAAGCCGGTTCCGCAGTCGTGCCTCGACGCGATCGCCTCGCCCGCGCGAACCCTGCTGGGGGCTGCGCAGCTCGCGGCGTTCACGAAGGCGATCCGCGCCTCGACCGCGACGTTCAAGGTCGTCGTCAACCCCGAGCCGCTGATGCAGCTCTACGCGCTCCCGTACGACCGCTGGGAGGGCTACGCCGCCGACCGCGCACGCGTCCTCGCCGTCCTGCGCACGGTGAAGAACGTCGTCGTCCTCACGACCGACACGCACGCCCATCTGATCGGCGAGATCCGCACCGAGACGTTCGCCCCGGGCGGCCCGGCCGGGACGGGGATCTGGGAGGTCGTCACCGGCCCGGTGGCCACCAACACCTACGCGAGGGAGATCGACTCGTTCCTGGGCGCCCCCGGCTTCGGCGCGGTGGTGACCGGCGCGTTCTTCAAGCCGGATCCCCCGCGTGGCCTGGGCCTGCGCTGTGCCCAGACCGATCAATACGGCTACGCGCAGGTGACCGTGACCGGGACGACGCTCACCGTGCAGCCGCGCACGGCGGCCGGCAGCGTCGTCGTCGACGCGTCGGGCACGCCCTGTGCCCCGCTCGTCGTGCGCGCGGCGTGACCGCCGGCGCGGGCTCGACGAGCGGCACCGGGCACTACCGGAGGCTGCTCGGGCTCCCGCACGCGCGGGCCATGCTCTGCTGGTCGCTGCTCGGTCGCCTGCCGCTCGGGATGACACCGCTCGCGCTCCTCTTTCTCGTCCGCGCGGAGGGCTGGGGGTACGGCGCGGCCGGGGTCGTCGTCGCGCTGTACTCGGTCGCCGTCGGCGTCGGGGCGCCGATCGCCGGACGGCACGTCGACCGGGTCGGGCCGGCGCCGGTGCTCCGGATGCGGGCCGTCGCCTACCCGGCCCTGATCGGCGTGGTCGTCCTCCTCGCGCTCGGCGACGCGGGCATCGTGGCGATCGCCGCCGTGGCCGCGCTGGCAGGGCTCTCCCTGCCCCCGCTGTCGTCGACCGTCCGCATCGTGTGGCCGCGGATCGCGCCCGGCGACCTCCGCTCGACCGCCTATGCGATGGAGGCGGCCCTCCAGGAGGTGTTCTTCGTCGGCGGCCCCCTGCTCGCCGCGGCGCTGGCGGCCATCGAGCCGGCTGCCGCTGTCGCGGGGGCGGGCGTCGCGAGCCTGGTCGGGACGACGGCGACGGCGCGACTCCCGCCGGTTCGCGAGACACCGCGGTCGAGGACGGGCAGCGCCGGCCTGCTCGGCGCGCTCGGCTCTCCCGGCGTCCGCACGGTCGTCCTCTACGCGGCGACCGTCGGCGTCGGGTTCGGCGCCGTCGAGCTCGCCATGCCCGCGTTCGCAGAGGAGCAGGGATCACGAGAGCTCGGCGGCGTCGCGCTCGCCTGTTTCTCCGCGGGGAGCCTCGTCGGCGGTCTCGTGGCCGGAATGCGCCCCCCGCGGAGCGTGCTGCGGAGGTTCGTCGTCGGGGCGCTCACGCTCGCCTGCGCGTTGCTGGGGCTGCAGCTCGCGGTCTCGCTCCCGACGCTGTACGTGCTGGCGTTCGTCGCCGGGTTGCCGATCGCGCCGACGATCGGCGCGCTGTACACCCTGATCGACCGCTCGGCGCGGACGGGAACCGCGGCCGAGGCGTTCGCGTGGTTCGGCACAGCCGTCTCGATCGGGATCGCCACCGGATCGGTGGCGGCCGGCGTCCTCGTCGACGAGCGCGGGGTCCGAGCGGCGTTCGGTGTCGGCGCCGCGGTCGCCTTCGGCGGGGCGCTCCTTGCCTGGATGCGCCGCGGGACGCTGCGCGCCCGCCCTGCGGCCGCCGGACTGGACGAGTCCGGGGAAGCGTCTACCCTGCTCACCGAGCGCCCGTAGCTCAGGGGACAGAGCGGCGGACTTCTAATCCGCGGGTCGGAGGTTCGACCGCGGAGGGCACGCGCCAGCCAGGCGAGCCAACTTGCCGCGAAGGTATCGCCGAGAGACGCACGACGCTAGCATGGGCCGAGGGAGAGGGATGGACCTTCGCGACTACTACGACAACCACTGGAGCCACGTTCCCGAGGGCGAGGTCGACTACACGCGGCTGCAGTACGTCGTCGATGCGCTCGAGCCCGGCGAGCGCGTGCTCGACTCCGGGTGCGGCCCGGGCTTTCTCGCCGCGCTGCTGGACGAGCACGGCGTCCAGTCGTCGGCACCGACGTGTCGTCGGTCGGGCCGGAGCGCACCCGCGGCCGGGGCATCGAGGCTCGCAGGTCGACCTCGACACCGAGCCGCTGCCGTTCGCCGACGGCGAGTTCGACGCCGTCGTTGCGAACTCGAATCTCGAGCACCTGTTCTTCATGCGCCGGCACATCCGCGAGTGCGTCCGCTGCGTCAAGCCGGGCGGAAAGTTCATCTGGCTCGTGCCGAACATCGGGCACTGGCGATACCGGCTCTGGCTGCTCTTCGGGCGGTTCCCATACGTCCCGAACAGCCCGACTGACGAGTACCACATCCGCTACGTCACGGCCTACGAGGCGAGAAAGCTGTTGCGAGATGCCGGCCTCACGAAGATCCGGGTGCGCGGCCATGCCGGGACCTGGGTCCGGGGCCTCTATCCGCGACTGCTCGTCAACAAGTACACGAAGCGGTACTTCGACCCGCCCTACGAGCTGCTCGTCCGGCTGCGCCCGTCGCTGTTCGCTCGCTACCTCTGCTTCTACGCGGTGAAGCCGGCGTGAAACGAGAGACCCTGACGAACCCGAGGCGGTTCGCCCGTCGGCTGAGGCAGCAAGCGAACATGGCGGTCAAGTACGCGTCGTACGAGCTCGAGCTCGAGCACGCGCCGACCTTCCCCGACCGCGTCTACGTCGAGTCCACGAACGTCTGCAACCTCGACTGCATCATGTGCCCGACCGGGCTCCACATCGACACCCGGCCGAAGGGCTTCATGGAGTGGGACCTCTACACGGCGATCATCGACGAGATCGCCCCGTTCGCCGAGGCCGTCGTGCTCCACTCCTGGGGCGAGCCGCTGCTCCACCCGCGGATCATCGACATGATCTCCTACGCCAAGGAGCGCGAGCTCTGGGTGGAGACGTCGACCAACGCGACGAAGCTGACCGAGGAGGTCTCCCGCAAGATCCTCGCAGCCGGCCTCGACCTCATCTACCTGAGCATGGACGGCCTCACGAAGGAGACGTACGAGAAGGTCCGGGTCAAGGGGAAGTTCGAGGAGGTGCTCGGGAACATCGAGCGCTTCCTCGACCTGAAGCACGAGCTCGGCTCGCCGATCAAGGCCGACATCCAGATCGTGCGCCTGTCGGAGACGGACGCCGAGGTCGACGAGTTCGTCGAGCGCTGGAGGCAGACCCACGCCGACCTGATCAACATCAAGGAGCTCGACACCTGGGGCGGGCAGATCGACGAGGTGAACGCGCTCGCCGTCGAGGACCCGGCGGAGGACGTCAACGCTCGTCGCAAGCCCTGCCCGAACCTCTGGTACCACTGCCACATCCACTGGGACGGCGTCCTGGTCTCCTGCTCGCGCGACTACGACGCGGTCACCCCGCTCGGGAACGTCAAGAACGGCGGCGTGCTCGAGACCTGGCACG